>CANMNB010000006.1 GCA_947499145.1 uncultured Arachnia sp.
TCGACGCCAGCGTTGGCTCAACCCACCAGCGATACAGCGCTGGCGACGAGGAGTAACGCTGGCGCGCCCATCCGAAGCAGCCCCCCCCCGAACCGAGCCGTGCGACTCGAGATAGCAGGGAGGCGACGCGCCGAGGTGCACGACGCAGGGAGGTCGCGCGGGAGACGGGAAGCGGACGGGCCGGGAAGGTCACCCTCCCGGCCCGGCTGCAGCGATGTTCAGTTCAGGACAGCAGCGACAGCAGCGGTCCTTGCAGGAAGTATATGACGAACATGGCCGCCACCACGTACATCAGCGGGTGGATGCTCTTCGCGTGTCCACGGATGAGCTTGAGGAACACGTAGCTGAGGAAACCGATGCCGATGCCGGTGGTGATGGAGTAGGCGAACGGCATGAAGATCATCGTCAGGAACGCGGGGATACCGAGCTCCGGGTTCTTCCAGTCGACGTCGGTGACCTGCGCGATCATCAGGAACCCGACGAACACCAGCGCCGGAGCAGCGGCCTCGGACGGGACCATGTTGATGATCGGGGAGGCAATGATGGCGAGCAGGAAGGCGGCGCCGGTGACCACCGAGGCCAGGCCGGTGCGCGCACCCTCGCCGACGCCCGCCGTCGACTCGATGTAGCAGGTGTTCGACGACACCGAGCCGAGGCCGCCTGCGACGGCGCCCAGGGAGTCCACGAGCAGGATCTCGGTGGTGTGCTCAGGCATGCCGTGCTCGTCGAGCAGGTCGCCCTCGGAGCCGACGGCGACGATCGTGCCCATCGTGTCGAAGAAGTCCGCCAGGAGCAACGAGAACACGAGCACTAGCAGGCTGATGAACGTCGTCAGCGAGAACTGGCCGTCGGGGAAGAACGCGCCCACCATGTCGATGCGGCCGAGCAGGCCGAGGTCCGGCCAGGTGAAGTTGCCGAGCTGCGGCACGTTGAGCGCCCAGCCGGTGGCGTTCTCAGCACCCTGCGGGCCGAGCTTGGCGACGGCCTCGACGATGATCGCCAGGATGGTGCCGCTGACGATCGCGATGAGCATGGCGCCCTTGACCCGGAGCGTGTGCAGCGCGATCAGGAGGAAGAAGCCGAAGACGAAGACGAGGATCGGCCAGCCCATGAGCGAGCCGCTGATGCCCAGCTCGACCGGCGGCGCACCACCCGGCTTGCGCACGACGCCGGCGTTGATGAGGCCCACGAACGCGATGAACAGGCCGATGCCGACGGAGATCGCGGTGCGCAGGGTCTTGGGCACGGCGCGGAAGACGGCGGTGCGGAACCCGGTCAGCACGAGGATGGCAATGAGGATGCCCTCCCACACCACGAGGCCCATGGCCTGCGGCCACGTCATCTGCGGCGCCAGCACGTAGGCGACCAGCGCGTTGAGCCCGAGGCCGGCAGCCAGACCCATCGGGAAGCGCCCGACGAAGCCCATGAGGAGCGTCATGATGCCGGCGATGAACGCGGTGGCGGCGGCGACCATGCCGATGGCGGCGCCGACCGCGGCCGAGTCGACCTGGGTCATTGCCGCGTCGGTGTACATGGGGGCGCCCGAGATCAGGAGCCCGTCCTTGTCCGTCGTCGTGCCCAGGATGAGGGGGTTCAGGGCGATGATGTAGGCCATCGCGAAGAACGTGACAAGGCCACCGCGGATCTCTTGACCGACGGAGGAGCCTCGCTTGGTGATGTCGAAGTAGCGCTCTAGCCAGGGGGCGGTGGCGCCCGTCGGAGCAGGATCGGGCCGGTGTGCGGCCTTCGGGGACTTGGTAACCACGGGGGCATGCTAGTCCTGCACCCGCGAGCACCACGCCGCGGGGTGCCACGTGGGCAGGTGGCGCCCAGCGGGCGCGAAAGGGTGTATCAGGGGTCAGTCGAACAGGGTCTCGTCGACGCCGATGGTGTCGAACACCGGCTCCGGGAGTTCCTTGGCGCGTCTCGCCTCGACAACGTCGGAGTGGCCGCCGCAGCCGTGCTCCAGGTGCACCACGGTGCCGTCGAACGGGGAGTACTCGTTGGTGCAGGCCCCGAAGAGGGTGCCGAGCTGGCCCCTCAGCGCGACGAAGTAGCCGCACGTGGCACACGGGGCAGGAGCCTGGCGGGACGCCTCGTCGTGGGGTCCGGGTGGCCCGGCGAGCCACCGCTCGGCGGCGAGCTCGCGGCCGTGCTGCGACAGCACGCGCTCCCGGCCCAGCCCCAGCTCGGCGACGGTGGTGCGCAGCTGCACCCAATCCGTCGGGTCGGCGTCGACGGGCAGGTCGGTGGTGGCGAAGCCGGGCTCGAGGCGAGGGTCGTTGTCCGGGGTGGGCATGAGCATCCCGGGGGCGATGTCCCCGTGACCGATGCGCTCCTCCCACGGCACCCACGGCTTGGCCAGGAGCGCCTCGGCCGTGGGGAGGAGGGAGACCTCGTTCACCGTCGGGACCTTGGCACGGGAGGCCCTGACCATGGTGACGGCCCAGCGCCAGTCCGGGTACCCCGCCATCTCGGAAGCGAACCAGTGCGTGACGATGCGCTCGCCCGCCTCCGGGGTGGCGCCAAGGTGCTCGCCGACGGCGGACTCCCCCGCGATGTCGACGGCGGCGGCGCGAGCCTGGTCGACGGCGGCGGCCGTGACGGCGTCCAGCTTGGGCGCCGCCATCAGAGCTCCAACTCGTCGGCGACCCGGCGCAGGAGCTGGGCGATCTTGGCGGAGTGCTTGTCGTCGGGGTGCCGGCCGCGACGGTAACCGTTGCCGATGTCGTCGAGCAGCTTGATGAGGTCCTCGACGATGACCGCCATCTGCTCGGGCTTCATGCGCGAGGCCTTGGACAGCGACGGCGGGGTGTCGATCAGGTGCACCGAGAGCGCCTGCTCACCGCGCCGCCCCTCGATGATCCCGAACTCGACGCGCTGGCCCGGCTTGAGGGCCGTGACCCCCGCCGGCAGGACATTGGACCGCACATAGACATCTCCGCCGTCGTCCTTGGCGATGAAGCCAAAGCCCTTCTCGGCGTCAAAGAAGCGCACTTTTCCGGTGGGCACCGCAGTCCTCGCTAGCTCGTGGGAGTTGAATGGCCTCTCAGTCTATCCCGCCCGTCGCCGGGCCCTCAAACACCCGGGTCGAGGGGGGTTGCCGCCGCGTGCCGGAAGTAGGCGGCGTGCTGCAACTTCGAGGCCGCCGCCTCGTCGACGGCGACGAACACTCGGGGGTGCAGCTGCAGGATGGACCCGGGGCACGAGGCCGTGACGGGACCCTCGACCATGCCGGCGACGGCGTCCGCCTTGTGCGCGCCCTGGGCGACGAGGACGATCGCCTTGGCGTCCATGATGGTGCCGAGTCCCTGCGTCACGCAGTGGGTGGGCACCTCGTCGATGGAGTCGAAGAACCGCGCGTTGTCCTCACGGGTCTGCTGCGTGAGCGTCTTGACGCGAGTCCGCGATCCCAGCGACGACATCGGCTCGTTGAAGCCGATGTGACCGTTGCTACCGATTCCGAGGATCTGGACGTCGACTCCGCCCCGGTCGACGATCGCGGCGTCGTACTTCTCCGCCTCTCCCTGGAGGTCGGCGGTGTAGCCGTTGGGGACGTGCACCCGGCTGCCCTCAAAGCCGAGGGGCTGGGCGACGGTGCGCATGATGGTGTGCCGGTAGCTCTGCGGATGCTCCGGCGGCAGGCCGACGTACTCGTCGAGCGCGAAGGCCTCGCCATGCGAGAAGTCGACGTCACCCGCCTCGACGCGGCTGGCGAGCTCCGCGTACAGCTTCAACGGCGAGCTGCCCGTCGCGACACCGAGGATGGGTCGGTTTGCGCCCTCGACGTCGGCGACCACCCGGTCCGCGGCCAGTCGTGCGATCTCGTGCTCGTCGGAACAGATGACAACTTCCATGGCGTTGCGGAGCCTCCTGTGCGTTCGGTCGTGGCCCGACCCTATCGTCACTCCCGGGGTGTGCGTGGTGCCGCCCTACTATGGGGTCGTGGCCAGTTGGACAGACGGATCGGCGTACGCGCCGCTGGAGCGTCCCGACGGCTTTGCCATGCCCGAGACGGACCCCCTCGACGTCGCTGCCGAACCCCGTCCCACGACGGCGGGACCCGTTCCGCCGCCGCGCTCGTTCGAGGCGCCCCGCGCCATCCCCCTCGAGCAGGTGTGCCCCGACGACGGGCCGCGCCGGGACCCCGTCGCGCCGTTCGAGACCGTCTCCTCGCTCCTGACCGCAGGCCCTGGCCGCCGGCCCGACGGCAGCCGGGACCCCCGGGAACCCTTCGACGTGCAGTCGCTGGCGTCGGCGCCCACCTCCGAGCTGCCCCCGCCGTCGGGCCCCCCGCTGCCGATGCCCTCAGGGCCACCCCTGCCCGCACCGGGAACGTCGACACCCGCGCCCCCAGGACCGGGCCCGGCGCCGTCGCCGTTCCCGCCACCGTACGTCCCGGCCGCGCAGCCCCAGCAGGTACGCGAGCAACGCCGCTTGATCCAGCTCGCCGCCTGGAGCTACGGCATCAGCCTGTTCGTGCCCGGCGCCGCCGGCGTGCTCTTCCTCGTAGCCGGGTTCTTCCTGCAGCGCGCCAAGCAGCACGCCGGATCGGTGTGGGCGTGGTCGCTCGGGCTGGGCGGCGCCCTGATGCTCTGGTCCTTCCTCCTCGAGGAGTCGCCGGGTCCACTGGCCACCTTCCCCACCATCGGCTTCCTCGTCTGGTCCCTGGTGGCTCAGAACCGGCTGCGCCCGCCGTCGCGCTGAGGCACGCCGAACCGCCGTAGGACCATCTGGGACACGGGGACCGTGGACTCCTCCTCCGCCCTCGCGTCGAGCCGCCCCGACGTCGTCGCCACCCCCGCGAGGTCGGAGGGCCAGACGGGGGACGGGAGTGCCGCGAGAGGGAACCAGCGCATCTCCCCCATCCGCTGGAGCTCGGTGTCCGTGAGCCCGGCGGCCGAGGGGGTGAAGCGGGGCACCCGGACGCGGTAGAAGTCCTCCTCCTGCACGAGGATGCGGTCGGAGTAGCCATGCACCACGGTGCGGGTCAGGACGGGATCGCCGAGGTCGGACGGGGACAGCTCCAACCCCGTCTCCTCCCAGAGTTCGCGGGCGGCGGCGGTGCGAGTCGACTCGTCGCCGTCGACTCCCCCGCCGGGCGTCACCCACCAGCCGCTGTCGGCCACACCCGGGTCCGAATCGTTGATGAGGAGGACCTCGTCGTCTGCCAGAACGACGATGCGGGCCCCGCGTCGGTGCTTGACGGGACGGGTCACGCCTGCCGCTGCCGCTCGTGGGCGATGGTGTCGTCGACGAGGTCCCGCCACATGCGGACGAGATCGCTGTCCACCCACGCCTTGAAGGACCCGCCCGGGCGGGCGGCCTCGGAGATGTGGAACGAACGGACCCCGGCGCGGACGAGCCACGGCACGTGCTCGGCCTGGAGACCGCCACCGGCCATCATCACGCGCGCGGCCTCCGGGTCGCGGCGGGCGCGGGCGAGCAGGTCGTCGAGGCCGTGCTCCACGGTGCGGACGGAGCCGGCGGTGAGGACCTGGTCCAGACGCGGCAGTCGCATCAGCGGGGGCCAGGCCTTCGCCTGGTCGAGGCAGTAGTCGATGGCGCGATCGAAGGTCCACGGCCAGTCGCCATCGCCCAGGAGCTCCAGCATGACCTCCTCGTCGACCAGGTTGTGGCCGTCGAGGAACCCGAGCACGACGCCGTCGGCACCTGCGTCGAGGTAGGCGGCGATCAGCCCCTCGAGGCGGGTGACCTCGCCGCCGTCGGTGCGGAAGCCGTCGCGCAGTCGGACGAGCGGACGGAGCTGGATGGTGGTGCTGCGGCGCACCTTGTCCACCAGCTTCGGCTCGGGGGCCCGTCCGTCCCCCTCGAGCGAGCCGAGCAACTGGATCCGGTCGGCGCCACCGGCCTCGGCCCGCTTCGCGTCGTCGGCATGCAGTGCGAGGACCTCGAGCGTGCTCATGGAGGGAATTCTGCCAAGTTGCCGGTCGAAGAGGTGGGAGGCTGCGCGGGACGAGACCGGCGTCGGGACCCTGCGATGGCGTCAGGACCGCCCCAGGGCCGTCGGTGAGCCGCGGGAACAGGCGCCGCGATCGGGGGCCACCACTGCTTCGCCAGCGCAACTCCTCGTCGCCAGTGATACATCGCTGGCGACGCCGAATTCGGCTGGCGCTCCCGGAGTAAGGCTGGCGTCGGGCAGCTCGGCTGGCGTTGCCAGGGTAACGCTGGCGCGACGGGGGCGCCACTGGTGTCGCGTCGGGACGACGAGAGGGCGGCCCCGCGCTGGGGACCGCCCTCTCGAGTGTCAGTGCGACGGGTGGCTCAGAAACCGCCCATGCCGCCCATCTCGTCCATGCCGCCGCCGGCGCCGGCCGCAGGGGCCTTCTCCGGCTTGTCGGCGATGACCGCCTCGGTGGTGAGGAACAGGGCGGCGATGGAGGCCGCGTTCTGCAGCGCAGAGCGGGTCACCTTGGCCGGGTCGATGATGCCGGCCTCCACCATGTTCACGTACTCGCCGGTGGCGGCGTTGAGGCCGTGCCCCTTCTCCAGGTTGGCGACCTTCTCCGCGATGACGCCGCCCTCGAGGCCGGCGTTGATCGCGATCTGCTTCAGCGGGGCCTGAGCCGCCTTCAGCACGATCTGCGCACCGACCGCCTCGTCACCCTCGAGCCCCGAGATGTCGGCAGCGCGGGCCGCCTGCAGCAGCGCGACGCCACCGCCGGGGACGATGCCCTCCTCGACGGCCGCCTTCGCGTTGCGAACGGCGTCCTCGATACGGTGCTTGCGCTCCTTGAGCTCCACCTCGGTGGCAGCGCCGACCTTGATGACCGCAACACCGCCGGCCAGCTTGGCCAGGCGCTCCTGCAGCTTCTCGCGGTCGTAGTCGGAGTCGGAGTTCTCGATCTCGCGACGGATCTGGTTGACGCGGCCCTGGATCTGGGCGTGGTCACCGGCACCCTCGATGATGGTGCACTCGTCCTTGGTGACGAGCACCGAACGGGCGCGGCCGAGCAGGTCGAGGTTGACGGCGTCGAGCGACAGGCCGACCTCCTCGCTCACGACCTCGCCACCGGTGAGGATGGCGATGTCCTGCAGCATCGCCTTGCGGCGGTCACCGAAGCCCGGTGCCTTGACGGCGACGGACTTGAAGGTGCCGCGGATCTTGTTGACGATCAGGCCGGCCAGGGCCTCGCCCTCGACGTCCTCCGCGATCACCAGCAGCGGCTTGCCGGACTGCATGACCTTCTCGAGGACGGGGAGCAGGTCCTTCAGCGAGGAGATCTTGGAGTTGACGATGAGGACGTACGGGTCGTCCAGCGTCGCCTCCATGCGCTCGGCGTCGGTGACGAAGTAGGGCGAGATGTAGCCCTTGTCGAAGCGCATGCCCTCGGTGAGCTCAAGCTCGAGGCCGAAGGTGTTCGACTCCTCGACGGTGATGACGCCTTCCTTGCCGACCTTGTCCATCGCCTCGGCGATGATGTCGCCGACGGTGGAGTCACCGGCGGAGATCGACGCGGTGGCGGCGATCTGCTCACGGGTCTCGACGTCGATGGCCAGGTTGGACAGCTCGTTGCTGATCGCCTTGACGGCAGCCTCGATGCCCTTCTTCAGGCCCATCGGGTTGGCGCCGGCCGCGACGTTGCGCAGGCCCTCGCGAACCATGGCCTGGGCCACGACGGTGGCGGTGGTGGTGCCGTCGCCAGCGACGTCGTCGGTCTTCTTGGCGACCTCCTTGACGAGCTCGGCGCCGATCTTCTCGTAGGGATCCTCGAGCTCGATCTCCTTGGCGATGGACACGCCGTCATTGGTGATCGTGGGGGCGCCCCACTTCTTCTCGAGCACCACGTTGCGGCCCTTGGGGCCGAGGGTGACCTTCACCGCGTCGGCGAGGGTGTTCATGCCCCGCTCGAGTCCGCGGCGGGCCTCTTCGTTGAACTGAATCAGCTTTGCCATGATGTTTCGGGAGTCCTCCCGTCGTCGGGGTCTGCGACCCCGAAGGTGGTCGTTGGTGTCCCTGGTCCACGACGGTGCCCGCGACGGACGGTCCAGTTGGACCTCACCGGTGGATCAGTAGCACTCGGTTATCGCGAGTGCTAAGTCCATTATTAGCACTCTGCCCAAGCGAGTGCAAAGGGCGGACGCTCGGAGGTGCGTAGGCTGGGCCCATGGACCGGGCTCGTCTGCTGCGCAACGTCGCCAATGTCGTCAACGCCTCGTCCCTCCTGGGGCTGGCCGTGGCCGTCGCCAGCGGCGCGCGGCTCCGAGTGAGGGACTCGCTTCTGGTCGCGGACAGTGCTCGGCTGCCGTGGCTGAAGGCATCCGCCATGACGATCGGCAGCGTCGTGCTGGTGCCGCGGCAGTCGCTGGAGGAGGTGGAGCGTCGCATCCCGCGTCTGCTGGCCCACGAGGACGCGCACGCGTGGCAATACGCCTACTGCTTCGGTTTGCCGTTCCTGCCGCTCTACGGGATTGCCACCCTGTGGTCCATGGCACGGACGAAGGACAGGGCCCTGCGCAACGTGTTCGAGGTCCAGGCAGGCCTGGACACCGGCGGCTACCTCAACGCGCGAGGCGTCGGGCGGAGCGAGCGACCTGCCGCGCGGAACGCAGGCGACGCAGGCGCTTGACCAGCAGGGGGTTGTGGTCCAGGGCGGCCGGGTTGTCGATCACCGAGTTGAGCCGCTCGTAGTATCGGGTCACCGAGATGCCGAAGCGCTCGGTGATCGCCTGGTCCTTCGGGACGGTCAGCGTGAACCAGGAGTCCTCGAAGTCCAGGAGGGCAGCCTCGTGTTCGGTCAGCTCGTGGCTCACGACTTCGGCGGCTTGCGACATGGCCCCCATCATAGGCGCTAATCACACCGATGTCATTAGGCCCACCTCAGTCCGTCGAGCTTGCCGGAACCGCCGCCAAGCGCTTCACTTGGTGGCATGCCAGAGTTGCCACCGACCTGCGTCGCGCCCAGTATTCGCGCTTGTCAGGCGCCGGCATGCTGAGGCTGGAGGGCGTCGAACAGCGTTACCAGTGGGGCTCTGTCGACGAGATCTGCCGACTGACCGGCCGCGAACCCGATGGCCAGCCACTGGCCGAGCTGTGGTTCGGAGCGCATCCCATGGGCGACTCCCGCATCGGCGAGGAATCCACCCTGTCGCGCTACCTCCTCGACGACCCGGCCTCCCTCGGCGCGTCCACCGTCGCCGCCTTCGACGGCGTCCTGCCCTACCTCATGAAGTTCCTCTCCGCCGCCTCCCCGCTCAGCCTGCAGGCCCACCCGTCCCGGCCCCAAGCGCGCGAGGGCTACGCCCGGGAGTCCCTGCTGGGCGTTCCAATCACGGCGCCGGAGCGGTGCTTCCGCGACGACTGGCCGAAGCCCGAGGTCATCATCGCCCTCACCCCCTTCGAGGGCCTCGTGGGCTTCCGCGAACCGCACGTCACGGCCCAACTCTTCGAGTCGCTCGGCGTTGGGGATTCTCTGACGTCCGTCATCGGGCCGTTGCGCGACCGCGCCACCACCCCGGCGCTGCAGGAGGTCTTCCTCGACGTGCTCTCGCTCGGGGAGCGGCGCCACCTCGTCGACGAGGTGCTGGCCGCCGCGGTGCACCACCTGCACGCGCCGGGCGAACTCGGCGTCTTCGCCCGCACCGCCGTCGAGCTGGACGAGCACTTCCCCGGCGACCCGAGCATCCTCGCCGCCCTGCTCCTGAACCGCTTCTCCCTCGAGCCCGGCCAGGCCGTCGCCCTGGAGGCCGGCATCATGCACGCCTACCTGCGCGGCACCGGGGTCGAAGTGATGGCCAACTCGGACAACGTGTTGCGCGGCGGCCTCACCCGCAAGCACATCGACGTCGACGCCCTGCTCCAGGTGGTCCGGTTCGAGCCCACCGAGGTCCGGGTGCTGGTGCCCGAGGGATCCGACGGCATCTACGTCTACCCCACGAACATCGAGGAGTTCGAGGTCTGGCTCGTCCAGCCCGTCAGCGACTCCCCCGTCCATCTGCCCCGCACGGACTCCGGGCGGATCTGCCTGGTCGCCGAGGGGTCGTTCGAGCTGGACGGCGACGACGACGCCCTGACGCTCGCGTGTGGCCACGCCGTGTTCGTCCCCGCCGGGGAGCAGGTCGTGGTGCGTGGCGCCGGCCGGATGTTCGTCTCGGCGTCGGGCGCCTGAGCCCCACGATCTCCGAGTAGCCCCGGCACGGCCGGATTGGGCACAATGGGGACCCACGCCTCCGTAGCTCAGCGGCCAGAGCGCTCGCCTTGTAAGCGAGTGGTCGAGGGTTCGACTCCCTCCGGGGGCTCCAGTCCCGTCAGGACTTCGTGCCGTGCTGCTGCTTGGCCGCCCGTCGGTCCGTAACGAAGATCCATGCCACCAGCGCCAGCGCGCTGACGGCCGCGACGATGAAGAACACCACCGCCAAGGCCGGATATCCGAACAGGGTCGGTCCGGCGTCGATGTTCATCATGAGCGCCGCCGCGATCGTCACCGCCGCCAGCAGGATGCCCATCGTCAGGCGGCTCGCAAGCCGGTGCCCCACCGCCAGAACGCGGTCCTCGTCGAAGGCGTCGATGCGGACGCTGAGGTCGCCGGAGGCCAGGTCGTCGAGGATGCGGTTGGCGCGTCCAGGCAGCTCCGCCAGGAACTCCTTGGACTCGATCGCGGTACGCGCCAGCGCCCCCGGGGACAGGGACACCTCGGAGGCCATGACCTCGACGAGGTTCTCCCGGATGGCCTCGGCCGGGTCGAAGCCCGGATCGAGGTGGGCGACGGCCCGGTCCAGGTTCAGGAGCGCCTTGCCCACGAGTGTCATCTCAGCGGGCGGGCGGAGGCCGTGCATGCCGGAGATTCGAGCCAGGTCGACGAGGATCGTGCCCGCCTGCAGTTCCGATCCCAGGGTCAAGGTTCCGCTCACCAAGTGCGCGACCTCGTCGTTGAATCCCTCCCGATCGAAGTCCTCGCGTGGGTGGCCCATCGCGGCCAGGATGTCGGCCACCTGCGTGCCGTCGCCCTCGCTGATGGAGATCAGCAGCCGCACGAGCTGGCTGCGCACCCGTCGGGAGACGTGCGCCACCATGCCGAGGTCGATGATCGCCAGCCGCCCGTCGCCGGTGACGAGCAGGTTGCCGGGGTGCGGGTCCGCGTGCAGCAGCCCCTCGGTCAGCAGCGTCCGCAGCATGAAGCGGAAGAGCGCGCGGGCGAGACCGGGGCCGTCGATGTCGAGCAGCCCGAACTTGCCGACGTCGGTGACCTTCCGCCCGTCGACGGCCTCCATCGTCAGGATCCGCGACGTCGTCAACCGACGAACCGGCGCGGGCACCAGGAGCAGCTCCTCCTCGTCCACCAGTTCGGCGAAGCGCTCGAGATGGGCCATCTCCTTGCGGTAGTCCAGCTCGTCGGCCATCGCGCCGGAGAACTGGCCAAGGAGGCGCCGGACCCCGACGCGGTCCCCCATCGACGTGTTGTCGTCCAACAGGCCGGCCACCTTCTCCAGCACGGCCATGTCGTCGCGCACCAGTTCCCGGACGCCGGGGCGCTGCACCTTGACCACGACGTCGCGGCCGTCGGCCAGCCGCGCGCGGTGGATCTGGGCCAGCGAGGCGGCGGCCATGGGCTCGTCGTCGAACTCCTCGAAGACGTCGCGGACCCGCAAGCCCAGCTCCTCCTCGATCACGGCGCGGATCTCGTCGACGTCGACGGGCTCCACGTCGTCCTGGAGCCGCTCGAGTTCAGCGGTGTAGGCGGCAGGGAGCATGTCGTGCCGGGTGGACAGCAGCTGCCCGAGCTTGATGTAGGTGGCTCCCATCGATTCGAGGTCCGACGCCAGCTTCACAGGCCCGTCCTCGGCGTGCCGGGCCTGGTCATCGTCCTCCACCCCGAAACGATCGGCGTCGACGCTGAGCGCGCCGGCGCCCGCCAGTCGTGCGAGCAGCTTGACGATGTCGGTGACGCGCGTGGTCACATCCATGGTGAGGACCTCCCGGTGGTTCGACGCGAGTCTAGTGAGGGGCCCGGACCGCGGCGGGCGCTTTGGTGGAACCGTCGACGGGCCGCGACAATGGCACGCATGAGTCCTGAACCCAGCAAGTGGGCCCACATCATCGCCGCCGACCCCGATCACTCGCGGCGCTACATCCAGCGGTTCAAGATGATGGCGGCCGCCGGCCACGACCTCGAGGGCGAGGCGCGCACCATCGACGCCATGGTGCAGCCGGGCTCGCGGATCCTCGACGCCGGCTGCGGCCCGGGGCGGCACGGTGGCGCCCTGCACGCGCGCGGCCACGTGGTCGTCGGGGTGGACCTCGACCCGACCCTCATCGCCGCCGCCGAGGAGGACTACCCCGGCCCGACGTGGGTGGTCCAGGACCTCGCCGAGCTGGACCTGCCGGCCAAGGGGATCGAGGCCGGGTTCGACGCGATCCTGTGCGCGGGCAACGTCATGGGGTTCCTCGCGCCCAGCACCCGGGTCGAGGTGCTGCGCCGCCTGCGCGACCACCTGGCCCCCGAGGGGCGTGCCGTGATCGGCTTCGGGGCGGGCCGCGGCTACGACTTCGACGAGTTCTTCGCCGACGCGGCGTCCGCGGGCCTGCAGGTGGAACTCAAGCTCTCCACCTGGGACCTGCGCCCGTTCGCGCCCGACAGCGACTTCCTCGTCGCCGTCCTGTCGCGGGCCTGAGCAGGCGCTACTGCTTGCGCCCCCGCCAGAGCGAGCCCGCGACGATCACGACGATGAGCCCGATGGCCACGTACCCCGCGATACGGGCGTAGGCGTCCAGCACGTCGACGGCGGGCTCGCCGAGCCGCCAGCCGAGGGCGAAGAAGAGCACCAGCCACAGGGTGCTGGCGATGTAGTCGTAGAGCAGGAACCGCTTGAGGCTCATGCCCGCGGCGCCCGAGAGCACGAAGACCACCTGCATCAGGGGCAGCGGGATCGGCATGTAGGCGAGCAGGAAGCCGACGGGACCCAGCCGCTCGGCCAGCCGTTCCGCCCGGCCGTAGTTGCGGGCGGCCCGCTCGCTCCGGCCCGCCCAGATCTCGATCATCCCCCGACCCCAGAGCTTGCCGGCCCACCAATAGATCCAGTCGAACTTCAGGCTGAGGAGGGAGGCGACGCCGAGCACCCAGGGCCAGTGCGGCATCTCCCCGGTCCCGGCCAGGGCCCCGCTGGCGGCGACGGCGGTCCGGCCGCCTGTGATCATCGCGAGGATGTCGGGTGCGACGCCCAGCAGCCAGGCGCGAGTGGGGATGAGGATGAGGGAGAAGATCCCGACGACGCCGAACCAGGTGAGGCAGGCGATGTCCGCGCGGGTGGGCTCGTGGTTCCAGGGGAGGCCGTCCTCCTCCCACCACTGTTTCGTCTCATTTCCCGGACGCACGTCCTGGGGGTCGGTCTGCTCCGGTGGCGTCGTCACAGGCGTGATCGTACGCGTCACGGCCTGTGAATGGATCGTTGCCGAATTGTGACCTGACCCAGTACCACTCCCCCAGATGGGGCACGGTAAGGTGCTGAGCCAAGGAAGACCTCCTTCCTCCACTCGGATCGTCGGGCACGTACCTGCCCGTGGAAAGGAAATGTGGCATGGCCACTGTCAGCTACCGTGATGCGTCGCGCATCTACCCCGGAACCGACCGCCCGGCCGTTGATCGGCTGAACCTCGACATCGAGGACGGCGAGTTCATGGTTCTCGTCGGCCCCTCAGGCTGTGGCAAGTCCACCTCGCTGCGCATGCTCGCAGGCCTCGAGGAAGTCAACTCGGGCAACATCTTCATCGGCGATCGGGACGTCACCGACCTGCCGCCGAAGGATCGCGACATCGCCATGGTGTTCCAGAACTACGCCCTGTACCCCCACATGACCGTGGCGGACAACATGGGCTTCGCCCTGAAGATGCAGAACGTGCCCAAGGCCGAGCGCCAGAAGCGCGTCCAGGAGGCCGCACACCTGCTGGGCCTCGAGGACTTCCTCAACCGCAAGCCCAAGGCCCTCTCCGGCGGTCAGCGCCAGCGCGTCGCCATGGGCCGCGCCATCGTGCGCCAGCCCCAGGTGTTCCTCATGGACGAGCCGCTGTCGAACCTCGACGCCAAGCTGCGCGTCTCCACCCGCACCCAGATCGCTGCACTGCAGCGCCGCCTGGGCGTCACCACCGTCTACGTCACCCACGACCAGGTCGAGGCCATGACGATGGGTGACCGCGTCGCGGTCCTCAAGGACGGCATCCTGCAGCAGGTCGACTCGCCGCTGGCGCTGTACGACAACCCGAGCAACCTCTTCGTCGCGGGCTTCATCGGCTCCCCCGCCATGAACCTCATGAGCGGCAAGGTCGTCGACGGCGGCGTCATGCTCGGTGACTACACCGTGCCCGTCGCCCGCGACGTGCTGGCCAAGGCCAACGGCGAGGAGACCCTGACCCTGGGCATCCGCCCGGAGAACTTCAACATCTCGCAGGACGAGCAGGGCGTCGCCCTCGACGTCGCGGTTGTTGAGGAACTCGGTGCCGACTCGTACCTGTACGGCACGCTCGCCGGCACCCAGGACGACGACGTCGTCGACGCCCAGCAGATCGTCGCCCGTGTCGGTGGCCACCGCAACGCCCCCTCCAAGGGCGATGTCGTGCGCCTCGCGGTCGATCCCGCACGCGTGCACGTGTTCAGCAACGCCACCGAGGACCGACTCAGCCAGCACTGAGCCTTTCCCTGAGGCACAGAAGGCGGGGGTCCGGGAAACCGGACCCCCGCTTTCTGTCTGTCCCACGGCAGTAGAGTGGCCGCCGAACCTGGGAGGGCAGCTGATGGTGGATCTCGGACGTTGGACCCGCGCGGCGCGCGCCGGTCTGGGCTCGGACGTGGCGCACGGCGCCGTCGTGCCCCCCATCTACTTGTCCAGCAACTACACGTTCCACTCGCCGGACCACCCGCGGGACTACGACTACTCGAGGGCCGGCAACCCGACGCGGGATGTCCTGGCCGACGCACTGGCCGATCTCGAGGGCGGGGCCGGCGCCACCGTCGTGGCCACGGGGATGGCGGCCGTCACCCTCATCGTCGAGGCGTTCGTCCCGGTCGGCGGACGCGTGGTCATGGCACACGACGCCTACGGTGGCACGTGGCGGCTCTTCACGATGCTCGCCGCCGCGGGGCGCCTGGAGCTGGACGTGGCGGACCTCACGCGTGAGCCGTCGCGTGCGGAGGCCCTGTCCAGACCTGCCGCCCTCGTGTGGGTGGAGACGCCCTCGAACCCCCTCCTGCGCATCACCGACATCGCCGCCGTCGCAGCCGCTGCACACGCGAACGGCGCGCTGGTCGCCGTCGACAACACCTTCAGTTCGCCCCTGCGCCAACAGCCCCTCGACCTCGGCGCGGACCTCGTCATCCACTCCACCACCAAGTTCATCAACGGACACTCCGACGTCGTTGGCGGGGTGGCGATCGCCCGGGCGGGCGAGCAGGCTGAGCGGTTGGCGCTGTGGGCGAACGCGCTCGGCCTCACCGGCAGCGCCTTCGACTCATACCTCGTGCTGCGGGGTCTGCGGACTCTCGACGCCCGCCTGCGGGTCCACGAGGAAAACGCCCACGCCGTCGCCGAGCTCGCCGCCGCCCACCCGGCGGTCCGCGCGGTGCACTATCCCGGGCTGCCCGGGCACCCGGACCACGACCTCGCATTGCGCCAGATGAGCGGCTTCGGCGCCATCGTCAGCCTCGACCTCGTCCGTGGTCGGCCAGCGGTGGACCGGTTCCTGGACGGGCTCCAGGTCTTCCACCTGGCCGAGTCGCTGGGCGGCGTCGAGTCCCTCGTCTGTCACCCGATGACCATGACGCACGCCTCCATGAGCCCCGAGGCGCACGCCGCGGCCGGCATCACCGAGGGGCTGCTGCGCCTGAGCGTCGGGATCGAGTCCCAGGATGACGTCATCGCCGTCATCCGGGAGGCCCTCGACCGCGCGCGGTGACAGCCACGTCAGCGAGCCACCACTAAGCTGTCCCGCATGCCCAGGTTCCTCGCAGCCAAACCGGACGCCGACCTCATCCGGCTGCCGTGGAACGTGCCGCTGGAGGCCTGGCCGGCGCAGCACCTGGTGGCGCTGCCCCGCGGCATCTCGCGGCACGTGGTCCGCTTCATCCAGGTGGGCGACGACATCCTGGCCGCCAAGGAGATCCTCGAGGAGGTCGCGGTCCACGAGTACCGACAGCTCACGGAGCTGCGCCGGCTCGGTGTGCCCGCCGTCGAGCCCGTGGGCGTGGTGCTCGGCCGAGTGGATCGCGACGGCAGCCCGCTGGACCCCATCCTGCTGACCCGCCACCTGCCGTTCTCCCTCCCTTACCGTGCGCTGTTCTACTCGGGAGTCAAGCTCGACACCGTCAACCGGCTGCTGGACGCGATGGTGGTCCTCTTCGCGCGCCTGCACCTCATCGGGTTCTACTGGGGCGACGTCTCGCTCTCCAACATCCTGTTCCGGCGGGACGCCGGGGAGTTCGCGGCCTACCTCGTCGACGCCGAGACCGGCGAGTTGCACCCGAAGCTCACCAAGGGCCAGCGCGCGCACGACCTCCAGATCGCCCGCACGAACCTCTACGGCGAGTTCAGCGACCTGGAGGCCGGCGGGATGCTGGACCAATCCCTGGATCCGCAGTGGCTGGTCGACACCATCGAGGAGCGCTACGAGTCCCTGTGGGCGGAACTGACGGGCGTCGAGGAGTTCTCCGACGCCGAGATGTACCGCCTCGAGGGGCGCGTCCGGCGCCTGAACGCCCTCGGCTTCGACGTCGCGGAGATCGACGTGAGCACGTCGGCGGACGGCCGCACCATCCGAATGCAGCCCAAGGTGGTGGAGTCCGGCCACCACGCCCGCCGGCTCATGCGGCTGACCGGACTGGACGCCGAGGAGCACCAGGCCCGCCGGCTGCTGAACGACATGGACACGTTCCGAGCGAAGCTGCCCGGCAACCTCAGCGAGTCGGTGGCCGCCCACAAGTGGCTGATGGAGGTCTTCGAGCCCGCGATCACGCGGATCCCGCGGCACCTAGAGTCGAAGCGGGACCCCGCGCAGTTCTTCCACGAGCTGCTGGACTACCGCTGGTACCAGTCGCAGCGCGAGAACCGTGAGGTCTCGCTCGACGAGGCCGCCCACGGCTACATCGCCGACGTGCTGACCCAGCTGCCCGACGAGCAGATGGGCAACATCGACCCGGTGGGCCAGGAGCTCTACAACAAGTTCGACCCGTCGCAGGGCTTCATCGAGGAGGACGACGAGGAGGCGCCCTACGACCCGTGGGAGGACGGCGCCAACGACCCGGACCTGCCACTCGCCATGGGCTTCGACATCGAGGCGCTGCGCGCCAAGGCGGCACAACAGCAGGAGCGCGGCAAGTAGACTCCGGTCTCGTGACCCTCAAGCTCTACGACACCGCCACCCGCACCGTTCGGGACTTCGTCCCGTTGGTGGACGGCAAGGTGTCGATCTACCACTGTGGGCTGACCGTGCAGGCGTCGCCGCACCTCGGCCACATCCGCAAGGAAGTGGTCTTCGACGTGCTCCGGCGCTGGCTCGAGCACCAGAGTTACGACGTCACCGTCGTCGCCAACGTCACCGACATCGACGACAAGATCCTGGCCAAGTCCGCCGAGGCCGGGGTCGAGTGGTTCGCACACGCCTACCGGTTCGAGCGCGAACTGCACGAGGCCTACGCCGCGCTTGGCTGCAAACCCCCCACCTACGAGCCCCGGGCCACCGGCCACATCCCGGAGATGATCGAGCTCATCGAGGTCCTCATCGAGCGCGGCCATGCCTACCCGGCACCCGATGGTTCGGGCGACGTCTACTTCGACGTCACCAGCTGGCCGCGCTACGGCGAGCTGTCCGGGATGAAGGTCGACGAGATGGAGGCCGCCGCCGACGCCGACCCGCGCGGCAAGCGGGACCCCCGCGACTTCGCCCTGTGGAAGGGGCACAAGGAGAGCGAGCCGGCGACGGCGTCGTGGGCCTCCCCGTGGGGCCGCGGCCGGCCCGGCTGGCACCTCGAGTGCTCGGCGATGGCGGGGAAGTACCTGGGCGACACCTTCGACATCCACGGCGGCGGCATCGACCTGCGTTTCCCCCACCACGAGAACGAGCTCGCCCAGTCGGCCGCTGCCGGTCGGGGCTTCGCCCGGTACTGGATGCACAATGCCTGGGTCACCATGGCCGGCGAGAAGATGAGCAAGTCGCTCGGCAACACCGCGCAGGTCTCGGAGGTGACGAAGGCCTACAACCCGCGGGCCGTGCGGTTCTTCCTCCTCGCCCCGCACTACCGCTCCACCATCGAGTTCTCCCCCGCCGACGAGGGCACCCGCGGGTCCCTCGCGGAGGCCGAGAAGGCCATCGAGCGCATCGACTCCTTCATCGACCGCGCCCGGGCCTTCGTCCCGGAGGATTCCCGGGCTGTGAGGGACGGCGACGCCCCGGAGTACGAGGCCTTCACCCAGGCCATGGACGACGACCTGGGCACTCCCGCGGCGACAGCGGCGCTGTTCGAGGCCGTCCGCGCCGGGAACCAGGCGATCGCCGGCGGCGACGCCGCCAAGGCAGCGCTCTACGCCGTCGTGGTGGGCCGCATGCTGCACGTCCTGGGCATCCACCCCGACGCCCCGGAGTGGGCTGCCCGGTCGACGGGCAGCGACCTGACGCCCGTCGTCGACGGCCTCGTCGGTGCCCTCCTGGCGCAGCGGACGAAGGCCCGCGAGGCAAAGGACTGGGCGGCGGCCGACTCCATCCGCGACACCCTGGCCGACGTCGGCCTCACGATCACAGACACCCCGGCGGGGCCCCGCTGGAGCTTGGAGAAGAAGTAATGGCAGGCAACTCGTCGCGTCGCGGCGCCACCAGCAAAGGCAAGAACAAGGCTGCCGGATCCGGTGGCCGCATCCGACGCTCCCTCGAGGGTCGCGGACCCACCCCGCGCGCCGAGGACCGCGTCTACCACAAGGCGTACAAGGCCAAGCAGGCCGCGCTGAAGAAGCAGAGTTCCCCCAAGCGGCAGACCAGATCAGCCGTCGGCGCCGACTGGGTGGTGGGCCGCAACCCTGTTCTCGAGGCGCTGGAGGCCGGGATGCCGGTGAAGCAGACCTACGTCGCCGAGGGGGCGGAGCGGGACGACCGCCTCCGCGACATCCTCAAGTTCGCCGCCGAGCACTCCATCCCGCTCCTCCAGGTGACGCGGGCCGAGCTCGACCGCGTGACGGGCGGCCTCGTCCACCAGGGCGTCGCCCTGCAGCTGCCGGCGTTCGAGTACGCCGACCCCGAGGATGTGTTCGCGGACGCGGCCGAGACCGACGGCGTCGTCGTCGCCCTCGACGGCATCACCGACCCCCGCAACCTGGGCGCGATCATCCGTTCGGCCGCGGCCTTCGGCGCCGCCGGCGTCGTCATCCCGTCGCGCCGCTCCGCCTCCATGACCGCGGCGGCGTGGAAGACGTCCGCCGGGGCCGCAGCCCGGCTGCCCGTGGCGATGGCCACCAACCTCAACCGCGCACTGGAGAAGGCGTCGTCCCTGGGCTTCACCGTGGTCGGCCTGGCCGGCGAGGGCGACGTCGAGGTCTCCGGCATGCCCGGGACGGACGGGCCGCTGGTCATCGTCATCGGCTCCGAGGGTGAGGGCCTGGCGCGACTGGTGCGGGAGCACTGCGACGCGCTGGTGTCGATCCCGATCGCCAGCGACGTGGAGTCCCTCAACGCCTCGGTCGCCGCGTCCGTGGCCCTGTACGAAGTCACCCACCAACGCCGCCAGCAGGACTGAGCACGAAAGGGGCCGGATTGCCGCCGGCGTGGCACATGCGTCCTCGCCGTTCTCATTCGGGCCCCCTTCGTGCACGGTGCACCCTCCGACGCAGCAGTTCCCGCAACTCCGGCCACACCCGGTCCCAGTCGTGCAGCACATCCGACCACGTCAGCCGCACGACCAGGTAGCCACGTGCCAGCGCGCGGCGGTCCCGCTGCCGATCGTTGCGGAAGGTGGCCGTCGACGCGTGGAACTCGAACCCATCGGTTTCCAGGATCAGCCGATCCCCGAGCAGGAAATCGACGCGCCCAACCCCCGCGATGTGCACCTGGGTCCTCACCCGAACGTTGGCGGAGCGCAGGCGGTGGCGGAGCACGGATTCCAGAGCCGAGTCGACGCGCCCGTCGGCACGATCGAGAAGCCTGAGGCTGGTGGCGCTCTGGGCCGCCGCTATCCGGGCGAGCTCGTCTGTGGTGAGGAGACCGAGCCGGATAATGCTGTCGAACGCCACCACTGCGTCGTCGGCGCCGTGCCTGGCGAGGACGCAGGAAAGAGCGGCCTCGACGGGGTGCACGATGGTATCGGGCACTGCGCGGGGTCGACAATCGAGACTCCCTGGTGGGAGAGCATTCCGCTCGCGGGTCCGCTTGCTACGGCTGAGGTGGAGACGCTTGTCATCGAGCGTCCAGACGCCGTGGAGCTGGAGCGCAGACTTGCAGGAGACGGCGCCGCCGGCCCTGACCGCCGCGACCACCTCCGGTGGCGTCCACGGTAGCGCGAACACGCCGCGGCCCATGCGCTCCAGCCTTCCTTCCGCCACCAGACGATCGACGGCGCGCCGGCCGTACGTCGCCACCAGCTCCTTGCGGGTCACGAGGCCAAGGGCTTCCGGGAGAGTTGGGTTCACGTTTCCACTGTGTGTGTGACTCACCTGTGGCACCCACCAGGCGGATTGCCTGTGGATGCGTGCACGAAGGGGGCCAGATCGACGTCGGCGTGGACGATGTGGCCATGCCTAGCCGATTTCGGCCCCCTTCGTGCACGGGTCGCCGGCCGCGGTCGCGATACGGACGACCGCGATCGGCGTCCTAGACTGGCAGCACACCCGTCGAAGGAGAGCCGTGACCGACGCCCAGGCCCTGAGTGCCGCCTACCAGACCATGCTGAGCGCGATCGAGGCCGTGGAGCCCCGCATTGCCGCGGCGACCCGCTCCGAACTCGCCGACCAGCGCGGCTCCCTCAAGCTGATCGCCTCCGAGAACTACGCCAGCCTCCCGGTGCTCGCCACCATGGGGACGTGGTTCAGCGACAAGTACGCCGAGGGCACCGTGGGCCACCGCTTTTACGCAGGCTGCCAGAACGTCGACACCGTGGAGTCTGTCGCCGCCGAGCACGCCCGTGAGCTGTTCGGCGCCGAATACGCCTACGTGCAGCCCCACTCCGGCATCGACGCCAACCTCACCGCCTTCTGGGCCATCCTCGCCCACCACGTCGAGACCCCGGCGCTGCAGGAGTTCGACGCGAAGAACGTCTCCGAGCTCTCCGAGTCCGACTGGCAGACCCTGCGCGCCCGCTTCGGGAACCAGCGCCTCATGGGCATGAGCCTCGACGCCGGCGGCCACCTCACCCACGGCTTCCGACCCAACATCTCCGGCAAGATGTTCCACCAGCAGTCCTACGGCACCGACCCCGAGACGCAGCTGCTCGACTACGACGCGGTCCTCGCCCAGGCCCGCGAGTTCAAGCCGCTCATCCTGGTGGCCGGATACTCCGCCTACCCCCGCCGCGTGAACTTCGCCAAGATGCGCGAGATCGCCGACGAGGTGGGCGCGGTCCTGATGGTCGACATGGCGCACTTCGCCGGGCTGGTCGCCGGCAAGGTGTTCACCGGCGACGAGGACCCGATCCCCCACGCGCACGTGGTCACCACCACCACCCACAAGTCACTGCGCGGCCCGCGCGGCGGCATGGTCCTGGCCACCGGCGACTACGCGGCGGACGTGGACCGTGGCTGCCCGATGGTGCTCGGCGGCCCGCTTAGCCACGTCATGGCCGCCAAGGCCGTCGCGCTGGCCGAGGCCCGCACGCCCGAGTTCCAGACCTACGCCCAGGCCGTCGTGGACAACGCCCAGGCACTCGCCGAGGGTCTCATGTCTCGTGGCGCGACGCTCGTCACCGGTGGCACCGACAACCACATCGTGCTGCTCGACGTCACGGGCTACGGCCTGACCGGCCGCCAGGCGGAGTCCGCACTCCTGGACGCGGGGATCGTCACCAACCGCAACTCCGTGCCCAACGACCCGAACGGCGCCTGGTACACCTCCGGCGTCAGGCTTGGCACCCCGGCGCTGACGTCCCGCGGCTTCACCACCTCCGACATGGCCGAGGTCGCCTCGATGATCGACGGCGTTCTCCGCGCCGCGACGCCGACCCTCACCAAGGACGGTAAGCCCGGCAAGGCGAAGTACGACCTGTCCGCAGACGTCGCCGACGACACCCGCTCCGGAGCGGCCCGCCTCCTCGACGCCCACCCGCTGTACCCGGGCCTGGAGCTCTGACTTCGGGGGTCAGCGGCCCGCGAGCTCGCCCTGCACCGTGTGGATGAACTGGGTCATCGACGCGGGCAGGTCGGCCAGGTGCCAGGACTCCGGCGCGTGGTACCAGTCCACGGCGCGCGGATCGGGAGTCTTGTCCCGGTCCGCCTCCGCCATCGCGGCGAGCCAGCGCGACTTGCCTCCCAGCACCACGGTGTAGGGGAGCACGCGTGCCAGTTCGGCGAGACGGCGATCCCTCGGCATCTGGTCGGTGGGGTGTGTCTCGAGCAGGGAGGACAGGGCTGACAGGCCCTCGACGAGACGGGTGCCGTGCGCGGTGCGGCGCGGCATCCGGTCGGCGATCCACACGAGCACTCCGCCCAGCAGCACCAGCACCAGGGCCACCAACCCCAACCGGGTGAAGGCCACGAGTGCCAGCGCCGTGACGGAGAGCACGGCCAGCCCGACCCACCCGCGAGCCCGCCACGCGTTGCGGGTCGAGTCGGGACGGGACTCGAACCAGCCGCGGGCCACGACGTCGTCGTAGAGGGCCGACTGCACGTCCCCGATGGCAGGCGCGAGGGTGGCCGGCAGCTCCGAGACCAGCGTGTACCCACGCTCGGGTGCGACGGCGGCCAGGAGAGCGTGCTCGAACCCCGCAAGGTCGTCGTCGGTCGCCGCGTCGCGGCGTTCGAGCCTCCAGTCGAGCAGTCCGTGGGCGTCGCGCGGGAGCTCCACGATTCGCAGGTGTCCGCGGACAGCGAGGTCCACCAGAGTGGCTGTGACGTCGACGGGGTCCACGCGTTCGTCCGCGACCGTCCCGACGTGACCCGGGCGGATGCCCTCGGGAACCACGAAGACGGACTCGCCCTCGGCCACCGGGGTGAACAGCCCGACGGCGGGGACGTCGCCGTCGTGGCCCTCGTCGACGCCGGTGCGCCGGTGAAGCAGGTACAGCAGCGCGCCCCCGAACAGCAGTGCGGCCAGGGCTGCCAGTACCGTCCACCACTGGATCGTGAAGGCGCGGTCGAGGCTCCAGCTCTCCACCACCTCGGCCGTCGGCGTCACCGACGAGGCGGGCACCCCCACCGTGAACGTCACCTGCTCCCCCGGCCCCCGCGAGCCGGCCTCGAAGAGGGGCTGGAGGGAGTCATGGGTGCCGGAGCCGAACAGCTGGCACTTCGCCACGGCCCCGGGTGGGCCCGCGATGCAGTCCACCATGCCGGGGATCGCGGCCACCCGCAATGAGCCCTCCACGGACTCCGCCCCCACCGACAGGCCCTGCAGGACACGCCAGGACATCACCGTCCACTCGCCGTCGTGACCGCGTTCACTGCGCGTGCTGCCGGTGGCGGTGTAGGACAAGGTGATGGGTTCGCCGTCGGCCCCCGAGGTCTCCAGCGTCACCACGACCTCGTCGTCGTGGTGTTCGACCCGTGGGAACACCTCCGCCCCTGCGACGGTGGCGCTCACGTCGGAGATGGAGTAGCGCCACGAGCGCTGGGGATCGATCGGCGCCTCGAGCGCCAGTCGCTGGGTGATCGAGCTCGGCGCCTCGTCGAAGACCAGGGTCTGTGTGGCGGTGAGGCTGCCGTCGGCGTTGAGCGCGCCGTCGAACGTGAAGCTACGGGCCGTCTCGCCCTCGGCTCGGGCAGGCGTGGCACCGACGATCGCGAGGCACGCAACGAGGCCGGCGAGCAGGACAGACGCGACGCGGTGGTGGGTCGACAGGCGGGCCACGTGGGTTCCTTCGGGAGACGGAGCGCTTGGACGGAGGCTACCGCACGGCCGCCCGGCTACCCTGAAGTCGTGACCCAGAATCCGTTCGGACGCTCCCCGAACCAGGGCCGACCGACGGCCTGGCAGGCCCCACCGCGCCCGCCGGCAGCACGCCAGTTCCCCCCACCACCCGGCTTCCCACCCCCGCCCCCGGGATACCAGACCCGGCAGTTCCCGCCTCCCGGGCACTTCCCACCTCCCGGGCAGTTCCCCCCGCCCCAGTGGCGACCACCCCAGCCGCAGAGGAAACAGACCCGTGGTATCAACGGGCTGTTCCTGGTGGCGGGGATCATCCTCGTCGGCCTGTTCTTCTACTCCCTGGGCGGCTGGGACGACGAGGATGCCGCCACCCCGCCCGCGCCGATCCCACCCGGAGCCACCCAGTCCTCCGAGCCACAGCCGACCACCGAGGCGAGCGAGCCCGAGGTAGTGGTCGAGGAGTTCCAGAACGAGGACTACGTCCTGCCCCCCGGCTCCACGTCGGTCTCCGACATCCCCTTCCCCAGGACGGTGGGCGAAGCCATCGACTGGATGGAGACCAACCCGGTCTACGCCACCACCCTGGCCGCGCCGGTCCGCTGCGAGATCCCCGAGGACAACGTCCACGTCATGGACGACGCCGAGCTGGAGCGCAGGATGGCGGACTACGTGGAGTGCCTGACCCGCGTCTGGGGTCCTGCCCTCGAGGAGGCCGGCTTCGAGTCGTACCTGCCGGAGGTGATCGTCTATCCCTCGGGCGGGGAGATCCAGACGCAGTGCGGCACCATGCCGTCCTACAACGCCTTCTACTGCTCGGCTGACCAGAACCTCTACCTGGCCGCCGACGTCGCGGCGCTGATGCCCCGCGGCCTCAGTTCGTCCCAGGTGCTGTTCGACCTGGTGATGGCCCACGAGTACGGGCACGCCGTCCAGGGCCGCACGGGCGTGCTGGCCGCCTCCACGGCCTTGGCCTACGAGGCGGACTCCCGGGAGACCTCGGACATGCTCATGCGCCGCTCGGAGGTGCAGGCCGACTGCTTCGCGGGCCAGGGCATCCGCTCCATCGGCGCCAGCCTCGGGATCGAGGAGCAGGACGTCGCGGACATCCAGGAGATCACCTACGAGATCGGCGACGATCGGCTGGCCGAGCGTTTCCGGGCCGAGGAGGCGGGGGCCGACCATGGGCTGGGCGAGAACCGGCGCCTGTGGACCACCCGGGGGCTGGCGTCGGGCGACGTCGCCGCGTGCAACACGTTCATGGCACCTGAGGAGGAGGTCCGCTGAGGATCAGCCGCCGACCGCCGGCATGAGCAGCGCGACCGCCATGGCCGCGACGCCCTCCCCGCGGCCGGTCAGCCCCAGAGCGTCGGTGGTGGTGGCTGCCAGACTGACCCGCGCGCCGATCGCCTCGGACATCACCCGCTCGCCCTCCTCGCGCCGTCCGGCGATCCGGGGGCGGTTGCCGATGATGGTGACGCTCACGTTGCCGATGTCGTAGCCCGCTGCCCGCACCCTCCGCGCCGTCTCGGCGAGGAACGCGACTCCGCTGGCCCCCGCCCATTCCGGCTGGTCGGTCCCGTAGTTGGAGCCGAGGTCGCCCAGTCCGGCAGCGGACAGCAACGCGTCACAGGCGGCGTGGGCTGCGACGTCGCCGTCGGAGTGCCCGGCCAGGCCGGCGGTCTCCTCGGGGAAGTGCAGTCCCGCCACCCACATGGCGACCCCCGGCTCGAGCCGGTGGACGTCGGTTCCCAGGCCGATGAGGGGCGTCATGGGTGCTCCCGGTGGGTCAGGACGGCCCGGGCGAGGACCAGGTCGAGGGGTTCGGTGATCTTGAAGGCCTCGCGGTGTCCCGGCACCAGCGCCACCCGGTGCCCGAGCAGCTCCACTGCGGCGGCGTCGTCGGTGACCACCAGTCCGGAGCGGGCCAGCGAGCGGTGTGCTTCGAGGTACATGCCGAGTGTTGCTCCCTGGGGTGTCTGGACCGCCCGCAGGCGGCTGCGGTCCGCGACGGAGGAGTCCGCTCCCTCGACCTCCCGCAGCGAATCCACCACCGGGACCACCGGGATCGCCACGGCTGCACCGGAGACCACGGCGTCGACGACGCCCGCCACGACGTCGACGGGTACGAGCGCGCGGGCGGCGTCGTGGATGAGCACGACGGCATCCTCGGGCACGTCGGCGGCCATCGCCTCCAGTCCGAGCCGCACGGAGTCCTGCCGCTCCCGACCGCCCGGCACGAGCCGCACGGGTATCGCACAGCCCTCGACGGCTCGCGCGAAGGCCCCCTCGTGGGCAACGGGGATGGTGCACCAGATGGCCGTCGCGCCGGCGTCGACCATGGTGTCGATGCTGCGGCGCAGCAGGCTCGCCCCGTCGAGCTCGACGAGGGCCTTCGGTATCCCGGCGCCCAGACGGGAACCGGAACCGGCCGCCACCACGAGGGCGACGACCGGTTGCATGGGTGTGTGGTTGTTGCTCAGGAGGCCAGGACCTCGTCGAGCATCGTTTCGGCGCGTTCCTCCGCGACGTCCTCGGCAAGAGCCAGCTCGGCGACGAGGATGCTGCGGGCCTTGGCCAGCATGCGCTTCTCGCCGGCGGACAGGCCCTTGTCACGGTCACGGCGCCAGAGGTCACGCACGACCTCGGAGACCTTGTTCACGTTCCCGGAGTGCAGCTTCTCCAGGTTCGCCTTGTAGCGGCGGGACCAGTTGGTGGGCTCCTCCGTGTGCTCGGCGCGCAGTACGTCGAACACGCGCTCGAGGCCAGCGGCGTCAACGACGTCCCTGACTCCCACGAGGTCGAGGTTGTTGGCCGGTACCCGGACCACCAGATCGTTCTGTCCCAGAATCCGGAGAACCAGGTAGAGCCTGTCCTCCCCCTTGATCTGGCGTGTTTCGATGTCTTCGATGACAGCGGCCCCATGGTTGGGGTAGACCACCGTCTCACCGACCGTAAAAGTCATAGCTTCATGGCCCCTTTCCTCGACCCAGTCTAGCACGCAGGCCCCTGGCGACGGGCGGCGGCGAATCCTACACCGCCCCCACCGGCGCCTGTCACCACCCCCTCTGAGCGTGTTTTCTGGCTAGGATGTGCCCGTCACGCCACCCTGACCGAGGACAGATATGACAGCGCCCCAGCACCGCCGCGGACACCGCCTGCTCGCCGTCGTCGCCGTCGCGACGCTCGCCCTCACCTCCGCCTGCACCACGGGCGGTTGGGTGCCGGAGTCCCCGAGCGCGGCGGGAGTGCAGCAGCAGTCGGGTGTCGTCAAGGCCCGCAACATCCTGCTCGTCGCGGACGAGAGCGGCGACGGCGCGCTGGTGGGATACCTCAGCGCCAGCGAGGCCGTTGAGCTGACGGGTGCGACGGTGGCCGGCATCGACGCCGAGGGGAACCCGGGCGAGCCCGTGCCCGTCGAGGTGAGCGGCAGCGTGCCGCGGAGCGGCGCCCTCCAGCTCGACGGCTCCAACGCCACCGTCTCCGGCGCCAACCTCATCCCGGGGCTGCTCGCCGACGTCGAACTCGCCTTCGACGACGGAACGAGGATCCGACTCCAGGCTCCCGTCATGTCCGCTGAGCACGAGGACTACAGCACGGTCCTGGAGGGCTGAGCTCAGCCCTCGAACTTGTAGCCCAGGCCCCGCACCGTCACCAGGCGGCGAGGGTTGGCCGGGTCGGCCTCGATCTTCGAGCGCAGTCGTTTGACGTGGACGTCGAGGGTCTTGGTGTCGCCGACGTAGTCGCTGCCCCAGATGCGGTCGATCAACTGTCCCCGCGTCATCACGCGCCCTGCGTTGCGCATCAGCAGCTCCAAGAGCTCGAACTCGCGCAACGCGAACCGGACGTCCTCGCCGTCGACCGTCACCCGGTGCCGCTCCGTGTCCAGCCGGACACCGTCCACCTCCACCACGTCCGGGAGCAGCACCTGGTCCTGCCCACGCCGCAACACGGCCCGGATACGGGCGACGAGTTCGCGATGGCTGAAGGGCTTCGTGACGTAGTCGTCGGCGCCCAGCTCGAGGCCCACCACCTTGTCGACCTCCTCGTCACGTGCCGTCACCATCACGATGGCGACGTTCCCGCGCTGGCGCAGCTGCCGGCACACCTCGGTGCCCGGCATCCCCGGCATCATGAGGTCGAGGAGCACCAGGTCCGCGCCGTGGCGGTCGAACTCCGCCAGGCCCTCGTCCCCGTCCGGCGCCACGCCGACGTCGTAGCCCTCCTTGCGGAGCATGAATGCCAGCGCCTCGCGGTAGGAGTCCTCGTCCTCGATGATCAGGATGCGGGTCACGGGGCTGGGTCCTCCTGCTGGTCGTCGTCGGGTTCGGTCGGATCCGGGCCCACGTGGGCGGGTAGCCGCAGGGTGAACGTCGAGCCCTGGCGTGGACGTGACCACAGCCGGATGCTACCGCCGTGCGCGAGGGCGATGTGGCGCACGATCGACAGCCCGAGGCCGGTCCCACCGCTCTCTCGACTCCGGCCGTAGTCGACGCGGAAGAACCGCTCGAAGACGCGGTCCTGGTCCTCGGGCGCGATGCCGATGCCGTTGTCGGCCACCTTGATGTCGACGAACTCGTCCCCGTCCTCGGTGACCCGGGCGACGCTGACGGCCACCCGGGCACGTTCGCCCGAGTAGGCGATGGCGTTCTGGACCAGGTTGGACACGGCATCGGCGAGCTGCCACTTGTCGCCCAGGACGCGGGCATCCGGGACCTCGGTGCGCGCGATGGTGATCCCCCGCTTCAGGGCCGAGGCCTGGTGCCGGGAGAGCGCCTCGTCCACCACGTCGGAGATGTCCACCACTGCACGCGAGCCCAGGTGGTCGGCCGACTGCAGGCGGGACAGGTCGATGATCTGCGTCACGAGTTCACCGAGCCTCGCCGACTCGCGCTGCAGCCGTGCCGCGAAGTCCTTGACCTGTTCGGGTTCGTCGGCGGCCAGCTCGATCGCCTCGGACAGGATCCCGATCGCGCCGATCGGGGTCTTCAACTCGTGCGAGACGTTGGCGACGAAGTCCCGCCGCACCGCGTCCACCCGTCGCGACGCCGCCTCGTCCTCGGCGATCACCAGCAGCCTCCCGTCATCGAGCGGGATGATCCGGGCCGTCAGTTCCGTCGGGTAGGTCCCGGGTTCCCGCTCGCGGTCGACGTGTCCTCGGAAGATGGTCTGGTCCGCGCGGGCACGGCGCACGAGCTCGAGCAGCTCGCGGAACCCGATGCGGGTGCCACGCACGATCCCGAGCGCTGCGGCCGCCTCGTTGGACACCAGCACCTCGTCGTGGGATCCCACCAGGGCGGCCCCGGGGTGCAGGGCCAGCACGATCTTCGTGAGGTCGTTCGTCGACTCGCTGCCGGCGCGGGGAGCGTTCAGTGCACGCCTCGCCTCGACGCCACGCCGGACGACGACGACAAGCGCGACGACGGCGAGGACCGTCACCGCACCGATCAACCCGGCGAGGGCAGGGGGCATGGCACTCATCCTAGGGCGCCGGCCGCGGACGTCCAGCCCGATCCCGCAGTCACCCGACAGTTCACCGCCCGTTCAGCTTCCCGTAACCCGGGGCAACGGGATCGTCACCTGACCGGGCTAAGGTCGGCGGTCAGTGGTGTGCCTGCCCCGTCCCGGCCGGCGCACGCAATAGGATGACAAGACCATCGACGGAAGGACGGCCGACACATGCGCGCGAGCTACCACGAGGAACTCAACGGGGTCCTGGAACGACTCCACCACATGGCCGAGCTGGTCGAGGTAGCCATGCGGGAAGCATCGGAGTCGCTGCTGACCGCCGACCTCGGACGCGCGGAGGCCGTCATCTCCAATGACGCCCAACTCGACGCCATGCACGAGGAGCTGGAGTACAAGTGCCTGTCCCTGCTCGCGCTGCAGGCGCCGGTCGCCGGTGAGCTGCGCACGATCGTCTCCACGATCCGCGTCGTCTTCGAGCTCGCCCGGATGGGTGACCTCGCCGCGCACATCGCCAAGATCGCACGCCTGCGCTACCCGGACCATGCCGTCGTGCCCGAACTCGAGCCCAACTTCAGGCGCATGGCGGAGGTCTCCATCCAGATGATCCAGGTGGCCGCCCGCAGCCTGCAGGACCAGGACGCGACGGAGGCGATGACCCTGGCGCAGATCGACGCCGAGATGGACGACCTGCGGCGGGACCATTTCACCGTCGTGCTCGGGGACGGCTGGCAGGGCACCACGGCGCAGGCCATCGACATCGCCCTCCTCGGGCGGTACTTCGAACGTTTCGCCGACCACGCCGTCGCTGTGGCCCGCCGCGTGATCTACCTCATCACCGGAAGCAACCCGGAGGGCGTGGACTGGCCGAACGCCTGACCTCCCCGGGAGCTCCGGCGACGGCGCCTGTAGTGTGTCCACCATGACCGGAAAGCTCATCCTGCTCCGCCACGGCGAGAGCGAATGGAACGCCAAGAACCTGTTCACCGGCTGGGTGGACGTCGACATCAACGCCAAGGGCGAGGCCGAGGCCAAGCGCGCCGCGGAGCTGCTGCAGGCCGAGGACCTGCTGCCCGACGTGCTGCACACCTCCCTGCTGCGCCGCGCGATCCACACCGCCAACCTCGCCCTCGACGGGTGCGACAGGCACTGGATTCCGGTGCGTCGGAGCTGGCGGCTGAACGAGCGGCATTACGGCGCCCTGCAGGGCAAGAACAAGGCCCAGACGCTGGAGCAGTTCGGCGAGGAGCAGTTCATGCTGTGGCGCCGCAGCTACGACACCCCGCCCCCGGTGATCGACGTCGACGACGAGTTCAGCCAGCACCACGACCCCCGCTACGCCGACATCCCCGAGGACGAGCGCCCGCGCACTGAGTGCCTCAAGGACGTCGTGAACCGGATGCTGCCGTACTGGGAGTCCGACATCATCCCTGACCTCGACGCCGGCCACACCGTGCTCGTCACGGCCCATGGCAACTCGCTCCGAGCGCTCGTGAAGCACCTCGACGGCATCTCCGACGAGGACATCGCCGGCCTCAACATCCCCACCGGCATCCCGCTCTACTACGAGCTCGACGAGAACCACATGCCGGTCACGCGCGGCGGCCGCTACCTCGACCCGGAGGCCGCAGCCGCCTCCATCGAGGCCGTCAAGAACCAGGGCAAGAAGTAGGCCCACACCTCGGTGCGGGTCAGGTCGGCCAACTAGATTGGTCGGCATGACCCGCACCGCTGTCGTCACCGGCGCCTCTTCCGGGATCGGCGCCGCCACTGCCCGCCACCTCGCCCGGCTCGGCTTCCACGTCCTGTGCGTGGCCCGCCGGGTCGACCGCATCGAGGCGCTGGCGCAGGAGATCGGCGGGACCGCCGTCGAGTGCGACGTCACGCTCCCGGGCGACGTGGACGCCCTCGCCGAGGCGGTCGGTGGCCGGCTGGACATCCTCGTCAACAACGCCGGCGGCGCACTCGGGCTGGAGCCGGTGTCGGACGCCGACCTCGACGCCTGGGAGCAGATGTACCAGGTGAACGTCCTCGGCACGGCGCGCGTCACGAAGGCCGTCCTGCCCGCTCTCCTCGCGGCGGAGGGCGCGGTGGTGTTCGTCACGTCCACCGCCGCCGACGCGGGCTACGAGGGCGGCGCCGGCTACTGCGGCGCGAAGGCAGCGGAGCGGGCACTGGTGCAGTCCATGCGGCTCGAGCTGTTCGACCAGCCCGTGCGCGTCTGCGAGATCAGCCCGGGGATGGTCCACACCGAGGAGTTCTCGCTCACCCGGTTCGGTGGCGACGCCGAGCGCGCCGAATCCGTCTACGAGGGCGTGCCGGACCCACTGTCAGCCGACGACGTGGCCGATGCCATCGCCTACGTGGCCACCCGGCCACCGCACGTCAACATCGACCGCCTGACCATCCGCCCCCGGGCCCAGGCGGCCCAGCACAAGGTCCATCGCGTCACGGGCTGAGGTCAGCTCGCCGCCTGCAGCACGGCCAGGAGTTCGTCTCGCGTGAGCTCGATCGGGTTGCCCTTCATCGAGCTGGCCCGACGCGCCGCCTCCACCACGCCGTCGTGGTCGTCCGTCGCCAAACCCAGGTCCGTCAGCCCCTGGATGCCGAGGAGAGTCCGGAGCTCGTCGAGCCAGCCCACCAGGGACTCGGCCTCCCGCTCGCCCGTCGCGGCGACCGCCGCCAACTCGTAGGCGGGCAGGGCCGGGTTGCCGGGGTCCCGCTCCCTGAGGGCGGCGATGTTGGCTGCCGTCACGTCGCGCAGCAGGGCCGCACAGATCGCACCGTGTGCCGCACCGGTGACACCTCCCAGCACGCCGGCGAGTCCGTGGACCGCCCCGAGTTTGGCGTTGGCCAGCGACAACCCTCCGAGCAGCGAGCACAGCGCCATGTCCGTGCGCGCGTCGAGGTCGTCGCCGTGCTCGACCGCGCGCACCAGCGACCGGGTCCCCGCCTGCCAGCCGGCGAGCGCCAGGGCGTCGACGAGGGGGTTGGCCATGCGCGAGGTCATCGGCTCCAGGCACTGCGTCAGCGCATCCATCCCTGACGAGGCGGTCACCGCCGGCGGGCAGCTCACGGTGAGTTCGGGATCGACGACGGCGGCGGTCGCGAGCATCGCGGGTGAGCGGAGCGACACCTTCACCCGGTGTTCTTCGCTGGCGAGCACGGCGTTGGAGGTCACCTCCGAGCCCGTACCGGCAGTGGTGGGCACCGCGATCCAGGGCCATCCGCGCTCCGGCAGCGGCGCGCCCCCGCCAATGACCTCGGCGTGGTCGAGGGGGTCGGTCTCCGAGACGGCCAGGATGGCCACGGCCTTGGCGAGGTCCAGCACCGCTCCTCCCCCGACGCCGATGACATGGTCGGCGCCGCTGCGGCGGGCGGCCTCGACGGCGCGGCGGGCGTCGTCGAAGCTCGGCTCCCCCTGGAGGGCGAACTCCGCGGCCACGTCGACGTCGCCCAGCAGGTGGCGGAACCGGTCCGGGTCGGTGCCGGTCACGACGAACGCGGAGCGCCCCAGGCGTGAGCTCAGATCGTCCAGGTCACCCGAGGCGCCCGCCCCGAAGCGAATGTCGGCGGCAGTGGCAAACGTGAAGGATCCCATGGCCCCAGCTTCCCAGACCCACTGACAACGCGCGGCGGGCAGCGGGTATTCCCGGCGTTCTCCGCTGGCGGATTCGGTGGGTCACGGGGTGAGATGCCCGGGCAGCGGCGCGCCGGTCGCCTAGAGTTCCCTCCATGCAGCGCACCGCCACCACCGAGCTCGTGAGCCGACGCCACGTCGACTTCGCCGGGGTTGCGTCTGCCATGTGTCGGGGCCGTTAGCAGCCCCGCACCCTCTCGAGCCGGGCCTGCGTCGCGCCCGGCCCCCCAACCCCCGCGTGATCACGCAGGTCCTCGTCCCCCCACGAAGGAACCATGAGCAGCAGCACCGTCGGGCGTGTCCGCCCTTCCGCCTCCGGCAAATCACACGGCCAGTGGGCCGTCGACGGCCCCACGCCACTCAACGCCAACGAGGAGTTCAAGGCCGCCGACAACGGCCTCAACGTCCGCGAGCGCATCATCGAGGTCTATGCGCTCCAGGGCTTCGACTCCATTGCGCCCGACGACCTCCACGGCCGGATGCGCTGGTACGGGCTCTACACCCAGCGCAAGCAGGGCATCGATGGCCACCGCACCGGAACACTGGGGCCGGACGAGCTGTCCGACCGCTACTTCATGATGCGCGTACGGGTCGACGGCGGGGCACTGACCACCGATCAACTGCGGGTGATCGGCCAGATCTCCGTCGAGTTCGCCCGCGACACCGCCGACATCTCCGACCGCCAGAACATCCAGCTGCACTGGATCCGAGTGGAGGACGTGCCCGAGATCTGGCGCCGCCTCGAGGCCGTCGGGCTCGACACCACCGAGGCCTGCGGCGACACCCCGCGCGTCATCCTTGGCTCCCCGCTCGCCGGGGTCGCGGCCGACGAGATCATCGACCCGACCCCGGTGATAGCGGAGATCCGGCGTCGCTACATCGGGGACCCCGAGCTGGCCAACCTGCCGCGGAAGTTCAAGTCGGCGATCACCGGGCACCCGAGTCTCGACGTCGTCCACGAGATCAACGACATCAGCCTCGTCGGCGTGGTCCACCCGGAGCTCGGCGTCGGCTATGACCTCTGGGTGGGGGGCGGCCTCTCGACGTCGCCGCGACTGGCTGAGCGCCTCGGCGCCTTCGTGACCGAGGCACAGGCCGCCGACGTGTGGCACGGCGTCGTGCGCATCTTCCGCGACTACGGCTATCGCCGCCTCCGGAACAAGGCCCGCCTGAAGTTCCTGCTGGCCGAATGGGGCGCGGAACGGTTCCGCGAGGTGCTGGAGAGCGAGTACCTCGGCTACCGCCTCGCCGACGGACCACCCCCGCCTCCCGCGAGCACACCCGGTGACCACGTCGGGATCCACGCCCAGAAGGACGGACGGCTCTACGTCGGCCTGGCCCCCACGGTGGGCCGATCGTCCGGCTCCACCCTGCTGCGCCTGGCCGACCTCGCCGAGGAGGCCGGCTCCCGTCGAGTGCGGCTGACTCCCCACCAGAAGCTCGTCGTCCTCGACGTCGACCCGGCCTCGGTGGAGTTGCTGGTGGCGGGGGCCGACCGGCTGGGCCTGACGGCGACGCCGTCGCCGTTCCGCCGCCACACGATGGCCTGCACCGGCATCGAGTTCTGCAAGCTCGCCTTCGTCGACACCAAGGACACGGCCACCGCCACCATCGCCGAGCTCGAGCGACGGCTGGCTGGCATCGAGATCGACGTCCCGATCACGCTCAACGTCAACGGCTGCCCCAACTCCTGCGCCCGGATCCAGACCGCCGACATCGGGCTGAAGGGCCAGCTCGCCAAGGGTGCCGACGGAGCCCCCGAGTTCGCCTTCCAGGTGCACCTCGGTGGCGGGCTCGCATCCCACGACCGCGACGAGGCCGGGCTGGGCCGCACCGTTCGAGGGCTCAAGGTCACCGCCGCGGACCTGCCGGACTACGTGGAGCGGGTCGTACGCCGGTTCCTGTCCGACCGCGCACCGGGCGAGAGGTTCGCGAGCTGGGTGCACCGGGCCGACGACGAGGCCCTCGCATGAGCACGCTGACGAGCCACGGACCGGGACGGGTCCGCACCACGGACGAACTGCGGTCGCTGGCAGCCGCCGCCGCGCACCACCTCGCGGACGCCCCCGCCGACGCCCTCGCGTCCTGGGCGGCGGAGACATTCGGCGCGCGGCTGGTGGTGGCGTGCTCCATGGCGGCCGACACCGTCGTGCCCCACCTCGTCAGCCAGCACCTGCCCGGCGTCGACGTGCTGTTCCTGCAGACCGGCTACCACTTCCCCGAGACCCTCGGCACGCGCGATGCCCTCGCCCACGTCCTGGACATCCGGCTGGTCGAGGCGCTGCCGCAACTGACGGTCGCCGAACAGGACCAACGACACGGCCCCCGGCTGCATGACCGGGACCCGCTGGCCTGCTGCGCGCTGCGGAAGGTGGAGCCCATCAACAGGGAGCTCGCGGGGTACGAGGCGTGGGTGACGGGACTGCGTCGCGAGGACAACGCCCTGCGCGCCCACACCCCGGTCGTCGAGTGGGACGAGGCCCACCAGATGGTCAAGGTGAACCCCATCGCCGCGTGGAGCCTCGACGAACTCATGGCCTACGTGGAGCGCCACCAGGTACCCGTGAACCTGCTGCTCGACGAGGGCTACCCGTCGATCGGTTGCGCCCCGTGCACGCGGCCGGTCGCCCCGGGGGAGGACCCCCGCGCCGGCCGGTGGGCCGGTCACGCCAAGACCGAGTGCGGACTGCACGTCGCGCCCGGGGAGGAAGGAACGAGATGAGCACCCTCACACACCTGGAGTCGCTGGAATCCGAGGCGATCCACATCATCCGCGAGATGGTCGCGGAACTGGAGCGGCCGGCGTTGCTGTTCTCCGGCGGCAAGGACTCCATCGTCATGCTGCACCTCGCGGCCAAGGCGTTCTACCCGGCACCGCCACCTGTCACGCTCCTGCACGTCGACACGGGCCACAACTTTCCCGAGGTGCTGGCCTTCCGCGACGCGACGGTGCAGCAGCTCGGTCTGAGACTCGTGGTCGCACGTGTCCAGGACTACATCGACGACGGCCGCCTGCTCGAGCGCGCCGACGGCACCCGCAACCCACTCCAGACCCAGCCGCTGCTGGACGCGATCGCGGAGGGCCGCTTCGACGCCGTGTTCGGCGGGGGACGCCGCGACGAGGAGAAGGCGCGCGCCAAAGAACGGGTGGTCAGCCTCCGCGACGAGTTCGGGCAGTGGGATCCCCGCAACCAGCGGCCCGAGCTGTGGAACCTGTACAACCCGAGGCACCGGCCGGGCGAGCACGTGCGCGTGTTCCCGCTGTCCAACTGGACGGAGCTAGACGTGTGGCGCTACATCGAGGCGGAGGAAATCGACCTGCCCGGGCTCTACTTCACCCACGAGCGCGACGTGGTGCAGCGCGACGGGATGTGGCTGGCCGTCAGCCAGGTCAGCCCGCCCCGCGAGGGCGAGGCGGTCGAGCGCCGCCGCGTCCGCTACCGCACGGTCGGGGACATGAGCTGCACGGGCGCCGTGCTCTCGGAGGCGACGACGGTGGCCGACGTCATCGAGGAGGTGGCCCTCACCAGGGTCACCGAACGCGGCGCCACCCGCGCCGATGACCGCCTGACCGAAGCCGCCATGGAGGACCGCAAGAAGGAGGGGTACTTCTGATGAGCTCCCTGTTGAGGCTCGCCACGGCGGGCAGCGTCGACGACGGCAAGTCCACCCTGGTGGGGCGCCTGCTCTACGACTCGAAGGCAGTGCTGGCGGACCAGCTCGAGGCCGTCGAGCGGGTCAGTCTGGCCAAGGGCCTGGGCCACGTCGATTTGGCCCTGCTCACCGACGGCCTGCGGGCCGAGCGCGAGCAGGGGATCACCATCGACGTCGCCTACCGCTACTTCGCGACCGCGACCCGCACCTTCATCCTGGCCGACTGCCCCGGCCACGTGCAGTACACCCGCAACACCGTGACCGGCTCCTCCACCGCCGACGTCCTGGTCCTGCTCGTCGACGCCCGCAAGGGCGTGCTGGAGCAGACCCGCCGCCACCTCGCGGTGGGCCAGCTCCTGCGCGTGCCGCACGTCGTCGTCGCGGTCAACAAGATCGATCTCGTCGACCACTCCCGCAGCCGGTTCGAGGAGGTGGCGGACGCGGTACGGACGGTCGCCTCCGAACTCGGTCGGGACTTCGTGCACGTGTTGCCGGTGTCGGCGCTGCTCGGGGACAACATCGTCGAGCGCTCCGCAGGACTGGCCTGGTTCGACGGCCCCACCCTGCTCGAGCTCCTCGAGACGCTCCCCCCGGAGGACCCCGCCGCCGGGGGCGAGGCACCGTTCCGCTTCCCCGTTCAGGTGGTGATCCGCCCCCAGGAGGCGGCCGTGCGTCCCGAGTTCCGTGAGTACCGCGGGTACGGTGGGCAGATCGCCTCCGGCCGGGTCCGGGTGGGTGACGAGGTGGTGGTCCTGCCAGCCGGGCGACGCACCACCGTCGCCGCCATCGACACCGCCGATGGCGACCTCGAGGAGGCGCGCGCGCCGCAGTCGGTGACGCTGCGGCTCGCCGACGAGATCGACGTCACACGCGGCGACCTGCTGGCGGCTGCCGCGGCGCCACCCGCCGCGACGCAGGACCTCGACGGCATGGTCACCTGGCTGCACGATCGGCCGCTCCGCGTCGGCCAGCGCGTCCTGGTGAAGCACACGACCCGTACGGTCCAGGGGATCGTGCGCGACATCGACGGGCGCCTGGACCTCGACACACTGCGACCCGAGGAGGTGGACGAGCTCACGCTCAACGACATCGGCCGAGTCCGGATCAGGCTGGCCGCCCCCGTGTTGGCGGAGCCCTACGCGACCTCGCGACGCACCGGATCGTTCCTGCTGGTCGACCCGCAGTCCGGCACCAGCCTGGCCGCCGGGATGGTGCGTGGCGACGAGGCCTTCTCCGACGAGGCGGCACCCGCACCCTCCCTCGTCGCGAACTGGAGCATCTGATGCGCCGGCTCGCAGTCCTGGCGCTGGTGGGGCTCCTGGCACAGCTCGTCGACGGCGCCCTCGGGATGGGCTACGGCGTCACGTCGAGTTCCCTCCTGCTGGTGGCGGGGCTCTCCCCGGCGCTGGCCAGCGCCTCCGTCCACCTCGCGGAGGTGGGGACCAACCTCGCCTCGGGTGCCTCCCACTGGCGGCTCGGGAACGTGGACTGGCGCCTGGTGGGACGCCTCGGGGTCCCGGGAGCGGTCGGTGCCTTCGCCGGCGCCGCCTTCCTCAGCAACCTCTCGGCCGGATGGGCCACGGTGCTGATGGCGGTGGTCCTGGCGACACTGGGGACCTACATCCTCGTCCGGTTCGCGCTGCGGCCCCCCGCGCAGTCGCACAACCGAGTGAGTCCCCACACCTCCCGACTCCTGGTCCCCCTTGGGCTGGCGGGAGGGTTCGTCGACGCCACCGGCGGTGGCGGGTGGGGGCCGGTGTCCACCACCTCCCTGTTGAGCGCGGGCCGCACGGCCCCCCGCACCGTCATCGGCTCGGTGGACACCAGCGAGTTCCTCGTGTCCCTCTCCGCGTCCCTCGGCTTCCTGCTGGCCCTCGGCAGCGCGGGCATCGACCTCGGGATCGTCGCCGCTCTGCTCGTGGGCGGACTGGTGGCGGCCCCGATCGCGGCCTGGCTGGTGAGCCGACTCCCGGCCCGAGTGTTGGGGACTGCCGTGGGCGGGATCATCCTGCTCACCAACCTCCGCACGCTGCTCGTCGCCGCGGGCACCGGGGGAAGGGATGTCCTCCTCTGGCTGTCCGCCGCAGGACTCCTGGCCCTGACCGCCCTGGTCCACGCCACCCGCCGTCACGTGCGTGCCGCCTCACCCGAACCCACCGAGGAGTACGCATGAAGCCCACCTTGATCATCGCCCTCCACGGCACCCGCAGCCACGCCGGATCCGTCCAGGCGGAAGCCCTCCGGGCCGAGGTGGCCTCCGTCATGCCCGGTGTCCGGGTGGAGCTCGGGTGGGTGGACATCCACGACGAGCTGCTCGCAGAGACCGTCCAGCGGGTGGGAGCCTGCGTGGTGGTGCCGGTGTTCCTCGCCGCCGGCTACCACGTGAGCCACGACGTGCCCGCCGCCATCCGGGCATCCGGCGGTCTGGCCGTCGCCACCGACCACGTGGGCGGAGACCTGGTCTCCGCCATCCGCGACCGGCTGCTCGCAGCCGCACCGCTCGGCGACGGCGTGCTGCTGGCCGCGATCGGGTCCAAGCGTCCCGGCGCGCACGCCGAGGTCCTGGCCAACGCCCGGCGACTCGAATCGCTGGTGGGCCGGCCCGTCGTCGCCGGTTTCATCTACGCCGCGTCACCCACTCCCGCCGAGGCGCTGGCCGAGCTCCGCCGCCGTGGCTGCAGCGACGTCACCGTCGCCGTGCATGCCCTGGTGCCCGGGCTGTACCGCTCCCACCTCGAGCACCTCGACGTCCGCGCCGTCGCTGAACCCATCGGCAACCACCCGATGCTCATCGACGCCGTCGTCCGTCGCTACCACGCCGCCGCGCTCCCCCTCGCGGCCTGACCCACAGGACCTCCATGAGCACCTCCCACGTCGATCGCGTCGTCATCCGGTTCGCCGGGGACTCCGGCGACGGCATGCAGCTGACCGGCGACCGGTTCACCGCCGACGCCGCGGCACTCGGAAACGACTTCGCGACGTTGCCGAACTTCCCCGCCGAGATCCGTGCCCCCCAGGGCACGATCGCCGGGGTCTCCAGCTTCCAGCTCCACTTCGCCGGGGACGACATCCGCACCCCCGGCGACCGTCCGGATGTGCTCGTGGTCATGAACCCCGCCTCGCTGCGCGCCAACCTCCCCGACCTCAGGGCCGGTGGTCTGGTCATCGCCGACAGCCACGAGTTCACGGCCCGCAACCTCAAGAAGGTCGGTTACCCGTCCAACCCGCTGGACGACGGCAGCCTGGACGGCTACGAACTCCACGCCATCGACCTCACCGGGCTCGCCGTCGCGGCCACGGGTGACTTCGGCCTCGGCCGCAAGGAGGCCTCACGGGCGAAGAACATGGTGGCCCTGGGCCTGCTGACGTGGCTCTACTCCCGGCCGCTGGAGCCCACCGAGACGTTCCTCGAGCGCAAGTTCGGCGATCGGCCGGTGCTCCGCGACGCCAACCGGGCCGCGTTCCTCGCCGGCCACCACTACGGCGAGACCACGGAGGACTTCACTGCGCGGTACGAGGTCAACCCTGCCGCCCTCCCGGCCGGCACCTACCGTCAGGTCACCGGCAACCGGGCACTTGCCTATGGGTTGATGGCGGGGGCAGCCACGGCAGGGCTTCCCCTGTTCCTGGGCGCCTACCCGATCACCCCGGCATCGGACGTGCTGCACGAGCTCGCGCGCACCAAGGACCATGGCGTCATGACCTTCCAGGCCGAGGACGAGATCGCGGCGATCGGCGCCGCGCTCGGGGCGTCGTACGCCGGCCAACTCGGGGTGACCACGACGTCGGGGCCGGGAATGGCGCTGAAGAGTGAGTTCATCTCGCTGGCCGTGATGCTGGAGCAGCCGCTCGTCGTCTGCGACATCCAACGCGCGGGACCCTCGACGGGGATGCCCACGAAGACCGAGCAGGCAGACCTGTTCCAGTCGTTGTTCGGCCGCCACGGCGAGGCCCCGGTCCCGGTCCTGGCCGCGCAGTCCCCCGGCGACTGCTTCGACATTGCGATCGAGGCAACCCGCATCGCGCTCACCTACCGCACTCCCGTGATCGTGCTGAGCGACGGGTACCTCGGCAACGGCTCCGAGCCCTGGCAGGTTCCCGACCTTGCCGCCCTGCCACCCATCGACCCGGGGTTCGCCACCGAACCCAATGCCGAGAACGGCACGTTCCTGCCCTACCTGCGCGACGACAACCTCGCCCGTCCCCTGGCGGTGCCCGGCACCCCCGGCCTGGAGCACCGCCTGGGAGGCATCGAGAAGGCCGACGGCACCGGGGACGTCTCGTACGACCCGGACAACCACGAGACGATGGTGAAGCTGCGCCAGGCCAAGATCGACGGCATCGCGCAGAGCATTCCCGACCTCGTCGTCGACGACCCCAGCGGCGAGGCCGACGTCCTGGTCATCGGCTGGGGCTCCACCTGGGGGCCCATCGGAGCCACCGCCCGACGAGTCCGACGACGCGGCCGCCGTGTCGCCACCGCCCACCTGCGCCACCTCAACCCGTTTCCGGCCAACCTCGGCGAGGTGCTCCGCCGCTACCGACGCGTGATCGTGCCCGAGATGAACCTGGGGCAGCTCGCCTTCCTGCTGCGCGGCCGCTACCTGGTCGACGCCGAGAGCTACTCGCGCGTGCGCGGTCTGCCGATCTCCCCCTCGGAGTTCGAGGCAGACCTGCTCACCATCCTCGACTCCCAGGAGCCCCGATGACCGGCCTCGCCCACGTCCCCCTCGCCCTGACCCCGACCTCCCGCAAGGACTTCGTCTCCGACCAGGAGGTCCGCTGGTGCCCCGGCTGCGGCGACTACGCGGTCCTGGCGGCCTTCCAGTCGCTGATGCCGCAGCTGGGCATCCGTCGGGAGAACACCGTCATCGTCTCCGGCATCGGGTGCAGTTCGCGCTTCCCCTACTACATGGACACCTACGGGTTGCACTCCATCCACGGGAGGGCGCCGTCGATCGCGACGGGCATCGCGATGGCCCGACCCGACCTCGCCGTGTGGGTGGTGACGGGCGACGGCGACGCGCTCTCGATCGGCGGCAACCACCTCATCCATGCCCTGAGGAGGAACACCAACATCACGATCCTGCTGTTCAACAACCGGATCTACGGACTGACCAAGGGGCAGTACTCGCCCACCTCCGAGTCCGGGAAGGTGACCAAGTCCACCCCGGCCGGCTCCGTCGACCACCCATTCGACCCGGTACGCCTGGCCCTCGGTGCCGACGCCACCTTCGTCGCCCGTACCGTCGACTCGGACCGCGCGCACCTCAGCGAGGTCCTCACCCGCGCCGTGGCGCACCGCGGCGCCTCGCTGGTGGAGATCTACCAGAACTGCCCCATCTTCAACGACGGAGCCTTCGACCCCCTGAAGGAGCCCGACTCCCCAGCCGTCATCCCGCTGCGGCACGGTCAGCCAGTGACGCTGGCGGGCGGCAGCCTCCAGGTGCTGCGGGACCCGGGCTCGGGAGGACTCAGCGTCGTGCCGCCGGACTCCCCCGGAGTCCCCGTCGTCCACGACGAGCACCTCGATGACCCCGCCCAGGCCACGGCCTTGGCCGGCCTGACGGACACGCACGGCCTCCGCCGCGCACCGATCGGGATCTTCCGAGACGTGGAGCGTCCCGTCCACGACGACGCGGCGCGCTCCCAGATCGTGATGCCGGCCGACGAGGAGCGGATCCCTGCGCTGCAGGCGCTCGTCACGGGGAGGGACACCTGGACCACCGGCTGAGATCCCGGCGTAGTCTGTTGCCCACACAGCCACGACGCGAGAGGCGAGGGTGATGCCAATGTCAGGTTCCGGCGGCCCACCCCAGCCGCACCCGTTGCGCATGACACCCTTCGCCGGGCACGCGATCGTAGTCGGCGTCACTCCGGAACAGCCGGAGCTCGTGGTGCTCACCGCGGCGGAACTCGCACGTCCGCTCGGCGCCACCCTCTTCCTCGCCTACGTCGACCCCGGCCGGGTGGTCGAGCACGAGTACCCCGACGGCGGCGTGCGGCACTCCGACATGAACCCGGACCTCTCCGACGACGAGGAGTGGCGGCAGCGGGAGTCCGCCCTCCTCGCCGCGCTTGGCGAGGCACTCGCCGACGCCGAGGTCGTCTGGGAGTTCCGGTATCTCGCAGGCCGCCCGGACCGTGCGCTGACACATCTTGCGAGGGTTGTCGACGCCGCCCTGATCGTCGTGGGGACCCGGCGTCCGGGAGGTGGGGGCCGCGTGCACGAGATGCTGCAGGGCTCCGTCGCAACGCACCTCAGCCACCACCAACACCGACCGGTTCTCGTCGTTCCCACGTCGGTAGTCGACTGGCGCGCCCCACTGGAATGGCACTGAGCGCCCCACAGCCCCGCCCCGCTCCCGCCTACCTGCGGCCGCGGCTCGTGGGACTCGTCGTCCTCGGTGGCACGCTCGGCACCGCCCTGCGCGACAGGCTCACAGCCTGGTGGCCGGCGCGTGTCGGCGAACTGCCCTGGACGACCCTGCTGGTGAACCTCTCCGGCGCCTTCCTGCTGGGGGCCCTCCTGCAACTCGTGGTGCTCGTCCCTCGCGACGGGGGGCAGCGTCGCGCGGTCCAGCTCACGCTGGGCACGGGAGTGCTCGGCGGCTACACCACCTATAGCACCTTCGCCCTGGAGACCGCCACGCTGGGCCTGGAGGGCTCCGGGCTGATGGCCGCCGGATACGCACTCGTCACTGTGCTGGGCGGGTTCCTGGCAGCCTGGTCCGCGATGCGGCTCGTGCGCGGGTCCATCACAGCTGCGGGAAGGGACCTCGCATGACTCCCCTGTGGGTGGCGCTCGGCGGTGGGCTGGGTGCGGGCGCACGCTTCGTCCTCGACGGCATCCTCACGTCGCGCAGCACCCGTGGGCTGCCGATCGCGACCTTGGTGATCAACGTCGTCGGCTCGTTCCTGCTGGGACTCGTCACGGGGTGGCTGGGCACCAACACCGACGGCGCCATGCGAGCGGTCGTGGGTACCGGCTTCCTGGGGGGCTTCACGACGTTCAGCACGGCCAGCGTCGAACTGGTGCGTCTGCACCAGGCGGAACGCCCGAGGGCGGCTGCCCTCCTGGCGGTCACCATGGTGACGCTGGGAGTGGCAGCCGCCCTCGTGGGGTGGCTGATGGGCCGCTGGCTGGCCTGAGCCTCAGGCCTCCAGCTCGATGAGCGCCTGGCCGCCCTGGACGGGCTCGCCGGGTGCCACCAGGATCGTCGCAACCTTGCCGTCGGCCGGTGCGGTGATCTCGGTCTCCATCTTCATCGCTTCGAGGATGAGCAGGACCTGCCCGGCCTCAATGTCGTCGCCCTCCGCGACGAGGACCTTGGAGACCGACCCTGCCAGCGGCGCCACGACGGCGTTCGAGCTGACCGCGGACACCGATGCCTTGGACGGGATCGGGTTCGCACCGGCGTTGACGCCGATGATCACCGGCCCCAGTCCCTGGCGCTCCTCCTCCTCGACCTCGACGTCGATCTCGTACTCCGTCTCGTTGACGGTGACCTTCAGTTTCATCTCGGGTATCTCCTGGGGCTCAGCGGACGTGGGGGACGGAGCGGTCGTGGACGCGGGCCCGGGTGGCGGCGGCCCACCGGGTCTGCGAGCCGTACCGGATGGCGCGGACCTTGGCCTTGTGGCCGAAGTAGGCGGCGACGGCGGCACCGATGGCCACCATGTCCGCCTCGGGGATCGCGCGGCAGTCTTCGAGCGACTCGACACGCGCCTCGAGGACGGCCACCTTCTCCGTCAGAGCCGCGACGGCCTCGCGCAGCTCCTGCAGCGACGGGTTGTCCATGTCCACTCCGATCACGCCGGCCCGAGGCCGTGCTTCTTGGCGGGACGGATCTCGCGCTTGCCGGCCAGCAGTTCGAGCGCCATCGCGATCTCGCGACGGGTGTCGGCCGGGTCGATGATGTCGTCGACCAGTCCGCGGCTCGCGGCCATGTACGGCGTGGAGAAGGTCTCGCGGTACTCCTCCACCAGCTCCGCGCGGCGCGCGTCCTTGTCCTCGGCCGCCTCGATCTCGCGACGGAAGACGACGTTCGCAGCACCCTCGGCGCCCATGACGGCGATCTCGGCCGTCGGCCACGCGAACACCTTGTCGGCACCCAGGTCCTTCGAGCACATCGCCAGGTACGCGCCGCCGTAGGCCTTGCGCAGCACGACGGTGATCTTCGGGACCGTGGCAGCGGAGTAGGCGTAGAGCATCTTGGCGCCGTGACGGATGATGCCGCCGTGCTCCTGCGCGACGCCGGGCAGGAAGCCGGGGACGTCGACGAGGTTGACCACGGGGATGTTGAAGGCGTTGCAGAACCGGATGAACTTGCTGGCCTTGTCCGAGGAGTCGATGTCGAGGACACCGGACATCACCGAGGGCTGGTTGGCGATGATGCCGATCGTCCGGCCCACCACCCGGCCGAAGCCGATCACGATGTTCTGCGCCCAGCCGGCCTGCACCTCAAGGAAGTCGCGGTGGTCGACGATCTCCATGATGACGTCGCGGACGTCGTAGCCCTTGTTCGACTGGACCGGGATGATGTCCCGCAGCTTCTCGTTGGGCTCGACCACGTCGTCGGGATCGACGATCGGCGGGTCCTCGGTGTTGTTCTGCGGCAGGAAGCTGAGCAGCTTCTTCGCGATCAGGATCGCCTGTTCGTCGTCGTCGGCCACGAAGTGCACCACACCGGAACGCGACATGTGCGCGTCGGCCCCGCCGAGGGCGTCCTGGGTGACGTCCTCACCGGTGACCTGCTTGATGACGCCGGGGCCTGTGATGAACATGTGGGCCTTGCGGGTCTGGATGATGAAGTCCGTCAACGCCGGGGAGTAGGCCGCGCCACCGGCGCATGGGCCGGAGATGATCGAGATCTGCGGCACCGCTCCGGAGAGCAGGACGTTGGCGTAGAACACCTTGCCGTAGCCGGAGAGGGAGTCGATGCCCTCCTGGACGCGGGCGCCACCGGAGTCATTGATGAAGACGAACGGCGTGCCCGTCGTCAGCGAGGCCTTGAGGGTTTCCGTGACCTTGATCGAGTGGGCCTCGCCCGCCGAGCCTCCCATGACGGTGAAGTCCTGGCTGGCGAGGTGGACCGGACGCCCAAGCACGTAGCCGGCTCCGGTGACCACCCCGTCGGCGGGCATGTCGGCCTTGTCCATCCCGAAGGTGGTGGTGCGGTTGCGGCGGAATGCGCCGGTCTCCTGGAACGTCCCCTCGTCGACGAGCGAGGCGACCCGCTCGCGCGCGGTCATCTTGCCCTTGTCCCGGTGCTTCTGGAGCTTGTCGGCCCCGCCGCCCGCCTCGACGTGGGCCCGCTTCTCGGCGAGCTGGTCGAGGCGTTCGGCCATCGTGTGTTCCTTGGTCATCTGGTGGCTCCTCAGACTGGCTCGACGGCGACGTGGTGCTCGCGGCCGGCGAGCGTCACCTTGTACTTGATGGGACCCGTGATGCCCTGGTGCTTGGCTCCGGCCGACTGCTTCTCGGCAGCCATCTGCTCGGGCGTCTTGGCGACGGACTTGGGGCCCTCGTCGCGGGTCGTGAAGAACGCGGGGGCGACGCCCGGGAACATCGCGTTGGTGAGGACGTCCTCCTCGGTCCCGTTGTAGCCCTCGAGGCCCTGGGCCTGCTTCACGAGCTCGTCCCACTCCGGCTTCAGGTAGTCGGCTGGGCGCCCGGTGATGGGCTCCTTCTTCGTCTGCTTCTGGGCCATCTCGATGACCTCGGGGTTGCGCTCGCCGAGGCACTCGCCGTAGTAGCCCAGCATCAGGTCGGCGAACTCGCCGGTCATGACCTTGTAGCGGCCCATGAGGACGTTGAACACGGCCTGGGTGCCGACGATCTGCGACGAGGGGGTGACCAGCGGCGGGTGGCCGGCATCGGCCTTCACCCTCGGGACCTCCTCCATGACCTCGCGGATGCGGTCGCCCGCTCCCTGCGCCTTGAGCTGGGACTCCATGTTCGACAGCATGCCGCCGGGGATCTGGGACAGGAAGATGTCGGTGTCAACGAGGGTGGCCGACTCGAACTCCTTGTACTTCGGGCGCACGGCCGCGAAGTGGTCACGGATCTTGAGGAGGCGGTCCATGTCCAAGTCGGTGGTGTACTCGGTGCCCTCGAGCATCGCGACGAGCGACTCCGTGGGGTTGTGGCCCGGGCCAAGGGACATCGACGAGATCGCGGTGTCGACGACGTCCGCGCCCGCCTCGATCGCCTTCATCAGCGACACCAGGGTGACACCCGTGGTGGAGTGGCAGTGGACGTTGATCTGGACGTCGCCGTAGGTCTCCTTGATGCCGCGCACGATGTCGTAGGCCGGCTGCGGCTGCAGGAGTGCGGCCATGTCCTTCAGCGCGATGGACTCGGCGCCCATGTCGAGCAGCTGGCCCGCCAGCTTGATGTAGCCCTCGACGGTGTGGACCGGGGAAATCGTGTAGCAGATGGTGCCCTGCGCGTGCTTGCCAACCTTCTTGACGGCGGCCATCGCGTGGGCCATGTTGCGGGGGTCGTTGAGTGCGTCGAAGACCCGGAAGACATCCATGCCGTTCTCGGCGGACTTCTCGACGAACTTCTCGACGACCATGTCCTCGTAGTGGCGGTAGCCCAGCAGGTTCTGGCCGCGCAGCAGCATCTGCAGGCGCGAGTTGGGCATCAGTTCGCGGAAGGTGCGCAGCCGCTCCCACGGGTCCTCGTTGAGGAAGCGGATGGCGGAGTCGAACGTCGCGCCGCCCCAACACTCGACAGACCAGTAACCGGCCTGGTCGATGTCGGCGCATGCGTCGACCATGTCTTCGGTAGCCATGCGGGTGGCCATCAAGCTCTGGTGCGCGTCGCGGAGAGCCAGCTCGGTGACGCCGATCTTTCGTGGACTCATGTGGTCCATACAATCATGCGGCCGCCCTGCTCCCGGAGGCACCCCCCGTTAGCGCGCCGCTTGGTCCGACCATGCTCTGACTGGCCCTTGGGGTACCTGTCGAGTGGCACATGGAACGCACCCCCCGGATGTCTCCGAGGGGTGCGTTCCATGGCGTGTGCGGCTCAGCCGAAGCTGACCGCCGGCACGAGAGTCCTGCCCTCTCCCACCGTGCGGAGGGCGCCCGTGAGCACGAAGGGCGCGACGAGCGGCAGGTCCTCGCTGCTGGTCCCCACGCGGAGCTCCATGGCACCCGGCTCCACGATCCGGCTCTCATCCAGCCCCGTGAAGCTCATGAGGTCCGAGTGCAGCCCGAACGTGACGGTCCGCGACTCGCCGGCGGCCAGTCGGACCTTGGCGTAGGCAACGAGCTGCTTGATCGGACGCACCACCTGACCCGTGAGGTCGGAGAGGTACACCTGGACCACCTCAGCGCCCTCCCGGTCGCCGCCGTTGGTCACGGTGACGCTGAGCTCGACGTCGCCGTCGGTGGGCACCTCATCGGACGAGAGGTGGAGGCCCCCCAGCGAGAAGGTGGTGTAGGACTGGCCGTGCCCGAAGGGGTACAGCGGTCGCGGGTCCAGGTTGGACACGCCGTCGGAGAACCATCCGAGCGGCGGCGCAATGTAGGTGCCCGGCTGGCCACCCGGATGGTTCGGGATGCCGACGGGCAGCTTGCCCGAGGGGTTCACCCGGCCCGAGAGGACACCTGCGATGGCGGCACCTCCCTCCGCACCCGGCATGAAGGCTTGCACGACGGCGGCGGCGCGGTCCGCGAACGCACCGAGCGAGTACGGGCGACCCGAAACGACGACGAGGACGGTCGGGGTGCCCGTATCCAGGACGGCCTCGACGAGGTCGGCCTGGGCTCCGGGGAGCCGGAGGTCGACGGCGTCGCAGCCCTCGCCCGAGGTTCCATTCCCGAACATGCCTGCCTTGTCGCCCACCGTGACGATGGCAACCTCGGCGGCCTTCGCAGCCTCGACCGCCTCGGCGATCCCGGAGGTGTCGGGATCCAGGATCCCCACGCCGCGACGGTAGGTCACCTCGGACCCGGAGAACTCGGCGCCCAGGGCGTCGACGAGGTTCGTGATCTCGATCCCGAGGTCGAGGTCGGGATGCCGGGGCATCACGTGGTTGGGGAACGAGTAGCACCCCAGGAAGGTCAAGGCGTCGGGTCCGATGGGACCCACGACCGCGATCCGGCCGGCCCGGAGCGGGAGGATCCCGGAGTCGTTCGCGCACAGCACGATGGACTCCTCCGCCATGCGACGGGCGAGGTCGCGGTTGCGTTCGCTGTCGAGATCCACCGCCTGGTCGGCAGCGACCGGGGCCCAGTCGGCGTCGAGCAGCCCGTGGCGAGCCTTCTGCCGCAGGACTCGGCGGGTCGCCTCCCGGATGTCGGACTCGCTGACGAGACCTCGCTGGACCGCATCCTCCAGGTGGGCGAAGGCGCCGGTCTCCGGGAGTTCCACGTCCATGCCGGCAGCCAGGCTGAGGGCTCCGGCCTCCGTGAGGTCGCCCACGACCCGGTGCATGGCGTGCAGGAAGCTGACCGACCAGTAGTCGGAGACGACGGTGCCGGTGAAGCCCCACCGCTCGCGCAGCACGTGGGTGAGGAGATGGCGGCTGGCGGCCGCGGGAACCCCGTCGAGATCCGAGTAGGAGTTCATGACGCTGGCCACCTGGCCCTCCCGGACGGCCATCTCGAACGGCGGCAGGAGGATGTCCTCGAGCTCCCGGGTGCCGATGCTCACGGGAGCGTGGTTCCGCCCGGCCCGCGACGCCGAGTAGCCGACGAAGTGCTTGAGGGTCGCGTCCACGCCAGCAGCCTGCAGGCCCTTGACGTAGGCCGTCCCCACGGTGCCCACGAGGAACGGGTCCTCGCCGATGGTCTCCTCCACACGCCCCCAGCGGTAGTCGCGGACGACGTCCATGAGCGGGGACAGGCCCTGGTGGACTCCCAGGGCGGCCATGTCGGCGCCGATGGCGTTGGCCATCTCGCCGACGAGGTCCGGGTCGAAGGTGGCACCCCAGGCGATCGCCGCCGGGTACACAGTGGCCCTCCACGCGGTGAGGCCGGTCAGACACTCCTCGTGCGCGATGGCGGGGATCCCGAACCGCGAGCGCTCCACGACGGCGGACTGGAGCCTCGCGAGGCCGTCCAGACCCTCCTCGGGCGTAACCGGGGCGGTACCGAAAACCCTGGTCAGGTGCCCGAGCCCGTCCTGGCTCACCTCGTCGAAGCCACCGCTGGACATGACCGACTCCATCGGGGCGACCTCGCCGCCTTCGGGCTTCTCGCTCTTGTCCCGGGGCCAGAAGGCGCCCAGTTGGCCGATCATGTCCGCCAGGGTCATCTGCCCCAGCAGTGCCTCTACTCGCTCGTCGACCGGTCGGTCGGGATCTGCCCACGTCTCCACGGCTGCTCCATCATCGTTGCTGTGCGTCATCTGTCTCGGTGGTCGTCGGCCGCTCGGCACCCATCCGACCCGGCGTCAGGGCGCGCGGGCGGTGGCACGAAGGGCGACCTCCTAGGACATCCTTACATGCCCGGGTGCCCCCCGGCATCTTGTGACAAAAACGTTATCGAAAACGTTTGACACGACCGTCGGCGGGCGTGAGGATGAGGCAACAGGGCAGATTCCCCTGCCACCAGTCAATGTCGAGTGGAGGTACTCAACAATGAAGCTCAGGTACATGATGGCGACGGCGGCCGCCGCCGCGCTCGTCCTCTCCGGGTGCGGTGGCGACGCCACCGAGCCGGAGGACAACGCCGCCCCGCCGGCGGAGACCGCCGGAGAGGCCACGGAAGGCACCGAGGGCGAAGGCACCGAGACGACGTCGGACGAGCCCGTGACGCTCTCCTTCTGGCACAACGCCACGACGGGCGACGGCAAGGCCTACTGGGAGGAGACCACCGCGGCCTTCACCGAGGAGCACCCCAACGTCACGTTCGACATCCAGGTCATCCAGAACGAGGACATGGACGGACGTCTGCAGACCGCCATCAACGCGGGCGACTCGCCCGACATCTTCATGGCGCGCGGTGGCGGCAAGCTCCGCGACATCGTCCAGGCCGGCATGGTCATGGACCTCACCGACAAGATCGACCCGGACATCAAGTCGGCCTACGGCGACGCGGTGTTCGAGGCCTTCACGTTCGACGGCAAGGTCTACGCCATGCCGAACTCGATCCTTCCGGGCGGCATCTTCTACAGCAAGGACCTCTTCGCCGAGGCCGGCATCGAGAGCACCCCGGAGACCATCGAGGAGCTCAGCGAGGCCGTCGACAAGCTGAAGGCCGCAGGCATCGAGCCCATCGCGCTGGGCGGCAAGGACGCCTGGCCGGCAGCCCACTGGTACTACTTCTTCGTCCTGCGTTCCTGTGATGTCGAGACGATCAACGCTGCCGGCGAGAGCATGGACTTCTCGGATCCGTGCTGGCTGGAGGCGGGCCAGGAGCTCAAGAGCTTCGCCGACACCGAGCCATTCAACTCCGGCTTCCTGACCACCTCCGCCCAGCAGGGTGCAGGCAGCTCCGCCGGCATGCTCGCCAACCACGAGGCCGCGATGGAACTCATGGGCGCATGGAACCCCGGCGTCATCGGATCGCTGACCCCCAACGAGGAGCCGCTGCCGGACCTCGGCTGGTTCCCCTTCCCCGCCGTTGATGGTGGTTCCGGCGACCCGACCGCGATGATGGGTGGGGCCGACGGCTACTCCTGCGCCGCGGACGCGCCTGAGGTCTGCGCCGACTTCCTGAACTTCTACGCCAACCAGGAGAACCAGGAAGCCTACGCCATCGCCTTCAACACCCTGCCTGCCAACTCCAAGGCCAAGGGTGTCGTTGAAGAGCCCGCGCTGCAGGACATCCTCGCGAGCTACGAGGACGCCGCCTACATGACCCTGTGGCTGGACACCCTGCTCGGCCAGAACGTGGGCAACGCGCTCAACGCTGGCGTGGTCAACATGCTCGCCGGCCAGGGCACCCCGGAGGACATCATCGCCTCCGTGGAGTCCGCCGCCGCCAAGGGCTGACGCGGAGACCAGGAATGGTTGACACCATGACGGAGCGGGTCGGCGCCACCACGGCGCCGGCCCGCCCCGGCCCTTCCCGGCAGAAGCCGAAGCATTCCCGCGACGCGTGGGTCAAGCGGGCGGAGATCGCCCTCCTGGCCGGACCCGCCATCGTGATGTTCGTGGGGTTCGTCATCTTCCCCGTGTTCATGGCCGCCTACTACGGCTTCTTCCGATGGCGCGGTTTCGGGCCCCCCACCGACTTCGTGGGCCTGCAGAACTACGTGGTGATCTTCACCGACGGACTGTTCCTCTCAGCACTGCAGCACAACGCCTTCATCGTCGTCCTGTCGCTCATCATGCAGGGCCCGATCGCCATCGCCTTCGCGCTGCTGCTCAACCAGAAGATCAAGGGCCGGTCGCTGATCCGGGTGCTGATCTTCGTCCCCTACGTCATCGCCGAGGTCATCGTCGGAACGGGCTGGGGACTCATGCTCCAGACCACCGGCGCGCTCAACGATTTCCTGGGCAAGATCGGACTCGAGTCCCTGCAGGCCGACTGGATCGCGGATCCCAAGCTGGCCATCTGGACCCTGATGGTCATCATCTCCTGGAAGTACATCGGCTTCGCGGTGATCCTCATGCTCGCGGGCATGCAGGGCATCCCCGACGAGCTGTACGAGGCCGCGGCCGTCGACGGCGCTTCCTACTGGCGGATCCAGCGCTCCATCACGCTGCCGCTGCTCGGCCCCACGATCCGCATCTGGGCGTTCCTGTCGATCATCGGCTCCCTCCAACTCTTCGACCTCGTCTACATCATCTGGGGCCAGTACGTGGCTGACACTGCCGGGACCTCGACGATGGCCACCTACATGGTGCGCGAGGGTCGACTCACCGGCAACTACGGCTATGGCAACGCCGTGGCCGTCGTCATCTTCCTCATCTCCCTGGTGATCGCGCTCACCTACCAGCGGTTCGTCCTCAAGCGGGACACGGAGGGCGCACTCACGGAGAAGCCCGGAAAGGAGAAAGCGTGATGTCCCAGGTCGCTCTCACCCGTCGCAGCAGGTTGCCTCGTCGCCCCCAGGGCGGGCGCGCCAAGCAGTCGGCCGTGCCCTGGGGCAGCCCGACCACCTATCTCATCGCCACCGTGCTCATCGCCATCTGCATCGTCCCCGTCGCCTACATCATCCTGGGCGGGTTCCGCAGCAACGCGCAGATCACCACGGACCCGTCGGGCCTTCCCAACCCATGGGTCTGGGAGAACTACGTCAACGTGCTGACCGCTGGGACCTTCTGGCAGCAGTTCGGCAACTCGATCATCTCGGCGGTGTCGACGACGGTGGGATGCGTGGCCCTGGCCCTGGCGGCCAGTTACGTCATCGCCCGCTACGACTTCAAGGGCAGGGACGCCATGTTCTCGCTCTTCGCGGCCGGACTCATGTTCCCGCTGACGGTGGCCATCACGCCGCTGTACATCCTCATCCGCGACCTCGGCCTCACGAACTCTCTGGCGGGCATCATCCTCCCCCAAATCGCTTTCGCCCTGCCTGTCACCGTCATCATCCTCGTGCCGTTCCTGCGAGCCATTCCGAAGGAGCTCGAGGAGGCGGCGGCCATCGACGGTGCGGGACGGCTGCGGTTCTTCTTCAAGATGGTGCTGCCGCTGTCGTTGCCCGGGGTCATCACCACCGGCATCCTCGCCTTCATCGGCGCCTGGAACAACTACATGTTGCCGCTGTTCGTGCTGAGCGAGCCGGCGAAGTACACCCTGCCCCTGGGTGTGCAGGCATTCGCCTCCCAGTACTCGGTCAACACGGCCGCGGTCCTGGCCTTCACCTCGCTCTCCATGCTGCCGGCGCTGCTGTTCTTCAGCATCTTCGAGCGGCGGATCGTGGGCGGCCTGAGCGGAGCCGTGAAGGGATGACCAACCCCGGTCCCGGCCTGCCGGTGCTCCACCCCCTAGGCTGATCGCCATGCGCCGCGTGACCATCACCGACGTCGCCCGCGCTGCCGGCGTCTCGGTCTCCACCATCTCCAAGGTGGTCAACAAGCGCGACGGCATCGCACCCGAGACACAGCAGCGGGTGCAGCAAGTCATTGACGACCTCGGTTACGTCGGCAGCGTGGGCGCGCGTTCGCTCCGCGCCCGACGTACCGGAGTCGTCGGCGTGCTGGTGAGCCAGTTCGAGCCCTACTCCGCCGAGATACTCAAGGGGGTCGGGCTGGCGGCCCAGGGTGCCGACATCGAGATCATGGCGTGGGCCGGCGCCTCCCACGGTCCCTACGCCCCCACCGGCTGGGAGCACGGACTGCTCGGCCGTCTCGCGGGCAGCCTCATCGACGGCGCCATCATGGTCACCCCCAGCAGCCAGAGCCGATCCGGCACCTTCCCCGTCGTGGCCGTCGACCCCCACAAGATCGACCCGACGTTGCCGTCGGTCTCCGTCGACGACGAGTGCGGCGCCCGCTCGGCCGTGACGCACCTCGTCGAGCTGGGGCACCGCCGCATCGGTTACCTCGGTGGGCGCGAGGACCTCGAATCGGCCCACGCCCGCGAGCGCGGCTTCCGAGCCGCGATGCAGGAGGCCGGTCTCCCGGTGGACGAGCACCTGGTCCAGCGCGGTGACTACACGGCAACCGGCGCCGAGGTCCCTGCGATCCACCTCCTCGACCAACTGGACCCGCCGACCGCCGTCGTGGCGGCCAACGACGTCTCGGCGCTCGAGGTCATCCAGGCCGCCGAGGAGCGCGGGATGCAGGTCCCCCGCGACCTCTCCGTCGTCGGCTTCGACAACATCCCCGAGGCGACCCAGCACGGACACGGGCTCACCACGGTGGCGCAGCCCCTCCAGGAGATCGGGTCGAAGGCCCTGCAGATGCTGCTGCTCCTCCTGGACGGCCGGACACTCGACGAGATGCACGTCCAGATGCCGACCCGGCTGGTGGTGCGCGGGTCGACGGCGCCTCCACGCGCGTCCAGCCAGTAGCGGACTCGTCACCTCGACACGCGCCTGGCGGCGCTATTCGGCGACCGAAGGCACGCGGGACTGCTCGGTGCCCACGGCCGGCATCGGGCCACCGGGATTCGGGCGCGCGTTCGCCCTGGCTGACCTAGTCTAGGAGCAGCCCGAAGGAGCACGCATGGAGATCCTCTTCGACACCGCCAACCTCCAGGACCTGGAGCGCATGGTCCCCCTCTACCCCGTGCACGGGGTGACGACGAACCCGTCGATCATCAAGAAGGAGGGCCGCATCGACTTTTACCCCCACATGCGGCGGATCCGCGAGATCATCGGCTACGAGCGCACCTTGCACGCCCAGGTCCTGGCCCGCGACACCCAGGGCATCATCGACGACGCCCATCGCCTGCTCGACCAGATCGACGACAAGGTCTATCCGAAGATCCCCACCACCGAGGAAGGGCTGGCCGCCATGCACCAGCTCAAGGAGGAGGGCATCAAGGTCACCGCCACCGGCATCTATTCCAAGACCCAGGGCTTCCTGGCCATCGCGACCGGGGTTGACTACCTGGCCCCGTACTACAACCGGATGCAGAGCATCGACATCGACACCCGTGGCACGATCTCGACCCTGGCCGGGTTCATCGACCGCTTCAACGCCCCGTGCAAGATCATGGCGGCCAGCTTCAAAAACATCGCCCAGGTGAGCCACGCGTTGGAGTCCGGGGCCCACGCCGTGACGATGTCCCCCAAGCTGCTCCGTGCGGCACTGAGCAGCCCGGACATCACCGACGCGGTGGACGTCTTCATCGCTGATTGGGAGAAGACCTTCGGGACGACGTCGCTCCCGTGACCAGCGCTGGGTCCGGCAGTCGTCCGAGGGACGACATCGTCGGCCACGCCGGTCCAGCTCCCGGCGCCAACCCTCCCGTCGTCGGGGCCAGCCTGCCCGCAGGCGACGCCAGCCTTCCTCCGGAACGCCAGCGCTAGGGTCGCTGAACCAGCGTTACCTCTCGTCGCCAGCGCTCCTTCGCTGGCGACGAGAAGTTGCGCTGGTAGAACGTCACAGAGATCTCGCCATGGCTCGCCGCAGGCGTGGGACGAAGGTTCCGTTCCAGGCCTCCGCTGCGCCCCACCGAACGACCCAGTACCCAAGATCACGCAGCCGCTCCTCACGCCGCTTCTCGGCCATGACAACATCGGCTACTTCGCGTCCCTCAGGCACCAGCGAGCCGTACTTCGCCTTGCCGTCGACCTCACCCAGAAGACCCAACTCGGGCCACCCGAAGTCAGTGCGTGCGACGAACTCACCGTTGCCATCGATGACCTCGAACTGGAGTTGCGGGATCGGAAGTCCAGCCTCCAGCATCCGCAGCCGGCTGACCGACTCCAACGGCGAGTCAGCAAGCGGGGAGGCGACGTGACAAGCCCGGCCAGCGCGAACGCTCCCCTTCAGGCGTGAATGGCGCGAAATGGTTGCCGCCAAGACGTCAGGGGCAAGGCCCCGTCGGAGCGCGGCGTCCGCAACGATGACGGCCCAGTCGAAGGGCTGCGTCCTGGCAAGATCGAACACCGTGCGCGGCAACGTCGTGACCCGCAGCCCGTCGCGGAGCTCGATCTCGTCCGGGGCCAGTGCTGTTTTTCGCACAGTGAGATGCGGCCCTTTGTCACCGTGGCCGGAACTCAGGCGAATCATGGTCGCGCGACCCAACTCTTCTCGCGGAACAGGCAGACCGTGCAGTACGCCAGCCGATACGTGGCTGAACACATTGCCCTCGTGCACCGAGGCAACAGTGGCCTCCATCAGGAGACGGTGTTGCGTGCTCGGGTCGTCAATGCTTCCCAGGACATAGGCACCGCGACGGAGCCGGCGCAACATTCCGTGCGACAGCCGGGTCCGGATCTCGTTGTGGCTCAAGCCCATTCTCTGGAGCTGGGCCGTGGTCAAGTGCTGCGTCGCCATAGAGGGATTTCATCTCAGCCGACGCAGGTTTTCCACCCCGATCTCTGATGCTGTGGATAACTCCACCCGGCCTCCCACAGGCGCGCCGACGACGACTGACTTCGTTTCGCCAGCGCTACTTCTCGTCGCCAGCCATGCTGCGCTGGCGACGACGAGTAGTGCTGGCGTTGCACTGCGACCGCTGGCGGACGCGATTGCCGCTGGCGCGCTGGGAAGAGAACTGGCGAATTCCATAGTCGCTGGCGTGGCCGCGGTAACGCTGGCGTCGCTGAGGGAAGGCTGGCGACGGCGCGCCCGCGGCAACGACTGAGGCGGTCAGCTGCTCAGCATCACCTGTCCGCCCGTGACCGGGAGCGCCTGCCCGGTCTCGTAGGCCTGCTCGACGAGGTAGTACAGCGCCCGCATGACGTCGGGCCCGTGCGTGCCCCGACGCATCGGGACCTTGGACTCGTAGAAGCGGCGCACGTCGGCCACGTCCTTGGCGCCGGGCACCTTGCCGGAGCGCAGGTACTGCACGAACAGCCCGTTCTCCGGGTGCGACCACAGGGGCCCGTCGAGGAAGTTCCCGGGGCAGATCGCGTTGACCTTCACGTTGTGGTCGACCAGCTCGAGCGCGAAGCTCTGCACCAGGCCGATCCCCCCGAACTTGCTGCCGGCGTAGGCCCCGTTCCGGTTCGACCCCTCGAGCCCGGACTTGGAGTTGATCTGGATGACGTCGGTCCACCAGGTGCCGGCCGTCTGGTGCTGCTGGCGCAGGATCCGGCCGAGGTGCTTGGTGACGAGGAAGAACGCGACGTAGTTCACGTCCGTGGACAATTGGAACTCCGACAGGGGCTGCTCCAGCACCGAACCGGCGCGCGCGATCCCGGCGTTCGAGACCACGAGGTCGATTCCTCCGGTCGTCCGCACCACCGTCGCGGCCATCTCCTCGACAGAGGCCTCATCGGCCACGTTGACCTTGATGGGGGTGGCCCGCTCCCCCAACTCATCAGCCAGCGCGGTGGCGCCGTCGATGTTGAGGTCGGCGATGAACACCCACGCCCCCGAAGCGTGCAGCGCCCGCACGATCTCCTCGCCGAAGCCCTGCGCGCCACCCGTGACCAGGGCGACGCGGCCGGCGACGACCGCACCTCGCGTGCTTGCGTGGCCGGCCTCCGGCTCCCGCGAAGTGACGACGGGTTGGGCGCCGGGCAGCTGCTCCGCGCGCACGAGGACCGAGAGGTCCCCCGACGTCACGCGGATGATCGTGGGCAGCGCCACTTCCGGCAGCGTCGTCGCGAGTTCCGCGGCGTCGTCGATGGTGATCGCGACGTCCGCCTCGCCCTCAGCGGGCTGGAGCACCACTGGAGCGCCGAGCCTGTTGATGAGGGCACCGCGCAGCAGCGGCAGCAGTTCGAGTTCGGTCATTCTCGTCACTCCTTGATGAGGTCCGCGGCGACGTCGCCGACGTCGACGCCCTGGACCAGCTTCCGACCGGCGGCGCCGTAGCGTTCGGTCCGGTCGACCAGGGACAGGCCGGCCAGGGGGTTATCGGTGCTGAGCAGTCCGAGCGACGGGTTGTGCTCGGAGAGGGTCTCGTGGGCCACCATCGCCCAGGTGGAGGTGTTGAGGTGGGCGAAGCGGTCCTCACCCAGCTCCGGGCAGGAGAACACCTGACGCGGTTGGTTGATGTCCACGCCGGAGACCTCGATGAGCCCGTGCTCCGTTGCCAGTTCGGAGATTCGGGCCAGCTGCTCCGGGGTGTTGCGGGGCGGCATGTAGGTGATCGCCGGGAAGCCGATGTCTTTCAGGGTCTCGACCAGCTCGTCCAGGAACTCGTCCTCGAACTTCTCGGCCTTCTTGTCCCCGGTCGGCGACGCGGTGACGTCACCGAGGTAGGCATAGCACGGGATGGCCCCGAGGCTGTGCGCGAACTGCACGACGGTGCGAGCATCGGGCAACTCTCCGCCGCGCTCCAGGTAGTCCGGCTGGATGTAGAAGCGGTCGAGGTATTCCGCCTTGAGGATCCCCAGCAGGTCGTAGGCGAGGAACCTGTTCGTCTCGTCGCCCAGTGTCTCGTGGAGCTTGTCGTTCAGCTTCAGGCCCATCGAGGCCAGCCCGTCGAGCAGCGCCTGCCCGCGGCCGAAGCCGGAGATCAACGCCTCCGACATCGCGAAGAGCAGGTGCCGTTCGGTGACGGTGCCGCCGCTGGCGTACTGGGAGATCCCGACGACGTCACGCTCGAAGTCGAACGTGGGCGCGCCGAGATCGGCCAGGATCTGGTTGGCGGCCGCGGCCATGCGCCGGGTCCGCTCCAGGCGACGCTCACGGATGGGACGGAGGAACTCCTCCGCCTCGCCGCGTTTGCCGGCCGGAATGCCCTGCACCGTGATGTAGGCCACCCCCACCGAGTCCGGGTTGTTGAGCTTGCGGTCGGCGAAGACCGCGGTCCCGGCCTCGACCTCTGCCAGGGAATGCAGCATGACGCGACACTCGAAGCCGGTCACGACGCCCATGCCGAGGATGGCTCCGGCGTCCCTCATCTCCCGGGCGGCGCCCACGGAGTCGTGGTCCACGGAACCCACCACCTGCAGCCCTGCCTGCCGCCCCTTCAGGCATGCCATGGACGGCGTGTACGGGCTGAAGCTGTAGATGGTGTGGATGTGGTTGTTGGACTCCTTGGTGAACTCGGGGAACTCCATCCCCTCGTCCACCAACGCCCGCAGCGCCGCGACGCGTGCGTCAGGGGTCGCTGCGGGGTCGTTGATGACGTCGTTCATCGTGTCCTTTTCGTCTCAGACGCCCTGGCGGGCGCGACGCGCAAGCTCGGCGTTGGTCTGGTTGCTCTGGGGCACGTAGCCGTCGATCGGCAGGATGCGCTCGTGCACCGCGTCGATCAGCCAGCTGGGCTGCGGGAAGAACTCCTTCTCCAGTTCCGCGGCGGGCGTGATCGCGTTGCGCGACCCGACGACGGCGACCGGCGCGTCGAGGTGGTCGAACGCGAGCGTCTGCACCGTCGAGGCGACGTTGTGGAGGAACGAACCGCGGTCAACCGCGTCGGAGGTCAGCAGCAGGCGGCCGGTCTTCTTCACCGACTCGACCAACAGGTCGTGGTTCAGTGGAGCGACGAACCGCAGGTCGATGACCTCGGTGGAGATGCCGTGCTTGCTCTCCAGCTCCTCTGCCGCCTCCATCACGCGGTACAGGGTGGGGCCGATGCAGGCGATGGTCAGGTCGGTGCCCTCGCGGCGCACCACCGGCTCGCCCTCGGGGACCTCGTAGTAGCCCTCCGGGACGCCGTCGGCCTCGAACTCCTCAGCGCGGTCGTACAGCAGCTGGGACTCGAAGAACACCACCGGGTCGGTTCCGCGCAGTGCCAGGTTCATCATGCCCTTGGCGTCGTACGGCGTGGCCGGGTAGTAGACCTTGAGGCCCGGGATGTGCGCGACGAGCGCCGCCCAGTCCTGCGAGTGCTGGGCGCCGTACTTGCTCCCGACGGAGACGCGCATCACGAGCGGCATCTCCAGCAGACCGGCGGACATCGCCTGCCACTTGGAGGCCTGGTTGAAGATCTCGTCGCCGGCGCGGCCGAGGAAGTCGCAGTACATCAACTCGACGATCGCGCGGCCACCCGACAGGGCGTAGCCGACGCCGGCACCGATGATGGCGGCCTCCGAGATCGGGGAGTTGAACAGCCGGTGGTGCGGCAGCAGCTCGGTGAGCCCGCGGTAGACGGCGAAGGCGCCACCCCAATCGCGGTTCTCCTCGCCCCAGGCGGCGACGGTCGGGTCGGTGGCGAAGCGGTGCGCGACGGCCTCGAAGATGGCGTCGCGGTAGGAGTACGCCTTCGCCTTCGAGACCGGCTTGCCGTTCTCGTCCAGCGCGGTGCGCACCTTGTTCTTCAGCGACTTGACGCGAGCGTTCTCCTCCAGGGGCTGCAGGAGCTCGGGCTCTCCCTCGCGCAGGGCCTCCTTGTTGCCATTGGAGTACATGACGGTCTCGATGAAGTCCATGTGGACCCGCGGGGAGACGTCCTCATCCTTGGTCGCGAGGGCGATGATCTTGGTGAGGCGCTCGTCGAACGTGGCCTGGATGTCGTCGACCTCGGACTGCGATACGACCTGGTTCTTCACGAGGTACTCCGCGAAGTTCTTCAGACCGTCGTGCTGCTCCCACAGCTCGACCTCATCGCGGGTGCGGTAGCTGGAGGCGTCCGAGGGCGAGTGGCCGGAGAAGCGGTAGGTGATGGTGTCGGTGAGCACCGGACCACGGCCGGACTCGAGGATCTCGCGCTTGCGTGCGACGGCGTCCGCGACGGCCAGCGGGTTGAGGCCATCGACGCGCTCGGCGTGCATGGCATCGGGGTTCACGCCGGCACCGACCCGGGCGAGGATGTCGTAGCCCATGGTCTCGCCGGAGGTCTGGCCGCCCATGCCGTAGAAGTTGTTGAAGAAGTTGAACCAGATCGGCGGGTTGCCCTGCACCCCGTCCTTCCACAGGGTGCGGTACTGGTCCATCGCCGAGAACATCATGGCTTCCCACACCGGGCCGCAGCCCATGGAGGCGTCACCGATGTTGGCGATGACGATGCCCTTGTCGCGGTTGACCAGCTTGAAGAGGGCCGAGCCCGTGGCGATGTCCGCGGAGCCACCGACGATGGCGTTGTTGGGCATGGAGCCGAACGGCGAGAAAAAGGCGTGCATGGAGCCGCCGAGGCCGCGGTTGAAGCCGGCCTTGCGGGCGAAGGTTTCTGCAACGGTGCCGTAGACGATGAAGTTCTCGGCGACGTCGTCCAGACCGTCGTTGCTGATCTGCTCGGCGAACGAGAGGGTCTCGCCGTCGAGGAACTCGGTCATGATGCCCTCGAGCTTCGACTTGTCGAGCTTGCGGGCGGCGGAGAAGCACTTGGCCAGGATCTCGCCGTGGCTGCGGTGGGAGCCGAAGACGAAGTCCTCCGGGTCGAGCTGGGAGGCCTGGCCGACCACGGCGGACTCCTGCCCGATCGACAGGTGGGCGGGGCCGCGGTGTTCGTACTCGACGCCGTTCCAGGCGCCGGTGGTCTTGATGGAGTTGAGCATGGTCTCGAACTGCCGCACGGCGATCATGTCGTGGAGCATGTCGATGAGGCCCTGCTTGCCGTGGCGCTCGAGCTCGGCGTCGAAGTCGGGCTCGTAGGCGTTGACCGGGATCGACGGGGACTCGATGGAGGCCTTCGCGCGGACGGTCGTGGGATCGACGATCAGTGAACGGGTCATGGTGTGTCTGGTTCTCCTCGTGGGTGGCGGGGGCTCAGGCCTTGGCGGCCCAGGCGGCCTCGCGGATGAGTTCGCTGTTGGTGGGGTGTGGGAAGACGAGCTGACGGAGGTCGGCCACGTTGAGTTCGGTCTCGAGCGCAGCCGAGGCGCCCCAGACCATCTCCGCGGCGTAGGCCCCCAGCACGTGGATGCCGAGCACCTGGTTGGTGGCGGCGTCGACGACGAGCTTGGCGGCCCCCGGCGCCTTGGTGCCGTGCTCGGCCACGAAGCGACCGGACATGTAGCCCGGGACGGTGGAGGTGACGACGTCGTGGCCCGCCTTGCGTGCGGCGGCCTCCGTCATGCCGATGCCTGCGGCCTCGGGGTTGGAGTAGACCGCCCAGGGGATGGTGTGCCAGCGCATGATCTCCCCGCGACGGTGGGCCTGCGGGTCGAGGATGTTGGCGACGGCCACCTCCCCCATTCGGTAGGCCGCGTGCGCCAGGAGGGAGCGCCCCGTGACGTCGCCGACCGCCCACACGCCGGGGAGGTTGGTGCGCATCCTCTCGTCGACCACGATCCCCTTGCCGGAGAACTCGAGGCCGGAGGTCTCGGCGCCCCAGCCCTCGACGGCGGGGCGGCGTCCGACCGCCATGAGCACGACGTCGGCCTCGACCGACTCGGCAGCCCCGTCCTTGGTGTCGAAGCGGACGGTTCCGTCCTCGATCGCGGTGACCTTGCAGGACAGCTTGAAGTCGACGTCGGAGAGCCCCTTGCGGAGCTGGCTCGCGAGCTCGTCGTCCATGAACGGAACGATCTCCGGCAGCATCTCGATCACCGTGACCTCGGAACCGAGCATGGCGAAGAGGCTGGCGAACTCGAGCCCGATCACGCCGCCGCCGATGACGGCGAGCCGTGCGGGGATCGCCTCCACCGCGAGCATGCCCGTGGAGTCGACCACCTTCGGGTTGTCCTTGGCACCCGGGATGGGGGGCATCACCGGGACCGATCCGGTGGCGAGGATGACGTGCTCGGCGGTGTGCTGCGTGCCGTCGACGGTCACCCTGCCGGGCCCGTCGAAGGTGCCGTGGCCGTTGATGACCGTCACGCCGGCCTTCTTCTCCGCCGCACCCACACCGCCGACGAGGGTGGCGACCGTTTGCGCCTTCCACTTCTGCATCTGCGTCCAGTCGACGGAGATGTCGGAGGTGTTCACCCCGAGGTGGCTCCCGTGGAGCGCGTGCTCATAGGTCTTCGCGGCGTTGAGGAGCGCCTTGGTGGGGATGCAGCCGACGTTGAGGCACGTGCCGCCGAGGGCAACGGCCTCGACGAGCAGCACCCTCTTGCCGGCGTGGCCGAGGCGCTCGGCGGCGATGTACCCGCCGGGCCCCCCGCCCAGGACGATGACGTCGAAGTCAGACATGTGTTCTCGTTTCTCAGCTCAGGATCGCGATGTCGATGTTCTCGATGAACGCCACGAGGTCGCGCAGGAACCGCGCGGCGTCCGCACCGTCGATGACGCGGTGGTCGGCGGTGAGCGACAATCCGAGGCGCTGCTCGACGACGACGTTGCCGTCCTCGTCCGTGGTGGCCCGGGGAATGATCGCGTCCACGCCGAGGATGGCGGTCTGGGGAACGTTCAGCAGCGGCGTGAAGCTCTCGATCCCGAATCCACCGAGGTTCGAGACGGTGAAGGTGGCCCCGGAGAGCAGGTCGGGGTTGATGGTGCCCTCGATGGCCTGGGCCGCGAGCTCCTTGCTCGTGGCGGCGAACTGCCCCAGGCTGAGCTGTGAGGCGTTGCGCACCGTCGGTACCAACAGCCCACGCGGGGTGTCGCACGCGAAGCCGAGGTGGACGCGCTCGAACGTCGTGAGCTGGCCGTCGCTCAGGTGGGCGTTGTGTGAGGGATGCTTCTGCACCGTGCGCACGGCGGCGTAGCCGACCAGGTCGCCGATGGTGACGGTGCTCATGCCGAGCGTCGGGTCGGAGTTCTTGAACTTTGTGCGCATGTCCAGCAGGCCCTGCGCGTTCGCGGTCACGGTGTAGGTCAGCTGCGCACTGGAGGCCAGAGAGTGCATCATGCGCTCGGAGATCACCTTGCGGATCCCCTTGAGCGGAGTCGTGGTGCTCGGGCCTGGGAAGGCGGCGTCGTCGGCAGCGGGCTGAGCCGGGGAGGCTGCCTGCTTCGGCGACTCCGTGGCAGCGGGCGCAGTGAGGTCAGACGTCGCGACACGGCCGCCCAGGCCGGTGCCCTCGACGTCGCTCCGTCCGACGCCGCCGGCGCGTGCCGCACCACGGGTGGCGGCGGGTCCCGCCGCGATCGCGGCCTGCACGTCGCGCTCGATGATCCGGCCACCGGGGCCGGTGCCCTCGTCGATGCCGTCGACGTCGAGTGCGGAGGACGCGGCCAGGTTGCGCGCCCGGGGGCTCACACCCGGCGCCTCGGAGTCGGCTGCGCGCTTGGGAGCATCCGGCTGGGTGGCGTCGTCGACGTCGAGCGTCTCCACGGGAGCAGCAGCGTCGGTCCCGTCGTCGTCGGTCTCCTCGTAGGACGCCTCGCCCGCAGGTTGCTGGGGCGTGTCCACCTCCGTCCGGGGCTCGTCCACGGACTCGTCGCCACCCCAGCCAGCGGCCTGGAGCGTCGGCCCGGGGTCCTCGCCGGGAGCGCCCACCACGAGCAGCGGCTGCTTGACGGGGACGTCGTCGCCCTCCTCCCACAACAGCTTGAGGACGGTCCCAGCCGCAGTGGATGGCACCTCCATGGACGCCTTGTCCGTCTCCACCTCGCAGAGCACGCTGTTCTCGGCGACCTCGTCGCCCTCCTTGACCGCCCAGGAGACGATGAGACAGGACTCAACGCTGTTCCCCAGCTGCGGCATCACTACGACGGTTGCCATGTGTTTCCTCCTAGACGACACGCAGGCGCGTGTGCTCTTGCAGTGCTTGGGCCGCCTCGGCACCCAGCCCGGAATCGGTGATGATCCCGGTGATGCCCTCCAGCGGCAGGAAAGTGACGAACCCGGCCTGACCGAACTTCGACGAGTCCGCGACCAGCCAGGTCTCCTCCGCGCGGTCCCGCATCATGGCGGCGACCTTGCCCCCCTCCACGAACCGGGTGGTGAGGCCGCGCTCGGGCGAGAACCCGTCGGTGCCGAGAAAGGCGATCCGGGTGTTGAAGTCCCCGATCGCACGCTCGGCGAGGGGGCCCACCAGCGACTCGGACTCGCGGCGGAAGACCCCGCCGGTGAGGATGATGTTGAGCGCGGGGTTCAGACGGGCGTTGCTGAACACCAGTGTCGAGTTGGTGACCACCTGGACGCCGCGACGCCCCATCAGGTGCCGTGCGATGAGGGCGGTGGTGGTTCCGGCCTCGATCATCACCGTGTCGTCATCACGGATGAGCGCAGCCGCCTCGGCGGCGATCCGCCCCTTGGCCTCGACGTGGATCTTCTGTCGCTGCAGGATGCCCTTGAGGCTCGACGGGCGCGCCCCACCGCGCGTGCGCACGATCAGCCCCTGGTGCTCGAGGGATCGCAGGTCGCCCCTGATGGTGACGTCGGAGACTCCGAGCGCCTGGGCCATGTCCGTGACCGTCAACTCGCCGGTCGCCGCGAGGCGAGCGAGGATGGCGCTCTCGCGCTCGACCCGCTCCACCGTCATTGGCGTGCCCCTTCGGCTTTTCGATTCGCTTTCGTAACGCTTCCATTAGACCACCGAACCGGCATGTCCCGACAGGCCCACAGGACTGACCGGAGCAGGTTGGGCATATGCCCACGGCGTCTGGGCCTCCCCGCGCGCCGCGCCCGGCCTTCGTCGGCACGATCGTGCCCGGTCGAGGCACGAAGGACCGCAGCTCGCGCGTCTGGCTCGCTACTGCCGATCATCTGCTGCCACTATTAACAGTGTCCCCGGCAAGCGATTGCCCCGCCTGTCCGGCGGGGCGACTAGGAAGGCGAGAGACATGGCAGGACGTCCACCCGGCAACCAGGCCGACGGCAAGCAGCGCCTCCTCGACGCCTGCTGGCAACTCCTCGTGGAAGCAGAGACCGGCGAACGGCTCACCATTGCGCAAGTGTGTGAGCGAGCCGGCTGCACCCCGCCCACGCTCTATCACCACTTCGGGGATCTCGCCTCGCTCGAACTCGAGGCGACGCGCCAGGCGTACATCCGCTGGAACGCCGTCGTCGTCAAGGAGATCCTGCACATCAAGGATCCGAAGAAGCGGCTGAGCGCGCACGGCGTGGCATACGCCGCCTGGGCGCACGAGCACCCGGACGCCTACGCCATCATGTTCTGCCGCCCCGGCAACGAGGGACCCTCCATCACCGGGCCCGGCTTCTCGGGGCTGGTGGCCTCACTCGCCGAGATCCACGGCTGTGACCCCGACGACCCGGCGCTCCTCCCCGCTGCGCTGACCTATTGGGGGCTCGTCCACGGACTCTCCACACTCCAGAACTCCGCACAGGGCCTACCCGAGGGCGTCGTCGCCGACGTGTTGGCTCGGTTCGAGGACGTGATGGACGCACTGCTCCTCCCTGAGGCCCCGAAGTGGGCGGAGGACGTCGCAGAGATCCGTGAGCTCGAGCAGAAACTGAGCGAGCCCGCGCCGCGCCGCCAGCGGATGGCTGGAGTGCGCTGACGCGGGCTCGTCGAGCGAGGTGTTCGGCTCAGCCGAACAGCTTGCCCCACATGCTCCCGCTCTTGCTCTCGTTGGCGTGACCGGGGCAGCGATCGGACTGGGGGACGCCGCGGAAGACCTGGTCGACGTGGTTGCCGCATCCGGCCCACGTGGTCTTGCCACAGGTACGGCACTTGACTGCATGGCACATGATGGCCTGCCTTTCTTCGGTTAGACGAGGAGGTCCTCGATGTTGGCGTGGGTGGCGCGCATGGTGAGCATGCCACCCGAGAGGTTGGCCGAGTCGAACCCGGCCTGGTCCAGCTGGCGGTGGGCCAGGAAGGAGCGCACGCCAGAGGCGCACATCACCCGTACCGGTCGGCCGGCCGCCGCGTCACGCACCTCGTCGAGGCGGTCACGCAGTTCGGTGTGCGGGATGTTGAGGGCTCCCGGCAGTTGCCCGGTGGCGACCTCCTCGCGGCTCCGGACGTCGAGGACGAGGGAGCCGGCAAGAATGTCGTGGACCTGGTCGGCGTACCAGAGCTTGAGGGTGCCGTCCAGGACGTTGGCGGCCATCATCCCGGCCATGTTCACCGGGTCCTTGGCCGAGCCGTAGGGGGGAGCATAGGCGAGGTCGAGGTCGATCAGGTCATGCACGCTCATGCCGGCCTTGATCGCCACGGAGAGCACGTCGATGCGCTTGTCCACACCGTCGGCCCCCACCGCCTGCGCACCCAACACCTTCCCGTCCGTCCCGAAGTGCAGCATCAGGTGGATCTGGGAGGCTCCGGGAAAGTACCCGGCGTGGTTCAGGGGGTGCAGGTGAATGGTGTGGAACCTGATGCCGGCCTCGGCGAGCCCTCGACGGTTGGCTCCCGTCAGCGCTGCCGTCAGCTCCCCCACCCTGACGATGGCCGTGCTGACCAGCCCGGGGAGGCGATGTCCACGGTGGCCCATGATGGCGTCGGCCACGAGGCGTCCCGCCCGGTTGGCGGGGCCCGCCAGGGCCACCGGGCGGCGAGCCCGGGTGACGAGGTCCGCGCTCGCCGTCGCGTCACCGACGGCCCACACGTGCTCCACGTTGGTACGGCCCACCTCGTCCACGAGGATGGCTCCGCGATCGCAGGCGATGCCGGCGTCCTCCCACAGACGGGTGTCGGGCCGCACCCCCACGGAGAGCACGATCACGTCCGCGTCGATCCGGCTGTCATCCGAGAGCACGACCACGTCGTGGTCCTCGTGGTGCTCAATGGCCGTGGCCGCTACGCCGTCGTGGACGTCGATGCCGATGCGCTGCAACTCCTGCGTGACGAGCCTCGCCATCTCGTCCTCCAGGGGAGGCAGCACGTGGGGCGCCAGCTCGACGATCGACGTGTGGAGCCCCCGGGCCGCCAAGGCCTCGGCCGCTTCCAGTCCGATGAAACCAGCCCCCAGAACGACGGCGCTTCGGGCACCCTCGGCGGCCTGCCTGAGTTCGCGGGCGTCGGGCACCGTCCGCAGCGTGTGCACGCGCGGGGAGTCGATGCCGTCGATGGGCGGCCGGATGGCGGAGGCACCCGGGGAGAGGATGAGCTCGTCGTAGTCGAGCTGCGCGGTGCCCTCCGGGCCGGCCACGGTGATGGTTCGGCCCTGGGTGTCGAGGCTGAGGACGTCGGTGTCGATGCGGACGTCCAGATCGAGTGCTGCAGCAAGGCTCTGGGGGGTCTGGACGAGGAGCGACGCCTCGTCCTCGATCTCGCCGCCGACGAAGTAGGGCAGTCCGCAGTTGGCGAACGACACCTCGTGGCCGCGCTCGAGGACGGTGATGCGTGCGTGTTCATTGAGTCGTCGCGCGCGTGCAGCGGCACTCATGCCGCCCGCGACGCCGCCGACGACGACGATCCTCTTGGTCTCGGTGTTGTCCATGACCACCAATATACCCGGGGGGGTATTCGATGAGCAAATCGCGCCTTTGGTAGGACCATCATCGCGTCCGAGCAGCCACCCTGTTCCTGTACTCCCGGAAAGAGAAGTCTCCCCCGGCGACCTCGCGTGCGATGGCACGCGAACTCCGGGGGAGACAGTACCGCGACGAACGCGGCGGGTTGCTGACGAACCGGTCAGGAAGCGGCGCTGGCCTGCTCCTCGGCCTGCTTGGCCTCCTGCTCGGCGATCTGGCGCCGCACGTCATCCATGTCCACCTCGCGGAGCTTCTCGATGAGCTCCTCCAGGGAGGCGGCCGGCAGTGCACCCGGCTGTGCGTAGAGCAGGATCCCGTCACGGAAGGCCATGAGGGTGGGGATGCTCATGATGCCGAGTTGCGCGGAGAGCTGCTGCGCCTCCTCGGTGTCGACCTTGGCGAAGGTGATATCCGTGTGCTTCTCGGACGCCTTCTCGAAAACGGGGGCGAACATGCGGCAGGGACCGCACCACGCCGCCCAGAAGTCCACGAGGACGGTGCCCTGGGACACGGTGGAGTCGAAGTTCTCTTCAGTCACGTTGATGGTAGCCACGGTGCTACGATACCCCCTGGGGTATCCATTCGCAAACCCGGTAGGGTATGACCCACGAGAAGGAGTACACCATGCAACCGATCAACCCCGAGGGTGTCGAGGCCCAGCGGAAGGCACTCAACAGGCTGAAGCGTGCCCGCGGCCAGCTCAACGCGGTCATCGAGCAGGTGGAGTCGGGGGCCTCCTGCCGTGACGTCATCACACAGTTGGCGGCCGTGTCGTCCGCGCTCGATCGGGCGGGGTTCACCATCATCTCCACGGCGATGCGCAACTGCATGATCGCGGAGGGGCCCGACTCCGACATGACGCCAGAGGAACTGGAGAAGCTCTTCCTCACCCTCTCGTGATCAGGAAGTCCCTGAGGGGACGTAGGGCTCCAGGGCCTCCGCGACAGCACTGGGCGGCTCCCAACCCCGGTACTCCCCGTCGGTCCACCATCGGTAGGTGCCGTCGTCCAGCCGCTCCAGTGTGACGGGGTCACCGTAGGCGTTCTGCAGGACCAGGGTGCTGCCGTCCGGCATTCCCTCGTAGCCTGCGGGGTAGGCGCTGTTCGCCAGCTGTTCAGCGACCGTGGACACGAGGTCCGGGGGCAGCAGGGTCTCGACGCCATCACCGCGCGGCTCGCCGGTCCCGTCCGGCCAGCCGCTGCAGGCCACTCCCCCGACGGCGTCCGCCGGGTCCACCGCCACGACGGAGTCGAGCCGCGGGCAGATCGGTCCGGGACGCTCCCCGGTCGTTCCGAACTCCTGCCGTTCCTCGGCCCAGAGCGCCAGGAGCGCATCGAGGTAGTCCTGCCCGCCGGCCTTCAGTTGCTCGCCGGTCACGACCGCTCGGCAACCGTAGGTCTGGATCTCCACCGGGACGCGACTGCCGTCGGCGTACTCGTGGATCACGAGGTAGGCCGGGCCGAGTTCGTCGGTGCAGGCGTCCCAGTTGGGGTCCGGCAGCGCGTTGTAGAGGTCGACGGCCGCCTGGGCGCGGCCGCTGGCGCCGGACAGGGGGTCCATGGGGGCCACGGGACCCTGGGGCGAGTACGGGTCGCGCAGGTCGCCCATTCCCTTGCCGCACAGCCAGACCGCGGTGGGGTCATCGGCCAGCCGGCTCGCCTCGAGCTCGGAGGTTGGGATGCCGCCCTCCAGCGCCCCCTCGCATGCATCCGGTTCCCAGACGGCCGGGAAGCTGGGCAGGGGCGCCTCGGGCTCAAGGGTCTCTCCCGTACCCGGATCGCCCGGGACACCCTGCCCCGGCTCCGCCGCGAGCGCCAGTTGCTCGTCCAGTTCGGCGAGGAGAACCCTGCTCGGCCGCCAGAGCTTCGCGGCGTCGCCATCGAACCAGGAGAAGCTCTCCTCGTCGACGCGATGGAGGACCATCGGGTCCCCCCACTGCCCGGTCAGCACCAGCCACTGCGGGAGCTGTCCGTCTCCGAAGCCGTCGATCGAGTTGGTCTCCAGCTCCTCGACGATGCGAGCGACGAGGTCGCCGTCGAGGACGACCTGTCCGGCACCATCGGTGACACCCACCGCTTCGCCGGCACAGCCCACCCCGGCCGCCAGGTTCTCCAGCAGGGGCGGCAGCAGCGCCCGCGTCGGGGCCTGGCAGCTCGCACCCATGGCCACGTCGTAGACCTCGGCCATGTCGTCGCGCTGCGCCCGCCACAGGTCCTGTGCGAGCGTGTACAGCCCCTCCCCGCCCTCCAGGACCTGGTCGCCGTTGCGGATGGTGCGGCAGCCGTGCAGCTCCCCGTGGACGACCGATCGAGCGCCGTCGGCCTGCTCGAAGACCAGTCGGTAGGCCAGCGTGTACTCCATGGTGCACGCCTGGTCCGCTGGAGCGGGCTGCGCTTCCGAGATGTAGGTGAGCAGCTCGTCCACCCCGGTGACGAGCGGCTCCATCGGCCCCACGCTGCCGAACCCGTCGGCGGTTGCCGCGTCGCCGCAGAACCACACCCTGGCGGCGTCCGTCGGCGCACCGGGTCCACCCTCGTCGACGAACATCTCGCCACTCTCGGTCCAGCACGCGGCCGCTCCCGGTAATCCGTTCGGCTCGGGTTGGGGCACCGGCGGATCCGAGGGAGGAACGTCCGTGGGGCTGTCCGCGGGGTTGGCGACGAGCGTGTTGTCCTCGGTGAAGTGGATCGTGGCCGGGACCGCCACGGCCAGGAGCCCGGCCACCAGCGCGGTTCCCAACACCTGCGATCGCCGGCGACGGCGTCGGCGCGCCGCATCCAACCAGCCCTCGGTGGTGGGTGGCGTCGGCGGGGTGGCCTTGAATGCGTCGGAGAGCGGGTCTGTCATGGTCGTACTCCTGCCTCGGCGAGATGGGCGGACTGCCGCATGGCGGCGCGCCCCCGGTGGGAGTGGGTCTTGACGGATCCGGCCGAGATGCCGAGCAGCTCGGCAATCTCGGCGACGCTGCGGTCTTCGAGGTACTGCAGCACCAGCACTGCCCGCTGCATGCGCGGCAGCGTCTCGAGCGCGCGGACGATGTCCAGCCGGCTACCCGTCGGGACCTCGTCGGCGACGTCTGGCACGATCTCGGCCGACGGGGTCTCGTTGCGCCAGCTGAGCCGACGCCACCAGGAGCAGTACGTCTTGTACATCGCTCCCCTGAGGTAGGCCTCGAACCGCTCGTCGTCCTCGAAGTCCTCGTACCGCGGGTAGCACTTGGCGAGCGCCGTCTGGACCAAGTCCTCGGCGTGATGGCCGTCCCCGGTCAGCAGCCACGCCGCGCGCCACAGCGTGGCGCCCCGGCTGGCCACGAAGTGCTCCAGCCCCCGCGCGGTGGTGGTTTCGGGATCCGACATGTCACCCCCTCCTACTCTGCAAGACGCGCTGGGGGCCAGCTTCGGTTGACAACGACATCGTCCCACTTCCGGCCCCGGCCGGGCCACTAAGCTCGGGGACGTGCGCGGTGAATACAAGGTCCCTGGTGGCAAGCTGGTAGCGGTCGACGTCGAGGTGGAATCGGGGCGGATCTCCCAGGCGGCCGTCTCCGGCGACTTCTTCCTCGAGCCGGACGAGGCGCTGGCCGACATCAACGATGCCCTGCTCGGACAGACGGAGTCGGCCTCGGTCGCGGACCTCGCGGGCGCCATCGAGCAACGGCTGCGTCCCGAAGCGAGCCTCATCGGCTTCTCCCCCGAGGCCGTCGGCATCGCCGTGCGCCGCGCGCTGGGCCACGCGAGCGGCTGGGAGGACCACGTCTTCGACGTCATCCCCGCTGTGACGCTGGACCCGCGGATGCACGTCGCACTCGACGAGGTGATCGCCGGCGACGTGGCCAAGGGTGCGTCGGCTCCCTGCTTCCGGTTGTGGGACTGGGACAGGCCCCTGGTGGTGATCGGGTCGTTCCAGAGCTACCGCAACGAGATCGACGACGAGGGCCGGGAGCGGCACGGCATCGGCGTCGTGCGCCGCATCACCGGTGGCGGGGCCATGTTCATGGAGCCGGGGAACTGCGTGACCTACTCACTGGTGGCGCCGACGTCGCTGGTGGAGGGCCTGAGCTTCGAGCGCAGCTACGCGTTCCTGGACCAGTGGGTGATGGACGCGCTGGCGGAGCTGGGGGTGAGGGCCACGTACGTGCCACTGAACGACATCGCCAGTGACGCGGGCAAGATCGCGGGCGCGGCGCAGCGACGCCTGACGGGCGGCGCCGTGCTGCACCACGTCACGATGGCCTACGACATCGACGCCGACAAGATGCTGGAGGTGTTGCGGATCGGTAGGGAGAAGCTGTCCGACAAGGGCACCCGCTCGGCGAACAAACGCGTCGATCCGCTGCGGTCCCAGACGCAACGGCCGCGCGAGGAGATCATCGACTCCTTCCTCGCACATTTCGAGGGCCGCTACCGCACGCGCCGCCGCGACTACACCGAGGACGAGCTCGCACGCGCGGAGGAGTTGGTTCGCACCAAGTTCTCCTCCGACGCGTGGACGAAGCGCGTGCCCTGACGTTCACTCCCCCGGCTGGCGCACGCCGATCGTGAGCAGCAGGTTGGCGTAGATGCGTGCCTCACCCGTGGCAATGACCACGGCGACGTTGTCGGCCGACGCGGCACCGTAGTAGTCCCAGCGACCGATCTCCTCCAGTTCCAGATCGGGCAGCGCCGCGCGGAACTCGTCGTGGATCGGGACGTCGACGTCCCCGGCCTCCGGCGCCGGGACCATGATGGCGGCCGCCTCGATGGGCACCGTCTGCTTGACGACTTCCAGCACGTCGGTCGCGTTGATGAGCCCGGGCGCGAGGTTGAGGAACACCACCGTCGAGCGGGGGTTCGCCAGGGTCTCGTGCGGATAGTTGGAGTCGGCGATCAGGATCTTCGCACCGTGGCCGGCGCCTGCCAGGGCGCGCAGCAGCGGTGGGTGGATCATGGGTCCATTGATCATTTCGGTCCTTTCGAGCTCGCTCGGACGACGAGTTCCGGTTTGAGGAGGGTGTGTTCCGCCGCGCCACCCTCCATGAGTGTGCCGAGCTGCGCGACGGCTGCCTGTGCGACCTTGTGGAAGGGCTGGCGAACCGTGGTGAGCGGTGGCCAGCTGCAGTCGGACCCCTCGGAGTCGTCGAACCCGACGACGGAGACGTCGGCAGGCACCGAGCGTCCCTGCTCGTGGAGGCGTCGCAGGACCCCGAGCGCCAGGTGGTCGTTGCTGGCGAAGATGCCGTCGACGTCGGCGGGGATGCCTGCCGCCAGGCGGTAGCCCCAGGAGGCGTCCCACGTGGGGCTGGACAGCTTGGTGTACGGCAGGCCGAGATCGGCGCAGGCCTCGACGAAACCGTCGCGGCGTTCCTGGGCGTCCAACCAGTCCTTCGGCCCGCAGATGTGGACGAGGTTCCGCGCCCCACCTTCGATCAGGTGGGACGTGGCGAGCCAGGAGCCGTACCGGTGGTCGATGCTCACGCTGGAGACGGTGTCCGGCAGTCCGGCCCGCTGGCCGACGAAGATCACGGGCACCTGCGCATGGGCGATCTCAGCCCAGCGCTGGGACCTGCTGTGACCGCCCAGCAGCACGACGCCGTCGACCCCGAGTGGGATGAGCTGGTCCCAGCGCACGTCGGTGTCGAAGGACGCTTGGGAGGTCGAGGTCTGGAAACCAAGCTCCCCCAAGGCTCCCACGATCTCCAGGAAGGTGCGTGCATGGCCATGGAACAGTGGCGTGGCGTTGAGGATGTGGATCACGCCGGTGCGTCGCCGCGAGAGGGAACGCGCGGCGAGGTTGGGGCGGTAGCTGAGGGCCTCGACGGCCGCCATGACCCGCGTCCGAGTCTCCTCAGCGACGGCCCCCTCCCCGCGCACGACCCTGGAGACGGTCTGGCTCGAGACGCCGGCCAGTTGTGCCACGTCGGCCAGGCTGGAGCGCCTCTGCGGGCTACGGGTGGTCACGGCTCGTACCGGATGGTGGAGGCACTGGCGGAGATGACGTCGTTGCGCATGGCGGGGTCGAGCTGGCCCATGACCTCGAGTTGGGCCAGGACGGACCCCAGGCTGCTCGCCTCGGCAGGACCTGCGATGACCGGGACGCCGACGGCGGACGCCGTCAGCTCGCAGAGCAGGGCGTTGCGGGAACCACCGCCCGTCAGGTTCAGCTGGCCTGCGGGGCTGCCGGTGAGGGCCGCCAGGTCGTCGAGCCCTCGTGCGTACCTGGCCGCGAGGGACTCCAGCACTGTGCGGACCACGTGACCGGGTGTGGGGGTGGCCGGGCCCCCCTGCGCGGCGATCGCTGCCGTGACGCGGTCCACCATCTCACCGGGAGCGGCGAACTGGGGCTCGTCCGGGTTGATGAGCAGGCCGAGGGATTCGACGTCGCGCGCGGCCGCGACAAGTCGGACGATGTCGGAGTCCTGTCCGGCCTCGCGCCACTGGCGCTGGCACTCCTGGAGGATCCAGAGGCCCGTGATGTTGAAGAGCGGCCGCACCCCGCGGTCGGCGCGCGCCTCGTTGGTGAGCCCCAGTTCGCGTGCCTCCGGGCTGAGCAGCGGCTCGTCGCGCAGCACACCCAGCACGGACCAGGAGCCGGAGGACAGGAAATAGGTCTGCCGGGACTCGTCCCTTTCGAGGGCGTGGACGGCGCAGGCGGTGTCGTGGGCGCCGGCGCGCACGACCGTCAGTCGCTCGAGGCCCTCGACGATGCAGGGTCCAACGACGTCGTGTTCGTGGGTGAGTTCCCCCACCCAGCTCCGGGGGATGCCGAGTGCGTCGAACACCTCGCCCGCCCAGTCCGTCGCACCGGGATTGCACAGGGCGGAGGTGGAGGCGTGCGAGCGGGACCAGCGCTGCTCACCGGAGAGCAGGTAGGTGAAGTAGTCCGGGAGGAACAGTGCGCGGGCGGTACGCCGAGCCACGTCCGGCTGCTCCTGGAGGAAGGCGAACATCTGGTTCGCAGAGTTGATGGTGGCGGGTGCGATGCCGGTGAGCTCCCAGAGCCGGTCGTCGGCCATGTGTGACTGGAAGGCCTCCAGAGTGCGGACCGTTCGCTCGTCACGGTAGGCGCGGCAGGGTGTGACCCGATCCCCGGCCTCGTCCAGCGCGACCCAGTCGACACCCCAGGTGTCGACGGAGACCGACACCGCGTCGGGGAAGCGCTCCACGGCCGCCGACAGCCCGGCCCGGACCTCGCGCCACATCAGGTCCAGGTCCCACGTGAAGTACCCGTCCACCATGCTGGCGTGGTGCTGGAACCGGTGCACCTCGACCTCGACGACGTGTCCGTCCCGCAGCGTCCCCGCGATGACACGCCCGGAGGAGGATCCCAGGTCCACCGCCAGCGCCGTCGTCTGCTCGGTCACGTTGTCCCACTCCTCAGCACTCGTTCATCCGGTCATCATTGTGCCGTCCAGCGGCAGGTATGGGGCCGGGCCCCCGATTCTCGAGGGCCCGGCGCCAGGTGTCAGTTGTACAGCGGCCCGAACTGGGCACAGGCCCGGTAGTCCGCGCCCTCGAGGTCGGTGGTGCCGAACCCCAGCCAGTTCTTCGGCCGGAAGATTCGCTCGCGGGACACGTTGTGCATGTTCACCGGGATGCGCAGCATCGAGGCCAGGGTGATCAACTGGTGGCCGATGTGGCCGTAGCTGATGGCGCCATGGTTGGAGCCCCAGGCGTTCATGACGTCGTAGACCGATGTGAAGGCACCCTCGCCCGTGATGTTCGGGACGAACCACGTGGTGGGCCAGCCCGGATCGGTGCGCAACTCGATGGTCTTCGCGGCCTCGTCGGGCAGTTCCACCGTGTACCCCTCCGCCAGCTGCAGGACCGGGCCCAGACCGTCGACCCAGTTGATGCGGGTCATCGTGACGGGCACGTCGCCGGCCGAGCGGAAGTGGGTCGAGAAGCCGCCGCCACGGAAGTAGCCCATGTTGGCGGGGTGGAAGGTGGTCGCCTCCGTCATCGCGGCGATGTCCTCGTCCGTCAGGTCCCACCAGTGCTTGATGACGGCGTTGCCGTCGGCGTCCTTGGCGGCGAAGGTGCCGTCGAGGGTGGTGGCACCCGAGTTGCGCAGGTCGATGATGCCGTCGGCGGCGCGTCCCTCAGGGCGGTGGCCGGTGACGCGCTCGATGGCGTCGGCGCTCCAGTAGGTGCGCACGTCCGAGAAGATCTGTGCGCGGTTGGTGAGCAGGTAGTTGAACATCATGGACGCACCGTTGAGGTTGTCGTTCTCGGTGGCCATGAGGCTGGGACGACGCTTGCCGTTCCAGTCGAACTGCGTGTTGACCAAGGTCTCCATGAGGTCGCCGTTGGGCAGGTAGTCGGTCCACTGGCGCTGGCCCTGGAAGCCGGAGACAAGGGCCCCGTGACCCCCCGCCTCCTCCTCGAAGCCCAGCTCGGCAAGCTTGGGGTTGCCCTCCATGAGGTCGCGCCCGATCAGCACCATCTTGGTGCTGTAGGCCCACCAGTCCTCGTGCTCCTCGGCAGAGGCCTGCCACTCCTCGGGGTTGAAGTCCTCGCCCTGCTTCAGGTTCTCGCGGACCCACGCGTAGGCGACCTCGTACTCGTCCTTGTCGTAGATCCCGAGCTCGATGCGTCGCTCGATCTCGACCATGTCGACGTACTCGTTGCGCATGCCCAGCCAGTAGTTCCAGAACTCCTCCTTGACCACGCAACCGGCGATGCCCATGGACACGCCGCCGATGGAGAGGTACGACTTGCCCTTCATCCAGGCGACGGCGAGACCGGCCGTGGCGTAGTCCAGCAGCCGCTGCCGGACCTCGGCCGGAACGGAGTCGTCGTCAGCGTCCTGGACTTCCTCGCCATAGATCCCGAAAGCGGGGATGCCGAGCTGGGTGTGGCCGGCGAGCGCGGCCGCGAGGTAGACGGCGCCGGGCCGCTCGGAGCCGTTGAAGCCCCAGATCGCGTGCGGGATGGTCCGGTCCATGTCGATGGTTTCGGAACCGTAGGCCCAGCAGGGGGTGACCGACAGGGTCAGCGCGACGTTCTCGCGCTTGAACTTGGCTGCGCAGGCCTGGGCCTCGGAGACGCGGCCGATCGTCGTGTCGGCGATCACCACCTCGACGGGGCTGCCGTCGGGGTAGCGCAGCTCTGACTCGTAGAGTTCCTTCACCCGGAGGGCCATGTTCATGGTCTGGTCCTCGAGGCTCTCCCTGACGCCGCGGCGTCGCCCGTCGATGATGGGGCGGATACCGATACGTGGGTAGTTCGTCATGTCGTTGATCACCTTGTCATGTGCTGGGGCCGGGTGGCGGACCCGGGTGTGGAAGGACGCCGATGTGGAGCTGCGGCGCCGCCGTGTCCGACGGCGCCGCAGCGGGGCAGATCAGAACCGCTCGATCACTCGTAGAGGTTCGCGGCGATCTCCGGATCGTCGATGTTCTCCGCGTCGTACCAGGCGAAGCCGGAGTCGATGACCTCGGGCAGCTCCTGGCCGTTGATGGCCTTGATGGCGGCGACGACGGTCTCGTAGCCCATCTTGACCGGGGACTGCGTCACGGCACCGGCCTGCGAGCCCTCCCGGATGGCGTCGAGCTGGGTCTTGCCGGAGTCGAAGCCGACGACCGTGACGTCCGCGCCGATCTCGTTGACGCCCTGGATGACGCCGATGGCCGAGGCCTCGTTGGTCCCGTACATGCCGACCAGGTCGGGGTTGGCCTGGAGGATGGCCTTGGCGGTGTTGGCGGCGAGGCCGACTTCACCGGCGTACTGGGGCTCCAGCACGGTCATGTCAGGGGCGTTCTCCGCCATGTAGTCGATGAAGCCCTGGCAGCGCTGCTGGCCGGTCTGGGAGGTCTGGTCGTGGCACACCAGGCCCACGGTGCCCTCGCCGCCGGTCAGCTCGATCATCTGCTTGGCCGCCTCGCCCGCTGCCGCCTCGTTGTCGGTGGAGACGGTGGTCAGCGGGATGTCCGAATCGACACCCGAGTCGAAGGCGATGATCGGGATGTCGGCGGCCTGGATCTGCTGGAGCACGGGCTCAGCCGCGCCGGAGTCGAGTGCTGCCAGGCCGATGGCGGCGGGCTGGCTGTCCAGGGCCGTCTTCAGCTGGTCGAGCTGCTGGGTGACCTTGGTCTCGTCATCGGGGCCGACGAACTCGACCTGGTAGTTGTACTCCTCACCGGCCTGCTCGGCGCCCTCCTTGACGGCCTGCCAGAAGCGGTGCTGGAAGCCCTTGGAGACCAGGTAGATGGTCTGGGTGCCATCGCCCATGGGCACGTCACCCTCGGCCGTGGTCTCCTCAGCCGAGGTCTCCTCTGCGGAGGTCTCCTCCGCCATGGTCTCCTCTGCGGTGGTCTCGGCGGCTGTGGTCTCGGCTGCGGGGGTTTCGGCGGCGGTCTCTGCAGGCTCGGGGTCGGCGGACGTCGTGCAGGCGGTCAGGCCCAGCGCGAGCACTGAGGAGACTGCCACTGCGGAACGAAGAAGACGCATGTCCTCTTTCCTTTCTTGTTGTGAGAGCTTCGGCGCTCTCGCTACTGGGTATGTGCTGGTCGGACGGATGGACTCTCGGCGGCGTCGGTCAGACGGCGGACTGGCGCTTGCGACGCACGATGTCGACGAAGACCGCGATGAGCACGACGATGCCGGTGACGACGAGCTGCCACTGCTGGGCGATGCCCATCATCTGGAGGCCCTTGCGCAGGGTCTCCATGATCAGGGCGCCGACGACGGTGCCGACGATGTTGGCGCGGCCGCCGGCGAGGGAGGTGCCGCCGATGACGACGGCAGCGATGACCTGGAGCTCCATCCCCAGGCCCTCGGCAGGCTGGACGAAGCCGAACCGGGCCGAGTACAGGATGGCGCCCAGGGCGATGAAGATGCCTGCCACGACGTAGACCAGCGCCTTCCAGAACCTGACGTTGACGCCGGAGAGTCGCGTGGCCTCCTCGTTGGAACCGATAGCCAGGGCGTAGCGGCCCAGCAACGTCTTGTTGAGCAGGACCGCGGCGATGATGGCCATGATGATGAAGATCAGGACGGCATTGGAGACGCCCGGGATGAGCTGGCCCGAGGCGATCCACACGTAGCCGGGGTTCTTGATGGAGATGGTGGTCGCGTCGGAGATGATGAGCGCCAGGCCGCGTGCGACCATCATCATCGCCAGGGTCGCGATGAACGGTGGAAGCCCGAGGTAGGCGATGTTCAACCCATTGACGAGGCCGAGCAGCGCGCCGACGAGAAGGATGAGGATGAGGCCACCGCCGAGGGGCATGTTCATGAACTCGGCGGAGAGGAACACTCCGGCCATGACGGCCACCAACGTCATGCCGGTGCCGGACGAGAGGTCGATGCCGCCGGTGGCGATCACGAAGGTGGCACCCAGCGCCATGACTCCGATGTAGGCCGACTGCTGGAAGATGTCGAACAGGATGTTCATCTGCGCGAAATTGGGCGCAGCGATCATGAAGAAGACGTAGATCGCGACCAGCGCCGCGAAGACGAAGATCTGTTGGACCGACGAGCGCAGCACGCGGCTCAGGGAGGACCCGGATTGGGTCCCGGCGTCGGTGGGGGTGGTGCTCACGCTGCTTCTCCTGTCGTTGCGTCCTTGCCAACGGTGGCGAGTTCCATGATGTTTTCCTGTGTGGCATCCTGGTTGTCGAGGACTCCGGTGATGCGACCCTGGGCCATCACGACGATCCGGTGCGACATCCGCAACACCTCGGGCAGTTCGGAGGAGATCATGATGATCGCCTTACCCTGTTCACAGAGGGTCTCGAGGAGTTCGTAGATCTCCTCCTTGGCGCCGACGTCGATGCCCCGGGTGGGCTCGTCGAAGATCAGGACGTCACAGTTGCGCACCAGCCACTTGGCGATGACGACCTTCTGCTGGTTGCCGCCGGAGAGCTTGCCCAGGAGCTGGTTGACCGACGGCGTCTTGACCTTCAGCTTCCGGGAGTACTCCGTGCCCACCGTTCGGATCTTGCCGTCGAGGATGTAGCCGCCGATGCTGAAGTCCTTCATGGCGGCCATGACCGTGTTGGCCTTGATGTCCTGGTCGAGCAGGAGCCCGAAGGCCTTGCGGTCCTCGGACAGGTAGCCGATGCCGTGGCGGACCGCGTCGGCGGCGGTGCGGATGTTCACGGGTTTGCCGTGCAGCTCGATCTCGCCGCTGGTGCGGGGATCGGCCCCGAAGACGCAGCGCGCCACCTCGGTGCGGCCGGCGCCCATGAGGCCGGCGAATCCGAGGATCTCGCCGCGGCGGACCTCGAAGTTGATGTCGTGGAGCAGCTTGCGGGAGCTGAGGTCGGATACCTTGAGCACGACCTCGTCGGAGGTCACGGTGGTGCGCGGCCGGGCCTCGGCGGAGACCTCGCGACCCACCATCATCGAGATGATCTCGCGCATCTCCACCTCGTTTGTGCTCACGGTGCCGATGAACTGGCCGTCCCGCAGCACGGAGACACGGTCGGTGATCTCCTCGATCTCCGGCATCCGGTGGGAGATGTAGATGAGTCCGGTCTCCGGCGTGACGAAGTCGCGGATCATGCCGAACAGCGCGTGGGTTTCGGCGACGGTGAGGGCCGCCGTCGGCTCGTCCATGACCAGGATCTTGGAGTCGTACGACAGGGCGCGGGCGATCTCGACCATTTGTTGGCGGGCCACGGAAAGCGTGCCGATCGTGGCCTTCGGATCGATGTCCATTCCGAGGCGGTCGAAGAGTTCGGAGGCACGGCGGTTCAGTTCGGAGTCCTTGACCCAGCCCCCCTTGTGGCTGCCGGGACGACCGATGAACAGGTTCTGGGCGACGGTCAGGTCCGGCACCATGTTGAGTTCCTGGTGGATGATCGACAGGCCCAGCTCGCGGGCGTGGTTGACGCTGCCGATCTCCACCTTCTCGCCCTGCAGCCAGATCTCGCCGCCCGGGTCGGCGGTGTAGATGCCCGTCAGGATCTTCATCAGGGTGGACTTGCCGGCCCCGTTCTCCCCCACCAGGCCGAGGACCTCGCCACCGTTGAGGTCGAGGTGGACGTTCTGGAGCGCCTTGACGCCAGGGAAGGTCTTGCTGATGTTCCTCAGTTCCAACAGCTTCGTCGTCACCGGCGCTCCTTCAACATCGAGGGATGGCGGCACATTGTTAGCGTTAGCAATGTGTCCGGTGCTAACGCTAACACCCGTGGTTCGCTGTTGTCGAGCGGTGTTATCGAAATGTGATGAACGAACAGCGAGGGCGCCCCCTCGGGGACGCCCTCGCTGGTGTTGGTGCGGTACTACGTGGTGGTCACTTGCCCATCGAGGTACCGGCGGAGCGCAGGTACTCGCAGGCCTCGACGACGCGCTTGGCCATCCCTGCCTCGGCCGCCTTGCCCCACGCGCGGGGGTCGTACATCTTCTTGTTGCCGACCTCGCCGTCGATCTTCAGCACGCCGTCGTAGTTGCGGAACATGTGCTCCACGACGGGGCGGGTGAAGGCGTACTGCGTGTCGGTGTCGATGTTCATCTTGATGACGCCGAAGTCCACCGCGTCGGAGATCTCCTGCGGGGTGGAACCGGAGCCGCCGTGGAAGACCAGGTCGAACGGCTTCTCCTTGCCGTACTTGGCGCCGACGGCGTCCTGGATCTCCTTGAGGACCTCGGGGCGCAGCTTGACGGCGCCCGGCTTGTACACGCCGTGCACGTTTCCGAAGGTCAGCGCGGTGATGTAGCGGCCCTTCTCGCCCAGCCCCAGGACCTCGGCGGTGCGCATTCCATCCTCGACGGTGGTGTAGAGCTTGTCGTTGATCTCCGCGGCAACACCGTCCTCCTCGCCGCCGACGACACCCACCTCGATCTCGAGGATGATGTTCGCCTTGGCACAACGCTCGAGCAGCTCATCGGCGATGGAGAGGTTCTCCTCCATCGGCACGGCGGAGCCATCCCACATGTGGGACTGGAAGAGCGGGAGTTCGCCGCGCGCGACGCGCTCCTCGGAGACCGCCAGCAGCGGCCGGACGAAGCTGTCCAGCTTGTCCTTGGGGCAGTGGTCGGTGTGCAGGGCGACGTTGATCGGGTAGTTCTTGGCGACTTCCTGCGCGAAGGCGGCGAACGCGACGGCGCCGGTCACCTTGTCCTTGATGGTGGGGCCGGAGAAGTACTCGGCACCGCCGGTGGAGACCTGGAGGATGCCGTCGGAGCCGGCCTCGGCGAAGCCCTGGAGAGCGGCGTGCAGCGTCTGGGACGAGCTGACGTTGATGGCCGGGTAGGCGAACTTGCCTTCCTTGGCCCGGTCGATCATCTGGGCGTAAACCTCAGGAGTTGCAACTGGCATGGTGCCTCTTTCCTCACTCAAGTCGGGTCGGTCCCCACCCTATCGCGCACGCCCGCCGGGGCATCTGCCGGGTGGGGTTTCGCCGGACGCCTACACCAGCTTGTCGAGCGGCCGTGCGTCCAGGTGGTGGGTGCCGAGGCTGCGAGCATGGACGGCTGAGTCGATGGCCGAGGCGGACGCGTCCAGGAAGCTCATCGGGATGCTCGCGACCCGGTCACCACCCGACTCCATGACCAGTCGGGGTCCTGCACCGTGGTGCGGTCCCGTGAGCTTGAGCGCACTGATCTCCTGCCACGTCGCGGCTGCGTGGCCGGGGTGCAGGAACTCCACCCCGTGCGCGTCGATGACGAGGCCGGGACCATGGTCGATGGTTGCGAGTTCACGCTTCGCCCGTTGCAGGGCCAGACCGGTGCCGACCAGCCACGCCGCCGAACTGAGGACCCAGAAGCCGCCGATCCAGTACATCGTCTCGGGGGACCAGCCGGGGTTGAGGAAGAAGAAGATCGCGGTCAGGATCGCCAACGAGATGAAGGTCGAGATGATGCGGGCCTTGAGAGCCGCACGATGCCGTGCGACGCGTGCCGCCGTCGGCACGGGGGTGAGCCCGACGACGAGGCGATCCGCATGCATGTTCGTCATGCTATCGCCGCCCCTGGCGCCGTCCGCCACGTGCATCGTCACTGGTAGGAGATGAAGTCCGGGAGCGGATCGACACCGGCCATCGTCTCCTCGGGCGTGAGCATCGGGACGTCCTCGTCGTAGAAGTTCTTCCAGCCCCAGTACCGCATCGACGGCGCGTTGGCGTGGAGCGCCTGCCAGGTACTCTGCTTCGCCGGCTGCGAGCCCTGACCATCGGCGTGGATGAGGATCGCGAGCTCACTGCGGGACTGGTCGACGGCCTCGGCCTCCGGGATCATGCGGGTCTGGAACTGGTGCAGCACCAGGACCTTCTGCGGCAGGTTGTGTTCCCGCGTCAGGTCTGCCAGCCAGGTGACCACGGAGTTAATCTCCTCCGCACTGACACGGCCGATCTGCACCAGGTGGCGCTGGTTCGGGCCGAGTCGCCACTCGGGGTCCAGCGCGAGGCCGACATGGGGCAGCCGCAGGAGTTCCTCGTAGCGCTGCGCCTGGGACAGGAAGTCGTTGCGACCGGGCTGGAGGTCGATGACGACGTAGAGGCCGTTCTCGCCCGCCAGGTCGATCAGGGGTCGCAGGTCCGCGACTGGCAGCTCATTGGAGTAGGCGTTGTTGCGGCCGGGGCTCACGCTTGCGACGGTGGCGATGATCTCGAGGGTGGGGACGACGGTCTCGTCCGTGAGCGGTTCGTACCAGCCCGCGTGCTCGCGCGCACGCTCAATCGTCTGCTCGATGGGTTGCTCGCCGAGGACCCCGAGCGACCCCGTGCTGGGCGTGCCGTACAGCGCCACGTAGGTCTTGCCGGGAAGCGCGAGCTGGCCGCCACCGGGGAGCTCCACCCCCGTCGCCGCCGTCCGTGTCCGCCAGGCCAGGGTCTCCGCGTCCCCGAAGGTCTCCCCCACGGCGACGACGGCCTCCGGTTTCGCCTCCGCCAACGCACGGACCGCGTCGCTGGTGGCCCGGGGGTCACCGCCCGGAACCTCGATGACGTGGGCCCCAGCTGCCCGTGCGGAGGCTGCTGCAGCCGCTTCGTCAGCGCTACCGGTGGTCAGCAACGCCACCGACTGCTCTGCCTCTGCGGGAGCGATGTCCGGCAGGTCCTCCGGCAGGGAGTCGCCGTCGGCCACGACGTGCTCGACGGCCGGGGGTTCGGCCTCGCCGAGGACGAAGGCCACCCGGGCCCCGAGCCTGTTGATCTCCGCTCCAGCGGACGGGCCCGCTACGAGGAGGGGGATGCCGTGCTCGACGGCGATCGGCTCACCCTCACCCACGTCGGCTGTGGTGACGAGCACGACGGCGGGCGACGAGGTGAAGAACGTGGAACTGGCGGCCGCCGCGAGCTGGTCAGGGGTTTCCCCGTCCAAGATGACCGCCTCGTCGCTCACCGCTGCCAACCGTGCCGTCTGCGTCCGGAGCTCTTCCGTGGCGGCGCTCTGGGGTGCAGCGGCGGTGGCGGTCTCGCCCGGTACGGTCCTGGAGTCGTTGGGCCCATCCGCGTCCGGCGCAGCGCATGCCGGGGCGAGGAGGAGTACGGCCAGAGCGACGCCCCACCGCGTGCGGGAACCTCGGGTGGTGCTCGATCGCATGGTCAGCCTCCCTCTCCTCGGTGCTGCAGGCTCCAGTGGTACATCGCGACCGCCGCGGCTGCGCCGGCGTTGAAGGACCTTGTGGAACCGTACTGGGTGATGGAGACCAACTGGCTGCACCCAGCCACCATCGACTCCGTGAGACCCGGACCCTCCGACCCGAAGACGAGGCAGCAGCGCTCCGGCAGCAGGGCGGCTTCGAGCGGTACCGAGCCCTCCAGGTTGTCCACGCCCACGGGAACCACGTCGTGTTCGGCGAGCCAGTCGAAGAGGTCCTGCTCGGTCGGGTGGTGGTGGACGTGGAGGTACCGGTCGGTGACCATGGCACCGCGCCGGTTCCAGCGCCGCCGTCCAACGATGTGGACGGCAGCCACGTTGAAGGCGTTGGCGGTCCGCACGATGGACCCGATGTTGAAGTCGTGCTCCCAGTTCTGGATGGCGACGTGCAGCGGCACGCGTGTGCGGTCCAGGTCGGCGACGATGGCCTCGAGCCGCCAGTAGCGGTAGCCATCGATGACGTTGCGGGTGTCGCCGTGGCGGAGCAGTTCGGGATCCAGACGCGGGTCGTCGGGCCAGGGCTCCGGGCGGGGCCCGACGCCGAGATCGGGGCCGGGAGCTGTCGGGTCCTCGGTCACGGGGCGGCGGCCTCCACGGTGTCGGCACGCGTGAGGACGCGGTCCACGATGACCAGGGCAACGACGGCGACGGCACCGGCGAGAGCGAGCCCCAGGACCACGGGCCAGTTGGCCTGCGGGCCGAGGACGTCCCCTGCGTCGCTCTGCCATGGCCACAGCGCCCGTAGCGAGCCGAACATGAGCCCCGACATCGCCGCCATGGTCCAGGTGTGGTGGTGGTGCAACAGCCAGTGCAGGCCCTTGACGAACAGCGACAAGCCGGTGAACGCGCCAGCCGCGAACACAGCGAGGTACCCGAGGTCGCGCTGGTCGACGGCGGCGAGGGTGGGTGCGTAGAGCCCCATCACGAGCAGGAAGAACGAGCCCGACACACCGGGGAGCACCAGGGCACAGATGGCAATGGCGGCGGCACCGAAGACCATCCAGAGGGGCGGTGCGCTGATCGTCGCCCCACCACCCTGGGAGGTGAGCAGGAAGGCCACGACTGCCGCCATCACGGAGATGGCCGCCGCCAGCGCCTTCGAGGCACCCGACCGCAGTGTGCTGGGGTCCACCGCCAGCAACGGGACGGCCACGGACGCCGCGACCATGCCCAGGAACAGCCCGCGGGCGAGCTCTGGCTGCCCGGTGACGAAGCCCTCCATCACACCGGCCATGACGAACACGACCGTCACCATGCCGAGCAGGAGCGGCACGAGGAGCCCCCACTCCGCGCGGCGCAACTCCCCTGCTGCGTTGCGAATGCGGTCGGGCCCGGTAACGAGGAGACGCAGCGCGCGGATCACATGGTCCGCGGAATTGAGTACCCGGACGTAGACGCCGGTCACCAGCGCCAAGGTGCCCCCGGACACGCCGGGGACCAGTTCGGCCATGCCGATGAGTCCCCCACGCAGGGCGTCGACGACGACGGAGACCGGCGTCACCCGCTGTCGCGCCGGCTCAGGCGTAAGCGTCTCGGCCCCAGGATGTTCGGCGCTCACCCCTGGCCGTCAGCGCGGGGCTGCTCGACCGGCTGGTGCTGCGGAGCCTGGGCGGCGGAGGGGGCCTGGTAGGGCTGCTGGACCTGCTGCCCCGGGTTGGGGAGGGCAGAGCCGGTCTGGCCACCGGTGAGAGTTCCCTGCGGTCGCTGCGAGATCTCGCCGAAGTTCACTCCGGGCGCCTGGCGGACCAGGGGGTCGTTGACCTCGAAGTAAGTGGCCTTCTCGAAGTTCGCGAAGCCCGCGATGATGTTGCTCGGCACCGTCTCCAGCTTGGTGTTGTACTCACGGACGTTGGCGTTGTAGAAGCGGCGGCCGGCGGCGATGCGGTCCTCCGTGTCGGTCAGCTCGCGCTGCAGCTCGAGGAAGTTCACGTTGGACTTGAGCTCGGGATACGCCTCCACGGAGACGATGAGGTTTCGCACGGCCTGCGTCAACTCGGTCTCGACGGCTGCCCGTTCCTGGCTGGCGTGGTCGTGGTCACGGCTGGCCAGCGCCGCGGCCGTGTTCCGCAGGCGGGTGACCTCCTCGAGCGTGTTGCGCTCGTGGGCTGCGTAGCCGCGGACGGTCTCCACCAGGTTGGGGATCAGTTCGTAGCGCCGGTTCAACTCGACGTCGATCTGTCGCCAGGACTCCTGGATGAGGTTGCGGCTCTTGATGAAGCCGTTGTAGACAGCGACGCCCCACAGCACGGCCACCAGGGCCAGAACCACGATGACGACGATGATGCCGATCACGATGTCCATCAGTTACTCCTCGGTTTGCCGACGTGCCAACCGTAGCGCCTGCGACGCCCCTAGGGCGTGTTGCTAAAGGATTCGGGGACGGTGAATGCGCGAGTCTGGAGTCATGTCGCGCGATGCCATCAGACCCGTGGACATGGTGGACGCGGTGCTAGTCACGGCGGCTAACCTACCCGGCCCCCTTCCCACCCACCTTCGGGAGTGCATGGCCATAGACCCGACCGAATCCTCCCCTGGGGTGCGCCAGGCACCCGGCCCACGCCCGGGCGCGACTGAGGCAGAGTCGGTTGTTTCTGGAAGGCCGAAGCCGCACCACAACCCTCGCCGGCGAGCCGGGACGTGCCTCCACCCATACCCGCCTGGACACCCACGTCGAGGCCCCATGGGACGATAAACTCGGTCACACGCCGACGGAGGGGATCCGATGACAACGCACACCACCACGGCCGGCCGCCAGCCATCCGAGACTCCCACGGCAGTCCGCGGGATTAGCGCGCTGCGCCACCCCGTGGTCTCCGGCGGGCTCATCGGAGTCATCGGCGGGACAGCCTTCCTCTTCGCCGGCCTCCTTGGGGTGTCCTCACCGACACAGGGCCCACTGCGCGGGCTGGCTGCCGCCCTGGCCACCTTCACCCTTGCAGTGATCCTGTTCCGCCGCAGGGTCCTCCCCGAGCTGCGCCCGCCTGCACCGGGGGCGGCACGTGTTTACGGGGTCGCCGTCGTCGTAATGCTCCTGCTGATGCCGGTCACGCGCCTGGTCGCTCAGGCCTTACATGCCCCGACGGCCCAGAGCGCTTTGGTGGCCGCCGTCGTCGGCGCGCACTTCCTCCCCTTCGCTCGGGTCTTCCATGCCCCGGTGTTCTGGTGGATCGGCGGGTCCATGGTCGCCCTCGGCCTCGGCGGGGCACTCCTGGCGGTCCTGGGCATGCACGTGGCCGGGCCGGCCGGCGCCGCGGCGGCCGGTGCGGCGATGCTCGTGATCGTGGCAGTGCAGGCGTTCCGACAACACGCCCCGGGCACCACAGCAGCCACAGAACAGTCTGCCGCGTGACCCAATCCGGGCTCACGCCCTAGGGCGCGTTGCCAATAGGTTTCAAGGGGTGGATGCGTCAGTCTTGAGGGGTGTCGCGTGATGTCATCTCGGACGAGGTCTGGGCCGTGATCGGCCCACTGTTCCCCGAAGCCAAGACCACCGGGCGTCCGCCCGTGGATCGGCGCATCGTGGTCGAGGCCACCGCGTGGCGCTTCCGCACCGGCGCGCCGTGGCGGGATCTGCCCGAGCGGTTCGGGAACTGGAACACGATCTACAAGAACTTCAACCGGTGGGCCGCTCAGGGCGTGTGGGAGCGGGTGCTGGAGAAGACCCAGTCCTTGGCACAGCAGGCTGGCGAGCTGGACTGGGTGGCCTCGATCGATTCCACGATCGTGCGCGTCCACCAGCACGGGGCGACCCTGCCCCGCCCCACAGGGGGCCCTGATGAACTACAAGAAATCCGGGGCGGAGCCGGCTGATCATGCCATCGGACGCTCCCGCGGCGGTCTGACGACGAAGTCGCATCTGGTCTGTGATGGCAAGGGCAGGGTGCTGGCGTTCTTGGTGACCGGCGGGCAGGTGGCCGACACCTCGATGTTGGCCACCACGCTGGAGCAGATCAGCGTGGCCGGCGCCCGTGGGCGGCCCCGGACACGGCCTGACCGCCTGATTGCGGACAAGGGCTACCCCTCGAAGGCGAACCGTGCCTGGCTGCGCCGGCATGGCATCGCGGCCACGATCCCGGAGCGAGCGGATCAGATCGCGCACCGGCGCCGCCGCCCAGGAAGACCGATCGACTTCGGTGAAGACCAGCGCCAGCGCTACCGGGGACGCAATGTCGTGGAGCGGTGCTCCAACCGGCTCAAGCAGTGGCGAGGAATCGCGATGCGCTCGGACAAGTACGCCCGGAACTATCACGCCTGGCTCTGCCTCGCCGCGACACTGCATTGGCTGACTACTACCCTTTAGCAACACGCCCTAGAGCCCGAGGTCGCCCAGTGTGAGCGCGTGCCGGTACTCCAATCCCACCTCCGCCACTCTCTCCGCGGCGCCGGTGCCGCGGTCGACGACCACTGCCACGGCCACGACCTCTCCCCCCGCCTTGCGGACGGCCTCGACCGCAGTCAGCGCCGAGCCCCCGGTCGTGGAGGTGTCCTCAACGACGAGCACCCGGCGCCCGGCGACGTCGGCCCCCTCGATACGGCGCTGGAGTCCGTGCTGCTTGGCGTCCTTGCGCACCACGAAGGCATCGAGTCGACCGCCCGCAGCGGCTCGCGCGTGCAGCATCGCCGTCGCCACGGGGTCTGCCCCGAGGGTCAGTCCGCCGACCGCGTCGAAGTCGAGGTCCGAGACCAACTGCTCCATGACGCGACCCACCAGGGGTGCGGCCTCGCCGTCGAGCGTCACGCGGCGCATGTCCACGTAGTAGTCGGCTTCCTTGCCGGAGGCGAGGGTCACCGTGCCGTGGACGACCGCCAGGTCGCGCACGAGTCCGGCCAGCCGGTCCTTGTCGTTCGTCATTGCTTCAGCTCCGTCGTGGTCAGGACGCCGAAGCCCACGGCCCGGTCGTCGGTGGGGATGAGGTCCTCACACGTGATGAGGGTGATGAGGGCCTGGGAGGGTTCGGCCTCGGGCTGGCCCGGCACCGGCTCGAGGACCCAACTCTGGTCGGCGTGGACGGTGAGGGCACCCGGCGACGAGACCAACTCGTAGGTGAACACCGCGTCGCGGCTCTCCACGACGACCTGGTCACCCGCCTCCAGTCGCCTCAGGCTCTCGAAAGGAGCCCCGTCGCCGAGACACCTGCCGGCGACGGCGAAGTTGCCGACCTGCCCCGGCTGCGCCGTTCCGCGGTACCAGACCACCCCGCCGGACAGGGCTTCCTCCTCGGCGCCGACGACGACGGGCCACTCCCTCTCATCGTCGAGGGCGGGCAGGCTGATCACCCATTCGGACTCCCCATGGCGAGGGTCCGCGAGCAACTGGGGCTCCTCGGCCGGCAACACGACCTCCGCGGCCCACCGCTGTCGGAGTTCACCAACGCTGTTGTCAGCGCGGCGCTCGGCGGCCCAGTCACTCAGGAGCCAGACCCACGCCAGCCATCCGACGACGAGCAGCAGGAGGACGACCAGGGTCGTGCGCACCAGTCGGAGCGGGTCGATCCGGGAGCGGTGCGCCCGTCGGGGCGCCGCGCCGTCGGGGGAGGCCATGCTGGCATTATCCCGCACGCTCACCCGAACCACATCTTGCCGCCGGGAGGCTCCGGGGACGGGCGGGTGTCGGCGTCCGACCAGGCAGTCGCGCCGCCGATCCACTGCATCGCTTCCCGGCCTGCGAGCCATCGGTAGCCGTACGGCAGCGCTGCAGACTCACGGCGGATGCCCGCGACATCAGGCGCGCTGGCCGTGCCGGCGACGAGGAGGTTGCCGAATCTCTTGCCCTTGTGCACCGCCACCTCGGCACCGACCACGACGTGGCGCCAGCGCTCGGCGACACCGGCAGCCAGCCGCTTGCTCCAGTGGAAAGGGGCGACGTCGGTGACGTTGGCGATGAACACGCGCGCGCCCCGGCCGACGCGCGCGACGTCGTCGAGGAACTCCCCGGTGACGAGTTCGGCGGGGACCCGGGCGCCCGCGAAGGCATCGAGGATCACGACGTCCGCGTAGGACTCAGGCATGGCGGTCACGCCGACGCGACCGTCCACGTCGCGAACCTTGATGCCGCTGCGGGCCGGGAGCGGGATCTTGCGCCGCACTTCCTCGGTGAGTTCGCGGTCCGGCTCGCACACGATCTGCGCGGTTCCCGGTCGACGCCATGCGACCCACCGTGGGACCGACATCCCGGCCCCACCGATGTGCACGATGCGCAGGCGCTGTTCGGACGGCACACCCAGGACCGTGTGGTCCAGCAGCATCGCGATGTGCTGAACGTACTCAAAGGCGAGGAAGTCGGGCCGCTCAGGATCTACCCAGGACTGCGACGTGGGACCAAAACGGACGTGGAAGGCCCCGGCAATCGTGTCATCGGGCAGCACGCGATCCGGCATGGTGGGAGTTTAGGGGTGTCTGCACGGACCTGACAGATGGATACCCCCTGGGGTATATTCCATGGAGAACCGAAGGAGTCAGACCATGGCAACGATCATCACCATTGAGACCCCCACCCTGGGCGACCGCAGCTACGTGGCCCACGACGGCACGTACGCGATCGTCGTGGACCCGCAGCGCGACATCGACCGCGTCACCCGGATCCTGGAGGACGAGGGCGTCCAGCTCAAGGCGGTCTTCGAGACCCACATCCACAACGACTATGTGACCGGAGGTCACGCACTCGCCGCCAAGCTCGGTGCCGACTACTACGTCAACGCAGCCGACGACGTGTCGTTCTCCCGCACCCCGATCTCCGACGAGCAGGTGGTCGAGGTCAGCCCCACGATGCACGTCAAGGCCCTTGCGACCCCGGGACATACCTTCACACACCTGTCCTACGTGCTGTTCGACCCCACCGCGACCGACGACGACGCCCGCGGCCAGGCCGTCTTCACCGGCGGCTCGCTCCTGTTCGGCGCCACGGGGCGCCCGGACCTCTTGGGCGAGGCACACACGCACGAGCTCGTGCGGCACCAGTACAACTCGGCCCACCGGCTTGCCAGCGAACTCCCGGACGCCACTGAGGTCATGCCGACCCACGGCTTCGGCAGCTTCTGCTCCGCCACCCAGACCGAGGGTGACGAGTCGACGATCGGCCGCGAGAAGGAGGTCAACTCCGCCCTGACGCAGGACGAGGAGGAGTGGATCGAGGAGATCCTCGCCGGCCTCGACGTCTACCCGGCCTACTACGCCCACATGGCGCCCGCAAACTCCAGCGGGCCGTCGGAGGCCGACCTCTCCGAGCCGACCCGCGCCGACAAGGACGAGATCCGCTCCCGCCTCAAGAAGGGTGAATGGGTCATCGACCTCCGCAACCGCACGGCGTACGCCGCCGGGCACGTGCCGGGATCCTTCAACTTCGGCCTCGACGGCCAGCTCGCCACCTACATCGGCTGGATGATTCCCTGGGGCACCCCGATCACGCTGCTCGGCGAGTCGAGGGACCAGGTGGCCGAGGCCCAGCGCGAGCTGGTGAGGATCGGCATCGACCACGTCGCTGCCAGCGGCACCGGCGGCCCCCAGGACTGGACGGACAACCCTGGCACCTTCCAGCAGGCGGACTTCGGCGACCTCAACCAGGTGCGTCACCACCGCCGGGTCGAGATCCTGGACGTGCGCCGCGCCTCGGAGTACGAGACCGCCCATATCGAGGGCGCGTCGAATATCCCGCTCCACGAGCTGCTGGCACGGATGGACGATGCGCCATCCGGCGAGATCTGGGTGCACTGCCAGAGCGGCTACCGCTCCTCCATCGCCGCTTCCATGCTCGCAGCGGCGGGCAAGCAGGTGGTCGTCATCGACGACCAGTTCGACAACGCCGAGAAGAGCGGCCTGCCCCTGGCGAGCGCGAAGTGAGCGACGTCGTCGAGTGCGGCATTCGGGACCTGCACGCCGCCTGGAAGCGCGGGGACTACATCCTCGACGTCCGTGAGCCGGACGAGTTCGCCGAGGGCCACGTTCCCTCCGCGGTCCTCGTGCCGCTCGGGGAGCTCGCCGAGCGGGCGGGGGAGGTCCCGACCGACCGGAGCGTCTACGTCGTCTGCCGCAGCGGCCGACGTTCGATCACCGGGGCGCGCATCCTGGGCGCCGCGGGCATCGACGCCATCTCAGTGAGCGGCGGCACGCTCGGCTGGATCGCAGCGGGCTACCCCGTCTCCGCCCGCCCCTGCCTCGCGGAGTCCGACAAGCGATGACGTGGTGGCTGGTGCCGCTGGCCGTCGTGGTGGGCCTGGTCATGGGTGCGCTCGGCGGCGGCGGTGCCATCATCACGGTTCCCGTCCTCGTCTACCTGGCGGGACAGAGCCCCAGCGCCGCCATGGTCGGCTCCCTGATCGTCGTGAGCGTCACGGCGACCGCCGGGCTCGTCGGCCACTGGCGCGCCGGCCACGTTCGCGCTCCGGAGGGCGTGGCCTTCTCCGCCCTCGGCGCGCTGGGCGCCGTCGGCGGTTCGCTGCTGTCGATGCAGATGGATGGCGACGTCCTCATGATGCTGTTCGCCGTCCTGCTGCTGTTGGTTGCCTCCCTCATGGCGAAGAAGTTCCTCCGCCCGTCGCGGAAGGAACCGCGCACCCCACCCCATATGGTCCACCTCGACCCCCTCCGCGTGGACTGGCCACAGGTGGCTCTCGTGTTCGCGGCAGCGACGGTCGTGGGACTGCTGACCGGATTCTTCGGCGTCGGCGGCGGCTTCGCCATCGTGCCCGCCCTGGTGATGGTGCTGGGGTTCTCGATGCAGCACGCCGTGGCGACGTCGCTGCTCGTCATCGTGCTCAACTCGCTCGTGGCCCTGGCGACGAGGTTGACTGCCGCGGTGGACGTGGACTGGGTTCTCATCGGTTCCTTCAGCGCCCTGGCCGCGGCGGGCGCCATCGCGGGCGGCAGGCTGGGTCGGCGCCTGCCCGCGCGCACGCTGGGGCTCGGCTTCGCCGGCCTCCTGGCCGTGACGTCGCTCGCGATCCTCGCCCAGTCCCTGCTCTGACTCCTGCACCCCCGACGCCGCGGTTCGTGTGCGTTTCTGGTTGGAGTACCAACCACGATCGCACACCCTCGGCCGTCGCCGGGAGGGCGTGCTGCTGCCACTCGCCCACGCGGACCACCGTGAGCGACCCCGCCGTCGGACGCCACGGATCTCCGGCATACAGTTCAAGCATGGTTGAATCAACCACCCTTGAACTGTCGCTGCGCGAGGACCAGGCCGTCGCCGTGCTCCAAGCCATCGGTGACCCGATCCGGTGGCGCGTGCTGTCCCGGCTCTCGACGTGCCAGCAGTGCGTCTGCGACCTGCAGGCCACCATCGACGTGGCGCCCAACCTCCTCAGCTACCACCTCAAGGTCCTCCGAGACGCGGGACTGGTGGTCGGCACCCGGCGCGGCCGCTGGATCGACTATACGCTGGCCGACGACGCCGCCGCCGTCGTGCGCGCGGCCCTCCCCGGGGAACTGAAGGGACTGTGACGATGTCCCACACGACGATTCCCCGATCCACCGGGACCCTCACCGCCTCGCTCGTCGTGGCCGCTGCCCTCTGGGCCGGGCTGTACGCCCTCAACGAGGTGGCGTGGGACGCCCTGTTCATCAGGGCCCTCGGCCTGGACATCGACCAGCGCGTCCCCGGCGCCGTGCACTTCTTCCTCTATGACTCGGCGAAGATCCTCCTCCTGCTGGTGGGGATGATCTTCGCGATCGGACTGCTCCGCACGACATTGCGCCCCGAGCGGGTGCGGCAGTTCCTGGAGGACAAGCCCCTGTGGCTCTCGCTCGGCCTGGCAGCCCTCTTCGGGGCCATCACACCGTTCTGCTCCTGCAGTTCGATCCCCCTGTTCATCGGCTTCGTCGGCGCCGGGATCCCCCTGTCCGTGACGCTGACGTTCCTCATTGCGTCTCCGCTCGTCAACGAGGTGGCCGTCGTGCTGCTCGCCGACACCTTCGGGATCGGCAACACCGTCGCCTACGTGGTGGCGGGTCTCACGGCTGCGATCATCATCGGGGCCGTTTTCAGTCGTCTCAAGCTCGACCACCTCGTCGCCGACTTCGTCTTCAACACACCCGTCGCACGCCTGCAGGGCGACGGCGGCCGTCCGAGTCTGCACGACCGCGTGGAGGCCGCGATCGAGGAGACCCGAGACATCGTCGGGCGAGTCTGGAAGTGGGTGTTGCTGGGCGTCGGCGTCGGCGCGTTCATCCACGGGTGGGTGCCCACGGAGTTCTTCGCCACCTACGCCGGCCCTGACAACCCCTTCGCGGTCCTGCTGGCCACCGTTGCCGGGGTGCCGCTCTACGCCAACGCGGCCGGAGTGATCCCGATCGCCGAGGCGCTGTGGGCCAAGGGGATGGCGCTGGGAACCGTGATGTCGTTCATGATGGCCACCGTCGCACTGTCACTGCCCGAGTTCATCCTGTTGAAGCAGGTGCTCAAGCTCAAGCTGTTGGCGCTGTTCTTCGGCAGCGTCGCAACCGCGATCCTCATCATCGGATTCGTGTTCAACCTGTTCGCCTGAGAAGGAACAACCATGCACATCAAGGTCCTCGGCCCCGGCTGCAAGAACTGCACCACCCTGGAGGCGAACGTCCGCGAGGCGCTGACCCGCCTCGGCCGGGAGGCGGAGATCGAGAAGGTCACCGACTACGCCGCCATCATGGCCCACGGGGTCATGTCGACGCCCGGGCTGGTGATCGACGGCGAGGTCGTCTCCTACGGCCGCGTGCCGAGCCCGACCCAGATCCAGGAGCTGATCACTCAGGCGGGCTGAGCTGCCACGGCGGGGGCCGGTTCCACCAGGCCGACCGGCTCCCCGTGTCCCAGGACCGCAACGCGCCCCAGCACGTCGAGCGCGGCGTCGGCCACTCCCGCTCGGGCGAGCAGTGCCACGACAACCGGCGGAATGGGTCGCGCAGCCCCGTCGGCGATCTTGACCGCGACCCCTCGTCCGTCGGGCAGACCGATCGCGAAGACGCCCTCGGCTCCATCCTTGGCGATGGCACCCGTCAGAGCGTGCATCAGCGACGTGGCGAACCTGCCCTCCCCCGCCACGAACCCTGGGTGCAGGCGCATCGCGTCGGCGACGTCGCGCTCGTACCCCAGGGTGGACGCCGCCAAGCGCCCGTAGGCCCGTGCCAATCCCACGAGCGGGAGGGCGAACACTGCCGTGCCGCAGCCGTCGACGGCCACCTCGCCCGTCCGTTCTCCTGCCAGCTCCTCCGTGGTCGCCCGCGCCAACTGCTGGAACGGGTGGTCGGCCTCCAGGTAGCTTTCGAGGTCCCATCCTGAAGCGGCGCTGGCCCCGAGCATGGCCGCATGATTGCCCGAGCACCCCTGCGCCACTCGCGCCGGCTCCCTGCACTCGCGGATCCATCGTTCCCGCTCCTGCTCCCCGAGCGGGAGGTCCGGCGTGTTGCGCAGGTGCTCCTCGCCGAGGTCCAGCGCCTCCAGCATCGCCCGGACGCCCGCGAGGTGCTGGCGCTCGCCCGAGTGGCTGGCGGCAGCCAGAGCAAGGCCGGCCAGGTCCAGCCGAGCGCCGGCGCGGAGGGCCGCGACGGCGTGGATCGGCTTGTTCGTCGAGCGCGGGAACACCCGCGTCAGGGCGTCGCCGACGGCGAACTCCACGCGACCGTCGGGAGCCGTGACGACGGCAATGCCGTGGTGCACGGATTCGACCGTGCCGCTGCGGACGACGTGGGCGAGGACGGGGGCATCGACGAGACCGGTCACGGGGACGAAGCGTAGTCCGTGACCGGATGAGGAGTAGTGGCCTCGATGCGGATGCGCGGATGGTTCGGCGCCATAGGAGCCCTGAACTTGGACTGCCATCGTCCCCATGCTCGATCTGCAGATACCAGCCTCGCCTCACTGCCCCAATCGTGACCTGATCACGCCCGCTCCCAGCACCTAGACTTCCCGGTGCATGTCCGCGCACCCAGCACCCGACCCCGGCCTCAACCGCCGCATCCTGGCGTTGGCCCTGCCCGCCTTCGCTGCGCTCGTCGCCCAACCACTGTTCCTGTTGGCCGACACCGCCATCGTCGGGCGGCTCGGCACGGAGCCCCTCGCCGGTCTGGGGATCGGTTCCACGATCACCTCCACCCTCGTGGGACTGTGCATCTTCCTCGCCTACGGCTCGACGGCGGTGGTCGCCAGGAGGCTCGGATCCGGTGACCGTCGCGGCGCCCTCACGACGGGCGTCCAGGCGATGTGGCTGGCGGTCCTGCTCGGCCTGTTCCTGGGTGTCGCGGCGTGGGCACTCGCACCCCAGCTGGCCGGATGGCTGGGCGCCTCGGGCGACGTGCATGCCCACGCCGTCGCCTACGCACGATGGTCGCTGCCCGGACTACCCGGCATGCTGCTGATGCTGGGCGCGACGGGCACGCTGCGCGGACTGGCCGACGGGCGCACGCCCATGGTCCTGGCGATCGGCGCAGCGGTCACCAACCTGCTGCTCGACGTGTGGTTCGTGCTCGGGCTGGGGATGGGGATCGCCGGGTCGGGGGCCGCCACAGCACTGGCGGAGACGGCCATGGGCGCCGCGGCGGCGGTCGTGGTCCTGGCGGGCGCCCGCCGAGCGGGTTCCGTGCTGGCACCCAGCGTCGCAGGGATGCGCGCCAGCATGCGCGTGGGGGTACCGCTGCTGCTGCGGACACTGACCCTCCGCATGGCTCTGGTGCTGACCACCTGGGTGGTCGCCGGCAAGGGCGCCGTGGCACTCGCGGCGCACCAGGTGACCATGAACCTGTGGGGGTTCCTCTCGTACGCGCTCGATGCGCTGGGCATCGCGGGGCAAACCCTGCTGGGGTTGGCGCTGGGGGCGGGGAACGTGGCCCGGGCGCGGGCCGTCACCCGCCGCATGACGTGGTGGGCGCTGGGCGCTGCGGTGGTGCTCGGCGGGGCCACCGTGCTGGCCCGTCACCAGGTCGCGGCCCTGTTCTCCCCCGAGCCGGAGGTGAGGGGTGCCGTCGCCGCCGCACTGGTGGTCGTCGGGGCGACCCTGGCCATCACCGCGTACGTCTGCCTGCTCGACGGCGTGCTGATCGGCGCCGGGCAGGCGTCGTACCTGGCTCGGGCCGGCCTCGTGACGCTGGCCGTCTACACCCCGCTCGCCCTGGCCGTCGCCTGGCTGGCGCCCGACGGGGTCGCCGGGCTGACCTGGCTGTGGGCGGCCTTCGCAGTGGGCTACATGGGCGCCCGGGCCGCGACGCTGTGGTGGCGCCAACGCACCGACGCCTGGCTGGCCCCCGGCCCCTGATGGCGAGACCGTCCCGCGGCACCGGACCCGACGGCGCCACCTCGCTCGGCTATGCCACCCTGTGGGGATGAACCCCACCCACCGCCGCCAACCGACGCCTGCTCGCGGGCCGGCGCAGCTCTGGCTGGTGCGTCATGGCGAGTCGGAGTGGAACCGGGAAGGCCGCCTGCAAGGGCAGACTCCCCACGTCAAGTTGACCCCCCTCGGCCAGCAGCAGGCTGCGATGGCGGCAGCCCGGTTGGCCGCCTCGACGGCGGGGAGGCAGGTCAGCGTCGTGAGCAGCGACTTGGTGCGAGCCCGGCAGACGGCCACGGTGATCGCCGACGTCCTCGGCGTGGCCGTCCGGCTGGACCCTCGCCTGCGGGAACAGGCCCTGGGATCGTTGGAGGGGTGCCTCACCCGAGATCTGAGAGAGCAGCCCGTTCCCGACGGCCTCCACATCAGCGAGGTGGCCTGGGGTGGCGGCGAGTCGGTGCGGCAGGTGCATGAGCGATGCGCCGGCTTCTTGGCAGATCTGGACACCAGCGCCGATGTTGTTGTGGTCGTCTCGCACGGCGACACCCTGCGCATCATGCTCGCTGTCTTGTCCGGTCTCGGGCACCGTGAGGTTGTGTGGCGTCCGATCGGCTCGGCTGAGGTGATCGGCCCGCTGCCAGGGCCGCTAGGTTGGTCCGCGTGAGCAGTTCGAGGGCCTGGGGCATCCTGGCGGGAATCGTGGCCGACCGTGTCCTGGGTGACCCGCGGCGCGGCCACCCGGTCGCCGCTTTCGGGACTGGGGCCGCGCGGCTCGAGGCAGGCATCTACCGCGATACCCGCGGGGCCGGTGTCCTGCACACGGCTGCCGCAGTGGTGCCCGTGACCGCAGTCGGTTGGCTGCTGGAGCGCCGCCTGCGCCGCCATCCGTGGGCTCATGGCGCCGCGACCGCCGCCACCACGTGGGCCGTGCTCGGTGCTGCCTCCTTGGGCCGCGAAGCCCATCACATGGCTGACCACCTCGAAGCCGGGGAACTCGAGGCGGCCAGGGCGCGGCTGAGTCACCTGTGCGGACGCGACCCCAGCGCGCTCGAGTGTTGCGAGCTCGCCCGGGCCACCGTCGAGTCAGTTGCGGAGAACACGGCCGATGCCGCCGTCGCCTCCGTTTTCTGGGGCGCTGTCGCGGGCATCCCCGGCATGGTCGCGCACCGCGCGCTGAACACCCTCGACGCCATGGTGGGTCACCGCAACGAGCGGTATCACAACTTCGGTTGGGCTGCGGCGCGGCTGGACGACGTGGCGTGCCTGATCCCGGCCAGGCTCACCGGCGTGCTGGCCTGCGCCCTGGCCCCGGTGGTCCGGGGCTCCTCGTCGCAGGCCTGGCGCATCATGCGTCGCGACGCACACAACCATCCCAGCCCCAACGGCGGATGGTGCGAGTCTGCCTTCGCGGGCGCGCTCGGGATCCAGTTGGGAGGCCGCAACGTCTACTTCGGCCACAGCGAGGATCGAGGGCTGCTGGGTGACGGCCCCCGACCCGACGCGGCACACCCTCGTCGCGCGGCACGCCTCAGCACGGCGGTGACCATCGCCGCCGGAGCCATCGCCGCGGCAACCGCGAGGGTTCTGCGATGAGGGGCCTGCTCGTCGCCGGAACCTCCTCGGACGCCGGCAAGTCGCTGGTCGTGACCGGCTTGTGCCGAGCCTGGCGCCGACAGGGCATCGACGTGGTCCCCTTCAAGGCACAAAACATGAGCAACAACTCAATGGTCACCTGCGACAACGGTGAGATCGGCCGCGCCCAGTACCTGCAGGCGCAGGCAGCCCGCGTGGAGCCCTCCACCCTCATGAACCCGGTGCTGCTCAAGCCGGGCAGCGACAAGACCAGCTTCGTCGTGGTTCGCGGCCGGCCGGCCGGAGAGTTGCGGGCCGGCCAGTACGCCCACGAACGCCAGCACCTGGCGCAGGCGGCCCACGCGGCCTACGAGGAACTGGCTGCCGGTCATGAGTTGGTGGTGGCTGAAGGCGCCGGTTCCCCCGCCGAGATCAACCTGCGGCGCGGCGACTACACCAACATGGGTCTGGCCCGGCGCTTCAGCCTCCCGGTGGTGCTGGTGGGCGACATTGACCGTGGCGGTGTCCTGGCGTCGCTCTTCGGTACGTGGGCGCTGCTGGAGGCCGCCGACAGAGCGCTGCTGGCCGGGTTCATCATCAACAAGTTTCGCGGCGACCTCGGCATCCTTGAACCCGGACTGGCTGAGATCTCACAGCGCACCGGGTTGACCAGCTTCGGCGTGGTCCCGTGGCTGGCCGACGTGTGGCTCGACGGCGAGGACACGCTCGAGGTGGGGCGCTGGAGAAGCCAGTCGCGCGACGACGACCCCGATGGTCTCCGCGTCGCAGTGGTCCGGCTGCCGCGGATCTCGAACGCCACCGACGTCGACGCCCTGGCCCACGAACCCGGCGTGGACGTGGTGGTCACCACCGACCCGGCCATCTGCCGGGACGCCGACCTCGTGGTGCTGCCGGGAAGCCGCTCCACGGTCCACGACCTGCGGTGGCTGCATCAGCGAGGCCTTGCCGAGGCCATCGCGCATCGCCATCGGGCGGGGCTGGCCACCCTCGGGATCTGCGGCGGCTACCAGATGCTCGGCGGGACCATCCGGGATGGAATCGAGGGCGAGGCCGGCGAGGCCGAGGGGTTGGGCCTGCTCCCCCATGACGTGGAATTCCTCCCCGCCAAGACCCTGGCAAGACCCACCGGCACGTGGCGGGGCCACGTCGTCGACGGCTATGAGATCCACCATGGCCACTGCGTGACCACCGGCGAAGCCGAGCCGTTTCTCGACGGCGCTCGTGTGGGTCCGACCTGGGGAACCATGTGGCACGGCGCACTGGAAAACGACGCCTTCCGACGTGCCTGGCTCGCTGAGGTCGCCGCGAGTACCGGCTCCGGCTGGCGACCCCTGGACGATGCTCCCGGATTCCGGGACCGCCGTGAGTCCATGATCGAGGCCTTGGCCGATGCGATGGAGGAACACCTCGACCTCGACGAGATCCTGGCACTCACCTCTCGGCGCTGAGCCCGAGGCTCCTAGTTCCCTCAGCAGACCCCCGGCTGCAGTCGCCCCCGACCCATGTGCTTGGATGGGTTTCACCCTTGGATGCCCAGGAACCCGGTGTAACTCCGGGACGGTCCCGCCACTGTGAACGCCTTCGTGCGTGAAGTCAGGAACTGGCTCGAAGGTTCTGTCTCATGACCGGGCGGTCGACCCGAGGAAGGCGTCACGATGAGCCATGCACCCTGCCCACGTCTGGTCGGTGTGGGGGTGGGCCCCGGCGACCCGGAACTGGTGACGCTGAAGGCGGTCCGGATCCTGCGCGAGGCCGATCTCGTCATCTGCCCCGACGCCTCACTCGGTCGCGCCGAGGCCATCGTGACCGCCGTCGTACCGAACGCCACGATCCGTCGTGTCACGTTCTCCATGTCCCGGCAGATTGCGCAGCGGCAGGAGAGCCGGGCCGCGGCCGCAGCCGCCGTGACCGAAGCCTTCACTGCCGGAGCCACCATGGTGGCGTTCGCCACGGTCGGCGACCCCAACGTGTACTCAACTTTCTCCTATATCGCCGCCGCGCTCGACCCGGGCGTGGCAGTAGAGACCGTGCCCGGCATCACCGCGATGCAGCTTCTCTCCAGCGAAGCGGGTGACCCCTTGACGCTCGGCGACGAGATCCTGGCGCTGGCGCCTGCCACCGCCGGAGCGGCACGCCTCGCACGCATCGCCGAGGCGGCAGACAGTGTCGTGGTCTACAAGGCTGGCCGGACGTTGGCCGCGACGTCGCAGCCGTTGACCGATGCCGGATTCGATCTCGTGGTCGGCAGTGATTTGGGAACGTCGCGCCAACGACTGCACTGGGGGGTCCCCGACGCGCTTGACGGCTACTTCACCTCCCTGTTCGGGCGGAGGCCGCAGTGACCACCGGGCGTCTCGTGTTCATCGGGGCCGGTCCCGGCGCCGCCGATCTCATCACCGTTCGCGGCGCGCGGCTCATCGCCCAAGCCGACATCATCATCTGGGCGGCGAGCCTGGTCCATCCCGACGTGATCGCCGAACGCCGCGCCGACGCCGAGGTGATCGATTCCGCGAGCGCATCACTGGAGGACTTGATCCCCCACCTCGTCAGGGCACGCGACGAGGGACTCCTGGTCGCACGCGTTCACACCGGCGACCCTGCCCTGTATGGCGCCACCGCCGAACAGCGCGATCTCTGCCGGCAACTGGGGCTGCCCTATGAGTCGCTTCCCGGAGTCTCGGCTTTCTCCGCTGCCGCTGCCCGCGCGGAGGTGGAGATCACGCGCCCGGAAGTGGCACAGTCCCTCATCATCACCCGGCTCGAGGGCGGTCGCACGCCGATGCCCGCGGCAGAGACCGTCCGGTCCTTCGCGGCACACGGAACCACGATGGCGCTCTACCTCTCCGCGGCACGCAACAAGCAACTCCAGGACGAGTTGCTGGCGGGTGGCTACCCACCGCAGACCCCCTGCATCATCGGCTACCAGGTGAGTTGGCCCGACGAGCTGATGCTGCGATGCACCTTGTCGGAGCTCTCCGCCACCATGCGGCACCACAAGCTGTGGAAGCACACGGTGGTGCTCGTCGGTCCGGCACTGAGCGAAGCACCCGTCACGCACCGAAGCCACCTCTACCATCCGGGATTTCGCCACGAGTATCGACGAGCCGATATGCAGGCGCAGAGCGAACTGCGCACCCACGGCGCCGTGGCGAACCAGAACGGGGTCACACCATGATTGCGCTCCACGGGATGCTGGGCACTCCGAGCCCGCAACTGCTCGAGGCCGTCGCCCGCGCCGACTGGGTGGTGGCCTCCCGCTCACACCTGGAACTCTTGGGCGTTGAGCCGCATCGCTGCTTGACGCTGACGCGCATCAGCGCGGCCGTCGACTTCATCCGGGAGCGCAGTGCCTCCGGCGACGTCGTCGTGGTCGCCAGCGGAGACCCCCTCTTCTTCGGTATCGGTGCCCGCATGCGCCACGAGGGCCTTCGGTTCACGACGACGCCCGCCGTCTCCTCCGTCGCCCAAGCTTTCGCGGCTGTCAGCCTGCCGTGGGACGACGCCCGCGTCGTCTCCGCCCATGGCCGCGAGGCGGGCCCCGCGCTGGCGGCCATCCGGCGCCACCCGAAGGTCGCGGTCCTGACCGGCCCCGGCACGGGTGCCGCCGACCTGGCCAGGCAGTTGGACGGTGTGGAGCGTTGGGTCGTCATCGCGGAACGTCTGGGTGGCCCGAGCGAGCGGGTGCGCACCCTGCCGCTTCGCGAGGCAGCGGAACGGACGGATGTCCACGACCCCCACGTCGCGCTGTTCCTCACCCGGCACCCCGATGACCCCACGGTGAGCGAGTGCCCCTCCGCCGATCGCGAGCCGGTGATCGGGCAGGTCACCAATTCCCGGGCCAACAGGCGGCACGCGGATCGGATCGAGCAGGCGCTGGGAGTGACAACGCGGCGCTATCAGGGTCCCGCCTCCACCGGCCTCCCCCGGGCCTGGGGGGAATGTGACCTCGTCATCAGCCACCTCGCGGCGGGGGCCACCATCCGACTCCTGGCCCCGCTGCTGGAGGACAAGCACCACGACCCAGGTGTCGTCGTCGTCGACGAGGCCGGCCGGTTCGCGGTTCCCCTGCTCGGGGGGCACGACGGCGGGGCGAACGACTTGGCTCGCCGCATCGCCCAGGCACTGGATGCCACGCCCGTGCTCACAACCGCCACCGACGCGCTGAACCTGCCGGCCTTGGACACCCTCGGCTGGCCCTACCACGGGGACGTCGCGGCCGTCACTCAGGCGATCATCGACGACGCGCCGGTGGAGCTGGTCAAGGATCGGCCCTGGCCCCTGCCACCCCTCCCCTCCAACGTCGGCGACCACGTCGCCGAGCCCCGGGCACGTATCGTCGTGACGCATCGCGATGCCCGAACGGTGTCTCGGGATTCCGAAATCTCGACGGTTGTCTTGAACCCACCGGGGCTCGTGGCCGGGATGGGCTGCAACGCGGAGACGCGGATCCAGGAGTTGCAGGCGCTGCTGGAGAGCACCCTGGCGGAAGCCGGCCTGGCCAAGGAGAGCCTTGCCGCGTTGGTCTCCCACGAGGTCAAGGCCGGGGAACTCGGCCTGATTCAACTGGCCCACCGCCTGGGTATCCCGTTCGTGACCTACCCCGCCACGGCGCTGGCAGCCACCGAGGTGCCAAACCCGAGCGAGACGGTGGCCAGCCACGTCGGAACCCCAAGCGTCTGCGAGGCAGCCGTGCTGACCCATGGCGCCTCACTGCTGGTCGAGAAGCGACGCAGCGACGTCGCCACGTGCGCCATCGGCGAGCTACCGGCCCGAGGGCGACTCAGCATCGTCGGGATCGGACCCGGCGCCCGGGACCTCCTCACGCCCCGCGCGACCCGGGCGCTCCGGGAGGCGAACCTCCTGATCGGCTACGGACCCTACGTCTCCCAGGTGCGCGACCTGGCGCGGTCCGGATGCGAGATCTCTGCCCGCAAGATGGGCACCGAGGAACAGCGCACCTCCGAGGCCATTGCCCGCGCCCGAGCCGGCGACAACGTAGCTCTCGTCTGCAGCGGTGACCCGTCGGTCTACGCCATGGGCAGCCCGGTGCTGGAACAGGGCACCGACGGGATTGACGTCGAGTTGGTGCCCGGGGTGACGGCCTCGCTGGCGGCCTCCGCGCTGCTCGGCGCGCCCCTGGGCCACGACCACGCGACAATCTCCCTGTCCGACCTCCACACCCCGTGGCCTGTCATCGAGCAGCGGCTCCACGCGGCCGCCGACGGGGATTTCGTCGTGGCGCTGTACAACCCGCGCTCCAAGAAGCGGGTCGCCCACCTGCCGCGAGCCATGGAGATCCTCGGCGCCAAACGCACACCGCAGACCCCCGTCGGCATCATCCGGCAGGCCGAGCGACCCCAACAGCGCATTATCCGCACCACGGTGGAGGAGTTCATGCCGGAGATGGTCGACATGTCCTCCATCGTGATCGTCGGCGCCAGCTCCAGCCGCTACGTCACCTCCGGCAGCGACGAACTCCGCATGATCACACCCCGCGACTACACCTGGATGACACCATGACCAACCCCACCCCCGCCCCCCTGATCATCGCCGCCCACGGCACGCGCGACCGGGCCGGACAGGCCGCCACCCGTGAGCTGGCCGAACGTGTCCGCACCCGACTGCACTCCGCCCCCGTCCACCTCGGCTTCGTCGAGATCGACTCCCCCGGCATCACCGACGCTCTGTGCGCTGCCCTTCGCGAGGAGCAGGAGCCCGACCAGGCGGTAGTGGTTCCCCTGATGCTGGGCACAGGCGGGCACGTGCGCCACGACATCCCCCAGGCCATCGCAGAAGCGATCGCACAGTCCCCGACGGCCGACGTCCACTACGCGCGCTACCTGGGTGACGACCCACGACTCGTGGCGGCGCTGGCCGAGCGCATCACGCAGGCGGGCGCCGGGTGGGACCTGAAGGATGTCTGCGTCATTCTGGTTGGCCGTGGCGCGGCCGTCGCGGACGCCAACGCCGACCACGCTCGCCTGGCCCGGATCATGTTCGAGACGACGAAACCCGCCCGCGTCATTGCCGCCTACGCACAGGTCACCCGCCCCGGTCTGCCCGAGGCGCTGAGCGAGGCCCGGGCGCTGTCCGGTGGGCACCCACGCATCATCGTGGCGGGCAACCTCCTGTTCGAGGGCCGCTTGTCGACGTGGATCCGCGAGCAGGTCGCGGCCTGGCAGGAACGCCACCCCGAAGCGAGTGTGCGTGTCGCCGACGTGATCGGGCCGGTCGACGCGCTGGCCGATGTGGTGGTGGACCGGTACCGGGAGGCCCTCGACGAAGCCCCGGCCGACGCTGGATCACCGGCCTACCTGGCTGGGCTGCTGCTACAGGGCCGCAAGGTGGTGGTCGTCGGGGCGGGAGCGGTGGCGACCCGGCGCGTGCCCCGGCTGCTGGAGGCAGGCGCGCAGGTGCACCTCGTCTCGCCGACCCTGAGCATCCGTCTGCAGCGCCTCGTTGCTGCCGGCGCGGTCACGTGGACGCCCGGCGCCTTCGAGGAGACCGTCCTTGACGACGCCTGGTACGTGCTGGCCGCCACCAACGATCCCGAGGTCAACCGTGAGGTGGCCGACGGGGCGCAGCGGCGGCGCATCTTCTGTGTACGCGCCGACGACGCTCGGGCCGGGACGTCATGGACGCCGGCCACGCAGCGCCTAGCAGGCCTGTCGGTCGGTGTGCTCGGCAACCGCACCCCGGGGCTCAGCGCCCGCGTTCGGGACGCCGTCGTCACCGAGCTGCTGGGAGGCGCAAGGTGAGCTACCTGCAGAATGCCTCCGAGATCTACCGGCAGTCCTTCGAGATCATTCGGCGCGAAGCCAACCTGGCACGCTTCTCACCGGAGATGGAACAGGTGGCGGCGCGGATGATCCACGCGGCAGGGGCCACTGACCTGGCCGACGACATCGACTACTCCCCCCACGTGGTCGCGAGCGCCCGGGCCGCCCTCCGCGACGGCGCGCCCATCTTGTGTGACTCGACGATGGTTGCCACCGGCATCATCCGCAGTCGGCTTCCCCGCGGCAACGACGTCGTGTGCCACCTCGGCGACCCCCTCCTCAGGCGGGAGGCAGAGTCACTCGGCACCACCAAGACCGCCGCAGCTGTCGAACGCTGGCGCGACCAGCTCGACGGGGCCGTCGTGGCGATCGGCAACGCACCCACGGCCCTGTTCCGGTTGCTGGAGATCGTCGACGCGACGAAGTTGCGACCGGCTGCCGTCCTCGGCATCCCCGTCGGCTTCGTCGGCGCGGCCGAATCGAAAGAGGCGCTGCGGTCCAATCAGTGGGGGATCGAGTTCCTGGTGGTGCGTGGGCGACGCGGCGGCAGCGCCGTGGCGTGCGCCGCGCTCAATGCCATCGCGAGCCAGGCTGAGATCACCAACGACCCCACCCTCGGCGCTTCGTGATGCAGCTGCTCGTCATCGGGATCGGCATGTCAAGCCCAGCCCACCTGACCGCCGAGGCCGCCGCGGCCATCGCCGGCTGCAATCTGTTCCTGGTCCCCGACAAGGGCCCCACCACCCACGACCTAGTGGAGGCTCGGCGCCAGCTCGTCGAGTCGGTTCGGGGCCAACAGGGCTACCGCTTCGTCACGGTCCCGGACCCCGAACGGCCCTCCGACGGCGATCCCGTGCCGCCGCGCTACCGACGCGGCGTCGCCGATTGGCGCCGCGCCCGAGCCGAGGCCTTCGCCGCCGAACTGTCCGCAAGCCCCGAAATTGACAGCGTCGGGCTGCTGGCGTGGGGCGACCCGGCGTTCTACGACTCGACCATCGAGATGGCGCGCGACATCGCCCGCTTGGTCCCGGCCGACGTCCGGGTGATTCCCGGTCTCAGCGCCTTCCAGGTGCTGGCCGCGCGGGCCGGCGTCGGACTTAACCTGATCGGCGGCCCCGTCCACATCACACCTGGGCGGCACCTGCTGCAGGACTATCGGGCCGACATGGGCACCGTCGTGGTCATGCTCGACTCCTATCTGGTGGTGGCCGAGCTTGCGCCTTCCTACCCCGACGCCGTCATCCTTTGGGGCGCCAACCTTGGGTTGGCCGATGAGACGATCATCACCGGGCGCCTCGGGGACGTCATCGAGCAAATCACCGCGGCGCGCAGCCGCATCCATCAAACCCACGGCTGGGTGATGGACACCTATGCCCTCTGGCCCCCCGGAAGCTCCGTGCCGCCGTATTCGAAGGACAGTCACCATGCACATCTCTGAGGGGTTTCTGCCAGCGGCCCACTGCGTCGCCTGGTACGCAGCCGCGGCACCCTTTGTCGTTCACGGCGCCCGCGCGGTGGTGCGTCAGGCCCGGCAGGATCCAGAACGCAAGCTCCTGCTGGCTGCCATGGGCGCCTTCACCTTGGTGCTCTCCGCCATCAAACTGCCGAGCGTCACCGGCAGCTCATCACATCCGAGCGGCACCGGGTTGGGTGCGATTCTGCTGAAACCCCCGGTGATGGCGATGCTGGGCACCGTCGTGCTCATCTTCCAGGCCCTCCTGCTGGCCCACGGGGGCCTGACCACCCTGGGCGCCAACGTCTTCTCCATGGCCATCGTCGGTCCGTGGGCCGCCTACGGCACCTGGCTGGCCATGCGGGCGCTGCGCCTGCCCGCTGTGCTCGGGGTCGTCGGGGCCGTGGCCATGGCCAACATGGCGACCTACACGACGACGGCCATCCAGCTCGCCCTGGCCTACCCAGATCCTGTGAGCGGCCTGCTGGGGGCGCTCACGAAGTTCCTTGCGATCTTCGCGGTCACCCAGATTCCACTGGCCGTCGCGGAAGGTTTGCTGGCCGTCGTCGTCTTCAACGTCCTGGCCACCCACATCCCGGGTCTGCAGGCGCCGGCGAAGGAGGCGGCCCATGTCTAGGAAGAGTGCGGTCAACGTCGCGGTACTGACGTTGCTGGCGGCCGTCGTCATCCTGGCCTTCCTCACGGGATCGACGACCGAGTTCGCCGGATCCGACGCCACCGCCACGCAGCTGCTGGAGGACACGGGCGTCGAACCCTGGTTCTCACCGATGGTCGAACTCGGCAGCGGCGAGCTCGAAGCGGGCATGTTCGCGATCCAGGCTGCGATCGGGGGCACCATCCTGGGCTATTGCATCGGGGTGCTCCGCTCGCGGCAGCGCACTGCCACGGAGACTCCTGCGTGAGCGTCAGCACCCTGGACGACGCCGCCTGGTCAGGCCCCTGGCGGGAGATCTCCTGCACAGCGAAGGTGCTCAGCGCTGCCATCTTGCTGACGGCAGCGCTCGCCCTGCCGCCGTGGCCCGGAGCTGCGGTGGTGGGCCTCACCGGGGTGGTCCTGCTGCTGGTCGGGGCGCGGGTGCCTGTGCTGACTCTGGCGGTGGCGCTCAGCCTCCCGATTGTCTCCATCGTGACCGGAGCCGCCACGATTGCGCTGGTCTCGGCGGGTGCGGCCTCCTGGTCGATCGGCCCCGTGGGATGGACCCTCGAGTCTCTAACGACAGGGGCGCGCGTGGTGGTGCGTGGCCTGGCCGGGACCGTGGCGATCTACGTGCTGGCCCTGACCACTCCGCTGGTGGACGTGGTGAGCTGGGCCCGCCGACTCGGGATCCCCGGTCCGTTGTTGGACGTGGCCGATGCCATGTACCGCCTGCTGTTCGTCACGATGGCCGCGGCTGTGGCGCTCGTCAACGCCTTCACCCGCAGGCTCGGCACTACCCCCGGAGGTCGGCGCCGTTGGAACAATCGCGGGTTGCTCCTCTCGGCCATCGGCATGCGGTCCCTGGCACGGGCCACACGCCTCGAGCAGGGTCTGTCCTTGCGGGGCGACCTGGACTCGTTGCGCACGCTCACCCATGCGACGCGGGCTGGCTGGCAGCTGCCCTTGGCCTGCGTCGTCGCCACCTGTGCCGCTGGCGCCTTGTCCTGGGGGCAAGCATGGTTCTGAGCATCCGCGATGCCGTGGCCGGCTACGGCGCCACCCAGGTGCTCCAGGGCGCCACCTTGAGCATCGAGCCGGCCTCGCGCACGGCGCTGCTCGGCGCCAACGGAGCTGGCAAGTCGACCCTGCTCCTAGCCCTGGCCGGGGCACTGCGGCTCCAGCAGGGCAGCGTCGAGCTGGACCACCGTACTCTTCAGTGGCACCGTGACAGGCTGCGGGCACACCGGCGGCGCGTCCAGTTGGTCGTCCAGGACCCCGACGACCAACTGCTGAGCGCCGACGTCAGCCAGGACGTCTCCTTCGCGCCCCTGAACGCGGGCCTCCCGGAATCCGAGGTGCGCATCCGGGTCGCGGACGCCATGGAGGTCTTCGGCATCACGCACCTGGCGGACCGACCGACCCACAAGCTCTCCTACGGCGAACGTCGGCGCGTCACCTGCGCGGGCGCCGTCGCCCTTCAGCCCGACTACCTCCTTCTCGACGAGCCCACCGCAGGCCTGGACGCCAACGGCCTCGCTGGTCTGGTCGACGCGCTGGAGCGTCTGCACACGAGAGGAACCGCGGTGCTGATCGCCACCCACGACGTCGGCTTCGCCACAGCGTGGGCGCAGCGTCTCGTGACCCTCTCGTCCGGAACCATCCGCGCAACGCCACCGCCTGCCCCGCCATCCCCCACCACCCCACCTTCGCTCCACCTCGATCCATGGGGCGCCGTCCCGGGCCTGCCGGACGAGGCTTACGACGACGACGGCCTGATCACCAAGCGTCACGTGCGCGCCTCCGCGTTGGCCCACCTGCGCCCGAGGCCCGGCGGGCTCTTGTGGGATGTGGGCGCCGGGGCAGGATCCATCGCTATCGAGTGGTGCCGCGCCGCCGCCGACTGCCGCGCCCTCGCCGTCGAACGCGACCCCGAACGGGCCGAGCGCGCCCGGCGCAACGCTGCCCGCCTGGCCCCGGCCCGCGTGGAGGTGTGCGTCGACGAGGCGCACAGAGCCGTCGAGCAGTGGCGCTGCGGGCCTGCACCCGACGCCGTCTTCATCGGTGGCGGTTGCAGCCCAGACCTCATCGATACCTGTCTGGACGCTCTGCCGCCCGGCGGCACGCTTGTCGCGCATGGCGTGACGGTGGAGACCGAGTTGATGCTCATCGACTCCCAGCAGCGTCATGGGGGTGACCTGGCCCGGATCTCCGTGGAGCACCTGGAGCCCCTTGCCTCATGGCGCGGCTGGCGACCCGCGCGCACGATTCTGGCGTGGAGCGTCACCCGATGAGCCCGACAACGCGTCAACGCCGCGACAAGCCCCTGCTGGTGGTGCACACCGGCCACGGCAAGGGCAAGACCACCGCCGCCATGGGGATCGCCCTGCGCGGCTGGGCCCAGGGCTGGTCCATCGGAGTGTTCCAATTCATCAAGTCCGGCAAGTGGCGCACCGGTGAACACGCCGCCTTGAGCGCGCTCGACGAGGCGCATCGCCGCGACGGCATCGGCGGCCCTGTCGTCTGGGAGCACCTTGGGCGAGGCTGGTCCTGGTCACGACCCCACACCGATGCACCCACCGAGGCCAGGGACTTGGCCCGTCAGGGGTGGCACGGCGTCGCACGCCTCCTCCAGGAACAGACACACCAGCTCTACATCCTGGACGAATTCACCTACCCGCTGGCGCGCGGCTGGGTGGATGTGGGCGACGTGGTGGAAGTGCTGCGGCATCGCCCAGGGCACCAGCATGTGGTGGTCACCGGCAGAGACTGCCCTGCGGCACTGCTGGACGTTGCCGACCTGGCCACCGACATGACCAAGCTCAGCCACCCCTTCGATGTGGGACACCGTGGGCAGGCGGGCATCGAATGGTGAACCTGCCTCGCATCATGGTCGCCGCCCCGGCATCCGGGCATGGCAAGACGACGCTGACACTCGGGTTGATCGCGGCGCTCGCCCGCACCCGGCAGGTGTCCGCCCACAAAGTGGGCCCAGACTACATCGACCCCGGCTACCACACTCTCGCCGCCGGGCGTCCGGGCCGTAACCTCGATCCCGTGCTGTGCGGCGAGCACCGCATCGTCCCGCTGCTGCTGCGTGGCGCCCAGCACCCGACCCCGGCAGATATCGCCGTCGTCGAGGGAGTCATGGGCCTCTTCGACGGGCGCTTGGGCTCCCGGGGCGAGGGGTCATCCGCCCACGTGGCGGCGTTGACCGCCACCCCGATCCTGCTCTGCGTCGACGCCTCCCACACCGCCCGCACCCTGGGGGCGCTGGTACACGGCATCACCGCGTGGCGAAGCGACATCCAGGTGGCAGGTGTGGTGCTCAACAAGGTGGGATCACCCCGCCATGAGGCTGAGGCGCGGGCAGCCATCGAGGAAACCGTGCCCGTGCTCGGGGTGCTGCCGCGGGATGCGGCGCTCGACATCCCCTCGCGTCATCTGGGGCTGGTGCCGGCGGCGGAGCGGGACCAGGCCGAACGTGTCGTCGCCCGACTCGGGGAGTGGGTCCGGCGTCACGTCGACGTGGAAGGCATCGCGCAGTTGGCCGCCACCGCACCCCCGCTGGAGGCGGGCGCCTGGGATCCCCAGCAGGAGGTGCGCGCGCGCTCGCATCGTCGGCCCGTCGTCGCCGTCGCAGCCGGGCGGGCTTTCACGTTTCGCTACACCGAGACCGCTGAACTACTGGAGGCCGGCGGGTGCGACGTCGTCGAGTTCGATCCCCTGTCCGATCGGACGCTGCCTCCCGGCACCGCGGGGCTCTACCTGGGCGGAGGTTTCCCCGAGGTGTTCGCGGTGGAGCTCGCCTCCAACGTGGCCCTGTTGCGCGACGTGGCCGCGCAGATCGCCGCGGGGCTGCCGACCGTGGCCGAGTGCGCGGGTCTGCTGTACCTCAGCCGGAGCCTCGACGGGGCCCCGATGGTCGGCGCACTCCCGGCAACCGGGGCTATGCATCCCCGCCTGAAGCTCGGCTACCGACAGGCCACGGCGGCATCCGACACGCTGCTCGCCCGCCGAGGTGAGGTGGTCTGGGGCCACGAGTTCCACCGCACCCGGGTCGTCGCCGACGCCGCCACTGCCAACGCCTGGGTGTGGGAGGGTCAGGGCGACGGTGTGGCGCTCGGCCACGTCCACGCCTCCTACCTGCACACCCACTGGGCCGGCCACCCCCACCTGGCTCAACGCTTCGTCGACGCCGTCCACGCCTACCAGCCCCAGTCGACGACCCCACCACCGGCGACGCGACGCTCCGCGGCGGTCGACCTGCTCCACCACGGCGACGTCGACGCCCGAGCCGGCGGGTTGGATGTGGCCGTCAACACCTTCCCCGGCGGGCCACCGGCGTTCCTAACTCGCGCGCTCCTGGCCGCCGACCCGACCCGCTATCCGGACCAGGAGCCCGCTCGAAACCTGCTCGCCACCTACCACGGGCTGGCACCCGAAACAGTGCTGCTGACCGCCGGGGCCGCCGAGGCGTTCGGGTTGGTTGCCCGGGGGGCAGGCCTGCAGCGCGCCCTGGTCCTCCACCCTCAGTTCACCGAACCGGAGGTGGCGTTGCGTGCCGCCGGAGTCCCGGTGCACCGGCACGTCCTGCCGCCCGGATTCGAGCTGGATCCGGGGCACATCGCAGCGCTCGCCCGCGCCCATGCGTGCGACGCGGTGGTCATCGGCAACCCCACGAACCCCACCGGACGGCTGCACCGTCGCACTGACCTGCTCGCGCTGCGCGATGCCGGCTTGCGTGTCGTCGTCGACGAGGCGTTCATCAACGCGATCCCCGGCGAGCCCGAAACCCTCCTCAACCAGCCCGGGGTGATCGTGATCCGCTCGCTCACCAAGCTGTGGAGCATCCCCGGTGTGCGGGTCGGGTGGATCCAGGCCGACCCCGACGTCGTGGTTTCGCTGTCAGCGCAGCAGCCATCGTGGAGTGTGTCGGCTGCTGGCGTCGCGGCGGTGCTCGCCACGTGTACCGACGACGCCCGGGCTGAGCAGGAACGACGCCAGCTCGCCTGGCAGATCATGAAGGATGACCTGCTCGCGCGGCTTCAGACGTCCGACATCGACCATCTCGAGGAATCTGCCGCACCCTTCGTGCTGGTGAACACCGGCCTCGACGATGCCGCCGCAGCCCTAGCCTCGTCGGGGGTGGCGGCCCGTCGCGCCGGCACCTTCCCGGGCCTGGACGACGGCTGGGTGCGCATCGCCGCACGCGATCCGCACACGAACCGCACCGTCGTCGAGGCACTGCTGAGAGGAACTGCACCATGACAACCCCCCGTCCCGCACCCGGCACCGTCACCCTCGTCGGTGGCGGCCCCGGTGATCCCGACCTGCTGACCGTCGGTGGCCTGGAGGCGCTCCGACTGGCTGAGGTCGTCGTCGTCGATCGCCTCGCTCCGCTCGCCTCGCTGGAGGTCTGCTCGCCAGCGTGCGAGATCATCCACGTCGGCAAGGTTCCCCGGGGCGCGTTCACCTCCCAGGAGCACATCAACGAGATCCTCGTCACCCAGGCCCGTGCGGGACGCCGGGTGGTGCGGCTCAAGGGCGGCGACAACTTCGTCTTCGGCCGCGGCGGAGAGGAATGGGAGGCCTGCACCGCCGCTGGCATCGAGGTGCGTGTGATCCCGGGCGTCTCTTCCTCCATCGCCGCCCCGGGAGCCGCGGGGATCCCGCTGACCCACCGAGGTCTGGTGCAGGGATTCGTCGTGGTCTCCGGCCATGTGGCCCCCGGCGACGAGCGCAGCACGGTGAACTGGGCCGCCTTGGCGGCCAGCAGGATGACGCTGGTGATCCTGATGGGCGTGCACTACCTCGAGGAGATCTGTGCCGAGCTCATCCAACATGGGCGACCGGCATCCGAACCCGCGGCCATCATCGCGAACGGCACGATGCCGAACCAGCAAACCTGGTTCACCACCGTGGGCGCGGCGGCCGGCGTGGTCGCTGCGCACGGCGTGACTCCCCCGGCGACCATCGTCATCGGCCAAGTGGCGGGGCTCAGACTTGCCGATGGTTGAGGAGCCAGGCCGCCGCGGCGGGCACCGTCAGCGCCGTCGCAACCCCGACGGGCAGCGGAGGCCGACGAATCATCACGACGTCGACGCCACACTCGGCTGCGGCGTCCAGCTTGGCCGCGGTGGCCCAGCCACCCGAGTCTTTCGTGACGAGAGTGGCAACCCCACGCCGACGAAACAGGGACAACTCCTCGGCATGGGTGAAAGGTCCGCGGGCCACAAGCACTTCCGCATGCGCAAGCCCGACGGCTGGAGGTTGCGTCATTCTGGCGATCACACCGTCGTCGTCGTAGGCGTGCGCGTGCTGGTGTCCGACCGTCACCAGTGCAGGACGGCGGTGGATCGCCGCAAGCGCGGCCGCGTGGTCCGAAACCAGGTGCCACGTGCCCGAGTCGGGGCGTGTGATCCAGCTGGGGCGCTCCAGCCGCAGCAGGGCAAGCCCGGTGACATCGGCCACCTCGGCGCAGCGGTGATGCATCGCTGCCGCGAACGGATGGGTGGCATCGAGCATCGCAGTGGCCCGGATCTGGCGCAGCCAACTCACCATGTTCTCGGTCGACCCGAACCCACCCCTGCGGACATTCCCCGCGATCGGAGCAGCGGCGTCCGTGCGGCCAGCGAGCGTCGTCGTGACGGGAGCACCCGCGTGGTCGACCAGCTCCGCAACCCTGCGCGCTTCGCCCGTCCCACCCACGATCACCAACACAAGTAGTAGTCAACCCGAAAGGATCCACCATGGCACGTTTGGACGACATCCGGGCACGCATCGCCGACGTCGACGAGGTCGTGCGCGACGCCGCTGCTGCTCGTCAACGAGAACTCACGAAACCCCCGGGCTCGCTCGGCAGGCTTGAGGATCTGGGAAATCGACTCGCCGCCATCGCCGGCACCTGCCCCCCGCCCGTGGTGACCAGGCCGGTCGTGGCGCTGTTCGCGGCCGACCACGGCGTCTGCGCGCAGGGCGTAACACCGTGGCCGCAGGAGATCACGGTGCAGATGGCGGCGAACATCGCCGCCGGTGGGGCCGCCATCTCGGTCCTGGCGCGCCAGTTCGGCGCCGACGTTCTCGTCACCGACGTTGGCATCGCGACCTCGGCAACGCTCGACGGCGTCGTCGACCGGTGTGTTCGGCGCGGCACCGCAGACCTCAGCGTGGAACCGGCGATGACGCCTCAGGAGGCGGAGCAGTCCATCCTCGTCGGATACGAGACGGCATCCAAGGCAATCGACGCCGGGGCTGATTGCGTGGTCACCGGCGAGATGGGCATCGGCAACACCACCGCTTCCGCGGCTGTCATCGCGGCCCTGAGCGGCCACGGCGCCTCGGAGGTCGTCGGGCGAGGCGCCGGCGCCGACGACGCCATGCTCGCCCACAAGACCGCCGTCGTGCAGCGCGCCCTCGACCTGCACGCGGAGCACCTCGGCGACCCGCTGGGGGTACTGCAGCACGTCGGTGGCCTGGAACTGGGCGCCATCGCCGGCGCGGTGCTGGCGGCCGCCGAGCATCGGGTCCCCGTGATCATCGACGGGGTCATCGCCTCGGCGTCGGCGCTGATCGCAGTGGGCATCGCTCCTGCAGCGCGCGGCTACCTGGTGGGAGGACACGCCGGGGTGGAGCCTGGCATCGCTGCCGCGCATCGCCAGTTGGGGCTCGACCCGTTGGTTGATCTCGATCTGCGGTTGGGCGAGGGTTCCGGCGCCATCCTGGCAGTTCCGCTGGTGCAGGCGGCGGCACGGATCCTGGGAGAGATGTCGACGTTCGCGGAGGCCGGCGTCGGCTGACATTCGTCGAGGCATGGAATGAGCGGCCGGTGACGCCGCCGGCCGCTCATCTCCAGGTGTCTCAGGCGATGTGGATCGACTCGCCCGAATCGTCGAGGTCGAACCGCACGGTCTGCCCGTCGTGGATCTCCCCCGCCAGCAGTCGCTGGGCGAGCTGGTCCTCGACGGTGGTCTGCACCAGGCGTCGGAGTGGCCTGGCCCCGTAGATGGGGTCGAATCCCATCCGGCCGAGCCACTGCCTGGCGTCTTCGCTGACCTCCACCGTGATCCGTCGCGGCGCCAACCGGGCGTTCAGCCTGGCCAGCTGGATCTCGACGATCTGACCCAATTCCTCCTGCGTCAGAGGGTCGAACAAGACGATATCGTCCAGGCGGTTCAGGAACTCGGGCCTGAAGGCCTGCCTGACTACGCCCATCACCTTCTCGCGAGTCTCTTCCGGGGCGATCGTCACGTCAGCCAGGAACTGGGACCCCAGGTTCGAGGTCATGATCAGCAGCGTGTTGCGGAAGTCCACCGTGCGGCCCTGACCGTCGGTGAGTCGTCCGTCGTCGAGGACCTGCAGCAGGATGTTGAACAGGTCCGGGTGGGCCTTCTCCACCTCGTCCAGCAGCACGACGGAGTACGGGCGTCGGCGGATGGCCTCGGTGAGCTGGCCGCCCTCCTCGTACCCGACGTAGCCGGGAGGGGCACCGACGAGGCGGGCGACGGAGTGCTTCTCGGAGTACTCGCTCATGTCGATGCGCACGAGCGCCGTCTCGTCGTCGAACAGGAAGTCGGCGAGCGACTTGGCGAGCTCCGTCTTGCCGACGCCTGTGGGGCCGAGGAAGAGGAACGAACCGGTCGGGCGGTTGGGGTCCGAGATGCCGGCACGCGAGCGTCGGATGGCATCGGAGACGGCCTTGACCGCCGTGCGCTGGCCGATCAGGCGCTCGCCGATCCGGTCCTCCATGTGGAGGAGCTTCTCGGACTCGCCCTGCAGCAGCCGGCCGACGGGGATGCCGGTCCACGCCGCCACCACTTCCGCGACGTCTCCCTCGGAGACCTCCTCGGAGACCATCGACGGCGCGGCGTCCGTGGCCTCGGCCTCGGCAAGCTCGCGCTCGACGGCCGGGATGTCACCGTAGAGGATCTGCGACGCGCGGGTCAGGTCGCCGGCACGCTGGGCCTTGTCGGCCTCGATGCGGAGCTGGTCCACTAGTTCCTTGAGGTCGCCGACCCGGTTGAGGCTCGACTTCTCCTGCTCCCACCGAGCCTCCAGACCGCGCAGCCTCTCCTGCTCGTCGGCCAGCTCGGCGCGCAGGGCGGCGAGCCGCTCCCTCGACGCCTCGTCCTCCTCCTTCTCCAGGTGGAAGACCTGCATGGTCATGCGATCGACGTCGCGGCGCAGCATGTCGATCTCCTCCGGCGAGGAGTCGATCTCCATCCGCAGGCGGGAGGCGGCCTCGTCGATCAGGTCGATGGCCTTGTCCGGGAGCTGGCGGGAGGTGATGTAGCGGTCGGACAGCGCAGCAGCGGCCACCAGCGCCGAGTCGGTGATCCGCACCTTGTGGTGCGCCTCGTAGCGCTCGCGCAGGCCGCGCAGGATCGCGACGGTGTCCTCCACCGACGGCTCCCCGACGTAGACCTGCTGGAACCGGCGCTCAAGGGCGGGATCCTTCTCGATCCGCTCGCGGAACTCGTCCAGCGTCGTCGCACCGATCATGCGCAACTCACCCCGGGCGAGCATCGGCTTCAGCATGTTGCCGGCGTCCATCGCACCCTCGCCCGAGGCGCCCGCCCCGACGACGGTGTGCAGCTCGTCGATGAACGTGATGATCTGGCCCTCGGCGTCGCGGATCTCGTTGAGGACGGCCTTCAGTCGCTCCTCGAACTCGCCGCGGTACTTGGCGCCGGCGACCATGGACGCGAGGTCGAGGGAGACCAGGCGTCGACCCTTCAAGGAGTCGGGGACGTCGCCCTCCACCAGGCGCAGGGCAAGTCCCTCGACGACGGCGGTCTTGCCGACGCCGGGCTCGCCGATCAGCACCGGGTTGTTCTTGGTGCGGCGGGCGAGGACCTGCACGACGCGACGGATCTCTGAGTCGCGACCGATGACCGGGTCGAGCTTGCCGGAACGGGCGCGCTCGGTGAGGTCGATGGAGTACTTGTCCAGCGCGGACTCGCCGCCCTCAGACTCGGCCGACGTGACGCGCTTCCCGCCACGGGCCTCGTTGAACTTCTCGATCAGCTCCTCGGAACGCACCCCCGCGTCCTTCAGGACGGTCTGGGCCTCGGAGGGCACCTGCGCCAGCGCGATGAGCAGGTGCTCAGTGGCGACGAACTGGTCGCCGAGCTGGTCGGCAAGGGTCTCGGCGGATGCGAGCACCCGCGCCAGGGCGCCAGAGATGGCGGGCTGGGTGACGGAGCTGCCCGTGGCTGACGGCAGCTTGCCGATGGCGCCGACGGCAGCGTCGTCGACGATGCGTGGGTTGGTGCCGACGGACTCGAGCAGCGGTCCGACGGTGTTGTCCGGCACCATCAGCATGCCGTGCAGCAAGTGGGCCGGCTCGGCGTTGGGGTTGCCGTTGGTCAGGGCCTGCCGGACCGCGGAGGTCACCGCGTCACGGCTCTTGGCAGTCAGCTTCTCGGTGTTCACGATCACGTTCCTCCAGAGTCGGAATTCAAGTTGAGTCTACATCACTCAACTTGCATCCACTCCCGGATATTCCCGACCGACCGTCATCACCGTCGCCGCCGCTCCTCGCCGTCGAGCTCGCTGTCGGCCGCGGCGTCGGGCGTCTTTCCGAAAATCGAACACTGATCGATTTTCCCCCGTCCGCTTCCGACAATGCACCACTGACCCCCCTCTTCCGTCATCGCGAGAATCGATCGAGATCTGGATTCCCCATCAGACAGGGGAAGATCGATCACTGATCGATTTTCGTCGCGGGGGCGGGTGGAAGGGGAAGCCGGTAGCCTCGTGCAGGTGAGCAAGCGCAGTGAGGACAAGGCCCCCGTCGACGAGCAGCCCGCCGTCGAGTCGACCCCGACCCATGACGACGACGCTCCAAGCACGGCCACCGACGGGGCCACTCACGCCCCCGCGGAGGACCACGAGGAGGTCCTTCCGGAGCTCAGTTTCGACGAGGCCAGGTTCGCGGCACGCCCAGCAAGGCTTCGCCCCAAGGCCCGGCGGCGACAGGTCGACGAGAGCCCCATCACCCCGCCGTTCGAGCCCTCCGGTTCCAACCGGGCGTATGTCGAGTGGCTCGAGGAGCAGTCCATGCTCCACGACGCCGAGAAGGTCTCGCGCCAGCTCGCCGGCAAGCACCTGATGTGGTCCAACCCCTACGCCCACCCGGACCCCCGCGCCGCGCTGCAGCGGGCGTCGGTCTGGTACACCGCCTATCCCCTGTCGCACATCACCGCACCCGGCCAGTCCTTCCTCGCGTCGCTCGGATCGAACGAGCTGTGGGAGGCCTTCGCACAGATCGGCATCGACGCCGTGCACACCGGACCGGTGAAGCTGGCCGGCGGACTGGACGGCTGGGAGCCGACGCCGAGTGTCGACGGCCACTTCGACCGCATGGCCATGGCGATCGACCCGCTGTTCGGTACCGAGGACGAGTACCGCGAGATGGCGGAGGTGGCAGCCAAGCACCGCGGGACCATCATCGACGACATCGTCCCGGGCCACACGGGCAAGGGCGCGGACTTCCGGCTCGCGGAGCTGAACTATCGCGACTATCCGGGCATCTATCACATGATCGACATCCCGGAGTCCGCCTGGCACCTGCTGCCCGACGTCCCCGAGGGCCGGGACTCGGTGAACCTGACACCCGACGTCGAGCAGGCCCTCGCCGAGGAGGGCTACATCATCGGGGCGCTCCAGCGCGTGATCTTCTACGAACCCGGCGTGAAGGAGACCAACTGGTCGGTCACGCCCCCGATCCGCGACTACAAGGGAACCCTTCGTCGGTGGGTGTACCTGCACTACTTCAAGGAGGGGCAGCCGACCATCAACTGGCTCGACCCCACCTGCGCCGGGATGCGCCTTGTCATGGGGGACGCGCTCCACTCGCTGCTCGACCTCGGCTCCGGCGGACTGCGACTCGACGCCAACGGATTCCTGGGCGTCGAGCGCTCGGTGGACGCCCCGGCGTGGTCCGAGGGACACCCGCTGTCCCAGGCGGCCAACCAGCTGATCGGCTCGCTGGTGCGGAAGGTGGGTGGTTTCACGTTCCAGGAGCTCAACCTGGCCATCGACGACATCCAGCGCACCGGAGCCGTCGGTCCGGACCTGTCCTACGACTTCATCACCCGACCGGCAGCCCAAGTGGCGCTGGCCACCAGCGACACGGAGTTCCTGCGCCTCGTTCTGCGCGAGGCCATGGAGATCGGGATCGACCAGGCCTCCCTCGTCCACGCCATGCAGAACCACGACGAGCTGACCTATGAGCTCGTGCACTTCGCGGCAGCCCACCACGACGACGTCTACACCCTGGGAGGCGAGGACTACCGGGGCGCGGACCTGGCCGAGCACATCCGCCAGACCATGCGCGATCGCCTCACGGGTGATGCCGCCCCGTACAACGCGGTGTTTACCCAGAACGGCATCGCCTCCACGACGGCGTCCGTCGTCACCGCGTCCCTGGGAATCACGGACCTCGACGAGATCACCGACGCCGACGTCCGGCGCATCGCCAGCGCCCACTTGCTGCTGTGCATGTACAACGCCTGGCAGCCCGGCGTCTTCGCCCTCTCCGGCTGGGACCTCGTCGGGGCGCTCCCGCTCCCCCGCAGCGACGTGAAGGCGCTCATCAGCTCCGGCGACACCCGCTGGATCGAGCGAGGCGCCTACGACCTGCTCGGCGTCGCCCCCGAGGCGAAGAAGTCACCCTCCGGCATGCCCCGGGCACGCGCTCTGTACGGCTCCGTCACCGACCAGTTGAAGAAGGAGAACTCCTTCGCCTCGCGACTGTCGCAGGTGCTGCGGGTCCGCAAGCGCAACGGCATCGACTCCGCTGCCCTCGTCGACGTCCCGGAGGTTGGCCACAAGTCCCTGTTGGTCCTGGTCAACGAGCTCGAGATCGGTGCCATCCAGGTCACGGCCCTGAACTTCGGCGCGGAGAAGATCGACGCGCGCATCCAGTCCGACCACCTCCCCGCCGGGCGCGTGTTCGACCTCAGCACGCGACGCAAGGTGGGCAACGTCGACGACCTCAGGGGCTTCAACGTCGAACTCCCCGCCTTCGGCGGCCTGGCCATGATCATCCGCGATTGAGAGGACCACACATGACGCGACTCGCCCCGACCCGGCACCTGACCGGCGGCACCGACATGCCCGTGATCGGCGCCGGCACGTGGCCGCTCGACGATCGCGAAGTCGAGCGAATGGCGCTGACTGCCTTCGAGATCGGTTTCCGGCTCATCGACACCGCCGAGAACTACCGAAACGAAGCCGGGGTGGGGAACGCGGTGCGCGCCTCCGGACTGCCTCGCGAGGACCTGTTCGTGACCACCAAGTTCAATCGGGAGTGGCACGGGAATGCACTGAAGGGCGTCGACGGCAACTTGCAGCGTCTCGGCCTTGACTACATCGACCTCCTCCTCATCCACTGGCCGAACCCCGACCAGGACCTCTACGTGACGGCTTGGGAGGGACTCATCCAGGCCCGCGACCGCGGGCTCGTCAAGGCCATCGGCACCTCGAACTTCACCCCCGTCCATCTGCAACGCGTCATCGACGCCACCGGCGTCGCACCGGAGGTCAACCAGATCCAGTGCAATCCCTACGCCGACCGTGGCGAGGAGCGTGCCTTCCACGACGCGCATGGCATCGTCACCGAGTCGTGGGCGCCGCTGGCGGGGAAGGGTCTGGTGGACGACCCGGTCGTCGTCGACACCGCCAGCACCGTCGACGCGACCCCCAGCCAGGTGGTCCTCGCCTGGCACCTCCAGCAGGGACTGGTGCCCATCCCGAAGTCGGGGAACCCGGATCGGTTGCGCGAGAACTTCGCCGCCCTCGACGTCACACTCCCGCCGGAGGACATCGCTCGACTCACGTCCCTCGCGAACCCTGACTATCGGCTCTCGGACCCCGACAGCTTCGGACACTGAGAAATACCCAGGGGGGTATATACTCGTGCCCATGAACCTCCGCCGCACCCTCGCCGTCGTTGTCTTCGCCCTGCTCGCCGCCATCGGCCTCACCAGCTGTGGGGGCGGCGACGAGGCCCGCGCGGCGATCGACAACGGTGCAACCGTCGTCGACGTACGCACCCCAGCCGAGTACGAGAGCGGCAACGTCGAGGGCGCGCTGAACATCGACGTGTCCGCGCCGGACTTCGTGGAGCGGGTCAGCGAGCTGCCCAAGGACGACACCTACGTCGTCTACTGCCGCTCGGGCAACCGGTCCGCAGCAGCGATCTCGATCATGGAGGACCTGGGCTTCACCAACCTCATCGACGGCGGCGCCTACAGCTCGCTGGCCTGACCCCCCATCGACTGGTGCCTCCAAGCCCTTTGACCCAGCTCACTCAGCGTCGGGGGGTTCCGGGGATCCCATCCGCGGCAGCCCCGTCGGCAGCCCATCGATGCTGACCCGGTTCTTCTCCTGGCGGTAGCGTCGCAAGCCGTCGGGGCCCTTCCGTTCAGCCCACTGGACCAAGGTGTCGCGTTCACCCACGAAGTCCATCAGGGGCACGCCGAACCCACAGGACGTTTGGACGAGGTCGACGTGCACGTCGAAGATGTTGCGCTCGCCGGGCACGGACGGGAAGTGGCCCAGCAACTCCAGCCAGTCCGAGTCGCCCTCGTGGACGACGCACGCCTGCCCGAAGAGCCTCAGAACCAGGGGCTTGCGCTCGAACGAGCAGAACATGAGGGTCATGCGGGGGTCGACCAACACGTGGGCAGCTGCTTCGTTCGTGCTGCCGGTGACGCTCAACCACAGCACCCGGTTGGGCCCGACGACACGCAGTGAGTCCAGACCCTTGGGGGAGACGTTGACCCTGCCGTCCCGCGCCGCAGTCCCGACGAAGAACACGTGCTGGGCGCTGATGAAGTCACGGTGTCCATCACTGATCTCCGCGAACTGGGCTGACATGCCCCATTCGTAGCAGGGTGCCGACAGGTGTGCCCGAGCGACCACGGACCGGACCACCCGGACGCCACAATGAGGTGATGGAGATCCAGCCACGGGACCTGGTGTGCGGGATCGTCGCAGGTGAGATCGACGCCCACGTCGTCCACCGGGACGAGCACGTGATCGCGTTCCTCGACCATCGGCCCGTGTTCAAGGGGCACGTCCTGGTCTGCCCCGTCACCCACGTGGACACGCTCGTCGACCTCCCCGCAGACCTCGCCACGCCCCTCTTCTCGATGGTGCAGCGGATGGCGGCGGCTGTCGTCGATGCCCTCGGCGCCCAGGGGAGCTTCACCGCCATCAACACCGTGGTCAGCCAGTCCGTCCCGCACCTGCACGTCCACGTGGTCCCGAGGACCAAGGGCGACGGGCTCCGAGGGTTCTTCTGGCCGCGGACCCGCTACGACGAGGGCGAGGCATCCCAGTACTCGGCACGGCTGCGGGCTGCGCTGTTCCAGTAGTAGCCGTCAGACGAGCACCCGGTCCGAGGCGGACCGCGGCGCGGCCGACCGCCAGGACAGCCCCGCGACGACCAGTCCGGCGATTCCGACGGCGACCAACACCGTCGCCGTAACAGGCAGCCCCAGCCACGCACCCAGCACGCCCGCCAGCGGGTAGGTGAGGAGGAAGCAGGCATGGGAGAGGGAGAACTGGGCCGCGAATACCGGCGGACGCGTCTCCTCCGTCGAGTTCCGCTGCAACAGCCGGCCCGCCGGAGTCAGGACCGCCGACGTCGCAGCCCCCATGACGAACCAGAGCGCCAACAGCCACCCCCACGCGGACCCGGGAGGCACCCAACCCAGGACCAGCCCGGAAACAGCCAGCGCCACAGGCAGCACAGCAGCCCCCGAGAACATGAGCCTCCGGTCCGAGCCACGGTCCAGCATGCGCGGAGCCGCGAGCGCCACCACCATGGAGCCGAGCCCGAAGGCGGCAAAGAGTACGGCCAGGTCATCCTGACCCCGACCCAGATGGGAGCGCACGACCACCACCGAGTTCACGATGACCATGGCCGTGGTGCTCGCGACGACGAGGTTCAGCCCCATCAGGCCCCGCAACTCTCGGCTGCGCCAGAAGCATCCGAGCCCATGGGTGAGCAGACGGAGGAAGGGGGACGGCGCAGGCGCCGGCACACGTGGCAGGGTGGTGACGGCCACCAGCGACGCCGACCCGACGAAACCCGCGACGGTCCCGAGGAAGAGGTTCTCGTAGCTGAGCACCGTCAACAGCGCTGCGGCGAGCATCGGGCTCACGAGGGCTTCGGTGTCGTACGCCAAACGGGAGAGCGAGAGCGCACGGGTGTAGTGCCTCTCGTCCGGGAGCACCGATGGGATCAGAGCCTGGAAGGCCGGGGTGAACGTGGCTGACGCTGACTGCAGCACGAAGATCAGCAGGTAGATCTGCCACGCCTGGTCGACGACGGGCAGGCACAGGGCGACGACGGCGCGTACGACGTCGGCACCGATCAGCAGTGGCTTGCGGGGGACCCGCGACAGGATCGCCGAGACGACCGGGGCTGCACCGACGTAGGCCAGCATCTTGATCGTCATGGCGACGCCCATGACCGCGCCGGCATCGTCACCGGCGACGTCGAAAGCGAGGAGCCCCAGGGCGATGGTGAGCAGCCCCGTTCCCGGCAGCGCGATCACCTGCGCCGCAAAGAGGTTCCGGTAGGTCGGATTGCCCAGCACCTGGAGCACGGCGATCAGGCGTCGTCGGTGTGATGCAGCGGGACCTGACCGCTGGTGGCGACGGAGTGCTCGGCCTGGCGGACGGCTTCCAGGATCACACGGGGTGCGTGCTCGTCGGCCAACTTGTACAGCACCCGGGTTCCGTCCTGGCGTGTGGTCACCATCCGTGCCATGCGAAGTCGCGCGAGGTGTTGGGACACAGCCGAAGGGGCCTTGCCCACGGCAGCCGCCAGCTCCCCCACCGACAACTCACGGGCTCTGTCGAGGACCAGGACCAAACGGATGCGGGTCGGGTCGGACAGGAGCGCGAGCACTTCGGCGGCGAGGTCGATGAACTCCGCCGGCACCTCGTTATCCGCATGCATACGCATATACTAATGCATGCGACCTCGGCCGGGCGTGGACTCCGGCCGCTCACTCGTAGCGCTCGAGGATGTCCTCCATCTGCGCAATCTCCTTCTGCTGCGCGTCGATGATCTCGACGCAGAGTTGCTCGATCTCCGGATCGGTGATGTTGGCCTCCTGACACACGAGGATGGCGCGCGAGTGGTGCGGGATCATGGACTTGAGAAGCCCTCGTCCCCCACCCCTACCTCAGCCCGACCCATGAAGAACGCGGTCAGGAACAGCGCCAGGAACCCCACCAGCAGGATGATGTTGAGCGTGGTGTTTTTCAGCATCGACCACATACCCACCGTCATCAGCACCGCCATGGCCGCCACCATCAGCACGGCCATGTAGAGATTGCTGGGATTGAAGTAGAAGTGATCAATGCTGCGCACCATGGACATGCTGAGGGCCCACATCAGGAACAGGTTCACCAGCAGGATGGCTCCGAACTTCCAGTACATGGCCATCGAGTGGCCGCCGGCATCCTGGTGCGACTCGTCGGAGTGCTGTGCTTGCTCGGCCATGGTCGGCTCCCTTCGTCGGTGGTCCTACTACCGACGCTAGGACGCCACAGGGTCAATACGCCGCAAGGAGGCAAGCTTCCCTCCAACGGGCGCTACGCGCCTCCTCGGCGAACGAGAAACGGCCGCCGAGTAGCCGCCGAAGGCGGCGTGTCGAGGCGGGAGCGCCCCTCAGGCGAGCCGGAGCGTCGTCACGCAGGTGGCGCCTTCGGCGTCGGACGAGAAGGGCGACTCCGCGGTCTTGCCGTCCTTCGTGACGACGATGGTCCCGCTTACGTCCTTCGGCACCCAGAAGCCCACGAACCCGTTTGCGTAGGTCGTGGCGTCCTCGTCCACCAGGACCTCGCCGTCGTCGGTGGTGATGGTGACGTGCACGTCGGTCTCCGCGAGCTCCCCGCGGCAGGTGCCGAGGTTGTGGAAGTAGCACTCGTGGGTGAACGTCTCGTACGGCGCAAGGGAGAGGTAGAACTCGTCGCCGTCGATGGGCAGGACCTCCTCGGTGACGCCGTCGCTGACCAGGACCTCGTCGTAGCGGACCGAGGCCCCGACGGCGAGCGGACGGTCCACGTCGAGCTGGTCCAGGGCCTCGACGACCTCGCGTCCGGACTTGCCTGCGAGCCCCTGGGCCTCGAGCAGGCCGGACTCGGCCGAGGATGCACCGCCCGTCCCGGCGGTAGGAGCCGTGGACTCGGTGACGGTGTCGGGCGTCGAACAGGCGGACAGGACGCCGAGGGACAGCAGCGGAACGGCTACGAGGGCGGCCAGGCGTGAACGGATCATCGGTATCTCTCCTGCAGGTGGTTCGGTCCGAGCCCAAGCCTGCCAAGCCGTCCGACGCGAATCCACCCCGGCGGGTCAAGGTTCGGTCAAGGAACCGCACCTGGGCACATCGAGGGGCCGGTCATTCCAAGCGTCCAAGAGCCTCGTCGAGGAGGTCCTGGGGGGCGAGCCACATGGAGGGGTAGTTGCCGTACCAGCGCTGGACGCCCTCGCCATCGATGAGGACGAAGCCGTGGCCGGGCATTCCGGGGTGCATGCCCTTGGGTCGGGTTGGCGACGAGCTATTCGCGTTGGCGTTCGGCCGTCTCGGTTGGCGTTGCGTGCGGCGGGGTGGCGGTCAGGAGAAACCCAGGCCGATCAGGTGGTCGACGGTGAGAGCGACGCCGTCCTCGCTGCGGATGCGCTCGCCCACCTGCGCGGCGCGGGCGCGGAATCCCTCGTCCTCCGGGAAGTCGCGGAGCAGCGCGCCCAGACGCTCGGCCGAGAGCTTTCGAACGGGCAGCGGCGCTGGTCCGACGCCGAGGCGCTGCAGCCGCCAGCCGTGGTAGGGCTGATCGACGCCGTGCGGCACGGCCGTACTGGGCACGCCCGCGCGAAGACCGTCGTGGGTTGTCCCCGAGCCGCCGTGGTGCACCACCGCCGCGCACCGAGGGAAGAGCCAGGCGTGCGGGACGGACCCGACCGCAAGCACGCGCTCGGAGACAGCACCGGGATCGACGCCGGGCGGGGCAATCGTCACCACCTTCCGGTCCGCGATCCGGGCCGCCGCTGACAGCATCGTCAGCGAGTCGAGATCGGCGCCGCCGGTCATGCTGCCGAAGCCCACGTAGACGGCTCCGGACCCGAGCCAGTGTGCGAGGTGGTCGTCGGGCTGGAAGTCCGGCACCGGGGCGGCGAGGAATCCGGTCTGGTGCACGTTGGCTGGCCAGTCCGATGCCGGCGGCACGAGGGTCGGGCTGGCCGCGACCACGATGGGGTGGCGGTCCGCCTCGACCGCCGCGCGTCTGACGCCGAGCCGGGGGAGCCCGAGCCGACGGCGCATCTCGCGCCCGAACGACAACCCCACGCTCGAGCTCATCGTCCAGCCGAGCGCTGATCCCCACCGGTTGTAGCTGTCCAGCCGGGTGAAGTAGTTGTGCAGGAAGTGGCTCTCGGCGTGCCTGGTCGGCAGCAGCCCGCTGAAGACCAACGTGCCCACCTTGCGGTCGCCGGCCAGCGCGCTGGCGACGTCGCGGGTCAGCACACCGCTGAGGAGAGACTCCCCGGGCTTCAGAGCCGCGAGCACCGCGTCGCTCACGGCACCGGCGATCGCGGCGCTCCAGCTGTGCAACAGCACGGCCTGGCCAGGGCGGGAACCCGCGGCGAGGCGTCCGAGGTGGCCTCGCGTCGAGCCGATCGCATCCGCGATACTCGCGTCCACGGGGACGAAGTCGGCGCCGAGTTCGGAGGCGACGTCGGCGTACTCCTTGAGCCCGACGACGCGGGCTCCGACCCCTGCCCGCTTGAGCGCACCGGCGAGCACGGCCGCAGGTTGGACGTCGCCGCGAGATCCGATGGCGAGGATCAGCATTGTGCCTCCTGACGCTGGATGCTGGCCAGCGTAGATCACCCGGTAGAATCCCAGCCCGCATGCGCCCTACGACAGAAAGAACCGGCGCGCGGCGTAGGGCCGCGCGCCGGTTCTTCTGGTGATCAGCTGCAGGCGGGCATGCTGACGGAAGTCCAGCTCGTCGTCTGGCTCGGCCTCGCCGTGGCCTCGATCGTCAGGCTGCCGGCTTCCTTGGCGGGCTTCCCGTTCAAGCGGACCTGAGCGGTCTGACCGGCTGCGAGAGTCACGTTGCGGTGGCCCGAAACCGAGTCAAGCCGAACGCTCTGCCTCTCGTCCGTCGGATTCGTCACGGTCACAATCACTCCGGCCTTGCACTGGGCGGACGTCACCTCGGCCTCCATCGCCTGGGCGCCGGTGTGGACACTCGGGGTGAGCGGCGTCGCCACCACCGAGACGAACCGGGCGGTGCCTCCCTCGCTGACTAGTGAGAGCCCCAGCGAGTCGGGATCGGGGAAGATCTGACTCGTGATCGTGCGGAGGCCGCCGTCGGCGAACACCTCGACCGACGACCTGTCGACGTAGACCGTGAAGGTCTGCCGTCCGTCCTCGTGGATCAGAGGTGCTGAATAGGCGGCCGCGAACTGGGGGTGGAACGAGTCCTCCCCGGCGCTCGTGCGGTCCACGACGAGCCGTCCCGCTGCAGTATCGATTCCGATCAGGGTGCCTTCGCCGCCCTCGTCTCCGAACGCGCTGTTGGTGCGCACGGCGACGCCGGCGAAAGTGGCGTCCTGCGGATCGACGGTGACCTCGAGCTTGTAGGCATCCGAGGACCAGGGCAGTGCGGTGGCAGTGTCTGCCACCGTGACGTTGGTGCGTCGTAGCCTGTCGGACTTCACTTCGAGAGACGCCAGTTCACGAACGGGCGCCTGCTCCAGTTCGTAGGCGCCGTCCACCAGTTGCAGGGTCAGTTCGCGGGGCAGCGCGTTGGCGCTACGCCACGGAGCGGTGGGGATGGCGTTGGCGTAGCGCCAGTCGTTCATCCACGCCATCATGATGCGTCGTCCGTCCGGCACGTTCGCGAACGAAATGGCCGCGTAGTAGTCGGGGCCCCAGTCGAGCCAGTCGTAGCTTTCGATGCGGCGGGGCTGCGCAGCATCGCTGGCGACGATGTCGTCGACGAGGATGTGGCCCCAGCCGAAGCGGTTGTTGTCGACGATCATGATCTCGGCTTCGCTGCCGATGAACTCGGCGACGTCCCATGACGCCCAGTCGAGCGTTTCGGAATCGTTGCCGGTTGCGCTGCGCACGACTTCACCGTCAACCACCAGGTTGACAGTGGTTTCGGACGAACGGGGCAGAGCCGGCTCGTCCCCGACCACCACGTGGTCCAAGGTCAGATGGCCCCAGCCCCCTCCGACTTCGTCGACGATCCGGAGTGTGCCCTCGAGTCCGCGGAACTCCGCGACATCCCACGTCGTCCACTGAAGCGCGCCGGCGTCCTGGCCGGCTGCGGTGCGCACCACTTCACCGTCGACGATCAGCTCGAGAGCCAGACCCGGCCTTTCATGACCGCCGCCGATGAGGAAGGAGATGTAATCGCCGCTGATCTCAAACGACGGCGAAGAGAGCGTACCCTTATTGTCGTCGCCGTTGGGCCCGCCTTCCCAGGTGTTGATGCGGGCGTCGCCGATGTAGTAGTCGCCACCAGCGTAGGAGGGGCTGCGGGTGGCCTGCAGATCGCCGGTACCCACCCAACCGATGTCGGCGAGGCTGGAACCGTCACGCAAGCCCTCGAAACCATTCCAGAGCAGGCTGCCGGCGGGTGGCTCATTGCCCATCTGGCCTCCCTCGACACGGGGATGGTTGCCACCGCCCACGAGGAGGTTCAACCACGGCTGCTCAACCTCGAAGGGTGCCGACGTCATGGTGCCGGTGGGCCAGTCCCAGCCGACGAAGCTGTTGACCAAGCTGTCGCCGCGGTATCCCGCGACCGCCTGCTGATCACGCCAGGCCCCAGCCTGGGGGCCGTCGCCGAAGGGCCCGTTGAAGTCGCCCGACTCGTTGACGACGGTCCAGTCCGATTCGGCCCACGACCCGAACTCGAAGTCCTCGATGACCGTGCCAGGCACGGCCTCCTCGCCGGTCACGACGTTCTCGGCGGTGAAGGTCTCGCCGTCGAACTCGCCGACGAAGTACTGCGCGCCCGAGCCGCCCGCCGGCGAGCCGGGGTTGAGGTTGACGATCATGACCCACTTGGTCTCGTCGGCCCCTTCGACCGGGAGCGGGAACAGGTCCGGGACCTCCCAGATGCCGCCCGTAGCGTTGGCGGGCCCGAACGTGGAGAGGTAGCTCCAGTGGAGAAGGTCGTCAGACCGGTAGATCAGGACCTCGTGCGCCAGCGCCTCAACGGTCACCATCACCCAGTACGACTCCCCGGTCTCGGGCGACGTGTAGCGGAAGACCTTGGGATCGCGGAAGTTGTTCGACCCCCGGTCGAGCACGGGATTGCCCTCGTACTTCTCCCACGTGTACCCGCCGTCGAGCGAGTACGCGACCGACTGCGCCTGGATCCCAGCCAAAGTCGGATGGTCGCCGGTGTATGCACTGGTGTAATGCGCGACGAGCGGGGGGTTGTCAGCCGTGCCGAGGCCGCTGGTGTTCTCGGTGTCGACCACGATGGAGCCGGAGAAGATGTCCTCGATGGATTGCCCCGCGTCGTTGAACGTCTGACCGATCGCCAACGGCTGCTCCACCCAGTTCACGAGGTCGGGGCTGGTGGCGTGGCCCCAGGACATGTTCCCCCAGGTGGCTGCCTGCGGGTTGTATTGGTAGTAGAGGTGGTACACCCCGTCGTGGTAGACGAGCCCGTTGGGGTCGTTCATCCAGTTGGTCTCTGGGCTGTAGTGGTACGCCGGGCGGTAGGGCTCTTCGCCCAGATTCAGATCGGCCGCGGCCGGGAGGGCAGCGGCGCCGATTGCCACCGCCAGGCCCAGAGAGGCCCCTAGGAGTCTTCGGAGCATATGGGTTCCTTTCACTATGACAACGTTGTCAATTCGAGGGTAAGCGAGAGCGAGCTCCTTGTCAACAGCCTTTCCACCTTTCTGGCACTATGTCAGCATGTCAATGCACCTTCGTCGTCCCACCATGCGAGAGGTGGCGAGCGTGTCCGGGGTGGCGATCAAGACCGTCTCCCGCGTGATGCGGGGCGAGCCGAACGTGGCTCCGGCCACGGCGGAACGCGTGCGGAAGGCAGCGAGGGATCTGGGCTACGTCATGCACAAGCAGGCGTCGGACCTCCGGCGGTTGGACGGCAGCCCCGGAGCCATCGGACTGCTCCTGTCGAGTGTGGGGAACGCCTTCGACTCCAAGGTCCACCGGGCCATTGAGCGGGTCGCCAACGAGGCCGGGATGATCACGCTGGCTGCCAGCACGGAGGACGACCCGGCCGTGGAGCTGGAGCGGCTGGAGGGATTCGTCGCGCGTCGGCTCGATGGGTTGGTTCTCATGACGGTGCGGGCTGATCATGATCTCCTGGTCCGAGAGATCGAGTGCGGTTTCCCTGTTGTGCTCGTCGATCGTCCGGCCAACGATCTGGACTGCGATACGGTCACCTCGGACAACGCCCAGGGAATCCTCGCCGCGGTCGATCACGTGAGATCCCGGGGTCACGAGCGGATCGCCTTCCTGGCCAACGTGCAAACCATCAGCACCTCGCGGGAGCGAGCAGCCGCCTTCCGCTCCGCCACTCAGGATCTGGTGGGGTGCAGCGCAATCACTGGTCTCACGACGGAGACGGAGGTCATCGCTGCAGTCGAGGGTCTGATGTCAGCAGAGGCTCCGCCAACCGCGATCATCTCGGGCCGCAACGACGTTTCCATCGCTACGGTCCGGGCGCTGCAGAGGTTGGGACTGGAGGAGACGGTCGCTCTGGTCGGTTTCGACGAAGTTCCCCTGGCGGATCTGATCCGCCCCGGTCTCACCGTGATCGCGCAGGATCCCGACGCCATGGGCGAGTTGGCTGCACGGCGGCTCCTCGCGCGCATTCGTGGTGAGGAGTTGCCCGCCGAACATGTCACCGTGCCCACGCGTCTCATCGCTCGGGGGTCCGGGGAGATCAGGCCTCCCGCCAGGCAAGCCGACGATGGCCTTGCCGCGCAAGCTAGCGGGGCTTCGGGTATCGGGTCGCCCCTGTGACGGCACCAAGGACGTCCTCGTAGCTGACCTCGTCTGCGCGGAACGACCCGTTGTTGCGGCCGTGGCGCAGTACCTCGATTCGATCGGCTACTGCACGCACATCGTTGAGGTTGTGACTGATGAGGATGACGCCCAATCCGAGGTCGCGAAGGCCCTCGAGGTGACTCAGCACCTCCGCAGTCTGGCTGACCGACAGCGAGGCGGTCGGCTCGTCAAGGACAACGATGCGGGGATTGGCGACGAGGGTGCGGGCGATGGCGACGCACTGGCGTTGCCCGGCGGACAGACGGCTGAGTGGGGTGCGCAGATTGGGGATGCGGCTGTTCAATCGATCCAGGTAGTCGCGCGCCAGTTCCTCCATCCGCGCCTCGTCGAGAAGTCCGTCGGCGCGGATCAACTCGCGACCCAGGAAGAGATTCGACGGGACGTCGAGGGTCTCGACGAGTGCGAACTCCTGAAACACAGGTGCGATTCCCAGGTCCAACGCCGCTCTGGTGGACGGGAGGCTCACCGGCTCACCGCCCAAGCGGATGTGGCCGCGGTCAGGTTGGTAGACGCCCGCGAGGGTGCGGGCAAGGGTTGACTTACCCGCCGCGTTATCACCCACCAGGCCCACGACCTCGCCGGCGCCGACCGTGAGGTCCACGTCGACGAGTGCCTGTACGCCCCCGAAGGATTTATCCAGGGCTCGCACTTCCAGTAAGGGCTCGCTCACAGTGGTCCACCTCCCCTCGCCGTATCCGGCATCGGTACCAAGGACATCATGTCGAAGACGTAGGCGGCGGCGCCGAGAGTCTCGGCGGATTCATTAAGGTGACCCGCGCCGAGGAGCCCTTCAGCGCCGCGCAGCACTGGACGGGCCTCCAATGCGTCACGGATCGGGGAGAGAAGGATGTCCCCGGCTCTGGCCAGTGGGCCCCCCACTGAGATCCGATCAGGACCGAGCGCAGTCGCCAGGTCAGCCAGCGCGGAGCCGATTGCGGCACCCGCGTCAGAGATCACCTGCTGGCAGCCTGGGTCGCCGCCCTTGGCCGCAGACACGATGTCACGCAGAGACATGGGGCCGTGGCTAATCCGCAGCGACTCACGTAACAAGTCGATGGAGACCTCCGTATTCAGGCACCCGCGGCCGCCGCATCGGCAGATGGCGCCACCTGGAGACACCCGCACGTGGCCAATGCCAGCCGCGGCGTGGGTCCCCACCCGAAGCACTGAACCTCGGATCACGATCGCGGAATCGGTCGTGTCCCCGACCCGCACATAGATTCCGCACTCCGTCCCCCTGAGGGCCCGGGAGAAGACCCAAGCCCACGACCACTACCTCAAAGGCAGTATCTGCGGCGAGTGCGGCTCCCAGCTGATCGTGTCCAACGCCCGCAGCAGCCAAGGAGTGATCTACCCCTACTTCCTGTGCGCGGGCCGACACTCCAAGCGCACCACCTGCGAACGCAAGTCCATGTTCGTGCCCGACATCGAAGCCGCCGTCGAGGACCACTACCGCCGCGTGCAGATACCCGATCACATCATCACCGCGCTCCGCGAACTGGTCACCTCTGAGTTCGACCGACTCCACGCCACCGCCCGACACGAGCGCCACGCCTACACCGCGGAACGCGACGGCCTGCGCGACGAGCGTAAGAAGCTGCTCCAAGCCCACTACGCCGGCATGATCCCGCTCGACCTGCTCGGCGAGGAACAAGAACGCACCGCCCGCCGCCTGGCGTTCCTCGACGCACAGATCAACGCCGGAGACATCGAGTACGACCAAGCCAAAGCCCACCTCGAAGACTGCCTCGCCCTCGCCGGAGACTGCCACGCGATCTACATGAGCATTGACGACTCACTACGCCGCCTGGCCAACCAAGCCTTCTTCGACAAGCTCGTCGTCATGCCCGACGACACCGTGAACGGACAGCCCGGCGAGCCGTTCAACATCCTGTTCAACCCGGACGTCCAGCGTACGGCGCTCGCCCGCCAGCAGGGCGCTGCGGAATCTGGACCTCAAACCGGGAATGTCGTCGGTTTGAACAATGACGATCTGGTGGAGCATAGGGGACTCGAACCCCTGCCGAAACGCTTCTGACTAGGACTCTACCGAGAGGTAGGCCTTGCCGTGCTACGCATGTGCTACGAGCCAACCCATTCGCGACCGCGTGCCGAAGAACGCGGCTCGAATGGTGTCCGCTGCCGCCCTCACTCGTGGTCAGAGTAGACGAAAAGACCCGCCCTCACGTGGAGGAGCGGGTTGGTAGTTACAGATTAGCAGCCCCAGCCCGCGATTGCGGAAACACGTCGAAGATGACCACCTGTCATAAAGCCACGCCCCCACTCCCGTTCCCAACACACCGTCACCACTTGGGCGGCTTGGAGATCCCTCCCGCTGGGTCCGGCAACTGGCATGACAGCCAGTCGCGAGGGGCGAGGCGCTGCCACCAGTGACCACCGACGCCGTGGTCGGGTTTGCCCTTCAGCGCACCAGCCAGCGGCTTCTTCGATGGGTTGATCAGTCCGAGAGGGACATGGCCTCGGGCGACGCGGATAGGTAGGGCGAGATCTGAGTCGTTGGAGATCACGATTGCCGCATCAACCGCACGTGTCAAGACATCCACGAGGAGATGGGTGGCGACATTCACATCAGACCCCTTCTCCTCTCGCTTCCTCACCGTGGCGAGCAGGGACCCGTCCTGCGTCCGGCGCACGGGCAATCCTGGAGACCAACGAAGGTGTTTCTGAGGGTCTGTCAACACGGTCGGCGCCCTGGTACCAGAGGGGTTGCGGCTCATTGCCGACTCCTTCGCGTACAGGAGTAGTAGCCCTCTTCGATGCGGTCTACCGACCCATGCTTTTCGAGAGCCTGCAGATAGAAGGCCTGCCGCTGGGTCTGGCCTGGGTCCGTTGGATCATTGACACGCGCAGTGCAGTACACCACCCGTGAGACACGAGCTCCCTGCCACAGGGCATACCTACTTGCCAAGGCACGCAGATCGAGCCATTTCCACCCGGGCGCGTTCCCCAACTGACCAACACCGCCGTAGTAGAGATTGAAGCCG
>CANMNB010000007.1 GCA_947499145.1 uncultured Arachnia sp.
GCGGGTTCACCCTCGAGCAAGGTCATGGTCATGACCCCATTCTGCTGCCGACAGCAGCCATGCTCGCTCATGCCGCACCTGGTGCGTCAGGCGACCTTGCTTGCGTAGCGCTGGCGGGCGGCCTCTCCGCTGGTGCCGACGAAGGCGCCGATCGCTGACCATGGCATGCCGGCTTCGCGGGCTGTGCGGATGGCGTCAATCACGTGGCGCTCGGCTTCGGATCGCTCCGCGACCGCTGCTCGGAGCAGGGCTACTGCACCGGCGTCGAGTTCGTCGTCTGGATTGGGTTCGTAGGACTCGAAGCGCGCCGCCAGCTCGTCGGCGTGCTGCAGGATCTCGTCAACAGTGCGTGGCATGGTCATCACCTCAGGAACTTCTCGCGGGCTTTCATTGCGTGGACGATGACGTGCACTTGATCGCCATCGACATAGCCGACCTCCAAGAAGATCGCGGACTGGTTGGGACCCACGATCATGGTGAACCCGTCGCCGAGATCCCAGATCCGGACCGGGTTGCGGTAGGCGTGGAGGATCTCATGTTCACCCAGGCCATGCTTGAGGGCGGACGGGGCGATGACTGGATCCTCCATCGATCCAAGGTAACTTGCGAACATGAGCGGGTCAAGTGTCGGGAACATCCTGATCTGCCGCACTCCGAGGGTCAGGCATGGGTTCCAAGGCCTAGAAGCTGCTTGACGGCGAGAAGGTCTTCGTCCCGTTCCCGAAGCAGACGCCCACGTGAATCAAGATGCGAGATCCTGCACGGAGATGATCACCAGGCGGATTCCATGTTGCGGGATGAGTTCTTCTCGTCGGGCATCGTAGAGTGCGCGCTGAATCCCTCGGTGCACTCCACTCACAGTGAGGCGCTCAGGCTTGTCGAAATGTGGCACCGGCTCATGGTGCTGCGATTCCCGATACTCAACGACCACGTTCGCTTTGGGCCAGTAGCCGTCAACCGGCAGGTTCGCTCGTCGTCCGGTCCTTCCGGGGTCGCCACGCAGCCAGTTGAATCGATGTTGGCGTAGTCCGACCTCGCCCAAGGCAGAGTCGCACAGGTCTAGAACGTAGGCTTCGTCGCTGTTCTCCCGTCCCATGGGGTCGACGTTAGCCCAGCGGGAAGACATCCGGAATGCCGTGTTGTGCAGTTGGCCTTCAGCTCCCCGAGCATGACCGTATCCTCACTTGCCGCATCCGCGAGAGTCTGGAGCCCACCCGGTGCGTGGGGCCTTCGGCATATTCGTTGTTCGCCGACGGGCGTCCTGAGCAAGCTGAAGAATGGGTGACGGCGCTCCCGCCAGGTCCTGCCGAATCGTGACTCTTGAGGACCGTGGATGTCCGGCTACGCCGTGATTGACTTAGAGACCACTGGCTTTTCTCCTCGGCAGGATCGCATCATCGAGCTCGCTGTGGCCTATGTTGATGACACCGCCAGCTCCCCGGTGAATGGGCAAACCTGCTGCACCCCGGCCGCGACGTCGGGCCGCCTAGGATCCATGGGATCGCGGCGCGCGACGTGCTCGATGCGCCGCGGTCGATCAGGTGGCGCCCCGACGGCGGAGTTGGACTTCGCGGCGGAGCTTGTCCGCTCCTGGGTGGGCAGTGGTGAAGTGGCGCCTGAAGACCGTCGCGGTGCTGGTCCGCGACAAAGTGACGCGCGACCGCGTCGTCGCCGGACTGGGGGAGCTGGTCGTCACTTTCAGCGGGACGCCGTCGTCGCTGTTGCCCGCCTCCGTCTGAGCGGCGGTGCTGATGCAAAGGGGACCCGCGTCACGTGCTGATTGCCGAGGTCGCTGCCGAGAGTCGCGCGCTTCGTGCTCACCGAAACTGCTGAGTTGTACATTTTGGCCGTTTAGGCGTCTATCATGGGTGGCGTGACTGAGATGACTGTGAGCAACGCCCGGGCCCGCCTCGCCGATGTCGTGGATGCGGCCCGTGTCGGGCACGACCCGGTCTATCTGACTCGTCGCGGGCAGCGGGTGGCCGCTGTCATCGACGCGGATGAACTGGATCGGCTCATTGCGGCCGCGGAGGATCTGGCGGATCTCAAGGCTGTCCGCGCAGCACGTGCCGAGATCGCCGATGGTGAGCCGGTGATCCCCTGGGAGCAGGTTAAGGTCGACCTCGGCCTCGCATGAACTACCGGATCGAAGTCGCGCCTGCCGCGGTTCGACAATGGCGGAAGTTGGAGCGAGTCGCCCAACGGAGGGTCCAGGCGGCGATTGAGTTACTGGCGAGCGAACCGCGCCCAAGCGGGGCCAGGAAGCTGGTGGGCGGTGACGGTGAATGGCGTGTCCGGACCGGTGACCACGGAATCATCTACGAGATCCACGACAACGTGCTGCTCGTCCTCGTCATTGCCGTCGGCCACCGCCGCGACATCTACGAACGCCGGTAACCCAACTCGATGTCATGCGCGACGAGCGTTGGCAGCGAGCGCAGAGGGCAACACCGATCATGCCTTCGTCACTCAGTTTCGTTTCGACAGACCTCAGATCCTTCGTGAACAGCGCTGATGAGCCGGTTGGTGGCCATACCCTTGGACTGGAGCTAGTCACAGCAGCGCGTCCCCAGGGCTGTGGCATAGGCTCGCAGCGGCGCGGCCACCGGTGTCGCGTTCGCCGCCCGTGGTCCGTGAAAGGCAGATGACCCCGCCGTGTACTCGCTCCTCCTGGTGCTCATCTACATCGCCTTCGTGAGCCTCGGGCTCCCGGACTCGCTCGTCGGGGCCGGATGGCCGGTGATGCAGTGGGACCTTGATGTCCCTGTGTCCTTCGCCGGCATCCTCACCACGGTCATTGCGCTGGGCACCATCGTGTCCAGTCTGGCCTCGGAGCGGGTGACCCGGCGCTTCGGCGCAGGCGTCGTGACGGCGGTCAGCGTCGGGCTCACGGCGGGGGCACTGCTCGGGTTTTCCTTCTCCGGCTCGTTCTGGATGCTGTGCCTCTGGGCCATCCCGTACGGACTGGGCGCCGGTGCCGTCGACGCGGCCCTCAACAACTACGTCGCCCTGCACTACGCCGCCCGACACATGAACTGGCTGCACAGCTTCTGGGGCGTGGGCGCATCCATTAGCCCCTTCATCATGAGCTATGCGCTCACCTCTGGCCGCGGCTGGTCCAGTGCTTACCTCAGCGTCGGTCTCATTCAGGTTGCTCTGACGGTCGTGTTGGTGGTGAGCCTGCCGCTCTGGGGCAGGGTCAATCGCATCGCGCCTCCGGGCAGCGACGTGGAAACCGATGACCTGTCGAAGTCCGGAGCTGACGCGTCTGGGAGGGGCGCAGGCGGCCACGTCTCGCTGGCACGGGCGATACGGATCCCCGGTGTGCTCTTGGTCCTGATCGCCTTCCTCGCCTACTGCGCCGTCGAGAGCACTGCGATGCTCTGGGCCTCCACCTACCTGGTGAATCACCGCGGAGTCGCCCCCGGAACGGCGGCTGCGTTCGCCTCCCTGTTCCTGTTGGGCATCACCGGTGGTCGCTTCTTGGCAGGGTTCTTCGCGGACCGGGTCGGCGACCGTCAACTCATCCGCGGTGGTTTCGTGACCGCCGGACTCGGCGTCGTCATGATCGCATTGCCGCTGGACACCGATGTTTCGGCGCTGGTGGGCTTGGTCGTTGCCGGATTGGGGTGTGCGCCGATCTACCCGGCGATCATCCACTCGACGCCGGTCAACTTCGGGCGCCGCAACTCGCAGGCCATCATCGGCATCCAGATGGCCGCCGCCTACACGGGAACGACCCTGGCGCCGCCGTTGTTCGGCGTGCTCGCGACCTGGACGGGCATGTGGCTGTTCCCGTGGTACCTCGCGGTTCTCGTGGCTCTGGGCCTGCTCATGTCAGAGCGGCTCAACCGCGTTGTCGGACGCCCTCATCAGGCGAAGGTTGTGGAGGCGTTCGAGTCGTGAGCTCCTGACTGGCCCGCCGATTCCACGGCGAGGGGATCGACACGCGAATGCGTCAGACGGGGTGTGCGTTCGCGGTCGACCACCTTGACTTCCCGCGGTTCAGAGCAACACCGGGTAGCGTGGTGGTGCTTTCGGGCAGGGGCGCGGCGATCGAGGGGGCTGGACGTGGACGGTGACATCGACTGGGGTGTGACCGCCGCGACCGCCGTGGTGGCTGCCGGGATGCTCGGCTTCTTCGTCGTCGGAGCTCTGGCCTATGCGGGGAAGGGGGCCCGGCTTCGCTGGATGATGGTCCGAGACCCGGAGGGTCATCGCGTGGCAGGTGCGCTCTGGCTGTCCCTCCTGGCCATCCCGATCTCGCTGATGCTGCTCGTGGATGGTCCTGGACGCGCTCTGGGTCCAGTTCACTGGGCGGCGCTTGCCGCGATGGCTCTGCTGATGGTGCCCATGGCCGCTCTGGCCTTCAACCGCCCTGCCAGGCTGACCAGGCTCCTGACCCCCCGGTGGCTGCTCAGCGAGCGGGAGCGGCTGTTCGGTCCGCTCCGCGCCGACGGCAGGCCACTGCGCCGCCCGGTGTGGCCGAGAGACCTGTCGTGATTTCCGTGCGACGAGGAGTCCGCCACTTCGGGGAAACTGTCGGAGGCCCCTGACAAAATAGAACACATGAGCGATTTGCAGGAGTTGGGGCAGCGGTACCTCTCCGCGCTCTGGCATGCCGCAGGCGCTCTGGACGGCGATGCTGGCGCCGTGGTGGACCGGCTGGATGGGGTTGGTGGGTCTGGTGGATGAGGTGGAGGCGCAGCTGGCCGGCCTGCGGCTCCACTTGCTGCAGGAAGCCACCGCGTCTGCCGCTGATCAGGTGATCGACGGTGTGCGGCAGTCGGTGCGGCACACACCGTCGCAGGCCACTGCAGTCATCCGCCTGGCCGCGGACGTGGGGGACAGGTTCCCCTTGATCGGGGCGGCGTTGAATGAGGGCAGCATCTCGCTGGCCCAGGCTGAGGCGATCGTCGCAGGACTCCGCAAGCTGCCGCCACGGCTCACCCGCGCCGAGATCATCGAGTGCCAGAAGGAGGTCCTGGCCCACGTCGGCACCCTGGGCCCCTCGGAGTTGCGCATTCTGGCTTCGCGATTGGTCGAAGTGATCGATCCGGATGGGGCGGAGGCGGATGAGGCCAAGCGTCTGGCGCGTGAGGAGGCGTCTGCGCATCGCTCCAGGTTTGTGCGGCTCTCGCCTGACCACCACGGCTCGATGCGGATCTCCGGACAGCTACCGCTGTCGGACGCTGCCTTGTTGTCGGCGCAGCTGGACGCGTTGATGCCCGCGGCGTCCACCTACCAGCACACCGGTGAGATCCCGAGCCGCGACGCCCGACGCGCGGATGCGCTGGTCCTCCTCACGCAGGCGGCGGCCTCAGCGGGAGAGCTCCCGGCGCACGGGTTGGACCGACCCCAGGTGCACATCACCCTCGATCTGGCCACCCTCACTGCCGGACTTGGACGTGTCGGGCTCCTCGGAGCCGGCGACGGGGTCGATGGCGTGTCGGCGGGCGAGGCGCGTCGGCTGGCCTGTGACGCGGGGCTGGTCCCGATGGTCCTCGGCGGGGCGTCGAAGCCCCTCGACGTGGGCCGCGCGAATCGGCTGTTCACTCCCGGCATCCGGACCGCCTTGGTGCAGCGGGACCGGGGTTGTGCGTTCCCGGGTTGCACCGCGCAGCCGGCGTCGTGCGAGGCGCACCACATCGTCCCTTGGTGGCAGGGAGGCGAGACCGGGCTCGGGAACGGCGTCCTCCTGTGTCCCTACCACCACCGCGTGGTGGAGCCGGACCCGTTGCAGTCGGAGCAGTCGCAGTGGCAGGTCCATCTCGACGAGGTGACTGGGCTGCCCTGGTTCACCCCGCCCCGCCACATCGACCCGGCGCGCCGACCACGACAGCATCAGCGGCACCGCCTGGAGCAACTCCAACCGACTGCCGTGGCACCGCCCTGCCCAGACCCAGGGCCACCCGAATCTGAACCACCCGACGAGGACCCGCCGAGCCTCGAGGAGTTGATGGAACGGTCGGCCATGATCTGGAGCGCCTAGCTGAGGGCGAGCCTCAGCTGCTCCACCGCCCAGTCCAGGTCGTCTGCCTGGATGGTCAACGGCGGTGCGATGCGAAGGGTCTGGCCGTGGGTGTCCTTCACCAGCACGCCGCGCGCCAGCATCCTCTCAGCGACCTCGCGGCCGGTTCCAAACGCCGGGTCGACGTCGACACCCGCCCAGAGGCCCGCCACCCGCACGTCGGTCAGGCCGTGGCCCAGCAGCTCGTCGAGCAGCCCCTTGAGATGGTGGCCCAACGTCGTCGCGCGTTCCTGGAACTCGCCGGTCCGCAGCAGCTCCACCACACGCAGCCCGACCGCAGCCGCCAGCGGATTGCCGCCGAACGTCGACCCGTGCTCGCCCGGCCGGAACACCCCGAGGACGTCCCGGTTGCCGACGACGGCCGACACCGGCACGATGCCGCCGCCCAGCGCCTTACCCAGCAGATAGAGGTCCGGGACGACGCCCTCGCGGTCGCACGCGAACGTCATCCCGGCGCGGCCGAGGCCGGACTGGATCTCGTCGGCGATGAGCAGCACGTTGTGCTTGGTACAGAGCTCACGAACTTTCCGCAGGTAGCCCGCCGGCGGGATGATGACGCCGCCCTCGCCCTGGATCGGCTCGATCAGGATCGCAGCCGTGTGCTCGTCGATGGCAGCCTCGATCGCCGCGGCGTCCTGGTAGGGCACGGTGACGAAGCCCGGCGTGAACGGCCCGAACCCCTCGCGCGTGGCGGGGTCGTCGCTGAATCCCACGATGGTGGTGGTGCGGCCGTGGAAGTTGCCGGATGCCACGATGATCCGCGCGGCCTTATCCGGCACCCCCTTGACGCGATGGGCCCAGGCGCGCGACGCCTTGATGCCGGTCTCGACGGCCTCCGCGCCGGTGTTCATCGGCAGCACGAGGTCCTTGCCGCACAGCTCGGCGAGGGCGGCGGCGAAGGCGCCCAGCTGGTCGTTGTGGAAGGCGCGGCTGGTCAGGGTGAGCCGGCCGAGCTGGTCGACGGCCGCCTTGACCAGCTCGGGGTGGCGGTGGCCGAAGTTCAGGGCCGAGTAGGCGGACAGCAGGTCGAGGTAGCGCCTGCCCTCGACGTCGGTGACCCAGACGTCCTCCGCAGTCGCCACGACCACCGGGAGTGGGTCGTAGGTGCGCGCCACATGCTCGTGCTCTGCGTGGATGTAGCGCGTGGTCGCGGTGCCCCAATTCGTCGTGGTCATGGCTGCCTCCCCACCTCATGCGGCCGGCGGACGCTGTCCTCAGGCCCGGCGGCAGTTCGACCCGCGGCCCAGCCGCGAGGAAGAGGCGACACGAGCACGCCTGAGGCCAGTATTTCACCGGCATGGTGGGTACTTCGCGAAAACCGCCCGCTGTCGCCTCTTGCGCCGCCCATCACCCCGTGTGACGATCTCGTCGAGGACCACGGACTCAGGAGGGACCCCCCATGACCATCGAAGCCGTCACCCACACCGTCGAGACTCCAGGCGCGACCATCGTCTACGACGTGCGCGGGCCGCTGCCCACCGCCGACAACCAACCGCCTCTGCTGCTGATCGGGCAGCCCATGGACGCCAGCGGCTTCGCCGCTCTGGCGTCGCACTTCCCGGACCGCACCGTCGTCACCTACGATCCGCGCGGCCTCGCGCGCAGCACCCGCAGCGACGGCCGCACCGACAACGACCCGCAGCAGCACGCCGACGACCTGCACCGACTCATCGAGGCGCTGGGCGCGGGTCCGGTGGAGGTCTTCGGGAGCAGCGGGGGAGCGGTGGACGGGTTGGCGCTCGTGGTCGCGCATCCGGAGGACGTCCAGCTGCTCGTCGCGCACGAGCCACCACTCACTCACCTCCTGTCCGACGCGGCGGCCGTGCGTCGCGCCGAGGAGGACATCAGCCGCGCCTATCACGAGGGCGGATTCGGCCACGGCATGGCGCGGTTCATCGCCTACACCTCCTGGGAGGGGGAACTCACCGACGATTTCTTCGACCGTCCCATCCCGGACCCGGCGACTTTCGGCCTCCCTGTCGACGACGACGGCTCCCGCGACGACCCGCTGCTGTCCGGCGACTCGGAGGGCGTGGTGGCGTGGAGCCCGGACGTCGACGCGCTGCGCGCGTCGGGCGTGCGGCTGGTGATCGCCGCCGGCGAGGAGTCGGCCCGGCAGGTGACGGGACGCTCGGCCGCGGCGCTGGCTGAGAGACTGGGCCTGCCATTGACGATGTTTCCCAGCCACCACGGTGGGTTCGCCGGCCCGGAGACCGGCTGGCCCGGACAGCCGGAGGCGTTCGCCGCTCGGCTCCGGGAGGTCCTGGCATCGCACACCGGCTGAAGCGCCGGACGGCTACTTGGCAGCGAAGCCGCCGTTGCTGTGCAGCACCTGGCCGGTGATCCAGCCGCCTGCGGGGGAGAGCAGGAATCCCACGAGGTTGGCGGTGTCTTGGGGCGTGCCCAGGCGCCCTGCGGGTGTCTGCTGGACCAGGCCTTCGCGCAGTGCGTCGTCCATCCATCCGGTGTCGATGGGTCCGGGGTTGACGGCATTGGCGGTGATACCGCGGCCGGCCAACTCGATGGCAGCGGCAACGACGACGCGATCCAATGCGCCTTTGCTGGAGCCGTAGGGCAAGTTGTAGGCGGTGTGGTCGCTCGTCAGCGCGACGACGCGACCTGCGCGGGCCGCGCTCACCTGCTCGGGTAGCTGTTCGGCAAGAGCCTTGATCAACAGCCACGATGCTCGCGCGTTGACCGCGTAGTGCCGATCCCAGCTCTCGAGCGTGGTGTCAAGAATGGAGGAGTCGACGCTCTCCGCGTGGGAGAGCACGAGCGCGGTGAGGTCGCCGCGCCGGTTGGCCGCGGCGATGAGCTGGGCGGGGACGTCGGGATCGGCCAGGTCGGCGGGCAGCAGATCCACAGTCGCACCAGCCGCACGGCAACGCGCGGCGATGTCTGCCGGGTCCTGCGGGCCGTGCTCGAGCCCGACGCGGTCGTCGTAATCGGAGAGGTAACCCAGCGCGAGGTCCCATCCCTGATCGGCGAGATGCAGGGCGATGCCGGCCCCAATGCCTCTCCTGCGTCCGACACCAGTCACAAATACTGTGCCATTGGACATCCGGTCCCTCTTCCGGTCAGTGAACGTGGTGCACCATTCCACCATCGACAGGCGCAATACCGCCGGAGGTTCCTTACTGTGGCAGACATGGACTGGTCGGCGCAGACTGCCTTCTCTGACCCCGGACGCTTCGGGGCCCTCTTCGACGGCATCGACGCCGAGCCCTCGGCCGTTTCGGCGGTCGCCCGCAATCTGGTCGCCCACTACGTCGCTGAGCGCGACGCGCTACCGGCCGCGACTCGCGGCGACATCAACTTGCGGTGGGTGGAGGCCCAGTTGGCCGTCGACCAGGAGCGTCACGATCGCCAGCTGGCGGCGGCGCGGCCGCGGCCGGAGCGTCTGCAGGGGTGCTGTCGCGACCACTCGCTCTTGGCCGTTTCGATGCTTCGCCACCACGGGCGCGAGGCGCGCTCGCGCGTCGGGTTCGCCGGCTACTTCTCCCCGGGTTTCTGGCACGACCACGTCGTCGTCGAGGTTCGTGAGGGAGACCGCTGGCGCCGGTTCGACCCGGAGATGACCGGGGTCGACCCGCGCTACCTCGATCTTCCCGATGGGGCGGACGCGCCGTTCCTCAGCGCCGCGCGCATGTGGACGGAGATCCGGGCCGGACGGATCGGCCCGGCCGCCGTCGGCGTGTTCCCGGGCTCACCCATCGGCGGGGAGTGGTTCGCGCAGTGCTACGTGCTCCTCGAGCTCGCGCACCGCTACGGCGACGAGACGCTGCTATGGGACGGCTTCGGAGACATGGCCGAGCCCTCCGGACCCACCGCAGAGCAGTGGGAGCTGACGGACGAGGTGGCGGCCCTGCTCCTCGACGTCGACGAGAACCCGACTCGGCGCGCCGAGTCGGCGCTGGAGCAGCGCTACCGAAGCGATCCCCGGCTCCATCCCGCGGGAACCCTGGAGTCCATCACCCCGGACGGCGACCACTTCGTCGTTGACCTCCCCACCCGCGAAGCCCGAAGGCTGCCGGTGTGACTCACGGGTCGCGTGCCGTCGGTCACGAACCGCGGGTCATCGTGACCCATGCAGTGCCGTAGGCGGACTGGAAGGAACCCTGGAGCTGCTGGGAGCCGGTCAACTCGAGCGCCCCGCTGCCCGTCAGGCCGTTGTAGACGGTGAAGTCGAACGAGAACCACTGGCCGTTCACCGTGCCCATCCCGTAGGACGTGATGCCGTAGGGGCTCACCTCGGTGATGGCAGCGGATCCGCGATCCTGGGTGATGTCGTACCGAAGCCCGTTGTCGCCCCACCACTGCCCGGCGAAGTTGGCGGCGTCGACGGGCGCGGCACTGGTGTTGGATTGCACCTGTTCGTCGAGGCGGTCGACTCTGTCCTTCAACTCGGACTGGGCCCGCTCAATGTCGCCGACGGGGATCTCCTCGTCACCGCTGTACCACGTCACACCGTCGGGGCTGATCTCCTTGATGGGTTGACCCCTCGTCATCGCATAGATCATCGCCACGGCGGCGAGCAGGACGGAGGCGAAGGCGAGGAACCACTTGACCGACCAGCCCGATCCGTCCCGGACTTCTTGTGCCACAGTGCACCCCCTACTGGGACCTGTGCTACATCATCACGATACGCGCCCGACTACGGTTCGGAGGGGATTCCTTCCCACGCGCTCAAGGATGTGGTCCCGTGAGCCGAGGCCACACATCTGCGTGGAGGTATCGATGTCCGCTTATACGCCGGATCGGCACGCATGCGAAGATCTCTGGCCCACGAGGACCCGAGACTTCCGTCCGTCCGTCGAGGCGAGGACCGGCTTGACGGCGCGAGCCCTTTACCGTGGCCCCATGACTGCATTCGAGGGGATCCCGCTCGACGCCGTGGACTTCTACGAGGACCTGGAGCGGGAGAACTCGCGCGAGTGGTGGGCCGCCAACCGAGATCGGTACGACGTCGCCGTGCGCGCCCCGATGGCGGCGCTCGGGGCTGCGCTCGAGGGGGAGTTCGGCGCGACGAAGCTGTTTCGTCCCAACCGCGACGTGCGCTTCTCCCACGACAAGTCGCCCTACAAGACGCACCAGGGCCTCGTCGTCTCGACGGCGTCGCGGATGGGCTGGTACGTGCAGGTGAGCGCCGAGGGCCTCATGACGGCTGCCGGCTGGTATGCGGCGACGCCCGGGCAACTCGCCCGCTACCGGTCCGCCGTCGACGACGAGGACTCGGGCAAGGAGCTGCAGCGCCTCATCGATCGGCTACGGCACGCCGGGTTCGGAGTGAGCGGTGACCGTCTGAAGACGCGGCCACGAGGCGTCGACGCGGACCATCCGCGCCTCGACCTCCTGCGGTACCGGACGCTGACCGCTGAGCGACGGTACGGCGAGCCGGGATGGCTGCCCACGCCCGAGACGCTGGACCACGTGGCAGGAGACTGGCGCAAGTTCCGTCCGCTGATGGAGTGGTTGGGCCGTCATGTGGGCGAGGGCTGAACCCGGGCGGCCCCGGCACAATACGGCAGCCGGTGAGCACGCGGGACGTGGCAGCATCGGCGCATGCTCATCCTCAAGTCCGTCGTGCTCTTCGTGCTTGCCGCCCTCGCGGAGATCGGTGGTGCCTGGCTCGTGTGGCAGGGGGTCAGGGAACACAAGGGCTGGGTGTGGATGGGGGCTGGTGTGATTGCGCTCGGTTTGTACGGGTTCGTCGCGACCCTGCAGCCCGACGCGAACTTCGGCCGCATCCTTGCCGCCTACGGCGGGGTCTTCGTCGCCGGCTCCCTCGCATGGGGCATGGTCGTCGACGGCTTCCGCCCCGACCGCTACGACGTCATCGGGGCACTGGTGTGTCTCGTGGGGGTGGCAGTCATCATGTACGCGCCGCGAGCGGCATAGGCGCTCAGCGAACGTCGCCGGCGAGGTACATCCAGCGCCCGCCCCGCCGCTCGAACCGGGACCGCTCGTGCAGCCGGCCGGGCCGCCGCCCTTCCCGGAAATGGGCGACGAACTCGACGACCCCGTCCCGGTCCCGCTCCGTGCCGTCGACGACGTCGAGGATCTCCAAACGGGTCCACGCCGTCGACCCATCGAGAGCGACGTTCTCGGGCCGGCTGCGGGGGTGCCAGGTCCGCCAGAGATAGTCCTCCAGGCCGAGGGCGAAGGCCGAGTACCGCGAGCGCATGAGCGCCTCGGCGGTCGGCGCGTGGCCGCGGCCGTCGTGGAGGGGCCCGCAGCACTCGGCATAGGCGCCGGCCCCGCATGGACAAGAGGCGGGTGTGGTCACCGGCGCGCGTCAGTCGCGCAGCGCGAGCGGCAGGACCCGGGCGCCGGGCAGCGTCGCGAGCTCCGCGCCGTCGACGATGATCTTCGAGCCGCGCACCCCACCGCCCACCACCACCGGTCCGGCGGCGACGACGGCCTCGTCGATCAGGATCGGCCAGCCGTCGGGGAGGCCGATGGGGGTGATCCCGCCCTGGCGCATGTCGGTGGCCGCCTCGGTGTCCTCCTGCGCGGCGAACGACATCTTGCGCATCCCGAGTTCCTTGCGGACGGTCTTGTTCACGTCGGCCTTGTCAGTCGCCAGGACCATCACGGCGGCGGTGACGCTCTCGTCCCCGCGACGTCCCGCGACGACCACGCAGTTCGCCGACGCCTCCTCGGCAACGTCGTAGGCCTCGCAGAACGCGGCGGTGTCGGCCAGCTCGGGGTCGATCTCGGCGACGCGGGCGCCGGGCACCAGCCTGGCTGCGGCCGCGACCGGAGGGGCCACCAGGTGCGGGTGGTCGGACAGGGGCTTCCAGTCCAGGTTTCCTTCGGCAGACGGCATGGTTCAGTCCTCGTCCTTATCCTCGTTGTCGTCGTCGTCGGAGACTGTGCGTAGGAAGTTCTCGAACTCCGCGCCCAACTCGTCGGCGGAGGGTAGCTCGTCCTCCTCGGGGGCCCACAGGCTCGGGAGGTGCTGTCCCTGCATGAACGCGTCGTACTGCTGCTCCAGGCCGGCGACGACGGCGCGGACCTCGTCGTTGTCCTCCAGCTCCGTGGCGATCGCGCGGCGGTTCAGGTCCGCCCGGGCGACCAGGCCATCGTTGGGCAGGTTGAGGCCGGTCAGGTCGACGACGGCGTTGAGTGCCACGAGTGCGCCCTCCGCGAACTCCGACGCGGCCAGGTAGTGCGGGATGTGGATGGCGAACCCGGCGGCCTTGTGCCCGGCCTGTCCGAGGCGCAGCTCCAGCAGCGCGCTGATCGACCCCGGCACCTGCACCCGACCGAAGGGGGAGTGGAACTCGTCGATGAGGCCGGAGTCCGTGGCATGGGCGGTGAACCCGACCGGACGGGTGTGCGGCACGCCCATCGGGACGCCGTGGACGCTCACGACGAGGGTGATGCCGAGGGCGACGACGAGGCCCCGGATCGCCTCGACCACCCGCTCCCACTGGAAGTCCGGCTCCGGGCCGGAGAGCAGGTAGTAGCTGTGACCGTCGCGGTCGACCAGCCGCTGCAGGACCATCGTCGGCGTCTCGTACTCCGCCCAACGGTTGACGTCGAAGACCATCACCGGGCGGCGGCCGCGGTAGTCGAAGAGCTGGTCGACGTCGAACGTCGCGACCATCTCGGCCTCACCTGAGGCGACGAGGTGCTCGGTCAGGGCGCGCTGGACCTGCCCGGCGTCGATGAAGGCACCCAGCGCCACGATGAGCACGCCCGACCCGGGGGTGGAGCGGTCGACGTCGGCGACGAAGCGGTAGAGCTCGGAGGGGTTCTGCACGGGTCCCAGTGTTCCACGGGCGCTGGGGTCACCGAGGAGCCGCGGGAGGCGGCGTGTCGAGGCGTCGCCCCTTCGTTCGCCGAGTAGCCGCCGGAGGCGGCGTGTCGAGGCGTCGCCCCTTCGTTCGCCGAGTAGCCGCCGGAGGCGGCGTGTCGAGGCGTGGCGCAATGCCCGGTGGACGGTCCGTCAGTAGGGGTATCGTTCCACCGTGACCGATTCCACGCGTCCCACGGCCCAGCGTCGGGCGGCGGCCTGGCGACTGCCGCTGCGGGCGGTCAACAGCGAACCCGCTCCCTGGGTCTACCGAGCGCTCGGCAACCTCGTGCATGGGGTCATGCCGCTGCTGGCACGCCGGCACTGGCAGGGCCGCGAGCACATCCCCTCGACCGGCGGCGCGCTCGTGGTGGCCAACCACATCGGCAACTTCGACGTCCTCGTCCTCGGCGAGTACCTGATCTGGGCCGGGCGTTGGCCCCGCTTCCTCGGCAAGTCCGAGATCTGGAAGGTGCCCGTCCTCGGCTGGGTGGCCCGGCAGGCCGAGCAGATCCCCGTGGTCCGGCACACCACCGCCGCGGCGGACTCCCTCATCCACGCCAAGGCGGCGCTGAGGCACGGGAAGCTCGTCACCATCTACCCCGAGGGCACCATCACCGCGGACCCCGACGGCTGGCCGATGACGTCGAAGACCGGCGCCGCGCGACTGGCCCTGGAGACCGGCGTGCCGGTCATCCCGGTCGCCCAGATCGGGGCGCAGCAGTTCCTCGGCGGCAAGAAGCTGCAGTTCCGCAAGCTGCTCCACTTCGGCCGCCGCGACGTCCACGTCATGGCGGGCCCGCCGATCGACCTCGACCACCTGCGCGAGATGCCGGCCGGGCGTGAGGCGTACGAACTGGCGTCGGTCACGATCATGGACACCCTGACCGCCATGGTGGAGCAGCTCCGTGGCGAGGAGGCACCCGAGGGGCGCTGGGACATACGGGCGGGCGAGAGGATTCCGCGGCGACGACAGGCATGACCTCCCGATAGGCTGGCGGCCGAGTTCTCCCACGACCCAAGGAGCCCTGGTGGAAACAGCCGCGAACCGGACCCGCGTCGCCCTGGTCTTCGGCGGCCAGTCCTCCGAACACGGCATCTCGTGCCTCACCGCGGCCAGCGTGTTGCAGGCGCTGTTGCAGGCGGACCTCGACGTCGTCGCCGTCGGCATCGCCCCGTCGGGCCGCTGGCGCCAGGTCAGCCTGGACGAGGTGCGGGACTATCGCATCGTCGGCGGCAAGGTTCCCGAGGTCCCCGAGCCGGAGCACGACGCGGTCTGGATGGTCGGCTCCGAGGGCTGCGAGGTGGCGACCCGGCAGGGCGGCCACCTCGTCGACGTCCATCGTATCGACGTCGCCTTCGCGCTCCTCCACGGACCGTTCGGCGAGGACGGCACCATCCAGGGCCTGTTCGAGATGATGGGCATCCGCTACGTCGGGTCGGGCGTCGCCGCCAGCGCCATCGGTATGGACAAGCACTTCATGAAGGTGGCGTTCGAGGCCGCCGGGCTGCCGGTCGGGCCGTACACCGTGGTCACTCCCGAACGCTGGCTGCGCGACCGCCAGGCCGTGCTCGACGAGGCCGCCGCCCTGGAGTTCCCCGTCTTCGTCAAGCCCTGCCGGGGCGGCTCGTCCATGGGCATCACACGCGTCACCGAGGCCTTGGCGCTCCCGGAGGCCATCGAGGTCGCCCGCCGCCACGACCCGAAGGTCATCATCGAGCAGGGCTTCGTCGGCGCCAGGGAGTTGGAGTGCGCCGTGCTGGCGGACGCCCAGTCGGAGGCCGGGCTGGCCACGTCGGCGATCGGCGAGATCCGGGTGCACGACGCCGACGGGTTCTACGACTTCGAGGCCAAGTACCTCGCCACCGAGCAGGCCGCGCTCGACGTGCCAGCCGAGGTGGACGCCGACCTCGCCGCGCGCATCCAGGACGTCTCCCGCCGAGCGTTCCACGCCGTCGGGGCCGAGGGGCTCGCCCGGGTGGACGTGTTCGCCGACGGCGACGGCCAGGTGTGGGTCAACGAGATCAACACCATGCCCGGCTTCACCGAGATCTCCATGTATCCGGCGCTCTGGCAGCACAGCGGCATCTCCTACCCCGAGCTCGTCTCCCGGCTCGTGCAGCTGGCCCTCGACCGCCCGGTGGGGCTGCGCTGATGGAGACCGGCGAGTTCCAGCTCATCGACCGGATCGCCGACGGCGTCGTCACCGGCCGCGACATCGTCCTCGGCATCGGCGACGACGCGGCCGTCTGGCGCCCGGACGGCGACCAGGTCATCACCACCGACCTCCTCGTCGAGGGCGTCCACTTCAAGCGCGGCTGGTCCCCGGCCTTCCAGATCGGGCGCAAGACCGTCGCGGTCAACGTCTCCGACGTCGAGTCCATGGGTGCCCGGCCCGCCGGCCTGGTCGTCGCCGTGGTCCTGCCGCCCGACGCCGACGATCGCTGGGTGGCGGAGTTCAACGCCGGAATCCGCGACGAGGCGGCCCGCGCCGGCATCTCCCTCATCGGGGGAGACCTCTCCGGCGGCACCACCCTGACGATCTGCGCCACAGCCGTCGGCCACCTCGAGGGCAGGCCGGCCGTCACCCGGGCCGGGGCGAAGGTGGGCGACCAGGTCGCCGTCGCCGGAAAGCTCGGCTGGGCCGGCGCCGGGCTCATGGTCCTGCAACGCGGGTTCGGTTCCCCGAAGGAACTGGTGGCGGAGCAGCAGTGCCCCACCGTGCCCTACGGGCAGGGCGTCGTCGCCGCCCAAGCTGGCGCCACCGCCATGCTCGACGTCTCCGACGGCCTGCTCGCGGACCTCGGCCACATCTGCGAGCGGTCGAAGGTCGGCATCAACGTGGGCACCCATCTCATCGACATCCCGGAGCCGATGCAGCGCGTCAGCGCCGCCACCGGCAGGTCCCCCTGGAGCTTCATCCTGGGCGGGGGAGAGGACCACGCCCTGACCGCCACCTTCCCCGCCGACGCCACCCTGCCCGAGGGCTGGACCCGCGTCGGGATCGTCGTCGAGGGCACCGACGTCCTGGTCGACGGCGAGCCCTGGGACGGCACCCGCGGCTGGGACCACTTCGCCCACTGAACCCCGCCATTTCGGCTCCCGCGGTGTGTGGGAGGTGGGAATCGCCTCGGCAGTGGGCTACCGTGCTACGCATGGCGACCCGTGCACCTTCCCCGGCGCGGAGCTCCTCGAAGGCTCGATCGACGGCTGCAACCAAGCCGAGGCCGAAGTCCGGGAGTTCCCGAACTTCCTCGACCACCAAGCGTGCCCCGGCGAAGCGCACGCCGGCCCCGAAGCCGCAGCGCACCGGACCGAACCCGATCCTGCATGGCATCGGTGTCGTCGTCATGGGCATCGCGCACGGCGTCGGCGCGCTGGCCCGCAGCTTCGGGGGCGCAGCGAAGGACGTCGACCCCAAGCTCCGCCGTGATGGCGTCGGCCTGCTCCTGCTCGCGCTCGGCATCGTGCTGGCCGCCCGGCTGTGGTTCATGATGACCGGGCCGGTCGGGGAAGCGATCGGCATCGCCGTCACCACGGTGTTCGGCACGCTCAGCGTCGCCGTGCCCGCCGTGCTGTTCTACGGCTCCTGGCGTGTGCTGCGGCATCCCCGCGACGTCGACCAGGCCCCCCGTACCGGGCTCGGCTGGATGTTCATCACCTTCGGCGTCCTCGGGCTCGTCAACATCGCCGAGGGCCTCCCGCGCCCCGACGACATGGACGCCCTGCGCGCCAGCGGTGGCATCCTCGGCTTCCTCTCCTCGAGCCTGCTCCACGACCTCCTCACGGTCTGGGTGGCCGTGCCGCTGCTCGCGATCCTCACGCTGTTCGGCGTCCTCGTCGTCATCGGCCGCCCCCTCCACGAGATCATCGCTGGTGCCCGCCAGCTGCTCGGCACCCTCGTCGAGCGGCCCGACGACGACGCTGCCGGGGAGCGTCTGCGCCTCGGTGTCGACGTGCCCTACGACACCCCACTCATCGAGGACGAGGACTCCCTCGACGCGACGGGGGAGCTCAGCGACGACGAACTTCTGCCGCCGTCACGTGGGTCGAAGGGCCGCCCCGCCGCGGGCAGGCGCCCCGCCGACGCGGAGCCCGAGACCGAGCTCCTGCCGCCGGAGCATTCCGCCGCCCCGGCGCGCGCCGAGCAGCTCACGCTCGGCGGCGACATCGTCTACCAACTCCCCAGCGAGCAGCTCCTGGCACCCGGCTCCAAGCCGAAGGCCCGTACCGAGGGGTCCGACAAGGTGGTGCGGCAGCTGGCGTCGACGCTGGCCGAGTTCGAGATCGACGCCCGCGTCACCGGCTACACCCGCGGCCCGACGGTCACCCGCTACGAGGTGGAGCTCGGCTCCGCCATCAAGGTCAGCAAGGTCACCGGGCTCGCCGACAACATCGCCTACGCCGTCGGCTCCAACGAGATCCGCATCCTGACCCCGATCCCGGGCAAGTCCGCCATCGGCATCGAGATCCCCAACCTGGACAAGGAGGTGGTCTCCCTCGGCGACGTGCTGCGCTCCCCGAAGGCCCGCAACGACCACCACCCGCTCACCGTCGGGCTGGGCAAGGACGTCGAGGGCGGGTTTGTCGTCGCCAACATGGCCAAGATGCCGCACCTGCTCGTCGCCGGCGCCACCGGGTCCGGCAAGTCCAGCTTCATCAACTCGCTGATCACGTCGGTGATGATGCGCGCCACCCCCGACGAGGTGCGCATGCTGCTCGTCGACCCGAAGCGCGTGGAGCTCAACCATTACGAGGGCATCCCGCACCTGGTGACCCCGATCATCACCAACCCGAAGAAGGCCGCCGAGGCCCTCGCCTGGGTCGTGCGGGAGATGGACATGCGCTACGACGACCTGGCCGCCTTCGGGTTCCGCCACGTCGACGACTTCAACAAGGCCGTCCGGGCCGGGCAGGTCAAGGTTCCCGAGGGCTCCGAGCGCAAGCTCCTGCCGTACCCGTACCTGCTGGTCGTCGTCGACGAGCTCGCCGACCTCATGATGGTGGCCCCCCGGGACGTCGAGGACTCTGTAGTTCGCATCACCCAGCTGGCGCGCGCCGCCGGCATCCACCTGGTGCTGGCCACCCAGCGTCCCTCCACCGATGTCGTCACCGGGTTGATCAAGGCCAACGTGCCATCCCGCCTGGCGTTCGCGACGTCGTCGATGACCGACTCGCGCGTCATCCTCGACCAGCCGGGGGCCGAGAAGCTGGTCGGCAAGGGCGACGGCCTGTTCCTGCCCATGGGCGCCGGCAAGCCGATCCGCGTCCAGGGCGCTTGGGTCAACGAGTCCGAGATCCGCGACGTCGTGGGCCACGTGGCGCAGCAGCTCCAGCCGAGCTACCGCGAGGACGTCACCGCTCCGTCGGCTGAGAAGAAGGTGGTCGACGACATCGGCGACGACTTGGAGCTCGTGCTCGACGCCTGCCGGCTCGTGGTGGAACTGCAACTCGGCTCGACGTCGATGCTGCAGCGGAAGCTGCGTGTCGGTTTCGCCAAGGCCGGCCGCCTCATGGACATCCTGGAGAGCCGCGGCGTCGTCGGGCCCTCCGAGGGGTCGAAGGCGCGCGAGGTCCTGGTGAAGCCCGAGGACCTCGACGACGTGCTCGCCAACCTCGCCGAGGGCGTCGACTGATGACCGCTGGGGGGTCCGCCCACAGCGTGCACATCGCCACCCTGGGCTGCGCACGCAACGACGTGGACTCCGAGGAGCTCGCCGGCCGGCTGCTGGCCGGGGGCTTCCAGCTGGTCGACGAGCCGGGAGCCGCCGAGACCGTGGTGGTCAACACCTGCGGATTCGTCGAGCAGGCCAAGAAGGACTCCATCGACACCCTGCTCGCCGCCGCCGACCTGAAGGCCGGCGGCCGGACACGCGCCGTCGTGGCAGTGGGGTGCATGGCCGAGCGCTACGGCGTCGAGCTCGCGCGGGAGCTGCCGGAAGCCGACGCCGTGCTCGGCTTCGACGACTACACCGACATCGCCGACCGGCTCCGCCTGATCCTCTCCGGCGCCTCCGTGGAGGCCCACACCCCCCGCGACCGCCGCGCGCTCCTGCCCGTGGCCCCGGCCGCGCGGCACGCCTCCGTCGACCACCACGCCGTCCCCGGGCACGCCGTCGCCGGTCCGGCCTCGGGGCCACCGGTCGTGCGGCAGCGGCTCGCCGGTGGGCCGACGGCGTCGCTGAAGATCGCCTCCGGCTGCGACCGGCGCTGCGCCTTCTGTGCCATCCCGCGGTTCCGCGGCAGCTACATCTCCCGGCCCTCCGACGAGGTGGTCGCCGAGGCGATCTGGCTCGCCGAGCAGGGCGTCACGGAGGTCTTCCTCGTCTCCGAGAACACCTCCAGCTACGGCAAGGACCTGCCGGGGGAGTCCCTGGAGCGGCTGCTGACGGACCTGTCGCAGGTCGATGGGCTGGAGTGGGTCCGCGTGTCCTACCTGCAGCCCGCCGAGGTGCGGCCCGGCCTGCTCGAAGCGATGCTGCAGACGCCCAAGGTGGTCCCGTACTTCGACCTCAGTTTCCAGCACGCCGCTCCCGCGGTGCTGCGGCGCATGCGACGCTTCGGGGACCCGGAGTCCTTCCTGTCCCTGATCGAGCGCATCCGCCGCGCCGCTCCCGAGGCGGGCATCCGCAGCAACGTCATCGCCGGCTTCCCCGGCGAGACGGAGGGCGACGTCGAGACGCTGCGGCAGTTCATCATCGAGGCCCGGCTCGACGTGTTGGGCGTCTTCGGCTATTCCGACGAGGACGGCACTGAGGGCGAGCGCCTCGACGGGCACGTGCCCGACGACGAGATCGAGGCCCGCCGGGCTCTGCTGGCCGACGTCGCCATCGAGGTCTGCGAGCAGCGGGCCGCCGACCGCGTGGGGGAGTCCGCCACCGTCCTGGTGGAGTCCCTCGACGACGGCGAGGCCACCGGCCGCGCCCCCCACCAGGGCCCGGAGACCGACGGCGTCGTGATGCTGTCCGGGGAACGGGATTTCCGGATCGGGGAGTTCGTCGACGTGTGCTTCATCGACAATGAAGGCATCGACCTGATCGGAGCGACCAGATGAGCCAGGCGGCAGCAGCCAAGCCCAGCAACGTGAACCTGCCCAACGCCCTCACCGTGCTGCGGATCGTGCTCGTGCCCGTCTTCCTCGTCGTACTGTTCCTGCACCCCGACGACCTGGGCTGGCGCATCGGGGCGGCCGCAGCGTTCACCGTCGCGATCATCACCGATCTGCTGGACGGCAAGATCGCCCGCAAGTACAACCTCGTCACCGACTTCGGAAAACTGTGGGACCCCGTGGCCGACAAGGCGTTGACCGGGGCGGCGTTCATCAGCCTCGGCATCCTGGGCGAGCTGTGGTGGAGCCTCATCATCATCGTGCTGGTGCGCGAGTGGGGGATCACGTACGTGCGCGCCGCGATCGCCAAGTACGGGATCATGGCCGCCAACCGCGGCGGGAAGCTGAAGACCGTCACCCAGTCCGTCGCGCTCATCATCTTCCTGGTGGGACTGCAGTTCCTGCCCGGCTGGATCGGCGTCATCGCCTGGATCATCATGTGGGCCGCCGTCATCCTCACCGTCGTCACCGGCCTGGACTACCTGCGCGAGGCGTCGCGGATCCGCAACGCGGCGAAGAAGCACCGCAGTGAGTGACGGATCGCTGGACTAGCATCGCCTCCATGGCGACCCCGGTGGAGGAACTGATCACGCTGATGACGGATCGGTCGGTGACACTCGCCACGTGCGAGTCACTGACCGGCGGAGGAATCGGCGCCGCCATCACGGCCGTGCCCGGGGCGTCCGCCGTCTTCCGGGGGGCCTTGGTCACCTACGCGAAGGACCTGAAGGCCACGCTCGCCGGCGTCGACGAGCAGCTCATCGACGCCGAGGGCGTGGTGAACGAGCTGACCGCCATCCAGATGGCACTCGGAGCACAGTCGCGCTGCGACGCTGACTGGGCCGTCTCGACCACCGGCGTCGCAGGCCCGACCACGATCGACGGCGCGGAGGTGGGGACCGTGTGGTTCGCCGTCGTCGGCCCGTCGATGGGCATGTCGGACCGGCCGCAGTACACGGAGCTGAAGAAGTTCGAGGGCGACCGGCAGACCATCCGGGAAGCCGCCATCGAGCACGCCGTCGTGATGCTGCTCCGCGTGCTGGGTGCTCCCTGAGTTGGACGCGTGCGGAATAATGCTGGGTGGCTGTTGGTTGTAACCCTCGACGCGGGCATCCGTCCCGCGCAGACAGGTGAAGGTGATGAAGACGATTCTGCTCCGCAAGGTCATGGGCGAGACGCTGCGCGAACTGCGCATGCACGCCGGCATGACGCTGCGCGAGGTCTCCGTCACCTCCATGGTGAGCCTGGGATACCTCAGCGAGATCGAGCGCGGCCACAAGGAAGCCTCCAGCGAGGTGCTGTTCTCCGTGGTCGCCGCCCTCGGCGTCAGCCTGTCCGACCTGCTGTCGATGGTGTCCGACAAGGTCGCCCTCGTCGAGGCACGCGCCGAGTCCAAGGTGGCCCTCGCCGCGTGAGGTCCTGAGTGCGCGAGGTAGAACTCTGGAAACGGCTCGAGGCCGTGCTCCCCGACGGGTACGCGCGCGTCTGGGCCGACCAGGTGGTGCTCGCCGAACTCGGCGGCCGTACGGTCTCAGAAGCGCTGCGAGCGGGGGTCCCGTGCAAGCGCGTCTGGCGCGTCGCCTGGGCCCACCTGGAGCTTCCCGCCACCCTGCGGTGACTGGCAGCGACGCGCCCGGCGTGTCGATTGCATTCGAACATGTGTTCGCCTAGCCTGAATCTTGGCTCGATCGTTCTCCACAGCCCCTGACGGATCTGGGGAACTGTCGGTCCCGATTCCTACAGTGGTCAATGACAGCGAACCAGGGCCGGGAGCGGTCCAGCAGGGAAGGAACCACCATGGCGGTAGCGGACCGCAGCAAGGCCCTCGAGGCTGCGCTCGCCCAGATCGAGAAGGCCCACGGCAAGGGCTCGGTCATGCGGCTGGGCGAGGACACTCGCCAGCCCATCGACGTCATCCCCACCGGATCGGTCGCCCTCGACGTGGCGCTCGGAATCGGTGGCCTGCCGCGCGGCCGCGTGGTGGAGATCTACGGCCCCGAGTCCAGCGGCAAGACGACGGTGGCGCTGCACGCCATCGCCAACGCCCAGGCCGACGGCGGCATCTGTGCCTTCATCGACGCCGAGCACGCGCTGGACCCGGACTACGCGCAGAAGCTCGGCGTCAACACCGACGAGCTCCTCGTCTCGCAGCCGGACAACGGCGAGCAGGCCCTCGAGATCGCTGACACGCTCGTGCGTTCCGGTGCTCTCTCGCTCATCGTCATCGACTCCGTGGCGGCCCTGACGCCGCGCGCCGAGATCGAGGGGGAGATGGGGGACTCGCACGTCGGCCTGCAGGCCCGCCTGATGAGCCAGGCACTGCGCAAGATGACCGGCGCCCTGAAGTCGTCCAACACCACCGCCATCTTCATCAACCAGCTGCGCGAGAAGATCGGCGTCATGTTTGGTTCGCCGGAGACCACCACCGGTGGCCGGGCCCTGAAGTTCTACTCGTCCGTGCGACTCGACGTGCGCCGCATCGAGACCCTCAAGGACGGAACCGACATGGTCGGCAACCGTACCCGCGTCAAGGTGGTCAAGAACAAGGTCGCGCCGCCCTTCAAGCAGGCCGAGTTCGACATCATGTACGGCCAGGGCATCTCCAAGGAGGGCAGCCTGATCGACATGGGCGTGGACTGCGGGGTCATCCGCAAGGCCGGCGCCTGGTTCACCTACGAGTCGGACCAGCTCGGCCAGGGCAAGGAGAACGCCCGCGGCTTCCTGCGCAACAACCCCGACGTCGCCGCCGAGATCGAGCGTCGGATCCGCACGCACATGGGTCTGGACAAGACACCGGGCGAGCCGGAGGAGCGCATCGATCCGACCACGGGGGAAGTCCAGATTGACTTCTGAGGAGACCAGCCGGGCGGACCAGGTCGAGTTCGCCCGGCGGATCGCCCTCAACCTCCTCGAGCGGCGGCAGCGCTCCGAGGGGGAGCTGAGGGCTGCCCTGGCCCGCAAGAACGTCCCGCAGGACATCATCGACGAGCTGATGACGCGCTTCACCGAGGTGCAACTCATCGACGATGCGGCCTTCGCTGAGGCGCTCGTCACCACCCGTGTCCAGGTGGAACGTCGCGGGCGCACGCGGATACGTCAGGAACTCCGCACCAAGGGAGTGGACCAGGAGATCATCGACGAGGCGCTCTCGGGCCTTGACGTCGAGGACGAGTGGGAGGCCGCCCGCACGTTCGCCTCCCGCCGCGCCAAGAGCCTCGTCGGGCTGGATCCCCTCAAGGCCCAGCGTCGGCTCATGGGAGCCCTGGCCCGCCGCGGCTTCTCCCCGTCCATCGTCACGCAGGTCACTCGGGAGACCCTGGGCGCCCAGGACTAGATCGTTTGTGTTTTCCACAGGTCGGTCCTAGTCTCTAGAGCAAGGTCTACGTGACCCTGCATGAACCACAACTCCGGCAACGGAGCAGAACTGACACCGAAACCGCCAGCTGCCGGCGACCACGCCCGCACTGTCGTACATGGATCTGACAAGCGCATACAGCGGCGAGCACTGGCTCGCCCGTGTTTGCCCTCCCCGGGCACGAGCCGGGGTGCGGTGGTGGTCGTGCGGGCGCACGGGACCTCGACGACGAGGAGTGTGCCATGGAGTGGATCGGTTGGCTGTTGGCGGGCGTCCTGCTTGTCGTCGTCATCGTGCTCCTGTGGCGCCAGCGTCGCGCCATGATGGAGTTCCTCGAGGAGCGCACCAATCTTGAGAAGCGTTCGCGCAGCGACGCCCAGCTGCTCCGCAAGAGCGCCGAGGAAGCAGCCGCCGCCGTCCGTGCTGACGCGGAGCGCGCTCTCCAGCAGGCCCAGGAACGGGCCCGCGAGGCCATGTCCGACGTCGAGCGGCGACGCGAGGAACTCGAGGCCTCCATCGCTGCCCAGCGCGCCGAGCTCCGAACCCAGCGCTCTGCCCAGGAACGCGCCGAGGCCCGGCTCCACGAGCGCGAGGACCGGCTGTCGGCCGACGCCGAAGGGCTCAAGACCCGCGCCGAGCGACTGGACGCCCAGCGCGTCGAGATCCGCAAGCTGCGCGAACAACTCGAGGAGCAGCGCGAGGAGGTCTCGCTCGAGCTCGAGCGCGTCGCGGGCCTCTCCATCGCCGCAGCCCGGGCCGAGGTGATCGCCGAGGCCGAGAAGCAGGCGCGCCTGAACGCCACGTCGCTCGCCCGTGACATCGAGCAGCAGGCACGCCGCGACGCCGAGAAGATCGCCCGCTCCATCGTCGTCACCGCCATCCAGCGTTGTGCCGCCGAGCAGACGAGCGAGTCCGTCGTCTCCAGCATCGACCTCCCGAGCGACGACATGAAGGGGCGCATCATCGGCCGCGAGGGCCGCAACATCCGCGCGTTCGAGCAGATCACGGGTGTCAACGTCCTGATCGACGACACCCCTGAGACCGTGCTGTTGTCCAGCTTCGACCCGGTCCGTCGCGAAACCGCCCGCCTGACGCTCGAGGACCTCGTCGCGGACGGGCGCATCCACCCGGCGCGCATCGAGGAGGTCTACGAGCGCAGCCGACGCAGCATCGACGAGCGCATCCGCCGCACCGCCGAGGACGCCCTCAACGAGGTGGGCATCGCGGATCTCCACCCGGATCTCATCCCCACCGTCGGAGCCCTGGCCTTCCGCACGTCCTATGGCCAGAACGTTCTGCGGCACCTCGTCGAGTGTGCCCATCTGGCTGGGGTCATGGCAGCGGAACTCGGTCTCGACGTCGCGTTCTGCAAGCGCGCCGCCTTCCTCCACGACATCGGCAAGGCCCTGACCCACGAGGTGGAAGGGCCCCACGCCATCATCGGCGCCGACCTGCTGCGGCGCCACGGTGAGCACCCCGACATCGTCCACGCCGTCGAGGCCCACCACAACGAGGTCGAGCCCACCACCGTCGAGGCCATCCTCGTCCAGGCGGCCGACGCCATCTCCGGTTCCCGGCCGGGGGCCCGCCGGGAGTCGCTGGAGGCCTACGTGGAGCGCATGGAGCACCTCGAGGCCATCGCCAAGGCGCACCAGGGCGTCGAGCGCGCCTATGCCATGCAGGCCGGCCGTGAGGTCCGTGTCATGGTCACCCCTGACGCCGTTGACGACCTCGGCGCCCAGACCCTCGCCCGTGAGATCGCCCGCGAGGTGGAGAAGAACCTCACCTACCCCGGACAGATCAAGATCACGGTGGTGCGGGAGTCCCGGGCCACGGAGACGGCCCACTAGCCCGGAGTCGTCGGTCGCGCTGGCGGAGGCCGGTCAGCGGCCGTCGACGGCGCGCACGCCCCAGGTGGCCACATGCTCTTCGCCGGCCGCCAGCCGGATGACGCCGTCGTGCGTGGGGCCCTCGTTGTAGGCGTCCGGGCCGCAGGTCATCGGCTCGACGGCGATCGCGTGTCGGTCGGGGCGCGTCGTGAAGACCTGCACCCACGGCAGTGTCTCGTCCGCCCACACCTCGACGCCGTGGCTGGCGCCGCGCATCGTCACCGCCCACTGGGGCGAGCGGGGCGCGGTGAAGGCGGTGTCGAAGACGGCATCGCCGAGGCCGCGGGCCTCGCGGAAGTCGTGCTCGGCGGTGACGTCGTCGACGCGGATGGGCAGCAGCCGCTCGTCGTCGACGATCAGCTCCTTGTCGAAGGGCAGCGACAGCTCGACGTCGGTGAGGTCGCCGAACTCGAAGTAGGGATGGGTGCCATAGCCGTAGGGCAGGTCGGAGTTACCGTCGTTGGTGACGCGCACGACGACGGTCATGCCGTCCTCGGAGAGGCGATGGGTGATCTCGGCGACCAGCAGTCCCGGCCAGCCGGGCTCCGGGTAGAACGTGTGGCGCTGCACCACCTCGGTGTCGCTCTGCGACACGAGTTCCCAGGCGCGGCCGTCGTTCAGGCCGTGCAGTGCAGTGTTGCGCTCGATCTCGTTCACCGCCAGCTGGTACTCGACACCGTCGAACATGTACCGGCCGTCGGCCACGCGGTTCGGCCAGGGCAGCAGCTCCTTGCTCTGGCTGTTGCTCGGGCTCTCATCGGGGCCGAAGGTGAACAACAGCTCGCGGCCGTCGGCGACGAGGCTGCGGCACATCGCGCCGACCTCGGTGATGACGGCGGTGTAGCGGCCGGCAGAGATCTCGTACTGGGTGCCCGTGGGGTTCGTCATAAGGGAATCCTAGTGACTCCGATATAGAGTTGACCCACCATGTCGTCACCCCGCACCTATCACGTCATCACCTACGGCTGCCAGATGAACGTCCACGACTCCGAACGGATCTCGGGACTGCTGGAGGAGGCAGGCCTCGCCCAGGCGACGGCCGCCCCGGACGCACCCCTCGGGTCCGGCGCCGACGTCGTCGTCTTCAACACCTGCGCGGTGCGGGAGAACGCCGACAACCGCCTCTACGGCAACCTCGGCCACATGGCGCGCGTCAAGGCCGAGCACCCCGGGATGCAGATCGCCGTCGGGGGCTGCATGGCCCAGAAGGATCGCGAGACCATCGTCAAGAAGGCCCCCTGGGTCGACGTCGTCTTCGGGACCCACAACGTCGGCAGCCTGCCGGTGCTGCTGGAGCGTGCCCGGGTGGAGAAGGCCGCGCAGGTCGAGATCGTCGAGGCCCTGCAGACGTTCCCCAGCAACCTGCCCAGCCGCCGCGAGTCGCCCTACTCCGCGTGGGTGTCGGTGAGCGTGGGCTGCAACAACACCTGCACGTTCTGCATCGTCCCGGCCCTGCGTGGCAAGGAGACCGATCGGCGTCCCGGCGACATCCTCGCCGAGGTCGAGATGCTCGTCGACCAGGGCGTGCAGGAGATCACCCTGCTCGGCCAGAACGTCAACGCCTACGGTGTGGAGTTCGGGGACCGGCAGGCGTTCGCCAAGCTGCTGCGTGCCTGCGGCGAGGTCGACGGCCTGGAGCGCGTGCGGTTCACCTCGCCCCACCCGAAGGACTTCACCGACGACGTCATCGAGGCCATGGCCACGACGCCGAACGTCATGCCGCAGCTGCACATGCCGCTCCAGTCCGGCTCCGACGCGGTGCTGAAGGCCATGCGACGCTCCTACCGCTCCGAGCGATACCTCGGCATCCTCGACCGGGTCCGGGAGGCCATGCCCCACGCCGCCATCACCACCGACATCATCGTCGGCTTCCCCGGCGAGACCGACGAGGACTTCGAGCGCACCATGGAGGTCGTCAGCGCCTCCCGCTTCTCGGCCGCGTTCACCTTCCAGTACTCGAAGCGCCCCGGCACCCCGGCGGCCGAGATGCCGAACCAGGTGCCCAAGGAGGTCACGCAGGAGCGCTACGAGCGGCTGGTGGACCTGGTGGGGCAGATCGCCTGGGAGGAGAACCGTGCGTTCGAGGGCCAGGAGGTCGAGGTCATGTTCGCGCTCGGCGAGGGCCGCAAGGATGCCGAGACCAACCGGATGAGCGGTCGCGCCCGCGACAACCGGCTGGTCCATGTCGCCGTCAGCGACGACGCGGCCGAGCGGCCGCGGCCGGGCGACATCGCCCACGCGACCATCACCCATGCAGCACCGCACCACCTGAACTCGGACCAGCCGCTGCGTGGCCTGCGCCGCACCCGCGGCGGAGACGCCTGGGAGGCGGCCCAGGGGATCGAGAAGCCGCGCCCGGGAGTCGGCATCGGCATGCCCACCATGGGAAAGCCCGCCGCCACCGAGCTGGTGACGACGGGCTGTTCCTGAGTCCTGCGGGGGGCAGTCAGCCTCAGGGCAGGTTGTTGCGGGACTCGTCCTGGTAGCGGGAATCGCTGCCGACGTCGCCGCGCGGGTCGTCCTCGCGCTCGGCCTCCCGCGCCATGTCGCCCTTGTCCATGCCGACGCGTTCCTCGGTCAGGGTCGTGTCGCGCTCGTCCTCGCGGGCCTGCTGTGCCGCCTCGTCGCCGCCGAGGTGGTCGCGCAGCGCATCCTGACCCCTGTCGACGTGCTGGGCGTACTTGCCGCTGGTCCGGTCGTCGACGAAGTCGCCGCCCTTCTCGATGTACTGGTCGGTCTTGTCCGGGTTGTCCGAGACGAAATCCTTGGCCTTGTCGAATATCCCCATGGTCAGCTCCTTTGAGTCGGGAACGTCTGGCGTTCGCCATTATGCAGAGGTGGCGGGTCACGGCAGGATGGGCCGCATGAGGCTCCCGGTCGTCCTGCTCGTCGGTGCGACCGCCACCGGCAAATCGCAGCTGGCGGTCGACGTCGCCGTCCGCCTCCGGGAGGCCGGTCGGCTCGCCGAGGTCGTCAACGCGGACTCGATGCTGCTGTACAGGGGCATGAACATCGGCACCGCCAAGCCCAGCGAGGACGAGCGCGCGGGGGTGGTCCACCACCTCATCGACGTGCTGGACGTGACCGAGCGAGCATCCGTTGCCCGCTTCCAGCGTGAGGCGAGGGCGGCCATTGCCGACATCCGGGACCGCGGCGGAGTGCCCCTCGTCGTCGGGGGGTCCGCGCTGTACAGCCGTGCGGTGGTCGACCAGTTCGACTTCCCCGGCTCCGACGCCCTGGTCCGGCAGCGCTGGGAGGCCGAGCTCGAACGGGTCGGGGCCGAGACCCTCCACCGGCGCCTGGCCGAGCTGGCACCCGAGTCGGCGGCGGCCATCGAGCCGGGCAACGGTCGCCGCATCGTTCGCGCACTCGAGGTCCACGAGCTGACCGGCGGACACCGACCCACGTTGCCGCAATGGTCCTATGCACTCGACGACGTGCTCCAGTTCGGCCTCGACCTGCCGCGAGAGGTCCTCGACACACGAATCGATGACCGGGTGGACCGGATGTGGGAGACGGGTCTCGTCGCCGAGGTGACAACGCTGCTCGAGCGTGGTCTGGCCGACGGCGTCACCGCCAGTCGTGCCATCGGCTACCGCCAGGTGCTGGCTCTGCTGGCGGGGGAGTCCAGCGAGGAGGAGGCCCGCGAGGCCACCAAGCGCGCCACCCGGCGCTTCTTCCGCAAGCAGCTCGGTTGGTACCGCCGCGACCCCCGCATCACCTGGCTGCCTGCCGGTGACCCGCTCAACGTGGGGCGCATCGTCGCCGCCCTAGACTGAGGAATCGGACCACACGGGAGGATTCCGGTGCACTACACGTTCTCCAAGGGACACGCCACGCTGAACGACTTCGTGATCATCGAGGACCAGCACGGCATGCAGGACCTCGACGCCGCCGTCGTGCGGCAACTCTGCGACCGCCGCGGCGGCATCGGCGGCGACGGCCTCCTGCGCGTGGTGCGCGCCCAGCACATGTCCGACTGGGACGGCGAGCCTGACCTGTGGTTCATGGACTACCGCAACGCCGACGGCAGCGTCGCCGAGATGTGCGGCAACGGCCTGCGCCTCTTCGCGCAGTTCCTCATCGACGAACAGCTCATCGCAGGGCCGGAGTTCCCGGTGGCCACGCGTGCGGGCGTGAAGCAGGTCAGACTGGTCAGCGGAGGCCTGATCTCGGCCAATCTCGGACCGGTCCACCTGGGCGGTGAGGTCGAGATCTCGCACGATGGCAGCCCGCTGCGAGCCCGCGCCGTCGATGTGGGGAATCCGCACGCGGTGGCCGTCGTCGAGCATGACACCCTCCATGGCCTCGACCTGCAGCGCGCACCCTCCTTCTCGACCGACGACTTCCCCGACGGCGTCAACGTCGAGTTCGTGCACGAGGCGGCACCCGGCGACGTGCACATGCGCGTCCACGAGCGCGGCAGCGGCGAGACGATGAGCTGCGGCACTGGCGTCGTCGCGACAGCCGCCGTGCACCGGCAGCGCACCGGCACCACCGAACCCATCAGGGTCACGGTGCCAGGTGGCGACCTCCTCGTGGAATTCGACGGCGACGACGCCTGGTTGACGGGGCCGGCGGTCATCACGATTCGCGGTGAGTACGCGGCCTGAGTTCTCCACAGGCAGAGCCGCCGCCCTTGGTTGCGGGCGGTCAGGCTGCGACAATGGGAGACGATGACCATACATGATGACCACCTCAGCGATGAGGTGACGGCGAATTCCACCACCGATGTCGACTATGACGGTGACCAGACCGATCTCGAGGAGAGGCGGTCGCTCCGCCGTGTCGCAGGGATGCGCACCGAGCTCGAGGACGTCACCGAGGTCGAGTACCGCCAGCTCCGCCTGGAACGCGTCGTGCTGGTGTCCGTCTGGACCACCGGCACCCAGGTCGACGCCGACAACGCCATGGCAGAGCTCAAGCTGCTCGCGGAAACCGCGGGCTCCGAGGTGCTCGAGGCCCTCGTCCAGCGCCGCAGCTCGCCGGACCCGGCCACCTACGTCGGCAGCGGCAAGGTGGAGGAGATCCGTGAGGTTGTCGAGGCCACCGGCGCCGACACCGTCATCTGTGACGGCGAACTCGAACCCGCCCAGCTCCGGAACCTGGAGGACCGGATCAAGGTCAAGGTCGTGGACCGCACGGCCCTGATCCTGGACATCTTCGCCCAGCACGCCAAGAGCGCCGAGGGCAAGGCCCAGGTGGAGCTGGCGCAGCTGCAGTACCTGAAGCAGCGCCTCCGCGGCTGGGGCGGCAACCTGTCCCGGCAGGCGGGTGGCCGTGCCGCGGGCGGCGCGGGGATCGGTGGCCGCGGGCCGGGCGAGACGAAGATCGAGACTGACCGCCGTCGCGTCAACTCCCGCATCGCCCAGCTCCGCCGCAAGCTCAAGGACATGGAGTCCACCCGCGAGGGCAAACGAGCCGAACGACGCCGCCACCAGGTTCCGTCGGTGGCCATCGTGGGCTACACCAACGCGGGCAAGTCATCCCTCCTGAACCGACTCACGGGGGCCGGTGTGCTGGTAGAGGACGCGCTGTTCGCGACACTCGATCCCACCACGCGTCGCTCGGAGACGTCCGACGGTCGCGTCTTCACGCTCACCGACACCGTCGGGTTCGTGCGCCACCTTCCCCATGACCTCGTCGAGGCATTCCGCTCCACGCTCGAGGAGTCGGTGGAGGCGGACCTCCTCCTCCACGTCGTGGACGCCTCGGACCCGGACCCGCGCGGCCAGATCAGCGCCGTTCGCCAGGTCCTGAACGAGATCGGAGCCTCATCGGTGGCCGAACAGCTCGTGCTCAACAAGGCCGACGCCGCGGACGAGACCACCCTCATGGCGCTGCGCGCGGCATTCCCCGACTCTGTCGTCGTCTCCGCCCGCACCGGGCAGGGGCTGGACCAGCTCGCGAAGGTCCTCGAGGACCGGCTGCCGCGCCCGGACATCGCCGTCGACGTCGTCATCCCCTACGAGCGGGGAGACCTCGTGGACCGGCTCCACAAGGAGGCGCGCATCGAGTCGCTCGAGCACTCCGGCGACGGCACCGAGGTCAAGGCATGGGTCAACCCCGGACTGGCCGACGAGCTCGTCGAGTTCGGCCGTGGCTGATCCCGAAGCCCTGGAGATCCTCGCGGCGGCTGTCGCCGCCATCGACGGCACCGAGCGGCCCGGACAGCAGCTGATGGCAGCCGCGGTCGGCCAGGCACTGGAGAAGGAGGAACACCTCCTCGTGCAGGCCGGCACCGGCACCGGCAAGTCGCTGGGATACCTGGCCCCCGTCCTCGCGCGCGTGCTGGCTACGGACGAACGGATCGTCATCGCCACCGCCACCCTCGCGCTCCAGGCGCAGCTGGCCACCAAGGACGTCCCGGCCGCCTTGGACGCAGTCGAAGCCGTGAGCGGGCAGCGCCCGAGCTTCGCCGTTCTCAAGGGGCGCACCAACTACGCCTGCCTGTACCGGGCCAGGCAGGGTGGGGGCCACGAGCAGGCTTCACTGATCGACAGCGATGCGCTTGCCGCCACCGCGACCAAGGCCGACGACGTCTCCAAACTCGGGGCCGAGGTGTTGGCCCTGCGCGAGTGGGTGGAGGAGGAGGCCGAACGCAAGGGCCTCGCGGACCGCGACGACGCGCCCTCCCACACGGCCCGCGGCTGGGCGCAGGTCTCCATCCCCACCCGCGAATGCCTGGGTGTGCAGCGCTGCCCGTTCGGGTCCGAATGCTTCGTCGAGGCCTCGCGCGAGGAGGCGCGCAACGCGCAACTGGTCGTCACCAACCACGCCCTGTTGGCGATCAACGCCATGCACGGGGGGACCGCGCTGCCGGAGCACGCCGCAGTGGTCATCGACGAGGCCCACGAACTCGTCAGCCGCATCACCACCGCGGCGACGGACGAGCTGACGCCCGGCATCGTGGAGCGCACCGCCCGACGGGCCCTGCCCTGGCTGGACGACGACCTGGGGGCCGACTTCCTGGACCAGGCCGACGTGCTCCGCGAGGCCCTCAGCGAGTCCGAGCCCGCCCGCGTCACCTCCGCGGCGGCACCGCTGCCGTTCGCCGCTGCTCAGCTCCGCGACGTGAGCCGACGCGTGGTCAGCGCCCTGGGGAAGGGGTCCGACGACCCGGAGCGGACGCAGGCCGGCTCCGCGGTGAAGGAGATCTTCGACGTCGCTGACAGGATCGCGAAGCTCGTCGACGCCGACGTGGTATGGGTGACCGACTCCGAGGTCATGGGCCGGGCCGCCTGGGTCGCGCCGCTCAGTGTCGCGGGGCTGCTCCGCAACCAGGTCTTCGGGGAGCGGCCCACCGTCTGCACCTCCGCGACGCTGACCCTGGGAGGCGACTTCCGGGCCTTCGCCACCAGCCTGGGACTGAACCCTTCCGACGAACTCACCACCGACGAGCCCTCCGAGGACCCCCTTGCGTGGCGGGGCCTCGACGTCGGGTCCCCGTTCGACTACCGCAAACAGGGCATCGTCTACGTCGCGAAGTCCCTGCCCAACCCGGGGAGGGACGGTCTCACACCGGAGGCGCTGGCCGAGATCGCCCAGCTGCTCTGGGCGAGCGGGGGACGCACACTGGGGCTGTTCGCCTCCCGGCGCAACGCCGAACAGGCGGCTGCCCACTGCAGGCAGGAGCTGCCGCAGCTCCCGGTCCTCTGCCAGGGGGATGCGCAACTGTCCGAGCTGCAGCGTCGATTCATCAAGGAACCCGAGACGTCGTTGTTCGGGACGATGTCGCTGTGGCAGGGGGTGGACATCCCGGGGGACACGTGCCAACTCGTGATCATCGACAAGATCCCCTTCCCCCGTCCAGACGACCCGCTGATGCAGGCCAGGAAGCGGGCGGCGGACGAGGCGGGCCGCAACGGCTTCATGACCGTGGCCGCCACTCACGCCGCCCTGTTGCTGGCGCAGGGGGCGGGTCGGCTCATCCGGCGGATGGACGACCGGGGAGTGGTGGCCATCCTCGACCCCCGACTGGTGACCGCGCGGTACGGCAGCTTCCTGGCCAAGTCGCTGCCGGAACTGTGGCCGACCACCGACGGGGACGTGGCCGTCCAGGCACTCCGAAGACTGTCTGGCAAGGACGAATAGCACAAACTAAGGGTTGACGCCCTGACGTGAGGCTTCTAGGGTCAGTCGGGATAGCGCTTTCCCAAGGATGTGGAAATCCAAGCGCCATCGCTACCGAATCCTTCCAACGATGGGAGCACCACGTGATGGTCACACCCCCCAGCCGACCAAGGAGTCGGGCGTCAGCCCTCACCCTGGCCGCCGCCCTTGCGATCGGCGGGCTGGCCGCCCCCGCGCCCGCCACGGCGGACGACGGCCTGCCTCGCAGTTTCGACTTCGGCACTCCGTCGAGCCCCGTCGCCGACGGCATGACCCAGGTCACCGAGCAGACCACCTACTCCACCGAACTCGGCTACGGCATCGTGGATCCCACCGGAGCGATCAGCCGCGACCGCGGCGAGTCCGTGGGCGACCTGATGCAGCGCGACTTCGTCGCCCGGTTCGACAACCCCTGGCAGTTCGTCGTCGACGTCCCGACCGGCCACTACGACGTCACGTTCGTGATCGCGGAGACGAGCGGGGCCCGTGCCACCTCGCAGGTGGCCGTGGAGGGCATCGACGGAGGGAGGCACTCCGTCACCGGCGACGTGCTCACGCAGACCGTCAGCGGGGTCGAGGTGACCGACGGCCAGTTGACCGTCGACATCTCCGGCACCACCGGACACCTCAATGGCCTCACCATCACCCAGGGGCAGGCTCCCGAACCGGAGCCAGATCCCGATCCGGAGCCGGACCCGGAACCCGAGCCGGATCCGGACATCCCCCCCGGTGACCCGATCGACATCTCACCCGAGCAGCCCCTGCGCCTGGACTTCGGCACCGGAGCCGTCGCCGATGGCTACACCCAGGTGACCAGCCAGAGCGGCTACACCCCCGAGGCGGGCTATGGGTTCGCGGCTGCGTCCCTCACCGACGTCGCCCACGACTCCGATGACGCCCTGCGGGGAGACGCCGTCGCCATCGCGAGCGGGACGTTCGTGGTGAACCTTCCGAACCGGGACTTCCGCATCGCCCTCGTCGCGGGCGACGAGACACAGGCGAGCGAGATCGGCATCGCGGCCGAGAGCCAGCAGAAGGTCCAGCTCACGTCCAAGCCGACGGGGGAGTTCCTCGAGATGGGCTTCGACATCGCCCTCGTCGACGGCCAACTTACGCTGGAGTTCAGCGGCTCGGCTGCACACCTCAACGCGCTCGTCATCACACCCCTGGCCGAGCGCCAAGCGGCTGACCAGCCGACGCTCTTCCTCACCGGTGACTCCACCGTCCAGACCTATGACCCCTACTGGGTTCCGCAGGCTGGCTGGGGCCAGATGCTGCCCCGGTACTTCCCCGAGGGCGTTGACATCGAGAACCACTCGATCGGCGGCCGCTCGTCGAAGACCTTCATCACAGAATCCCGCCTCGACGAGGTGCTCCGCCAGATCCGGCCGGGCGACTACCTCTTCGCGCAGTTCGGGCACAACGACGCGACGATCTCGCGCCCCGAGCGCTACGCCTCCCCGGAGGACTACAAGGAATACCTCCGGACGTTCGTGGAGGGCTCCCGCCAGCGCGGCGCCACCCCCATCCTGGTGACCCCGGTTTCCCGGATGGACTACAGCGCCGAGTTCCAGAAGTTCAACGTGAGCTTCCCCGAGTACGTGGCGGCGATGCAGGAGCTGGCCGCCGAACTGGACGTCCTCGTCGTGGACCTGTCGGCCTCCAGCCGCGCCTACCTCGATGAGATCGGCTACGAAGCCGCCCACTCCGTCTTCCTCCACGCCCCCGCCGGGGTCTACCCGAACCGTCCCGACGGGGTGCAGGACAACACCCACTTTCAGGAGTACGGGGCCATCCAGATGGCCCGCCTGGTCGCGGAGGATGTCGCGGACCTGGGCCTGGACATCTCCGAGCTCGTGGTGGTCGCCACCCCGGACGCCGTTCCCGGGACACCGACCGGGCTGGTCGCCGGAACCGTGACCAACGCCAGCGTCGTGCTGGAGTGGGACGCCGTCGACGGAGCGGACATCTACCGCGTGTACCGAGCCGACGGTGACTCCGGGGATTTCGTCCTGGCGGGCACCTCGACGATCCCGTACGCACAGATCGGCGGGCTCGCCGAGGGGCAGAGCTACCGTTTCGCCGTCTCCGCGGTGAACGCCAAGGGTGAGGGAACCCGGGGCGAACCGATCCAGGTCACGACGCGCGAGGCCTCCCTCCGCTACGACTTCGGCCCGACAGGCGCGCCGGTGGAGGAGGGCTTCACGGAGGTCACCCGCGCCGACGTGTACACCGAGGAAGCGGGATACGGCATCGCGGATCCCACCGGGATGATCGACCGCGACCGCGGCGACGCAGCCGGCAACCTCATGCAGCGCGACTTCGTCGCCTACTTCGGCAACGTCTACGAGTTCAAGTCGGACGTCCCGAACGGCACCTACGCTGCCAAGATCACGGTCGGCGACCTGCTCGGCACCGTGCGATCCAACTTCCAGGTGGAAGGGGTCGACGTGGGCGGCATGTCCATCAGCCGCAACCACACCTCGAAGGTCTTCGACGACATCGTCGTGACCGACGGCCAGTTCAACCTGCAGGTGAGCGGCGCCACCGGCCACCTCAACGGGCTGGAGCTCACCTCGGTGCTGCTCGCACCGGTGGACGTCGTCCTCGACGACCTGGCGTTCGAGGGAGCCACCGCGCAGGCCTCACTGTCGTGGGGCGCGTCCCCGGACGCGGCCTCCTACCGGGTGTACCGCAACTCGGGCACCGGGCCGCAGCTGCTCGGTTCCACCGAGACGCTGGCCTTCGTCGACGACGGGGCACGCACAGGCATGACCTACGAGTACACGGTCACCGCGGTCACCGCTGCCGGGACCGAGTCGGTCGCGTCCCAGCCGCTGGAGGTGACCATGGTCGATCCGGACGTGGAGGTGACCGACGCCCCGATCGGGCTCGAGGTCACGGACACCCAGAAGAACTCCGTGTCGCTGGCGTGGCAGCCGGTCGACGGCGCCCTGTTCTACACCGTCTACCGGTGGGACGCCCAACACCCGGAGCCGCAGGTCATCGGCTACAGCGACGAGGCCCAGTACACCAACGGCGACGTCCTGACGACGATCTCGTACTCCTACCGCGTGACGGCGACGAACGCCGGCGGCGAGTCGGAGCCGTCGGAGACTGTCGTCTCGGAAGCCGTCACCACACTGTCACGGCAGGCCGAACGGCTGGACCGGTCACCCGTCGCGGTGCAGGTCGAGGGCGGCGTCTACGTCGGCTGGCGCATGCTGGGAGACGACCCCGATTCCATCAAGTTCCACGTCTTCCGCGACGGCAAGCGCGTCACGGAGGAGGCGATCGAGGGGGCGACGAACTTCCTGGACGCCGATGGGTCGAGTGAATCCGAATACCGCATCGCGCGTCTGGGTAAGGGCGGACAGTTCTGGGCCACCGACACCTTCGGTGTCTGGTCCGACAACCACCTGGACATCCCCTTGGTCAAGCCGGCCGACGGAGTCACCAAGGACGGCCAGCCGTACACCTACCACGCCAACGACGCGAGCGTCGGGGACGTGGACGGCGACGGCCAGTACGAGGTGGTGGTGATGTGGAACCCGTCGAACGCCCGGGACAACTCACAGTCGGGCTACACGGGCAACGTCTACCTCGACGCTTACGAGACGGACGGCACCCAGCTGTGGCGCATCGACCTCGGGCGCAACATCCGGGCCGGCGCGCACTACAGCATGCCGATGCTCTACGACCTCGATGGCGACTCGCGCGCCGAACTGGTGGTCAAGACCGCTGACGGGACGATCGACGGCACCGGCGTGGTGATCGGCGATCCCGACGCGGACTGGCGCAACAGCGGCGGCTACGTGTTGTCGGGCCCGGAGTTCCTGACCGTCTTCGACGGCGCCACGGGCGCTGCGGTGGACACCATCGACTACACGCCCCCGCGTGGGGACGTTGGTTCTTGGGGCGACGGCTACGGAAACCGGGTCGACCGGTTCCTCGCCGGCGTGGCCTACCTCGACGGGGAGAAGCCGTCCGTGGTCTTCACCCGCGGCTACTACACCCGCTCGGTCCTGGCCGCCTACGACTTCGACGGCTCGGAACTGACTGAGCGGTGGGTGTTCGATACCGCCACGCCGGGACTCTCGGACTGGGCCGGGCAGGGCAACCACAACCTGTCGGTCGCCGACGTCGACCGCGACGGCAAGGACGAGATCGTCTTCGGGTCCATGACCATCGACGACGACGGCACCGGTCTCTACAACACGGGCCTCGGCCACGGAGACGCGATGCACCTCACCGACCACATCCCCGACCGGGACGGTCTCGAGGTGTTCGCAGTGCACGAGTCGATGGGGGACTCCGGCAACCGTGCGGCCACGATGCGTGACGCCGCCACGGGGGAGATCATCTGGGCCTCCAGCGGTGACCGGGACACCGGCCGCGGAGCGGCGGCGGACATCGATCCCCGCCACGCCGGCAACGAGGCGTGGCACATCGGTGGCACGTACGCATGGGACTCCAAGGAGGGCCACCTGTTCACCGCCCACGGCGACCTGATCGGGACCTCCATCCCGGCAGCCAACTTCGTCACCTGGTGGGACGGCGACCTCCTCCGCGAGGTCACCGATCACCGCTACGACGCGGAGCGCGGCTCCGGGGCGCCGGTGGTCTTCAAGTGGGACTGGGAGGCAGGCGAGCAGGTTCCGGTCTTCGAGCCCGACGGTGTGCGCACCAACAACAGCACCAAGGGCACGCCGGCACTGCAGGCAGACCTCTTCGGCGATTGGCGTGAGGAGCTCGTCTTCCGCACGGACGACTCCTCGGCGCTCCGGGTGTTCACCACCACGGACATCACGGAGTACCGCCTCCGGACGCTGATGCACGACCCGGTCTACCGGTTGGGCGTGGCATGGCAGAACGTCTCCTACAACCAGCCCCCGCACACCAGCTTCTTCCTGGGCGAGGGGATGACGGAGCCGGCCGCGCCGCACCTGGTCTTCACGTCCGAGGCGCCCGATCCGGAGCCCGCGCGTCCCAGGACCGGGCCGCCGGCGGCCAAGTGCGAGCTGAACCCGGAGATCCCCGCCTGTCGGGGCTGATCGGAGCAGGCTGAAAAAGAGGGGTGCCCGGAACGCCGGGCACCCCTCTTCTCGCAGCCTCAGACGCGGCGCATCACCGCCACCACCTTGCCCATGATTCTGGCGTGGGTGCCGTCGATGGGGGAGTATGACTCGTTGTGCGGAAGCAGCCACACCTGGCCGCCGTCCCGCTTGAACGTCTTGACCGTCGCCTCGTCCTCGAGGAGCGCGGCGACGATGTCGCCGTTGTTCGCGTCGCTCTGCTGTCGCACGACGACGAAGTCGCCGTCGCAGATGGCGGCGTCCACCATCGAGTCGCCACGGACCTCCAGCATGAACAGCTGGCCCTCACCGACGAGCTGCTTGGGCAGCGCCATCACGTCCTCCACCTGCTCCTCGGCGAGGATGGGGCCACCGGCAGCGATGCGTCCGAGCAGCGGGGTGCGTACGACGCTCGGCTGCTCGTCGTAGGACTGTGCGGAGTCCACCGCGTCCCCGACCACCTCATCGACCGGCGCGGGGGTCTCCACCTGCGGGAGTGTCACGACCAGCGCGCGCGGGCGGTTCGGGTCCCGTCGCAGGAAGCCGCGTTCCTGGAGCACCTTCAACTGGTAGGAGACGCTGGACGTGGAGGCCAGTCCGGTGCGCTGCGCCAGCTCACGCACCGACGGGGGATAGCCCACGGTCTCCACAGCATCACGGATGACATGGAGGATCAGCCACTGGCGCGGCGTGAGCCCGTGCTCGTCCGCCGGCCCGTCGGGGAGGGTGGCGATACGGGCTACGTCCTCGGCCGCCTGGGCGGCGGGAGGGCGTCCTGCTCGGGAACGGTTGGGCGTCGTGGGCTCCTTCGGCATGGCACAAACCCTATCCCACGGATTGGAACATGTGTTCGACTGGCTCTCGCGTGTCGCTGCAGTCCAATCTGTCTGACCTACCTGGTGAAGTGGGGATCGGCAACACGCGGAGTCGAACAGGTGTTTGATTCGAACCCCTCCGTGCGTTAGCCTGAATCGAACACATGTTCGGGTGTCACGGATGGTGGCCCCGCGAGGAAGGGATTCAGATGAGCACCATGGTTCTCACGCCCCAGGCGGCTCCGCACGTTCGTCGTCCGGCGAACACGCGCCCTGGCCGTACCAGTGTCCACGCGGTCCGCGGCCGCGTCGCGTCCTGCGTCGTCCAGCGGCCAGCGCAGGTCGGTTGGATGCTTCGCCTCAAGGTTGCGGCCATCGCCACGCTGGGCGTCGTGGGCATGGGAGTGTCAGTGGCTGAGTTCGCCTCATGGTCCGAGGTGGACCCCGCGGTGGAAGTCGTCCACGGGGACCCCGCGTGGGCCCATGTCAGCGGTCGCTGACCTCGCGAAAAAACCCGACCCGACGACACGCCATCAGTGGTTGACTAGTTCGCAGCCCGGCCATAAGGTCTATATCTAGTAGTTGCAGTGACGTGATTCCACAATCTGTTGTAGTTTCACCAGCTGCGAGGTGTAGACCAGGAGCCAGCCGTGCATTGCCCATTCTGCCGTCACGAGGACACGAAGGTGTCGGATTCTCGTGCCACGGAGGACGGCTCGGCCATCCGGCGACGTCGCGTCTGCCCCCAGTGCGAGAGGAAGTTCACCACGGTCGAGCAGATTCAGCTCACCGTGGTGAAGCGCTCGGGGGTCGTCGAGGCGTTCAACCGGGACAAGGTGGTGCGCGGTGTCAGCAAGGCCTGCCAGGGGCGTCCGGTGACACCGGCGGAACTGGCGGCGCTGGGGCAGCGAGTCGAGGAGACGTTGCGTTCGAGCGGCCAGGCGGAGATCCCCGCCGAGGACGTCGGAGTGGCCATCCTCGGCCCGCTGCAGGAGCTTGATCCTGTCGCCTATCTGCGCTTCGCCAGCGTCTACAAGAACTACGACACCGTCGACGACTTCGCCGCCGAGATCGAGCGGTTGAAGGAGTCCGGCCCCACAGCGCAGGCCGAGCGTTCCGCCCACCCGCAGCGGAAACGGGCCAAGGGGACTGCCGAGGACGTGTCCTCGTCGCAGGAACCGCTGATCGGCTGAACAACCGACATCCGAAGGACCACCCACCACAACCGTGAGGAAATGATGACAACGACCGTCGCCAAGTCAGGATCCCGGCGCTCCACGAAGGACAGCAACGCCCAACAGCGCCAGGGGTTGACCATCAACCGCGTCTTCACCACCGAGGGTGTCCACCCCTATGACGAGGTGGAGTGGGATCATCGCGACGTCGTCCAGACGAACTGGAAGACGGGCGAGAACGTCTTCGAACAGCGCGGCGTCGAGTTCCCGACGTCGTGGTCGGTCAACGCCTCCACGATCGTGACCACCAAGTACTTCCGCGGCGCCGTCGGAACCCCGCAGCGGGAGGACAGCCTCAAGACGCTGATCGACCGGGTCGTCAAGACCTACGCCCGGGCCGGTATGGACCACGGCTACTTCGCCACCCCCGAGGACGCCGAGATCTTCGAGCACGAGCTGACCTGGATGCTGCTGCACCAGTACTTCTCGTTCAACTCCCCGGTGTGGTTCAACGTCGGAACGCTGTCGCCGCAGCAGGTCAGCGCCTGCTTCATCCTCAGCGTCGACGACTCCATGGACTCCATCCTCAACTGGTACAAGGAGGAGGGCTTCATCTTCAAGGGCGGCTCCGGCGCGGGGCTCAACCTCTCCCGCATCCGCTCGTCGAAGGAGCTCTTGAGCTCCGGTGGCACCGCCTCCGGCCCGGTGTCCTTCATGCGCGGCGCCGACGCCTCCGCCGGCACCATCAAGTCCGGCGGCGCCACCCGTCGCGCCGCGAAGATGGTGGTCCTGGACGTCGACCACCCGGACATCGAGGAGTTCATCGAGACCAAGGCGCGCGAGGAGGACAAGATCCGCGCCCTGCGCGACGCCGGCTTCGACATGGACCTCGGCGGCAAGGACATCACCTCGGTGCAGTACCAGAACGCCAACAACTCCGTGCGCGTCACCGACGAGTTCATGCGAGCGGTCGAGGACGGCACGTCCTTCGGGCTCCGCGCCCGTGGCGATGGCTCCGTCATCGAGGAGGTTGATGCCCGCGCACTGTTCCAGAAGATGGCGAAGGCCGCCTGGGAGTGCGCCGACCCCGGCATCCAGTACCACGACACCATCAACGACTGGCACACCAACCCGGTGACCGGCCCCATCACGGCCTCCAACCCGTGCTCGGAGTACATGAGCCTCGACAACAGCTCCTGCAACCTCGCCAGCCTCAACCTGCTGAAGTTCCTGGGCGACGACGGCGAGTTCGACGCAGAACTGTTCGTCAAGGCCGTCGAGCTGATCATCACCGCGATGGACATCTCGATCTGCTTCGCCGACTTCCCAACCGAATCCATCGGTGAGACCACCCGGAACTTCCGCCAGCTCGGCATCGGCTACGCGAACCTCGGTGCGCTGCTCATGGCCATGGGCAAGGGTTACGACTCCGACGGCGGCCGCTCCATGGCTGCGGCCATCACGTCGATCATGACCGGCACCTCGTACCGCCGCAGCGCGGAACTCGCTGGCGTCGTCGGCACCTACAACGGCTACGCCGAGAACGCCGACGCCCACCAGCGGGTGATGCGCAAGCACCAGGCGGCGAACGACGACTACCGCTACATGCCCGCCGATCGGCGGCTGGCCGACGTGGCGTCCCGCGAGTGGGACCAAGTCGTCGCCCTCGGCGCCAAGCAGGGCTACCGCAACGCCCAGGCGTCCGTCCTGGCGCCCACCGGCACCATCGGGTTCATGATGGACTGTGACACCACGGGCATCGAACCCGACTTCTCGCTCGTGAAGTTCAAGAAGCTCGTCGGCGGCGGGTCCATGCAGATCGTGAACCAGACCGTCCCCCGTGCCCTCACCAAGCTGGGCTACGGCAAGGACGAGATCGACGGCATCGTCGACTACATCGCCGAGCACGGCCACGTCGTCGGGGCTCCCGGCCTGGCCGCCGAGCACTACGAGGTCTTCGACACGGCCATGGGCCAGCGCGCCATCAAGCCGATGGGCCACGTCCGGATGATGGCGGCGGTCCAGCCGTTCCTCTCCGGCGCCATCTCCAAGACCGTGAACCTGCCGGAGACCGCGTCGATCGAGGAGATCGCGGACGTCTACATGCAGGGCTGGAAGCTTGGTCTCAAGGCACTCGCCGTGTACCGCGACAACTGCAAGGTGGGCCAGCCTCTGTCCGACGGCAAGAAGGACAAGGGTCAGGCGCCGGCCAAGGCAGCCGAGCCGGAGGTGCGCATCGAGTACCGCCCGAAGCGCTCGCGCCTGCCGAAGTCGCGCTCCAGCCGCACCACGAGCTTCTCCGTGAACGGGGCCGAGGGGTACATGACCTCCGGCGCCTACGACGACGGACGCCTGGGCGAGGTCTTCCTCAAGCTCGGCAAGCAGGGCTCCACCTTGGCAGGCGTGATGGATGCCTTCTCGATCGCCGTCTCCATCGGACTGCAGTACGGTGTGCCGCTGGAGAGCTTCGTTCAGAAGTTCACCAACCTGAAGTTCGAGCCCGCGGGCATGACGGACGACCCCGACATCCGGATCGCGCAGTCCTTCATGGACTACATCTTCCGTCGGCTGGCGCTGGACTACCTCAGCTTCGACGATCGCGCCGAGCTCGGCATCTACACCGCCGCCGAGCGCGCCCGCTACGTCGAGACCGGCAGCTATCTGTCGGAGGAGGACGAGGCGTCGATGTCCGAGGCTGAGAGCCTGCGCAACGACGACGGGGACAACTTCAACGTCGACGGCGCCCGCCAGCCCTCCCTCATCGACGCGCATACCACCGCTGAGCTGATGGAGAGCATCACCGGCAGTGCAGTCGATGCGCCGCTGTGCTTCACCTGCGGCACGAAGATGCGTCCGAGCGGCTCCTGCTACGTCTGCGAGGGCTGCGGCTCCACCAGCGGTTGCAGCTGATCAGCCCACAGTTCACGGGCCCGGCCATCATGGCCGGGCCCGTGTTCTGTTCCGTATGGGCGACACCCAATGTCAGTCGGGTGTGGAATGGTGTCGGTACAGCCAACGACAGGAACCCTGATGGAGATCACTCCCATTGCAGCATGGACGTTCGTGGCCGAATGTCCTGTGCCGTCCGACATCGCCCCCCTCATGGTCGAAGGAGAGCAGCCGTGGGCTGCTTACAAGACGTTTCGCGACAGCGCGGTCTTCACGAACAAGCGACTGATCGTTCGGGATGCACAGGGCATCACCGGTTCGAAGGTGGAGATCTACTCGCTGCCCTATTCGGCCATCAACATGTGGTCGTCGGAGAATGCCGGCCGCATGTTGGACCTCAACGCGGAGATCGAGCTCTGGACGCGGGCTGGACACGTCAAGATCAAGATCGGCAAGGGCGTCGACATCCGCCGACTGGATCACCTTATTTCCCACGCTGTCCTCAACGGCTGATCCCGCGCCTCAGTCCGTTCGGGTGTAGGCGGCTGCGCGGACGGCGTCATCGTCCTCGAGGCCGGCTCCCAGGGCGCCTCCGATGGTGGCCAGTCCTGCAACCAGCCAGGACAGCTTGACGTATTGGATCGGGGTTGCGGCCTCACCCGTGACGCCGGTGAAGACGTCGGCATCCACCAGCAGGTAGGCGCCCGCGAGGGACGCGACGAAGATCGCGGCGTGGAGCACCGCGACCCCCGTCAGGACGGTGAGCAGTGTTGCGACGTTGAAGAGCGTCACCTGCTCGCGCTCCGCCCGGCGCCTCGGCCTCTCCCAGAGTCCGGCGCCCACGACGAGTGCTCCCGTGACAGCGGCCACCGACACCAACCCCAGCAGAACCATCTGGTGGCCGGAGTACTCCGCGGACAGCAGCCACAGGTCGGTGGTGACCAGCGTCAGGACTCCGGCGGCGAGCGCGACCGTCAGTGACTTCGACAGTCCGGCTGCGAGCCTCCAGGGCCGGTTGGCCCGAACCATCCCGGCGAGCACCCTGAGGTTCCCGCCGACGACCCGCGCCGCGAAGACCGGCGCGGCCTCGTCCGGCACGTCCTCGACGTCCGTGGCGAGTTGGCGCGCCCGTGCAGCCACTGCCTCGGGCGGCTGCCGGTCGTGCGGGTCCAGCCCCAGCACGATACCCACCGCGTCGACGACCGCGTCCACAGTCTTCGTGGCGACGCCGGTGGCGCCCAGGGCGGGAACGGAGATGACCCCGGAGGCATGCGCGGCGGACACCTGCCGAGAATAGGTGTGGCGCCCCTGCTTCAGGGGGAGGGCAGTCAACGCGACGGCGATGTCCCATCCCTCGTCGAGCATGCGGTCTCGAGTCGCCTCCAGCAGGTCGAGCGCATCGGCCGGTGGGGTGGTGGAGTCCTCACGTACCGCGCTGATCAACCATTGGACGCCCGGGAAGCGGTGTGACAGCTTCCTCGGGAGGGAGTCGGCAAGGGAGGCGGAGAGCAGACCCTCGACCTGTGGTGAGACGACCAGGCCGAGGTGGACAGCGGGGGAGGAGTCGCCAGAGGTCATCGGGCAAGCATGTCGGCTCTGCGGGCCGTCGTGGAAATCGACGTCGAGGCCGTGGACTGGGGCCGCTCGCCTATGCTGGGCCGGGTGAACACACCCTCACCCCTGCGCGTTGCGCTCCTCAACGACTACGAAGTCGTGGTGCGCGGGCTCCAGGCGATGCTGGAGCCGCACGGTGACAAGCTCGCGGTCGTGGAGCTGGACGTCCAGGAGGAGGTCTCGCAGCCCGTGGACCTCACCCTGTACGACACGTTCTCCCAGCCGCAGGTGGACGCAGACTTGGTCGACGACGTGCTGGCGAATCCCAACGCGGGCGCGGTGGTCATCTACAGCTGGAACCTGCACCCCGCGCTGGTGGAGAAGGCCATCGCCAAGGGCTGCCGTGGCTACCTGGACAAGGGAATGTCCGGCGAGGAACTCGCGCAGGCCCTCGTGCGGATCGGCCAGGGGGAGCGCATCGTTTCCCCCGCGACGCCGGAAGCGGTGGAGCAACCGACCGCCGGGGAGTGGCCGGGCAAGGAGCAGGGGCTCAGCGCTCGCGAGGCCGAGGTCGTCGCGCTGATCACGCAAGGCCTCACCAACAACGACATCGCCGAGCGCACCTACCTCAGCATCAACTCCGTGAAGTCCTACATCCGCTCCGCCTATCGCAAGATGGGCGTCGAGCGCCGGTCCCAGGCCGTGCGCTGGGGGATCGAGCACGGCATGCTGCCGGACAACCGGAGGATCCGCCTCGGCGGTGCCGGGTAGGGTGGAGGGGCGAAGTCTCCAGTCGGAAGTGAGCACACAATGCCCCATCTTCGGTCCCGCACCACCACCCATGGCCGCAACATGGCCGGAGCCCGTGCGCTCTGGCGAGCGACGGGCATGGGCGAGTCCGACTTCGGCAAGCCCATCGTGGCGATCGCCAACTCGTTCACGCAGTTCGTGCCGGGCCACGTGCACCTGCGGGACATGGGCAAGCTCGTCGCCGGCGCCGTGCAGGAGGCCGGGGGCGTGGGCCGCGAGTTCAACACCATTGCCGTGGACGACGGCATTGCCATGGGCCACGGGGGCATGCTCTACTCTCTGCCCAGCCGTGAGGTGATCGCCGACTCGATCGAGTTCATGGTGAACGCCCACTGCGCGGATGCGCTCGTGTGCATCTCCAACTGCGACAAGATCACGCCGGGGATGCTCCTGGCGGCGCTGCGCCTCAACATCCCCACCGTGTTCGTCTCCGGCGGCCCCATGGAGGCAGGCAAGGCCGTGATCAAGGAGGGCGGCACGGTCGAGACCTCGCTGGACCTGGTCAACGCCATGGTCGCCGCCGTTGACCCCGACGTCAGCGACGACGAGCTCCAGCGCATCGAGGCCAACGCCTGCCCCACCTGCGGTTCCTGCTCCGGCATGTTCACCGCCAACTCCATGAACTGCCTCGTGGAGGCCATGGGGCTGGCCCTGCCGGGCAATGGCTCCACCCTGGCCACGGCCGCCGCCCGCAAGGACCTCTTCATCCGCGCCGGCCGCCTGGTGGTGGACCTGTGCCGCGAGTACTACGACAACGACGACGAGTCCGTTCTGCCGCTGTCGATCGCCACCAAGCCCGCCTTCGAGAACGCCATGCGCCTGGACGTCGCGATGGGCGGCTCCACGAACACCGTCCTCCACCTCCTCGCCGCCGCCCAAGAGGCCGGCGTGGACTTCGACCAGGCCGACATCGACGCCATCTCGCGCGTCACCCCCTGCCTGGCCAAGGTTGCCCCGAACTCCGAGCGTTACTACATGGAGGACGTCCACCGCGCCGGCGGCATCCCCGCGATCCTCGGTGAGCTGCACCGCGGGGGCAAGCTCGCTGACCAGGTGCGCGCCGTGCACTCCCCGTCCCTGCAGGAGTGGCTGGACGAGTGGGACATCCGTGGCGGCAAGGCCTCCGAGCAGGCCATCGAGCTGTTCCATGCCGCCCCGGGCGGGATCCGGACCACGGAGGCGTTCTCCTCGACCAACCGCTGGGAGACGCTCGACGTCGACGGGGTCGCCGGCTGCATCCGCAGCACCGAGCACCCGTACACCCAGGACGGCGGCCTCGCAGTGCTGCATGGCAACCTCGCTCCTGACGGTGCGATCGTCAAGACCGCTGGCGTGCCTGAGCACCAATGGGAGTTCACCGGACGTGCCCTGGTCACCGAGTCGCAGGAGGACGCCGTCGAGGCCATCCTGGGCAAGCGAGTCCAACCGGGCGACATTGTGATCGTCCGATACGAGGGACCCAAGGGTGGTCCCGGCATGCAGGAGATGCTGTATCCGACGGCCTACCTCAAGGCCCTCGGCCTCGGACCGCAGTGCGCCCTCATCACCGACGGACGCTTCTCCGGCGGGTCCTCCGGACTCTCCATCGGTCACGTCTCCCCGGAGGCGGCCTCCGGAGGCCCGATAGCGCTCGTGGAGACCGGCGACCAGATCACGATCTCGATCCCCAACCGCTCGCTGAACCTCGACGTCGATGAGGCGACCTTGGCCGAACGTCGCCGAGTCCTGGATGAGAGCGGGTACCGCCCCAGGAACCGCCAGCGGCCGGTCTCCACCGCCCTGCGCATCTACGGATCCATGGCGCAGTCGGCCGACAAGGGCGCCGCCAGGCGCTTCGACGGCTGATCACAACAGCGCCGTCCTACGCGGCGGTCATCCGGGACTGGTCACTTGTGGCGCATTATGTAGAGGGTTAGAGTAAGCACTTGCGGAACGGCGTGTCGCCGCTTGGGATCCCGCCGAGGTGCCATCAGTTGAGCACGTTTGGTGGTCCGAGGAGAACCGAGGAGTAGGGCCATGCGGAAAAGATCGTCCAGGGACATCCGCAGCGAATCACGGCTGGACGTGCTGCAAACACTTCTGGCCTCTCAGCAGTCCACCCGCAACGAGCTGGCCCGCGCCACCGGGCTCAGTCTCGCGACGGTGGCCACGGTCGTCTCCGAACTGATCGCCGAGGGCCTGGTCCTCGAGGCGGGACTCTCCCACACCGGGACCGGCCGCCCGACGACGACCCTGCGGATCAACCGCGACCGCGGGTACCTCGCGGGGATCGACGTCGCGGAGACGTACGTCAGCGTCTACATCTTCGACGCCGCCCTGCGGCAGGTCGGCTCCGCGGAGGTGGGGCTGGACGACAACGACGCGTCGGTGGAGCGTGCCGTCGATGAGATCGTGAGGACCCTGCGGGCTGCCGCCGGCGAGGCAGGCATCGATACCACCGCCCTCCTCGGGGTCGGTATCGCCACGCCGGGCCTGGTGCGGGGCCACGCGGGCTGGCGCTCCATCGTCTCGGGGCTCGGGCCGGCCGATGGCGAACGGGTGCTGGCACTGCTCCGGGAGAAGGTGGGGCTGCCCCTGGTGGTGGAGAACCCACTCAAGGCCATTGCCACCGCCGAGCTCTGGCTGGGCCGGGGCAGGGACGCGTCGAGCATGGTGACCATCAACCTCGGCACCGGAGTGGGTGCGGGAATCGTGCTGCAGGGCCAGGTCCTCCGAGGCTTCACCAACAGCGCAGGGGAGTGGGGGCACTCGCTGCTCGTCCACGACGGTCGGGGATGTCGCTGCGGGCGGCGCGGCTGCGTCGAGGCCTACGTCGGTGTGCCCGGCATCCAGCAGACCCTGCGGGAGATCTCGGACTCGCACCCGCTCGCCCACGAGACGCACCAGAGCGACTTCATCTCAGAGCTCGCCGCCCTGTCCTCCGGACCCGACCCCGACCCCGTCGCCACTGAGACGATCGAACGCACGGCACGATATCTGGGAGGCGCCATCGCCGACCTCGTCGCGATCATCAACCCGGAGCTCGTGATGCTCACCGGGTGGACCACCTGGGCGCTCGCGGACCAACTGCTGCCGAACACGACAGAGGAACTGCTGCGCCAATCACCCAGAGGAGCGGCCGATGACGTCACCGTCGGGGTCTCGACGGTCCGCGGCAACTCCGTCGCGATCGGGGTGGCCACCTTGGCCTTCGAACGCTTCCTCGGCGATGTCGGACTCGTGACGCTCCGACGTCCCATCGCCCTCTAGAGCCCCCTCACGCAGAGACACACCACGCAGCGCTGACGCGCGCCCGGACAGGACCACGAACATGAGCACCTTCAGCATCGGCGACGACGACTTCCTCCTCGATGGCCAACCCTTCAGGATCCTCTCGGGCGCCCTCCACTACTTCCGGGTGCACCCCGACGCGTGGACGGACCGCATCGCCATGGCGAAGCACCTCGGCCTGAACACCATCGAGACCTATGTCCCCTGGAATGCGCACTCCCCGCGACCCGGGACCTTCGACACCACAGGAATGCTGGACCTCGGGCGGTTCCTCGACACGGTGGCTGCGCACGGGCTCCATGCCATCGTTCGACCGGGCCCCTACATCTGCGCGGAATGGTCGGGTGGCGGGCTGCCCTCGTGGTTGCTGGCGTCAGGTGCCACGGTGCGGGACAAGAACCCCACCTACATGGACGCCGTGGCGGAGTACTACCGGCACGTGGGCGCCATCGTCGCCCCTCGACAGATCGACCGGGGCGGGCCGGTCATCCTTGTCCAGGTCGAGAACGAATACGGCGCCTACGGCGACGACCAGGACTACTTGCGGGCGCTCGTCGCGATCACACGCGAGGTCGGCATCACTGTTCCGCTGACGACGGTGGACCAGCCCGAGCCCCACATGCTCGTGGGCGGGAGCCTCCCCGAGCTGCACAAGACCGGTTCCTTCGGGTCCCGGTCCAGGGAACGGCTGGCCACGCTGCGCGAGCACCAGCCGACCGGTCCGCTGATGTGCTCCGAGTTCTGGGACGGCTGGTTCGACTCCTGGGGCCGGCACCACCACACCACCTCGGCGGCCGACTCGGCGCGGGAACTGGACGAGCTGTTGGCGGCGGGGGCTTCGGTCAACCTCTACATGCTGTGCGGCGGCACGAACTTCGGGTTCACCAACGGTGCCAACCACAAGGGTTCCTACGTGCCCATCGTGACCAGCTACGACTATGACGCCCCCCTGGACGAGGCCGGGCGACCCACGGACAAGTACTGGGCTTTCAGGAAGGTCCTCGCCAAGTACACGGAACTCCCGCCGGCGGACCGCGAGCCGCGGCGCGAGACGCCCGCATTCGAGGGGGACCTCACCCGCGTGGTGCCCGTCCTCGACGCGCTGGACCGGCTGGGCAACGCCTCCCGGTACGAGCGGCTCCCGACCCTCGACGAACTCTCCCTTGACAACACGTTCGTGGTCTACCGCACCGTAAATGAGGTGGGCCCCGGGGTCCTGGACTTCGCCGAGGTCCGCGACCGGGCCCAGGTCTTCCTCGACGGCACCCCCATCGCCACCCTCAGCCGGGATCACGGCGAGCGTCGAGTGGTGCTCCCGGCCGCCGGACGCGTCATGCTCCTGGTCGAGGACCTGGGGCGGGTGAACTACGGTGTGCACCTGGGCGAGGCCAAGGGTCTCGTCGGGCCCGCACGTATCGACGGCACGCCCGTGACGTCTTGGGAGGTCCGCCCTCTGGACCTCGAACCTGCGACGCTGGCATCGCTGGTCTCCGCTGGTGTCGAGCCCACCACGCCGGTCCTTGCCGGTCCGTGCCTCGCCGGTGCCACCTTCGGAATCGACGACGACGGGGCCGACCTCTTCCTGGACACCTCCGGATGGGGGAAGGGCGCGGTCTGGATCAACGGGTTCTGCCTGGGGAGGTTCTGGTCACGGGGTCCCCAGCGCACGCTCTACGTCCCAGCGGCCGTGCTTCGCCCGGGCGACAACGAGCTCGTGGTCCTCATGCTGGACGCGGGAGAGACGAGCTTCCGGTTCGTCGGCGACTTGGACCTCGGTCCTAACGAGGAGTGACGGGGACGGCCACCTGGCGCGTGACCCGCTGCCGCACCACCCAGACCACCAGCGCGGCCGCCAGAGCCAGACCGGCCAACAGGGTCACCGAGGGACTCCACGCCCACATTCGTTCCACGGCCACGAAGCCGACGAACCCGACGGTCCCGTACATGAGCGCCCAGATCACGCAGCCCACGGTGACGGCGGGCACGTAGCGGCGCAGGGGCATCCGGGTGACACCGGCCGCCAGGTTCACCATGGTCTGCACGCCGATCGTGAGGAAGCTGACCGTCACGGCCGGGGCGCCCCAGCGGTTGAGCCAGTCCGCCCCCACCCGGTAGGCGCGGGAGTCGACCACGCGGGCCCAGCGGCTCCGTGCCGTGCCGGCGACGATGGCCCGGCCCAGCCAGTACGTCGCGTTGGCCCGGGCCATCACGATGAGGAAGAGCGCGCCGACGATGACGGCCAGAGGGGCCTGCCAATCCCTGGGGTCCATGGAACTCCTGCCGACGGGTCACGCCAGTCTACGGGGGACCCCTCAGCGACACCGAGTCCCCAACGGGGGCCTTTGCTAGGTTGGTCGCGAAGGGAGGCGCTCCATGTCCGAGAGCCACGATTTCGACCTCGACCGCTCACTGGAGATGGCGTGGGATGCGTTCCGCCGTCGTCTCGGCGAGGTGCTCTCCGTCATGGACGAGTCCGAGGACCTCACCATCTCCGTCGTGGGGGCCACTCCTCGCATCCGTTTCACGGTCCCCCGCCCCGGCTACGTGCTGGCCACCATCAGCGGAGAGGTCCCGGCCGGGGTGGTCCTGGCGGGCTGGTCAGCCGGCCCCGAGCCTCACATCGAGATCGACCAGGAGGCCTCCGAGGAGCTGGCCGAGGTCGTGACCCGCACCGTGCGCGACGACTTGGGGGCCCTCCACCCCATCTTCCTGGAGCCCGACCAACTGGCCGAGCTGCTGAGCGGGGCAGCGGATGAGCTGATGCCGGAGGTCACGGGGGACTTCGGGATCGTGATGCCGAAGAGCAGGGTGCAACTGGACGCCATCGTCGATGCGCTGCTGCAGGACTGGTTCGGCCACCCGCCGCTGCGCACCGAGGACGGCGACGTCGCGATGCGGGTCGGTTCGACGATGGTCTTCCTGCGTTCCACGCCGGACTTCAAGGAGCTCGTGCTCTTCTCCGCGCTGGTCCACGACGTTGCCGGGCGATCGCGCGCCGTTGAGGTCCTGAACGACCTCAACGTGGAGTCCCGCTACTGCCGCTTCGCTCTGCACCGGGACCGGGTGTTCGCGCAGATCTCGGTGCCGGCCCAGCCCTTCGTGCCGGCACACCTCAAGCAGGCGCTCGAGGGGATCTGGCAGGTCGCCGACGGAATCGACGACGAACTTGCGGACCGTCTGCGCGGCCGCACCACCTTCCCGGGCTAGTCTGGAGTCATGAAGGACCACACCGACGAAGTGACCTACTTCGCCGCCATCGAACCCGACGAGTGCCGGCGCCTGCTGCGTACCCGAGCGGTCGGACGGGTGGCGTGGACGGCGCCGGAGGGGCTCATGGTCATGCCGGTCAACTACCGGCTGGTCGGGGAACACATCGTCTTCCACACGGGCGATGGGACCCTGCTCTCCCACCTCGTCGAGCCCACCGACGTGGGCTTCCAGATCGATGACATCCAGGACGACGAGGCGATCGGGTGGAGCGTCCTGGTGCGCGGCCGCTCCGGGGGCGTCGAGGGGCTCGAGACGCGCTCCTGGATGCCGGACGATCGATCGGTGGGGATCGCCATCACACCACAGTGGCTGGGTGGCCGGATCGTCTCCGGTCGACCGGACCACCACTAGCTCCCCCAAGACCCAGGAGGTCGAGATGGACGACACGCAGACAACCAAGGCCAACCTCGTGGTGGTGGGCGTTGACGGGAGCGAGGACGGCCTGCGTGCCGTCAGGTTCGGCGCCGGTGCGGCGCTGCGCTACAACAATGATCTCCTCCTCGTCCACGCCGTCGATGACGCGATGCTGGCGGGCGCCTGGGGCGTCGTGTACGACCCCGAGGTGCTGCAGAACGCCGGTGTGACGGCCAATGAACAGGCACGGCAGGCAGCGATGGAGCGCGGACTCCCGGCCGAGCGGATCCGCACCGAGGTGGTGCTGGGATCCCCCGGGGGCGTCCTTGGTCGGCTGAGCGAGGTCGCGGACCTCATCGTCGTGGGCCGTCGCTCGGTCTCGGGCCTCGAGCGCATGTTCGTCGGGTCCACGTCCGTCAGTGTCGTCGCCAACGCACGGTGCCCGGTCGTCGTCATCTCGGCCGCCGCCACCCCTGAACCCGTCGGCGGGCGCAAGCTCGTCGGCGTCGGACTGAACACCAGCCCCGGCAACCACGGTGTGCTGGAGGCGGGCTTCCAGCAGGCACGGCGCATGGGCACCCCGCTCGAGGTCGTGCACGCGTTGCAGCCCCCGATCGGGCTGTTCAGCCAGAAGCTCTCGCCCGCCGAGCTGCAGGAGCAGCTGGAGTTCACGCGCGGCGGCATCGAGGCGGTGGCCAAGAAGATGTCGGAGGCGTACCCCGACGTCGCGTACCAGGTGGTGGTCGTCGCCGACAGCCCCATCAACGAGCTGGTCAGCCGGTCCGCCGCCTACGACATCCTGGTCGTCGGCGTGGGGGAGAACAACCTCCCGGGATTCGGGCTCGGCGGACTCCTGCGAGGCCTGATGGCGCACGCGGCCTGCCCGCTGCTCATCACCCGCTGACGCGGTGGAGCCACCCACCCCACGGATCGAGTTCGACCCCGCCCTCCCGATCTCGGCCGAGGCCGAGCGGATCGCGGAGTTGGTGCGCGGCCACCAGGTGGTCGTCGTGGCGGGCGAGACCGGGTCCGGCAAGACCACCCAGCTGCCCAAGATCTGCCTGCTTGCCGGGCGGGAGCACATCGCCCACACGCAGCCGCGCCGGATCGCGGCCCGCAGTGTCGCCACGCGGATCGCGGACGAGATGGGCGTGGCCATCGGGGACTTCGTGGGCTACCAGGTGCGGTTCACGCGCAAGGTGACAAGGGCCACGCGCCTGAAGGTCATGACCGACGGGGTGTTGCTGAGCGAGCTGACCCACGACCGGGACCTCCGCCGCTACGACACGATCATCATCGACGAGGCCCACGAACGCAGCCTCAACATCGACTTCCTCCTGGGCTACCTCAAGCAGCTGCTGCCGCGCCGCCCGGACCTACGCGTCATCGTGACCTCGGCGACGATCGACACAGCGCGCTTCTCCGAACACTTCGACGGCGCCCCGATCGTCGAGATCCCCGGCCGCACCTACCCTGTCGAGCTCCGCTACCGGCCGCTCGAGGAGGACCAGGACGAGATCGACGGCCTCACCCAGGCCGTCGAGGAGATCGTCACCGAGTCCGGCACCGGGGACGTGTTGGTGTTCCTCTCCGGGGAGCGGGAGATCCGGGATGCCGCCGAGGCCATCACGGCACTGGACCTGCCCGGGTGGGAGGTGCTGCCCCTCTACGCCAGACTCTCAGCCGCCGACCAGCAGCGCGTTTTCCAGGGCCACCGCGGCCGTCGCATCGTGCTCGCCACCAACGTCGCGGAGACGTCCATCACGGTGCCCGGCATCCGCTACGTCATCGACGTCGGCAATGCCCGGATCTCGCGGTATTCGGCGCGCACCAAGGTCCAGCGACTGCCGATCGAGGAGATCTCACAGGCGAGCGCCAACCAGCGCGCGGGGCGTTGCGGCCGCATCGGACCGGGCATCGCCATCCGCCTCTACAGCGAGGAGAACTTCGCCGCGAGGCCCGAGTTCACCGAACCGGAGATCCTGAGGACCAACCTCGCCACCGTCATCCTGCAGATGGCCCAGGCCGGGCTGGGGGACATCGAGTCCTTCCCATTCGTGGAGGCGCCACCGGTCTCCCAGATCAACGACGGCGTGCGCGTGCTCAGCGAGTTGGGCGCCATCAGCCCGCGCAAGCGCCGCCAGCACGTCCGGCTCACCCGCACCGGCCGGCTGCTGGCCCAGATGCCCGTCGATCCCCGCCTGGGTCGGATGTTGCTGGAGGCGGCCCGGCGAGGCGTCCTGCCCCAGGTCATCGTGCTGGTCGCGGGCCTCACTGTCCCCGACGTCCGCGAACGCCCCGCCGAGCGCCAGGAGGCCGCGGACCAGCTGCACCGTCGCTTCTGGCAGGGGTCCGAGCCTGACACGCAGCTCCCTCCGGCAGCATCCGACCAGCCGGCGCGCCACACCGTCCACACCGGCACCCGGAAGCACCAGCAGCCGGCGAAGGCGTCCCTGGAGGGCGGCGACTTCGAGGTGCTGCTCAACGTCTGGGAGTACCTCCGACGCCGGCGCAAGGAGCTGAGCGGCTCGGCGTTTCGCCGGCTGTGTCGCGACGAGTACCTCCACTTCCTGCGCTTCCGGGAGTGGGAGGACCTGGTCACCCAGCTGCGGGAGGTCACGCGCGAGCTCGAGCTCGACCGTCCGCGCGGCCGGGGCCGGCAACCTGCTTCCGGCTCGATGAGTGACATCGTCACCAGCCTGCTCGCGGGACTCCTGTCCCACGTCGGCCTCGCCGAACCCGAGCCGCCCCGGCCGAAGCAGGGCGGCCGGCGTCGTCCGCTGATCGAGTACCGCGGCGCCAGAGGAGCACGGTTCGCGATCCAGCCCGGCTCCAGCGTGGCCCGCGGGACCGCGCTCGTCGTGGCCTATGAGCTCGTCGAGACCTCCAGGCTCTGGGCCCGCACCGTCGCGCCGGTGAAACCGGAGATGATCGAGCAGGTCGGTGCGCACGTGCTCACCCGGACCCTCTCGGAGCCGCACTGGTCCTCGCGGAATGCGCGCGTCATGGCCCACGAGACCGTCACCCTCTTCGGGGTCCCGATCGTCGCCGGTCGACAGGTGGACCTGGCCAACCAGGACCCCGACACGGCACGCGAGATCTTCATCCGCAGCGCCCTCGTCGAGGGGGAGTGGGAAACCCGCAACCCCGTGGTGGTCGCCAACCGCTTCGCACTGTCCGAGGCGGAGGAGCTGGCCCAGCGCATGCGCCGTCCGGAGCTCGTGATCTCCGACGACCAGCTCTACGAGTTCTACGACCGACGGCTGCCCGGGGCCGTGCTCTCCGGAGCCACGTTCGACTCTCACGTGCGAGCCCTGGCCGACGACACCGAGCTGCGTCTCACGCCCGCCGACTGCCTCACGGAGCCCGGGGAGCTCGACGTCGCGGCGTTCCCGGACCGGTGGCAGGTGGCGGGCCACGAGCTGAGGGTCGCCTACGTCTTCGAGCCGGGGTCCGGTCACGACGGCGCCACGATCGACGTGCCGCTCGAACTGCTCAACCAGCTCGACCAGACACCCTTCACCTGGCAGGTACCGGGCCTGCGCCGCGAGCTCGCCACCGCCCTCATCCGTGCCATGCCCAAGCAGGTCCGCACCAGGTACGTGCCCGCGCCCGACTGGGCATCGCGGGCACTGACCTGGGTGGAGCGGCACGTCGAGCCGGGCTCCGAGCCCTTCACCCAGGCCCTCGGACGGGCGCTGCAGACCCTCACCGGCGATCGGGTGCCGCCGGAGGCGTGGCAGCCCGGCCAAGTGCCGGACCACCTCAGGCCCGGCTTCCGCGTCCTGGACGGCAACCGGGTCGTCGCGGAGGGGACGGACCTGGACGAGCTGCGTCGCGGGCTGGCCGACCGGGTCGCGTCCAAGCTCACGAAGGCCGCCCGTCGGCTCGCCAGCAACGGCCAAACCAGCTGGACGTTCGGGCAGGTGCCGGCGACCACCGAGCTGGCGGGAGGCGTCGTCGGGTACCCAGCCCTGGTGGACGAGGGCGCGACGGTGGGCGTCGCGGTGCTCGACACTGCGGACAAGGCCGCGGCCGCTCATGTGCTGGGGCTCCGGCGACTCCTGGTGCTGGTCAACCCGTCACCGATCCGCTGGGTCGTGGCACACATGGGCAACACCGAGAAACTCGCACTCGGCGCCAGCGCCTATCCCAGCGTCCCCGACCTCCTGGCCGACGCGTGGCTCAAGGCGTCCCACCAGCTGTTGCTGCGGCACGCCGAGCCGCAGGCGGTTCGCTCCGGCGCCGACTTCGAGCGGGTCGCTGCCCTCGTCCGCGCCGACGCCGCCTCGCAGACAGCCGAGGTGGTCAGGACCGCGGCCCGGGCGCTCGCCGCGCAGGCAGTGGTGGAGCGCCTCCTGCAGTCTTGGCCCGCCGACGACCCCGTCCGCGTCGACGTCTCCGAGCAGCTGCGGAACCTGACCTTCAACCGCTTCATCTCCGCCACGCCCGACCCGTGGTTCGAGCGGGTCCCGAGCTACGTCGACGGGGCCCGGATCCGGCTGGAGGCGGCGGTACGGAACCGCACCCGCGACGACCGTGCGCGGGCACAGGTCGAGGACGTCGAGGCCGCCTACGGCGAGCTGGTGGACTCGCTGCCGCCGGGGCCGTTGCCGTCGGCGGTGGAGGAGATCGCCTTCCTCATCGAGGAGTTCCGGATCTCCCTCTTCGCCCAGTCGGTGCGCACGAGCGTCCCCGTGTCCGAGAAGCGCATCCGCCAGGCGATCGCCCGGGCACGCGCAGCATCGTGACGCGCGTCCAGCCGGCATGCGGCAGGATGAGCACGTGCCCAGCACCGTCGACGATCTCATCGGGCTCTTCGACCTGACCCAGGTCGGGGAGCTGAAGTTCCGGGGTCCCCAGCCCGACACTGTGTTCCAGCGACTCTTCGGGGGCCAGGTCATGGCACAGTCCCTGGTGGCCGCCATGCGCACCGTCCCCGACGACCGCGTGGTCCACTCCCTCAATGCCTACTTCCTGCGTCCCGGCTCCCCGTCGGAGCCCCTGCGCTTCGAGGTCGAGGTCCTCCGCGACGGCCGGACCTTCAGCGCGCGCCGGGTCATCACCCGCCAGCACGACAGGGTCATCTTCGAGTTGAGCGCATCGTTCCAGCAGCCGGAGGCCGGCCTGAGCCACTCGGCCAGCCAGCCGGACGACGTGATGCCGCCCGAGCACGCGCCTCAGATGACTGACGTCCTGGAGCGCCGCTTCGGTTCTCGCCCCGCGCTCTGGTCGGAGTGGGACGCGATCGACGTGCGGCTCGCCTCGGATGCCCGCCCGAGCGCCCATGGCGGGATGATGCGCGCCTGGGTGCGCACCCAGGGAGAGATGCCCGACGACCCCCACCTGCACGCAGCCGTCCTGGCGTACCTCTCCGACATCACCCTGCTCAGCGTTTCCACCGTCCAGCACGAGGTCGAGTTCCTCTCCCCGAACCTGCAGGCCGCGTCGATCGACCACGCCATGTGGTTCCACCGTCCGGTGCGGGTCGACGAGTGGCTGCTCTACGACATGGTCTCGCCGTCGGCCTCGGGAGCTCGGGGATTCAGCACCGGTCGCCTGTTCCAGGGCGGCGAGGCGGTGGCCTCGTGCGCGCAGGAGGGCCTCATCCGACAGGTGGTCGGACAAGGCCCTCGGTGACGGGTCTGCTCAGGCGGCCTCGGAGGCCTCGCGCAGCTTGCTCAGCGCCAGGCGCTCGATCTGGCGCACGCGTTCCGCGGTGATGCCCCAGTGGGCACCGATGTCGGCGAGCTTGGCCTGCCGGCCGTCAACCAGACCGTAGCGGCGACGCACGACGTCCGCCGAGCGTTCGTCGAGGCCGGAGAGCATGGCCTCGAGCCGGGAACGGTCCTCGGCATCCAGCACCATCTCGTCGGGACCGGGCGAGGTCTCGCGGGCGATCAGGTCCCCGAGCGAGGTGTCGCCGTCGGTTTCCACGGGCGCGTCCAGGGACACGTGCTCACGGGAGAACCGGATGAGTTCGACGATCCGCTGCTCGGGCAGTTCCAACTCGGCAGCGATCTCGGCGACGTCCGGGTCGCGTCCCAACTGGCGCTCCAAGTTGCGGCGCACGGCCGAGACCTGATTGACCTGCTCCGCCACATGCACGGGGAGCCTGACGATCCGTCCCTGCTGGGCGATGCCGCGGGAGATCGCCTGCCGCACCCACCAGGTGGCGTAGGTGGAGAACTTGAAACCCTTGGTGTAGTCGAACTTCTCCACGGCCCGGATCAGTCCGGTGTTGCCCTCCTGCACGAGGTCCAGCAGGGGCATCTGGGCGCGTCCGTACTTGCGGGCCACGGACACGACGAGGCGCAGGTTGGCTTTGATGAAGCGCTGCATGGCGGACTCGCCGAGGGCGACCACCTCGCGCAGCTCATCGTCCGTCGCGGCGACGCCGGTGGTCTCCTCGCCGGAGAGGACCCGGGTGGCGAACAACCCGGCCTCGATCGTCTTGGCGAGCTCCACCTCGTCTGCGGCGTTCAGCAGGGGCGTCTGGGCGATGGCGTCCAGGTACAGGCCCACCGCGTCCTTGCCGTCGATGCCTTCGCTCATTCGGGTACGAGCAGTCGAAATCATGCGGGTAGTGCCCTTTCTCGTTACTCTTTACGGATCAACGCGCCAGCAGGGCCGAAGGTTCCCTCGACGTCGAACTTTTCTGCGATCGGGTGACCGGACCGTTTGAGTAGTGCCACATTGCGTGGAAAGATGGCCACGTGGCGTCTCTTGACTAGATCGGGACGTTGCGCGCTCAAAATCTGTTGAGTCTGTGAGAGGAACGCTGTGACTTCTGGTTCGAGCCAAGAGCAGGAAACCGTCAAAACTACTCGCACGAGGAGCAAGACGCCTGCCTCCCAGGCAGCCAGTGCCGAGGCCGCGCCGAAGACGACGCGGACCCGCGCCAGTCGTGCCAAGGCGGCGCCCTCCGCCGACCAGCCGGCCGGGAAGGAGGCGCCGGCGACGGCTCGCAAGGCGCCGGCCCGCCGGACCACTGCCACCAAGGGCGGCGCAGCTGCCAAGCCCGCATCCCGGCGCGCCACAGCGAAGGGCGCCACCGAGGTCGCGGTGGAGCCGACGCTCGAGCAGGCGATGACCGGACAGGTGGAGGTCGAGGTCAGCCGCGAGGGTGACGAGGTCGTGATGAAGGTGGGCGGCAAGAAGCGCACCCTCGACGACGTCGACGACACCGAGTTCGTCGAGGCCAAGGAGGCACCCCTCGAGAAGGAACTCGTCGAGGACCAGGGCTTCGCGCTCTCCGACAGCGACGACGCGGACGAGCCCGAGCAGCAGGTCGTCTCCGCCGGTGCCACCGCAGACCCTGTCAAGGACTACCTCAAGCAGATCGGCAAGGTGGCGCTGCTGAACGCAGTCCAGGAGGTGGAGCTCGCGAAGCGGATCGAGGCCGGGCTGTTCGCGGAGGAGCGCCTCGCCGACGTCGAGAAGCCTCCGGCCCCCGAGGACGTCGAGGACCTCGAGTGGATCGCCGCCGACGGCCGTCGGGCCAAGAACCACCTGCTCGAGGCGAACCTGCGACTGGTCGTCTCCCTGGCCAAGCGCTACACGGGCCGCGGCATGCTGTTCCTGGACCTGATCCAGGAGGGCAACCTGGGACTGATCCGCGCCGTCGAGAAGTTCGACTACACCAAGGGCTACAAGTTCTCCACCTACGCCACGTGGTGGATCAAGCAGGCAATCACCCGCGCCATGGCCGACCAGGCGCGCACCATCCGCATCCCGGTCCACATGGTCGAGGTCATCAACAAGCTCGCCCGCGTCCAGCGCCAGATGCTCCAGGACCTGGGGCGCGAGCCCACCCCGGAGGAGCTGGCCAAGGAACTCGACATGACGCCGGAGAAGGTGGTCGAGGTCCAGAAGTACGGCCGCGAGCCCATCTCGCTGCACACCCCGCTCGGCGAGGACGGCGACTCCGAGTTCGGTGACCTCATCGAGGACTCCGAGGCAGTCGTTCCGGCCGACGCGGTCAACTTCACGCTGCTCCAGGAGCAGCTGAACGACGTCCTGGACACGCTCAGCGAGCGCGAGGCGGGTGTGGTCAGCATGCGCTTCGGCCTCACCGACGGCCAGCCCAAGACCCTCGACGAGATCGGCAAGGTCTACGGCGTCACGCGGGAGCGGATCCGCCAGATCGAGTCCAAGACGATGAGCAAGCTGCGTCACCCGTCACGGTCGCAGGTCCTGCGCGATTACCTGGACTGAGCCTCCAGGAGGGCGCCGCGCACCCGCTCGGGATCGGGGTTGGTGAGCGCCACGCCGTCGATCACGACGGTCGGCACCGTCTCGTTGCCGTCGTTGACGCTGCGGACGAACTCCGCGCCGTGCTCGTCCTCCCAGATGTTCACCCACGTGGCCCCATCGGCCAAGTCCGCCAGACGCTGCTGGAGCATCATGCAGAAGGGGCAGCCGGGCCGCCAGTAGATCGTCACGCCGGATCCGCTCGTCATCAGGGCCTTCCTTCGTCGTCTCGGTAGTGTTCGACGAAACGGCGCACGATGGAGTGCACCGCCTCGTCCAAGTCGGCACTCAGGGCAGTTGCCGCCAGGTTCTCGGCCTCCGACGGAGGGAAGTACCCGGCCTCGCGGTAGATCATGATCCGCTCGGCGAGCCCTTCGCCGTCGAGTTCCGGATGGAACTGGGTGACATAGCCGTTCGCCCCCACCCGGAACATCTGCACGGGGCAACGTTCGCCGGTGGCCAGCAACACCGCCGTCTCCGGCAGCACCCGCACCGCCTCCTTGTGACCCACGAAGGCGCGAAACGCTGCCGGGACCTCGGCCAGGAGCGGATCCCGGCGTCCGCTGTCGGTGAGCGTCACGACGATCTCCCCGACGGCCTCGCCGTACGTTCGGTCGACGACCCCGCCGAGCAGGGAGGTCACGGTCCCGACGCCGTAGCAGAGGCCGAGGAACGGGTAGTCGCGGGTGAGGACGCCGTCCAGGACGCGTCTGAGGTCGGCCTCCACCCGCAACTGCAGTTGCGACTTCTCGGGGTCGCTCGAGTTGAAGGGTCCGCCGCCGAGCAGGACTCCCGACCAGTCGTCGAGGTCGATGGACGGCAGTGGGCGCTGTTCCGCCCTGATCTGGACCAGCTCGGTGTCGGCGAGTCCCCCGAAGCGCAGGACGGATCGGCGCTCGCCCTCGGCCGCCGCGTCCTCTGGTCTGGTGCTGAGCAGGAGGAACGGCTTCATCGTGGCTCCTCGAACCGGGGTCGGCCCTGCATGGTCTCGGAGACCGACGCCCGGACGACGGCGGTGAGGTCGCCGTCCGTGGCTGCGAAGACGCGTCGCTGCCGAACGTAGCTGGGGCCACGGTCGATCAGGTCCTGGCAGTGTTCGAGCTCCTCCCGGCAGCCGAGCTGCTCGGCGATGGGTGCCAGTTCCACGATCCAACGCGTGAGGCCGGCCCTCAGCGCCATCGTGTGCTCCTCGGGCCGCGGGGTGATCACCTCCGCCTCCAACCCGTACCGCGCAGCCCGCCACTTGTTCTCGCGCATGAACCAGAACGGCAGCCGCTCGATGTCCCTGCCAGCGTCGAACAGCCGTGACATGTACTCGACGAGGCACTGGCTGAGCGCCGCGAGCGCTCCGATCTCGAAGACGGTCGGGACGCAGTCCATGGCCCGGTTCTCGACCGTGCCGAAGCTCGACGGGCGGATGTCCCACCGGATCTCGGAAGGATTCTGGATCATGCCGACCCCCTCCAGCTCCGACGCGTAGCGTTCGTACTCCTCCCACGACGTGAAGTGGTACGGCAGCCCGTTCGTCGGGAGCTGCTGGAAGACCATCGTGCGCTGCGACGCGAAGGCGGTGTCCGTCCCCTCCCAGTACGGCGACGAGGCGGACAGGGCGATGAAGTAGGGGATGAAGCGTGCCACGCCGTAGGTCATGGGCAGGGCCTTGTCCCGGCCGTCGACGCCGGTGTGGATGTGGAGGCCGTTGACGGCCATCCGGCTGCCCCACCAGCCGTTGCGGTCCCGCACGCGGCGGTACTGGGCCTTGCGGACGAACGGCTGCGCGGCCGGATCCCCGAACGGGTGGGCGCCGATCGCCATCACGCCGAGTCCGTGGGGCTGCAGGACCTCCACAACCTGGGAGAGCAGTTGCTGCAACTCATCGAGGGCGCTGGCGACCGTCTCGTGGACCCCGCTGACCAATTCGAGCATGCTGGAGAGGTACTCCCCCCGGATGGGGCCCGCCACGGGGTCCTCGACCTGCTCGAGGACCAGGTCGGCTGCAGGCACCTGCTCGGCCGTGGCGAGGTCCACGACGGCGATCTCCCACTCCACACCGAGGGTCGACTGCCTCGAGTGCTGGAAATCGATCTTCATGTGGTGCTCTTCCTGCCGCCTGTGCGCCGACGATAGTCCACCCGCGGACCGGAACGGCGTCCCGCGGTGGGATCGTGGCTACGCTGGGACGAGCCAGCGTCCACGAGAGGCCCCACACCGCCATGTCTGTCTTTGAGCACGTCACCCCCGCTCCCGCCGACCCGATCCTCGGGCTGACCGACGCGTTCGTCAAGGACGACCGCCCGGGCAAGGTCAACCTGGGCGTCGGTGTCTACCTGGACGAGGATGGCCGCATCCCGCTGCTTGACTGCGTGCGGCGGGCGGAGCGGAGCATCACCGAGGCCGGGGGGCCCCACGGCTACCTGCCGATCGACGGGTTCGCCCAGTACGTCTCAGCCACCCGCGAGCTGGTCTTCGGCAGCGACAGCCCTGCCGTCTCCGAGGGGCGCGTGGTGACCGTCGAGACGCTCGGCGGCACCGGTGCCCTCAAGGTCGGGGGCGACTTCCTCCGACAGCTCGATCCGGGTGCCCGACTCCTGATCTCCTCGCCGAGCTGGGAGAACCATCGTGCGGTGTTCACGCGCGCGGGCTTCGAGGTGGGGGAGTACCGCTACTACTCCCGGGAGGCGCACGGCGTCGACGTCGACGGCATGCTGGAGGACCTGCGCGCCGCCGCGCCGGGCACCGTCGTGGTGCTGCACGCCTGCTGCCACAACCCCACCGGCTATGACCTCACCGACGAGCAGTGGGACCGCGTCGTCGAGGTGGTCGTCGAGCGGGGGCTGGTGGCGTTCGTGGACATGGCCTACCAGGGTTTCGGAGCCGGGTTGCAGGCCGACGGCGTCGTCATCGGCAAGCTCCTCGCCACGGGCCAGGAGTTCCTGGTGGCCACGTCGTTCTCCAAGTCCTTCAACCTCTACGGTCAGCGGATCGGGGCACTCCACCTCGTGACCGCCAGCGCGGAGCGGGCAGCCGCCGTCCTCTCGCAGGTGAAGGTGGTCATCCGTACCAACTACTCCAACCCTCCCCGGCACGGCGCCGAGATCGTGGCGCGGGTGCTGGGCGACGAGGAGTTGCGGGCGTTGTGGGAGGAGGAGCTCCGCGCCATGCGGGAGCGGATCGCCTCGCTGCGGGAGATGCTGGTGGCCGAGCTCCGGGCCCGTGGAGTCGAGGACATGGACTTCATCGCCGCCCAGCGCGGCATGTTCAGTTACTCCGGCCTGTCCAAGGAGCAGATGCAGCGCCTCCGAGCCGACCATGCGGTCTACGGCACCGACGCGGGCCGGATGTGCGTGGCAGCGCTCAACCAGGACAACGTCGCCCACGTGGCCGACGCCATCGCCGAGGTCCGTCAGGCCTGATCCTCAGGTGGGCGGCGCAGGCCGCTCGACCGGTGCGACGGCGTGGCGATCGCCTCGGCCAGGGCCTCCGCCGATCCGTACAGCCGGACGGAGGAGCGCGCGCGTGTGATGGCGGTGTAGAGCAGCTCGCGCGTCAGCAGAGGTGACCCGACGGGGGGGATCACGACGCTGACGGCGTCGAACTGGCTGCCCTGGGACTTGTGGATGGTCATGGCGTGCAGGTCGGCCGCCCCGTCCAGCACCGTCGGGTCCACCCGCAGCTCGCCAGAGGCCTGCTCCACGGCGGCCACCAGCCGGCTGCCCTCCCGGACGACAACGGCGGTGTCACCGTTGCTGAGGGTGCCGTTGTTGCGGGTGATGAGGAGTGGCTGGCCCACCCAGTGCGCGGCCCCGTCGCCGTAACCCGGGAGTTGGCCGGCGAGGAAGGAACGGACGAGGTCCGACCATCGACCCACCCCGAATGGGCCCTCCCGGTGCGCGCACAGCACGCGATGGAGTCCCAGCGCCGAGTTGGCGCCGACGCCGTCACCCCGGGCCGCGGCGTCGACCACAGCCGCCGCACAGCCGCGGAGGCTGTCGGTGAGGCGGCGGAAGCTTCCGAGCGTCTCCGTGCCCGTGAACGGCGTGAGCGTGCAGTCCCGGCCCTGCTCGAGGAGGGTGAGCGCCCGGGCCACGTCACCGGTGAGCACGGCGTCGGAGAGTTCGTTGATCTCGGTGTTGCTGCGCCAGTTCCGCCGCAGGGCGACGACGGCCGGCGTGCCGTCCTGGGAGGTGACGAGGTGGGGGGCGGCGGCGACGTCCGCGAGTACCGCACCGGCCTCGACCGACGTGAGCTGGTGGGGGTCGCCGACCAGCACCAGCCGGGTGCTGGGCGCGACGGCGTCGAGGAGCGTGGCCATCATGCTCAGGGAGACCATCGAGGTCTCGTCGACCACCACCACGTCGTGCGGCAGTGGATTGCCGGAATGGTAGGTGTTCTGGGCCCGGCCGGGGACGACCCCGAGCAGCTTGTGCAGCGTGGTGCTGGTGAGGCGGAGCCCACCTGAGTGGGCCAGGGCACCGAGCTGCTCGTGCACCGCCTGCTGGAGCCGGGCCGCCGCCTTCCCGGTGGGGGCTGCCAGGGCCACCGTGTGCGTGGCGACCTGGTCCGACGCCGCGAGGCCGCGGAGGATCCGCGCCACCGTCGTGGTCTTGCCCGTTCCCGGGCCGCCGGTGATGACGGTGGTGGCGTGGGCAAGGGCGTGCCGGACTGCCCGTTGCTGTGCCTCGTCCGGCCCATGCCCGTCGACCTCCACCAGGGCGGCCTCGACGGCGTGGTCCGGTAGGGGACGGCCCGGGAGGGCGCTGCGTGACGCGAGCGCGCGGGCCACCTGCTGCTCCTCGCACCAGAATCTGTCGAGGTAGAGCAGCGTCTGGTCCAGGCGGAACGGCTGGTGGTCGTCGGACGGGCCCGCGACCGCCGGGGAGGAGGCGACGGCGTCGAGCCAGGCCTCGACGTCCGGCCACTCGAGGTCCGTGGTCCTGGTGGCCGAGCCGTCGTCGAGTTCGGTCTCCGGTGCCAGCAGGTGGGCTTCCCGCAGGTCCAGGCACACCGAGCCGAGGCGCAGTTCACGGGTTGCGAGCGCGAAGGCCAGAAGGACGTCGTCGCGGTCCTCGCCTCGCATGGCGCCCATTCGCCGGGCCATGTGGAAGTCGGCGGGCGCGATCATGGCGGCCGCGGCGAAGTGTCGCAGCACTCCGGTGGCCGCGACGGGGACCTCATGCCTGGTCATCGCCACCCCCTCCCGCGATGAGCTCCGATGCGGCGAGCACGAGCTCGGCCGGCGGGTACCACGTGAACACGCCGCAGGGAGACCCTGCGGTGGTGGGGGTCTCGGGGCCCGCCATGCCGCGCACGAAGAGGTAGCCGACGCCGGCCAGGTGTGTGGCGGGCTCGTAGCCGGGCAGGCGCCAGGCCAGGAAGCGGTGGAGCGCGATGCAGTACAGGAGCGCCTGGAGGGGGTAGTGCGACTCGATCATCGCCTGGGCCATGGCAGCGGGCCGGTAGTGACCGACCATGAGTTCTTCGTCCGGTCCGACCGGAAGGCGGTTGGTCTTGTAGTCGACCACCACGAACCCGCCGGCCGGCGTCCTCAGTACCGCGTCGATCGAGCCGGTGAGGAATCCGTTGAGGACGGCCTCGGCGGCGGGGGTGTCCAGCAGGTGCGCGGGGTAGCCGGCCAGTGGATCGCCGGGTGGCAGGTGGCGGCCCATGAGCTCGGCCAGGGCACCCAACAGGCGTGGGCGCCCGAACTGGGCCAGTGGCAGGTCGAAGTCGAGCTCCGGGAGTCTCTGTGCGATCGGCAGGTCGCGGAGCGCCGCCCCGGGCACGAGGGGACCGAGCGGTGTGGTGCAGACGGCGACCAGTGCGTCGGCGAGGGTGGTGGTCACCTCCTCGTCGAAGCCGAAGCGTGGGGCGAGGACGGATGTCACCTCGGCGGCGGCGACGTCCAGATCGGCTCGGGTCCAGTCGAGCTCCTCGAGGGCCGCGTGCACGACGGTGCCGAAGCGCGCCCCGCCCGGCAGCGTGGCCATGGGGGAGGGGCGGGCGAAGCTGCCCGTGGGGGTCTCCTGCACGACGGGGATCTCCTCGGGCTCGTCCAGCCGGAGGGTCGCCAGGTCGTGGAGTCCGGCGGTCAGGGCCGAGTAGGAGGTGCGCCGCCAGGTGTGGTCGATCTGCCTGTCGAAGGCCACCAGTCGGAGAGGGATGTCCCGCGGGGGAGGTGGCGGCGAGGGGGTGGGGGTGGGCGAGTCGATCGCCCCGTCGAAGACCCTGTCACCCGGGGCGCGGAAGGAGGCACAGGACGGATAGCTCGACTTGAGGCCGGTGACACTGCGGTCCCGGGCGAGCAGTGCGGTGAGAGCGCCCTCGGCGGCGCTGCGGCCGTCGACGTGCCAGGCGACGGCGAGGTGCCGGGCGCGGGTGAGACCCACGTAGAACAGCCGCAGTTCTTCCTCACGCTGCTGCCGGATGAAGTCCTGGGCCAGCTCGTCCTGCTTCCGCGGTGGCTGCCCCACATAGAGGCGCCGTTCCCCGCCCGAGACGACCTGGAAGGGCTCCCGGAGCCGGTAGGTGAGCTTGCTCACCTCGGGAAGCAGCACGACGGGGAACTCCAAACCCTTGGCGGAGTGGAGAGTCATGATGGACACGCTGGGGCGGTCGGAGTCGAGCCTCAGAGACTGGGAGTCCTCCGCATCGTCGGTGGAGTCGATCTGCCGACGCAGCCAGGCGATGAGTTCCTGCAGGTCGCCGTCGGGGCCGTCGGCCAGGAGTTCGGCGGCGAGCATCAGGTCGCTCAGACGACGCGTGCCGTCCGGAAGGCTCGCGAGGCGGGCGTGCAGATCGGGAGTGCCCGTCACCGCCGCCACGACGCTGGCGATGCCGGACTGCTCGAAAGTGCGGGCGAGCTCCAGCACCCAGCGGGTCACGCGCGGTCCAGTGTCCTTCGTGGTGTCGACGAGTTCCGCGGGGCCTGCGCCCACGAGGTCGGTGAGCGCAACGGACATCACCGCCGCCCGCGTGGTGTCGAGCATGGCCTCGAGGAGGGCGAGCCAGTCGGAGGCTGCGCTGGAGTGCCAGACGTTGCCGGCCCCGGTGAACGCGACGGGGATGCCCGCACCCCGGAGGCGCTCCGCCAGGGCCTTCCCGAACTGGGTGCTCCGGACGAGGATGGCCACGTCGTCGTGCCGGACGGGGCGGCCCTCGATGTCCGCGTGCGCGAGGAGCCCCTGGAGGATGTAGGCGACGTCGTTGGCGATCGTGACCGCCTGGTCGTCGACGAGGCTGTCCTCCGAGGCGCGCCGCAGCCACAGCCGGGCCGCGTTGCCCACGGCCAGCCGGGCCTCCCGGTGCTCGCAGTCCACCGGTTCCACCGTGATGCTCGGGTCGCCGAGGGCGACGTCGCCGAACAGCCACTCGACCGCGCGGACGAGCGGCTCGTCGGTGCGGTGGTTGCGGGTGAGCCGCTGGGTCTCCATGGCGGCGGCAGCCTCGAGGTAGGACTGGAGATCTGCGTTGCGGAAGCCGTAGATCGACTGCTTGGGGTCCCCGATGAGGATGGTGGGGTGGCCGTGCCGGACGAAGGCTGCCTCGATGATGGCCCACTGGAGCGGGTCCGTGTCCTGGAACTCGTCGACCATGACGAGCCCGTAGCGGTGGCGGAGGAGTTCGCCGACCTCGCCTCCCGTCGCAGGGTCGAGGAGGACGTCCCGCAGCCGGGTGACCGTGTCATCGAAGGTGACCAGCCCCAGCAGCCGCTTCCGGCGTGAGAAGCGCTCCCGGACGGCGTCCAGGTAGTCGCGCTGCGCCGCGGAGGCGGTCTGCGGGGGCAGCACGGACGTGCAGGCCTTGCGCGCCATCAGACGCGCGCGGCGGGGCTCGTACGGGGGATTCGGCTCGTCGACGTAGCGCTCGAGGTAGACGTCAGTGGCGCACTGGTCGATCAACGTGCGGGGGGTGGCGAGGGTGGTCTCTCCGGGATCCCAGTCGCCGAGCACGCCGAGCTCACGCAGCGCCCGGCCACAGAACTGGTGGATGGTTCCGATCATCGCCTCGTCGAAGTGCGCCAGGGCGGCGCGGACCCGGGACAACCGTGCGTCGAGGTCAGAGCTGGCGACGAGGACCTCCACGGAGTCCGGCTCCCCGGGCTCGGCCCCGGCACGGCGCGCCTCGAGCACCCGCTCCGCCCGTTGGAGGCGTTCGAAGATGCGGGCGCGCAACTCACCGGCGGCCTTCCCCGTGAAGGTGATGCACAGTAGCTGGTCGATCGTGATGCGACCCTCGGCCAGGTACCGGAGGGCGAGCGCCGCGATGTTCCAGGTCTTCCCCGTCCCGGCGCTGGCCTCCAGCAACAGTGGGCGCTCGGGCAGCGGGGCATGGATGTCGAACCTCGTCACAGCTTGCCCCCCAGCATCGGCAGGTGGACCGCCTCGACCCAGGCGAGGAACGCGGCCTCGTGCTCGGAGGCGGGATCCGCGGCGGTCCGGCCGTCGGCGAAGAGCTCCTCGGCGCTGGCCGGGTAGAACAGCCGCCAGTGGGCAGCGGGATAGCTCCAGGGGCAGCCCCAGTCCGACGCGGGCAGCTGCCACAGGGACCGGTTGATTCCCCCCGAGTGGAGCTGATCGGCGGCGGCCAGCGCCGCGTCGAGGGGCGCGGGGACGAGCCGGTGCCTGGCCTGGCGTGCCCCCGAGGCGGCGTGGCGCAGCAGCTCGAGGGCCCGGCCGGGCTCCGGCGGGCGCAGGCGGGTCTGGACCGGGAACAGCTCGCCGTAGTGTTTCCGCAGGTGGTGGACGACGGCGTCCGTGTTCCTCCCCGCGGCCGTCAGGGCCAGGGCCGGGAGCCAGGCGGGCAGCCAGACCTTGGCGCCGGTCCCGGCATCCACGGCGACCACCTGGTCCCCCCGGGTCCGGATGGTGTCCCGGAGGACGAGGCCGTCACCCAGGTCGATCAGGATCGCGCGGTCCTCGAGCGGCGCCTCCCAGTCCTCCGCGGCGCGGCCGCGAAGTCGGGTGACCAGGTCCAGCGCTTCCCGCATCCGTGCCTGCCCGATGCTTCCGGGGGGCATCGTCTCGCGCCGACGCTCCTCCTCCAGTGCCTCGGCGTCCGAGAGACCGCGCTGCAGCGCCTCGAGCAGGCGGCTGCGCACCCCCCACATCACCAGGCCGTCCTCGATCCACGGCAGCTCGTCGTCCAGCTGGGGCGCCGAGAACAGCCGCATGCCGAGGCGTGAGGTGAGGAACTCCTTGGCGGGGTCCCGCCAGGTGCGCACGAGGTCCGCCACGGTGAGCTCGACGGGCTCCGCCGGCACCGGCAGGGCGAGCGCCTGCCGTCGCCGGGCGACGTGCGGTGCCTCGAGCCGAGGTTCGCGGAGGCCGGTGGCCGCGGCCAGGGCGGACGGGTCGAAGGTGCCGAGGGCGACGCTGTCGTCACTGTGCGCCAGCAGCGGGTGTGCATGGGTGGTGTGGTTGGTGCCGAGCTCCCGCAGCAGCCATGCGAGCGTGACCGGCTGGGTGGCGTGGACCCCCGTGCAGGGGTCGCGATCGCTGTGGAGCAGGAGGACGTCCTTGGCGCTGCGAGCCTGGTCGAGGAGGTGGCGGAGGGTCCGCTGCCGGGCGGAGGGCACGTCGGGACCCAGGGCGACGAGGTCGGCGTCATCCCCGGCACCGTCATCGGAGATGCCGAGGAGGCAGACCAGTTCCTTGGACACGTGCTGCAGTTCCGAGGGGGCCACAACCTGGAGTGACCCGTTGCCGAACATCGGGCGGGGCGGGAACTCCGACGTCGCCTGGTCGAACAGCACCCTGAACTCGCTGCGGGAGAGCCGCGCAGGGGAGTGTGCCAGCGAGGCTGCGAGGTCCGTCACGGCAGCGGCTGTCTCCACGAGCATCCACTCGTCGTCGAACGAGGGCCCGACCAGTTCGTCCAGCAGCCTCAGGACGCGACTGGCCCAGTCGGCGACGGTGGCCGGTTCCCCGGCCTCGGCCGAGAAGCGGCGCAGGCGGGAGACGACCTCCGCGAGCGTGCCGATGAGTGCCAGGTCGGTGCTGGTCACCGCCGCCACGCCCGTGACCGGCAGGCTGTGGGCGTCCGGGGGCATGGCCAGACCGGTGAGCATCCGGTCAAGGCCACGAACCCAGGTGTTCTGTGAGAGTCCGGGCACCCCGTGCACCGTCCGGTGCCCGGCGTCCAGGCCCCAGCGGACCTGGGAGCGAGCGACCAGGTCCACGATGTCGTCGCGCCGGTCCGCGAGCCGCCACCGGTGGGCGACAGGACGCGTCATGAGGAGGTCCACGACCTCGGTGGCGGTGGCGCGGGACCGGTGCAGGTCCAGCGCCTGGCGTACCACGGCGGTGACCAGGTTGGGCTGGGTCAGGGAGGACACCTGGAGACGCAGGGAGCGTCCTGGATGGCTGGTGCCGCCACCTTCCGAGACCGGCTCGAACGCGGAGCGCAGGAGCGGGGCCCAGACCTCGGGCTGGGGGGTCACGATGACGACGTCGCGGGGCTCCGCGCCGGGATTGCGGAGGAACCACGCCAGCAGCAACTCCCGCAGCACCTCCACCTGGCGCATGGCGCCGGCCGCGGAGTGCACCTCCACCCTGGACGGGGAGGTGCGACCGCTGGAGACTGGGAGGTCCTCGGGCTCCAGGGGGCCAACCCAGTCAGTGGCGGCCGCGCCGTCGAGGCTCCAGACGTCGAGCGGGGAGTCGTCGGCCATGGTGGCCAGGACTGCCGCGTGCGCGGCGCCGAGCTCCGACACCGCGAAGACGGCCAAGGGCTCGCGCGCCGCAGACGCGAGGGTGCCGCCGAGCTCTGCCAGCGCCCCGACCGGATCCACCTCCAGGCCCGCAGTCGCACGGCGGTGGACGGCTGCCTGCCAGGACTGGTGGAGGGGGAGTGGACGGCCCAGGGCATCCACGTCGTCGCCCGCATCCCAGGCTGACAGCAGCCCGGGTGCCTCGACCGCGTAGTGCCTGAGCATCCGGGCGGCCCGCTGGGCGAGGCGGCGGAGGCGGTCCGGGGACAGGTCGACGTCCAGGTACCTGGCCAGGTGGGGGTGCGACCCCGAGGCGGCGAGCTCCTCGAGCGCGTCCGCGCAGGCCATGTCCAGTGCCGCCGACCCCCACGTGCGCAGCTCCCCGTCCATGCCGTGCCGGCGAGCCCCGTCCAGCAGGAACTCGGGCACGGTGGCGAAGGCGACGCCGGCGCAGATGCCGGTGGGGAGGGCCAGGGCCAGCTGCTGGGGCAGGACCCGCGCCACCGATCGGGAGGAGACGACCACGGTGGGGCGCACGAACGGGTCGCGGGCCTCGCCGGTGAGCCACTCGGCCAGCGACGCGACCAGGTCATCCCAGCTGCTGCTGTGGTGTCTGCGGACTGGCACGGCGAGGGATGCTCCTTGTCTGGCGCGGTGTGATCCACCCTAGCGAGGCTGTCTGACGAATCGGGAACAATGGGGCCCGTGACCGACCCGATACTCGACGCCCTCGACCCCGAGCAGTCCCAGGTGGCCCAGTCGCTCGACCGTCCCCTGGTGGTCCTGGCCGGCGCGGGGACCGGCAAGACGCGGGCCATCACCCACCGGGTCGCCTGGGCCGTCAAGCAGGGTCGCTACGACCCGGCCGCCACGCTCGCCGTGACCTTCACCACGCGCGCCGCAGGGGAGATGAGATCGAGGCTCGCACGGCTGGGCGTACGACGCGCCCAGGCCCGGACCATCCATTCGGCGGCGCTCCGGCAGTGCCAGTACTTCTGGCCACAGGTCTTCGACTCCCCGTTCCCCGCCGTCATGGACAACGGCTTCCAGGCGGTGGCCCGGGCCGCGTCGGCCGTCCTCGGCTCCTCCGACGTGGCCCTGGTCCGGGACCTGGAGACCGAGATCTCCTGGGCCAAGTCGAGCAACGTGGCTCCGGAGGCCTACGTCGAGCTCGCGGGGCGGGCGGACCGGGAGGTCTCGGGGGCCTCGGCCGCACAGGTCGCCTCCGTGCTGGTCCACTACGAGAAGATCAAGTCCGCGCAGGGCGTCGTCGACTTCCACGACATCCTTCTGTGCGCCGCCTCGCTCCTGGCCGAACACCCCACGGTGGCGGAGCAGATTCGCGACACCTACCGACACTTCGTCGTGGACGAGTACCAGGACGTCTCCGCCCTCCAGCACCGTCTGGTCCAGCTGTGGGTCGCGGACCGGTCGGACGTCTGCGTCGTGGGGGACCCCAACCAGGCCATCCACGCATTCGCTGGAGCCGACGCCTCCCACCTCACCGGCTTTGCGCGGGAGTTCGACGCCGACGTCGTGAGGCTGGTGCGCAACTACCGGTCCACACCCGAGATCCTGGGCGCGGCGGGCTCCGTGCTCCGCGTGCGTCCCCATGACCCGGGTGCCCTCCGTGCCACCCAGCCCTCCGGCCCGGCGCCGGAGCTGCACGGGGAGCGCTCGGATGCCGCGGAGGCCGAGGCCGTGGCGGAGTGGCTCCGTGAGCGGCACGGGGAAGGGACCCCGTGGCGCGAGCTCGCCGTGCTGTACCGGATCAACGCCCAGTCACCCCCACTGGAAGCGGCGCTCTCCGAGGCGGGGGTCCCCTACACCGTGCGTGGGGCGGAGCGGTTCTACGAGCGTGGCGAGGTGCGCCAGGCGATGCTGGCGATCGACCGCGCAGCCCAGCAGGGCCCGCAGGCTCCCGCCACCGACGTGCTCGCCGCTGTCCTCCACGAACTGTCCTGGACTGAGCAGGCGCCGAGCGGCATGGGTCGGCAGCGCGAGCGCTGGGAGTCGCTCGCCGCGCTGCGGGAGATGGTGCTCTCGGAGGCCGCGGCCGCCGGTCAATGGGACGCCGGCCAGCTGGCGGCCTGGCTCCGGGAGCGTGCCTCGTGGCAGAGCGCACCGGTGGCTGACGCCGTGACACTCAGCACGATGCACGCGGCGAAGGGTCTCGAGTGGGACGGCGTCGCGGTGGTCGGGGTCAAGGAAGGGCTGATGCCGTTCGTGCTGGCCCAGGAGGAGCCGGCGCTGGGGGAGGAACGCCGTCTGCTGCACGTGGCGCTGACCCGGGCGAGGAGGCACCTGCGGATCAGCTGGCCGGAGACCAGCCGGTCCTCTCGTTCGCGGTTCCTGGCGGGACTCGCCACCACGTCCACGGTCAAGCGCAGCGCCCCGGACTCGCGGCGTCGTCGCTCCACCACGTGCCGGGTGTGCGGGGGAGTGCTCGTCTCAGCGGAGGAACGCAAGCTGCGCCGGCACCCCGACTGCGAGGTTTCCTACGACGAGGCACTCCTTGAGGCGCTCCGCGCCTGGCGTCGCGAGGTGGCGGAGACCGCCAAGGTTCCGGCTTATGTGGTCTTCACCGATGCGACCCTGCAGGCAATCGCGGAGTCGCGGCCGGGCACCGAGCGGGAACTGTTGCGCCTGCCCGGCATCGGCCGGGTGAAGGTGGACCGTTACGGCGCGGACTGCCTCGGGGTCGTCGCCCGCCACACCACATGACGCGGGGGCGCCCCCGCTCCGTGCGGTGGCGCCCCCCGAGTCGGGACGGTTCAGGCCTTGCCCAGGATGCGGTTGAGGTTCGTGCCGCACTCGGGGCACTTGCCCTTGGCCATCTTGGTGCCCTTGGCGTTCACCACGACCTCGCCGGTGGCCTCGCGCTTCTCCTTGCACTTGACGCAGTAGAACGAGCCCTCGTAGGTCTCCGTTGCCATGGTGGATCCTCCCTCGTGTCGCTGCCGCCAGCACTGGCGGCCTGGGATCACTGTATCGCCGGGGGGAGCATCCACCCCGGACGTGAGTGATCCCGCCGGAGTGCTCGCCTTCCCCTGCGCGCATCCGACGGGATCTGGGTCATGAGTCAATCGTGTCCGAGGGGTTTCGTCAAGCCCTCGCGTCGCGTCAGTCCGTCTGGTTGCCCTCGTCGAGGATCCTCTGGAGTTCACGGTCGAGGTCATCTGGTTCCGGAGCGCCCGGCTCGCCACGGTAGGACAGCGGGTCTTCGAGGTGGGTCGCGGTCGGCAGGAGGTCGGGGTGGCGCCAGACATCGTCGCGTCCCGAGGCGCCCCTGGCGTGCTCGATGGCGGCCCAGAGGTTCTCGGCGTCACGCACCAGCCGCGGCCGCAGGTGCAGTCCGAGAAGGTCCCCGAACACCTCCTGGGTGGGACCACCGGAAGCGCGGCGTCGGCGGACGACCTCCACGAGCTGCGACGTGGTGGGCAGCCAGGCACCCGAGGCCCGGGCGCTGACGTGGTCCACCCACCCCTCGATGAGGGCGAGCAGCACCTCGAGGCGGCCGAGGATCTCCAACTGGGCCGGGGTGGACGCCGGCTTGAAGAAGGATCCGCGGACCTGTTCGCCCACCGCCATGACGTCCTCGAAGCTCATCCCCTCCAGCGACTCGGGATCGAAGTGCTGGGAGAGGGACTCGAAGTCGATGCTGATCTCGCGGGCGTAGTGGGCCAGCAGCGCCGTCAGCTGCGGACTCAGCCATCCCACGTGGTGGAACAGGCGCTGTCTGGCGGCCTCCCTGACGAGCAGGTGGATCATGACGTCGGACTCGGGTAGTTCGAGGTCGCGCGTGAAGTCGGCGACGTTGCTCGGAAGCACGGCGACCGTGGCCCGTGGCAGCAGGTTGATCCCGATCTCGGTGCCGGTGAGGGTGGAGGTGGCGACGTCGGAGAGCACGCGCTTCAGGCGGTCCCGGTAGACGAGCGATGCCGAGGTTCGCATCATGGGCGCCAGCATGGCGGAGAGGGCCGCGAGCTCGTCCTCCTGCTCCTGTCCCGCCCCGCGTTCCAGGGCGGACGCCAGCCCGTCGATGATCGGTTCGACGATGGCGCGCCAGCCGGAGGCCGTCTGCTCCAGCCACTGCCCGCGACGCAGGGCCTCGACCGGTATGCCCGTCTCCGGGAAGGATGTGTGGTCGCCGAGCCAGGACTGGGCCAGCCGCTCCGCGTCGACGATGCTCGAGCGCTCGAAGCTCTCGAGGGCCGGGTCCGGACCCTTCTCCTCGGCGAGCGAGCGCGCCGCGGTCATGGTGGTGCGCCATGCCGCGTCCGGATCCAGGTCAGCATTCGTGACGCCGAACCCGAACGCCCCACCAGCGCCGGACTGCTGCCAGCGGGCCAGTTGGCCCATGAGCTGTTCGAAGTCGACCTGACCGGCCCCGCCGAGCCCCATCTGCTCCATCAGCTTGCGCAGTTGTTCGAAATCGAATCCTCCCGGACCGAAGGGACCCGGGTTGTTCTCGCTCGGCATCAGACTGGTTCCTTCCCGTCGTCACCTCCATTGAACCGCACCGCGCAAGGGCGGGCCAGCGCCTTGGGCGCCGTTGGTAGGCTGGCCCCGATCCGACAGTGCGGCGAGGAGGGTGTGTGTCACGCAACGTGGTGGCCGTCGTGTCCTCCGTCGTGTTCGTCCTCCTGGCGGCCGCGCTGGTCGTCGTCCCCGTTCCCTACGTGACGTGGCGGCCGGGGCAGGTCGTGGACGTGCTGGCCTCGAACGGTGACGGTCCCCTGGTGGAGGTCCGGGGGCTCGAGAACTACGACACGCCGGGTCAATTGCTGATGACGACGGTGTCGACGTCGCGCGTGGACACCACCGTGAGCCTGCCGGAGGCGCTGCTCGCGCACTTCTCGGCTGACTCCGACGCCATGCCGCGTGACGTCATCTACCCGCCCGGCAAGTCGGAGGACCAGGTTCGTGAGGAGGCGGTCGCACTGATGGACACCTCGCGCACCAGCGCTTCGGTCGCGGCACTCAGAGCGGCCGGTCAGTCGGTCACGGAGATGCCGATGGTCGTCGGCGTCGTCCTGAGTGGACCGGCCAAGGACAAGCTCGTGCCGGGTGACCTGATCGAATCCGTGGACGGGGAGGCGGTGACGCAGCGCGACGACGTCGCGCGCCTCGTCCGGGCGAGGACCGTCGGAGATCCCGTCGTGTTCAAGGTGCTCCGCGATGACGTCTCCCACACCGTCAGCGTGGTCACGGAGGCGGGCAACAACGGAGACCCCATGGTCGGGATCAATGTCGGCACCGGCTACCGCTACGCGCCCGAGGTGGTGTACCGCATCGATGACAACGTCGTCGGTCCCAGCGCCGGTCTGGTCTTCGCCCTGGCCATCTACGACAAGATCTCCGAGGGTGACCTGGTGGGCGACAACGTGGTCGCCGGGACAGGATCACTCGATCCTGCGGGCAAGGTCCTGAGCATCGGCGGAGTCCGCGAGAAGATCAAGGGCGCCGAACGAACCGGCGCCACGACGTTCGTCCTGCCCCTGGACAACTGCGACGACGTCGGCGAGCTGGACACGGACATGCGCCTGGTCCCCGTCAGCACCCTCAAGGACGCGATCGCCGCGCTCCAGCGACTCAACGAAGGCAACTCGGACTCGGAGGTCCCGTCCTGTGACTGAGCCAGACACCACGCGGCTGGTGGCCGCCCTCGCCGACATCGAACGGCACGTCTCCGCCCAGGGCTGGGACCAACCGGCGCGCCTCTTCGCCCTCGTGACCACGAGCGACCTGCTCACCCTGGAGCCGCAGCTGCGCGACCGCGTGCCGCACGGCACACCGGACGCCCTGACCGCGATCGAGCAGGACGACTTCGCCGCCGGCACCGACCTGTTCGAGCGACTGGCGTCCATCTACTGGCCACCCAGCGTCGAGGGCTGTGCCATTGCCCTTGAACGCGCCTTCCTTCCCCCACGGCTGGACTCCGAGATCCCGGAGGACCCGGAGAAGGCGCTGGAGTTCGTGATGGCCCACCCTGAGCGCACCGACGTGCGTGTCGTCGTCGGCGTGCTTCGGGACGGGGCGCAGCACGGCGTGGCGCGCCTGGTCAGCAATCCCGAGGACCTGTTGGGAGCCCCGGACCTCGTGCCGGGCCTCGCCGACGCCCTGCGTACCACCCTGGAGGACACCCCCGCATGAGTTTCACCGCAGACAAGGACCTGGACGACGAGCCCCGCCGCAGCGCGCTCCTGCCGTCGATCGTGATCCTGGGGCTCCTGATCGCCGGCGTCACCATCTTCGCCCGGACGTGGACGGACTTCCTGTGGTTCCGCAGTATCGACATGGCCACGGTGTTCACCACCCAGCTGGCTGCCAAGCTCGGGTTGTTCGTCGTGTTCGCGATCGTGGTGGGTGGCCTGGTGTACGCGAGCCTGGCCATCGCCTACCGACTGCGGCCGCGCGTGCGCCACGCCAACCTCGACTCGGAGCTGCTCGTGCAGTTGCGCGACGTGCTGGACAAGCGCTCCCGCTTCGCCATGCTGATACCGGCGGCGGCCATCGCGCTCATGGCGGGCGTGATCGCGGCCAGCCAGTCCGAGGTCTTCCTGGCGTGGATCCGGGCCACGGACTTCGGCATCAGCGACGAGCACTTCGGCCACGACGCGGCCTTCTACGTCTTCCACCTGCCGTGGTGGCGCTTCGTGCTGGCCCAGGTCTCGTTCGCTGCGGTCCTGTCGCTCGTCGGGGCGCTCATGGTGCACTTCCTCACCGGCGCCATGAACTCCAAGGCCCTGCGGGGGCTGGGCAACGTCGCACCGGCGTCCCAGTCGCTCGCGGCGCAGCGACAGGTGTCCATCCTGCTCGGCGTGGTGCTGCTGCTCTACGCCGTCTCCCAGTTCCTGGATCGCTACGACTACCTCACCACCACCAACCACCTGTTCACCGGCGTCACCTACACCGACGCGGCCTCGAGGATCCCGGTCCACCTCATCATCGCGGGCATCGCCGTGATCGTCGCGCTGCTGTGCTTCTGGAACGCGTACCGCGTGCGGTGGAGCGTGCCCGGGGTGGGGATCGCCCTGCTGGTCGTGTCCTCGCTCATCCTCGGCATCGGCTACCCCTGGTTCATCCAGAGCTTCCAGGTGGACCCGGACGAGCCGGACAGGGAGCGCCCGTACATCGCCGCCAACCTGAAAGCGACGCGGCAGGCGTTCGGCATCGATGACGTCGACATCGATGACTACGAGGCCACGACGACGGCGAGCGCCGGCCAGCTGCGAGCGGACGCCGAGGCGCTTCCCGCCATCCGGCTCATGGATCCCTCGGTCATCCCGCCCACCTTCGAGCAACTCCAGCAGGTCCGCGGCTACTACACGTTCCCCTCGACCCTCGACGTCGATCGCTACGACATCGACGGCCGTAGCGTGGACTCCGTCGTCGCCGTGCGGGAACTGGACCTGGCCTCAGTCGAGTCCGGCGACACGTGGAACAACATGCGCACCGTCTACACCCATGGTCACGGCATGGTCGCCGCGTTCGGGAACCAGCGCTTGTCCAACGGCGAGCCGGTCTTCTTCTCCGGCGGCATCCCCACCGTCGGGGTCCTCCCCGAGCACGAGCCGCGCATCTACTTCGGGGAGGAGACCTCCCACTGGGTGGTCGCCGGTGCCCCGGAGGGCGCCGATCCGGTGGAGCTGGACACCCCCGGCGGCGGCGAGGGGGGCGCCGAGACCAAGAACACCTACGACGGCACGGGTGGCGTTCCCGTGGGAGACTTCCTCACCCGGGCCCTGTTTGCGATCCGCATGGGTGACGTCAACCTGATGCTGTCCGATCGCGTGAACGAGGAGTCACGTCTCCTGCACAACCGGATCCCGGTCGAGCGGGTCCAGGAGGCGGCTCCCTGGTTGACCGTCGACTCGGATCCCTACCCGAGCGTGGTCGACGGCCGCATCGTCTGGATCATCGACGGCTACACCTCCACCGCGCAGTACCCGAACTCCACTCGCGTGGACTGGACGCGCGCCACGATGGACACCCGCACCCAGGCCGACCAGCTGCTGATCGGCCAGCAGGTCAACTACGTGCGCAACTCCGTGAAGGCCGTGGTGGATGCCTACGACGGGTCGGTGACGCTCTACGAGTGGGACGAGGAGGACCCGATCCTCAAGACCTGGTCCAAGGTCTACCCGGGGGTCATCACGGACAAGTCCGAGATCTCCCCGGACCTCATGGCGCACCTGCGCTACCCGCAGGACCTGTTCAAGATCCAGCGCCAGGTCATGGGCCGCTACCACACCACGAACACCAACACGTGGTACCAGGAGTCGGACATCTGGCAGATCCCGAACGATCCGGTCCGTGGTACCCAGGACACCGCGCCGCAGCCGCCCTACTTCCTGACGATCCGGTGGCCCGGGGACGACGATCCGCAGTACTCGAACACCACGGTCTTCGTCCCGCGCGGTCGCGAGAACCTGACGGTGTACATGGCCGCCAATGCCGACGCGCGCAGCGACGACTACGGCCAGATCCGGGTGCTGAAGCTCTCCGACACGGAGCAGATCGCGGGGCCGGGACAGACGTACAACGCCATCACGACGAACGAGGCGGTCGCCGACCGGCTGCTCCCGTTCAACCGCACCGGCAACGCCACGGCGATCTACGGCAACCTGTTGACCCTCCCCGTCGGGGGCGGACTGCTCTACGTCCAGCCGATCTACACCCAGACGTCCTCGACGTCCGGCGCCTACCCGGCACTGCGGTTCGTGGTCGTGCGCTTCGGTGAGAACGTCGGCATCGGCGAGACCCTGCAGGCCGCGTTGGACCAGGTGTTCCAGGGTGATGCCGGCGCGGAGACCGGTGAGGAGATCCCGGACGACCCGGCGGACCCGAATCAGCCGACCTCCGAGCTGATGGGCAACGAGCGCGCGAGGGAACTGCTCGCGGAGGCCATGGACCTGTTCACGCAGGCCGACGAGGCCCTGCGTTCGGGCGATCTGGCGACCTACCAGGCACGCAACGAGCAGGCACAGTCGCGGATGGAGCAGGCCCTCGAGTTCCTCGAGGAGTGATCCCCTGGGGTCTCAGTCGTCCGCGATGGCGGGGTCCAGGCCGAGGGCGGTGAGCGCGGGTACCAATTCCGCCGCGTCGCCGCCCACCGTGATCGTCAGGCGCTCCGGGTCCACGTGACGACGGAAGGCCGCCGTCGCCAGGTCCGCGGTCACCGCGGCCATGGCGTCGAAGTGGCGGTTGACGAAGTCGACGTCCTCGCCCGCAGCCACCAGGGCGGTGGCCTGTCGGGCGATGTCGCCCGCTGTCTCGTTCGCGAGGGGCGCGATGCCGATGAGGTGGGCCTGGGCGTCCGCGACCTCGGCCTCGGTGAAGGCGTCGCCCAGTGACAGGCCGCCGAGTATCCGGCGGAGCGCGTCGGCCGCCACTTCGGTGCGGGTGCTGCCCGCCACCTGGAAGAGCCCGTCGGCCTGTCGAGCGGTGAAGCCGCCCTGGATTCCGTAGGTGTAGCCCAACCGCTCGCGGAGTTCGACGTTCAAGCGGCTGGAGAACGCGCCCGCCATGGCGTGCCCGCCGAGCTTCAGCGCAGCCCAGTCGGGGTCGGACCGGCCCGCGGTGACGGTACCGACGACGATGGTCGCCTGGACCGCGCCGGGCATCGGCACCACCACGGTGCGCGGAGGGGCCGGAGTGGGTCTGGGGTAGGGGGTCGGGCGACCCTCCCGCCGCCAGTGGCGCAGCGAGCCGAGCAGCTCGTCGGGCCCCAGCGTGGACAGGTCACCGGCGACGACGAGGGTGGCGTCCGTGGTGGTCCAGTGGCGGTGGTGCCACTCGTTCACCAGCTCCGGGGAGACGGCCTGCAGCGTCGCCGGAGTGCCGGGGGCGGGACGTCCCTCGCGATTGCCGCGTCCGAACAGGGCGGCTCGGAAGGCCTGTCGGGTCGCCGACGTCGGGGACGCCGTCCGCGACTCGTGGGCGGCCACTTGGGCCTCCACGTGGTGGGCCACGTCGTCCGGGTGGTACTGGGGTTCCTGCAGGATCTCGGCGAACAGGCGCAGCACCTCGGGCATCCGGTGGGCCGGCGCGTCCCCGCCCAGCCGCGTGAACCCCATCGACGCTGTGCCGTGGAGGGCAGCGCCCTGCAACTCCAGCAGCTCGGTGATGCGTCCGTCCGGGTGCGTGTGGGTGCCCTCGTCGACGGCGTGGAGCGCGACGGTGGCGACACCCTCCGCCTCCTCGGGCTCGAGCGCCAGGGGACGCCGCAGGATGAGGTCGAACGCGGCCACGTGCTGACCGGGGAGGTCGAAGAGCAGCAGCTCGGGACAACCCGGAGCGCGCAGTGACAGCGGAGTGGGGAACACCCAACGCCTGGTCAGATCGACAGGGGGTCTGGTCACGAGTCGGCCTCCGCCACGTAGTGGAGCTCGGCGGCGGGGGAGGCGAGTCGCGCCGCGGCCCGTTGCAGGTCCTCCGGAGTGAGGGCCGAGACCCTGGCGAGCCGATCATTCACCGCCGCGGGATCGCCCTGTTGGAGCCAGGCTTCGTTCAATGCGTCGGCGCGGCCCTCCACGGTGGCGAGGTCGAGCAACCATTCGCGCTCGAACTGCGCCAGGGCCCGTGCATGCTCCTCCTCGGTGGGACCCTCCTCGGCGAAGCGCGCCAACTCGTCGGCAAGTGCTCTGCCGGCTGTGTCGGTGCCCGCCTCGTCCGTGGGCCTCACGGAGATCGCCGCGATCGAGTGGTCGCGCAGGTGGCCCAGGACGACTGCATGGACGTCGAGGGCGACCCGGTCGCGCTTCACCAGAGCACGGTGGAGCCGGGAGGCCGCGCCGTCGGTGAGGATCCCCAGGGCGAGATCGAGTGCGTCGCCGGGATCGTCCTGGAGCGCGGGGGCGGTCCAGGAGGAGTACAGGACCGAGTGGGGGACGTCACGGGTCACCCGGACGGTGGCGGGGTTACGGAGGGGCACATGGGTGGGGAGGTGCTCCGGGCGGGGACGGCCCGGCAGGCGCGACAGGTCTCGCTCGACCGCCTCGCGCGCCTGCTCGATCCCGACCGCGCCGGCGAGCACGAGCGTCGCGTTGCCCGGCCCGTACCAGGTGTCGAAGAAGGCGACGACGTCGTCGGTGGTCGCTGCGTCGAGGTCCACCATGGACCCGATCGGCAGGTGCCCGTAGGGGTGGTGCGTGGGGAAGTGCTGCGAGGTCAAGAGCTCCAGGAGGTCTCCGTAGGGCTGGTTGTCGTAGCGCTGGCGCTTCTCCTCCTTGACGACCTGCCGTTGCGACTCGAAGTTCTCCTGCGTGAGCGCAAGCGCTCCCATCCGGTCGGCCTCCAGCCAGAGGGCCAGCTGCAGCGCCCCGGCGGGGACGGTCTCGAAGTAGTTCGTGCGGTCGGTGGACGTGGTGGCGTTCACCGATCCACCGTGGGCCTCGATGAGCGCCATGTGCTCACCGCTCGCCACTCCCGCCGAGCCTTGGAACATGAGGTGTTCGAAGAGGTGCGCGAACCCCGTCCGGCCCGCCACCTCGTCGTAGGAGCCCACTTCGTACCACAGGTTCACCGCGACGCCGGGGGCTGCGGGATCGGGCTGGACGCACACCCGGAGACCGTTGGGCAGGGAGAAGGTGTGCAGCGGGTAGTGGACCTCCACTTCGGCTCCTAGCGGGGGACGGCCGGTGCCGGGAAGGGGGCATGGACGCTCAGGACCTCCGGATTGCGTCCGGACTCGCCGAGAACGCCGGACTCGCGCGTGGTGCCGGACAGGAGGAAGTCCCCGACCTCGTGTGGCATCACGTAGAGCCAGTCGATCCGCCGGGTGACCTGCCACACCGCGGTCATGAGGCCCACGGCCGCCACGAGCGTCACGCCGGGGACGACATACTGCATGACCGGGGTCGACGGTGGGTCGATCCGCAGCCAAGCCCCGGCAATGGCGGAGACGGCCAGCCAGTTCATCAGGTACAGCGGGAGCGTGCGACGCCCCAGGAGCAGCAACCACGGCCGCAGCCGCGTCGCGGTGAGCAGGGAGGCGGCGGCGAACAGCGCCGGCACGGCCAACAACGGGGTCAGCCTGCCCTCGGGCACGAACCCCCAGTAGGCCACCCAAGCGCCCAGCACGGCGAGCGCTGACAGCGGCCGCAGGCGTGAGACAGCGGCGCGCACCGAAGTGCTGAGGCGGGCTCCGACCATGAAGAAGAACGCGAACTGCACCATGCCCCGCAGGCCGGTGGAGTTCCAGAGGCCGGGCAGCTCGAGCCAACCGAGGTCGATGGCCAGCCAGGCGACGCCGGTGGCGGCCAGCGGCACAGCGGCCGGTAGCCTCCGGGTGCCCCACCACAGGAGGTGGAAGGCCGGCAGTGCCACGAGGTACCACAGGGGTGTCTCGAGCCGGAGGAAATGGATGCCGAGGTCTGAGCGCGCGACCGTGGCCGCCTCATCGGCACCGAGCCAGAAGGGCCAGAGTCGTTCGACGGCCAGTGTGATGGCCGCCCACACCCCGAACAGGTAGAGGAACGAGAGCACTCGCTTGCGCTGGAAGGTCTCGCTCGGTGTGGAGAGGAAACGGTGCACGAAGAGCCCGGAGATCAGGAAGAACCCGGGCATGCGCATCGGCGACGTGGCGTCGAGCAGCGTCCAGTAGGTGCTGGACGTGGGGAGGTCGAGCAGCGACAGGATGTACTGCACGTGCACCAGCACCACCAAGGCGATCGCGATCCCCTTGGCGCCGTCGATCCAGTCCAGGCGGGTCCCGGCCCTGGTGTCGATCTGCTGCATGTGCCTCCTCGTGACAAGGAAACAGGCCCGGATCGTTGGGGATCCGGGCCTGTTACCTCAGTAGCGGGGGCAGGATTTGAACCTGCGGCCTCTGGGTTATGAGCCCAGCGAGCTACCGAGCTGCTCCACCCCGCGTTGCGATAACCAACTATAGACGTCCCGGGGTCACAACCCAAATCGATGCCGCCGGTCACGTCGACACCACTGGGTGGGAGGAGTCGTCGCGAGGATGCCACCACCGCTCCCAGTCAGTCGAGGTCGGGCACGCGATCGCGGGCGTCGGTGTAGGACAACCCGCACAGCTCGAGCAGGTCCACGAGCATGGAACGCACTTGGGCGAGGATCACCGTCGGGGACAAGAAGCGCCCCAGGGGGGTGCCCGTGGAGCGGCGTGCCACTGCCTCGATGTCGGGGATCCGGGCACTCGGGACACGTCCGGCGTAGAGTTCGGAAGCGCACTCATCGGTCACCTGCGCGAGGTCGCGGAGCAACGCCAGATGGTCGGAGGTGACCTCCTCGCCGCGGTGGACGGCGACGACGGCGCGGCGGGCCAGGACACGCAGGTTCCGGGTGAACCGGTCCAGGGGCACGGTGAGGTCCTGGACCTGGAGCACGGCCTCGCGTCGGTGGCGCAGGAACGGCGAGGTGCGCACGACGGCCACGCCCTCGTTCACCGCGGTGGTGAGGTCGGCCAGCAGCGTCTCGGTGTCGCGGGCACGGTCCAGTACCTCCTCCGCGGCCTCCTCGTCGTGCCCCTCGAGGGCCTTGACGATCGCTCGCAGCGTCCAGGACGTCTCGTGGAGCACGCTCGCCGCCTGCAGCCGGGGCCGGTGGATCGGGCCGGTGGGGGCGATGGTGGCGAACCCCAGACCGACGAGGCAGCCGACGAGGGCGTCGGACCACCGGGAGAAGCCGGCGTCGACGATGGGAGGAATGGTGAGCACGACCGCCGCCTGGACGGCCGCCTGAGTGACCATCAGCGTCCGCGCGCCGAGCCACGTCGTGATCGACATCGCCACGGCGATCACCAGCATGATCTGCCACACGCCGGTGCCGAACCACCACCAGAACAGGTCGCCGAGCGCGACGCCCACGGTCACGCCGACGGCCACCTCGACAGCGCGGCTGAGACGCTGCCCGAAGCTGAAGCCGAGGCAGATGATCGCGGCAACCACGGCGAGGAATGGGGCGCGGTGGTCCAGGAGGTCCCGCGCGATCCACCACGAGAGTCCGGCGGCCAGGGAGATCTGGACGATCATGAACAGGCGCGAGCGCCATCTGGTCACGCGCCGCTGCTGCGACCGCCAGCCACGGCGGGCTGCGCGCTCACTGAGGTCGAAGGCTCGCAGCGACGTGCTGTGCAGGCTCTGGCTGGCGTTGCGCCATGCGGCCCGCCTCGACCATCCGCCCACGTCCACTCCGTCGTTCTCCTCGACCGGCCAGTTCCTCCCGCAGCGTAACCGCGGTCCAGCGCCACGCCTGAGCCTAGGTGGCCCGACGCCCGCGGCACTAGACTTGCCGGGAGTTCGTCCGTCGAAGCAGAGGAAGAGACCACACGCATGGTTCCACGTCGAACGCCCGGGGCGACCCTGGGCCTCCTGACAGCGGTTGCCCTCCTGCTCGTCGGATGTTCCCAGCCCGCACCGAGTGAGGAGCAGGAGCCCGTCGTCCTCGAGGTCGGCGCCACTGCGGAACCGGTGGGGCTCGACCCGTCCACGGTCAGCGGCGCGGGGACGCCGTTCGTCTTGCTCTACAACGTCTACGAGACCCTGGTCCGCCTCGACGCCGAGGGCGCGATCCGCCCCTTGCTGGCCCTGGACTGGACCGTCTCGCCCGACAACACCACCTACACCTTCAACCTGGACCCCCAGGCGGCGTTCGCCAGCGGCGCGCCGGTCACGGCCGAGGCCGTCGTCACCTCCTACGAGCGCGTGATGGCCGATGAGGCCATCACGGACCAGATCAGCTCCAAGATGGGCCCGGTGGAGTCGATCGAGGCACTCGACGAGGACACGGTCGAGATCACCTTGTCCCGGCCGAGCAACCAGTGGCTCTACGACATGACGGGTCCCACGGGGATCGTCTACGACCCCGAGGGGCTTGAGACCCTGAACGAGCAGCCGGCCGGCTCCGGCCCCTTCACCTTCGCCGAGTGGGACCAGGGGTCGCACCTCAAGCTCGACCGCAACCCCGACTACTGGGGCACCGACTCGCGCGTCGACGAAGTGTGGTTCCGCTACTACGCCGACCCGAACGCCATGAACACCGCGATGCTCTCGGGGCAGCTCGACGTCATCTCGAACCTCACGACTCCGCAGTCCGTCGACCAGTTCGCCGACGAGGAGCGGTTCACCATCCTCGAGGGCGTCACCGACGGTGAGGTCGTGCTCGGGTTCAACCACCGGACTGAGGCGCTGTCGGACCTCAAGGTCCGCCAGGCCATCATGCATGCCATCGACCGGGAGGCACTGCTGGACACCGTTTGGGGCGGGAAGGGCACGCTCATCGGGTCGATGGTCCCGCCCACGGACCCTTGGTACGAGGACCTCTCCGACGCCTACCCCTACGATCCCGAACGAGCCCGCGAGCTGCTGGCGGAGGCGGGCTACGAGACCGGGCCGACACTTCGGCTCCGGGTCCCCAACCTGCCCTACGGCCCCACCTCCGGCCGGTTCGTCGCCGAGCAGCTCCGCGCCGTCGGGATGGACATCCAGCTCGATGAGCTGGAGTTCCCCGCGCGGTGGCTGGACCTCGTCTACACCAAGGGCGACTACGACATGACCATCGTCGCTCACGTGGAGCCCCGGGACATCGACAACTTCGCCAACCCGGACTACTACTGGGGCTACGACAACCCGCAGTTCGCGAGCCTGCTGGAGGAGGCCGACGCCGGCACGCCGGAGGAGCAGGTGGAGCTGATGGAGGAGGCGGCGCGCATGCTCAGCGAGGATGCGGCCGCGAACTGGCTGTTCCTGTTGCCGAACCTCATCATCACCACCACGGACGTGACGGGGATCGCGGCCAACGCCACGGGACTGTCGTTCGACCTCACCAGCGTCGCGACCAGCGACTGAGCCCGTCCCGTGGGCACCCGCGCGATCCTCGTCCGGCTCGCTGGTCTCGTCACCAGCCTGCTCGTGGCGTCGGTGCTCATCTTCCTGGCCACCAATGCCCTGCCGGGGGACATCGCCCAGATTCTGCTCGGCACCACCGCGTCCCCGGGTGAGGCGGCCGAACTCCGGGAGCGTCTTGGGCTGAACCGACCCCTGCCCGTGCGCTACCTGGACTGGGTGGGGGGAGCGCTCGTCGGCGACTTCGGCCAGTCGTTCATCACCCCCGGACGAGAGGTCTGGACGCAGATCGCGCCCCGGCTCGGCGTGTCGGTGTCGCTGACACTCGCCTCCATGGTCCTCGCCATCGTCCTGGCGGTGCCCATGGGAGCCTTCGCGGCCGTCCGGCGCCGGCACACCAGCGGCTTCGTGATGTCGGCCGTCTCGCAGATAGGGCTGTCCATCCCCGCTTTCTGGGCGGGAATCTGGCTCGTCGTGATCTTCGCCGTGACCCTGCGCTGGCTGCCGGCCGGCGGCTACGTCCCCTTCACGGAATCCCCGATCCGGTGGGCGGAGCACATGGTGCTCCCGGTGACTTCGCTCGGGATCGTGCAGGCCAGTGTCCTGGCGCGCTACGTCCGGAGTGCCGTCATCGAGGTCCTCGGCGAGGACTGGTTCCGGACCGCACGCTCGGTCGGCTGGTCCACCACCGGAGCCCTGCTCCGGCACGGCTCACGCAACATCGCGATCTCCCTGCTGACGGTCATTGGACTCCAGCTGGCCACGGTCCTGGTCGGCGCCATCATCATCGAGCACGTGTTCGCGCTGCCGGGGCTCGGATCCCGGCTGCTGATGGCCGTCTCGCAGCGCGACCTGGCGCTCGTCCAGGCGATTGTCCTGCTGCTGGTGTGGGCGGTGCTGGTCATCAACTTCGTCGTCGACCTCACCTATCACCTCGTGGACCCGCGGCTGCGGCGTTCGGGGGAGGCGGCATGAGGCGCGCGAACCTCGTCCTGGGCGGTGGACTGATCGCCCTCATCCTGGTCCTGGCCCTCGTCGGTCTTTTCTGGACGCCCTTCCCGCCCACCGCCATCGGCGTCGGTGAGCGGCTTGCCGGACCGGGCTGGCCCCACCTCCTCGGCACGGACGGTTTCGGCAGCGACGTCGCCTCACGGATCATGGCCGGTGCACAGCTGGTGCTCCTGGTCGGCGTCGTGGCTGTACTGATCGCCGCCGCCGTCGGCATTCCGGTCGGGATCGTCTCGGGCATGTCCGACGGCTGGTTCAGCGCCGTCCTGGCCAGGAGCGCGGACATCCTCTACGGCTTCCCGGCACTCCTCCTGGCCATCCTCTTCGCCGCGGCGGTGGGCGGCTCGACGTGGACCGCCACCTTCGCCATCGCCATCTCCACGATCCCGGCGTTCGTTCGAATCGCGCGCGCGGCGACGCTCCAGGTGATGAGCCTGGGCTTCGTCGAGGCGGCACGGCTCTCCGGCACGCCGAGGCTCCAGATCGCCCTGCGTCACGTGCTGCCCAACATCGCCCCGGTGCTGGGTGTGCAGGCGTCGGTGAGCATCGGCATCGCGATCCTCGCCGAGGCCGGACTGTCCTATCTGGGACTGGGGTCCGGACCGGAGACCCCGACGTGGGGCCGCATGCTGCGCGAGGCGCAGGACCACTTGTTCAACGCACCGATCGTGGCCCTGTGGCCAGGCCTGGCTGTGGCGCTGGCGACGCTCGGGTTCAACCTGCTCGGGGATGGGCTGCGGGACCTCCTCGACCCCAAGCTGCGGGAGCTCGCATGAGCAGGCTCGAAGTACGCGACCTGCGCATCGCCTTCGGCCGTCGCCAGCGCGTCGCCGTCGACGGCATCTCCTTCAGCATCGACGAGGGGGAGCGGCTCGGCATCATCGGGCAGTCCGGGTCCGGCAAGTCGGTCACGGCCCTGGCCGTCATCGGCCTGCTGCCGGAGACGGCCCACGTGTCGGGCTCCATCCAACTCGACGGGCGGGAACTGGTCGGGATGCGCGAGGGGGACCTGCAGGACCTGCGTGGCGAGGACGTCTCGATGGTCTTCCAGGAACCCATGACCGCGCTCGACCCGACGATGCGGGTGGGTCGCCAGATCGGCGAGGCCGTCGCGCTGCACCATCGCGACCGCCACGGCTCCATCCGCGACGAGGTGCTCAGCTGGCTCGGCCGAGTGGGGTTGCCCGACGCGGAGCGCATTGCGGATTCCTACCCGCACCAGCTGTCGGGCGGGCAGCGGCAACGGGTCCTCATCGCGATGGCGCTCGCGAACCGCCCTGGTCTGGTGCTCTGCGACGAACCGACGACGGCGCTCGACGTGCTGGTGCAGCGCCAGATCCTCGACCTCCTCGACGTGGAGCTCGCCGGACGCTCGGCGCTCTTCGTCTCCCACGACCTGGCCGTTGTCGCCCAGGTGTGCCAACGCGTCGCCGTGATGCTCGACGGCCGGATCGTCGAGACCGGCCCGATCCGCGAGGTGATCGAGGATCCCCGCCATCCCTACACCAAGGGGCTCATCGCCTCGGCGAGGGTGGGCGACGTGCCCGTCGGGCAGCGGCTGCCCACCGTCGCCGACTACTACGACGAGGCGGCGCCGTGAGTGGGGCGTTGTTGGAGATGCGCGGCGTCGAGGTCACCTACCGTCGCGCCGGACAGTCGTTCGTGGCGCTGCGCGACGTGGACTTCGCTCTGCGCCGCGGAGAGCGGGTGGGTGTCGTCGGGGGTTCCGGATCCGGCAAGACCACACTGGCGCGCACCCTGCTGGGGCTGGTTCGGCCGAGTGCGGGAGAGGTCCGCTTCCGGGACGAGCGCGTCGACCACGTGCCCGAGAAGCACCTCGCTGCCCTGCGACACGCCGTGACACTGGTGTTCCAGGACCCCAACTCGTCGCTCAACCCCCGGATGCGCCTGGGTGACATCATCGCCGAGCCGCTGCGCTCCCCGCGGATCTCGGACCGCCCGCGGACCAGGGAGGCCCGGCGCGCCGTGGCCGATGTCCTGGAGTCCGTGGGACTGGAGGCCGACGTCGTCGACCGCTTCCCGCACCAGCTCTCCGGTGGCCAGCGCCAGCGCATCGCCATCGCCCGGGCTCTGGTGTCGAATCCCGAGGCGATCATCGCCGACGAGCCGGTCTCGGCCCTCGACGTCTCCGTGCGTGCCCAAGTGTTGAACCTCCTCGCCGACGCCGTCGCCACTCGAGGCATCGGCCTGTTGTTCGTCTCACACGACCTGGGTGTGGTCCGCCACCTCTGCGACCGTGTCGTCGTCATGGCCGAGGGGCGCGTCGTGGAGGAGGGCCCTGTCGCGGCCGTCTTCGAACAACCGCAGCACCCCTACACCCGCGAGCTCCTGGCCGCCAGCCTGTCGCTCTGACGTCCATGCCGGCCGAGACGGTGAACGGCCCGGAGGGCGGCCGGTATTGTGGCTGCTCGTGAAGGTGCTGCTGCTTGAGAACATCCACTCCGAGGCCCATCGCGTGCTCACCAGCCGCGGGTACGACGTGACCAACGTCGGCAGCGCGCTGGCCGAGGACGAACTCATCGAGGCGCTCGACGGGGTCGATTTCCTGGGCATCCGGTCGCGGACCTACATCACTCGCCGCGTGCTCGAGTCGGCACCGCAGCTCAGCGCCATCGGCGCCTTCTGCATCGGCACCAACCAGATCGACCTCGGCGCGGCCGCGGACCGCGGCGTCGCGGTGTTCAATGCGCCGTATTCCAACACCCGCTCCGTGGTGGAACTTGCCATCGCGGAGATCATTTCGATGGCTCGCCACCTGACCGATCGCAACGCCGACATGCACGCGGGTGTCTGGGACAAGACGGCCATCGGCTCGCACGAGGTGCGTGGCCGGACGCTGGGCATCGTCGGATACGGCAACATCGGCTCCCAGTTGTCGGTGATGGCCGAGGCCCTCGGGATGCACGTGTACTTCTACGACCTCGTCGATCGACTGGCGCTCGGCAACGCGCGCCGCGTCAACTCTCTCGAGGAGTTGCTGGAGGTCTCCGAGACCATCTCGCTGCACGTCGACGGCCGCGCGAGCAACGCCGGCCTGTTCGGTGCGGAGCAGTTCGCCCAGATGCGTCCCCGGTCGCTGTTCCTCAACCTGTGCCGCGGCAACGTCGTCGACCACGACGCCCTCCACGACAACCTGGTCAGCGGACACATCGCTGGTGCCGCGATCGACGTGTTCCCGACCGAGCCCAAGGCGAAGGGCGAGGAATTCGTCTCCAAGCTCCGAGGGCTGCCCAACGTCATCCTCACCCCGCACATCGGCGGCTCCACCCAGGAGGCCCAGGTCGACATCGGTCGTTACGTCGCGGGCAAGTTGGCCGACTACGACGCGCACGGGACGACGTCGATGTGCGTCAACCTGCCCGAGGTCGCGGCCCCGGCCCCGGCCGAGCAGCGAGTCGTGCACCTGCACCACAACGTGCCCGGCGTCATGGCGCGCCTGAACCAGGCACTCGCCAACCACGACATGAACATCGGCGCCCAGACACTGGCAACGCGCGGACTGCTCGGTTACGCGGTGACCGACATCGCGGGGGAGCACTACGACGGTCTGATGGCTGAGCTGGAGGGGCTCGACGAGACCATCCGCGTGCGCGTCATCTGAGCCACCGAGGCGCCCTCCCGCCGGGCCTCACTCGGCCGTGCATCCGCGCCGCCCCTCGCATCGAGCCTCTCACGAAAATCGATCACTGATCGATTCTCCCCCGTGTGCCCGCGACAATCGATCACTGATCCCTCTCGAGACGCCCGGGTAGGTACCGTCGCCGTCGTCGAGGTCACCGTCGAAACCCCGCACTCTCCGTTCACTTTTTTGAGGTGGACGGGGGAAGATCGATCAGTGATCGATTTTCGGAAGCGGGGTGAAGCCCGACGGCGGGGTGCGTCGGCGGAGCCCAGCCGACGCGGTCAGCGGCTGGCTCGGAGGGCGTCCAGTACCACCGGGTGGAGCGCGCCGTTGGTGGCGACGGCACCAGGGCCCCACGGGCCGTCCTGGCCCTCGAGGTTGGTGAACGTCCCGCCGGCCTCGCGCACGATGATGTCGAGGGCTGCCATGTCGTAGAGCTCGAGGTCGGGCTCGCAGGCGATGTCCACGGACCCCTCGGCAACGAGCATGTAGCTCCAGAAGTCTCCATAGGCGCGGCTGCGCCAGCACTCCCGCATCAGGTCGACGAAGCCCTGGCCGCGCCCGGAGTCCACCCACTCGCCGACGTCCGAGTACGACATCGACGCGTCCTGCAGCGAACCCACCTTGCTGACCCGGATCTCGCTCGCGTTGAGGATGGAGCGCCCGGTGAACGCGCCGTCCCCGCTGCTGGCCCACCACCGGCGGCCGAGCGACGGTGCGGAGACCACGGCAGCGGCGATCTCATCCTCCACCTGGAGGGCGATCAGGGTGGCCCAGACGGGCACGCCGCGCAGGTAGTTCTTGGTGCCGTCGATGGGGTCGATGATCCAGCGTCGGTCGCTCTGGCCGGTGTCGTCGAACTCCTCGCCGTGGACCGCGTCGCGCGGGCGGGTCCGTGAGAGCGTGCGCCGGATGGCCTCCTCGATGGCCGTGTCGGTCTCCGTGACCGGCGTGGCGTCGGGCTTCGTGTTCACCTGCAGGTCGAGGGCCTTGAACCTGTTCATGGACAACGAGTCGGCGTCGTCGGCCATGAGGTGCATCAGCCGGAGATCATCTGTGAGCGCTTTGGAGCGGGCCATGCGGACCAACCTATCGAACCGGCGCCGCAAACTCAGGCGAAGGCGCGCTCCATGCGGCGGAAAGATGCCAGTCGTTCCAGGGCGAGACGGCCCTCCTCGACCGCCGCGTCCAGGGCGCACTCCGGCTCCGTGGACGTGTGGCGGCACCCGCGCGGACAGTCCTGGGTGATCTCTGCCAAGTCGTGGAATGCGCCGACGATCGAGGCCGGGTCGACGTGGCTGATACCGAAGCTCCGCACGCCGGGGGTGTCGACGATCCAGCCTCCGTCGGGGAGCTCGATGGCCATCGCGGAGGTCGACGTGTGGCGCCCCTTGCCCGTCAGCTCGCTGACGATGCCGGTGGCGCGGTGCTGGCCGGGGACCAGCGCGTTGACGAGCGTGGACTTGCCGACCCCGGAGTGCCCCACGAGCACCGTGACGCGGTCCGCCAGCACGTCGCGCACTTCCGCGAGGTCCGCCCCCGGCTGGGTGACGACGATCGGGACGTCGAGCGGTTCGTACGCGGCCTGCAGGGCCTCGGGGCTCGCCAGGTCCGCCTTGGTCAGGCAGAGGATGGGGCTGACTCCTGCGTCGAAGGCGGCCACCAGGATGCGGTCGATCATCCCCATGCGCGGCTCCGGATCGGCAAGGGCGGTGACAATCATGAGCTGGTCGGCGTTGGCGACGATGGGACGTTCGAAGGTGTCGGCGTCGTCGGCGCTCCGCCGCAGCATGGTGCGCCGCTCGCACACCTCGACGATGCGCGCGAGGGTGCCCTCGGCGCCGGTGACGTCGCCGTCGAGCTTGACGAGGTCACCGACGATGACGCCCTTGCGGCCGATGACCCGCGCCTTCGTGGCCGTCACCGCCCTGCCGTCGTCCAGCAACTGGCAGCGGTAGCGTCCTCGGTCCACGGTGACCACCCGGGCGGTCGGGGCATCGCGGTAGTCGGGTCGCTCCTTGGTGCGCGGCCGGGATCGGCGTCGGGGGCGTTCGAAGGCGCGGTGGTCGTCGTCGAACATCCCGGCGCGTGCCATCAGGCGGCCTCCACCAGGGCCCGCCAGCGGTCGCCGAAGTCGGGCATGGTCTTCGACACGCAGTCGAAGTCATCGACGTGGAGGCCGGGCTGGCGAAGCGCCAGGAGCGCCGCCGCGTGGACCAGGCGATGATCGGCGTAGGTCTGGAACTCCGTGGCGACGTTGTCGCCGGGCAGCCCGCCGGTGATCGTCAGGCCGTCGTCGGTCTCGTGGGCGTCGATCCCGAGTCGCTCGAACTCGCGGGTGAGCGCGGCGAGCCTGTCGGTCTCGTGACCCCGGATGTGCGCGACGCCGCGGATGGTGGTGGTGCCGTCGGCGAGCGCCCCGAGGGCGGCGACGACGGGGGTCAGTTCGCTGGCGTCGTGCAGGTCGACGTCGACGCCGTGGAGTCGTGCCGACCCGGTGACGCGCACACCATCGGCCAAGGTGTCCACCTCGGCGCCCATCCGACGCACGACGTCGAGGAACAGGCCCCCGGGCTGGATGCTGTCCTCGGGCCAGTGCGCGACGGTGACACTCCCCGCGGTGGCGGCGGCCGCCGCGAGGAAGACCGAGGCGTTGGTGAGGTCCGGCTCGATCGTCTGGTCCCGGGCGCCGATCGGTCCCTCGCGGACCTCCCAGGAGGTGAGATCGGGCTGGTCGAGCACCACCCCGCGGTCCCGCAGCATCTTGATGGTCATCCGGATGTGGGGGAGTGACGGGAGCGTCGCTCCCCGGTGCCGCAGTCTCAGCCCGCCGGGGAGTCGCGCGCCGACCAGCAGGAGGCCGGAGACGAACTGGCTCGAGTCGCCCGCGTCGATGGTGACCCAGGCATCGGAGCCGGTGTCGCCCCCGGGCGAGACCGTGAACGGCAGACGGTCGCCGTCGACGTCCCCACCGAGCTGGCGGATGCCGTCGAGGAGGCCTGCCATCGGTCGCTCACTGGCGTGGCTGTCGCCGCGGAAGGAGACGGGCCCGTCGGCGAGCAGCGCCAGGGGCGGGACGAAGCGCATGACGGTGCCCGCGAGTCCGCACTCGATCGTCGTGGTCCCCCGGAACGCGGGAGCGGGGGAGACCATCCACTGGGCGTCCGTGACGTCGATCGTGCAGCCGAGAGAACGCAGGGCGTCGACCATCAGGTCACAGTCCCGTGAGCGCAGCCCTCCGGTGATGGAACTCGGGGCGTCGGACAACGCGGCCAGGACCAGCGCGCGGTTGGTCTCGGACTTCGAACCGGGGACGACGACGCGTCCACGGACCGGGGCCTGCGCGTGCGGCAGAGGGATCAACGCTCGAGCTTCTTGGCCACCTTGCGGGCCTCCTTGCGCGCCTGCGATGCCAGCTTCTGGGCCTTCTTCTCGGCCTTGGTGGCAGCCTTGCGGGCCCTCTTCGACAGGTCTTCGGTGGTCTCGGTGATCTCCTTGCCCGCCCGCTCGGCGCCGTGGGAGGCGCGCCACGCCAGCGAGGGGCGCCCCTGCAGGTCCTGGGAGGCGAGGATGGTGGCACCGAGCAGGGCCAGGTGGTGGAAGAGCTCGGGACGTGCCGCCTTCTTGTCGTCGGCGGACGAATCCTTGCCGGGGTAGGCAATCGCGACGTTGAGGACGCTCGCCTTGGCGAGGAGCAGTGCCCCGATGCGGCGACCCAGACCCGTCGCGAACATGAGACCGCCGATGATTTCGGCGATCCCGCCGTAACGGACCCAGGTCCGGGCGTCCTCGGGGACATGGCTCGAGTAGCCCGCCGGTGCAACGCGCTGGACCAGCGGAGCGACGGCGCTCGTGAAGGCCTCGGCCTCCGGTGCGGACTCGTCGGGTGAGGTGGCCTTCTTGATGCCGTCGGAGATGAAGGCGCCGGCCACCAGGCTGCGGGCAAGGAAACGCACAAGACTCATGGTCCAAACATACCCATCGGCGGGGCCGTGGCCGGTCGTGGTGGTGAGATTGGATGCATGTGCGGAAGGTTTGCGTCCTCGGCGACGCCCGACGAGGTCGTCGAGCGCTTCGCGGTCCACGAGGTCACCGAGGACGGGCGTGCCGCCTGCGTCCCGCGGTACAACATCGCGCCGACTGATCCCGTGGCCGCCGTGGTGGAGCGCCTGGATGGCGAGGAGTCCGTGACCAGGAAGCTGGTGGGCCTGCGGTGGGGTCTCGTCCCGAGCTGGTCGAGGGATGCCGCCGGAGCGGCCCGTCTCATCAACGCGCGGGCGGAGACCGTCGCGGAGAAGCCCTCCTTCCGGAAGGCCTTCGCGACGCGACGCTGCCTGGTCCCCGCGGACGGCTACTACGAGTGGCGGCCCGAGACGCTCGACGGCCGCCCGGTGAAGCAGCCGTACTTCCTGCGACCTGGGGGTGGCGGGGGACTGGCGCTCGCCGGGATCTATGAGTTCTGGAGGGGACCCGATGGGTGGCACAGCACCCTGGCCATCATCACCACGACGGCGAGCGACGAGGTCGGCTGGGTGCATGACCGCATGCCGATGACGGTCACCGACACCGACGCCTGGCTCGACCCGGTGCTGGAGGACCCACGCTCGGCGCACTCGCTCCTGGTCCCCCTGCCGGGGCTGGAACCCGTCCGGGTCTCGCGGGCGGTGAACCAGGTGGGCCACGACGGGCCGGAGCTCGTCGTGCCAGTGCCCGACGGGGAATAACCGTGCGCCCCCCGGCGTTGCCCCGGACATGGTCGCAACTCTCGTCGCAACGGACGCGGCACAGGCGTTCGCCTGGTCGGCGGTATCGTCCTACCTGATGGACATCGAGGCGCCCACCCAGAGCGAGGCGGTCGACGGCACTGCCGCCGGCCGGGACGTCGACGCCTTCGAGGCCGACGCCCTGGAGCACCTCGACCGCCTCTACGCCGCCGCGCTGCGGATGACAAGGAACCCCGCGGACGCCGAGGACGTCGTCCAGGAGACGTATGCCAAGGCGTTCTCCGCCGCGGACACGTTCACGCCCGGCACCAACCTCCGCGCCTGGCTGTACCGGATCCTCACCAACACCTACATCAACTCCTACCGCAAGGCTCAGCGCTCTCCTCAGATCTCGGGGGACGCCGACGTGGAGGACTGGCAGCTCGCCCGGGCCGCGTCCCACCACAGCAGCGGGCTCAGGTCGGCTGAAATGGAAGCACTGGACCGAACGCCGGACCAGGTGGTCGCCGACGCCATGGCAGAGCTACCGGAGAACTTCCGGCAAGCCGTCTACCTCTCCGACGTCGAGGGCTTCTCGTACAAGGAGATCGCCGAGATCATGGGCACCCCGATCGGGACCGTCATGAGTCGGTTGAACCGGGGCCGGGCCCAACTGCGGGCGGCCCTGGCGGACTATGCCGCCGCCCAGGGGATCGGACGTCGGGACCGCGAGGTGGCCGGTGATGCCTGACAGTGACATGTGGGGTCATGACCACGACGACATGGACGAGTGCGTCCGCGCCCTGGAGGCGGTCCACGCGTTCCTCCACAACGAGCTCCTGGAGGCGGATGCCGACGTCATTCGCCACCACCTCCACGCCTGCGAACGATGTATGGAGAACTTCGAGATCGAGTCGACGATCACCGAGATGATCCAGCGCGGGAACAGTCCGCTACAGGCGCCCAGCACCCTGGCAGCACGGATCTCGACGTTGTCGGTCACTCGGAGACGCCAGCAGGGATGAGAGAAGCCCCCGCTCCCGTGGGAGCGAGGGCTTTGTTGTGCCCGCAGGCGCCTCAGGAGTTGGGGCGCTTGCCGTGATTGGCCTTGTTCTTGCGGCGCGCGCGGCGCTTGCGTCCGGTCTTGCCCATGATTGCTCCTCGGGGTGTGTGTCGTTTCGTCGGCCGTCCCATTGTGCCAGAGGGCACTGCCGCAGCTGAAACGCGCGCCGGGGCCCGGACGTGGCACAGTAGGCGCATGCCGAACCGGGACCCCGCCAGCCTGACCGATCTCGAGTGGCTGGAGGCCTTCATCGGCCAGTGGCACCTGCTAGCGGACCTCAGCTTCTCGGACCTGCTCCTCTGGCTGCCGGACGAGGACGGCGATGTCTTCACGTGCGTGGCGCAGATCCGTCCCGTGACGGGCCCCACAGCGCTGGAGGACGACGTCACCGGTGAGGTCATCGGGCATGAACCGGACCACCAGGTCGTGGTGGCGTACCTGACCGGCGAGATCGCCGAGACCAGCGACAACCAGCTGGGGGCGGGGATCCCCGTCGACGTCTGGGCCGTCCCCGTGATCCGCGACGGTCGCTGCATCGCCGTGCTCGAACGGCACACCAACCAGATGGGGATGCGCGCCACGGGGGCTCTCGAGGAGAACTACCTCGAGGCGGCGGACGTCCTGACCTCGATGCTCCTCGAGGGCAACTTCCCGCTGGCACCCTGGACGGACAAGGCGCTGGCGCCCAAGGTGGGGGACGGCGTCGTTCGGGTGCAGCCGGGCGGCGTCGTCACGTACGCCTCGCCGAACGCCATCACGGGGTTCAGGCGGCTCGGTGCGCAGGGCGACGTCGAGGGTGAGGATTTCGAACAGCTGATCCGCACCCTGTGGCGAGGCGTCGAGGAGGTGGGGCAGACCGTCCAGTCGGACCTCAAGCAGCAGCGCAGTGTGGAGTTCGACGTGGAGCACCAGCGGGCGTCGATGCGGTTTGTCCTGTTGCCGCTGCACGTCCACGGTGAGTCGCTCGGGATGCTGGTGCTGTGCCGGGACACCACTGACATCCGACGCCGCGACCGCATGCTGGTGACCAAGGACGCGACGATCCGCGAGATCCACCACCGCGTCAAGAACAACCTGCAGACCGTTGCAGCCCTGCTGCGGATGCAATCCCGCCGCCTGACGTCGGAGGAGGGCAGGGAGGCCCTGCGCGACGCCACGCGACGTGTCTCCTCGATCGCGGTCGTGCACGACACCCTCAGCCACAGCTTCGACGAGGACCTTGCGTTCGACGCCGTCTGCGACCGCATCCTGCGCATGGTCGGTGATCTGGCGTCGGCGTCGGGCCAGGTGGATGCCCAGCGGGTCGGCAGCTTCGGGGTGATACCGGCGGATGCCGCCACCTCGTTGGCCATGGTGATCACGGAGCTCTGCCAGAACGCCATCGAGCACGGGCTCGGCAGCGGATCGGGGTGCATCGAGGTGAGGCCTCGTCGGGACGCGGGGGAGCTCGTCATCGACGTCGTGGATGACGGTGTGGGTCTCCCGGGGGATTTCGTCCTGGGGAACCAGACCAGCCTGGGTCTGGCGATCATCTCCACCCTGGTCTCCGACCTGGGCGGGACCATCGCCATGTCCCGGCGCGACGACGGCCCCGGTACCCTGGCCCGTGTGGCGTTGCCGCTCGGCCGTCCGAGCCGCGCCTGATCAGCTGTTGCGCAGGCGATTCCGGGCGTTGCGACGCTTGATGGCGCGACGTTCGTCCTCGCTCATGCCGCCCCAGACACCATGGTCCTGGCCTGCCTCGAGGGCCCAGGCGAGACACTGCTCCCGTACCTCGCACCGCTGACAGATCTTTTTCGCGTCCTCGATCTGCTGGAGTGCGGGGCCCGTGTTGCCCACCGGGAAGAACAGCTCGGGATCTTCCGTGAGGCAGGCCGCCCTGTGGCGCCAATCCATGTACTCGGCACTCCTTCTGAAGTGGTGGGCTCGGTGTAGCAGTCGCGAGAGGACAAACTGCGAGCGAAGTGAACTTACCCTCCGGCACAACGATAGACAAGTGTGGGATCGCGAGGGCGTGTTGCCGCAACATCGGCCGGTTTGCCCAGCACCGGCCGCCATTGGCACGATGCCACCATGAACCCCCGAGCCCGGGACCCGCTCCCGGCGAGCCTGCTCATCGCCGTCCTCGGTAGTGCCTTGAGCGCCGCTGCACTGGTGGGGATCGCCGTGGCCGTGCTCGCCGCACGGATGGCGATCTTCAGTGCAGGGATTGCCGTGGTGCTGCTGGTCTACGGCGCGCTCGTCGGTCTGGGGGCGTGGCTCGGCTGGCGTCGCCAACCGTTGGCCCGGGGACTCATCGTGGCGCCGGCGCTCCTGCATCTCGCGACCGCCGTGAGCCTCGCCCAGGGCAGTGACCCGGTGCAGCGTGGTTGGGCCGTCGCCGCAGCGGTCGCTTTCGCGGGCATCGTCGTGGCGGCGGTGCTGCCCGCCACCCGACGCGCCCTCGACACGGGGCCGGGGACGGCCTAGCGGAGTCGTCCCGCGCCGGGAGCCGGAGTGGCGATGAACCACTGGGGCGCGCCGTATCCGGCCGCTGCGTACGCTTCCGACACCCGTTGGCCGATTCCGTCTCCGCTTCCCGCCTCGCACAGGGCGATGATGCAGCCCCCGAAACCGCCCCCGGTCATGCGTGCGCCGAGCGCCCCGGCCTCCCGGGCAACGGCCACGGCCAGGTCGACCGTGGGGACCGTGATCTCGTAGTCGTCCCTCATGGAGGCATGGGAGGCGTCCAGGAGGGGGCCCAGGTCACGGAGGGACCCGGAGCGTGCCACCTCGTATGCCTCGACCGTCCGGGAGTTCTCGGTCACGACGTGACGCACTCTCTTGCGCATCGTCTCGTCCGGCAGTTGGGCGAGGGCGGCGTCGAGGTCGGTGACGTCGCGCAGCGCCGGGACACCCAGGATGGCGGCTGCCTCCTCGCAGGTGCGCCGCCGTGCCCCGTACTCCCCGTCGACATGGCTGTGGGGTGTCTTCGTGTCGAGGACGAGGATCTCCAGTCCGGCCTCGGCCATGGGCAGCGGGACCTGGGCCGTCTCGAACGATCGGCAGTCCAGGAACAGGCCGAAGTCCTCCCGGCACAGCGTGCTTGCGGCCTGGTCGAGCAGCCCGGTGGGGGCCCCGACGTAGGCGTTCTCCGCCAATTGGGCCACGCGGGCGCGTTCCATGGGGTCGATGTCGAGTCCGAAGACGTCGCACAGCGCGGCGACCACCGCGCACTCGATGGCGGCCGACGACGACAGCCCGGCACCCAGGGGTACATCCGAGGTCAGGGTGATGGTGACCCCCGAGACCTCCTGCCCCGACTGCCTGAGGGCCCACACCACACCGGCCAGGTAGGAGGACCAGCCCTCGGTGCCCGGTTCCAGGTCGGCGATCGCCACGTCCACCTGCTCGTCGAGTTCCTCCGAGCGCATGGAGACCACACCGTCGTCCCGACGGGAGACGGCGACGACGGCCTTCTTCTCCAGCGCGAAGGGCAGCACGAAGCCGTCGTTGTAGTCGGTGTGCTCACCGATCAGGTTGACGCGACCGGGAGCGAACCACACGCCCTCCGGTTCGCGTCCCGCCTGCGTGCGGTGGTCACTACTCAGTTGTTGAATGTCCATCAGGCGTCCTCGTCGTCGTCATCCAGTCGGGCCAGCCACGATCCCAGGCGATCGATCGGTGTCTCGAAGTCCGGGTTCAGGTCCACGAAGGTGCGCAGCCGTTCGGCGAGCCATTCGAAGCTGACCTGCTCCTCCCCACGTCGCGAGACGAGCTCCTCCAGCCCGCGGTCGGTGAAATACATCAGAGGTCCGCGAAGGCGCGCTGCAGCAGTTCCTCGGTCTGCTGCAGGTGAACCTTGTGGGAGCCGACGGAGGGAGCCGACGACCAGGCGCGCGCGATCCGCTGCATCTCGAGGTCGTAGTCCGAGTGCATCCGGATGGCGTTCGGGAGGTGGACGGAGATGAACGGCCACGGGCCCTGGTTGGCGGGCTCGTCCTGCACGAAGCGGACGTCGGTGACGTGACGGTAGCGGTCCATGATCTCGGCCATCTCCTCGCCCGGCAGCGGGTAGAGCCGCTCCAGGGCGACGATGGCGACCTTCCCATCCAGTCCGAGCTTCTCGCGACGGCTGACCAGCTCCCACCGGATCTTGCCCGAGCACACCAGGACGCGCTCGACCTGCAAGGCGTCCTCGACCGTCGGGTCGTCCAGCGCCGGCCGCCACTTGCCGGAGGTGAACTCCTCGGGCATTGACGCAGCCTGCTTGCTGCGCAGCATCGACTTGGGCGTGGCGATCACGACGGGCCGGTGCCAGTTGACGTAGGCGTGCTGGCGCAGCAGGTGGAAGTAGCTGGCGGCGGTCGAGGGCTGGCAGACCGCAAGCGCGTTTTCTGCACACAGCTGGAGCCAGCGCTCGATGCGCGCGGAACTGTGGTCCGGGCCCTGTCCCTCGTAGCCGTGGGGGAGCAGCAGGACCACGCCCGACTTCTGCGTCCACTTGGCCTGGCCGGAGGCGACGAATTCGTCGGCGATGATCTGCGCGCCGTTGACGAAGTCCCCGAACTGCGCCTCCCAGAGCACGAGAGCGTCGGGCCGGGCCACGGAGTAGCCGTACTCGAACCCGAGCGCCGCGTACTCGCTCAACAGGGAGTCGAAGACGTCGAACGTGGCCTGGTCGTCCGTCAGGTGCTTCAGTGGGACCCAGGCCTCGTTCGTGACGCGATCCACGATGGCGGCGAAGCGCTGGGAGAACGTGCCACGCCGGGAGTCCTGGCCAGCGAGGCGGACCGGGCGCTGCTCCATCAGCAGGGATCCGAATGCGATGATCTCGGCCGTCGCCCAGTCGATGGGACCGTTCTTGATGGCCTCCGCGCGGCGCTCCAGTTGCGGCAGCACCTTCGGGTGCGGCGTGAAGCCCTCGGGGAGGTCGACGTGGACCTGGGAGACGAGGTCGAGCTCCTCCCGGGTGATCTCGGTGAGCCGCTGGTCGGGTTTGGTGGGGTAGTAGGGCACGCGCGAGTACTCATCGTCCAGCTCCGCCTGGTTCTTGGCCTCGCGCACCTCCTTGAACACGTTCTCCAGACGAGAGCGGAAGCGGTTCATGACGTCCTCGGCGTCCGCCATCGAGATGTCGCCACGGCCGATCAGAGACTCGGTGTAGAGGCGGCGCACGGAGCGCTTCTGCTCGATCAGGTCGTACATGCGCGGCTGGGTGAAGCTCGGGTCGTCGCCCTCGTTGTGCCCTCGCCGGCGGTAGCTGATCAAGTCGATGACGACGTCCTTGTTGAACCGCTGCCGGTATTCGAAGGCGAGCCGCGCGGCGCGGACGCAGGAGTCCGGGTCGTCGCCGTTGACGTGCAGGACCGGCGCGGAGATCGACTTGGCGACGTCGGTGCTGTACGTGGACGAGCGGGACTCCGTCGGGGCCGTGGTGAAGCCCACCTGGTTGTTGACCACGACGTGGATGGTCCCGCCCACCTTGTACCCGCGGAGCTGGCTCATCTGGAGCGTCTCGAAGACCACGCCCTGGCCGGCGAAGGAGGCATCGCCGTGAAGCAGGATGGGCAGCACCGGGAAGTCGTCGGCCTCCAGCATGTCCTGCTTGGCGCGCGTGATTCCCATGAGGACCGGGTTCACGGCCTCGAGGTGCGAGGGGTTCGCGGCGACGGACGTCTTGATGGTGGTGCCGTTGCTGGCGACGAACTCGCCCTCCGAGCCGAGGTGGTACTTGACGTCGCCGGTGCCGCTCGCGGGGTCGAGCGAGCCGTCGAACTCACGGAAGATCTGGGCGTACTTCTTGCCCACGATGTTGGCGAGCACGTTGAGCCGGCCGCGGTGCGGCATGCCGATGCAGACCTCGTCGAGGGAGTCGTTGGCGGCCTGCTGGCACACCTCGTCCAGCAGCACGATGAGCGACTCGCTGCCCTCGAGGGAGAATCGCTTCTGGCCGACGAACTTGGTCTGCAGGAAGGTCTCGAAGACCTCGGCCTCGTTGAGCTTGTCCAGCGCGTGCATGTGCTCGTCGTGGGCGAGCGGCTTGCGGGGAACCTCCATGCGCTCCTGGAACCATTGGCGCTGCACGGGGTCGGAGATGTGCATGTACTCGACGGCGGTGGTGCGGCAGTAGCTGTCCTGCAGGATCCGCAGGATCTCGCGGAGGGTCAGGTAGGCGCGCTCCTGCTCGCCGAAGGTGCCGACGGCGAACTCGCGGTCCAGGTCCCAGATGGACAGGCCGTGGGTCTCGAGCCGCAGGTCCGGGTGCGAACGCTGCCGGTACTCGAGCGGGTCGGTGTCGGCGATCAGGTGACCGAGGGAGCGGTAGGCGTTGATGAGCTCCAGCACGCGGGCGTGCTTGGTCACCTGGCTGGCCCGGTGGGCGGAGACGTCGTTGGACCACCTCAGCGGCTCGTACGGGATGCGCAGGGCCTCGAAGACGTCGTCGTAGAAGCCGTCCTTGCCGAGCAGCAGCTCGTGCATCTCCTTCAGGAACTCGCCGGACTGCGCGCCCTGGATCACCCGGTGGTCATAGGTGGAGGTCAGCGTCGTGGTCTTGGAGACGCCCAGGTCGGTGATGCGCGACAGGGACATGCCCTGGAACTCCGCCGGGTAGTCGATGGCGCCGACGCCCAGGATGAGTCCTTGGCCGGTCATGAGGCGGGGGACCGAGTGGTTGGTGCCGATGCCGCCGGGGTTGGTGATCGTGGCGGTGGTGCCGGCGAAGTCGGAAACCGTCAGCTCACCCTTGCGGGCGCGGGCGACGACCCCCTCGTAGGCCGCCCAGAACTGCGCGAAGTTGAGGTTCTCGCAACCCTTGACGTTGGGGACCAGCAACTGGCGGGTGCCGTCGGGCTTCTGGAGGTCGATGGCGATGCCGAGATTGATCGACGGATTGCGCACCAGGGTGGGTTTGCCGTCGACGACGTCGTAGGCGTCGTTCATGCCCGAGACGGTCTTCAGCGCCCGGATCATCGCGTAGGCGACCAGGTGGGTGAAGCTGACCTTGCCGCCCTTGGAGGTGCGGAGGAAGTCGTTGATGACGGTGCGCTGGTCGATGACGAGCTTCATCGGCACCGACCGCACGGACGTCGCCGTTGGCACCGTGAGCGAGGCGTCCATGTTCTTGGCGGTGCGCATGGGTGCGCCGCGGAGGGTCTGCAGCACGGGCTCGGCGGCGCTCGGCTCCGGGCGGACGGTCGGGTTGGGGGCGTTGGCGGACAGGCCTGCCCCCGTGCCGGGTGCCGCGGGCGTCTCGCTGGTGGTGGCGGCTGCGGACTCCACCTTGGCCGGGTTCCCAGCGGCCTTGGGTTCTGCTGGCTTCGACTCCTCTGTGGCCCTGCCACGTGGGGCTTGGGACTGCTCCTTGGTCGACGAGCCGTCCTTCTTGGGGGCTCCAGCCCGCGGGGTCTTCTTGGCGGAGTCCTTCGCGGTGCTGCTCTGGCCCCGCGAGGTCTGGGCGGAGGAGGGGGACGCGGCCGCCTCGCGCGGCTGGGAATCGGTAGTCCCCCCGGAGCCGTTCTCCCGTGCGAAGTAGTCCCGCCACGTCTGGTCAACCGACGACGGATCTTCTGAGTAGGCCTCCCGCATCTCGTCGATCAACCAGCTGTTGGCTCCGAATGCGTCTGCTGTCTCCGGTGTTGACATGTGCGCTAGTGGCTGGGCCACGATCCCCTCTGTGTGTTCTCGTCACGGCGGCTGTGCCTGTGTGGAAGCTTACCCAATCGGTCGGCGAGCGGTGACCTGCCAGACGAGCCGCGTGGAGTACCACGTCAGGGCCACCAGCAGCACATTGCGCAGCAGGAGGACGGAGGTCTCCCAGCCGGAGCCGTTGGGTGTGCCCATGATGCCGTAAGTGCCCCACGGGTAGGTGTAGTGCGTGAGTCCCGCGACGAGGACGAGGGCGACGGCCAGCACCCGTACCGGACGCTGGAGCCCGGGACTCCTGGGGACCAGGAGGAGCGCCGCGAGGGGCCCGCCGAGCCAGGTGACGTACTGGGGGGACAGCGTCTTGTTGGCCACCACGAGTGCCAGGACGATGGCGAGGACGGCCAGCAGGAGTGCCTCCCGGGCGAGCGGACCCTCGTCCCGGAGACTGCGCAACAACCGCATGCTGAGTACCGCGGCCAGGACCAGGGCACTCACGGTCAGGCCCGAGGACAGGTGGAGGAGCAGGGCGACGCCTGGCCCCTGCAGTTCGATGGCGTTGTACTCGGAGAGGAACACGGGCCACGTGCCGGCGGTCGTGAACGTCCGAAGGAACATCAGGGGCGTCGCCGGGACGGACTCGATCTGCAGCCCCCGATCCGCCTGCCACGCCAGGGGTGAGGCGGAGCGCGCCCACCCCGTCGCGACCAGCGAGGCCATCCCGAACAGGAAACCGGCGGTGAGGAAGGCCAGCAGTCGTTGACGCCCGCCCCCGTGCCGTCGTGGGTCGGGTGCGGCGAAGGGCAGTGCGAGCAGGGCGGGCCAGAGCTTGAGCGCGGCGCCCGCGGCGACGAGGACGCCTGCGACACGTGGCCTGCTGGTCGACCAGAGGCACGCCCAGGCGACCAGGGCCGCCGGGAGGAGGTCGAAGCGGAACCACACGATGGGGCCCAGGGCGCCCGTGAACAGGATCCACCACACGGATGCCGACGGACGGCGCAGCCGGAACAGCGACAGGGCAACGAGTGCGTCGAGGAACAGCATGGTGGTGGCGAACCACGGGAACCACGTCTGCCACCCGCCACCGAGCGTGTACAGCGCCTGCAGGAACCAGACCGCGGGGACGGGGTACTCGAGCATGACGCCGGGCTCGCCCTGCTCCAGCATGCGCCACAGGTGGTAGCCGTAGTAGTAGACGTCGTTGGCGACGAAGTTGGCCGACGGGTGTTGCCAGGCGATGAAGAGCAGGAGCCGTGTGGTGGCGAAGAGGGCGATGACACCGAGCGCGACGGGGATGCGCGCCCCTCGGGCGGTGCTGGCGATCTCCCGGAGGTCGGGCACGGCCACGGCGCTCGCCCCCTTCATGGCTGCAGAATCCGGGCCCGTGGGCCGGGCCCAGCACTGTCGGGGCGCCCCCGCGAGGATTCGAACCTCGGCTCCCGCCTCCGGAGGGCGGTGCTCTATCCCCTGAGCTACGGGGGCCCGACGCCCGGCAGCGCGGGCGACGAGGAAAGGTTAGCAAACAATTGCCGTGGCTCCTGACGCCCGGTTCGGGGCGGGGGCTCGGGTACCGTGGCTGCCGTGCGGACGACGAGGGTGCTGGGGGCGCTGGGGGCGCTGCTGGCGCTGGCGAGCTGCGTCTCGCGACCGGAACCGGATCCGGCGAGCTTCACCACCGCACCGCCGCCGTGGCCGGCGCCCCGGGACGCCATCAGCCACATCCGGGCGGCCGGCCTGGAGGAGCAGCCGCTCGACACCGATGACGATCCGTGGATCGTCGCGCTCGAGGTCGAGGTCGGCGGCACCACCGTCGACATCCCGCCCTACATCGGCGTCGACCGGCTGCGGGCGGTCCAGGCGCCCGTCCACACGCATGATGCGGGAGGCGACGTGTGGCTCGAGGGGCCCGGCACCGACGCCATCACGCTGGGCGACTTCTTCATGCTCTGGGGGGTGAGCTTCGACGGCGAGTGCCTGGCGTCGACGTGTGGCGTCGAGGTCACCGCTGACGGTGAGGCCGTCGATGACCCGGCGGGTCTCGTGTTGCGCGGGGTCGAGCGCGTCGTCGTGCGTGCGGGGGACTGAGCCGGTCCGCAGACCTTTGGCTGCGCCGATGGATCCCGTTCGCCAGCGCTACTGACGTGTCGCCAGCGCAACTGCTCTTGGCCAGCCAAGGATCACTGGCAACGTGGAGTAGGGCTGGCGTAGCCGGGCCGAGCCCCCGTCCGCGCCGGGCGCCGGTGCCGTGCTCATGCGTCGACTCTGGCAGGCTTGGGGACCATGACCCACACGCACATCGCGGGCTCCATCCACGCCGACGCCGCGCAGGCCGGTCCCCAGTGGCTCGCTGTGCCGGAGGACCTGAACGCCATCGACGCCGCCCTGTGGCCCCGGGGGACGACGCGTGACGAGCAGGGACGGATCGTCGTCGGCGGCTGCGCCCTCACCGACGTCGCCGCGGAGCATGGCACGCCGACCTACCTGATCGACGAGGCGGACTTCCGAGCACGCGCCGCCGAGTTCCGTGACTCCTTCGCCGGCTGGGGGGTCTACTACGCGGGCAAGGCGCTCCTGACCCGCACGATCGCACGCTGGGTGGCCGAGGAGGGCCTCGGGCTGGACGTCACCACGATGGGGGAGATGCGGCTCGCGCTGGCCGGCGGCATGCCCGCCGCGCGGCTCGGGTTCCACGGGAACAACAAATCGCGCGAGGAGATCCGTTTCGCGCTGGAGCAGGGCGTGGGGCGGATCATCGTCGACTCGTTCGACGAGATCGCGCGGATCGAGGAGGCCTGCCGTGACCTCGACACCACGGCGCGCGTCCTCGTGCGGGTGACGACGGGAGTCGAGGCTCACACCCACGAGTACATCGCGACGGCGCACGAGGACCAGAAGTTCGGCCTCTCGATCCAGGGGGGCCATGCCCTGGCCGCGTTGGTGCGCTGCCACGCCTCGCCCGTGATGGAGTTGATGGGGATCCACAGCCACATCGGCTCGCAGATCTTCGAGACCCATGGCTTCGAGGTCGCGATCCGGCGCACGCTGCGCCTGGCGCACCAGTTCCGCACCGCGACCGGCAGCGAACTGCCCGAGCTCGACCTCGGTGGCGGCTTCGGCATCGCCTACACCCCGGCCGACTCGCCGATGGCGACGGCGGAGCTCGCTGCCGCCTTCGAGGACATGGTGGACCACGAGTGCCGAGGTTTCGGCCTGACCCGGCCGCGCATGTCGATCGAGCCGGGGCGCGCGATCTGCGGGCCGGCCGGCGTCGCCATCTACGAGGTCGGCACCGTCAAGGTGGTCGAGCTCGAGGGCAACAAGGCCCGCGTCTACGTCTCCGTCGACGGCGGCATGAGCGACAACATCAGGCCCGCCCTGTACGCCGCCGAGTACTCCGCTGTGATCGCGAATCGCGCCTCGGTGGCGGAGCCCGTGCTGAGCCGCGTGGTCGGCAAGCACTGCGAAGGAGGCGACATCCTCATCCGAGACGTCTTCCTGCCGCATGACGTCGCCCCCGGGGACCTCATCGCCGTCCCCGGATCGGGCGCCTACGCCCGATCGATGGCCAGCAACTACAATCAGGTCCCGAAGCCGCCACTCGTGGGCGTGCGCGACGGCGACACGAGCATCCTGCTCCGCCGCGAGACTCTGGACGACCTGATGCGATTGGACGTGGGGCAGTGAGCGAGATGGAGCTTTCGAGTCCTCAACCCCTCAAGGTGGCCCTCCTGGGCGCCGGCGTGGTTGGGTCCCAGGTGGCGCGGATCCTCACCCACGAGGCGGCCACGCTGGAGAGCCGCATCGGACGGCCGCTCGAGCTCGTGGGAATTGGCGTGCGCCGGCCGGACGTGCAGCGCCCGGGAATCGACCCGGCCCTGTTCACCACCGACGTGGAGGGCCTGGTCGCGCGGGGCGACATCGACGTGGTGGTCGAGGTCATCGGCGGCATCGAGCCCGCTCGCAGCCTCCTGCTCCAGGCCATGCAGCACGGCGCGTCCGTCGTGACGGCCAACAAGGCGCTGCTCGCCCGCGACATGGCGCTGCTGTCCCAGACCGCCTCCGACAACCAGGTCGACCTCTACTACGAGGCCGCGGTGGCGGGCGCGATCCCGATCATCCGGCCGCTGCGCGAGTCGCTCGTGGGCGACGAGATCCGCGCCGTCATGGGCATCGTCAACGGCACCACCAACTACATCCTCGACAAGATGACCACGGCAGGACTGTCGTTCGACGAGGCGCTGCGACAGGCGCAGGAACTTGGCTTCGCCGAGGCCGACCCGACCGCCGACGTCGAGGGCCACGACGCGGCCGCCAAGGCAGCGATCCTCGCCGGGCTTGCGTTCCACACCGACATCCGCGGGGAGGAGGTCTTCTGCCAGGGGATCTCGTCCGTCACGCCCGCTGACATCAAAGCGGCCGACCAGATGGGCTGCGTCGTCAAGCTGCTGGCGATCGCGCGGCTCACCGACGACGCCGATCCCCGCGTGATCGTCAAGGTGCACCCGACGATGGTGCCGAAGACCCATCCGCTGGCGTCGGTGTCCGGCGCCTACAACGCCATCTTCGTCGACTCCCGCGAGGCGGGGCAGTTGATGTTCCTCGGCCAGGGGGCGGGAGGGGCACCGACGGCGAGCGCCGTGATGGGCGACGTGGTCACGGTGGCGCGCAACCGCGTCCGAGGGTCGGCCGTGCGCCTGCAGACCGGCTACAGCCACCTCGACGTCGCGCCCATCGCTGATGCCAGGGCCCGTTACTACATCTCCTTCGACGTGGAGGACCGCCCCGGCGTGCTGGCAGCCTGCGCGGCACTGTTCGGGAAGCACAACGTGTCCCTGCAGACCGTGCAGCAGTCCTACCTCGAGGGACTGGAGCGGCAGGACGGGTTCGCAGCCCGGCTGGGCGTCATGACCCACGAGGCGAGCGAGAGCGACCTGGCCGGTGTCCTGGCCGAGCTGGGCGATGCGCCGTTCGTGGGGGCTGACATCGACTACATGCGGGTCGAGGGCTCCTGAGCATGGCGGCGACGCTCCACGTTCGGGTGCCCGCCACCACCGCAAACCTCGGCTCCGGTTTCGACTGCGTGGGAATCGCTTTCGACATCCTCGACGACTACCGCCTCGAGCCCCGGCAGGACGCGGCCGTCCGGGTCACCGTGGAGGGTGAGGGCGCGGATCGCGTGCCGCTCGACGAGACCCATCTCGTCGTCTCCTCCCTCCGGGAGGGACTGCGGCACTGGGGAGGTTCCCTGCGTGGCTTCGACCTCCACTGCACGAACCGGATCCCGCACTCCCGGGGACTCGGCAGCTCGGCTGCCGCCATCGTCGGGGGGCTGGCGCTGGCCTGGGGAATCGCCCACCCCCATGCGGAGCTGGACCGGTGCGAGATCGCGCGCGTGGCGAGCCTGTTGGAGGGACACCCCGACAACGCGGGCGCGGCGGCGCTCGGCGGTGCCGTCCTGGGCTGGATCGAGGGGGAGCAGGTCACCACCGTGGGCCTGGACCTGCACCGGGGGTTCCGGGCCCTCGCCTGGGTTCCGGAGTTCCACGTGCCCACCGCAGGCGCCCGACACGTCCTGCCCGACAGCGTCCCGCGTCTCGACGCCGTGTCCCAGGCCGTCAGTGCCGCCACGCTTCCCATCGCCCTCCACCGCAGGCCTGACCTGCTCCTGGCCGCCACGGCGGATCGGCTGCACCAGCGTTACCGGGCCGGACTCATGGCACCCTCGTACGCCCTGATGGAGTCGTTGCGCACCGCTGGCGTCCCGGCCGCCATCTCGGGGGCCGGACCCACCGTGATCGCCGTCGGGACCGACGTCGAGCTGGCGGGAGCCGACGTTGTGCCGGCCCCGGGCTTCGAACTTCACCACCTGGCGGTCGGAGGCGGCGTGGAGCTCGGTGCTTCGCACGCCCGGTGACGTTTGGCCAGCGGACTCGCCGGTGCTAGCCTTGATGGAGTCCGCTGAATCGAGGACGTGTCCAACTCCCTCGAACAGTGCTCGCTGAGCCAGCGCCGGCGGACGAATCCTGACCCGGAGGCCCCGTGAAGCGTGCGCCGTCGGGCGAATTCCCTGGAAGGACATCCGTGACCGAATCCGGCACCCCGCTCGCCAGCATGAAGCTGGTCGAGCTCAAGTCGATGGCGTCCAGCCTCGGCATCAAGGGCACCTCGGCGATGCGCAAGGGCGACCTCGTCAACGCCATCTCGTCGGCCCGAAGCTCCGAGCCACTGGTGCGCACCGAGGCGCCCCAGCAGGCCCGATCCTCCCGTCCTGCCCGCACCCCGGCCGCTGAGGACGAGCAGGGTGCCAGCGGCGAGGTCCCTGCCGCCAGCGGGGACGACGATTCCGAGAACCGCGGGGAGCAGCGCCGAGCGGAGCAGACGCGCTCGGACCAGCAGCCGGGCCGCCGTCGCCGTGAGCGCAACAAGGGTGGCGACCGTGCCGCCCAGGAACAGGTCAACGAGGAGGTCGGCGAGCGACTCGCCGCCGCCATGGGAACCAATGCCACCCAGCCCCAAGTGGCCGCAGCGCCCCGTCCAGAGTCATCGAGCAGCCAGAGCAGCAGCCAGGGCGGTCCCCGCTACGACGACGACAACGGCTCCCGTCGCAACCGCCGCCGCCGCAACCGCGACCGCGGCAACCGTCGCTCGGGTCGTGGTGGCCAGCCGATGGAGCGCTTCGAGAACGAGCCGCAGGTCAGCGACGACGATGTGCTCGTGCCGGTCTCGGGCATCGTCGACATCCTCGACAACTACGCCTTCCTGCGCACCAGCGGTTACCTGCCGGGGCCGGGTGATGCCTACCTGCCGATGTCGACGGTCCGCAAGGCGGGTCTGCGCCGCGGTGACGTCGTCGCCGGCGCCATCAAGCAGCCCAAGGAGAGCGAGCGCAGCCGGGAGAAGTACAGCCCGCTCGTACGCATCGACTCGGTCAATGGTGCGGATCCGGAGAAGGCCAAGAACCGCCCCGAGTTCAACAAGCTCACCCCGTTGTACCCGCAGTCGCGGCTGAAGCTCGAGACGCCCTCGACCACCAACCTCACCGGGCGGGTCATCGACCTCGTCTCGCCGATCGGCAAGGGGCAGCGCGGACTGATCGTCTCCCCGCCGAAGGCAGGCAAGACGATGGTGATGCAGGCGATCGCCAACGCGATCGCCGCGAACAACCCCGAGGTCCACCTCATGATCGTCCTGGTGGACGAGCGGCCCGAGGAGGTCACCGACTTCCAGCGGACCACGTCCGGGGAGGTCATCGCCTCCACGTTCGACCGTCCCGCCGAGGACCACACGATGATCTCCGAGCTGGCCATCGAGCGTGCGAAGCGCCTCGTCGAGCTCGGGCACGACGTCGTGGTGCTCCTCGACGGGATCACCCGCCTGGGCCGTGCCTACAACCTCGCCGCCCCGGCGTCGGGACGCATCCTCTCCGGTGGCGTCGATTCCGCGGCGCTGTACCCGCCCAAGAAGTTCTTCGGCGCGGCCCGCAACATCGAGAACGGCGGCTCGCTCACCATCCTCGCCACGGCCCTCATCGAGACCGGTTCGAAGATGGACGAGGTGATCTTCGAGGAGTTCAAGGGCACCGGCAACATGGAGCTCCGGCTGCGCCGCGAACTGGCGGACAAGCGCATCTTCCCCGCGATCGACGTCGATGCCTCGGGCACGCGTCGCGAGGAACTCCTCATGGGTCGCGACGAACTGGGGATCATCTGGAAGCTCCGCCGGGCGCTGTCCGGGCTGGACGACCAGGCGGCCCTCGAGATGCTGCTGTCGCGGATGCGCAAGACGACGGACAACCACGAGTTCCTCCTCAGCGTCTTGAAGACCACCCCCGCCCAGGACGGCTGAGCGTTTCCGGCTTGGTCAAACGCCGCCTCGGTGGCAGAATGGACAGCCGTGCCGGTTCACGCGCCGTCTCTTCGACACCAGCGACCCGGCACCTCGACACCCCAAGGAGCACAGACATGAAGCAGGGCATCCACCCCGACTACGTTGAGACCTCGGTGCAGTGCACCTGTGGCAACACGTTCACCACCCGCAGCACCTCCACCAAGGGCGAGCTGCACGCCGACGTGTGCGCCGAGTGCCACCCGTTCTACACCGGCAAGCAGAAGATCCTCGACACGGGCGGCCGCGTTGCCCGCTTCGAGAAGCGCTACGCCAAGAAGTAGTCACACCACCGGGACCGGACGCCGGGCGACACGTCGCCCCCGGCGTCCGGTTTTGTGGTTCCGCAGCCGGACGTCCCAAGAGGAGAACCCGTGTTCGAGGCCGCCGCCCCCCTGGTTGACGAGTACCGCTCGCTGGAGGCGGAGCTCGCCGACCCGGCACTGCACGCGGACCCGGTCCGGTCGCGCCGCGTCGGCCGCCGGTACGCGACGCTGCGCCCCCTCGTCGAGGCCTACGAACGGTACGTGGCGCTGGCGCAGGACCTGACGGCGGCCCGGGAGCTCGCCCGGGAATCGAGTGACTTCGCCGACGAGGCCGCCCAGATCGAGCACTCGCTGGAGGCGCTCACCGAGAGGCTCGCGCGCCTGCTGGCTCCCCGTGACCCCAATGACGACGCCGACGCCCTGGTGGAGATCAAATCGGGAGAGGGCGGCGACGAGTCCGCGCTGTTCGCCGGTGACCTCTTCCGCATGTACTCGCGACACGCCGAACAGGTCGGGTGGAGCATCGAGGTCCTCGACCAGCAGACCACCGACCTCGGGGGATTCAAGTCCGTGACGGCAGCAGTCAAGGGTCCGGCCGTGGACGGCGTGGGACCCTACGGCCGCTTGAAGTTCGAGGGTGGCGTGCACCGCGTGCAGCGCGTCCCCGTCACGGAGTCGCAGGGCAGGATCCACACGTCGGCCGCGGGGGTGCTGGTCATGCCCGATGTCGAGGCGGACGAGGTCGAGATCAATCCCGACGACCTGCGCATCGACGTCTACCGCTCCTCCGGCCCCGGCGGCCAGGGGGTCAACACCACCGACTCGGCGGTACGCATCACGCACCTGCCCTCCGGAGTGGTGGTCAGCTGCCAGAACGAACGCTCCCAGCTGCAGAACCGCGAGTCGGCCATGCGCATGCTGCGTGCGCGACTGATCGCGCTCGCGGAGACCGAGGCTGCCGAAGCCGCGTCGCAGGCACGCAAGTCCCAGGTGCGCACCGTGGACCGCTCCGAGCGGATCCGTACCTACAACTACCCCGAGAACCGCATCGCCGACCATCGCATCGGCTTCAAGGCACACAACCTGGATGCCGTGCTCGACGGGGCACTGGGGCCGGTGCTCGACGCACTGGCCGAGCAGGACCTGGCCGAGAGACTGGGGGACAGCAGACCGTGAACCGGCCCGTCGAGGTGACCCACCGGGCCGCCACGCGGTTGGCGGAGGCCGGCCTGCCCTCACCCGGGGCGGATGCGCGTCACCTCGTCGCCCACGCGATGGGGATGGAGGTCTCGCGGATGCTCATGGCCGATGAGGTGACCGAGGCGCAGCGCGTGGAGCTCGAGGCCATCCTCCGTCGTCGCCTGGCGGGAGAGCCCGTGCAGCACATCGTCGGGAGGGCCGCGTTCCGCTACACCGAGGTCGCCGTCGGCCCCGGTGTCTTCATCCCACGTCCCGAGACCGAGCTCCTGGTCGACCTGGCCCTCCAACTGCTGGCACGCCGGCCCGCGGGCCGACGTCGGGTGGTGGAACTCTGTGCCGGCTCCGGCGCCATCACGCGCTCCCTCGCCACTGAACTGGGAGGACTCGAACTGCACGCCATCGAGCTGTCCCCTCGGGCCCATGCCTACTTGGAGACCAACCTCGAGGGCCTCGGGGTGGACATCAGGCTGGGGGACATGGCCGACGCCTTCGGTGACCTCGACGCGGCGGTGGACCTCGTCGTGGTCAACCCGCCCTACGTCCCCGACGTCCTGCGCGGCTCCCTGCCCCTTGACGTGTCCCACGACCCCGAGGAGGCGCTCTTCTCGGGCGCTGATGGCCTGGACGCCCTGCGCGTCGTCTCCGGTGTGGCGCGCAGGCTCCTGGTCCCCGGGGGCTGGCTGCTCTCCGAGCACGACGAGACCCAGCGCGACGCGGTGCTCGACCTCTTCACGGAGGCGGGCTTCGTCGACGTGACCGACGTGGACGACCTCACCGGCCGGCCCCGCTACGTCCGAGCCAGGCAACCGGACGTGGCAGGATTGCCTCGTGAGTGAGACCCCCGCGACGCCGATCATCGACGCCCTCGCCGACCAGGAGGGCGCCCTCGCCGCCGCCACCGAGGCCGTTCGGGCCGGGGCCTGCGTCGTGCTGCCCACCGACACCGTCTACGGGATCGGTGCCGACGCCTTCTCCGCCGCCGCCGTCCAGGCGTTGCTGGACGCCAAGGGCCGGGGGCGGGACATGCCTCCGCCGGTGCTCATTGCGGAGCCGTCCATGCTGCGGGCGCTGACCTCGGACGTGCCGCCTGCCGCGGCTGCGCTCGCGAAGCGATTCTGGCCCGGTGCCCTGACACTCGTGCTCAAGGTCCAGAAGGCGCTCAACCTCGACCTGGGGGAGACCGCCGGCACGGTGGCCGTACGCGTCCCGGACCACGACGTGGCCCGGGCGCTGCTGCGCCGGACGGGCCCCCTCGCGGTGAGCTCCGCGAACACCTCCGGCGCTCCCGCCGCGGTCACCGCTTCGCAGGCCGCGGAGCAGCTCGGCGCTGCCGTTGCCGTGTACCTCGACGCCGGGTCCGCGCCCGGCCAGGTGGCCTCGACGATCGTCGACTTCTCCCGAACGACGCAGGGCAGGGTCCTGCGGCTCGGAGCACTCAGCCTCGACGACCTGCGCGAGGTGGCCCCCGACTTCGAAGGCCCCGATGCGTGAGTACCTCCTGGTGCTCGCCGTCGCGGCCGCCGTCACCTACCTGAGCGCTGGACTCTTCAGAAGCGTCGCCATCCGGTTCGGCATCATGGCCCCGGTGCGCTCCCGCGACGTCCACACCCTGCCCGTGCCCTACCTGGGTGGGATGGCGATGCTGGCGGGCGTGGGAGCGGCGTTCCTCCTGGCCCTGCAGATGCCGTTCCTGGGCCGCTATCCCATCGTCGGCCACGACGCCTCCGCAGTGCTCTGGGCAGGCCTCGTGATCTGCGTGATCGGCGTCCTCGACGACAAGTACGACCTGCCGGCTCTGGTGAAGCTGGGCGGGCAGGTACTCGCGGCCGGCGTGGCCGTGCTGCAGGGCGTGCGCATCTACTGGATCCCCCTGCCCGACTCGATCATCGCCCTCGACGACGCCACCAGCCTCCTCCTCACCGTGTTCTTCATCGCGCTGTGCGTCAACGCCATCAACTTCGTGGACGGCCTCGACGGGCTCGCCGCCGGCATCGTCGCCATCGGCTCGGGCGCCTTCTTCAGCTACTCCTACGTGCTGGCCTACGAGCAGGAACTCGTGCGTGCCAGCACCGCGAGCCTGATCACCGTGGTGACCACGGGCGTGTGCCTGGGTTTCCTCGCGCACAACTTCCACCCCGCCAAGATGTTCATGGGAGACTCCGGGGCCATGCTGTTGGGGCTTCTCATGGCCATGAGCACGATCTCGTTCACAGGGCAGATCGACCCGAGCGTGTTGGCAGGTGGGGGCGGGAACGTCCTGCCAGCGCTGCTGCCGATCCTCCTGCCGTTGGCGGCCCTCGCCCTGCCGTTCCTCGACCTGGCGCTCGCCTATGTCCGACGCACCCGCGCGGGCCAGTACTGGTTCGTCGCTGACCGGCAGCACCTCCACCACAGGCTCGTTGCCCGCGGCCACTCCCACCGGGGAGCAGTGCTGCTGATGTACGGCTGGACCGCCGTCGTCTCGGTCGGGCTCGTGGTGATCGCCCTGACCGGCCACTCCACCGCCTGGTGGGCCGTGGGGGTAGCGCTCGTGCTCGTGGTGGTCCTCACGGCCTTCCCCGTCCAGCGCGGCACGGACGCCCCGGAGACGGTGGACGTGATGGACTCCGGTGGCTGAGCGGCGCACCACCGGGGCGACCCGGCGCGCCCGCCAGATGATGCTCGGCGGTGTGGCGGCGGGGCACGCGGCAGGCCTGGTCGTCCTCGGTCTCGCCGCCGCCACTGGGACGGACGCCCTCCTGACCGCAGCCCTCGGCTTCGCCGCGGTCGTCCTGTTCTTCTCCATCGGTCAGGCGATCGAGGTCGTGGCCTGCGAGCTCGATCCCGTCCAGGGAATGGGACTCGCGCTGGCCTCCTACGCGTTGCGGGTCGTCGGGATCGCTGCCGGGCTCTGGGCCATCCTCTCCCTGCCCGCCCTCGAGGGACGCGTCAGCGACGGCTGGCTCCTGGCCTCCGTCACGGTGACCGTCCTCGCATGGATCACCGGCGTCGTGCTGGTCGCCTCCCGGCAGCGCGTACCCATCTACGACCACGACGAGGACCCGTGAGCGGCGGCACGGAGGTGAACGCGGCGACGATTTCCGCTAGGCTCACTCCAGTCATGGGCACGAAGAGGTCGTCTGAGGAGTCCGCCGGCGCCCAGCGTTCCGGCAACACCGACGACGGCATGGTCGCGCTCAGCTACATCCTGGCCGGTCTCATCCTCTACGGGGGGCTCGGTTGGCTGGGTGACCACTTCCTGCACACGTCGTGGATGCTGCCGGTGGGCCTCATCGTCGGACTCGCGACCAGCGTCTACGTGATCATCAAGAGATACGGGAGAGTTGAGTGAAGCCAGGACTTCTTCCCCTCGAGAGTGGGGACGGTTACACCCCACCGGGCGTCGACGACTTCAAGTGGGGCGCCATCGTCGAAGGGGCCCCCGACTGGTTCAACAAGCCCCTCCTGCAGGCCATCATCGGAGCCCTGCTCGTCATCCTGCTGTGGTGGTGGGCATCGCGGAACCTCAAGGTCAAGCCGTCCAAGGGCCAGTTCTTCGCGGAGTACGTCTACGAGTTCGTCCGCAACGGCATCGCCCGCGACATCCTGCACCACGACTACAAGAAGTTCCTGCCCTACCTGCTCGGGCTCTTCTCGTTCCTGCTGGTCAACAACTGGTTCGGCGAGTTCTTCTACTTCATGTACCCGACGTTCTCCAACGTCGGCTACGCCTACGGGCTGGCCATCCTGTCGTGGTGCGTCTACGTCGGCGCCGGGTTCACGAAGTTCGGCATGGGATTCCTCAAACGATCCCTCGTTCCCGAGGGTGTGCCCGGCTACCTGCTCCCGCTCGTCATCCCGCTGGAGTTCCTGGCGACGTTCGTCACCCGCCCCGTCACCCTGGCCCTGCGTCTCTTCGCGAACCTGTTCGCGGGACACCTCGTGGTGCTGGTCTTCGTGGTCGGCGGCGGCTACCTGCTCAGCGTCTCCGACAACCTGTTCTACAACGTCGCCGGCGGGGTGTCGTTCCTCTTCAGCATCATCATCCTCCTGCTGGAGCTGTTCATCGGCGCCCTGCAGGCCTACATCTTCACCGTGCTCACCGCCCAGTACGTGTCGACCTCGATCTCCGAGGCGCACTGATCCACCCCGACTTCCCGTCCGGGAAGCCATCCGAAAGGTAAGAGATGTCCCTTCTGGAAATCGACGGCTCGCTGAACATGATCGGCTACGCCATCGCCACCATCGCCCCGGCCCTCGGCGTCGCCTGGATCTTCGCCTCGGTGATCAATGGCACCGCCCGGCAGCCTGAGGCCCGTGGCGCCATGATGAGCACCGCGTTCATCGGCTTCGCCGTGGTCGAGGCGCTGGCCATCATCGCCATCGCCCTCGCGTTCGTCCTCTGAGCAGCATCGTGGTCCCCGCGATCGGGGCGTTGCAAGAGATCAACCTAGGGCCTCTTGCGCCCCACTACCTGTCCGAGGTCATAGCGGGCATCGTCCTGATGCTCGTGATCTTCCAGATCATGTGGAAGGTCGTCGTCCCCGCCTTCGAGAAGATGTACGAGGAGCGCTCGGCAAAGATCGAGGGTGGCATGCAGCGCGCGGCCGCGGCCGAGGCGAAGGCCCAGGCTGCACTGGCCGAGTACAACGAGAAGCTGGCATCGGCACGCGAGGAGGCGGCGCGCATCCGCGAGGACGCGAAGAACACCGCCGCACAGCTCGTGGCCGAGGGCCGTGACCAGGCCGCCAAGGAGTCCCAGCGCATTGTGGACTCCGGCCGGGCCCAGCTGGCGGCCGAGCGTGCCCAACTGATCGGCGAGCTCCGGGGAGAGGTGGGCGGTCTCGCCACCCAGCTCGCGGAGAAGATCGTCGGTGAGACGCTCAGCGACGACGCCCGCGCCCAGCGCACCGTGGACCGCTTTCTGGCCGAGCTCGAGTCGGCAGGGTCTGCACGATGAAGGCCCGCGACGCGGCGCAGCTGCGCCTGGACACCGAGGTCGACGCCTGCGAGGTGGACGACCAAGCGGCCGACGAGCTCTTCGCGGTCGTCGATGTGCTGGACGCGCAGCCCCCGCTGCGTCGCTCCCTGTCGGATCCCTCCGCGCAGGCCGCCGACAAGGAGGCCCTGGCCGAGCGCCTCTTCTCCTCCAGGATCTCCGCGCCGGCCATGGACACCATCCGTTCCGTGGTCCGGCAGCCATGGCCCAGTGGACGCAGTCTGGCCGAGGCACTGGAACGCCTCGGGGTGCGTGCCCTCCTCTCCCAGGCCTCCAAGCAGGGAGTCCTGGGACGGGTCCAGGAGGAACTGCACGACGTCGCACGAGTCGTCCTCGGCACCCCCGAGCTCGACGACGCCCTCCGGAACCGGCGGTTCTCCCTCGAGGGTCGACGCGAACTGGTGTCCTCCCTGGTCGCTGAACGGGTCCACCCCATCAGCGCCCGCCTCCTGTCCCGTGCCGTGGCGGCCCGTGCCCGCACACTGCCACTGACCGTCCAGAGCTACCTGGACATGGCTGCCCAGGTGGGTGGCCAGCAGATCGCACGCGTCACGGTCGCCCGGCCCCTGGACGACGAGCGGCGCGCGCGCCTGCAGGCGGCGCTCGAGCGCCAGGTGTCCGGGCCGGTCGTCATCCAGGAGGTCGTCGACCCCGACGTCCTCGGGGGGCTCAACGTCCAGCTGGGCGACCACATCATTGAATCCACCGTGGCAGGACGGCTCGACGAAGCCCGTCGGCTCCTGACCACCACCAACTTCTCGAAAGTAGGACGCAATGGCTGAACTCACCATCAGTCCGGATGAGATCCGTCAGGCACTGGACAACTTCGTCAAGTCGTACCAGCCCGAGGCGGCCACCGCCACCGAGATCGGCACCGTCATCTCCTCCGGTGACGGCATCGCCCGCGTGGAGGGTCTCCCGTCCGCCATGGCCAACGAGCTGTTGCGCTTCGAGAACGGGACCATGGGCATCGCCCTGAACCTCGACGAGCGCGAGATCGGCGTCGTCGTGCTCGGCAACTCCGAGGGCATCGACGAGGGCTCCGTGGTACACGGGACCGGCGAGGTCCTGTCTGTGCCCGTGGGTGACGGCTACCTGGGCCGCGTCGTCGACGCCATCGGTCGACCGATCGACGGTCTCGGCGAGATCACCGACATCGACGAGCGCCGAGCCCTCGAGCTGCAGGCCGCCGGCGTCATGGACCGGCAGGAGGTCCGGGAACCGCTGCAGACCGGCATCAAGGCGATCGACGCCATGACCCCCATCGGCCGGGGCCAGCGCCAGCTGATCATCGGCGACCGCAAGACCGGCAAGACCGCCATCGCGATCGACACGATCATCAACCAGAAGGCCAACTGGGAGACGGGCGACCCGAAGCAGCAGGTGCGCTGCATCTATGTCGCCATCGGCCAGAAGGGTTCCACGATCGCCGAGGTCCGTTCCACGCTGGAGAAGGCCGGCGCGATGGACTACACGACGATCGTGCACGCGCCGGCCTCGGACCCGGCGGGGTACAAGTACATCGCCCCCTACACGGGGTCCGCGATCGGCCAGCACTGGATGTACCAGGGCCAGCACGTCCTCATCGTGTTCGACGACCTCACCAAGCAGGCCGAGGCCTACCGCGCGATGTCGCTGCTGCTCCGCCGCCCGCCGGGCCGCGAGGCCTACCCCGGTGACGTGTTCTACCTCCACTCCCGCCTGCTCGAGCGCTGCGCCAAGCTCTCGGACGAGCTGGGTGCGGGGTCGATGACCGGCCTGCCGATCATCGAGACCAAGGCGAACGACGTCTCGGCCTACATCCCGACCAACGTCATCTCCATCACCGATGGCCAGATCTTCCTGCAGTCGGACCTCTTCAACGCCAACCAGCGCCCGGCCATCGACGTCGGCATCTCCGTGTCCCGCGTCGGCGGCGCCGCCCAGATCAAGGCGATGAAGTCGGTTTCGGGCTCGCTGAAGATCAACCTCGCGCAGTACCGCGACATGCAGGCGTTCGCGATGTTCGCGTCGGACCTCGACGCGACCTCGAGGCGCCAGCTCGAACGCGGGTCGCGCCTGACCGAGCTCCTGCGCCAGGGCCAGTACGCCCCGTACCCGGTGGAGGACCAGGTCGTCAGCGTGTGGGCCGGCACGGAGGGCCACTTCGACGACGTCCCCGTCGACGACGTCCTGCGCTTCGAGCAGGAGTTCCTGGAGTACCTGCGCCACAACAGCGACGTGCTGCAGTCCATCGCCGAGACGAAGCAGTTCCCCGACGACGCCAAGGACTCGACGCTCTCCGCCCTGAAGGACTTCAAGCAGACCTTCCGGACCTCCGAGGGCAAGCTCCTGGTCGGACACGAGGAGCACCAGCCGATGGAGGACAGTGAGATCGGCCAGGAGACGATCGTCGTCAAGAAGCGGAGCTGAGCAATGGCGAACAACCTCCGGGAACTGAGGCAGCGACGGCGATCCGTCACTGCCACCCAGAAGATCACGCGGGCCATGGAGCTGATCGCGGCGTCCCGCATCATCAAGGCCCAGCAGATCGCCCGCAGCGCCATGCCGTACACGCGGGCGCTCACTGAGGCCGTGTCGGCGCTTGCTTCCTACGGCGAGGTCGCGCACCCGCTGCTGGAGGACCGGCAGCCGCCACGGCGCTCCGCGATGCTGCTGATCACGGGAGACCGTGGCCTGGCGGGGGCGTACAGCGCGAACGTCATCAAGGCCGCCGAGCAGCTGCACGCGCGACTGGTCTCGGATGGCCAGGAGGTCGTGCAGTACCTCACCGGGAACAAGGGCGTGGCCTATTTCGACTTCCGCAACAGGAACGTGGAGCAGGCCTGGACGGGCTTCTCCGACGCCCCGCAGTACTCGCACGCGCGGGAGATCTCCGAGACGCTGGTGGCGAAGTTCCTCCAGCCCTACGAGGAGGGTGGCGTCGACCAGATCCACGTCGTCGGCACCCGCTTCGTCTCGATGCTCACCCAGCAGGCCCACGCCGTGCGGTTGCTCCCGCTCGTGGTCGAGGAGGCGGAGGGTGACGACGAGAGCGTCGACCAGATCCCCTTCTACGACTTCGAACCGAGTGCGGCCGAGGTGCTGGACCGCCTCCTGCCGATGTATGTCGCCAACCGCGTCTACAACGCCCTGCTGCAGTCCGCGGCCTCCGAGTTGGCCTCGCGCCAGCGCGCCATGAAGGCCGCCACGGACAACGCCCAGGACCTGATCGAGCGCCTCACACGGGAAGCCAACCAAGCCCGTCAGGCCGAGATCACCCAGGAAATCTCCGAAATCGTCGGCGGCGCCTCGGCCCTCGCCGAGTCAGCATGAAACCAGTGAGGAACGAAATGACTGCCACTGCAGATGCCACGCAGGATGCCGGCACGGCCGGCGTCGGACGGGTAGCCCGGGTCATCGGCCCGGTCGTCGACGTCGAGTTCGCCGCCGACCAGATCCCCGAGATCGGCAACGCCCTTCTGGTGGAGACCGAGGTCATGGGCGTCAAGCGCACCATGACCATGGAGACGGCGCTGCACATCGGGGACAACCTCGTGCGCGCCATCGCGCTGAAGCCCACCGACGGCATGCGCCGCGGCTCCGAGGTCCGGGACACAGGCAGCCCGATCATGGTGCCCGTCGGTGACATCACCAAGGGACACGTCTGGAACGTCACGGGCGACGTGCTGAACGTCGATCCGGCCAGCATCCAGATCGACGAGCGGTGGCCCATCCACCGTGACGCGCCGAAGTTCGACGCCCTCGAGTCGCGCACCGAGATGCTGGAGACGGGCATCAAGGTCCTCGACCTGCTCACCCCGTACGTCAAGGGCGGAAAGATCGGCCTGTTCGGCGGCGCCGGCGTCGGCAAGACCGTCCTGATCCAGGAAATGATCTACCGCATCGCCCACAACTTCGGTGGCACCTCGGTGTTCGCCGGTGTCGGTGAGCGCACCCGCGAGGGCAACGACCTCATCAACGAGATGGAGGAGGCGGGTGTCCTCAAGGACACCGCGCTGGTCTTCGGCCAGATGGACGAGCCTCCGGGCACGCGTCTGCGCGTCGCACTGTCGGCGCTGACGATGGCCGAGTACTTCCGCGACGTCCAGAACCAGGACGTGCTGCTGTTCATCGACAACATCTTCCGGTTCACCCAGGCCGGCTCGGAGGTCTCCACGCTGCTCGGTCGCATGCCGTCGGCCGTGGGCTACCAGCCCAACCTGGCCGACGAGATGGGGCAGCTGCAGGAGCGGATCACCTCGACGAAGGGCAACTCGATCACCTCCATGCAGGCCATCTACGTGCCCGCGGACGACTACACCGACCCCGCCCCGGCCACCACGTTCGCGCACCTGGATGCCACGACGGAACTCTCCCGCGAGATCGCGTCCCGGGGTCTGTACCCGGCCGTGGACCCGCTGACGTCATCGTCGCGCATCCTGGACCCGCAGTACATCGGCCAGGAGCACTACGACACCGCCGTGCGCGTGAAGCAGATCCTGCAGCGCAACAAGGAACTCCAGGACATCATCGCGATCCTGGGCATCGACGAGCTGTCCGAGGAAGACAAGATCATCGTCAACCGGGCGCGGCGCATCCAGCAGTTCCTGTCGCAGAACACCTACATGGCGGAGAAGTTCACCAACGTGCCCGGCTCCACCGTGCCGCTCGCGGAGACCATCGAGTCCTTCCAGATGATCACACGTGGCGACGTCGACCACATCGCCGAGCAGGCGTTCTTCAACGTCGGTGGCATGGAGGACGTCATGCGCAACTGGGACAAGATGAGCAAGGAGCGCTGACGTGGACCGCGAACCGCTGAAGGTGGAGGTCGTCGCGGCCGACCGCCAGGTGTGGGCGGGCGACGTGGTCAACATCATCGCCCGCACCACCGAGGGTGACATCGGCATCCTGCCGGGACACGAACCCCTGATGGCGGCACTGGTTCCATGCGTCGTGCAAATCGTGACCGCCGACGGCCGCGGCGAGACCTTGGCCATTGACGGGGGGTTCATCTCCGTGGCGAACGACCACGTGTGGATCCTCAGCCAGGAGGCCGTGATGGGAGACGAGGTCACCATGGAGCGCGCCCACAGGGAGGCCGCCGAGCTTCGTCGCCTCCGTGATGACGGCGAAATCTCCGATGAGCAGGAACACCGGCTCCACATCCTGCACGCCCAGATCAGGGCCGGCGAGCGGGTCCAGTCCTCGTCACACTGATCCAGAGCTGAGCGGCCCCTTCGGGGGCCGCTTTGGTCTTTTCAGGAGACCCTCCGGTATCTTTCCCCCATGGAGTGGGGGAGCGTCCTCGTCGTGGTGTGCGTGATCGCCGCGCTCGCGCTGCCCTTCATCGGCCTCTACGTTCGCCGCCGCTGGCTCACCGGCCAGGGCGGCCTCTTTGATTGCGCCTACCGCACCAGCGAGGGCGTCCCCGGGAGCGGATGGGTGCTCGGCCTGGCTCGCTACAGCGGTGAGGAGCTCCAGTGGTTCCGGGCCATGTCGCTCAGCTGGCGGCCCAGCCACCGCTTCCAGCGCGAACTCACGTCATACCAGCACCAGCGCCCGGCGTCGGGCCTGGAAGCCGTGGTCCTGTTCGACGAGTCGAGGATCGTGACGCTTCGGGACAGGATGACCGGCAGGGAGCACGCGCTGGCCATGGACCGCGACTCCGTGATGGGGCTCATGTCCTGGCTGGAGTCCGCTCCTCCCGGCAGCCACTACGTGCCCGGTGCCGACTCGCCGGTCTGATCAGCGACGCCGCTCAGGCCGGGGGCGGTCGGTGCCGGGAACCCACAGCACCTCGTGCTCGGGACCGGTGGTGGCACGACTCATGATGAACAGCAGGTCGCTCAGACGGTTGAGGTAGGTGATGGCCACCGGATTGACGCCCCCCGACCCACGGCCCGCCGCCGTGTCGCTGCCATAGGCCTCGAGACACGCCCAGGCGCGCCGCTCGGCACGCCGGCACACCGTGCGCGCGACGTGCAGCTGAGCGCCCGCGGGCGCACCGCCCGGCAGGATGAAGGAACGAAGGTCGGGCAACGGGTCGGAGAGCTCGTCACACCACTGCTCGAGTCGATCGACGGAGGGCTGCTCGATGCGCAGGGCCGGCCACTCCGGGTCCTCCTGGAGCGGGTTCGCCAGGTCCGCGCCCACGTCGAAGAGCTCGTTGCGGATCAGGTCCAGCATCTCCACGACCCGCTCCGGCAGGCCGCCGAAGGCCAGGGCCAGCGCGATGGCGGAGTTGGTCTCGTCCACGGTGCCGTACGCATCGAGCCGCGGATCCGTCTTGGACGTCTCCGAGTTGTCCGCCAAGCGTGTGCTTCCGGCGTCGCCGGTACGGGTGTAGATGCGTGTCAGGTTCACCATGTGACCAACATATAGGCTTGTGTCCCGTGCACCGGAACCTCATCCCAGCCCTGCTCGTCGGCTCCTGTCTCGCGCTCACCGCCTGTGGGGATGCGAACCAGTCGGTCGATCCCGACGAGGTCACACAGGCCACCACGTGTGAGTACCCGAGCGACGGTGAGCCGGCCCGCGCGGTCGACCCGCCGCCGACGTCGGACGTGCCGAATGCGGGCACGACCTCGGCGACGCTGCACATGAGCGCCGGTGACGTCGACATCACGCTCGACCGGTCGAAGGCGCCCTGCGCGGTCAACTCGTTCACGTCGCTGGCGCAGCAGGGGTTCTACGACGACACCGAGTGCCACCGCCTCGTGGACGTCGGCATCTTCATCCTGCAGTGCGGGGACCCCACGGCCACCGGCACGGGCGGGCCTGGCTACGTGATGGACGAGGAAGTGGATCCGTCGGCCACCTACCCACCGGGGACGGTGGCCATGGCCAAGCGGCAGAGCCGCGGGACCACCGGGTCACAGTTCTTCCTGGTGTGGGAGGACACGCCCCTGCCGCCCGAGTACACGGTCATCGGGACAATGGATGATGCGGGGCTCGAGGTCGTGGTCGGCATCGCTGCCCAGGGCGTGGACGCTGCGGACCAGACCAGCCCCATTGCGGAGGCCCGGATCGAGGCAGTGACCCTGGGCTAGGGCTGATCGTCCTCGGCCGTCAGGAGACGCCTGAGGACGGCAGTGAAGGCGTCGGGGGCGTCGGAGTGCACCCAGTGCGATGCCTCCTTCAACGTGACCTGCAGAGTCCTGGGGAACAGCGCTCGCATGGGAGCCGAGTGCTCGTCCCGAACGTAGGTCGAGCGACCGCCCGCGATCCACAGGACCGGTCCCTCGAACGTGGCCTCGATCGCGGGCCAGCCCCCGATGACGTGGAGGTTGTCGGCGAGCAGGTCGAGGTTGGCGGCCCAGGCCCAGGAGCCGCCGCGGCGGCGCAGGTTCTGGAGAAGGAACCCGCGAACCTGCGCGGAGGGGATGAGGGGGGCGAGCGCCTCGTCGGCCTGGCTCCGGGACTCGAGGTGCTCCAGGTCGAGCGTCTTCAGCGCGCCGATGAGGTCCTCGAACTCGTCGGTGGCGTTGCCCCGGGCTGGTGAGATGTCCACGACCGCCAGGCGCGAGACCAGGGCCGGGTGTCGCAGCGCCAGCCGCATGGCGATCTTGCCGCCGAGCGAGTGGCCGACCAGCGTCACCGGCGAGTGCGGGAGGCCCTGCAGCCATGCCGCGACGGCGTCAGCCTGGGAGTCGAGGGTGTAGTCCACGGTCCAGGGGGAGCGGCCATGGTTGGGGAGGTCCGCGAGGTAGCTGGTGGCGACGTCGGCGAGGTCGCTGGCGATGCGGGTGAAGTTCTTGCCCTGCCCGAAGAGTCCGTGGAGGAAGACCACGGGCTCCGGGCCGTCACCGACGACGAGGTGGTGGAGCTTCATCGATGGATCCTCCAGCAGTGGGTGTGCCAGTGACGGCGCTCGTCGAGGCCGCTGGTGAAGCCGAGGCTCGGGACCTCGGGCCAGGCGACGACGTGCGCCGTGCCGGCCTGGACGGTCCCGTGGCAGCCCGGGCAGACGTAGTCCTTGGCGGCCTGGGCGGCGGGCACGTCACGCACGAGGAAGGCGCCCCTCGACGTGTGCGTGCGCCGCGGGTGCCTGCCGAGGTCCAGGGGACGGCCGGGACGGGTGTGTTTGCTGGGGCGGCGTCGCGACGGCACTAGAACAACCGGTCCTCGGCGTTGTCCATCCCGCGCAGGGCGTCGTAGTCCAGGACGCGGCACTCGATGCCGCGATCCCGGGCGAGCACGGCCGCCTGGGGCTTGATCTGTTGGGCGGCGAAGATGCCGCGGACGGGGGCCAGCAGCGGATCCCGGTTCATCAGGTCGAGGTAGCGGGTCAGCTGCTCCACGCCGTCGATCTCACCACGTCGCTTGACCTCGACGGCGACGTGGGCGCCATCGGAGTCGCGGAGCAGGAGGTCCACGGGCCCCACTGGCGTGTAGTACTCGCGCTTGACGAGCCGCCAGCCGTCCCCGAACGTGGCCGGATGCTCGGCGAGCAACGCCTGGAGGTGGGCCTCGACGCCGTCCTTCTGCAGGCCGGGGTCGACACCCAGGTCGTGCGCCGAGTCGAGGAGGACGTCCGCGATGCTGATGGCGAGGGTGTCACCCTCCTTGGAGCGCACCTGCCACACTTCGGTCACGCCGAGTTCCTCGCGGGCCTCGTCCGAGGGCTCCACGACGCTCAGGGAGCACGGCGGGCTCATCCAGTTCAGGGGCTTGTAGGCGCGATCGTCGGCGTGGACCGACACCGATCCGTCCGCCTTGACGAGGACGAGCCGGGTGGCCATGGGGAGGTGGGCGGTCAGCCGACCCGCGTAATCCACCTGGCACTTCGCAATGACCAACCGCACCGGGCCAATCTAGCAAAGACCCATCAGGTCGCATCGAGGTGCGGCTGCACCACCTCTTTGTAGAGCAGCAGCAGGGCCGCGGCGGTGGGGATGGCGATGAGGGCCCCGATGACGCCGAGGAGCATGCCCCCGATGATGGCCGAGAGGATGACGAGGGCACCGGGGACCTTGATGGTGCGCTTCATGACGTTGGGATAGATCACGTAGGCGTCGAACTGCTGGTAGATCAGGAAGTAGATGATCGTGATGATGCCGAGCGTGGGCTGGACCGCGAACCCGACGATCGCCACCGCCACCATCGCGAGCGAGGACCCCACCACGGGGATGAAGCAGAACAGGGCCACGACGAACGCCAGCGCGAGCGAGTACTCGCCCAGTCCGACGATGTTCATGTAGATGAAGGCGCACGTCGCGGCGACGGTGACGATCATGAACATGCCGGTGATGTAGCCGGAGACCCCGTTGAAGATCTCGTTGGCCAGGTAGCGCGCCCTGGCACGCCGACTGCCCGGAGCCAGCCGGTAGATCGTCTCCTTGATCATGGGGAGCGAGGCCAGGAAGTAGATGGTGAGGACCAGGGTCATGATCAGCGAGAAGACGAGGTTCGCGAGCAGACGCCCGGCTCCCCAGATCCCGCCGAACAGGGTTTGCAGGAGTGTTCCGGAGGCGAGGAACTCGCGGACCCGATCCACCACCTGGTAGTCCTCGTCGAGCGCGGCGACGCGCGGGTCGCTCGTGAGGTTCTCCAGGAGACCGGGCAGGTTCCGCGACAGCGACTGCACCTGCGTGCTCATGATCGGCACCAGGGCCACGACGCCGAGTCCGACGACCGCCAGGGTTGCCAGGGTCACGATGCTGACGGCCAGGCCTCTGGGGAGGCGGCGTCGCGAGAGGAACTGGACGGCGGGGTTGAGACCGAGGGCCAGGAAGAGCGCCATCAGCACGAGCACGAGGATGCTCTGGACCTGCACGACCGCCATGGCGAGCGCGAGGGCCACCAGTACACCCAGCGCGCCGAAGAAGCCGATGCCGAAAGGGGAGTAACGAAGGAGCCGGGAGTCGTTGGTGAGGACCACGGGCGGGGGCACGGGCGGTTCGGGCTCGAGGGGCGTCGGCGTCAGCAGGTCACGGGCTCCGCTGCTGGCACGCCGCAAGGCGCTGCGGGCCAGGCGTCGAATGCCGAAGCGACGCACCCGAGCAGGACTGGGCTGGGAAACCGCAGGTACGCCGGAGGCCTGCCCGCGGGCGTTCTCAGGAGAGGGCTCGCTCACTCCTCGTCCTCGGGCCGGATCAGGGTAGTCTCCTCATAGTCGCTCTCGGCCTCGGCGGCCAATTCCCTGAGGTTCGCCATGGTGGCGACTAGTGCCGCCCGTTTGGTGGCCAGGTCGGCGAGTTCGCGCTCGAGTGTCTCGCGCCGTTCGCGCATCGTGGTCTCGAGGTCGTCGAGGGACTGGGACGCGCGGCGACGGGCGATCGCAAGGGTCTCCTCGGACTCGCGGGTGGCGGCGAGGCGGATCTCCTCGGCCTCTTCCATGGCCCGTTCTCGGACGGTCACCGCTTCGTGCGTGGCCGCGTCGAGGGCCGTTGCGGCAGCGTCGCGGCGCTGCCCGGCGTCCGCCAGGAAGGTGGCCAGCTCAGCCTCGGCCTCGGCCGCGGCCCGAGCGGTCCGCTCGGCCGACTCGGCAGCCTCACGCTGGGCAGAGGCCCGCAGGTCAGCCGCCTGCGTCTCCGCCTGGCGGCGGATGGACTCCGCTTCCGCAGTGGCCGCCTCCACCAGGCTCCGGGCGCGGGCCTCCGCGTCGGAGGCAACGGCATCCGCCTGTTGCCGGGCGGCGTCCACGAGGCCCTGGGCGTCCCGCCGGGCCTCCTCGAGTGCCTGCCGTCCGGCGTCCGCCTGCTCCTGGCGCAGGCGCCTCAAACCGGCGAGCCCACTGAGACGGACGTCGTCGGCCTCCTTCTGCGCTGTCTCCCTGAGGGCGGCGGCGGTGCGCCGCCCTTCGCGGGTGATGCGGTCGGCCTCTGCGGAGGCCGTGCGGATGATCTCGGCGGCCTGCTGCTCGGCCGCCTGGAGGATCGCCTTGGCGTGGGCGCCCAGCCGGGTGTAGGCGGTGGTGCCCGACTCGGAGCGGATGAACTCGATCTCCCGCCGGGCCTCCCGCAACTCGAAACGCAGCTCGCTGGTCCTGTGCTCCACCTCGCGGACGTAGCTGTCGACCGACTGCCTGTCGTAGCCCAGCATGGCGTGCGGGAAGTTGCCCGCGGCCGAGGCACTCTCGTCGAAGAGGTTGAGGCCCGTGACCTCGGTGTCCTCGTCGCCCGGGTGGTCCTGATCAGAACTCATCCCATGCCTCCTCGCGCTCGTCCGCCTGGAGCGAGCCTAGCGCCCAGCCTAGGCTTCCGACCGAAGGGTTCAGTGCGCGTCCGCGGCCGGTTCCACAAGCTCGAGCAGCACGCCGCCGGCGTCCTTGGGGTGCACGAAGTTGATGCGGCTGTTCGCGGTGCCGCGCTTCGGCTCCGGGTAGAGCAGGCGCAGCCCGCGCTCTCGCAGGACGGCGCTGACGTGGTCGATGTCCTTCACCCGGTAGGCGAGCTGCTGCATCCCGGAGCCGTTCTTCGCGATGAACTTCCCGATCGCGGAATCCTCGCGCAGCGGTGCGAGGAGCTGGATCTTGGCGTTCTCCTCGCCCTGCTCGCCGGTGCCCAGCATCGCCTCGGCCACACCCTGCTCCTCGTTGACCTCGCGATGCAGCTCACGCCAGCCGAAGGCCTCAGCGTGGAACTTCACCGCCTCATCGAGGTCCGGGACGGCGAGGCCGACGTGGTCGATGCAGATGAAAAGATCGTTGTTCTCCATGTGGCCAGCTTGGCACAGGAGGGTAACCAGCCGAGGCTCGGGGTCTGCTAGCAATGGTTCCGCACACGGCGCGTTGAACGAGCATCCGGGCCGGTGTTTGGTTCACTGGTCCGGAGCAGTTCTCGAGCGGTCGACCAGGAGGAAACGTGATCGGATGGCTGAAGAAGGTCCTCATCGTGCTCGTCGCTGCCTTCGTGATCTTCTACCTCTTCACGCGCCCGGAAGCGGCCGCCGAGGCTGTCAGGACCTTCTTCGGCGCCTTCGAGGCGCTGGGAACCTTCTTCACCAACTTGGTGGACTAGGGGCGCGACGATGGGACGGTTCCTGGAGCCGGACACCTCGAGACACCTCCTGAAGGTGGAGGGCGAGGTCGTCATCGACGAGGTCTGCAAGCACTGGGCAGCGACGCTGCCATGGTGCCTGCTCATGTCCACGAGCATCCCGCTGTTCGCCGCGATGGTCTGGGCCGGACCGCTGTTCTGGCTCCCGATGGTGCTCGGTGCAGTGGCTCTGCTCGTCGGTTTCTGGAAGTGCCACGTGGCCTACATGGATCGCTTCGTCATCACCAACATGCGCGTCTTCCGGGTGCACGGGGTGTTCAACCAGCACCTCGCCACGATGCCCATGACGCGAATCCTGGACATCTCCCTGACGCAGAGCCTCTTCGGCCAACTGTTCGGCTACGGGCACTTCATCTTCGAGTCCGCGGCGCAGGACCAGGGCCTGCGGGACATCCGGTTCGTCGGCCGCCCGGAGGAGCGGGACCTCACGATCCAGCGCGTGATCCAGCGGGCCGGCCTGCGGACCAAGATGAGCGTGGACGTCTCCGGGGGGTCGTGGTGACCCCGCCGAAGACGACGCCTCAGGCGAGGGCCCGGTCCACCAGGGCCTTGGCCTCGGCCTGGACCTGGACCAGGTGATCGACACCCGCCAGCGACTCGGCATAGATCTTGTACTTGTCCTCCGTGCCCGACGGCCGGGCCGCGAACCACGCGCGGTCCGTGGTCACCTTGACCCCACCGATCGGGGCATCGTTCCCGGGAGCCCGCGTCAGGACGGCGGTGATGGGGTCGCCGGCCAGTTCGGTGGCCGTGACGTCCTCGGCGCCGAGCTTTGCGAGCCGCGCCTTCTGGTCCCGGGAGGCGTCGGCATCGATGCGGGCGTAGTGGGAGCGGCCGAAGCGCTCCTCCAGGCCGGCGTACAGCTGGCTCGGGGTCTTCTCCGTGACCGCGAGGATCTCCGAGGCCAGCAGGGCAAGCAGGATGCCATCCTTGTCGGTGGTCCAGGTGGAACCGTCACGGGCCAGGAAGGAGGCCCCTGCCGACTCCTCACCCCCGAAGCCGATGGAGCCGTCGGTGAGCCCGGGCACGAACCACTTGAAGCCGACGGGGACCTCGACGAGGCGACGCCCCAACCGCTCGGCGACCTTGTCGATCAGCGACGATGAGACCAGGGTCTTGCCCACCCCGGCGGAGGTGCTCCAGCCGGGCCGGTGCTCGAAGAGGTAGCCGATCGCCACGGCGAGGAAGGCGTTGGGGTTCATCAGCCCGCCGTCGGGGGTCACGATGCCGTGACGGTCCGCGTCGGCATCGTTGCCGGTGGCGATGTCGTAGCTGTGCCGGCTGTCGATGAGGGACGCCATCGCGTCGCGGGAGGAACAGTCCATCCGGATCTTGCCGTCAGTGTCCAGGGTCATGAACCGCCACGTCGGGTCCACGACCGGGTTGACCACCTGGATCGGCAGGGAGGTGGTCTCGGCGAGGTGCTGCCAGTACTGGACGGCCGCGCCGCCCATCGGGTCCGCCCCGATGTGCATGCCCGCCCCGATGATCGCGTCCAGATCCAGCGCCAGCGCCAGCTCGTCGCAGTAGCGGGTCTTGTAGTCGTAGGTGGTGACCCGGCCGCGGGCGCGGTCGTAGGGCACGCGTCGGACCTGCGACGGCTCGCGCAGGAGCTCGTTGGCACGGTCCGCGATGACGGAGGTCGCGTCCGAGTCGGCGGGTCCCCCGTTCGGTGGGTTGTACTTGAAGCCGCCATCGCGGGGCGGGTTGTGCGAGGGGGTGACGACGATGCCGTCGGCCAGGGCGTCACGGTGCTCGCGGTTGTGGCGGATGATCGCGCGGGAGACGGCCGGCGTCGGCGTGTACTCGTTCTCGCGCTCGGCGAGGACGTCGACGTCGTTGCCCACCAGGACCTCGATCGCGGTCTTCCAGGCCGGCAGCGACAGGGCGTGGGTGTCCTTGCCCAGGAACACGGGACCGGTCACTCCCTGCGAGCGGCGGTACTCCACGATCGCCTGGGTGGTGGCCGCGATGTGGTCCTCGTTGAAGGCGGTGTCCAGACTGGAGCCCCGATGGCCGGAGGTCCCGAAGACCACCTTCTGGTCCGGGTCCTCGGGATCGGGGTGCTTGTCGTAGTAGGCGGCGAGGACCGCGTCGACGTCGATCAGGTCGGAATCGGAGGCAGGAAGGCCTGCGCGCTCGTGTGCCATGGGGCCATACTCCCATCCCCGGCGGGCACCGGTGGTTGAACGCTGCGACTCGGACGGCAAAGATGGGACGCATGCCTGATGAGAACTTCTCCCGCCCCGGGGCCGTCGACCTGTCTTCCCTCTCCTCCGCACCGCCTGCAGCCGGGGGCGCGAGCTACGTCCTGGACGCCACGGAGGCCGACTTCCAGCAGTTGGCGCAGCTGTCGGCCCAGTACCCGGTCCTGGTGGAGTTCCACTCGCCGCGGGACACCGGTGGACCCGCCCTGTCCCAGCTCCTCCGTGAGGTGGTGAACGCGGCGGAGGGTCGCTTCCTGCTGGCGCGCGTCGACGTGGACCAGGAAGCGCGCCTGGCGCAGGCCGTTGGTGTGCAGGCGGTACCGACCGTCGTCGCGCTGATCGGCGGGCAGATGGCCCCGCTGTTCCAGGGCACCAAGTCCCGTGAGGAGGTGCAGGCCGTCCTGGACCAGGTGGCCCAGCTCGCGGTGGCCAACGGCATGACGGGACGGGCGCAGCCGGTCGCAGCGGCGCCGACCCCCTCGGCGTCGCCCGCGGAGCCCCCCGCGGACCCCCGCTTCCAGGCAGCGGACGACGCCCTGGAGGCAGGAGACTATGCGCGCGCCGTCGCCGAGTTCGACGCCCTGCTGGCCGCGACGCCGGGTGATGCCGAGGCCATCGCCGGGCGAGCCCAGGCGTCCCTGCTCCATCGCAGCACCCAGTTCGACCCGGCGGACGTGGTGCGACGCGCCTCCGCCGAGCCGGACGACGTCGACGCCCAGCTCCAGGCAGCGGACCTCGAGGTCATCCAGGGATCCGCCGAGGCGGCGTTCGACCGCCTGCTGTCGTTGGCTCGCGGCCTCGCCCCCGACCAGCGGGACCCGGTCCGCCTCCGTCTGCTGGAGCTGTTCGAAGTGGTGGGACGCCAGGACCCGGCCGTGTCCAAGGCCCGGCGGCAGCTGTCCCAGCTCCTGTTCTAGGTCACTCCACCAGGTGGCCGTCCTCGGTCATACCTCGGGCGCCCGCGAGCACCAGCCGGATCCGGCGGGCCGAGAGCGGCGTGACCCGGGAGTCGAGCTCCTCCGGCGCCACCCAGTGCAGCGCCCGGATCTCGGCATCGCACGGCTGCAGCGTCGCGATCGTTCCCGGCGCGAGACGCCCGCCGTCGAAGACGAACTCGATGGCGTCCGACCAGCCCAAGTAGGGCGGCATCCAGTCCACGAGAGCGGGCTGGCCGAACGAGACATCGATCCCCAGCTCCTCGAAGACCTCGCGACGGCACCCCTCCCGCGGCGTCTCGTGGGGCTCGACGACCCCGCCCGGCAGCTCCCAGTCGGACTTGTAGACCGTCTCTGTCAGCAGCACCCGGCCCACCTGGTCGACGAAGACGGCGTGCCCGATGACGCGCTTGGTGGGCAGCACCGAGTCCATCACCGACGAGAACGCCTGCGGCCCGCTCGTGGCGTCGGAGAGGAGCCGGCCGTAGACGAGGGCGTCGGTCCGCGTGCCGTCATCGGCCTGGAGCGCTGACCGCAGCACGCCGTCGCGGCGGAACCCGATCCGTTGCAGCGCGCGACGGACCGACGACTGGTGCGGCGCGACGGTGACCTGGATGCGCTCGGCCCGCGACGCCGTGTCCACCGCGGCCACCACCTCGGCCAGCAGTTCCGCGGAGTCGTCGGCGAGGTGATCGAGGACGAGCTCGACGACGGGGCCGCGCCACAGCGCCGTCACGCGCTCTGGGCTCATGCCGAGGCGCGGAACCGCAGCCAGACGGAGCCCAGGGGCGGGACGCTGATGTGGGCGTTGGCGGGGAAGTGGGCCCAGGCGCCGGGATGCGCGACGACCCGTCCGAGATTGCCGTGCTGGCCGGACCCGTCGTACGTGTCGGCGTCGGTGTTGAGGATCTCCTCCCACTCGCCGGCCTCCGGCAGACCGATCGAGTAGTCCAACAACGGCTCCGAGGAGAAGTTCGTGATGCAGGCGACATGGTTGCCCTCACCGTCGTGCCGCACCCAGCTCAGCGTGTTGTGGCCCGCGTCGTCGGCGTTGATCCAGCTGAAGCCCTCCGGGTCGCTGTCCAGGCGGTAGAGCGCCGGGTTGTCGCGGTAGAGGGCGTTCAGGTCACGGAAGAGCCGCTGCAGGCCACCGTGGCCCCAGAGGTCGCTGACCCACCACTCGAGGCTGGTGGCCTCGTTGAACTCGGGACGTTGCCCGAACTCGGAACCCATGAAGACCAACTGCTTGCCGGGGAAGGACCACATGAAGGAGTAGAACGCACGGAGGGTGGCGAACTGCCGCCAGTCGTCCTGCGGCACCTTGTTGACCATGGAGCCCTTGCCGTGCACGACCTCGTCATGGCTGATCGGCAGGATGTAGTTCTCCGAGTAGGCGTAGACCATCGCGAAGGTCAGGAGGTTGTGCTCGTACTGTCGGTAGATCGGGTCCAGCTGCAGGTAGCGCAGGGAGTCGTTCATCCAGCCCATGTTCCACTTGAAGCCGAACCCGAGGCCCCCCTCGTGCACGGGCTTCGTGACGCCCGGGAAGCTGGTCGACTCCTCCGCGATCATCATGACCCCGGGGGCTCGCTCGTAGAGGTGCGCGTTGACGTATCGCAGGAAGTCGATGGCCTCCAGGTTCTCCCGCCCACCGAACTGGTTGGGGACCCACTGGCCCTCCTCGCGGCTGTAGTCGAGGTACAGCATCGAGGCGACGGCATCCACCCGCAGGCCGTCGATGTGGAACTCGTGGATCCAGTAGAGGGCGTTCGAGACGAGGAAGCTCTTCACCTCATTGCGGCCATAGTTGAAGATGTAGGTGCCCCAGTCCTGGTGCTCGCCCTGTCGGGGGTCGGCGTGCTCGTAGAGGGCCGTGCCGTCGAAGCGGCCGAGAGCCCAGTCGTCCTTGGGGAAGTGGCCGGGAACCCAGTCCAGGATCACGCCGATGCCGGCCTGGTGGAGCCGGTCGATCAGGTGGCGGAGGTCGTCGGGCTTCCCGAATCGGCTGGTGGGGGAGAAGTAGCCGGAGACCTGGTATCCCCAGGACGGCTCGAAGGGGTGTTCCGCCACCGGCATCAGCTCGACGTGGGTGTAGCCCTGCCACGTGACGTACTCGACGAGTTCGTCGGCGAGCTCCAGGTAGGACTTCCCCTTGCGCCAGCCGCCCAGGTGCACCTCGTAGATGCTCATCGGCTCGGCATGCGGTTGTGAGGCCGCCCGTCGCTGCATCCACTCGTCGTCCGACCACAGGTACCGGGACTCGTAGACGATGCTGGCGTTGGCGGGCGCCTGCTCACTGAAGCGGGCCATGGGGTCGACCTTCTCCCGCCACACCCCATCCGGTCCCTGGATCCGGAACTTGTAGAGGGTTCCCTCGCCGAGGCCCTCGACGAAGATCCCCCAGACCCCGGATCCGGGGATGAGCTGCATGTCGTCGCCGGTCCACCAGTTGAAGTCGCCGATCACCTGCACTGCCCGGGCGTTGGGGGCCCAGACCGTGAAGCGGACGCCGGAGACCGGGCCGCGCTCGTCGTCGTCGACCGTGACGACGTGACTGCCGAGTCGCTTCCAGGCCTCCGTGTCACCGCCGGTGTGGAAGCCCTCGAAGTCCCAGCCCGCGAGTCCGCCGAAGATGTCATGCGCCATGGTGGGCTCCTTCAGTAGTGGGGTCGAGGTGGATGAGGGGGACGTGGATCATGTGGGGGCGGTTGCGACTCTCGTAGACCACCTCGTAGACGGCCTTGTCCGTTTCGAACGCCTCGAGGAGCGCGGTGTCGGGACCGTCGGGAGAGTAGCCGTGGAGGAACGCCCGCCGGGCGCGGCGCCGCCACTCGGGTGCGCCGTCCGGGGCGCTCGCCGCGGCGTAGTCGAAGGAGCGCAGCATCCCGGCGACGTCGCGCCAGGGGGAGTCGGGCTCCCGGCGTTCGTCGAGAGACTTGAGCGGCTCGCCCTCGAAGTCGACGTAGCGCCACCTGCCCTCGGTGAGCAGGACCTGGCCCAGGTGACAATCCCCGTGGATGCGCTGGGCCGGGATGTCCTGCGCGCCGAGGCCGGCGTAGCGCTCCTCGACGCGGGACTGCACGTCCCGCAGCCTCGGGACCTCCGAGGCCGCGGCCGAGAACCGCCGCCGGAAGGTCTCCGCGAGGTCAGCGGTGTGCAGGCTGGTGGTGGGCAGGCGCTCGGCCAGCGTGGCGTGGACCCGCCGCAGGGTGCGCCCGAGCGCCTCGGCGTGGTCGTCGAACGGGCGGCCGACCCGGGCGGCGTCGCAGGCGGCGACGTATCCGTCGATCGGATCCGAGAAGGCCTCGAGGAACACGGCCAGGTCTGCGTCCTCGTCGCGCCACACGCCATGCAGCTCCGCGACCGTCCCGGTCCCGGCGAGCTCTCGATGCAGCTCGACATCGACGTTGGGTCCGTCCTCGAGACGGCGGAAGACCTTGCACAGCAGCTGTGTGCCGAAGAACACCGTGGTGTTGGACTGCTCGCCGGTGTACCGCCTGGCCGGCAGGTCGGTCGGGACCGGCGACAGCAGCTCGAACCCGGGTGCCGAGCCCGCGAGGTGTTCCAGCAGCACCCGCATCGCCCGCGGGTCGTCGACGGCCTCCGCCAGTTCGCGGCCGTCGCCCAGGTCCAGCAACGCGGGCCCGGGTCCCGATCCCACGGTCCGCAGCACCAGCGGAACGTGGTACCGCTCGGTGGTGCCGTCGGCGTAGCGGACGTCCAGCACCGCGGGTGCGACGGAGCGCTCGTGGCCGACCAGCGTTCTGCCGACGTGGAGCCCGGCCGGTCGGCCGCCACGTGAGCGTCCCGAGAACCAGCGGGCGTCGCGCGCCAGCTCCCACAGGGCCGCAGTCAGGTCGGTTGTGTCCACGAGGCCCGCGATGGCCACGTCGCCGCTCATGCGGTGACGTGCAGCACGTGCGCCGGCTGCCCGGGATAGAGACGGACGTAGGGGTGGGCCGACCAGCGGAACTCCTGGTCCGTCAACTCGTCGACCACGGCGAGGTCCTGGCCGGGCGCGGCACCGAGGGCCTCGAGGTCCAGCTGGAGGGTGGTCTCCACGGTGTTGTCCGGGTCGAGCGAGCAGACCACCAAGACGTGGTCGGAGCCGTCCTGCTTCGAGTACGCGATCACCTGGTCATGGCCCGTCTCGTGGAAGGTGACGTCGCGGAGCTGCTGCAGGGCCGGATGGCGTTCGCGAATGGCGTTCAGGCGCCCGATCAGGAGGTTGAGGTTGGGTTGTGCCTCGAAGTCCCGGGGGCGGTACTGGAACTTCTCCGAGTCGCGGTACTCCTCCTTGCCATGCGCCAAGGGTTCGTGCTCGAAGAGCTCGAAGCCCGAGTAGACGCCCCAAGTGGGCGACATCGTGGCCGCCAGGATCGCCCGGATGGCGAAACTGGCCGGGTTGCCGCTCTGGAGGTGGAAGGGGTTGATGTCGGGGGTGTTGACGAAGAAGTTGGGCCGGTAGTAGCTGGCCATCTCCGTGGAGAGCTCGGTCAGGTACTCCGTCAGCTCCTGCTTCGTCACCCGCCACGTGAAGTAGGTGTAGGACTGCTGGAAGCCGACCTTGCCCAGGGCCGCCATCATCTGGGGACGGGTGAAGGCCTCGGCCAGGAAGATGACGCCGGGGTGTGTCCGGTGCACCTCCTCGAGCAGCCAGTCCCAGAACTCCACGGGCTTGGTGTGGGGGTTGTCGACGCGGAAGACCGTCACCCCGCGGTCGATCCAGAACCGCACGATCCTCAGCACCTCGTGGTAGATGCCGTCGGGGTCATTGTCGAAGTTGATGGGGTAGATGTCCTGGTACTTCTTCGGGGGATTCTCCGCATACGCGATGGTGCCGTCCAGTCGGGTGCTGAACCACTCCGGGTGCTCCGTCACCCACGGGTGGTCGGGCGAGGCCTGCAGGGCCAGGTCCAGGGCCACCTCGAGACCCAGGGAGCCGGCCTTCGAGACGAACCTGTCGAACGCGTCGAGGTCGCCGAGGTCGGGATGGATGGCGTCGTGCCCCCCGGCCTCGGACCCGATGGCCCAAGGCGAGCCCGGGTCCTGCTCGTCCGGGGTCAGCGTGTTGTTGCGTCCCTTCCGGAACGCATGGCCGATGGGATGGATGGGTGGCAGGTAGACGATGTGGAAGCCCATGGCGGCAGCCGCTTCGAGGCGCTCGTGGGAACTGTCGAACGTGCCGGAGTGCCAGCGGCCGTCGTCGTCCTGCCAGGCTCCTTGGGAGCGGGGGAAGAACTCGTACCAGGAGGAGTAGAGCGCGCGTCGCCGCTCCACCCGAATGGGGTACTCGTGCGTGGCCGTCACGAGCTCTCGCGGACCGAAGCGCGCCATGGCGCGGGCCACCGGTCGGGAGGTCACCAGTTCCAGGACCTCGTCGGCGGGACGCTGGGGGTCGAGCGAGCCGATGACGGCCCTGAGCAGCGACGCCGCACTCTCCACCCCGAGCCGGCTCGCCAACTGCTCGGCCTGTTCGACGACCGAGCGACCCTCCATGCAGACGAGGTCGAGGTCCATGCTGAGGGGCAGCTTCGCCTCCGCCTGGTGCAGCCACGTGTGCCACGGGTCGGACCACCCCTCGATCCGGAAGGTCCAGTCGCCCTCGCTCGCCATGCGCACGTGCGCCTGCCAGATGTCGAGGCCGGCCGGCTCCACCTGTGTCATGTCGATGCGACGCTGTGTTCCGTGGGGTGCGGTGAGGATGACCGAGGCGTTGACGGCGTCGTGCCCCTCCCGGAAGACGTTCGCCTGGATCCGCACCCGTTCGTGCACGACGGCCTTCACCGGGTAGGCGCCGCAGGAGATCACGGGGGCGACGTCGGCCACGGGGATGCGACCGAACCCTCCCGGGGTGCGGCGCAGACGGGGTGCGTTGTCCAGCGATTCGTTCACGTGCTCCAGCCTAGCCAGCTATGAGCCCGCCATGTCCCACGATGGAGTCATGACGGATCGAAGCACACGCAAACGGGTCCTGCTCACGGGGGCCACGGGCAACGTCGGTCTCATGCTCGAGGAACGTCTCGGGGAGGACTACGAGCTGGTCACGCAGGGACGCACGCCCGCCAACGAACACCAGGAGGAGACCCTGAACCGGGTCGACCTGGAGGACCTGGACGAGCTGACAGCGTTGATGGAGGGCATCGACGTCGTGGTGCACCTGGCCGGCGCGGCCTCGCCGGAGTCGGAGTGGGATGCCGTCCTGGCGGCGAACATCGTCGGTTTCCGCAACGTCATCGAGGCCGCGCGACGGGCGGGGGTTCCGCGGTTCGTGTTCGCCTCCTCGAACCACGCCATGGGCATGTACGACAGGCTGGGCGAATGGCCGGTCTACCCACACCACCTGCCGCGCCCGGACTCGCTCTACGGGGTGTCGAAGGTCTTCGGCGAGACCCTGGGACGCTTCTATCACGACGAGTACGGCATGGACTTCATCGCGCTGCGGATCGGGTGGTCCACCGAGGACCCGATGTCGCAGGACGAGGAGGTCCTCCACGCCATGTGGCTGAGTCCGGGGGACACCGAACGGGTCGTCCGGCGGGCCATCGAGACCGAGCAACGCTTCGGTCTGTACTACGCCATCTCGGACAACCCGAACCGGCGCTGGGACCTCACCAACACGATGCTGGAGCTGGGCTACCGTCCCCAGGACGACTGGACCCAGCTGCCCGGTCGCGACGAGGACGTCGTCGAGGGCGGCCGGGCAGCGCCGGCCGACTGGCCCGAGGGGTCCTGACCGGCTACCCGGTCGCTCAGCCGAACACCTTCCCGGTGTGCTCGATGTCGGTGGCGGACGTCTCGTCCCGATCGACGAGGTCGGCGAGTTCGCGGGCGGTGCCGGGAACGTCGACGGCCATGACAACGACGCAGCGTCCGGGCACCTCCAGCGCACTGCCCGGCGCCAGGTCTTCACGGGGCAGTTCGGCGTCCATGACCGAGTCCCACACGATCCTGAACGACCGACCCCAGGGCAGGGACGGGAGGGTGATCGTGGCGGGATCCGTGCCCGCGTGGAACCAGGTGAGGAACGCCGAGGTGTCGTCGGAGACGTACATCCCGAGCAGTCGTCGGGCGTGGTCGTGCCAGTCGTCCTCGCCCATCTGGCCGTGCTGGCCGTCCATCCAGGTGAGGTCGACGCGCCCGAGTGGCTCGCCGTCGGCGTCGGTGACCTCCTCATGGTACAGGAAGGAGTCGGGCCGTAGCAGGGCGTGTTCCGAGCGCAGCGCCACGAGGGCCGCGGTCCGTCGCTGCACCTCCGCCCAGCGTTCGTCGACCTCCCAGGAGACCCAGGACAGCGGCGTGTCCTGGCAGTAGGCGTTGTTGTTGCCGTCCTGGGTGCGGCCGAACTCGTCGCCGGCGACGAGCATGGGAATACCGGCGGCGAGGAGCTGGGTGGCGTGGAGGTTCAGCACCTGTCGGGCGCGGAGGGCGTTGATGCCCTCGTCGTCGGTCTCGCCCTCCCAGCCGTGGTTCCAGGAGCGGTTGTTGTCCGAGCCGTCCCGGTTGGCCTCACCGTTGGCGAGGTTGTGCTTGACGTCGTAGCTCACCAGGTCGCGCATGGTGAAACCGTCGTGGGCCGTGATGAAGTTGATGCTGGCCTGCGGCGAGCGCCCCGGCGAGTCGAACAGGTCCGGGGAGCCGGCCAACCGGGTCGCGAGCTCCTGGACGCCGGGCACTGCTCCTCGCCAGAAGTCGCGGGCGTGGTCGCGGAAGCGGTCGTTCCACTCGGCCCAACCCGGTCCCCACGAGCCCACCTGGTAGCCGTAGGGCCCGACGTCCCAGGGTTCGGCGATCATCTTGATGCCCTCGAGCGTCGGGTCCTCGTCCATGGCCCGCTTGAGGGGGTGGGCGTGGTCCACGTGGTGGTTCTCGTCGCGGATGAGGGTGGTGGCGAGGTCGAAGCGGAAACCGTCGACCCCCATCTCCGTGACCCAGTAGCGCAACGAGTCGAGGATGAGTTCGCGGACCATGGGGGTGCCGGTGTTGACAGAGTTTCCGCAACCCGTGACGTCGTAGTCGTCGCGCTTGTTGTTCGTGAGCCGGTAGTACTGGTCGTGGTCGATGCCGCGCATCGAGAGGGTCGGGCCCTCGTGACCGCCCTCGGCGGTGTGGTTGTAGACCACGTCGAGGATGACCTCGATGTCCGCCTCGTGCAGCGCCGAGACCATTGCCTTGAACTCGGCGACCTGGGCGCCGACCGTGTCGCGGGTGGCGTAGAAGGCGTGGGGGGCGAAGAAGCCCAGGGTGTTGTACCCCCAGTAGTTGGACAGGCCGCGATGGACCACGAAGGGCTCGGATACGAAGTGGTGGATCGGCAGCAACTCGACGGCGGTGACCCCCAGCTCCTTGAGGTGGGCGATCACCTCCGGGTACGCCAGGCCGCTGTAGGTACCGCGGAGGTGCTCCGGCACGAGTGGGTGCTGCTGGGTGAAGCCGCGCAGGTGCAGTTCGTAGACGACCGACTCCGAGAGCGGCCGGCGGCGCGCGATCGGGGTGGGGGCGGGGGAGTCGGCAACGACGACCGACAGCGGCACCGACCCGAACGAGTCCGTCGGGTTGGGGGCGAAGTGGTCGCCGCTGATGTGGTCGTGGATGGGGCCGCGGTAGTCGATGCCGCCGGTGATGGCGCGGGCGTAGGGGTCCACGAGCAGTCGGGCGGGGTTGAAGCGCAGCCCCTTGTCGGGGGACCACTCACCATGCACGCGGTAGCCGTAGAGCTGCTGCTCACCGACGCCGTCGACGAAGGCATCCCAGACGCCGTCGTCGCCGAGCACCATGTCGACGTTGGCCTGGCTCTGTTCCAGGTCGTTGACCAGGACGAGCTCGACTCGTGTGGCGCGCGGCGCCCAGAGCCGGAATCGAGCTCCTCCGTCGGCGAGGGTGGCGCCGAGGCGCTCGGTGGGGGCAGGAAGGTCGGTCATGTGCTGCTTTCTTCGGGACCACGGGCGTGCGGGGCACGCGAGGACGGGCCCGCTACATTGTGCCGCACCCGTCAAGTCGGCGCGCTACCGTGAACTCCGTGCCTGCCGAGACCTACCTCGACCACGCGGCGTCCTCGCCGCTGCGCGCCGTAGCGCGGGAGGCGCTGCTGGAGGCACTGGACCTCGTCGGCAACCCCTCCGCGCTGCACCGCTCCGGCCAGCGGGCCCGCCGCGTCCTGGAGGACGCCCGGGAGTCGCTCGCGGAGAGCGTCGGAGCCCATCCCACCGAGGTCGTCCTCACCTCCGGCGGTTCGGAGGCCGACAGCATCGCCCTCCTGGGCTCCCTGGCCGCCCGGCCCGAGCGAACGGCGAGCGTCGTCGGGGCCCTCGAACACCCAGCGGTGCTCGGGATGGCCGAGCGCGGCGCACGCCTGATCCCGGCGGGGACGGACGGGACGCTCGACGTGGACGCCGCCGCCGCGCTCCTCGACGAGCACGTGGCCGTCTGCTCCGTCATGGCCGTCAACAACGAGACCGGCATCGTGCAGCCCGTGGACGAGATTCGTCGGCTGGCCCAGAAGCGGGGGATCTGGATGCACAGCGACCAGGTGCAGGCCCTCGGACACGTGCCGGTGGACTTCGGGGAGCAGGGGCTGGACCTGGCCTCCCTGAGCGCCCACAAGATCGGTGGGCCCGTGGGCGTTGGGGCCCTGCTCGTGCGCCGCGGATCCCGGCCCACGTCCATCGGTCTGGGCGGCGCCCAGGAGGGCGGAATCCGATCCGGCACCGCGATGGTCGCGCTGGCGGCAGGGTTCGCGGCAGCGGCGCGGGAGGCCGTGGCCGACCTGGGGGCAGAGCGCCTCCGGTTGGGCGACCTACAGGAACGGGTGGTTGGGTTGGCAACGGCCCTGGGCGGGGACGTGACCACGGTCGGGGCGACGCACGCCCCCCACATCATCAACGTGGTCTTCCCGGGCCTGAGGGCGAGCGACCTGCTGTTCCTGCTCGACCGGCAGGGCGTGCGCGCCTCGGTCGGCTCGGCGTGCAGGGCCGGGGTGCACCAACCCAGCGAGGTGCTGCTGGCGATGGGGCGCGGTGAGGAGGCCGCCCGATCCGTCGTGCGATTCTCGCTCGGCCACAGCTCCACCGAAACCGACGTCGACCGGCTCGGCCAGGTCCTTCCCGACGCCGTCGCCACGGCTCGAGAGGCGTACGCGCGCCACTGACCTACCATGGGACCCCGGTGCCGGGTGAGAGGAGCGTCGGATGCGAGTACTGGCAGCCATGTCGGGCGGGGTGGACTCCGCCGTCGCCGCCGCGCGCCTGGTCGACGCGGGCCACGACGTCACCGGCGTGCACCTGGCACTCTCGAGGAACCCGCAGAGCTACCGGACCGGTGCCCGCGGGTGCTGCTCGCTCGAGGATTCCCACGACGCCCGCCGCGCTGCGGACGTGCTGGGCATCGACTTCTACGTGTGGGACTTCGCCGCCGAGTTCCAGCAGGACGTCGTCGACGACTTCGTCGCCGAGTACCGAGCCGGACGCACCCCCAACCCCTGCCTGAGGTGCAACGAGAAGATCAAGTTCTCCGCGGTACTGGCGCGTGGCCGCGCCCTCGGCTTCGACGCCGTGGCCACCGGTCACTACGCCCGCCTGGTGCGCAGCGGCGACGAGGTGGAACTGCACCGCGCCGTCGACCCGGACAAGGACCAGTCCTACGTGCTCGGCGTGCTCACGCAGGAGCAGCTGCGCCACTCGCTGTTCCCGTTGGCTGACTCGCCCAAGAGCGCGGTGCGCGACGAGGCGGCCCGGCGGGGGCTGTCCGTGGCCAAGAAGCCCGACTCCCACGACATCTGCTTCATCCCCGACGGAGACACCCAGGGCTTCCTGTCCCGGTACCTGGGCGACGCACCCGGCGACGTCGTCGATGCCGGCGGGGTCAAGCTCGGCATCCACCACGGGTCCCACCGCTTCACCGTGGGCCAGCGCCGGGGACTCGGACTGCAGATCCCAGCGCCGGACGGCTCGCCGCGGTACGTGCTTCGAATCGAGCCGGTCAGCAACACCGTCGTGGTGGGGTCCCGTGAGGAACTGGCCGTCACCACGCTGCACGGGATCCGCCCGACGTGGACGCAGTCGCCCGTCGAGGGTCCGTGGCGGGGTCAGGCGCAGTACCGCGCGCATGGCACGCCCGTCGACGCCACCATTCGGCTCGCCGACGGTGAGCTGGTCGTCGAACTGGATCAGCCGGCGAGCGGCATCGCCCCCGGCCAGAGCGTCGTCGTCTTCGACGGCGACAAGGTGGTCGGCTCGGCTACCATCGACCGGGCCTCATGAGGTGCACCGCGGCCGGCTCCCTGCCCGGCACCGACTTCCGCGGGGCGGTGGCGGCCGTCGTCGAGTCCGTGAGTCTCCCGTACATGCCGGAACTGCCCCAGCGGGGAATCGAGGCCGGCATCATCGGTCGCGCCCTGGGGCTCCTGACCGACCTTCCCGTGGACCTGCAGCCCTCCGGCTGGCGCCTCGCCCCGAGTGGAAGTCGTGAGCAGCGCCGCGCCCGTGCCTGGTGGCGACGGGACCTCGACGACATGGAGGAACTGCTCCGGGACGTCTCAGGCGACCTCAAGATCGCCGTCGCCGGTCCCTGGACGGTGGCCGCGTCGGTCCACCTCCCCCGAGGGGAGCTGGCCCTGGCCGACCGCGGGGCGGTACGCGACGTGGCGCAGGCCCTTGGCGAGGGCCTCGACGACCTGCTGCAGGACCTGGGACGCCGGCTCCCCGGCATCCGGGTGGTGCTCCAGGTGGACGAGCCACTGCTGCCAGCGGTTTCGGAGGGGCGGATGCGCACCGCCAGTGCCCTGCGGAGGCACGAGCCCGTCGGGCGCCACGAGCTCGTGGACCTCCTCGGTCCCTTCGCACCCCAAGCGCTCCTGCACTGCTGCGACGGGGCCGCGTGGCTGGGCGCGGCCCGGGAGGCCGGATTCGGCGGGGTCGCCGTCGACGCCCGCGACACCCGTGGCGGGACTGCCGTGGACGAACTCGCGCGGCTGCTGGACGAGGGCCACGAGCTCCACCTCGGCGTCGTGGACACGACCGGGGACGCCGGGCAGCGTCCCGACGAGTTGGTCACCACGGCCTTGCAGGTGCTGCGGCCTCTCGAGGCCGACCCGGCGAGGCTCAGGGAGCGAGTCGTGTTGTCGAGCGCCTGCGGTCTCGCAGGCTGGACGGTGCCCGTCGCGCATCGCCAGCAGCGCTGGTTGGCGGAGGCCGCGACGCTCCTGGCCGAGGAGCTCGACCGGTAGGATCCCCTCGTGCGCATCTTCTCGGATCTCGACCTGAACGGCGACGCCCCACTGCGCGCTCGTCCCGGGCTCGGGGAGTGGGGGCCGGGCAGGGTTCCCAGCACCAGGGCCAAGAAGTGGCAGCGCATCCTGGTCCCCCTCGTCGCCCTCGCACTGGCCGTGGGCGTGTTCTTCCTCGGCCGAATGTTCTACCTGATGCTCACCGGAGCCCAGGCGATGGCGCTCTGACGGGACGGTCGTGCCGGCACCCGTAGGATGTCCGGCGGTACCTTCCCGCGACGAGGAGATGAGTGACGTGGCGTTGACCCCCGAGGACGTGGCGCGGCTGGCCGGCCTCGCCCGGCTGCAACTGACCGAGGCCGAGTGCGAGGAGCTCGCGCCGGAACTGGACGTGATCCTCACCTCCGTCCACCAGGTGGCCGAGGTGGCCGGTCCGGACGTCCCGCTCATGACCCACGCCCTGCCGCTCGCCAACGTGATGCGCGACGACGTGGTGACTCCCTCGCTGTCGCAACAACAGGCGCTCGAGGCGGCCCCCAGTGCTGAGGACGGGCGGTTCCGGGTACCGCAGATCGTGAGTGAGGACTGATGATGGTGGACGTGACCCTGGCCGCTAGCGAGCTGGCCGAGCTGATGAGGCAGGGGGAGGTCACCTCCGAAGAGGTCACCGCAGCCCATCTCGAGCGGATCGAGGCGGTCGATCCCGGCCTCAACGCGTTCCTGGCCGTGGATGCCGACGGGGCACTCGCCCAGGCTCGCGACGTCGACCGACGCCGTGCACAGGGCGAGCAGCTGCCCCCGTTGGCCGGCGTGCCGATCGCCGTCAAGGACAACTTCTGCACCCGGGGAATGCCCACCACGTGCGGCTCCCGGATGCTCGAGGGCTGGCACCCGCCGTATGAGGCCACCGTCGTCGAGCGATTGCGCGCCGGGGGCTTGGTCATCCTCGGCAAGACGAACATGGACGAGTTCGCCATGGGCTCATCCACCGAGACCTCGGCCTTCGGACCGACGCGAAACCCGTGGGACCGTGATCGGATCCCCGGAGGCTCGGGCGGTGGTTCGTCCGCTGCCGTCGCCGGGTATCTCGCGCCACTGGCCGTGGGCTCCGACACGGGTGGGTCGATCCGGCAGCCGGGGGCCGTCACGGGCACCGTCGGCGTCAAGCCCACCTACGGGGGAGTCTCCCGGTACGGCGTGGTAGCCATGGCCTCGAGCCTGGACCAGCCCGGTCCCGTGACGAGGACCGTCCTCGATGCGGCTCTCCTCCACGAGGTGATCGGGGGGCACGACCCCCGGGACTCCACCTCCATCGCACAGCCGCTGCCGCCATTGGCGGACGCGGCCCGACGCCGTGAGGTCGCAGGCCTGAAGATCGGTGTGGTGCGGGAGTTCGGCGGCGAGGGATACGACGCCGACGTGGAGGCACGCTTCCACGAGGCGGTCGATCTCCTCAGGCAGGGCGGCGCTGAGGTGACCGAGGTCAGCTGCCCGAACTTCGACTACGCCCTCAGCGCCTACTACCTCATCATGCCGGCGGAACTGTCGAGCAACCTCGCACGCTTCGACGCCATGCGCTACGGATTACGCCTGGGCGACGACGGGGCGCACTCAGCCGAGGAGGTCACCTCGATCACCCGCGGTGGGGGGTTCGGCCGCGAGGCCAAGCGGCGCCTCATCATCGGCACCTACGCGCTGTCGAGCGGCTACCACGACCAGTACTACGGATCGGCCCAGAAGGTGCGGACGCTTGTCGCCCAGGACTTCGAGGCCGCGTTCGGGGAGGTCGACGTCCTCATCTCGCCCACCACCCCCACGGTGGCGTTCCGGTTGGGAGAGCGCATGAGCGACCCGATGGCCATGTACAAGGCCGACCTGTGCACGATCCCGTCGAACCTGGCCGGCAACGCGTCGGCGTCGTTCCCCGTCGGCCTCTCGGGTGAGGGGCTCCCGGTGGGGATCCAGGTCATCGCGCCGCCCATGGCGGACGACCGCCTCTATCGTGTGGGTGGCTTCCTGGAGGACGCCATCGGGACCGGCTGGCGGGCGCCACTGGTCGAGCGGATCGTCGGCGAGGGGGCAGCGAAGTGAGCGAGCTGATGGACTTCGACGAGGTCGTCGAGCGCTTCGACCCGGCGATCGGCCTGGAGGTGCACGTCGAACTCTCGACGCACTCGAAGATGTTCTGCGGGTGCTCCACGGAGTTCGGGGCCGAGCCGAACACGCAGACGTGTCCCGTGTGTCTCGGACTGCCGGGCTCCCTGCCGGTCGTGAACGCCAAGGCGGTCGAGTCCGCCATCCGGATCGGGCTGGCGCTGGGGTGCTCCATCGCGCCCTGGGGGCGCTTCGCGCGCAAGAACTACTTCTACCCGGACATGACCAAGAACTTCCAGACCTCGCAGTACGACGAGCCGATCGCGTTCGACGGCGAGGTGGAGATCGACGTCGACGGCGAGCGCTACGTGATCGGCATTGAGCGAGCCCACATGGAGGAGGATGCCGGGAAGCTCACCCACGTGGGCACGTCGGGACGCATCCACGGCGCCGAGTACTCCCTCATCGACTACAACCGCGCGGGCACTCCGCTGATCGAGATCGTCACCCGGCCCATCACCGGCACGGGCGCGAAGGCGCCGCAGGTGGCGCGGGCCTACGTCGCCCACCTCCGGGAGCTGATGCGCGCCCTGGGTGTCTCCGACGTCCGGATGGAGCAGGGCTCGCTGCGCTGCGATGCGAACCTGTCGCTGGCCCCGAAGGGCAGCACGGAGCTGGGCACGCGCACGGAGACGAAGAACGTCAACTCGCTGCGCTCGATCGAGCGCGCCGTCACCTACGAGATGCGCCGCCAGGCAGCTCGACTCGTGGCCGGCCGGCGTGTGGTGCAGGAGACCCGACACTTCGACGAGTCGACGGGTACCACCAGCTCCGGCCGCTCCAAGGAGGAGGCCCAGGACTACCGCTACTTCGCCGAGCCCGACCTGGTGCCCGTCGCTCCCGACCCCGCATGGGTGGAGGAGCTGCGTGCGACCCTCCCGGAACCGCCCGCTGACAAGCGCCGGCGGCTCGCGGGCGAGTGGGGCATCGACGAGGTGACGATGGACAGCATCGTCGCCGTCGGAGCACTGGACCTCATCGAGGCCACCGTGCAGGCCGGAGCGGCTCCGCAGGCTGCCCGGAAGTGGTGGGTGACGGAGCTGGCTCGCCAGGCCAACGAGTCGGGGGTGGAGCTGACCGAGTTGGAGATCACCCCGCCCGAGGTCGCCCGCGTCCAGCAACTCCTCGACGAAGGCACGCTCACCGACAAACTGGCGCGCCAGGTGCTGGCCGGGGTCGTCGCCGGTGAGGGCGAGCCGGACGAGGTGGTGCGCTCACGTGGGCTGGCCCTGGTGACGGATGAGTCCGCACTGCAGGTCGCCGTCGACGAGGTCATCGCGGCCAACCCCGACGTGGCGGAGAAGATCCGCGGCGGCAAGCACCAGGCGGCAGGCGCCCTCATCGGACAGGTCATGAAGGCGATGCGCGGCCAGGCCGACGCCGCCGTCGTGCGCCAGCTCGTGATGGACAAGCTCAGCTAGTCCGCCCCTCAGGTTGCCCGCCGCTGGCGCGCGGGCGTCGCCAGCGATAGTGGGCGTCGGCCAGGGATAGTGGCTCGTTGCCAGCCTTGCGCCTCGTTGCCTGCGCTGTATCGCTGGCGACGAGGAGCTCCGCTGGCGGTTGCGGAGGAGTCCAGCCGGGCTCATTGAGTGGGCCACGCAGCGACCGTGTCGAAACCGACCTCGCCTTGCGCCGGCGACGTGGGCCTTGAGTGGGAGCTTTGATAGCGAGCTCGCCACCACAGCTCCCACTCAAGGGGCGGCGGCGCCGTTGTGCGCCTTCAACGCGCCGCTCAGTTGCGGCGGCTCGGCGGGCGCACCGTCGGCGGACCCGGGCTGGGCTGTGCACGAAGGGGGCCGGGTCGCGACCGCCGAGGCCGTAGTGTCCTTGCCCCTGCTGATCAGGCCCCATTCGTGCACGCGTCGCGCGCGATGAGGCTCAACTGGTCGGGACCCTAGAGGCCCGTCACCGAGTCACGGAGTCGACGGGTGGCCTCGTCGCTGCCGGTGAGCTCGACGCGGGCATGCTCGGTGCGTCCGGAGAAGAAGTAGAGCAGTTCCGACGGCGACCCGGTGACGTGGACGATCGGTGCCCCCTCGCCGAGGGACAGCTCGTCCCCCGTGGACGGGTGCAGGACCACGCGGCCGGGGAACGAGCGCGCCGACTTGCGCGCGAACATCGACGCGTAGCGCCAGACGTGTTGCTCGTCGGACTCCGACAGCTGGACCTCCCGCCCGTTGGCGCGGGCGACGTCGAGGTGGTGGATGAGGTACTCCGCGCCGTTGACGAGGGCATCGAAGGGCCGCACGAGCAGCGCCGGGGTCCGGAGGTCGTCGACCAGGGCCTCGAAGCCGTGCGAGTGGAGCGCATCGGTCTGGATCCGCTCGGTCAGGCCTGAGAAGCGCTCGGATCCAATCCCTGGGAGGGCCGCGGGACGGTGCTCCCGGATCCAGAGGTGGGCGGCGAGGTCCTGCGCCTGCCAGCCCTCGCAGAGGGTCGGGGCCAGGGCCCCCACCTCGAGGAAGAGTTCGGTCAGCTGGCGGCGTTGTTCGCGGGCGAGACTCATGGACCACAGGGTAGACGGTTCGCCGGATGGTGCCGTGGGGCGCAACAATGAACGCCATGCAGTTGCGTGACGACCTCGAACTCAAGCTCGACGACTCCGGCCTGCTCCCCGCGGTCGCCCAGGACGCGGAATCGGGAGAGGTCCTGATGGTCGCCTGGATGGATCGGGAGGCGCTCGCGCGCACGATCGAGACGCGCCGTGCCACGTACTGGTCGCGCAGCCGACAGCAGTACTGGGTCAAGGGCGAGACCTCGGGCCACACGCAGGACGTGGTCTCCGTCAAGCTGGACTGCGACGCCGACACCGTGCTCCTCCTCGTGCGCCAGAGCGGGCCCGCCTGCCACACCGGTGCGCACAGCTGCTTCTTCACCGAGCTCGGCCGGGACGACCTGCATGAGTGACGTCATCCCCACGCTGGAGGAATTTGCCGAGCTGGCGCGCTCCCGTCGGGTCATCAGTGTCCACACTCGGCTGCTCGCCGACGACCTCACCCCCGTCGCCCTCTACGAGGCGCTGTGCGGTGACCGCGAGTCCACCTTCCTGCTCGAGTCCGCGGAAGCCGGTGTGTGGTCCCGCTACTCCTTCGTCGGGGTCCGCGCCGCCGCCACCCTGACCGAGGAGGACGGGCGGGCCACGTGGCATGGCCGGGAGCTCGTCGGCATCGGCGACGGCGACCCGCTGGAGGTGCTGGAGCAGACCCTGCGTGAGCTCGCCACCCCGGCGGTGGAGGGGCTCCCTCCCTTCCATGCCGGGATGGTGGGCTACCTGGGCTACGACGTCGTCCGTCGGTTGGAGCGCCTCCCCGACTCGTGCACCGACGACCTCCAGGTCCCCGAGCTGGTGATGATGCTCACCTCCGAACTCGCCGTCTACGACCATCACCAGGGCGTCGTGTGGCTCATCGCCAACGCCATCAACTTCGACGACAGCGACGACGGGGTCGAGCGCGCCTGGCGGGAGGCCGTCGAGGCGGTGGAGGCGATGCGCGCCCAGCTCGCCCGGCCACGGCGCTCCCTGGTGGCCCCGCTCCCCAGCGACGCGGAGGTCACGGTTCGCCGGCAGCGGACCCCGGAGGAGTATCGGGCCGCCGTCGCCGACGCCATCGAGGAGATCAAGGCCGGCCAGGCCTTCCAGATCGTGGTGTCGCAGCGCTTCGACGTCGCCTGCACGTCGGATCCGCTCGACGTGTACCGCAGCCTGCGACTGACGAACCCCAGCCCCTACCTGTACCTCATGCGCCTGCCGGGGTTCGCGATCGTGGGCTCATCCCCGGAGGCGCTGGTTACGGTGACCGACGGCGTCGCCACGACCCGGCCGATCGCCGGCTCCCGCCCCCGTGGTCGCACTGCCTCCGAGGACCAACAGTTGGCTGCCGAGCTGGTCGCCGACCCCAAGGAGCGGGCGGAACACATCATGCTCGTCGACCTCGGCCGCAACGACCTGGGCCGGATCAGCGAGCCGGGGACCGTGGTGGTCCACGAGTTCATGAACATCCACCGCTACTCGCACATCATGCACCTGGAGGCCGCTGTCAGCGGGCGCCTCGCCGCGGGCCGCACGGCCCTCGACGCGACGCTGGCCTGCTTCCCGGCCGGCACGCTGTCCGGTGCCCCCAAGGTGCGGGCGATGGAGATCATCGATGGCCTGGAGACGTCCCGCCGTGGGGTCTACGGCGGTGTCGTCGGGTACTTCGACTTCGCCGGCAACTCCGACGTCGCCATCGCCATCCGCACCGCCGTCATCAAGGACGGGGTCGCCCACGTCCAGGCGGGTGCCGGGATCGTCGCGGATTCCGATCCCGCCACTGAGGACGCCGAGTGTGGGCACAAGGCGGCAGCCGTCATCACCGCGCTGGGCCGGGCCCAGTCGCTGGCGGCGGGCGCGTGAGGCCGCGCGTCGCCGCAGGACTGGCGGTGCTGGGCGCCGTCGGGCTCGTCGTCGTGGGGTCCGTGGCACCCCAGCCCGGACTCTCGGGGCTCGGCTGGGCGGTCCTCGCCGGTACGGGTGCGTCCCTCATGCTCCGGGGCGGGGGACTACGGGTCATGGCAGTGCTGGGGGCTGCATTGTCCCTGGGGGCGGCAGGCATCGCCGTGTCCACGGGCGGTGTGGCGCTGGCGGCGCTCCTGCCGGTGGCCGCCGTGCTGGCGGCCGCGCTCCACGCCTGGCGCGCAGGCACAGCAGCCTCTCGCACCGGGAGCGGGAGGCGTCGCCACCCCCTGACCGCCTGGCAGAGGATGGACGCGGGAGAGGATCCCACGCGCGACGAGGAGTGATGGCCCCGGCTCCCGAGGCACGCTAGTCTCGGCCGCGAGCAGTTGAATCGAAAGGGAAACGAGCATGGCCCGCACCCCGAAGTACTACCACCACGGTCGCAGCCCTGCCGCGTGGGCGGGCTCCATCGCCGCCGCCGTCGGCTTCGTCATCGCCGCGATCGGCTCCGTCCTCGGCCCGAACTGGGTGGTCGTGGCTGTCGGTGCCGCCGTCATCCTGATCGCCGGTCTCGGGACGATGGTCATGAAGGCGATGGGCCTCGGCCAGCCCTGATGAGCATCCTCGACGACATCAACGCCGGGGTGCTGGCGGACCTGGAGATACGCCGGTCCCGCGTCCCGCTCGCCGAGGTCGAGCGGCGTGCCCTCGAGGCGCCCCCGGCGCTGTCGCCCATGGCGGCGTTCCGCTCGGCCGGACTCTCGGTCATCGCCGAGGTGAAGCGCTCCTCACCGTCGAAGGGGGCCTTGGCGGACATCCCGGACCCCTCCGCGCTGGCCCGCTCCTACGAGGCGGGTGGGGCTGCAGCCATCTCCGTCCTGACCGAGCAGCGCCGCTTCGACGGATCCCTGGCCGACCTCGACGCGGTGCGGAGCAGCGTGCGGGTCCCGGTCCTGCGCAAGGACTTCATGCTGGACGAGTACCAGTTCTTCGAGGCCCGTGCGCACGGTGCGGACCTGGTGCTGCTCATCGTCGCCAGCCTGGACGACGGCCGGCTGGCCCGCTTCCACCGCCTGGCCGGGGAACTCGGCATGACGGCGCTCGTCGAGACCCACACCCCTGAGGAGGTCGACCGGGCCCTGGCGGTCGGGGCGGAACTGGTCGGCGTCAACAACCGCAACCTCAAGACCCTCGAGGTCGACATCGCCACCTTCGCGTCCCTGGCGGGTCGCATCGGGGACAAGGCGGTCAAGGTGGCCGAGTCCGGCATCCTCGGGGTGGCCGACGCCGCCCGCGTGGCCGATGGGGGCGCGGACGCCATCCTCGTCGGCGAGGCGCTGGTCCGGCACGGAAACCCCCGCGCGGCGGTGGGTGACTTCGCGTCCGCCGGCGCCCGCGGCTGAGGAGCGGGCCGTGACCGGCCGGTAGGGTGGCGGGCATGACCCAGCTTCCCGACGAGTCCGGACACTTCGGCAGGTTCGGCGGCACCTTCGTCCCGGAGGCACTGCACGCGGCCCTGTCCGAGCTCACGAGCGCCTACATCGAAGCCACCAAGGATCCCGCCTTCTCCGCCGAGCTGAAGCGCCTCCAGCGTGACTACTCGGGCCGCCCCACCCCGATCAGCGTCGCCGAGAACTTCTCCCGACTGTGCGGCAACGCCACGGTCTACCTCAAGCGCGAGGACCTCAACCACACCGGTGCCCACAAGATCAACAACGTGCTCGGCCAGGCGCTGCTGACCAAGCGCATGGGCAAGACGCGGGTCATCGCCGAGACCGGGGCCGGCCAGCACGGGGTCGCCACCGCCACCGCCGCCGCGCTGCTGGGACTCGAGTGCCGGATCTACATGGGCGAGGTGGACACCCAGCGCCAGGCCCTCAACGTCGCCAGGATGCAGCTGCTCGGCGCCGAGGTGCACGCCGTGGCCGCCGGCTCGCGGACCCTCAAGGACGCGATGAACGAGGCGATGCGGGACTGGGTCTCCAGCGTCGACGACACCCATTACCTGATTGGGACGGTCGGTGGACCACATCCCTTCCCCTGGATCGTGCGCGAACTCCAACGCGTCATCTCCACCGAGGCGAGGGCCCAGATGCTCGAGGACCACGGCGGGCTGCCCGACTACGTCGCGGCCTGCGTCGGCGGTGGATCCAATGCCATCGGCATGTTCGCCGATTTCATCGATGACCCCGCGGTGCAGCTCTACGGATTCGAGGCCGCCGGCGAGGGCATCGACACCCCGCGACACGCCGCGACGATCACGGCCGGCAGCCCGGGAGTGCTCCACGGCGCCCGGACGTTCGTGCTGCAGGACGAGGATGGCCAGACCATCGAGTCCCACTCCATCTCCGCCGGTCTCGACTACCCGGGCGTCGGACCCGAGCACGCCTGGCTGGCCGAGAGCGGGCGGGCCACCTACGAGCCGGTGACGGACGAGGAGGCCATGGACGCCTTCCGGCTGCTGAGCCGCACCGAGGGCATCATCCCGGCCATCGAGACCGCCCATGCCATCGCCGGGGCACGTCGACTCGCCCTCCGACTCGCGGAAGAACAGCCCGACGCGAAACCGAAGATCCTCATCAGCCTCTCCGGGCGCGGCGACAAGGACGTGGCGACCGCCTTCGAGTGGTTCGGCATGACGGGCGAACCGGACGCAGTCGTGGGGGGCATGGAATGAGCGGGTTCGACGACTCCCGGTTGGGGATATCGGGCAGGGTGCTGGCGCGCGCCCATGACGAGGGTCGTTCGGCTCTCGTGACCTACCTGCCCGTCGGGTACCCCGCCGTGGAGGACAGCCTGCGGGCGTTCGAGGCGCTGACCGACGCAGGTGCCGACCTCGTGGAGATCGGCCTGCCGTACTCCGACCCGGTCCTGGACGGCACCGTGATCCAGCACGCCACCACGAAGGCCCTGCGCCGAGGTGTGCGCACCCGCGACGCCTTCCGGGCGGCTGAGGTCGTCGCGGGTGCTGGGGGGACCGCGCTCGTGATGACCTACTGGAACCTCATCGAGCAGTACGGCCCGGAGCGGTTCGCCCGCGACCTGCGCGATGCGGGCGGGGCCGGCGTCATCACGCCCGACCTCACACCGGACGAGGCCGAGGAGTGGGTGGCCGCCACCGACGACACCGGGCTGGACCGTGTCTTCCTCATCGCCCCCTCATCCGGTGACGAGCGCATCCGGATGACGATGGCCGCCTGCCGCGGTTGGGTCTACGCCACCAGCGTCATGGGGGTGACCGGCACGCGCTCCGCGACATCCAGCGCGGCGCCTGTCATCGCGCACCGAGCCCGCGCCCTCGACCCGGGCCTGCCGATCGGCATCGGTCTCGGTGTCTCCAACGCGGACCAGGCGGCCGAGGTGGCCGGGTACGCCGACGCCGTGATCGTCGGCTCGGCCCTCGTCGGGTGCCTCGACTCCGACGGGGCGGACCTGGAACACGACCTCGGCCGCCTTCGAGGCCTGGTGGGAGACCTGGCCGACGGCGTGCGACGGGGGCACGCGTGACGCGGAGACGTACCCTCCTGCTGTTCGGCGCGGCGCTCCCGGTCCTGGCGGCCTGCGCCGACGACGTGCCCGTTGCCGATGTCCACGGCGCCGACGACGGCTACATCGGTACCGGGCTGACCGACGGGTTCCCGTTGCCGGACGTCGAGTTGACGGACCAGTACGGGCAGCCCTACAACCTGGCACGGGACCCCGGGACGCCCGTCGTCGTCCTCTTCTTCGGCTACACGAACTGCCCCGACGTCTGCCCCGGAATCCTCGCGGACATCGCCACCGCCCGCCGGCGGTTGGAGGACGGGCTGGGGGAGCACATCACTCCCATGATGATCTCCACCGACCCCGCCCGCGACACGCCCGACGCGCTTGCGCGGTACCTCGAACGGATCGACCCCGCCTTCGTTGGCCTGACGGGGGACCTTGACCTCATCACCCGGATCGCGAACTCGATGGGAATCCCGATCGAGGAGGGCAAGCAGCTGCCCTCGGGCGGGTACGAGGTGGACCACGGCACCCAGGTGCTGGGGATCGGTGCCGACCGCCGCGTCCAGGTGGTCTGGACCGAAGGCACCTCCATCGCGGACCTCAAGACGGACTACGCGACGCTCCTCGAACGGCAGTGACGGAGCCCCGCCGTCGGTGACGGATACGGTCCCGCTTCACCCGCGTTACGGTTGTCTGCGGCCACGTTACAGTCGTTTTACAGCGCCTGAACCGCCCCATACCGGGCTCACCGGCGTGACATTCTCCTCAGCGATTCCCCTCGCCACCGCGGGCGGGAACCAGCGTTCCACTGGAGGTGTCCCACCATGTCGAGATCAGTGTTCCCACAGCGTGAGCCCGTCGGCCTCTATCACCCAGAGCACGAACACGACGCCTGCGGCGTGGCGTTCGTCGCCCAGCTCGACGGCGTCCCCAGGCACAGCATCGTCGCCCAGGGCCTCGAGGCCCTGCGCAACCTCGACCACCGCGGCGCCACGGGGGCCGACGAGGCGGCGGGTGACGGCGCCGGCATCCTGATCCAGGTCCCCGACGCCTTCCTGCGCTCCGAGCTGGAGGTCCGTCTCCCGGAACAGGGGGGCTACGCCGTCGGGATGGCGTTCCTGCCTGTCGACGCGGATGAGCGTCGGGCGGCCAAGGACGCCATCGCCGGCATTGCGGCCGAGGAGGAGCTCGAGGTACTCGCCTGGCGAGAGGTGCCCGTGCGAACCGACACCCTGTCGCCGGTCTCCCTCGGCGTGATGCCGCACTTCGAGCAGTTGGTGGTCGCGCCGCGGCGCGAGCGCACCGGCATCGAACTCGACCGTTGGGCCTTCGCGCTCCGGCGCCGCGCGCAGCACGAGGCGGGCGTCTACTTCGCCTCCCTGTCGTCGCGCACCCTGGTCTACAAGGGCATGCTCACCACCGCTCAGTTGGAGGAGGTCTTCCCCGACCTGCACGACGAGCGTGTCGCCTCCGCCCTCGCGCTCGTCCACTCACGGTTCTCCACCAACACCTTCCCCGCCTGGGAGCTCGCCCACCCCTATCGGATGATCGCCCACAACGGCGAGATCAACACCGTGCGCGGCAACCGGAACTGGATGCGCGCGCGGGAGGCCCTCCTCACGAGCAAGCTCATCCCGGGCAACCTCGAGCGCCTCTTCCCCATCTGCTCCGACGGTGGGTCTGACTCCGCCTCGTTCGACGAGGTCCTGGAGCTGCTCCACCTGGGAGGTCGTTCCCTCCCGCACGCGGTGCTGATGATGATCCCGGAGGCGTGGGAGCGTCACGACACGATGGACGAGCAGCTGCGCGCCTTCTACGAGTACCACGCGGCCATCATGGAGCCCTGGGATGGTCCCGCCAGCGTCACGTTCACCGACGGCACCGTCATCGGGGCCGTCCTGGACCGCAACGGGCTGCGCCCCGGCCGTTACTGGGAGACCACCGACGGCCTGGTGGTGTTCGCCTCGGAGGCAGGCGTCCTGCCGATCCCACCCGAGCAGGTCGTGTCCAAGGGACGTCTGCAGCCCGGCCGCATGCTGCTGCTGGACCTGGCGGAGCATCGGATCGTCCCCGACGAGGAGATCAAGGGTCGCCTCGCCACGGACCGGCCGTACGGGGACTGGGTGCGGCAGAACAAGATCGCCCTCGACAAGCTCCCGAGCCGTGCCCACATCGTCCACTCCCACGCGTCCGTCACGCGCAGGCAGCAGGTCTTCGGCTACACGCACGAGGAGCTGCGCCACATCGTCGCCCCCATGGCCAACGCGGGCTACGAGCCCATCGGCTCCATGGGGACCGACACGCCGATCGCCGTGCTGTCCGAGCGCCCGCGGTTGCTGTTCGACTACTTCACCCAGCTGTTCGCGCAGGTCACCAACCCGCCGCTCGACGCCATCCGCGAGGAACTGGTGACGTCGCTCACCACCACCATCGGGCCCGAGCGGAACCTGCTGGAGCCCACCCCCGAGGCGGCGCGCATCATCTCGATGTCGACGCCGATCCTGGACTCCGAACAGCTCGCCAAGATCGTGCGGCTGAACTCCGACGGCAGTCTCCCGGGGTTCTCCACCCACGTGGTGCGGGGCCTGTACAAGGTCGACGGCGGTGCCCGCGCCCTGGCCGGAAAGCTCGACGAGCTGTGTGCCGAGGTCTCGGCGGCCATCCGCGGCGGAGCACGCGCGATCGTGCTCTCCGACCGGCACTCGACCGCTGAACTGGCCCCGATCCCATCGCTGCTGCTCACCGCGGCCGTCCACCACCACCTCGTCCGTGAGAAGACCCGCACCCAGGTGGGGATCGTCGTCGAGGCCGGCGACGTGCGGGAGGTGCACCACGTCGCGCTGCTGCTGGGCTACGGCGCCGCGGGGGTCAACCCCTACCTGCTGTTCGAGTCCGCCGAGGACCTCGCGCGTCGCGAGACGTTCGTCTCCGTGCTGCCGGAGCTCGCGATCCGCAACGTCGCTGCCGCTCTCGCGAAGGGCGTGCTCAAGGTGATGAGCAAGATGGGCGTCTCCACCGTCGCCTCCTACAGCGGCGCCCAGATCTTCGAGGCCATCGGGCTCGACGGCGACTTCGTCGCGCGCTATTTCACGGGAACGACGTCGCGGCTCGGCGGTGTCGGCCTCGAGGAGATCGCCGCCGAGATCCGGGAACGCCACCTGCGTGCCTACCCGTCCGACGGCATCCCCCTGGCGCACCGAGACCTGCCCATTGGCGGTGAGTACCAGTGGCGTCGCGAGGGGGAGCCGCACCTCTTCGACCCGGAGACGGTCTTCCGACTCCAGCACGCCACGCGCACCGGGGACTACGAGCAGTTCAAGCGCTACAGCTCGTTGGTGAACGAGAACTCGGAGCGCCTCATGACGCTGCGGTCGCTCCTGCGGTTCGCCGACGACCGCCAGCCGATCGACATCGACGAGGTCGAGCCCGTCACCGAGATCGTCAAGCGGTTCTCGACGGGTGCGATGAGCTACGGCTCCATCTCGATGGAGGCCCACCAGACCCTTGCCATCGCGATGAACCGGATCGGGGCCAAGTCGAACACCGGCGAGGGCGGCGAGGATCCCGAACGCCTGCACGACCCGCAGCGCCGCTCGGCGATCAAGCAGGTGGCCTCAGGCCGCTTCGGCGTCACCAGCGAGTACCTCACCTACGCCACGGACCTGCAGATCAAGATGGCCCAGGGCGCCAAGCCCGGCGAGGGCGGCCAGCTGCCAGGCGCGAAGGTGTACCCGTGGGTGGCCAAGACGCGCCACTCGACGCCGGGCGTCGGACTGATCTCGCCGCCACCGCACCACGACATCTACTCGATCGAGGACCTCAAGCAGCTGATCCACGACCTCAAGTGCGCCAACCCGGCAGCCCGGGTCCACGTCAAGCTGGTCAGCGAGGTCGGCGTCGGCACCGTGGCGGCCGGAGTCGCCAAGGCCATGGCGGACGTCGTGCTCATCTCCGGCCACGATGGCGGGACTGGGGCGGCTCCGCTGACCTCCATCAAGCACGCCGGAGCCCCGTGGGAGCTCGGGCTCGCAGAGACCCAGCAGACACTGCTGCTCAACGGGCTGCGGGACCGGATCGTCGTGCAATGCGACGGCCAGCTCAAGACGGGCCGCGACGTCGTCATCGCCGCACTGCTCGGGGCGGAGGAGTACGGCTTCGCCACCGCGCCCCTGGTCGTCAGCGGCTGCGTCATGATGCGCGTCTGCCACAAGGACACGTGCCCCGTGGGCGTTGCCACGCAGAACCCCGAGCTGCGTGCGAAGTTCACCGGTGATCCTGACCACGTCGTGAACTTCTTCATGTTCATCGCACAGGAGGTGCGTGAGATCCTCGCCTCGCTCGGCATGCGGTCGCTCGACGAGGCCATCGGCCACGTGGAGGCTCTGGACGTCGCCGAGGCCGTGGGGCATTGGAAGACAGCCGGCCTCGACCTCGCGCCCGTCCTCACCCGCATCGAGGGGGCCGACCCGCTCCGTCGGGTCCGTCCCCAGGACCACCAACTCGAACGGAAGCTCGACCAGCGCCTCATCGCCGCAGCGGCCCCGGCCCTGCACAGCGGGGAGCGTGTGGTCATCGAGACCGCGGTCAACAACACCGACCGCACCGTCGGGACACTCCTCGGTCACGAGGTCACGCTCATCACCGAGGGCCGGGGACTGCCCGATGACACCATTGACATCCGCCTGGTCGGCACCGCGGGGCAGAGTTTCGGGGCCTTCCTCCCGGCCGGTGTGAGCCTGCGCCTGACCGGCGACGCGAACGACTACGTCGCCAAGGGGCTGTCGGGCGGTCGGGTCGTCATCACCCCGGATGCGGCGTCCTCCTTCGACCCGGCCACCCAGATCGTTGCCGGCAACGTCGTGGGCTACGGAGCCACCTCCGGAGAGCTGTACCTGCAGGGGATCGCTGGTGAGCGGTTCTGCGTGCGCAACTCCGGGGCCGTCGCGGTCGTGGAGGGCGTCGGCGACCACGGCTGCGAGTACATGACCGGCGGGGAGGTCCTCGTGCTCGGGGAGACCGGTCGGAACTTCGCGGCGGGCATGTCGGGAGGGCTCGCCTATGTGTACGACCTCGACCTGCTCGACCTCAACACCGAGTTCGTGGATCCGCTGCCGCTCAGCGATGCGGAACTCGCCCGGGTCCGCGCCCTGCTCGGAACCCACCACGACGAAACCGGCTCGGGCCGCGCGGCGGCTCTGCTGGCCATGCCGCGCGAGGAACTCAGGGCCCACCTCACCAAGGTGCAGCCCCGCGACTGGGCACGAGTCCTGGCCGTGAAGGAGACCTCCGAGGCCGAAGGACTCGACGACGACACCACCACCGCACTGATGATGGAGGCCGCTCATGGCTGATCCGAAGGGTTTCATGACGACACCGCGCGAGGTCGCGGCGAGGCGACCGGCGGACGAACGTGTCCGAGACTGGTCCGAGGTCTACCCGGGCAGCCCCGGACGGGCGCTGTTGCCGATCATCAGCCAACAGGCCGGTCGCTGCATGGATTGCGGCATCCCGTTCTGCCACTCGGGGTGCCCGCTGGGCAACCTCATCCCGGAGTGGAACGACCTGGTGTGGCGTGACGAGTGGCAGACAGCCCTCGAGCGGCTGCACGCCACCAACAACTTCCCGGAGTTCACGGGACGGCTCTGCCCGGCCCCGTGTGAGACGGCCTGCGTCGTCGGGATCACGGGCGACCCGGTCACCATCAAGAACGTCGAGGTCGCGATCATCGACAAGGCGTGGGACGACTCCCGCGTCGTCCCACAGCAGCCGGAGTGGCACACGGCCAAGACGGTGGCCGTCATCGGCTCGGGACCCGCGGGCCTCGCCGCGGCCCAGCAGCTGACCCGGGCGGGGCACACGGTGGTCGTCTACGAGCGCGCCGACGCCATCGGGGGCCTGCTGCGCTACGGCATCCCCGAGTTCAAGATGGAGAAGTCGGTCCTCGACCGGAGACTGAAGCAGATGGTGTTGGAGGGCACGCAGTTCTTCCCCTCGGTCACCATCGGTGAGGACATCACCGGACCGGAGCTCCTCGAGCGGTTCGAGGCGGTCGTCCTCGCCATCGGAGCGACGAAGGCCCGGGACCTGCCCGCGGAGGGCAGGGAACTGGCCGGCATCCACCAGGCCATGGAGTACCTGCCCCAGGCCAACAGGGTTGCCGTCGGGCAGCAGGTCGAGGGGCAGATCAGTGCGGCGGGCAGGGACGTGGTGATCATCGGCGGGGGTGACACGGGCGCCGACTGCCTGGGCACCGCGTTGCGGCAGGGTGCGCGATCCGTCACCCAGTTGGAGATCATGCCGACGCCACCCAGCACCCGGCCCACACACCAGCCGTGGCCCACGTACCCGATGACCTTCAAGGTGAGCTCGGCCCACGAGGAGGGGGGCGAGCGGCTCTACGCCGTCTCGACCACGCGCTTCGTCGGCGACGACGAGGGACGTGTCGCGGGCCTCGACCTCACCGAGGTGCGCTTCGAGGGGGGCCGCTTCGTGCCGGTGGAGGGCTCCGAGCGCCACATCCCTGCCCAGCTGGTGCTGCTGGCCATGGGCTTCGTCGGTCCCGAGACGACCATCGCCGAGCAACTCGGCGTCGAGTTGGACGAGCGTGGCAACATCCGCCGCGATGAGCAGTTCGCCACGAACGTCCCGGGAGTCTTCGCCTGCGGCGACGCCGGGCGCGGCCAGTCGCTCATCGTCTGGGCCATCGCTGAGGGCCGTTCCGCGGCGAAGGGCGTCGACGAATACCTCAGTGGGGCCTCGAAACTGCCACGCCCGATCGGGCCGGAGGTGCGACAGCTGCTGGTCTGAGCGGGCTTCGTCCCGCGGGGGAGTAGCCTGCTGGCAGCCCGTCCGGCTGCACGGAAAGGACCCCGGTGCTCGACCTGCTGACCTCCTCACCGCTGCTTTCGATCCTGCTGGTCGTGACGCTCGGCGCCGCGGTGGGCGTGATCCCGTTCGGACCGCTCCGGTTCGGCGCCGCGGGCGCGCTGTTCGTGGGCCTGGCATTCGGGGCATGGGAGCCAGCGCTGGGGGAGGGCCTCGGGCTCATCTCGACGCTGGGACTCGCGCTCTTCGTCTACACGGTCGGGCTCGCCGCTGGGGAGACCTTCTTCGCCGACCTGCGCCAGCAGCTGCCCCTGATGGCGCTCGGGGTGGGCGTGATCGCGGTGGCGGCCGTGCTCGCCGTCGTGCTGGGTGATACCCTGGGCTTGGACTCGCCCCTGGTGGCCGGTCTCCTTGCCGGCGCCCTCACCTCGACCCCCGCCCTGGCGGCCGCCACCGAGGCCACCGGCAGCCCCGACGCCGCGGTCGGCTACTCGCTGGGCTACCCCGTCGGGGTGGTGCTGGCCATCGTCGCCGTGGGACTGGTGGTCCAGCGCCGCTGGCCCGGGCGCCGGGACGCGGCACCGCCCAGCGCGGACGGCCTGGTCGCGGAGTCCGTCCACGTCGAGACGGCGACGGCCTTGCGCGACGTTCCCGGGTGGCTCGACGAGACGATCAAGATGAGCTACCTGATCCGCGGTGGTCGCACCCGCGTCCTCGCTCCGGGGGAGGACCTGCACCCCGGCGACCAGGTGCTGGTGATCGGGGCCCCGGCGGCGGTCGACGAGGCCGTGGGCTACCTCGGCCACCGGCTGGCGCGGGAACTGACCTCCGACCGCGACGCCGTGGACTTCCGACGTCTCGTCATCTCGTCGCCGGCCGTCGCGGGCCGCACCGTGGCACAGCTGAACCTGCCCGGCCGATTCGGAGGGGTCCTGACCAGGGTTCGGCGTGGCGACACCGACCTGCTCGCCCGCGACGACCTCGTGCTGCAACTCGGCGACCGCGTTCTGGCCGTCGCCCCTCGGGGCGAGTGGGACGGACTGACGTCCTATCTGGGCGACTCGGAGCGCCGCATCTCGGAGGCGGACGCCCTGGCACTGGGCCTCGGCATGGTGGCCGGGCTGCTGCTCGGCTCGGTGGCCATCCGGTTGCCCGGCGGACTCGAGTTCGCACTGGGCCCGGCCGCGGGGCCGCTCGTCGTCGGCATGGTGCTCGGGGCGGTCCACCGCAGCGGCCCCCTCATCTGGAACATCCCCCTGTCGGTGAACCTCACCATTCGCCAGCTGGGGCTCCTGCTGTTCCTCGCGGCCGTCGGCCTGTCCTCCGGGGAGATGTTCGCGGCCCAGGCCTTCACCGGTACCGGGGTGCGAGCCGGCGTCCTTGCCGCCGTGATCGTGGTCGTGTCAGCGCTGCTCTTCCTGACCGGGGCACGGTTCCTGGGGCTCAGCGCCCAGCGCGCATCGGGCGGTTTCGCGGGCTACGTCGGCCAGCCGGCGATCCTCTCCTTCGCCACGTCCCGCGTGAGCGACGAGCGCGTCGATGCGGGCTACGCGGCGCTCTTCGCGCTGGGCATCATCACCAAGATCATCGCAGTGCAGGTCATCGGCGCGCTGGGCTGAACCCGGTCGCCGACTCGGCGTCGCGCGTTCGGGAGGCACGGCGCAGTCGGGGTAGTGTGGTGCGTCGTCGGTCGACGTAGCTCCAGGGAGGAAACGGGTGTCGGATTCGTTTGTCCACCTGCACTGTCACACAGAGTTCTCCATGCTCGACGGTGCGGCCCGTATCAAGGAGCTGTTCAACGGTGCCGAGCGGATGGGCATGGGGGCGCTCGCCATCACCGACCACGGCAACATGTTCGGCGCCTACGAGTTCTACAAGGCCTCCAAGGACACGGGCGTCAAGCCGATCATCGGGCTCGAGGCCTACCTCACGCCGCGCACTCACCGCTCGGAACGCAAGCGCGTCCAGTTCGGGGACGGCACCGGGGACGACGTGTCGTCCAAGGGCGCCTACACGCACATGACCATGTGGGCGTCGAACAAGGACGGCATGCACAACCTGTTCCGGTTGAGCTCCCGCAGTTCCTTGGAGGGCTTCTTCTACAAGCCACGCGCCGACCGGGAGCTGCTCAACCAGTACGGCCGCGGGCTCATCGCCACCACCGGCTGCCCATCGGGGGAGGTCCAGACCTTCCTCCGGCTCGGTCAGTACGACAACGCACGGGCCGCAGCGGCAGAATTCCGCGACATCTTCGGCGAGGGCAACTTCTACGTGGAGCTGATGGACCACGGCCTCAGCATCGAGACCCGGGTCCGCCAGGACCTGCTTCGGCTCGCCAAGGACCTGCAGTTGCCGTTGGTGGCCACCAACGACCTGCACTACGTCCACGCGGACGACGCCGACGCGCACGACACGCTGTTGTGCGTCTCCGCCGGGTCCCGGAAGTCGTCGCCGGACCGCTTCAAGTTCGACGGATCCGGGTACTACCTCAAGTCCCCGGCCGAGATGCGCGCCCTCTTCTCGGAGCTCCCGGAGGCCTGCGACAACACGCTGGCCATCGCCGAGCGCATCGAGACCGTTTTCGACGAGGGCATCGGCACCTTCATGCCGCGGTTCGACGTCCCCGACGGCCACACGGAGGACTCGTGGTTCCGCGAGGAGGTGGAGCGCGGTCTCCGCCACCGCTACCCGGGCGGCATCCGTGACGACGTGCGCGAGCGCGCCGAGTTCGAGATGCAGATCATCTCCTCGATGGGCTTCACCGGCTACTTCCTCGTCGTCGCCGACTTCATCAACTGGGCGAAGCGCAACGGCATTAGGGTCGGGCCGGGCCGTGGCTCGGGCGCGGGGTCCATCGTCGCCTACGCCATGCGCATCACGGACCTCGACCCCATCGACCACGGACTGCTGTTCGAGCGCTTCCTCAACCCCGAGCGCGTCTCGATGCCCGACTTCGACATCGACTTCGACGACCGTCGTCGCGGCGAGGTCATCGCCTACGTCACCGAGAAGTACGGCAGCGACAAGGTCGCCCAGATCGTCACGTACGGCTCCATCAAGGCCAAGGCCGCCGTCAAGGACGCCTCCCGCGTGCTCGACATGCCCTTCGCCGTCGGCGAGCGCATCACCAAGGCGATGCCGCCTGACGTCATGGGCAAGGGGGTGCCGCTCGCTGAGCTCTTCAACCCCGAGCACAAGCGCTACTCCGAGGGCGGCGAATTCCGGGAGCTCTACGAGTCGGAGTCCGACGTCAAGCTCGTCGTGGACACGGCCAAGGGGCTGGAGGGCCTCAAGCGCCAGTGGGGCGTGCACGCCGCCGGCGTGATCATGAGCTCCGAGCCGCTACTGGACATCATCCCGATCATGAAGCGGGAGGCGGACGGCGCCGTCATCACCCAGTTCGACTACCCGGGCTGCGAGTCGCTGGGCCTGATCAAGATGGACTTCCTGGGGTTGCGCAACCTCACGGTCATCGACGACGCCGTGCGCAGCATCAAGGCCAACCGTGGCATCGACGTCGTCCTGGAGGACCTGCCCCTCGACGACCAGCCCACGTTCGACCTCCTCGCCGCGGGCGACACCCTGGGGGTGTTCCAGCTCGACGGCGGGCCGATGCGGGCCCTCCTGCGCTCCATGCGGCCCGACTGCTTCGAGGACATCTCCGCCGTGGGCGCCCTGTACCGGCCCGGGCCGATGGGCGCGGACTCCCACAACAAGTACGCACGTCGCAAGACGGGTCGCGAGCCCGTCGAACCCCTGCACCCCGAACTGGCGGAGGCGCTCGAGCCGATCCTGGGCGAGACCTACGGTCTCATCGTCTACCAGGAGCAGGTCATGGCAATCGCCCAGCAGCTCGCCGGTTACACGCTGGGCAGTGCCGACATGCTCCGTCGCGCCATGGGCAAAAAGAAGAAGTCCGAGCTGGACGCGCAGTACGAGATCTTCTCGCGCGGCATGCAGGAGCGGGGCTTCAGCGCGGGCGCCATCAAGGCGTTGTGGGACACCCTTGTGCCGTTCTCGGACTACGCGTTCAACAAGGCGCACTCCGCGGCCTACGGACTCGTGTCCTACTGGACCGCCTACCTGAAGGCGAACTACCCGACCGAGTACATGGCCGCCCTGCTCCAATCGGTGCGGGACGACAAGGACAAGTCCTCGATCTACCTCGCGGAGTGCCGCCGGATGGGGATCCGTGTCCTGCCGCCCGACGTCAACTCCTCGGAGCTGGCCTTCACCCCCGTGGGAACCGACATCCGCTTCGGCCTGGGTGCCGTGCGCAATGTCGGTGACAAGGTGGTCACCGCCTGGACCCAGGCACGCTCCGAGAAGGGACCGGCGCGGGACTTCCAGGACTTCCTGGACAAAGCACCGCTGCTGATGTGCAACAAGCGCGTGATCGAATCGCTCATCAAGGCGGGCGGGTTCGACGAACTCGGCCACACCCGCCGTGGGCTCCTCGCGGTCCATGAACAGGCCGTCGACGCCATCATCGACATCAAGAAGAATGCGGAGAACGGTCAGGACGACCTCTTCGGGGTCGGCTTCGACGACGCCCCCCAGGACTCCGGTCAGGGCCTTGTGATCCCGGACGTCGACGAGTGGGACAAGCGCGCCAAGCTCGCCTTCGAGCGGGAGATGCTCGGGCTCTACGTCTCCGACCACCCGTTGAACGGGATGGAGCACATCCTCCAGTCGAACGGCAGCCACTCCATCGCCTCCGTCGCGGCGCCGGACGGTCACCGCGGTGACACCACCGTCTGCGGACTTATCACGTCGGTCAACCGACGTGTGAACAAGAAGGGCCAGTTCTGGGCCCAGGTGGTCCTCGAGGACCTGACGGCCTCGATCGAGGTCATGGTCTTCCCGCGCACGTACGACCAGGTCGCCGCGCACCTCGCCCCGGACACGGTCGTCACCATCAGCGGTGTCGTCGACTCCGGTGACGAGGACCGCGCCAGGATGCGTGCCCAGGACATCACCGTGCCCCAGGTTTCCAGCGATGGCGTCTCCGGACCCGTCCTGCTGACGCTGCCGACGGTGCGCTGCACGCCGGGCGTCGTCTCAGAGCTGAAGCAGGTGCTGGCGGGGTATCCAGGCTCTGCCGAGGTCCACCTGCAGTTGCGCAGCGGCGGCAAGGTGACGACGCTGCGGCTCGGGGATGGTTATCGCGTCTCACCCAGCTCACCCCTGTTCGCCGACCTCAAGGCGATCCTCGGGCCCAGCTGTGTCAGTGTCGGGCGGGCCGGCTGATGCCGCGCCAGCGCTACGCCACGCTCGTCACCCTGGCGTGGTACCTCCTGGGCTGCCTCAGCGCCGGGGCCGTGTTCGGGGGTGTGTGGGCGGGGACCGCCGAACGCCCCCGCTACGTGGTGGCGGACGACCTCAGTGCCCAGCTGCCCGAACGGGCACTGGCCCAGGTCATCGCCCCCGACGCACTCTTCGTCGTGCTGACCGCGGGGCTCGGCCTCGCCGCCGGCATTGCAGCGTGGACGCTGTTCAAGGACCTCGGCTGGTGGGTCGTCGCAGCGGCCACCCTCGGTGCCGGAGCCACGGCCATTGTCGTGTGGCAGGTGGGCGGCTTGGTGGGTCAGGACGGCTTCGCCGAACGACTCGCCAACGCCTCACCGGGCGATGCCGTTCCGGTGGATCTGCAGCTGAGGTCCATGGCGGCACTGCTGGTGGCTCCCTTCTTCGCCGTCACCCCGGTCATGTTGCTCGCAGCCTTCTGGCCGGAGGACGGGGACCGTCCGCCGACGGCTGCCACCGCGCCCGAGGCGGTCCCGGCCGACTAAGCTTGGGCCTCGTGCTGAGAACCGTCGACCTGCGGGACGTGACCTCCCGTTACCGCACCCACCTGCCCCGCGCCGACTTCGACGTCGAGCAGGCGGTCGGGGTGGTGCGGCCGATCTGTGATGACGTCGCCCGCCGCGGCGCCGACGCCCTCCTCGACTACAGCGAGCAGTTCGACCACGTCCGCCCCGCCCACCTCCGGGTGCCGGTCGCCGAGTTGGAACGGTGTGCAGCGGGATTGGAACCGGACCTGGCGAGCGCCTTCGCCGAGTCGATCCGGCGACGCCGCGAGGTCGCCGAGGCCCTGGAGACCGCGCGTGACCAGCCCGTCGCCGAGCTGGCTCCGGGGGCCAGAGTCGGTCTCCGTTCGATCCCCGTGGACCGTGTCGGGCTCTACGTTCCGGGGGGCCTGGCGCCTCTGGCGTCGAGCGTCATCATGAACGTCGTCCCCGCGCAGGTCGCCGGGGTGTCCAGCATCGCCGTCGCGTCCCCGCCCCAGCAGCAGTTCGGGGGCCTGCCGCACCCGAACATCCTGGCCTTGTGCCACATGCTTGGGATCGACGAGGTCTACGCCGTTGGGGGCGCCCAGGCCGTCGCCATGTTCGCGCACGGGGTGCCCGACCTGTGCGAGCCCGTTTCCATGGTCACGGGTCCCGGGAACATCTACGTCGTGGCCGCGAAGCGCTACCTGCGAGGCATCGTGGGCATCGACTCCGAGGCCGGGCCCACCGAGATCGCGATCATCGCCGATGAGGACGCCGATGCCGCCTTCGTCGCCGCCGACCTGGTCTCCCAGGCCGAGCACGACCCGATGGCCGCGTCCGTGCTCGTGACCGACTCGGAGGATCTTGCCGCCCGGGTGGTGCGAGAACTCGAGGAGCAGGTCCCCGTGCTCAAGCACGCCGAGCGGATCCGCACGTCGCTCGGCGGCCGCCAGAGCGCCGTGGTCCTGGTGCGCGACGTCGAGCAGGCCATTGACGTCGCCAACGCCTACGCCGCGGAGCACCTCGAGATCCAGACGCGCGACGCTGCCCGGGTGGCCGAGGGCATCCGAAACGCGGGCGCCATCTTCGTCGGCGCGCATTCGCCGGTCAGCCTCGGGGACTACTCGGCCGGCTCCACCCACGTGCTGCCCACCGCCGGCTGCGCGTGCCACAGTTCTGGGCTGGGGGTGCAGAGCTTCCTACGCCACGTGCACGTGATCGACTACGACGCCGCAGCCCTCGAGGAGCTCGCCGATGGCGTCGAGGGCTTCGCCCTGGCGGAGGACCTCCCCGGCCACGCTGCTGCGATCCGCGTCAGGCGTCGGGCGTGAGCGCGCTGGACGACCTGCCGATCCGCGACGATCTCCGGGGAGCCGAGCCCTATGGGGCGCCACAGCTGATCGTGCCGGTGGTGCTGAACGTCAACGAGAACCCGTACCCGCCGTCGGAGGCCCTCCGGCGGGAGATGGCCGAAGCGGTGGTGCGAACCGGGGCCACGATGAACCGCTACCCGGATCGGGAGGCCACAGGCCTGCGCTCGGCGCTCGCGAACTACCTGGGCCACGGCCTCGCGGTGAACAACATCTGGGCCGCGAACGGCTCCAACGAGGTCATGACCCACCTGCTGACCGCGTTCGGGGGGCCCGGCAGGTCTGTCCTGACGTTCACCCCCACGTACTCCATGTACCCGGAGTACGCCCGCAACACCTTCACCCGTTACGTCACTGTGCCACGTGAGCCGGACTTCACGATCGACGCGGCGCGGGCACTGGAGGCGATCGACCGGCACCGTCCCACCCTGGTCCTGGTGACCACCCCGAACAACCCGACCGGCACCTCGACCCCGCTCGAGGTCATCGACCGCCTCTGCTCCGCCACCGACGCGATCGTCGTCGTCGACGAGGCCTACCAGGAGTTCTCGAGAGGGCCGAGCGCCCTGGAACTCCTGCGCCACCACCCCCGGCTCGTCGTCACCAGGACCATGAGCAAGGCGTTCGCCCTGGCCGGGGGACGGGTGGGCTACCTCGCGGCGGACCCGGCCATCGTCGACGCTTGCCGCATCGTGCGCCTGCCGTACCACCTCAGCTCACAAACCCAGGCATTGGCCGAGGTCGCCCTCCGCCATGCCGACGAACTGCTCGCCAAGGTGCGCGACCTGGCCGCCGAGACCCGGGCTTTCCAGGAGTGGCTCGTCGACCGCGGCTACGACGTGGTGCCCTCCGATGCCAACTTCGTCTGCTTCGGAACCTTCCCTGATCGCCACGCCGTCTGGCAGGCTCTGCTGGACCGGGGCATCCTCATCCGGGAGACCGGACCGGAAGGTCACCTGCGAGCGTCCGCCGGCACACCGCAGGACATGGCTGCCCTCCGTACCGCCCTCGACGAGATCGACCCCCTCCAGAAACAGGAGACCCAATGAACCGCACAGCAACGGCCTCACGCGCCACGAGCGAGTCGACGATCGAGGTCACAGTCAACCTCGACGGGACGGGCCGCTCGAGCGTCTCCACCGGAGTTGGGTTCTACGACCACATGCTCACCGCCCTCAGCAAGCACTCGTTGATCGACATGGACATCCAGGCGCAGGGCGACGTCCACATCGACGGCCACCATGTGGTCGAGGACACCGCCATCGTGCTGGGTCAAGCGATCCGGGAGGCCCTCGGTGACAAATCAGGGATCCGACGTTACGGGGACGCGATGGTGCCACTCGACGAGGCGCTCGCCCAGTGTGTCGTGGACGTGGCGGGCCGGCCCTATGCGGTCTGCGAGGGCGAGCCCGACGCCCAGGTGTACGCGCTGATCGGTGGTTCGGGCGTCCCGTACGCAGGATCGATGACCTACCACGTGGTGGAATCCCTGGCCCTCAACGCGGGACTGTGCGTCCATCTGCGCCTGTTGGCCGGGCGTGACCCGCACCACATCGTGGAGGCGCAGTTCAAGGCGCTGGCTCGGGCGTTGCGGACCGCCGTGGAACTGGACCCGCGTCAGCAGGGCATCCCCAGTACGAAGGGTGCGCTCTGAACGCGCCGGTGCGGGTCGGCCTCTTCGACTACGGGTCCGGCAACCTCCACTCCGCAGCCCAGGCCCTGCGGGAGGCGGGCGCTGCTGTGACGGTGACGGCCAACCACGCACAGCTCACAGCCCAGGACGCCCTCGTGGTGCCCGGCGTCGGTGCGTTCGGGGCGTGCATGCGCGGGCTCACGGCGGCAGGCGGCAGGGAGCTGGTCGCTGAATGGGTGGCTTCCGAGCGTCCGCTGCTCGGGATCTGCGTGGGCCACCAGATCCTCTTCGGCTCCGGCACCGAGCACGGCACCGAGGAACGGGGACTCGGTGTGCTCGAGGGGGACGTGGTCCACCTGCCCGTCAGGCGCCTGCCGCACATGGGGTGGAACCGCGTGGTTCCACCCGCTGGATCACGGCTCTTCCGGGGGCTGTCGGGAGAGCGGTTCTACTTCGTCCACTCCTACGCCGTGCTGAAGCCCCCACCCGGGGGACTGAGTTCGATGACGAAGCACGAGGGCGTCTCCTTCGTGGCGGCACATGAGAAGGGCAGCATCTCCTCCACGCAGTTCCACCCGGAGAAGTCCGGCACCGCCGGCGTGGCGCTGCTGCGCAACTGGCTCAGCGGCTCCTGACTGCCCTGATGAGCGACGTGGGGTCCTGGCAGATTTCCGGCCTCCGCGCCCAGAGACCGGTTCGGGCGTTCGAGGGGGTCGTCGAGTCGGATAGATTGACCGTCGTGGATGAACTGCAACTCTTGCCCGCCGTCGACGTCCAGGGGGGCGGTGCCGTCCAGTTGGTCCAGGGCATCGCCGGGACCCAGAAGGAGTTCGGCGACCCCCTGGCAGCGGCTGAGCGTTGGCAGGCGCAGGGTGCGGAATGGATCCACCTCGTGGACCTCGACGCCGCCTTCGGCCGCGGCAGCAACGCCGACCTGCTGGGCGACATCATCGGAGGGCTCGACGTCAAGGTCGAGCTTTCGGGTGGGATCCGGGACGACGCGTCCCTGGAGCGCGCGCTGGCCACGGGCTGTCGACGTGTCAACATCGGCACCGCCGCCCTGGAGCACCCCGAATGGTGCGAGCGGATCATCGCCGAGCACGGGGACCGCATCGCCATCGGACTGGACGTTCGGGGCACCAGGCTCGCCGCCCGTGGTTGGACCCAAGAGGGCGGCCCGTGGGAGGAGACCCTCGATCGCCTCTCGGCCGCCGGCTGCCAGCGGTTCGTCGTGACGGACGTCAACTCCGACGGCATGCTCACCGGCCCCAACCTCGAACTGCTGCGCGACGTCTGCGTGCGCACGCACGCCGCCGTTGTCGCCTCGGGCGGGATCTCGAGCCTCGCCGACATCGCCGCGCTCCAGCGACTGGTGCCCGAGGGCGTTGAGGGCGCCATCATCGGCACCGCTCTCTACCTCGAGAACTTCACGCTTCCGGAAGCCCTCGCTGTCGCCAAGGGAGACACACCATGACCGCAGCCCCCCGCAGCAGCTTCGGAGTACCCGACACCGCCCGCGTGCACACCCCGCCCCTGCTGACCGGACGTATCTCGGAACTCCTGGACGGCAAGAAGCTCGTGATGACCGGCGTCACCGGCTTCATCGGGGAGCAATTGCTGTGGAAGGTGCTGACCGAGTCGCCCGGTACACGCACCGGGGTCATCGTGCGTCCCAAGGGTTCCGTCAGCGCCGCCGAGCGGGTGGCCGCACTCCTCCGCAAGCCCATCTTCCGGGAGCTGGTCGAGGCAGCCGGCTCGCCGGAGGAACTGATGGCATCCCGGGTCGAGGTCATCGAAGGTGACCTGCCGGATGTCCCCGAGCTGCCACGGGACATCGACATCCTTGTGCACTGCGCCGGGGACGTGTCCTTCGACCCGCCCATCGACGAGGCGTTCATGACCAACGTGCTGGGCACGAGGGCGTTGATCACCAGGCTCCGGGAAGCGTGCAGCAACGAGGCGGGCGAACTGGAGCGAGTCCCGCACTACGTCCACATCTCCACCGCCTACACGGCCGGTCGCCGCCGCGGGCCCATCCCGGAGGCCGATCACGTCCACAACGTGGACTACGAGGCTGAGACCCGGGCTGCGCTGGCGATGAAGGAACACGTCGAGGCGCGTTCCCGCAGCTCCGAGCAGCTCACCCGGCTCCGGAAGGAGGCCGAGCGCCACCACCGGCGCGCCGGTTACCTCACCACCTCCGAGGACACCGAGCGCCGCCGCGTCGAGTGGGTGCGCAAGGAACTCATCGCCGCCGGGACCGAGCGCGCACGCTCGCTCGGCTGGACGGACGTCTACACCTTCGCGAAGGCGATGGGGGAGCGCGTCGTGACCCATCTCGGCCACGACATGCAGGTCTCCGTCGTCCGACCCGCCATCGTCGAGTCCTCGCTGCAGTACCCCCACCCCGGGTGGATCGAGGGCTTCAAGATGGCCGACCCGATCATCCTCGCCTACGGCAAGGGACAGCTGCCGGAATTCCCGGCCTCCCCGGACGCCGTGATCGACATCATCCCCTGCGACCTCGTCGTCAACGCCATCGTGGCGGTTTGCGCAACGCAACCGACGGTGGGGGAGCCCGAGTTCTACCACTGCAGCTCCGGGGCCCGTAACCCGCTGACGTTCCGAGGGATCTACGAACACATCCGCAACTACTTCGCGGAACACCCGTACGTGGGCTCGAAGGGGACGGCGCCGCTGGCCACGTGGGAGTTCCCCGGTGCGGAGCCCATCGAGCGGAAACTCTGGTTCGCGGCCCTGGGTGTCACGGCCGGGAACCGCCTGCTGGACTACGCGCCCCGCGGCAAGCACACCCGCAGGGCCGCCGAGACGCTCGACAAGACCGCGAAGCAGCTCGAGTTCCTCAACAAGTACCTCAGCCTGTACGGCGAGTACCTCCAGTCCGAGCTGCACTTCGTCGATGACGGCACCCTGGCGCTGCACGAGTCGCTTCACCCCGACGACAGGGAGCGCTTTGGTTTCGACTCGGCCACCTTCGACTGGAAGCACTACATCGAGGAGGTCCACGCGCCTGCGGTGACGGACCCGGTGCGCCGGCTGGAGGCGGCACGGAAGCGCCGCCGCGCTCGCTCGGCCACCTTCAAGGAGCTGCGACCCGCAGAGCCCGGCACGGTGCTCGCGGCCTTCGACCTCGACGGCACGGTCATGGCCTCCAACGTCGTGGAGAACTACCTCTGGCTCAAACTGCCACAGCTCAGCCTGCCCGACCGGGTGGCCGAGGTGGCCAAGGTCGCCTGGCAGTTGCCGAACTACATCGGCGCCGAGCGCAAGGACCGCGGCGTGTTCCTGCGCCAGGTCTACCGACGCTATGCCGGCGCAGACCTGGCCGAACTCGAACGCTTCGTGGACGAGCGACTGACACCTCACATCCTGGAGCGCACGTCACCCGACGCCGTGCGTCGGATCCGCGAGCACCGGGATGCAGGGCACACCACCATGCTGATCACTGGCGTCATCCGACCCCTGACTCGCCCCTTCGAGGGGCTCTTCGACACCATCATCGCGGCCGACCTCGCCACCGACGCACAGGGCATCTGCACCGGCTTCCTGACCGGGCCCCCGATGGTCGGGGAGTCGAGGGCCGCGTGGCTGAACCACTACGCAGCACTGCACGGCGTGGACCTGGAGGCCTCGTTCGCCTACGCCGACAGCCACGTCGACCTCCCGATGCTGCGCGCCGTGGGCAATCCTGTCGTGGTGAGCCCCGATGTGGGCCTGATGAGGGCTGCCAAGGCCAGTGGTTGGTCGATCGTGGACTGGGGCGTCCACTCCGGGACACCCCGGTGGAAGCTCCCCGTCGTGAGAAGCTGATGGCATGGGCAGGCCCGGATTCACCCTCGTCACGAACGATCGGACGGCGCCACTCCTGACCTTCTCCGGGGCAGGGCTGGGGCTGGAGAGGTTCCCGGCCGGGACGCAGGTTGTCTATGGGGCCGAGCCCGTCGTCTCGGGTGACCCGGCGTCCTTGGTGGACCAGTCACTCGAGACGCCCGTGGACTCCGCACCGCTCGAGGCACGCCTGGCCGGAGTCAGACGCCTCGTCATCGTCGTGGCCGATCACGACCGTCCCCGCCCACCCATGCGCTTCGACGTCCGCCGGACCGTCGTGGAGCGCGTGCTGGAGACCGCCGCCCGCGCGGATGTCGACGACGTGAGGATCATCACCGCGTCCGGACTGGCCCCCCGATGGTCCGACCGGCGGGTGCTCGACGTCCTGGGTGAGCGGATCGCGAGTTCCTTCATCCCCGACGGCCTGGTCGCCAGCCACGACGTCACCGCCGCCGACCTCGTCACCGTGGGCGACGTGGCTGGAGGGCCCGTGCGGGTGCATCCGCATGTCGCCGCAGCGGAGCTCGTCGTGCTCGTCGACGTGGTCGACGGCCCGTCCCACCCGGACGCGGCCTTGGCCAACCTGGCTGACGTTGAGACCCTCAACCGCGTCCGGGGCCTGGACGCCGACGAGACGGCGCTCGAGGCGCTGGCCGACGTGCTGCTGGCCCGGCTCGATGTGGTGGGCGTGGCGGCAGTGCTCTCACCCCCCCGGTTGGGACGCCAATTGTCGTTCGCGAACAAGCGCGAGTGGGAGTGGCGCCTGGCGGATCAGCTCGCCCTCGCCGGGGCCCGCCAGGTCCTCGCGGGTCTCCCGCGTCAAGGGGCTGACAGGCTCTATCGCGGTATTCGGGCTGACCACGGCCTCGCCGACCTCATCGGTGGCGGGTGGCGCGAGGTGTCCCGGCAGGCCCGCCAGGTCTGGACGGCCGCCAACACGGTGTCCGTCCCGCACCCAGCCGACGTGCTGGTGGCGCCGGTATGGGGCCCTCTGCTGGGCGCCGACCGGCCGGAGGGCAACCCGCTGCGGGCTTTCCACCACGCACTCGTGGACCGGGGACCGGGCACCTCGGACGGTGTGGTGCGTCGTGACGGGGTCCTGCTGGCACTTCACCCCCTTCGGCCCTTGTTCTCCCAGCGCGAGTCCGCCGCAGCCGACCTCTTCGCCGGGCTGCGGGACTCGGTGGACCCTCGTGACGTACGCGATCGCCTGGAGCGCCGCGCCATCGAGGACGAGTGGTCCACGACGCTCTACCGCGACCACCAAGCGTCCCACCCGCTGCGTCACTTCCATGAGTTCTACCGGGCCTCCCGGGCCGCCAGCCACGTCGCCGAGGTCATCTGGGTGGGCGCCGACAGGCAGAGCGCCGTGCTCCTGGGCCACCGCGCCGCCACCACCTGCGCCGATGCCATGGAGATGGTCGCCGACCGAATCGGCCCTGCGCCACGGATCACGGTGCTGCGTGGGCCGGGACCGGTCCTGCCCAGGGTGGCGACATGAGAACGCTGCCGACCTGGTCCGCGGGCAGGTCCGGGCGCCGGCCCCGACCGCGTCTGACCTGGGCCCAGGACATGTGGCGCCTCGTGACGTCAGGCTCGGGTCCCGCTGGGCGCCGACGGGACGGGGCCATGGCGCCGCCGTCGCGGGAACGTCTGGGACTGAGCGACCTCACCCGTGTCCCGGCCCTGCTCAGCTCCCTGACATGGAGGGTCGACTACCGGGTCCTCGGGTTGGAGCGGCTCCGTGGCATCCAGCCGCCCGTCGTCCTGGCTTCGAACGAGACGGGTCCGCTCGACTGGCGTGTGCTACGGGCAGTGCTGCCCGCCGGTTTCCGCACGACGGTCCGACGCCCGTCGCGAGCGCTCAGCCGGGGACGGTCGGTCGTGGTCTTCACCGGGGACCCGATCGCCCGCGGTGGCGTGGGTGAGTTCTCCACCGTGGCGGCGGAACTGGCCAACCAGCACAACGTCCCGATCGTCCCCGTCGGCATCCTCGGCACGCTCGGCCTGACCGAGGCACTCAAACTCTCCCTGCGTCTGCGGCCTCGGGTGACGGTGCGTTTTGGCGCACCCGTCTACGTGCGCGGCAGGACGCTGGCCGACGCGACGGCGGAGATCCAATCGGCGGTGGGGCACCTGGCCGGTTCGCACCAGCCGACGTGGTGGGAGTCCCTGCGCACCGGCGATGACCCCGCCCCCGTGGAGCGCCAGCCACGTTGGCGACGTCAATGGGAGCAAACCGCCCCAGCGCAGCGGCCGCGCGGTCCGAGGATTTGGACGTGAGCGCCCCCGACCCCATGTGGACTGTGGAGGACCACCACCTCCAGTGGCGCCCACTGACCCGTGACGACGTCTCCGAACTCGATGCACTGCGGGACCAGATCGAGGCGTTCGACGACGCCGTGCTCACGTCTGCCGAGCGGGCCTTCTCCTCGGCGGATGTCGACCTGGAGGGCGCGGCGGTGGGGGGCTGGGATGCCTACGGCAACCTGCTGGCCTTCGGATGGAACCTGCCCGAGGTCCGCGACGACGGGGTGCACGTGCACATGCTGGGGGGAGTCCACCCCAGCCATCGGCACCTCGGACTCGGCGGCGCGCTCGTGTCCTGGCACCTCCGGCACGCCGCAGCACTTCGCGATCGATCGTGGCCCGGACGGCCGGTCTGGTCGGAATGCCATGCCGAGGAACGCAACGTCGCGCTGCGACGACTCCTGGCGGAGGAGGGGTTCCAGCCCGTGCGGTGGTTCGTCGACATGTACCGGCCGCTGCCGCTCGGCCATGACCCCGGACCCGTCCCGGGAGCCGAGCTCGTCCCCTTCTCTGCCGAGCACGCGCTGCCACTCATGCAACTGCACGCCGAGTGCTTCGCGGTTCCCGGCCGCTCCCTCGACAGCGAACGGTGGCTGCGGTCACTCGAGCGGGAGCACTTCCGCCCCGCCTGGTCCTGGGTGGCCTTCGCGGAGGGACGCATCGTCGGCTATGCCCTCTCCGGGGTGGACGACGCCGCGGTGCTTGACGGGGTGACGGAGGGATGGACCGACCGACTCGGTGTCCACCCCGACTACCGGGGTCGCGGCATCGGCACCGCACTCCTCGAGCGCTCCCTCGCGTCGATGACCGACGCCGGATGTCCCGGCGCCGGGATCGGCGTCGACACCTCGGAACCCGGCTTCGCCGACTACCTGCACCAGCGACTCCACTACGAGGTGCGCGACTCGCTGGAACTGTGGAGCCGCGAGCTCAAGGACCAGTGAGCCGGGCCCCCGGCCGAGGTTCGGTAAGCTTGCCCAGCGCAGGTATCCCGATCCGAAGCGAGGCTCAATGTCAGGCCATTCCAAGTGGGCGACGACCAAGCACAAGAAGGCCGTCATCGACGCCAAGCGCGGCAAGCTCTTCGCCAAGCTGATCAAGAACGTCGAGGTGGCGGCCCGCCTGGGTGGCGGCGATCCCGCTGGCAACCCCACGCTCTACGACGCGATCCAGAAGGCCAAGAAGTCCTCGGTCCCCAATGACAACATCGACCGTGCCGTCAAGCGTGGCTCGGGTGCCGAGTCGGGTGGCACCGACTACGAGACCATCATGTACGAGGCCTACGGGCCCGCCGGCGTTGCCATCCTCATCGAGTGCCTCACCGACAACCGCAACCGGTCCGCATCCGACGTCCGCGTGGCGGTGACGCGCAACGGCGGCACCATGGCCGACGTGGGATCGGTGCAGCGACTCTTCTCGCGCAAGGGCGTGGTCGCGGTGCCCAAGCAGCAGAACGGTGCGGACGTCTCGGAGGACGCGGTGATGGAGGCGGCTCTCGACGCCGGCCTCGAGGAGGTCGACGACGCGTCGGACGTCTGGGAGGCGCTCTGCGACCCCAGCGATGTCGTCGAGGTGCGCAAGGCCATCGAGGCCGCCGGCCTTGATTATGAGTCGTCCGAGGTGCAGTTCGTCCCGTCCTTCGAGCAGCTCGTCGACGAGGTCGACGTGGCCTCCAAGGTGTTCCGCATCATCGACGCGCTGGAGGACTCCGACGACGTCCAGAACGTCTACAGCAACATCGACCTCAGCCCGGAAGTGGAGGCCGCCCTCGACGAGGAGGAGTGATCCCTCGGTCGGCGCCCTGACCCGCGAGTCGTCCCCGGCACGCCGAAGCGACTCGACTATGATCCGAACGAGTGTTCGAAAGGGCGACATGCGTGTACTGGGAATCGACCCGGGTCTGACCCGGTGTGGCATCGGGATCGTCGACGGCGGACTCGGGCGGAAGCCCCGTTTCGTGGCTGCCGGTGTGGTGCGCACCGACGCCGGCCTCGACGTCGCCCTCCGTCTCCTCGCGCTGGAGGCGGGTCTGGCGGAATGGTTCGACGAGTACGCCCCGGAGGCCGTCGCCATTGAGCGCGTCTTCGCCCAGCACAACAGGCACTCGGTCATCGACACCGCCCAGGCGTCGGGCGTGGCAGCGCTCGTTGCTGCACGGCGGGGTCTGCCCGCCGCCTTCCACACACCGAGCGAGGTGAAGGCGGCGGTCACCGGATCCGGTCGTGCCGACAAGGCACAGGTGGGCCTCCTGGTTGCCAAGGTCCTGGGACTGACAGCGGCTCCGCGGCCCGCGGACGCCGCCGACGCGGTCGCCTTGGCGATCTGCCACCTCTGGAGGGGCGGCGCCACCAACCGACTGGTGACGGCCACGCTGGCGGCTCGGGGGTCCCTGTGATCGCGCAACTGAGCGGCACCGTGGTCCGGGCGGAGGCCACCGCCTTCGTCATCGAGGTCGCCGGGGTGGGGTACCTGGCGCACACCACACCGGCCACGAGTGCGTCCCTGCGGCCGGGGGAACCGAGCACAGTCCACACGAGCCTCGTCGTGCGCGAGGACTCGCTGACCCTGTACGGGTTCGCCAACCCGGAGGAGCGGGACGCGTTCGAGCTGGTGCAGACCGCCTCCGGCGTCGGGCCACGGCTCGCGGTCGCGATCGTCTCCGTCCTGAGTCCCTCACGGATCAAGCAGGCCATCCTCGCCGAGGACCTTGCCACGCTGTGCTCCGTGCCCGGCATCGGACGCAAGGGCGCCCAGAAGCTCGTGCTTGAACTCAAGGACCGTGTCCTCGTTCTGGGCGACGGCGAGAACACCGCAGCACAGCCGCCAGCAAGGCCCGGCGAGGAGGCGTGGCGACAGCAGGTCGTCGCGGGCCTGGAGGGGCTCGGCTGGTCCACTCGCGACGCCGCCGCCGCCTGTGACGGCGTGGCACACCTGGTGGAGGAGGATCCCACCATTCCCGTCGCTTCGCTGATGAGGGCGGCCCTGTCGTCGCTGGCGAAGCGGTGAGCGGAATGGAGCCCACTGAGGTCGACCCCGCGGCACGTGACGACGAGGCAGCGTTCGAGTCCGCGCTGCGGCCGAAGCGACTGGCGGACTTCCACGGCCAGACCCGGGTCCAGGACCAGCTGGGGTTGGTCCTCGATGCCGCCCGTCATCGCGGCTCGAGTCCCGACCATGTGCTGCTGTCCGGGCCTCCCGGCCTCGGCAAGACCACCTTGGCCATGATCATCGCAGCGGAGATGGGGGCCGGGCTCAGGATCACCTCCGGACCCGCGATCACCCACGCCGGCGACCTGGCTGCCATCCTCTCCGGACTGGACGAGGGCGAGGTTCTGTTCATCGACGAGATCCACAGGCTGGCGCGCCCGGCGGAGGAGATGCTCTACCTGGCGATGGAGGATTTCCGGGTCGACGTCGTCGTCGGGAAGGGGCCCGGCGCGACGGCCATCCCGATCGAGTTGCCCAGGTTCACGCTGGTCGGGGCCACCACTCGGGCCGGCCTGCTCCCCGGGCCCCTGCGCGACCGGTTCGGGTTCACCGCCCAGCTGGACTTCTACGCCGCCGAGGACCTGACACGCATCGTCGAGACCTCCGCCGACACCCTCGGAATCGACGTGCACCGGGACGCGGCACGGGAGATCGCCGGGCGCTCCCGCGGGACCCCGCGCATCGCCAACCGCCTGCTCCGCCGGGTGCGCGACTATGCCCAGGTCGGGGGCCATGGCATCGTCCACACCCCCCAGGCGAAAGCGGCATTGGAGCTCTACGAGGTGGACGAGATCGGCCTCGACCGGCTGGACCGGGGCGTGTTGCAGGCGGTCTGTGGCCTTTTTTCCGGCGGGCCGGTGGGCCTGTCCACGCTCGCACTCAGCGTGGGGGAGGAGATGGAGACGGTTTCGGAGGTGGCCGAGCCCTTCCTCATCCGCGAGGGGCTGTTGATGCGCACCCCACGGGGTCGCGTCGCCACCGCGGCTGGATTCCGTCACCTGGGCATGGAGCCACCGGCCGGCGGCCAGACGGCCCTCTTCGACGACGCGCAGTGAACCCGCCGCTGCGGACCCTCCGGACCGACTGGGCTATTCTGGCGCACGGCACACCGCCACTGATGTGAAGGGTAACCATGGAATTCCTCGTCATGCTCCTGGCTTTCGGAGCATTCATGTACTTCCTCATGATCCGTCCCCAGCAGAAGCGGATGCGCGAGCACCAGGCCACGCTGGACGCCCTCCAGCCGGGGGCCCGGGTCCTGCTCACCTCCGGCATGTTCGGCACCTTGCGCCACGTCGGCGCGCGACAGGTCATCGTGGAGCTCGCACCGGGGGCCGAGGTCACCATGCTGAAGTCCAACATCGTGCGTCCCGCGAAGGACGACGAGGAGGAGTTCGAGTTCAGCGACGAGGACGTCCTCGAGGACGACACGTACCTCTCTGAGGAGATCACCGCCCCGGAGACCGGGCTGGGAGACGTTCCGCAGGAGTACCGCGAGGAGACCTTCGACCCACGTCCGGTCGACGCCGACGAGCCCCGCAAGCACGACAACTGATCGCGGCCGGTCATCCGGCCAACCCTGCACCAGACAGAAGAACACCACTGTGGCCACAAGCTCACGCAAACCCCGCCCCGGACTGACGCTGCTCGTCTTCCTCATCGTCGTCGGCCTGATGTACACCATCATGGCCGTGACAAGGACGTGGACCCCCCGGCTCGGTCTGGACCTCCAGGGCGGCATGACCATCACGCTCACCGCCACCAACCGGGAGGTGTCCCCGGAATCGCTCGAACTGGCTCGCGACATCATGCAGCAACGCGTCGACGGCCTCGGCGTCGGCGAGGCCTCGGTCGCCACCCAGGGAGATCGCCACATCGTCGTCTCGGCCCCCAACATCCAGCGCGACGACCTGGTGGACCTCGTCGGTTCGACGGCGCAGCTGGCGTTCCGGCCCGTCCTGCTGGCGGTTCCCGCCGGCGCGGCGGCCCCGGAGGACGGCAGCGGCCCGGGTCTCCCGACGGCGCCCCCCACCGCCTCTGACGGCGAGCAGCTGCCCATCGAGGACGTGCTGGCCTACCAGCCCACGGCCGCGGACTACGAGGCGTTCTCCAACTACACCTGCGGGGATCCCGTCACCGACGCCCTCGACCAGCCCCTGGTGGCCTGCGACACGCTCGGCGTGGAACAGTTCCTGCTCGGCCCCGTCGCCATCACGGGGGAGCGTATCGACGACGCCGCCTTCGGCATCCCGCCGAACGACCTGAACTACGTGGTGACGCTCGACTTCGACGCCGAGGGCACTGACCAGTTGGCGGCCCTGACACAGCAGCTCGTCTCCAACCCGCAGCCCACCAACCGGTTCGCGGTCGTGCTCGACGGCGTCGTGGAGTCGGCTCCCACCACCAACGTCTACATTCCCGGCGGACAGGCGGAGATCAGCGGCAACTTCACCGCCGACTCGGCCGCCCAGCTGGCGAACGTGCTGAAGTTCGGCTCGCTGCCACTGACGTTCGAACCCTCCCAGGTGGAGAGCATCTCCCCGACGCTCGGCGGCGAGCAGCTGCGGGTGGGGTTGATCGCGGGCCTGATCGGCCTCGTCATCGTCCTGCTGTACGCCTTCGCCTACTACCGGGGTCTGGGCATCGTGGTCCTGGGGTCCCTGTTGGTCGCAGCGGCAGCCACGTACGCCGCGATGGTCCTGCTCGGCAGCGCCGTCGGGTTCACGTTGAACCTGCCCGCCATCGCCGGCGCCATCGTGTCCATCGGCATCACGGCGGACTCCTTCGTCATCTACTTCGAGCGGATCCGGGACGAGATCAGGGAGGGCCGCAGCCTCCGCTCGGCACTGCAGACCGGCTGGGTCAAGGCCCGCTCCACGATCGTCGTGGCGGACATGGTCTCCCTGCTGTCGGCCACGGTGCTGTTCATCCTGGCCGTCGGCGGGGTCAAGGGATTCGCCTTCACGCTCGGCCTGACCACCCTCATCGACTTGGCAGTCATCTTCTTCTTCACCAAGCCGCTGATGCTGTTGCTGGGACGCACGAAGTTCTTCGGCGAGGGGCACAAGCTCTCAGGCCTGGACGCGTCCCACATGGGGGTCTCGCGTGACTCCCTCCTCGGGCGCCGCGTCAGGCGCACGCCCCGACCCGTCGCGAAGGAGGCCTGATGTCAGCGACCAAGCTCGGCCTGGCACACCGGCTCTACACCGGAGAGGTGTCCTACGACTTCATCGGGAAGCGCCGTCTCTGGTACGGCGTCTCAGCGGTGCTGCTCACCATCTCGATCCTTGCCCTGCTGTTGCGGGGTCTGGCCCTCGGCATCGAGTTCCGGGGCGGGACGGACTTCCAAGCCCCCATGACGGTGACGTCGTCGACGGTCGACGACGTCCGAGGGTCGGTGGACGCGTTCGACACGCCGGACCTCGAGGCTCAGGTCTTCTCGCTCGGCGACAGCGCCATCCGCATCCAGACGCGGTCGCTGACGCCGGACGAGACGACCGCGGTGCGCGCCGACATCGCCGCACTCAGCGGGGTTGAGGCTGACCAGGTGACCTACAACGCGATCGGCGCCTCTTGGGGCCAGCAGGTCTCGCAGAAGGCCCTGATCGCGCTCGTCGTGTTCATCGCGCTGGTCATGGCGCTCATCGCGGCGTGGTTCCGCGACTGGAAGATGGCCGTCGCGGCGGTTGTGGCCCTCGCCCACGACGTGGTCATCACGCTGGGTGTGTATGCCCTGGTCGGGTTCACCGTCACGCCGGCGACCCTGATCGGCGTCCTCACCATCCTGGGCTACTCGCTCTACGACACCGTCGTCGTCTTCGACAAGGTGCGCGAGAACGTCAAGGACCTTCGCGAGACGAACACCACGTACTCCGAGGCCGCCAACCTCGCCGTCAACCAGGTCCTCGTGCGCTCGATGAACACGACGATCATTGGCGTCCTGCCGGTGGCAGCCCTACTGGTCGGCGGGTCCACCTTGGCCAGCGGTCCGCTGCAGGACCTGGGCCTTGCCCTGTTCGTGGGCATGATCGCGGGCGCGTACTCGTCGCTGTTCATCGCCACTCCCGTGCTGGTTGCCCTCAAGGAGCGCGAGCCGGAACAGGTGGCTCACCGTGAGGCCATCCAGCGCCGGATGGTGCGCAAGCAGGCGCGCGCCCAGCGCCGGGCCGAGGAGGAGGGCCTCGAGACCATCGCCGCGCCCGCCGCGGCCCCGACGGCGAGACAGCCGCGTCGGACGCGGAGCACCAGGGCCGAGAGGCGAGGCTCGTCGCGATGACCAGCCGGAGCGAGCTCGTCGCCAGCCTCATCCGCGACGTTCCGGACTTCCCGAGGCCCGGGGTGGTCTTCAAGGACATCACCCCGCTACTGGCCTCGCACGAGGGCTTCACCGCCGCCATCGACGAACTGGTGGCGGCCGTGCCCGGTCCCATTGATGTGGTGGTCGGCATGGAGGCGCGCGGGTTCATCTTCGCCGCACCCGTGGCCCTCGCTCTGGGGGCCGGTTTCGTCCCGGTGCGCAAGCCCGGGAAGCTGCCGGGCGACGTGCTGACCGAGGACTTCGAACTCGAGTACGGCACCTCCCAGCTGGTGGTGCACGCGGACGCTATCGGTGAGGGTGCCCGCGTCCTGGTGGTCGACGACGTCCTCGCCACCGGCGGCACCGTCGGCGCCACCGCGGAGCTGCTGCGTCGCCTCGGGGCTGAGCTCGTCCACGTGGCGGTCGTCATGGAGCTCGGCTTCCTCGGGGGCCGCGAGCGGCTGGCCGAGCGGGGCGTCACCCGCTGCAGCGCGGTCGTGACGGTGTAGCCGTGGCCAGCCTCAAGGGGCAACCCCGCACCGGCGCCTCCAACTCCATGGTGAGCATGCCCCGCATGCAGGTGCGACCGCTGCAGGAGCTGGGCAGGAGGGCGCTGCTGGCGCTGGGCCTGCTCATGCTGAGCACGATCCTCGTCCTCATCGACCGTGACTCCTATATCGACAACACCGCCGGCGACGGCGTGGGCTTCATCGACGCCTTCTACTACTCGACCGTCACCATCACCACCACCGGGTACGGCGACATCACACCCCTGACCCCGCATGCCCGGCTTCTGAACGCGCTGGTCATCACGCCCATGCGCATCGGATTCCTGGTGTTGTTGGTCGGCACCACCATCGAGGTGCTGGCGAACGAGGGCAGCCGGATCATCCGCGACCTGCGATGGAGGAGAACCATGCGTAACCACGTCGTCGTCATCGGGTACGGGACCAAGGGCCGCAGCGCCGTCAACACCATGCGCCGACACGGCGAGCCGGTGGAGAAGATCGTCGTGATCGACAACTCGGCCATCGCCGTCAATGACGCCAACCTCGACGGTTTGGCAGCCTTCCAGGGCGACGCCACCCGGCGTGACCTCCTGCGTCGAGCCGAGATCTCCAAGGCCAAGGAGGTCATCATCAGTCTGGACCGCGACGACGCGGCGATCCTGACCACGCTGACGGTCCGCCAGCTGAATCCCTCGGCGGGGATCGTGGTCTCGGTTCGGGAGCACGAGAACGTCCCGCTGGTCAAGCAGTCCGGAGCCACCTCCGTGGTGACGTCCGCTGATACGGTCGGGCGCCTGCTCGGCCTGTCAGCGATCGGCCCCGACCTCGGCGCGATCATCCAGGACATGCTGACCACGGGCACAGGGCTGGAGGTGACCCAGCGACAGGCCACGCCCGAGGAGGTGGGCCGCAATCCCAGCCAATTGCAGGGCGAACGCGTGATCGGGCTGGTCCGCAACGGGACGCTCCGGCGGTTCTACGACACGACGGCCGCCAAGATCGAGGCGGGGGACGACCTCATCGTGGTACGTCGCGGCACGGCCCCCATCGACAAATACCGGGAGAATCTCGACTAACCGCCGCCGTGGGTAGACTTCCCCCAGCACGCTGTGAGGGAGGTTGGTGATGGCAGAAGTCCCGACGGAGCACGGTGCGGTCGCGCGCCTCGCCACGGGACCCGAGCAGCCGCGGCTGCGGATGCGTCATCGCCTCGCCCGGTTGGGGGCCGTGCGGCCCAAAGCAGCGGTGCTGGACCCTTTGTTCAAGGTGATGCGGGCCAACCATCCGAAGGCCGACCTGGAGGTCATCGAGCGCGCCTACCGGACGGCCGAGCGGTACCACGAGGGGCAATCCCGCAAGTCGGGTGATCCCTACATCACCCATCCGCTGGCCGTCGCGACGATCCTGGCTGAGCTCGGCATGACCGAACCGGTCATCGTCGCCGCCCTCCTGCACGACACCGTCGAGGACACCCCGTACACGCTGGAGCAGCTCCGTGAGGAGTTCTCCGACGAGGTCGCTCGCATGGTCGACGGCGTGACGAAGCTCGACAAGCTCACCTACGGGGAGACGGCAAAGGCCGAGACCATCCGCAAGATGATCATGGCCACCTCGGAAGAGGTCCGGGTCCTGGTCATCAAGCTGGCCGACCGGCTGCACAACATGCGCACCCTGGGTTACCTGCCCGACGAGAAGCGCATCCGCATCGCCACCGAGACGCTCAACATCTTTGCCCCCTTGGCCCACCGCCTCGGCATGAACACCATCAAGTGGGAGCTGGAGGACCTGTCCTTCGCCTCGATCGAGCCCAAGGTGTATGCCGAGATCGTGGCGATGGTCGCGGAGCAGGCCCCCGGCCGGGAGCGCTACCTCCGGGAGCTGATCGCGGAGTTCCAGTCCCTCATGGCCGACGCCAAGATCAAGGCCACGGTCTACGGGAGGCCGAAGCACTACTACTCGATCTACCAGAAGATGATGGTCCGGGGTCGCGACTTCAAGGACATCTTCGACCTGATCGGGCTGCGGGTGCTCGTCGACGACGTCCGTGACTGCTACGCGGTCCTGGGCGTGACCCACTCGGCCTGGAAGCCCATCCCCGGCAGGTTCAAGGACTACATCGCCAATCCGAAGTTCAACATGTACCAGTCGCTGCACACGACGGTGCTGGGGGAGCGGGGCGAGCCGGTCGAGTTCCAGATTCGAACCCACGAGATGCACCGGCGTGCTGAGTACGGTGTCGCGGCCCACTGGAAGTACAAGGAGACCCTCCGCAGCGGCGTGACCCCTGAGGAGGCCGGTCTGCGAGCCATGCACCAGCTCGGGGTGATGAGCAAGGAGACCCAGGACCCCGAGGAGTTCCTCGACTCCGTGCTGTTCGAGATCAACTCCGACGAGATCTACGTGTTCACGCCCAAGGGAGAGGTCATGGCGCTCCCCGTGGGGGCGACGCCCGTCGACTTCGCCTTCGCCGTCCACACCGAGGTTGGCTACCGCTGCATCGGTGCCCGCGTGAACGGCCGATTGGTGTCCCTGTCGACGAAGCTGGCGCAGGGCGACAAGGTCGAGGTCCTCACCTCCAAGAGCCAGAACGCCGGTCCCAGTCGCGACTGGCTCGATTTCGTCGCGTCCTCCCGTGCTCGGCAGAAAATTCGCCAGCATTTCTCCCGGGAGCGGCGAGACGAGGCCATCGACACCGGCAAGGAGATGCTCGCCAAGCAGCTGCGCCGCACGGGCCTGCCGATGCAGCGGCTCCTCACGCTGGAGAACCTGACGGCGGTGGCCAACGAGCTCCGCCACCACGACGTGTCCGCCCTCTACATGGCGATCGGGGAGGGTCAGGTCTCCGCGCAGTCGGTGGTCCAGCACCTGATCGAGCTGCATGGGGGTGAGGACGAGGCCGTCGACACGATCACGGAGGACGTCGTCGTCTCCGAGCGCCGCCGGCCGCGCCCCGCTGAGGACGCCAGGATCCTCGTGCACGGGGACCCGTCCATGGTGGTCAAGCTGGCCAAGTGCTGCTTCCCCCTGCCGGGCGACGACATCATCGGGTTCGTCACTCGAGGCGACGGCGTCTCGGTGCACCGCGCGGACTGCACCAACGTGCCGGCCCTGAGGCAGACGCCGGAGCGGCTCGTGGACGTCTCCTGGGCGAACGCCGACAAGGGATCGTACCTGGTGACGATCCAAGTCGAGGGCATCGACCGGGCCCGGATGCTCTCCGACGTTTCCGCCGCCTTTTCCGAGCAGCACATCGACATCGTCTCGGCGAACATCTCGACCAAGAAGAACCGCCAGTTCGTCGGCAGGATCACCTTCGAGGCGCCGGACCCGACCCACCTGCAGCACGTGCTGAACCAGGTGAGGAAGGTGCCCGGCGTCTACGACGTCTTCCGGGCACCCAACTAGAGTCTCAGCGGAGGAAGTCGTCCAGGGTGGCGCGTGCCTGGTCCAGCCAGGACTTGTAGGTCTCGAGCGACTTCGACGTGTCCCGGACCTGTCGCTCGTCCTGGTTGGCCTGCGCTTCGGCGAGGTCGCGCTCCAGCTTGGCGACCTGCGATTCGAACAGGGCGACGGTGTCCTCCGCCCGCTTCCGCGCTTCGGGATCCGTGCGGCGCCACTCCTCGGCCTCCATCGCGGCGACCTTGTCGGAGATCGTCCGAACCCGCGCGTCGAGGTCACGCATGGCCCCGCGGGGAACGTGGCCCAGTTCGCTGAAGCGCGCCAGGAAGTCGCGGTGCACCTGCTTGACGCGCTCCACGTCGGTCACGCCGTCGAGGTCCCGCTCCACCTGGTCGACCAGTGCGGTCTTCTTCTCCAGGTTCTCCGACTGCTCCCCGTCGACGGCGTTCTGCGCCGCGGTGCGGGCATTGAAGAACCTGTCCTGGATCCCTCGGAAACGCGCCCACAGCTGGTCGTCCTCCGAGCGCTTCGCGCTGCCGGCTGCCTTCCAACGGTTCATGAGGTCACGGAAGGCCGCCGAGGTGGGGCCCCAGTCGGTGGAGTCCGCCAGGGGCTCGGCCTCGGCGATGATCTCCTGCTTGAGCTGCTTGGCCCGATCCCGGGTCTGGTTGAGCTCCGTGAAGTGGGCCTTGCGACGGCGTGTGTAGTGCGTGCGCGCCGTGGAGAAGCGCCGCCACAGCTCGTTGTCCGTGGCCCGGTCCACACGGGGCAGCTGCTTCCACTGCTCGAGGAGCTCGCGGAAGCGGTCGACGCCGCCGCGCCAGTCATTGCCGGCTGCCAGCGCCTCGGCCTCCTCGACCATGGCCTCCTTGGCCTGGATCGTCTGGGCGTTCTGCTCGGCGCGGGCCTGCTTGCGCTCCTCGATCTGCGCAGGGAGTTGCGCCTCCAAGGCCTCCAACCGAGTGACCAAGGCCTGGAGGTCGCCGACGGCGTTGGCCTCGCTGACCGAGGTTGTCAGGTGGTCGATGCTCTTCCGCGCGTCCTCGGGACTCATGGCGCGCTGCTCGATGCGGGACCCGAGGAGCTGCACCTCGGCGGCCAGGTTCTCGTAGCGTCGGGTGTAGAAGGCCAGGGCCTCCTCCTCGGTGGCGTCGGGCACCTGCCCGACCGCACGCTCCGTATCGCCGACCTTCACGTACACGGTCCCGTCCTCGCCGACGCGACCGAAGTCCCTGGGCGCCTGAATCTCGCTCATGGGTCCAAATCTAGCCGGATATGCTGACTGAATGCGCATCGAGACCCATCCGGTATCGGACTGGCAAGCCAATTGTCATCTGGTGGCCGCCGGATCGGGCCAGCCGGGATCACAGTGCATCGTGGTGGACGCCGGTCCCGGAGCCGAGGCCGTCGTCGACGAGGTGTGCAGATCCCTCGACTGGCACCCGGTCGCGGTGCTCGCCACGCACGGGCACCTGGACCACGTCGCCGACGCCGCACGGATCGCGAACCGGCGGGGCATCCCGCTCCACAGCCCCGCACCTGATCGGGAGATGCTGAGCACGCCGTCGGCTGGACTGGGCGCAGCCTTCCGGCCGCTCGTGGAGATGCTCCTGGGGAGCGACTCGCTCCCTACGGCGGCGACGCTCCTGGCCTACACCGGGGAGCTGGAACTCGCCGGACTCGCCGTCCGACCCATCCATGCTCCAGGACACACCCCCGGCTCGACCCTGCTCCACATCCGCGACGGCGACGATCAGGTCGTGCTGACGGGCGACGTGCTGTTCGCGGGCTCCATCGGGCGCACCGACCTGCCGGGCGGTAGCATGCAGCAGATGCGCGAGAGCCTCCGGGCACTCGTCGCGTGGGCGCCCCCGCACGTCCCGCTCCTGCCCGGACACGGCCCCGGCACCACGCTCGCCAGGGAACTGGCCGGCAACCCCTACCTGCAACCCGACTTCCTCGAGGTGGAACGCTGACATGGCACGCCCCACGCCCCTCTCCGGCTTTCCGGAGTTCCTTCCCGCCGGCCGTTTCGTGGAGAACCGGGTCCTCGGCATCCTCTCCGAGACCTTCGAGCTCCACGGCTTTGCGCCGATCGAGACGCGAGCCGTGGAACCCCTCGAGCAACTGTCGCGGAAGGGGGAGATCGACAAGGAGATCTACGTCGTCCGGCGCCTCCATGCTGCCGAGGGCGAGGCTGACGAGCTCGGGCTGCACTTCGACCTGACCGTGCCCTTCGCGCGCTACGTGGTGGAGAACGCAGGGCACCTGGCATTCCCTTTCCGGCGCTACCAGGTGCAGAAGGTGTGGCGCGGCGAGCGGCCTCAGGAGGGGCGCTACCGCGAGTTCACGCAGGCCGACATCGACATCGTCGGGCAGGACAGCCTCACCGCCCACCACGACATCGAGGTACCGCTGGTGGCCCTCGACGCCTTCGAGCGCCTCCACAGCGAACTCGGCCTGCCACCGGTCACCATCCGAGTCAACAATCGCAAGCTCTCCGAGGGGTTCTACCGGGGACTCGGCATCGACGACCCCGCGGCCGTGCTGCAGCGCGTGGACAAATACGACAAGATCGGTCCGGACGCGGTCGTCACCCTGCTCGTCGAGCAGGTGGGGCTGAGCGACAGTCAGGCCCGGGCGTGTGTCGCGCTGGCCGGGATCAGCTCCGGGGACGAGTCGTTCGTGGAGCAGGTCCGTGCCCTCGGCGTGAGCCACGACCTCTTGGACGAAGGGTTGGGCGAACTCGAGTCCCTCGTGCGCGTTGCGCGTCGCAGCGTCCCCGACCGGCTGGTCGCCGACCTTCGCATTGCACGGGGACTGGACTACTACACCGGCACCGTCTACGAGACCTTCCTCACCGGCTCGGAGTCACTGGGATCGGTGGCCTCCGGCGGGCGCTACGACGCGCTCGCCGCCGACAACCGCCACACCTATCCCGGGGTCGGCTACTCGTTCGGCGTCACCCGGATCCTGGCGCCCCTCATCGGTAGGGGACAGCTGATCGCGTCACGGCAGGTTCCGTCGGCGGTGCTCGTCGCCCTCGACAGCGACGAGACGCGGGAGGAGGCGTTGCACGTCGCTGCGATGTTGCGCCGCCGAGGCATCCCAGTCGAGGTGGCCCCGCGGGCCGACAAGTTCGGCAAGCAGATCCGCTACGCCGAGCGTCGCGGCATCCCGTTCGTGTGGTTCTCTCCCGGCCACGAGGACTCCGTCAAGGACATCCGCAGCGGCGAGCAGGTGCCCGCCGACCCGACCACCTGGCAGCCCCCTGCCGACGACCTGCACGTCCGGGTGAGCGGGACCAGCTGACGCCACAGGTTGCCGTTTGGGCGCCCGACGTCGGCGTCCTAGGATGGCCACCAGACGAGCTGCACTGTCGATGCAGCCGCGAGAAAGGAATACACCACACATGCTGCGCACGCACCAGGCCGGGGAGCTCCGCGCGAGCCACGCCGGGGAGACAGTGGTCCTGACCGGCTGGGTCGGACGCCGCCGCGACCATGGGGGAGTGGCTTTCATCGACCTGCGGGACGCCTCAGGCGTCGCCCAGGTCGTCGTCCGGGACGAGGTCCTCGAGTCCTCTGGCGCCCACGACCTCCGCAACGAGTACTGCATCCAGGTCACCGGAGTCGTGGAGGAGCGCCCCGAGGGCAACGCCAACCCCGACCTCCCCACCGGCGAGATCGAGGTCGCGATCTCCGAACTCGAGGTCCTCAACACATCAGCACCACTGCCGTTCCAGATCGACGAGCGCACCGGCGTCGGCGAGGAGGCGCGGCTCAAGTACCGCTACCTGGACCTGCGCCGACCCGCCCCTGCCGCTGCACTGCGGCTGCGCTCCGACGTGAACCGCGCGGCCCGGCGCGTGCTGGACGAGCGAGGCTTCGTCGAGATCGAGACCCCCACCCTCACCCGCTCCACCCCGGAGGGTGCGCGCGACTTCGTGGTCCCCGCCCGGCTCTCTCCCGGCTCCTGGTACGCGCTGCCGCAGTCGCCGCAGCTGTTCAAGCAGCTCCTGATGGTGGCCGGGATGGAGAAGTACTACCAGATCGCCCGCTGCTACCGCGACGAGGACTTCCGCGCCGACCGGCAGCCCGAGTTCACCCAGCTCGACATCGAGATGAGCTTCGTGGACCAGGAGGACGTCATCGACCTCTCCGAGGCCCTCATCAAGGAGATCTGGGCGCTCAAGGGGCACGAGATCACGACGCCCCTGCCGCGGTTGACCTTCGCCGAGGCGATGGATCGCTATGGCACCGACAAGCCCGACCTCCGGTTCGACCTCGAGATCACCGAACTCACCGACCTCTTCGAGGGCACCGCCTTCCGGGTGTTCCAGGCGCCCTACGTCGGCGCCGTCGTGATGCCGGGCGGAGGCTCGCAGCCCCGTCGCACGTTCGACGCGTGGCAGGAATGGGCCAAGCAACGCGGCGCCAGGGGACTGGCATACGTCACCCTCTCCGACGAGGGCGAGCTCGCCGGTCCCGTCGCCAAGAACCTCTCGGAGGCGGAACTCGCCGCACTCCCGGAGCGCACCGGGGCCAAGCCCGGCGACTGCATCTTCTTCGCGGCAGGCGAGCGCACGGCGTCGCAGAACCTCCTGGGCGCGGCCCGCGTCGAGATCGGTCACCGCACCGGCCTCATCGACGAGGACGCGTGGAGCTTCCTGTGGGTCGTGGACGCGCCACTGTTCAAGCCCGCGAAGGAGGCGGTGAGCGAGGGCGACGTCGCGCTGGGGGACTCCGCCTGGACCGCGGTGCACCATGCGTTCACCTCGCCGAAGCCGGAGTGTCTCGACACGTTCGACACCGACCCCGGCAGCGCACTGGCCTACGCCTACGACATCGTCTGCAACGGCAACGAGATCGGCGGCGGTTCCATCCGTATCCACCGGCGGGACATCCAGGAGCGGGTGTTCAGGGTCATGGGGATCGGACAGGAGGAAGCCCAGGAGAAGTTCGGCTTCCTCCTCGACGCCTTCGCCTTCGGGGCGCCCCCGCACGGCGGTATCGCCTTCGGGTGGGACCGCATCGTGGCGCTGCTGAGCGGCAGCGAATCGATCCGCGACGTCATCGCGTTCCCCAAGTCCGGCGGCGGTTACGACCCGCTGACCGGGGCCCCGGCTCCCATCAGCGCGCAGCAGCGCAAGGAGGCCGGCGTCGATGCCCCGGTGGAGAAGAAGGCGGAGGGGAAGCAGGCCGAGCAGCCGAAGGCATGAGCCCGAGTCAGGGGTGTCGGCGGATCGATGGCCGTGTCGAGGCGTGTGATGCCCCTCGACACGGGCCTGACGGCCCTACTCGGGGAGCGTGGAGCGACGGCGGATCGATCGCCGAGTAGGCCGCGCAGCGGACGTGTCGAGGTGCCGGTCCACCCGGCTGGCGCTCCTGACAGCCCCTGCGCTGGCCACCACCACGCACGCCATCGCCAACAGTTCCCACGGACCCAGCGACTCACGCAGCACCAGCCACGCCAGACCGGCAGCCACCGCTGGTTCCAGACTCATCAGGATCCCGAAGACCCGGCGGTCCATGGTCCGCAGCGCCCGGAGCTCGAGCCCGTAGGGGATGGCCGAGGCAACCACGCCGAGCAGCAGGCCGGTGGCGACGACGTCGGCCTGCAGCACCCAGCGTCCAGGTTCGGTCACGAGGACGATGGGTGTGAGGACAATGCCGCCGAGCGCCGACCCGACGGCGAGGGCGCTGACTCCCTCCCAGGCGCGGCCCACCGGGCGTGAGACCACGATGTAGGCACCCCAGCACGCGCCTGCGAGGCCTGCCAGAACCACGCCCAGGACGTCCAGGGGCTCGGGCCTGAAGCCCAGCAGCGTGACGCCCACGCCCGCGAGCACGACCCACGTGACGTCGCGCCACCGTCGAGTCCCGAGCACGGCCACGGTGAGCGGGCCCAGGAACTCGACGGTCACGGCGGTACCGATGGGAATCCGCTGGATGGCCAGGTAGAACAGGGCGTTCATGCCGGTCAACGCGAGGCCGTAGAGGGCGACGAGACCCCAGTCACGTCGGGTGCGGCCCCGGAGCCGGGGTCGGACGACCGTCAGCAGCACTGTGGCGCTGCCGAGCAGTCTGAGCCAGGCGATCCCCCAGGGCGGGGCCTGGTCGAAGAGGCTCTTCGCCAGCGAGGACCCGAACTGGACGAAGACGATCGCCACCAGCACCAGGACGACCGAACGGGTCAGGGCGGACTCACGCACGACTCAGTCCAACGAAAAGGCGAGCCGGTGGGGCCGCACGACCAGCCACAGGGCCGCCGTCGAGGCGAGGGCGCTGACCAGCATGGCCCACCCCATCGGAGCCGCGCTGGTGAGTTCGAAGGTGCCGACGATCGGCCCGACGAAGGCTGCCACGCCCATGTTCGTGGCGCCCATGAGGGAGGCGGCGGTGCCGGAGTCGCGGCGATGGTTCTGGAGACCGAGGACCTGGCAGTTCGGTGCCACCGAGCCGAACCCGAAGGTGAAGGCGAACATCGTCGGAACCAGGGGGACGTAGCTGGTGGCGGCACGGTCGACCACCAGCAGGGCTGTCGCTGCCCCCACCATCAGCGTCGTGCCGAAGACCAGCGCCCACTGGGGACCGATCCTGGCGGCCAGGCGACTGGCGGTCTGCACGCCGAGGAACACGCCGACGGAACAGATGGCGAAGACGACGCCGAAGCCCCCCTCGCTGAGGCCGAAGGTCTCCTGGAACAGCACCGATGACGTCGACACGTAGGCGAACAGGCCCGCGAACGCCGTCGCCGCCGTCATGGTGACCCCGATGAACACGCGGTCGCTGAGGATGCGGCGGTACGAGGCCCAGAGCGGGGACAGTCCACCGGTGGTGCGCTCGGCCGGGGGACGGGTCTCGACGAGCAGCGTCCCGACGAGCAGGATGATCGTCGCCGCATAGCCCGCCAGGATCCAGAACACGCCACGCCACTGCACGAGGACGACGAGCCAGGACCCCACCAGCGGGGCAATGATGGGCGCCAAGCCGGAGATGAGTGCCAGGCGGGAGAGCATCCTCACCAGGCTGCGGCCGCTGAACAGGTCCCGCGCCATCGCCATGGCGACGACCGCGCCGCCCGCAGCCCCGATGCCCTGCAGCGCGCGCATCGCCGTCAGGAACTCGACGTTGGGGGAGATCGCGACGAGGACTGACGCGAGGACGTGCAGGATGTTCATGGCCAGCAGCGGGCCCTTGCGGCCGAGGCGGTCGCTCAACGGCCCGACCAGGAGCTGCCCCAGGCTGAAGCCGACGACGGTGGCCGACAGTGTGAGCTGCACCTGCGCGTCGTTGATGCCCAGATCGCCCTTCAGGCTCGGGAAAGCCGGGAGGTACAGGTCGATCGTGAACGGGCCCAGGCCGGTGAGCAGGCCGAGCGTGACGATGATGGCGACCCGCCGTCGACGGCTGTAACGGTCCCCGAGGTGCGTGGGCAAGGAATCTCCGAACGAGTCTGGAATCGCCCGCCCTGAGGATGGTGTCGACGGGCAGCGCTGCGGGCTCGATGTTACACCCGGTGTCGTTGAATCATGCACGACTGGCACATGGCGGGGGTCAGTGATCGTTCCTCGGAAGCGGACGGGGGAAAGTCGATCAGTGCTCGATTTTCGGGAGGGGGTGGCGGGGGCCGAAGAACAGGCGTATTGTCTCAATGGATGTTGAGCAAAGGATGAGCGGTGGACCTCGTGGCCGTGCACGCAGCACTGGGGGAGACGTCCCGGCTGTGCATCGCCCAGCGACTGCTGCACTCCGACGCCACGCCGGCCGAACTCGGCGCCGAACTGTCCATCCCGTCCAACCTGCTGGCGCACCACCTGCGCGCGCTCGAGGCCGCCGGCGTCGTCACGCGGCACCGCAGCGAGCACGACGCCCGCCGCAGCTATGTCTCTCTGGCCCGTGGGGTGGTCCGGCAACTCGTCGCCGTCGGCAGCCCGCCGCCGCTCACGCCCTCGCGAGTGGTGTTCGTGTGCACCAGGAACTCGGCGCGCTCGAAGCTGGCCAGCTCGATCTGGCGGGCCCGCAGCCGGGTCCCCACCGTCGACGCCGGTACCACCCCGGCCGACCGCCCCCACGCACTCGCGCTCGCCACGGCGAGGCGACGCGGCCTCCGGCTCGACCCGACGATGCACCACGTCGACGACGTCGCCCGCGCCGGGGATCTCGTCGTGACCGTCTGCGACCACGTCCACGAGACGTGGCCCCACGCGCCCGAGCTGCACTGGTCCGTCCCGGATCCCGTCCCCGTCGGCAACCCGGACGCCTTCGACTCCGCCGCCGACCTGTTGCTGTCGCGTATCGACGACCTCGCCACCCACCTCGAGAAGGAACAAGCATGACCACACCCCGTCCCCACCTGCTGTTCGTCTGCGTGAAGAACGGCGGCAAGTCCCAGATGGCGGCGGCGCTCGCTCGCCAGATCGCAGGGGAGGCCGTCGAGGTCTCCTCGGCGGGCACCGCAGCCGGGAGCAAGCTCAACGCCGAATCCGAGGCCTCACTGGTGGAGGTCGGCGCCAGCATGGCGGGCTCGGAGCCGCGGCAACTGACAGACGACATGCTCCGGCAGGCGACGCACGTGGTGGTCGTCGGTACGGAGGCCCAGGTCCGCCTCCCCGACGATGCCGCGGCCGACCTGCGTGTGTGGGACATCGACGAGCCCAGCCTGCGAGGGATCGAGGGGGCTGAGCGCATGCGACTGGTGCGCGACGACATCCGTGACCGCGTCGTCGCGCTCGTCGCGGAGGTGACCGGTGCGCCGAGCGAGCCGGCGCGCTCGATGCCCGAGCTGCTGTTCGTCTGCGTCCACAACGCGGGACGATCCCAGATAGCAGCGGCCATGGCCCAGCACTTCTCAGGCGGTCGTGTCGTCGTCCGTTCAGCCGGCTCCGCTCCCGCCGACCAGGTCAATGGCGTGGCGCTGGACGTCCTCCGAGAACGCGAGATCCGGGCCGAGGGGCTGGTCCCCAAGCGGCTGAGCAACGAGGCGGTGCAAGCCTCCGACGTCGTGATCACCATGGGCTGCGGTGACGCGTGTCCGTACTACCCGGGCAAGCGCTACGAGGACTGGAAGGTCGCCGACCCGCACGGGCAGGGCATCGAGATGGTCCGCGAGGTGGCCGACGACATCGAGCGCCGCATCAAGGACCTGCTGGAAGACCTCGGGGTGCCCGTCGTCAGCTGAACCAGGCGTCGGCCACGAGCTCGATGGAGCGGAGCCGGACGGCCGGGTCGTAGGCATAGGTCACGGTGATGAGCTCGTCCGCGCCCGTCTGTTCGGCGATCCGTGCCAGGCCGTCCCGCACCTCTGTGGGGGTGCCGACCGCGCTGACCTGCAGCAGGTCGTCGACCATTGCCAAGGCCATCGGGTGCGCCGGTTCGCGGGGGTCGCCGGGGGGCTGGATCTTCTCGCGCCCACCGGAGCGGTGCAGTGCCAGGAACATGTTGCGCACTGTCGTGAACTCGTGTCGTGCGGTGTCGCCGTCGTCTGCCGCGAGGACGTTGACGCCCACGCTGACGTAGGGCCGCTCCACCTGCGCCGTGGGGGAGTCGGCGTTGAACGTTTCGCGGTACAGCTGGATGGCCTCGGCCATCGCCGCCGGAGCGAAGTGGGAGGCGAACGAGTACGGCAGGCCGAGCCGTGCCGCCATCGCCGCACCCGTCGTCGAGGACCCGAGCATCCAGAGTGGGACCTGGGTGCCCTCCGCCACGCCGGCTCGGATCCCGTCCGAGGCGACGCCGCTGGAGAACCAGCGCATGAGGTCGGTGACGTTGGCGACGAAGTGCTCCGGCGCGGCGCTGGAGCGCGCCAGCGCCCGGGCGGTGACCTGGTCGGTGCCCGGGGCCCGCCCCAGACCGAGGTCCACCCGTCCGGGGTAGAGCTGGGCCAGGGTCCCGTAGGCCTCCGCGACCATGAGTGGCGCATGGTTGGGCAGCATCACTCCGCCGGAGCCCACGCGGATCCGGTTGGTCCGGGCGAGCGCCTGCCCCACCAGCACTGCGGTCGCCGACGACGCGACCGCGGCCGTGTTGTGGTGCTCGGCGAACCAGACACGTTCATAGCCCAGCCGGTCGGCGGAGGCGGTGGAAAGCAGGGAGGCCTCGATCGCGTCGGCGGGGGTCTGGTTGGAGGAGACGGCGACGAGGTCGAGGATCGACAGGGGCAGCGCAGGCATGCGGCCCAATGTAACGCGGCTAGGCTGGCCATCGTGAGCTTCGACCTGTTCGGCAACCCGGACCCGACGCCGTCGCGGCCCGTCGGATCGCTCGGCGATGCCCGGAGCGACGGTGCCCCGCTCCCCGTGAGGATGCGGCCGCGGACCCTGGAGGAGATCGTGGGGCAGCAGCACCTCCTGACGCCGGGCTCACCACTGCGCCGGCTCGTGGAGGGCCAGTCGATGTCGGTGTTCCTCTGGGGCCCGCCCGGGGTCGGGAAGACGACGCTCGCCTCCATCGTCTCGCGGGCCTCCGGCGCGCGCTTCGTGGAGATCTCCGCCGTGAGCGCCGGGGTGAAGGAACTGCGACAGGAACTGGAGACTGCCCGCCGCGAGCTGGAGCGCGGCACGCCGACGGTGCTCTTCATCGACGAGGTGCACCGCTTCTCCAAAACCCAGCAGGACGCCCTGCTGCCCGCCGTCGAGAACCGGATCGTGACGCTGATCGCAGCCACGACGGAGAATCCTTCGTTCTCGGTCATCTCGCCCCTGCTCTCGCGCTCGCTCCTGCTCCGGCTCCGCCCGCTCGACGACCACGACATCACGGGACTCGTTGACCGAGCGGTCGACGACGAACGCGGGCTTGGCGGCTCGCCCACGCTGGCGCCCGACGCCCGCTCCGAACTGGTCCGGATGGCGGGCGGCGATGCCCGCAGGGCGCTCACCTACCTCGAGGAGGCGGCTGCGTCCGCCGAGGCGCTGGGCGAGACGGAGATCTCGGTGCAGACCCTCGCCTCCGCCGTGGACCGCGCCACTGTGCGCTACGACCGCGACGGGGACCAGCACTACGACGTCATCAGCGCCTTCATCAAGTCCATCCGCGGCTCCGACGTCGATGCGGCACTGCACTACCTGGCCCGGATGCTCGAGGCGGGTGAGGACCCACGCTTCATCGCTCGGCGGCTCATGATCTCCGCCAGTGAGGACGTCGGAATGGCCGCCTCGGGGGTGCTGGGCACCTGCGTCGCCGCGGCGCAGGCCGTCCAACTGCTCGGGATGCCCGAGGCGAGGATCACGCTGGCACACGCCACCGTCGCAGCCGCCAGCGCGCCGAAGTCCAACGCCGCGTACATCGCCCTCGACGAGGCCATCGCCGACGTACGGGCCGGCAAGGGGACCGACGTTCCCGCCCACCTGCGCGACGCCCACTACTCGGGCGCGGCGAAGCTGGGACACGGCCAGGGGTACCGCTACCCCCACGACTACCCGCACGGCATCGTCGCGCAGCAGTACCTTCCCGACGACCTCGTCGACGCCACCTACTACCGCCCCACCGGCAATGGGGCCGAGGCCGGGGTCCGGGACCGATTGGAGTCCGTGGCCGAAGTGCTCGGCAGCAAGGGCCGGTCGGCTAGAGTTGCCGCGAAGCATCGCAAGGAGGCAGAGCAATGACCGTAGGACAGATCGCCGGCCTGATCGCCGCCGTGGCACTGTGTGTCTTGGTCGCATTCATGGCAGTCCCGCTCCTCAAGCTGGGCCGTGTGCTCGAGGAGCTCCGCCTCGCGGTGCGTGACCTCGGCCACAACTCCGTGCCCATCCTCCAGGAGCTGAAGGGCACCGTGGAGGCCACCAACGACGAGATCGCGAAGCTCAGCCTCGTGACCGAGGACGTCGCCAAGGTCTCGGGACACGCCACCGTCGTGAGCGAGAACGCCGCGACGATGTCGCAGCTGTTCAGCGCCACTCTCGGTGGACCGCTCGTGAAGACCGCCGCGTTCAGCTACGGGGTGCGCTCCGCGCTCAAGGGGCGGGGGCGCAAGTGAAGCGCCTGTTCTGGATGCTCATCGGCGCTGCGCTGATGTACGCCCTGTTCACCAAGGGCCAGGCCTTGCTGCACCAGGTGACCCCGCGCGGTGTCGCGGAGCGCATCGAGCGCAAGGGTCATGAAACGGCCTCCGGGCTCGGGGACTTCTACGCCACCTTCAAGTCGGCGATGGCGGAGCGGGAGGCCGAGCTGAACGCCGAGCTCGCCGCCGCCCAGCAGCCCGCCTGAGACCTGACCCATCCCTGCCACGAAGGACCATCATGCTGACCTCCGAAGTCCGGAGACGTTTCATCGACTTCTTCGCCGAGCGTGACCACACGGTCGTGCCCAGCGCCTCGCTCCTGTACAACGACCCGACGCTGCTGTTCGTGAACGCCGGCATGGTGCCCTTCAAGCCGTATTTCCTGGGCGACGAGCCGGCTCCGTTCCCCCGCGCCGTGTCGTCCCAGAAGTGTGTTCGGACGCTGGACATCGATGAGGTGGGCAAGACCACCCGGCACGGCACGTTCTTCCAGATGCTCGGCAACTTCTCCTTCGGGGACTACTTCAAGGAAGGCGCGATCCGCCACGCCTGGGACCTCGTGACCGGCTCCGAGGCGGATGGGGGCTGGGGTTTCGACGGGGACAAGGTGTGGGTGACCGCACTCCATGGCGACCGGGAGACCATCGATCTCTGGCAGTCCGTCGGCGTGCCTCGGGAGCGCATCCAGGAGCGCGGCCTCAAGGACAACTACTGGCACATGGGCGTGCCCGGCCCCGGCGGCCCGTGCTCGGAGATCTACATCGACCGCGGCCCGGAGTTCGGGGCTGACGGCGGGCCTGAGGCCGACGAGGACAGGTTCCTGGAGATCTGGAACCTCGTCTTCCAGCAGGAGGAGCTCTCGGCCGTCCGTGCCAAGGACGACTTCGACGTGCTGCGTCCCCTCCCCAGCCGCAACATCGATACTGGCTCGGGCTTGGAGCGCGTTGCGCTCCTGAAGCAGGGCGTGGCCAACATGTACGAGATCGACGAGGTCTACCCCGTCATCGCCAGGGCCTCCGAACTGTCGGGCCGCTCCTACGGCGCCAACCACGACGACGACGTGCGGTTCCGCGTCGTCGCCGACCACGTCCGCTCCTCACTCATGCTCATGACTGACGGCGTCACCCCCGGCAACGAGGCACGCGGCTACGTGCTGCGGCGCCTACTGCGACGTGTGGTGCGTTCCATGCGCCTGCTGGGCGTCCATGACCCCGTCCTGGGCGAACTGCTCCCTGTCTCCCGCGACGTGATGCGGGTCTCGTACCCGGAGATCGACCAGCACTGGGAGCGGGTGTCACAGTCCGCGACACGCGAGGAGGAGTCCTTCCGGCGAACGCTGCAGGCGGGCACGACGATCTTCGACACCGCCGTCGGGCGTGCGAAGGCCGAGGGTGCCACCGCGCTGCCGCCGGAAGAGGCCTTCCAGCTCCACGACACCTACGGGTTCCCGATCGACCTGACCATGGAGATGGCCGCCGAGCAGGGCCTCGCCGTCGATCGCCAGCGCTTCAACTCTCTGATGGCGGAGCAGAAGGAGCGCGCGCGGGCCGACGCCAAGGCCAAGAAGGGCGGCCAGGCGAGTCTCGACGCGTACCGTGGGCTCCGCGAGGCCGGGGAGATCCCCTTCCTGGGTTACCAGAACCTCGACGTCGAGACCAACGTGCGGGGCATCGTCTCCGGCGGCGAGCTGGTGGACCGCGCCGGCGACGGTGACGTCGTCGAGGTCGTCCTCGCCGAGACGCCGTTCTATGCGGAGGCCGGGGGCCAGGACTCGGACACCGGTGTCATCACCGGTGACGGCTTCACCCTTGAGGTGCTCGACGTGCAGCGTCCCGTACCGGGCCTCGTGGTGCACCGTGTCCAGGTGCTGGGCGAACTGGCGAGTGGCTCCCATGCCCGGGCCATCGTCGACGCCGCAGCCCGGCATGCCGCCTCCCAGGCCCACACCGCCACCCACATCGTCCACGCCGCGCTGCGTGAGCTGGTGGGGCCGACCGCCACGCAGGCCGGCTCCTACAACAAGCCCGGCTACATGCGCTTCGACTACTCATCGGCGACGCCCATGTCACCCGCGCAGCGTCTGGAGGTCGAGCAGAGGGCGAACGAGGCGATCCGGCACGCCTTCGACGTCACCGCCGTCCAGATGAAGCTGCAAGAGGCCAAGGACCTCGGGGCCATGGCGATGTTCGGGGAGAAGTACCCGGACGTCGTGCGCATGGTGGAGCTCGCCGGCCCGTGGTCGCGTGAGCTCTGCGGAGGCACCCACGTCCCCAACACCTCCCAGATCGGCGTCCTGAACCTCGTGGGGGAGACCTCGATCGGGTCGGGCGTGCGACGGGTCGAGGCCCTGGTGGCCGACGACGCCTTCGATCGGTTCGCGGCGGAGCGGGCGCTCGTCAGCACCCTCACCGAGACCCTGCGCGTCCAGCCGGACCAGCTGGTCCCTCGGGTGGAGCGGTTGGTCCAGCAGTTGAAGCAGGCCGAGAAGCAGATCGCCGCCCTGCAGTCGGCCCAGTTGCTCGCCAATGCCGGTTCGCTCGTGGATCGGGCCCGTGACGTGGCGGGGGTGCGCCTCTTGGCGACGGAGCTTCCCGGCACCGCAGGTGGGGACCTGCGGTCGCTGGCGACGGACCTGCGTGAGCGGCTTGGAACCGCGCCCGGCGTGGTCGCCCTCGTCGGCGGCTCCGGGGAGAAGGCCGCCGCGGTCGTGGCCGTCAACGCCGCCGCACAGGACCTCGGCGTCCACGCAGGACAGCTCATCTCATTGGCCAGCGGCCACCTGGGAGGCAAGGGCGGAGGGAAGCCGGACCTGGCACAGGGCGGCGGTACCAACCCAGCGGGCGCGGCCGCGGCTCTGGCGGCCATCGAGGCGGCGATTGCGCAACGTGGCTGAACGTCCGCACGGCGCGCGACTGGCGGTCGACTGGGGAAAGGCCCGGATCGGCGTGGCCGCCGTGGGTGCCGGAACCACGCTTGCCTACCCGGTGGAAACCGTGGCCGCGGGTCCGTCGGCACTGCAGCGACTCCTCGCGCTGGTGACCGAGTACGAACCCGCGGCGGTCTACGTCGGGCTCCCACTGGACCTGCGGGGCGAGCACGGTCCGGCCGCACGAGAGGTCCTGTCCCGGGCCTTCGAGCTCGCGGACGTGGTGGGTCCGGGTCTGGTGAGGCTGGTGGATGAGCGGATGAGCACCGTCGCGGCGTCGCGTAGTCTTGGCTCTGCCGGACGCCGCACCAGGCAGCAGCGTCGGGTGATCGACCAGGCCGCGGCCGTGGAGATCCTGAATCGTGCACTCGACGCGGAGCAGTCGTCGGGGCAGCTGGCCGGCCAGGCGCTGGAGGAGTTGGAGAGATCGTGAGCCCTGCCTTCGTCGACAACGACGGGAACTTCGACTGGCGCAAGCTCGGCTACCACGCGCGCAGCGGTTTCGCCGTCCTGCTCTCCCTGGCGGTGCTCGTGGGGGGCGGCTGGTTCGTCTACGCGAAGGCCCAGGACGCATGGGTGGATTTCCGCACGGCGGACGACTACATCGGTGAGGGGACCGACGACGTGGTCGTCATCATCCCGTCCGGCGCCAGCGTGACCCAGATGGGTGACATCCTCGTCGAGAACGACGTGGTCAAGTCCACCAAGGAGTTCCGGAACCAGGTGAGCAAGCTGGGGGTCGACGGGCAGCTCCAGGCCGGCCGATTCCAGCTGCGCAAGCAGATCCCCGCCGCCACGGCCGTCGACATGCTCCTCGACCCCGCCAACCGCGTGGTATTGCGGGTGACGATCCCCGAAGGCCTGGCGGTCACGCAGCAGTGGGACACCATGTCCAAGGCGCTCGACGTGCCACGCGAGGAGTTCGAGGCCGCAGGCGCCCAGCCCGAGGCGCTCGGCCTCCCCGAGTGGGCGGGGGGCAAGCTGGAGGGATTCATGTTCCCCGACACCTACGAGGTGGCGGAGCCCGTCAACCCGACGGCCGTGATGTCCGGGCAGGTCAGCACCTTCACGAAGGTGGCCGAGGAGCTGCAGCTGGCAGCCAGGGCCGAGGCGCTCGGGCGCACCCCACTGGAAGTCCTCACCGTGGCGTCCATCGTCGAACGCGAGGTCAACCAGGCCGAGGACCGGCCGCTCGTCGCCTCGGTCATCTACAACCGCCTGGCGCAGGACATGCCCCTGCAGATGGACTCCACCATCCACTACGCGCTCCAGGACTTCTCGAAGGTCACCACGACGGCAGAGGACCGCCAGGTGGACTCGCCCTACAACACTTACGCGAACAAGGGGCTGCCCCCGGGGCCGACGAGCAACCCCGGCCGGGCAGCGATCGAGGCGGCCGCCAACCCCGCCGACACTGACTACCTGTACTTCACCACCGTCGACCTCGACACGAGCGAGACCCGTTTCGCCGCCACCTACGAGGAGCACGAGGTCAACGTCGCGCTGTTCCAGGAGTGGTGCCAGGCCAACACCGGGCGCTGCTGATGCACTGCGCCGTCATCGGCGACCCCGCGGGCCACTCGCTGTCGCCCGCCATCCACACGGCGGGGTACCGTGCCGTGGGGCTCGACTGGGACTACCGGGCGGTCACCGTCTCCCCGAGTGAGCTCGGGGGCTTCCTCACGACGGAGATCTCCGACCCGGACTGGCGTGGCTTCAGCGTCACCGCTCCCCACAAGGAGGCCGTCCTGGGATTCGGGGAACCCGACCACGTCGCACGGCTGGTGGGAGGCGGCAACACCCTCATCCCGGGACCCACCGGGCCCACGGTGCACAACACGGACGTCCCCGGATTCGTCCGTGCCTGGCGCAGCCAGGTCCTCCCTCGTCCCCGCACCGCCGCCATCATCGGTGCAGGGGCCACGGTGCGCTCACTGCTCGTCGCCCTGGCCGGACTCGAGGCGGTCGAGGTGCTCCTGCTGGCGCGCTCGCCGGAGAAGGCGCGAGCCGCCGTCGATCTCGGCACCGCGCTCGGCATCGGCATGACCGTCCAGCCACTGGACCAGCCTCTCCCGGCTCGAATGGACCTCGTGGCCAACACCGTCCCCGCAGCAGCCACCGTCGACCACGCGCGCGGCTGGGCGGATTCCGCAGACGTGGTGTTCGACGCGATCTACGACCCCTGGCCGACCCCCCTGGGCGCCGCGGCCAGCGCTGAACAGCCAGTCCTGACCGGCCTGGATCTGCTCGCCGGGCAGGCGGTGGACCAGTTCCTGCTGATGACCGGGGCCGAGCTGACCTTCGACTTCTGCCGTTCCGCGGCAGAGGCGGAGCTGCGGAGGCGCGGCGCAGTAGTGCAACAATGACGGCCATGTTGCGCTACCTCACGGCTGGAGAGTCCCATGGCCAGGCCCTCGTGGCCACGATGGAGGGGATCCCCGCCCATGTCCGCGTCTCTGCCGAGGACGTGAGCGCCGCCCTGGCGCGGCGCCGTCTGGGGATCGGCCGGGGGGCCCGTATGAAGTTCGAGGCCGACGAGGTCACTCTCCTGGCGGGCTTCCGGCACGGCGAGACCCTCGGCTCACCCATCGCGATCATGGTCGGCAACACGGAGTGGCCGAAGTGGGACAAGGTCATGGCGCCGGGAGAGGTGCCGACCGAGGAGCTCGATGCGCTCGCGCGGAACGCCAAACTGACCCGTCCTCGCCCCGGGCACGCAGACCTGGCCGGCATGCAGAAGTACGACTTCGACGAGGCCCGACCCATCCTCGAGCGCGCCTCGGCCCGCGAGACAGCCGCCCGTGTGGCGCTGGGCACGGTCGCCGCCGCCTTCCTGCACCAGGTGGCGGGGGTCCGGATCCTCAGCCACGTCGTCGGGATCGGCCCCGTGGCGGCACCCTCCGGGACGCTCCCGCACTTCTCCGACCTCCCCGGCATCGACGAGGAACCCACCCGGTGCTTCGACCCCGAGACCGCCAGGCTCATGGCCGAGGAGGTCGAGGCGGCCAAGAAGGAGGGCGACACCCTCGGCGGCGTCGTGGAGGTGCTCGCGTGGGGTCTGCCACCCGGTCTGGGCTCCCACGTCCAGGGCGACAGGCGTCTCGACGCCAGGCTCGCCGGGGCCCTCATGGGCATCCAGGCCATCAAGGGTGTGGAGGTGGGTGACGGGTTCGACCTGGCCCGTCGCCGCGGTTCGCTGGCCCACGACGAGATCGTCCGGGACGCGGACGGGATCGCCCGGGTCACCGGTCATGCCGGTGGCACCGAGGGGGGCATCAGCACGGGGGAGGTCCTGCGTGTCCGCGCCGCCATGAAGCCGATCTCCACCGTGCCGCGGGCGCTCCGGACGTTCGACACGAGCAGTGGTGAGGCTGCCGTCGCCCACCACCAGCGAAGCGACGTCTGTGCCGTCCCGGCTGCCGGCGTCGTCGCCGAGGCCATGGTGGCTCTGGTGCTCGCGGAGGCGGTGCTCGAGAAGTTCGGGGGCGACTCGGTGGGGGAGACGCGGCGGAACCTGGAGTCGTACCTGGCTGCTGTCGAGTCGCGGGGCCTGGGGGTCCGCCGATGAGCACCGTCGTCCTCGTCGGGGCGCCGGGTGCCGGGAAGAGCACCGTCGGGCGCGGTCTGGCTCGCGAGCTGGGACGGGAGTTCATCGACGTCGACCAGCGCATCGAGGAGGTGGTCGGCAAGCCGATCGCCGAGATCTTCGCCGACGACGGGGAGGCGCATTTTCGGCGCCTCGAGGAATCCGCCACCCTCGAACTGCTGGAATCCGGCGCAGTCGTGTCGCTCGGCGGCGGCGCCGTGCTCAACGCACGCATTCGTGAGGCCCTCGCGGGCCATGACGTGGTGTGGCTGAGGGTCTCGATCCAGCAGGCCACTCGGCGCGTCGGCATGAACACGGTCCGCCCACTGCTCCTCGGCAATGTCCGCGGGCGGCTCATCGAGCTCCTGCGCGAGCGCACGCCGCTGTACGAAGCGGTGGCGGCGCAGGTCGTCGACACCGACGAGCGTCCCGTCTCCGACGTCGTCGCCGAGATCGCCGCCACCCGGAGGGCCGCATGATCGTGCACGTCGCCTCGTCCGCGGCCCCGTACGACGTCCACGTCGCACGCGGTGTCCTCGATCTGCTCCCCGCCAGCGTCGGCGACGCCGAGCGCGTGGCGATCATCGTCCCCGACTCCCTGCGACGACTGGGAGACAGGGTGGCAGGCCTGCTCGAGGGACGCTCCGTGACGATGGTCACGGTTCCCGACGCGGAGGCCGCGAAGACACCCCAGGTGCTCGCGCGCTGCTGGGACGCCATGGCGGCTGCGGGGATGACGCGCAGCGACGTCGTCGTCGGCGTCGGCGGGGGCACGGCCACCGATCTCGCCGGGTTCGTGGCCGCCACGTGGCTGCGTGGGGTGCGGTACGTGGCAGTTCCCACCTCGGTGCTCGGGATGGTGGACGCCGCCGTCGGCGGGAAAACGGGCATCAACCTCGTGGCAGGCAAGAATCTCGTGGGTGCCTTCCACGAGCCCGCGGCCGTCCTCGCCGACCTCGCCCTGCTCGAGGACCTGCCAGCCGCTGAGGTCAGCTCGGGGATGGCCGAAGTCGCCAAGGCCGGACTCATCTCCGACCAGCGCATACTCGACCTCCTCGTCGCCGACCTCAGCGATGCCCTCGACGTCCGCTCGGATCGTTTCGCCGAACTCGTCGGTCGCGCCGTCGAGGTGAAGGCTCGGGTGGTTGCAGGAGACCTCCGCGAACGCACCTCGAGCGGGGACCGCGTCGGCCGCGAGGCGCTCAACTACGGGCACACGCTCGGCCACGCCATCGAGGCCGACCAGGACTACAGCTGGAGACATGGTCAGGCGATCAGCGTCGGGATGATGTGGATCGCCGAGGTGTCCTCCCGCACGCTGGGACTCGAGGCCGAGGCCGTCGCGCTGCACCACAGGATCCTGGCGGGGTTGGGGCTGCCGACCAGCTACCCGATCGAGCGGTGGACCCGACTGCGGCAGCTCATGAGCATCGACAAGAAGGCGCGGGGGTCGCGGCTGCGGTTGGTGGGGCTGCGGGGCCTCGGGCAGCCGGTGGTCCTGGACGGCCCCGACGAGGACCTGTTGGCCGACGCCTTCCGCGCCCTCCAGCGCTGAGCGATCTCCTCCTGCGAGCTTCGCTGTAGCGCCACGGTCCGGAATTGCGCTTGACCACTACAGCGAGGTGCGGAGACGTTGTCAGGAGACGCAGGAAGCGGGCCCCCGGAGGGACCCGCTTCGTGGATCTCGTTCTGCGGAGAGTCGGTCAGTGGCGATGGTCGCGGTCTGTGGCGTCGTTGAAGGCATCGGCGGCGCCGTCCTTGACGTCCTCGACACCCTGCTTCACGTTCGCCTTGCCCTGGTCCATCTTGCCTTCGGCTTCGAGCTGCTCGTCGTCCGTAGCCTTGCCGAAGCCTTCCTTGGCCTTGCCCTTGGCTTCCTCGGCCGCGTTGGAGACCTTGTCACCAAAACCCATAGCGCCCTCCTTCCGTCTGGCGGCCTGATCGACCGCGTCTGACTACGACGTTAACAGGGGTCGGGGTCACGGTCTCATGCCTCGCGGTACGGTTTCCGGCCGCGGCGCGCAACGGGTAACATGGCCCGTCGGCCGGTGAGACCCGCTCCAGCGGGACCCAAGCGAGAGGCGGACGACGTGGCATCGACGAATGACCTGAAGAACGGCATGGTCCTGGACCTGGATGGACAGCTCTGGCAGGTCCTGTGGTTCCAGCACCACAAGCCCGGCAAGGGCAACACCGTGGTGCGCAGCAAGCTCAAGCACGTGCTGACCGGCAAGATCATCGACAAGACGTTCAACTCCGACACCAAGGTCGACACCGCCACGGTGGACCGTCGTGACATGCAGTACCTCTACATGGACGGCGACGACTACGTGTTCATGGACAACACCACCTATGACCAGATCCACGTGAACGCCGACGTCGTGGGTGACGCCAAGGACTTCATGCTGGAGAACCAGGTGGCCACCGTCGCGCTGCACGAGGGCACCCCGCTGTTCCTGGAGCTGCCTGCCTCGGTCGAGCTGGAGATCACCTACACCGAGCCCGGCCTGCAGGGCGACCGCTCCACGGGTGGCACCAAGCCCGCCACGCTGGAGACCGGCAAGGAGATCCAGGTCCCGCTGTTCATCACCACGCGTGAGAAGGTCAAGGTCGACACCCGCGACGGCTCCTACCTCGGCCGCGTCACCGGTGGCTGACCAACCTCACTACGGCGCGCAGACCAAGGCGCGCAAGGCGGCGCTGGACGTGCTGTTCGCGGCGGACCAGCGGGGACGGGACATCCTGGAGGCCTTCACCGAGTCGAAGTCGCTGGACGACAGGCCGGTGCGCGAGCTGACGAACGAGATCGTCCGCGGCGTGGCCGAGCACCGGGATGCCATCGATCGCCGTATCTCCGAGGCCGTGACGGGCTCCTGGTCCCTGGACCGGATGCCGGCGGTGGATCGCAACCTGGCCCGCATCGCGGTGTTTGAGATGGACCACACCGATACCCCCGGCAGCGCCATAATCTCGGACGCCGTTCGGCTGGCGTCGGACCTCTCCACCGACGAGTCACCCTCCTTCCTCAACGGGCTGCTGTCGCGAGCCCTGGCCACGAAACCCATCGACCACTGACGAGACACAACAGCGAGGTACGCATGAGTTCCCAACCCGCAATTCTGGTTCTGGAGGACGGACGCGTATTTCGCGGTCGTTCGTTCGGGGCACCCGGCGAGACCTTCGGCGAGCTGGTGTTCTCCACGGGGATGTCGGGCTACCAAGAGCTCCTCACCGACCCGAGCTACCACCGCCAGGTCGTGATCACCACCGCCCCGCACGTCGGGAACACCGGCTGGAACGGCGAGGACGACGAGTCCTCCCGCATCTGGGTGGCCGGCTTCGTGGTGCGGGACCCCTCGCCACGCCCCTCGAACTGGCGCTCGACGGGCAGCCTCGACGCCGAACTCGCGCGCCAGGGAGTCGTGGGCATTGCTGACGTCGACACGCGCGCCCTGACGCGACACATCCGCGAACTGGGCGCCATGCGCGTCGGGATCTCGACCGAGGACCTCGATGCCGCCAGCCTTCTGGCCAAGGTCCAGCAGCAGCCGTCCATGGCGGGCGCCGACCTCTGCGGTGAGGTCTCGACGGACGAGGCCTACACGATCGAGGCGGAAGGGGAGCGACGGTTCACGGTCGCGGCGCTCGACCTGGGCATCAAGTCGATGACTCCCAAACGACTGGCCGAGCGCGGTGTCGAGATGCAGGTGGTGCCCTCCGACACCAGCTTCGAAGAACTGCAGGCCCTGTCCCCGGACGGCGTGTTCTTCTCCAACGGACCGGGTGACCCTGCGGCCTCGACCGGCCCCATCGAGGTCCTGGAGCGAGTCCTGGAGGCGGGGATCCCCTTCTTCGGGATCTGCTTCGGGAACCAGCTGTTCGCCCGAGCGCTGGGGCTGGACACCTACAAGCTGAAGTTCGGGCACCGTGGCCTCAACGTGCCGGTGAAGGACCTCACCACCGGACACGTGGAGATCACCGCGCAGAACCACGGCTTCGCCGTCGATGCTCCTCTCGGCGTCGACATCGACACCCCCTACGGCACCGCGCGTGTCTCGCACGTGTGCCTCAACGACGACGTCGTGGAAGGCCTCGAGCTGCGCCGCGACGGCAAGCTCGTCGCCTTCTCGGTGCAGTACCACCCGGAGGCGGCAGCCGGTCCGCACGATTCGGCCCACCTGTTCGACCGTTTCATCGACCTGCTCTCGGCAGGAAAGGACGCCTGATGCCCCGTCGCACCGACATCTCCTCGATCCTCGTCATCGGCTCCGGACCCATCGTCATCGGCCAGGCCTGCGAGTTCGACTACTCCGGGACCCAGGCGTGCCGGGTGCTGAAGGAGGAGGGCTTCCGGGTCATCCTCGTCAACTCCAACCCGGCCACCATCATGACGGATCCCGACTTCGCGGACGCGACCTACGTCGAGCCGATCACGCCGGAGTTCCTGGAACTGGTCATTGCCAAGGAGCGGCCCGACGCGGTCCTGGCGACCCTGGGCGGCCAGACCGCTCTGAACGCCGCCATGAAGCTGCACGACTCCGGAGTACTGGAGAAGTACGGCGTCGAACTCATCGGTGCCTCAGTCGAGGCGATCCGGCGCGGCGAGGATCGGGAGAAGTTCAAGGAGATCTGTCTCTCGCTGGAAGGCGTTCCGGGCGGACCCCCGGAGGTGGCCCGCTCCCACATCTGCCACAGCATGGATGAGGTGCTGGCCGCGGCGGAGGACCTCGGCTACCCGGTCGTCGTGCGTCCCAGCTTCACCATGGGCGGCCTCGGGTCTGGCTTCGCGCACACTCCCGAGGACCTGCGTCGCATCGCAGGAGCTGGCCTGGCCGCCAGCCCCGTCACCGAGGTGCTGATCGAGGAGTCCATCCTGGGTTGGAAGGAGTTCGAGCTCGAGCTGATGCGGGACTCCGCCGACAACGTGGTCATCATCTGCTCCATCGAGAACTTCGACCCGATGGGCGTCCACACCGGCGATTCGATCACCGTGGCGCCGGCCATGACGCTGACCGACCGCGAGTACCAGCGGATGCGCGACGTGAGCATCGAGATCATCCGCGCCGTGGGCGTGGACACCGGTGGCTGCAACATCCAGTTCGCCATCAACCCGGTCGACGGCCGCATGGTCGCGATCGAGATGAACCCGCGGGTCTCGCGGTCCTCGGCCCTGGCCTCCAAGGCCACGGGGTTCCCCATCGCCAAGATCGCCGCGAAGGTGGCCGTGGGCTACACCCTCGACGAGATCGACAACGACATCACCAAGAAGACCCCCGCGAGCTTCGAGCCGGCCATCGACTACGTGATCGTCAAGGTTCCGCGCTTCGCCTTCGAGAAGTTCCCCCAGGCCGACTCCACCCTGACCACCCACATGAAGTCGGTCGGCGAGGTGATGGCCATCGGCCGCAACTTCACCGAGGCCCTCGGCAAGGCCCTGAGGTCCCTCGAGGATCCCAAGGCGCCCATCACGTTCGCCCCCGAATCGCCTGATCATCTCGACGCGCTGCTGGCCGAGGCCGCTCGCCCCCATGACGGTCGGCTCCAGGTGGTGATGCGCGCGCTCCAGGCAGGCGCCACCACCGAACAGGTGCACGAGTCGACCAGGATCGACCCGTGGTTCATCCACCAGCTGGAACTGCTCGTGGACCTCGCCCGCGACGTCCGCGAGGCCCCGGAGCTCACCCGCGAGCTGCTCTCGTCGGCCAAGCGGCACGGCTTCTCGGACGCACAGCTCGCGCGCCTGCGGAACTCCAGCACCGACGTGATCCGCGGCGTCCGCTGGGCCCTCGGCATTCGTCCGGTCTTCAAGTCGGTGGACACGTGTGCCGCCGAATTCGAGGCCTTCACCCCCTACATGTACTCGTCCTACGACGAGGAGTCCGAGGTGCGCTCCCGCGAGAAGCCGGCCGTCATCATCCTCGGCTCCGGCCCGAACCGCATCGGCCAGGGCATCGAGTTCGACTACTCCTGCGTGCACGCGACCATCGCGCTCCGGGAGGCGGGCTATGAGGCCGTCATGGTCAACTGCAATCCCGAGACCGTCTCCACCGACTACGACACCTCTGACCGGCTCTACTTCGAACCCCTGACGGCCGAGGACGTGCTCGAGATCTACCACGCCGAACGCCAGGCCGGCGAGGTCGTGGGTGTCATCTGCCAGCTCGGGGGACAGACCCCGCTCAAGCTCGCGCAGACGCTCAAGGACGCCGGGGTGCCGATCGTCGGGACCAGCCCCGAGGCCATCCACCACGCGGAGGAGCGGGGAGCCTTCGGCCACGTGCTCGCCCGCGCCGGCCTCAAGGCCCCCAAGCACGGCATGGCCGGCTCGTTCGAGGAGGCGCGCGGCATCGCGGCCGAGATCGGCTACCCGGTGCTCGTGCGCCCCAGCTACGTGCTGGGTGGCCGGGGGATGGAGATCGTCTACGACGAGGCCTCACTCGAGCGCTACATCACCAACGCCACCGAGGTCACCGAGGACGCGCCGGTCCTGGTCGACCGGTTCCTCGACGACGCCGTGGAGATCGACGTCGACGCCCTCTACGACGGGCGCGAACTCTACGTCGGTGGGGTCATGGAGCACATCGAGGAGGCCGGCATCCATTCCGGCGACTCCGCCTGCTCGCTACCGCCCATCACACTGGGGGACCAGCTGATCGACCGGATCCGCGAGGCCACGGCCCTGATCGCCGAGGGCGTCGGAGTGCGAGGGCTGTTGAACATCCAGTTCGCGCTGCACGCCGACACCCTCTACGTGCTCGAGGCCAACCCGCGTGCGTCCCGTACGGTGCCGTTCGTCAGCAAGGCCACCAACACCCCGCTGGCCAAGGCGGCTGCCCGCATCATGCTCGGCGAGAGCATCGCCGACCTGCGGGCCGCCGGGATGCTCGCGTCCGACGGCGACGGTGCGACCACCCGTAAGGGGGCGCCGGTGGCAGTGAAGGAAGCCGTGATGCCGTTCAACCGCTTCCGCACCGAGGACGGGACGTTCGTCGACACCATTCTCGGGCCGGAGATGCGCTCCACCGGCGAAGTGATGGGCCTCTCCGACGACTTCGGGACCGCTTATGCCAAGTCGCAGACCGCTGGGGGCGGTTCCCTGCCGACCTCGGGAACCGTCTTCGTGTCCGTGGCCAACCGGCACAAGCGCCACGCCCTGTGGCCGATCAAACGTCTCGCTGATCTTGGTTTCCGCATCCTTGCCACCTCGGGAACGGCCTCGGTCCTGCGCCGCAACGGCGTACAGGTCGAGGAGGTGCGCAAACTTTCCGAGCGGACCGAGGGGTCGGACGAGGCATCGATCGTCGAGCTGATCACCGACGGCAGCATCGACCTCGTCTTCAACACCCCCCAGGGCAGCAACAGCGAGGGAGCGGCCATGCGCCAGGACGGCTACGCCATCCGATCCGCCGCGGTGCTGGCGGACGTGCCATGCGTCACCACGGTGCCGGGACTGGCGGCGGCCGTCCAAGGCATCGAGGCGATGCGGCGCGGCGAGCTCGACGTGCGTTCGCTGCAGGACTGGGCGACGGCGCAGGCATGAGCCTGCAGGCCTTGGTCACCGACGCCATCGGGGTCGGCTACCGGCGCGGGCTGCGCCCGCTGCTCTTCCGGGTGGGCGGCGGGGATCCCGAACGGGCACACGAGGCGATGTTGCGATGGCTCGCCCGCGTCCCGGCCACCAGGCATGCACGGACATCTGATCCGGTCACCGTTGCCGGCATCCAGTTCCCCAACCGGGTGGGCCTGGCCGCCGGGATGGACAAGGACGGTGTCGCAGCTGCCGCGTGGGCACGCCTCGGCTTCGGGTTCGCGGAACTTGGCACCGTGACCGCGCAGGCGCAGCCCGGCAACCCCCAGCCCAGAATGTTCCGCCTCCCGGAGTCCCGGGCGGTGATCAACCGGATGGGCTTCAACAACCACGGCGCCCGCGCACTCGCGCAGCGCCTGACCGCGCGTGGCGTCGAGCGGGGAAACCGCGCGCTGGGCATCCCGCTCGGGATCTCCATCGGCAAGACGAAGGCGGTCGCGGTCGAGGACGCCGTCGACGACTACCTCGAGTCCCTGCGCGCCCTGCACACCGTGGCGGACTACGTGGCCGTCAACGTGTCCAGTCCCAACACGCCGGGGCTGCGCTCGCTCCAGGCGGCAGACGAGCTGGCCTCGCTGCTCGGAGCCCTCACGCACGAGGCCGCCGTGCTCTCGCCGTCGCCGCTCCCGATCTTCGTGAAGCTCTCTCCCGACATGGAGGAGAGCGAGCTGCTCCGGACCATCGAGGCAATCGAGGAATCGGGCGCCTCGGGAATCATCGCCACGAATACCACGCTGCGCCGGGACGGACTGTCGCCGGCGGAGGCACACCTCGCCCCGGAGCCCGGTGGGCTGAGTGGGCGTCCCCTGACGGCGCGTTCGCTGCGGGTGCTCGAGACGGTCGCGACCCGGACCGCCCTGCCCGTCATGGGCTCGGGTGGAGTCATGTCACCCGCTGATGCCCACCGGATGCTCGACGCGGGCGCGCGCCTGGTGCAGCTGTACACGGGCTTCATCTACGAGGGACTCGCGCTCGTGCGAGGCATTCGGGAACTGTGAGGTAGACCATGGAGACCTACCGCCAACGCCTGGCCGACGTCACCGCCCGACGCGGACGCCTGTGCGTCGGGATCGACCCGATGCCCCAGGTCCTGGCCGCATGGGGGCTGGGGGCCGACGTCGCGGGCCTGGAAGCCTGCGCCCGCGGCATCGTCGAGGAGCTCGGCGACCGTGTGGCCGTCTTCAAGCCCCAATCGGCGTTCTTCGAGCCCTTCGGCTCCGCCGGCGTGGCGGTGCTCGAGCGGGTCCTCGACGACATCCGCCAGACAGGTGCATTGTCCATCCTGGACGTGAAGCGCGGTGACATCGGCACTTCCATGGCCGGTTATGCGCAGGCCTACCTCGTTCCCGAGGCGCCGCTTGCGGCCGACGCGATCACCGTGAGTCCCTACCTGGGCGTCGGGGCGCTCGAACCGGCGTTCGAGCTCGCCAGCTCGTACGGGCGCGGCGTCTACGTCCTGGCCCGCACCTCCAACCCCGACGGTGAGACGATCCAAACCGCCGACGCCGGCGGGATGACGGTGGCGCAGCACGTCGTCGACACCGTGCAGGCGGCGAACGCCCTCCACGATGACGCGCTGGGGTTGGTCGTCGGGGCCACGCACGCCGCCATCGGCTGCGACCTGACGTCGTTCACCGGCTCGCTGCTCGTTCCGGGCATCGGTGCCCAGGGTGGACGCGTAGACGCCCTGGCGACCGCCTTCGGCGCGGCCGTCGAACACGTCCTGCCGACCGCGTCGCGGGAGGTCATCGGCGGCGGCCGCCGGGAGCTCGGTGATCGGGCGGCCCGGCTCCTGGAGCAGGTGCGGCGACTCTGAATCGATACCAGTCGCACTGGATATGACGGGTCGCGCTGCGCAGGCGGGTTTACGCGCGCTACATTGTGCGGGACACACCGAACCCACCCTTTGGGGTGGCCGACCTGGAGCAGACGAATCATGGCAATCCCGCAGTTGAGCAGTGCACAGCTCGAGTCCGCCCGCGCCGCCGCGACCGAGGCCCGTCGGGCCCGCGCCACCCTCAAGGAGGACGTCCGGACCGGGAAGCTCACCTTCTCCCAGGCACTGGCCAAGGCGTCGGACGACGAGACGCTGGCGCGCGTCAAGGTGGCCGACCTGCTGCGCTCGTTGCCGCGCGTCGGCGTCACCCGCTCCTCCCAGATCATGGAGGACCTCGGTATCGCCCCCAACCGGCGCATCCGCGGTCTCGGACGGCACCAGGTGGACCGCCTCACCGAGATGTTTGCCTAAGCTGGGGCGGGTGAAACGCGTCAAACCCTCAGTGTGGGTGATCTCGGGTCCCAGCGGGGTGGGGAAGGGCACGGTGTGCCGGCAGCTCCAGTCCCGACATCCCGAGGCCTTCTACTCCGTCTCACTCACGACCCGACCACCGCGTCCCGGTGAGGTGCCGGGGGAGAGCTACCACTTCGTCGGCCCCGAGGAGTTCCTCGACCTCGTCGATCGCGGCGAGATGCTCGAGTACGCAGTCGTGCACGGGACCCACCACTACGGCACCCCCCACGAGCCCGTACGAACCGCCCTGGAGGACGGTCGACCGGTCGTCCTCGAGATTGACCTGCAGGGCGCCCGACAGGTCAAGGCCAACCTGCCGGAGGCCCGGTTGGTGTTCCTGGAGCCGCCGTCATGGGAGGAGTTGGTCTCCCGGCTCGAGGGCCGAGGGACGGAGGACGCCCAGGCGCGGGAGCGGCGTCTGGCCACGGCGCGCCTGGAACTGGCGGCCCGTGACGAGGCGGACCACGTGATCGTCAATGAGCGAGTCGAGGAAACCGTGGCGGCTTTGGTAACCTTGATGGGATTGTGATCGTTGCCCGGTCACGTCCCTTTCCATCGCACTCCACCAATCCTGCGAGGTATCACGTGAGCATCCATACCGACGGCATCACCAATCCCCCCATCGACGACCTGCTGGACTCGATCGACTCGAAGTACCGCCTGGTGATCTTCGCGGCGAAGCGTGCTCGCCAGATCAACGCGTACTACTCCCAGCTCGGCGAAGGACTCCTCGAGAACGTCGGACCCCTGGTGCCGGCCGCGCCGCAGGAGAAGCCGCTGTCGATCGCCCTCCGCGAGATCAAGGACGGGCTGCTGACCTACACCGACATCGACCCGGAGGCCGAGCAGGCCGAGCGTCAGCAGGCCGACGCCGACCCCGGCTTCAACTTCGTCGACCCCTTCGCCGACTCCGACTCGGCCTCCTGACCCGATGAGCCGGCTGTTCACCTCCGAGTCGGTCACCGAGGGCCACCCGGACAAGATCGCCGACTCGATCTCGGACTCGGTCCTCGATTCCCTGCTCCGTCAGGACCCCCGGTCCCGGGTGGCCGTGGAGACCCTTGTCACCACCGGTCTGGTGGTGGTGGCCGGAGAGGTCACCACCGAGGGCTTTGCCGACGTCGCCCCGATCGCTCGGCAGCGCATTCTCGACATCGGCTACACCTCGTCACGGGTCGGCTTCGACGGTGCCTCCTGCGGCGTTGCGGTGGCCATCGGTGCACAGTCACCCGACATTGCCGCCGGCGTCGACCAGGCGTGGGAGGCGCGGGTGGAGCACGAGACCGACCGCATCAGCTCCCAGGGCGCGGGGGACCAAGGTCTGATGTTCGGCTACGCCTGCAACGAGACCCCGTCGCTGATGCCGCTCCCCATCGACATGGCGCACCGGTTGGCCGAGCGACTGACCCGGGTTCGCCAGGACGGAACGCTCGCCTACCTCCGCCCCGACGGCAAGACCCAGGTCACCGTCGCCTACGACGACCAGGGCAGGGCCACGGGAATCGACACCGTGGTGGTCTCCACCCAGCACGACGACGGCGTCAACCTCGACAGCAGCATTCGGCCCGACCTCGAACACCACGTCATCACGCCGGTTCTCGAGCGCTACGGGTTCGAGGCTCCGTCCCACGTCTACGTCAACCCCACCGGCACCTTCGTCATCGGCGGGCCGATGGGCGACGCCGGAGTGACTGGACGCAAGGTAATCGTCGACACCTACGGCGGCATGGCCCGGCACGGGGGTGGCGCCTTCTCCGGCAAGGACCCGTCCAAGGTGGACCGCTCCGCCGCCTACGCCATGCGCTGGGTGGCCAAGAACGTCGTGGCCGCCGAGCTTGCCGAGCGCTGCGAGGTCCAGGTGGCCTACGCCATCGGCAAGTCGCATCCCGTCGGGTTCTACCTGGACACTTTCGGGACGGCCGCGGTGCCCGAGGACCAGATCAAGGACGCTGTCCTCGAGACCTTCGACTTGCGTCCCGGCGCCATCGTGCGCGATCTCAACCTGCTCAGGCCCATCTACTCGCAGTTCAGCGCCTACGGGCACTTCGGGCGCGAGGTGCCGGCGGCGACCTGGGAGCGCACGGACCGTGCCGAGGCACTGGCCAGGGCGGTCAGGGGTTAGGACCAAGGCGTGTCGGTGAGCATCCCCGGCCTCGCGGAGGAGCCGCCGCGCCCCGTTGCCCGTGTGGCCGTCGACATCCCGCTGGCCCACCTTGATCGACTCTTCGACTACGAGGTGCCGCAGGAGCTTGCGGAGAGGGTCCGGCCGGGGGTCCGCGTCCGCGTTCGGTTCGCCGGGCGGCAGTGCGATGGCTGGGTGGTCGAACTCGGACGGGCGGAGCCTGGCATGAAGCTCTCCCGGGTCGAGAAGGTGGTCTCCGACGAGGAGGTCCTGACAGCGGGGACGTACCGGCTGACCCGCCAAGTGGCCGACCACTACGCCGGCACGTTCTCCGATGTCGCCCGGCTCGCGATCCCACCCCGGCACGCGACGACGGAGAAGGCGAACCAGCGTCACTGGCCCGCCCCCGCCGTCGAGGACGCCACGTACCAAGTCCTGCCACGCTTCCCGACGGGAGAGGGCTATCTCGCCGCGTTGGCCCGGGGGGACTCACCCCGGGCCTTCTGGCAGGTTCCTGCCGTGGCCGAGGGTGTCGGGGATCTCCATGGCGGTGTCGTCGAGGCGGTCGTGGCGACGCTCAGGTCCGGGCGCACCGCCGTCGTCATCGTCCCCACCGCACGCGAATTGGAGCACGCGCGCAAGCGACTGGGCGACGTCCTCGGGCCTGCCTCGGTGGCGACGTTGTCCGCGGACTCGGGGCGCTCGGCCAGGTATCGCAACTACCTCGCCGTGCTGCGGGGTGAGGCACGCGTCGTCGTCGGAACCCGCAGCGCTGCGTTCGCGCCGCTGACGGACCTGGGCCTCGTCGTGGTCGTCGACGACGGACACGACGCCCACATCGAACAGCGAGCGCCGTATCCACATTCTCGTTCCATCGCCGTCCTGCGAAGCCTGAACGAAGGATGCGCCGTCCTCTTCGCCTCCCATGCCCGCTCGACCGAAGCCCACTCCCTGGTCGTTCGTGGGTGGCTCCACCAGATCGCCCTGGCCCCGGCTGAGGTGCGCAAGGTGACCCCCCCGGTCAGGATCGTCGGTGACGACGTCGCCCGCGAACCCGTGGCCGCACGCCTGCGACTCCCGTCAGCTGCCTTCCGATTCCTCCGGGAGAGGCTGGTCACCGGGCCCGTGCTGGTGCAGGTGCCCCGCGCCGGGCACTCCGCCGGCCTCGTGTGCGGCCGATGCGGGGAACGGGCCCGTTGCCCCCGCTGCACGGCCCCGCTCCGCAGGCCCTCGCGTGACGAGGTGGCGTGCCCGATGTGCGGATACCACCCCCCGCGCTGGGAGTGCCCACACTGTCACGCGAGCGCCTTGCGCGCACCCATTGCGGGGGCCCGACGCACCGCCGAGGAACTGGCCCGCGCATTCCCCGGCGTCATCGCGGTGAACAGTTCGGCCGAACGCATCCGGACCTCGGTGCCCGCCGAGCCGGCCATCGTCGTCGCCACTCCCGGCGCCGAGCCGTGGTGCCCGGGCGGCTACTCCGGGGTGCTGCTGCTGGACACCGAGCTCATGCTGGCTCGCCCCGACCTGCGTGTGGTGGAGAAGTCCGCTCGACGGTGGCTTGCCGCTGCAGCCCTGTGCCGCGGGCCCCGGGAAGGTGGCACCGTTGTTGCCGTGGGACCCACGGGGGAGCCGGCCTTGCAGGCGCTGGTGCGCGGCGACATCGCCTCCCTCGTGGACCGAGAGCTGGAGGAGCGCACCCGGGCTGGTCTTCCGCCGGCGGTCAAGGCCGTGCGCGTCGGCGGTGACGCGGCGGCCGTCACTGAGTTCCTGGACAACGACGAGTTCCCCGACGTCGACATCCTGGGACCCGCCGAGGTCAGGAGCGACCCGGATCCCGAGGTGGCCGCGCTCCTGCGGGTGCCACTGGACCGTGGCAAGGACCTCGTGACCCGCGTCAAGCACGCCACTGCCATCCGGTCGGCACGCAAGGAACCGGGCAGACTGTACGTGCAGGTCGACCCCGAAGTGATGGAGTGAGCAGATGAGACTGGTCTTCGCCGGCACCCCGGAGGTCGCCGTCCCCTCGCTGCGGTCACTCGTGGCGTCACAGCACGAGGTGGTGGCCGTCCTGACCCGGCCGGACGCACCTTCCGGTCGCGGTCGCCGTCTCCAGCAGTCAGCCGTGGCGACGGCGGCCGAGGAGCTCGGCATCCCGGTGCTGAAGCCCTCGTCCACCAGGAGCCCCGAATTGCTGGCCCAGCTCGTCGACCTGCGGCCCGACGCCTGCGCCGTCGTCGCCTACGGTGCCATCCTGCCGCAGTCACTGCTCGACGTCCCGGCTCATGGCTGGGTCAATCTCCACTTCTCGGTGCTGCCGCGGTGGCGCGGTGCCGCACCCGTGCAGCGGGCCATCATCGCCGGCGACGAGGAGATCGGGACCACGTGCTTCCGCATTGTCCCCGAGCTCGATGCCGGCGACGTCTACCGGACGAGCTCCCGGCCCCTGGTGCCTGCCACGGCCGGTGAAGTGCTCCAGGAACTCGCCGTCAGCGGCGCAGCCCAGCTTCGGGAGACGATGGACGCCGTGGAAGCGGGTGAGCAGCCCCGGCCTCAGGCGAGCGAGGGCATCACCATCGCGCCCAAGCTCACCGCTGAAGAGGCACGCATCTCGTTCGAAAGGTCGCCCTTCGAGGTGCGCAACCACATCCTTGGCTGCTCCCCGGACCCGGGTGCGTGGTGTGAGCTGGACGGCCAGCGACTGAAGGTCTACCGCGCGGCCGTCGCCGAGGCGGCGGATCTCGCGCCGGGACAGCTGTCGGTGGGTCGCCGTGCCGTCTTGGCAGGCACGACGGGCGGCGCCGTCGAACTCCTCGAGGTCCAGGCCCCCGGCAAGCGCCGGATGCCGGCACTGGACTGGGCGCGGGGCAGCCACGTCGACGGCATGGTGCTGTCGTGACCGTGGACGCGCCGCGGCGGGCGGCTTTCGACGTCCTCCGCCAGGTGACGGGGGAGGACGCCTACGCCAACCTGGCTCTCAAGCAACGCCTCGAGACCGCGGGATTCGGACCCCGCGACGCCGGCTTCGTGACTGAGCTCGTCTCGGGCACCTGCCGGGCCCTCGGCACCTACGACGAGATCATCGAACGGGCCGGTGGCCGGAAGCTCGGGACGCTGCAACCCGCCGTCGTGGACCTGCTTCGACTCGGCGCCCACCAAGCCCTGGCCATGGACGTGCCGGCCCGTGCCGCCGTCGCAGCCACCGTCGACCTCGCCCGGGACACCGTCGGGCAACGCGTCACGGGGCTGGTCAACGCCGTGCTGCGGAAGATCGCCGCCCGCACTCTTGAGCAGTGGCACGAGGAGCTGGGGGCGGGCAAGGATCCGCTGACGAGCCTGGCGATCCGTCACCAGCACCCCCGCTGGATCGTGGAGGCCTACGCCGACGTACTGCCCGCCCACGAACTGGAGGCGGCGCTGGCCGCCAACAACGTCTCCCCGGTCCCGACTCTTGTCGTTCGTCCCAGCCTTGCCGACGTCGCCGAACTCGTGGCGGCTGGTGCGGCCCCGACGACGTGGTCGCCCCATGGCGCCAGCCTTGCAGGCTCACCCGGGCAGGTCCCAGCCGTCGCCGAGGGCCGGGCGGGGGTGCAGGACGAGGGGTCGCAGCTGGTCACCGTGGCACTCGCCCGTACGCCCGCCCCCGGAGGGCCGTGGTTGGACCTCTGCGCCGGGCCCGGCGGCAAATCCGCCCTGCTGGCGGGACTGGCGCGCGAGCAGGGCACCACGCTGGTGGCCAACGAAGTCTCGGAGCATCGCGCCGACCTGGTGCGGCAGGCCCTGGCCGCGTACCCGGACGGCACGGCCACGTTGGTGACGGCGGACGGTCGAGACCCCCGGTGGCGCACCGCCTCCTACGCCCGTGTCCTGGCCGACGTCCCGTGCACGGGACTGGGCGCCCTTCGACGGCGGCCCGAGGCACGATGGCGCAGGAAGCCGTCGGACCTGGACCGGCTCGGTGAGCTGCAGCGCGACCTGCTGCACTCCGCACTGGAGGCCGTCATGCCGGGCGGCGTCGTCGCCTACGTGACGTGCTCGCCGCACCGGGCCGAGACGGTGGCCGTGGTGGAGGACATCGTGGGGGAGCGTGGCGACGTCGAGCTGCTCGATGCCGCCGCGGCGCTCCCGGAGGTCCCCGACGCGGCACTGGGGAGGTACCTCCAGCTGTGGCCGCATCGGCACGGCACAGATGCGATGTTCCTGGCGCTGTTGCGTCGCAGCTGACGCGTTGGGGCAGATCCGAATCAGTGCGCGCAGGCGGCCTGGGCGAGGTCGCGAAGCTGCTGCACCATGCGGTCGGGGTCGTCGGCGCCGTAGACCGCTGATCCGGCCACGAAGGTGTCAGCGCCGGCCTCCGCACACCGCTCGATCGTCTCGACCGACACACCGCCGTCGACCTGGACCCAGACGTCGCGGCCGCCGAGCAGCTCACGGGTGCGCCGGATCTTGGGCAGCACGAGGTCGAGGAACGACTGGCCACCGAATCCCGGCTCGACGGTCATCAGCAGCACCATGTCCACCTCTCCGAGAATCCCGGCGTGGGCGTCGATGCTCGTCCCGGGGTTGAGCGCGATCGATGCGCGGGCTCCCAGTCGACGCAGCTCTCGGGCCAACCGCACCGGCGCCGTCGCGGCCTCCACGTGGAAGGTCACGGACTCGGCGCCCGCCTCGGCGTACTGCGGGGCCCAGCGATCCGGGTCCGCGATCATGAGGTGGATGTCCAGCATCTGCTCCGTGGAACGGCGGATGGCCTCGACCACGGGCAGTCCAATGGTGAGGTTCGGCACGAAGTGCGCATCCATCACGTCGACGTGGATGGCGTCAGCGCTCGGGACGCGCGAGATCTCCTGGGCCAGGTGGGCGAAGTCGGCGTTGAGGATGCTGGGAGTGATGCGCATGTCCACACTCTAAACCGTGGGGTCAGTGGTGCATTCTCGGGAGCGGACGGGGGAAAATCGACCAGTGTTCGATTTTCAGCGCGCGGTCGGCGGGCAGCCGGAGGGACGGGTGGGAGGCGGTCAGGTGCGGCCGTTGGAACCGCCGCGACCACGCAGGTATCGCTCGAACTCGGCCGCGATGGTGTCGCCCGTGGCGCCCTCCACGTCGGAGGCGTCCTTCTGCTCCTCCAACTGCTCGATGTACTCCGCGACGTCGGGGTCCTCCTGGCTGAGCTCGTCGACGGCGCGGGTCCACTCCTCGGCGGTCTCCGGGAGGTCGTGCTTGTCCAGGGTGACCCCCAGCACGGGCTCCAGCTGGGCGAGCAGCGCCAGTTGCGCCTTCGGGTTCGGGGGAGTGGCGACGTAGTGCGGTACCTGGACCCAGATCGACGCCACCGGGATCCCGGTGGTGATGATCGCCTGGTTCAGGACCCCCAGGATGCCGGTGGGGCCCTCGTAGGTGGGCGGGTTGAGCAGCAACCGGTCCTGCAGCGGCTTGTCGAGGCTGTAGGTGCTGACCGGCAGCGGACGGGAGTGGGGCGTGTCCGACAGCATGGCACCGAGCAGCACCACCATGGACGGGGACACCTGTTCGATGCTGCGGACGAACTCGGCGCAGTAGCTGCGCCACAGCAGGCTCGGCTCCGGCCCGATGGCCAGGATGAGGTCCCGATCCGGGTGTTCGACATGGATGAGCGAGGTGTGCGGCCACACGATCCACGGGCCGTCCGCCGCACGGCGCACCTCGGGCCTCACGGCCTGGAAGTCGTAGTAGCGCTCGTCGTCGATCCGCCCGATGATCCGGGACGGGTAGCGCTTGTCCAGCAGCGAGACGCTGTCCGACGCGGCGTTCGCAGCATCGTTCCAGCCCTCGAAGGCGATGACGACGGCCGGGTCGCGGAGGTCGCTCGGTGGCTGGAACTGCATCCCACCAGTCTACGTGCCACCTGATCCGGGCCAGGGGAGGCGGGATCGGCTGGTCGCGAACGCGGGCAGGAGTCGTCGCGCGACGGCACTACAGTGGCCGGGTGCCTGCATCGATCCGAGAAGCCCTGAACCGTCGAGTACTCGTCGCCGACGGAGCCATGGGCACGATGCTGCAGTCGTTCGACGACCTGGACCTGGAACGTGACTTCCAGGGGCTCGAGGGCTGCAACGAGGTGCTCAACGTCACCCGTCCCGACGTGGTGGCCCAGATCCATCGCGCCTACTTCGAGGCGGGCTCGGACTGCGTGGAGACGAACTCCTTCGGCACCAACCTCGCTGCGCTGGCGGAGTACGGCATCGTGCATCGCCTGGAGGAACTCGCGCTGGCTGCCGCCCGGATCGCCCGCGGCGTCGCCGACGAGTTCAGCACCCCGGAGAAACCCCGATTCGTGCTCGGCTCCATGGGCCCCGGCACCAAGCTTCCCAGCCTCGGTCACGTGCGCTTCGCCGACATCCGGGACGCCTACCAGCGACAGGTCTCCGCGATGATCGCCGGCGGCATCGACGCCGTCCAGATCGAGACCAGCCAGGACCTGCTGCAGGCCAAGGCAGCGGTGATCGCGGCCCGACGGGCTGCCGATGAGGCGGGGGTGGACCTGCCAATCCTCGTCAACATCACGGTCGAGACCACCGGGACCATGCTGCTCGGGAGCGAGACCGGGGCCGCGCTGACCGCCCTGCAGGCGCTGGGCGTCGACGTCATCGGCCTCAACTGCGCCACGGGCCCCACGGAGATGAGCGAGCACCTGCTGCAGCTCTCGCGACGCAGCCGATCGGGCGTCGGCTGCATGCCGAACGCCGGACTTCCGGAACTGACCCCCGACGGCGCTCGCTACCCCCTCGGGCCGGAGGCCATGGCCGACGCCCTGGGCAGCTTCGTCGACGACTACGGCCTGAGCGTCGTGGGCGGCTGCTGCGGCACCACCCCCGAGCACATCGGCCTGCTGGCCGAGCGGTTCAGTGGCCGGGAAGTGCCAGCTCGCGACGTGCCCGACGACAACTTCGTCTCCAGTCTCTACGTCGACGTACCGCTCGCCCAGGACGCGAGCTACCTCACCATCGGGGAGCGGACGAACGCCAACGGCTCCAAGGCCTTCCGCGACGCGATGCTCGCCGACAACGTGGCCGAGTGCGTGGAGATCGCCAAGGCCCAGTCGCGCGACGGGGCGCACGTCCTGGACCTGTGCGTCGACTACGTCGGGCGGGACGGCTCCAAGGACATGGACACACTGGCGGGGCTGCTCGCCACATCAGTCACACTCCCGATCGTGCTCGACTCCACCGAGCCGGAGGTGCTGCGCACCGGGCTCGAGCGCCTCGCCGGGCGCAGCGTCATCAACTCCGTCAACTATGAGGACGGCGACGGTCCGGCGTCCCGGTTCGGCCGCATCATGCCGCTCGTGAAGGAGCATGGGGCCGCGGTCGTGGCCCTCACCATCGACGAGGAGGGCCAGGCCCGCACCGCCGAGTGGAAGGTGCGCGTCGCGTCCCGCCTCATCGACGACCTGACCGGCAACTGGGGCATGGATGTCGGCGACATCCTCGTCGACTGCCTCACCTTCCCGATCGCCACGGGCCAGGAGGAGACCCGACGCGACGGCATCGAGACCATCGAGGCCATCCGCGAGCTCAAGCGCCGCTACCCGCGTGTGCGCACCACCCTCGGCGTCTCCAACGTTTCCTTCGGCCTCAACCCGGCCGCCCGCATGGTGCTCAACTCGGTGTTCCTGCACGAGTGCGTCGCCGCGGGACTGGACTCCGCGATCGTGCACAGCGCCAAGATCATCCCGATGGAGCGGATTCCCGAGGAGCAGCGGGAGGTGGCGCTGGACCTGGTGTGGGACAGGCGCCGCGAGGGCTACGACCCCCTCACGCGCTTCCTCGAACTCTTCGAGGGAGTCACGGCCGCGTCCGTGCGAGCCTCCCGCGCGGCGGAGCTCGCGGCCATGCCGCTGACCGACCGCCTGGAACGGCGGATCATCGACGGCGAGGCCAAGGGCCTCCAGGCCGACCTCGACGAGGCGCTCCAGCAGATGCCAGCCCTCGACATCATCAACAAGCACCTCTTGGCCGGCATGAAGGTGGTCGGCGAGCTCTTCGGCTCCGGCCAGATGCAGCTGCCCTTCGTACTGCAGTCCGCCGAGGTCATGAAGACCGCCGTGGCCCACCTCGAGCCGCACATGGAGAAGGTGGAGGACGACGCGGGCAAGGGCACCCTGGTCCTGGCGACGGTGCGGGGCGACGTGCACGACATCGGCAAGAACCTCGTCGACATCATCGTCAGCAACAACGGCTACACCGTCATCAACATCGGCATCAAACAGCCCATCAACGCCATCATCGAGGCCGCTGAGCAGCACGGCGCCGATGCCATCGGCATGTCAGGGCTGCTCGTGAAGTCCACACTGGTGATGAAGGACAACCTCGCCGAGCTCAACCGCCTGGGGCTGGGCCAGAAGTACCCGGTCCTGCTGGGTGGGGCCGCGCTGACCCGCACCTTCGTCGAGCACGACCTGCAGGAACTCTTCGAGGGCGAGGTCCGCTACGCCAAGGACGCGTTCGAGGGGCTGGCCCTCATGGACGCGGTGATGGCCGTCAAGCAGGGTGTCGAGGGCGCGTCCCTGCCGGAGCCCCGGCGTCGCCGCCACGTGAAGGTGGAGGTGGCCGAACCCGAGGACGCCGACGACGTGCGCTCCGACGTGGCGCGCGACGTCGATGTCCCGGAGCCGCCGTTCTGGGGCAGCCGGGTGGTCAAGGGCATCGCCCTGGCCGACGTGGCGCGCTGGCTCGACCACCGCGCGACGTTCATGGGCCAGTGGGGCCTCAAGGGCGTTCGCGGCGGCGCCAGCTACGAGGAACTGGTCGAGACCGAGGCGATGCCCCGGCTGCGGATGTGGTTCGAGCGCATCACCACCGAGGGTCTCGCCAACTTCGCCGTCGTCCACGGCTACTGGCCCGCCCACAGCGAGGGCCGTGACCTGGTGCTGGGTGCTCCCGACGACCCTGGTCGGGAGATCGCCCGCTTCACGTTCCCGCGCCAGCGCCGCGACCGCCGTCTCTGCCTGGCCGACTTCTTCCGGGACAAGGACGAGGCCGCCGAGCAGGGCCCGGACGTGCTCGCGATGCAGCTGGTCACCATGGGATCGAGGGTCGCCGAGGCCACGCAGGAGCTCTTCGAGGCCAACTCGTACCGCGACTACCTGGAACTGCACGGGCTCTCGGTCCAGCTCACCGAGGCGCTCGCCGAACTCTGGCACGCCCGAACCCGCCAGGAGCTCGGCCTCGCCGGCGCCGACGGCGACGTGGGCTCCGCAATCCGCAACCAGGCCTACCGCGGGTCCCGCTACTCCTTCGGCTACCCGGCATGCCCCGACCTGGAGCATCGTGCCACGCTCGTGCGCCTCCTGGAGCCCGGCCGCATCGGTGTCGAGCTCAGCGAGGAACTCCAGCTCCACCCGGAGCAGTCCACCGACGCCATCGTCGTCCACCACCCGGAGGCGAAGTACTTCAATGCAGGATGAGCCGACCGCCGACTACTCCGGTGTCCGCACCGGACCGCTGCTCCCGGGGCAGCGCGTCACCCTGACCGACCCGAAGGGCCGCCGCAAGTCGCTGGTGCTGAAGGAGGGGGCGGTCTGGCACACGACCAAGGGTGCCGTCCGCCACGACGACCTGATCGGCGGTCCCGAGGGCGTCGTCGTGACCTCCGTCGGCGGGACCGAGTACCTGGCGTTGCGGCCCGTGCTGCACGAGTTCATGGTCTCGATGCCGCGTGACGCTGCCGTGGTCTATCCCAAGGAGGCCGGTCAGATCGTCATGTGGACCGACATCTTCCCCGGCGCCCGCGTGCTGGAGGCCGGCGTCGGGTCCGGGGCATTGACGCTGGCGCTGCTCCGGGCCATCGGCCCCACCGGCCATCTGCACTCCTACGAGCGCCGGCAGCAGTTCGCCGACGTCGCCCGTCGCAACGTCGAGACCTTCGTCGGGGGTGAGCATCCCGCCTGGGAGCTCACGGTGGGCGACCTCGTCGAGGTCATCGACGAGGAGCCGATCGACCGGGCCGTCCTCGACATGCTCGCGCCGTGGGAGTGCATCGACGCCGTCGGCGAGCACTTGGTCCCGGGCGGGATCCTCTGCTGCTATGTCGCCACTGCCACCCAGCTGGGGCGCGTCGCCGACACCCTGCGCGCCCACGGCGGGTTCACCGAGCCGCACGCCACCGAGACGACGGTCCGCGACTGGCACGCGGAGGGACTCGCGATCCGCCCAGGGCATGGAACGAGCGCCCACACCGGATTCCTTGTTCACTCGCGCCGGTTGGCACCCGGGGTCAGTGCCCCGCGGCGGAAGCGGCGTCCGGCACCCGGCGCCTATGGCCCGGACTATCAGGGCCCACGACCAGCGAACATTGCGCCCGAGCACGTGCAGAAGCAGGCCACCCAGGACTGACCAGGCTCACGCGGCTGGCTTGCGTCGCCCCTGCACCAGCCGCCACACGAGCCGCCAGCCCGCGAACAAAGCCGCCAGCACCAGGGCGGCGACGGCGACGAAGGGCCAGGCGGCGGTGTCGCCGAACGTGATCCGCAGCGCCACGCCGCCCAACAGCGTCACCAACCACGAGACCAGGGCGCCCCGCGGCCCGAAGCCGTCGTCGTCCAACAGGCCCAGGACCAGCCATCCGACGAGGCAGGCGATCCAGAACGGCAGGGCGGTCCACAGCACACCCGCGACGCTCACACCCTCGGAGTGCGTGGCACGTCCGACGATGGCGAACACCAGGACGAGCAGCAGGTCGATCGAGGCGGGGAGGACACGGATCATGGACGCAGGATATCCAGCGCTAGGATGCGACGAGTCCCCAACGACCCGAAAGGTGGCTGTCAATGACCCCCGAACTGCCGGGCTGGCCCACCGCCTTCGCGGGAGGGACGCCGTCGTCGTTCGTCGACTTCGTCTCCCGTGTCAGCCCGGAGTCCCTCCCCACGGCGTCGGGCATCGGTGAGGTCGCGGTCCATGGCACCACCATCGTCGCGGCGGCATTCGAGGGCGGCGTCCTGATGGCGGGGGACCGGCGCGCCACGCTCGGATCCACGATCGCCATGCGCGACATCGAGAAGGTCTTCGGCGCCGATCGCATGAGCGTCATCGGCGTTGCCGGCGTCGCCGGACTCGCCACAGAACTCGTGCGGTTGTTCCAGGTGGAGTTGGAGCACTACGAGAAGGTCGAGTCCGCTGAACTGAGCCTCGATGGGAAGGCCAATCGCCTCGGCTCGATGCTGCGCGCCAACCTGGCGCAAGCGATGCAGGGCCTGGTGGTGCTGCCGGTGTTCATCGGCTGGGACCCGGAGCAGGCCGGTGGCCGGATGTTTTCCTACGACGCCACGGGGGGCCGCTACGAGGAGCAGAGCTTCGCGGCGGTCGGCTCGGGGGCGGTGTTCGCCCGCGGGGCGTTGAAGAAGCTGCACGACCCACGCGCGGGAGAGCGGGAGGCCGCCCTCGCGCTGATGCAGGCCCTCTACGACGCCGCGGACGACGACTCGGCCACCTCCGGTCTCGACCTGACCCGCGGCATCCTCCCACTGCTGATGAGCGTCACCGGCACGGGGGTGCGCCGCTGGGACACCGAGGAGCTGCGGCCACTCGCCGAGGAGATCCTGACCGCCCGTGCGCAGCGCCCGGACGGACCGAGGGCGGGGGTGCTGTAGATGACCACGCCGTTCTACGTCTCGCCCGAGCAGCTCATGCAGGACCGGGCGGAGTTCGCGCGCAAGGGAATCCTGCGCGGTCGCTCCGTCCTGGCGGCGTCTGTGGACGCCGGAATCGTCTTCGTGGCCGAGAACCGCTCTCCCAACCTCCACAAGGTCTCCGAGATCCACGACCGCATCGGCTTCGCGGCTGTGGGTCGCTACCACGAGTTCGAGGCCCTGCGCGTGGCCGGCATCCGGCAGGCGGACCTCAGGGGATGGGCCTACGACCGGCGCGACGTCTCCGCACGCGCCCTGGCTGGGGACTACTCGCAGTTGCTCGGCTCTGCGTTTGCGTCAGCGGACAAACCGTTCGAGGTGGAGCTCGTCGTCGCCGAGCTGGGCATCGACACCGCCCGGGACCGGGTGTTCCACATCACCTACGACGGCACGGTGGCGGAGCGCAGCGGACTGGCCGTCTTGGGACGCGAGGCTCGCGCCATCGCCGAAGCGGTGCGCCGGCGTCTCCAGAACACGATGCCCCTGCCGGAGGTTGTCCGAGTCGCGGCGGCCACGCTGTCTGATGCTGGGCCGCTCCCGCCCGACCAGCTGGAGGTGGCGATCCTCGAGCGCGGGGCCGGTACGCGGCGGACGTTCCGACGCATCCTGGGCGGCGAGCTGGAAGCATGGCTGGGGGAGACCCCGTGAGCGTGGGGCCGGTCGTCATCATCGGCGCCGGGCTCGTCGGGTCGTCCATCGGCATGGCGCTGACCAGGGCCGGGGAGCGGGTTCACCTCGAGGATTCCGCGGCCTCCCATGCGCGGGTCGCGGCCACCCGTGGCGCCGGGACCGTCGCTCCCGCGTCGACGGACGACGTGCGGGCGGTGGTCGTCGCCACCCCGCCGTCGGCCATCCCACACGTGGTGGCCGAGGCGCTGCTGCGCTTCCCGCACGCCGTCGTCACCGACGTCGGATCGGTGAAGGCGCCGGTGGCCGACGCCGTCGCAGAGTTCGGCGCCGACACGTCCCGCTTCGTGCCGTCCCACCCCATGGCAGGCTCCCAGTTCACGGGGCCGATGACCGCCTCTGCCGAGCTGTTCCATGACCGGGCCTGGGTGGTGACGCCCGTTCCCGGGAACTCGGAAGCCCACGTCGCCGTCGTGCGGGCACTCGCCGAGGCGTGCGGGGCTCGCGTGGTGGAGTTGGCTCCCCACATTCATGACGAGGCCGTCGCCCAAGTGAGTCACGTGCCGCACCTGATGAGCATCCTCACCGCCTCCCACCTGCGAGGTGTCCCGGGCGAGCACCTCCTGCTGGCCGGCCAGGGGATCCGTGACGTGACACGCATCGCCGGCTCCGACCCCGGACTATGGCGCCAGATCATCACCACCAACGCCCAGGCCGTGCGCGGCGAACTGCTCGAGGTGGCCCGGGACCTCGAGTACCTCATCGGGGTGCTGGATCGACCCGATGAGCTGGAGTCCTTCCTCCGACTCGGCCAGCACGGTGCCCGCTCCGTCTCCGGCAAGCACGGGCGTCGCCCGCAGGAGCTCGTCGTGGTCACCGTGGAGATCCCCGACGAGCCCAGGGCGCTCGCCCGTCTGTTCACGGATGTGGGGGACGTCGGATTCAACATCGAGGACTTCGAGCTCACCCACGACGCCCTCCGCGAGGTGGGATACCTGTCCATCGCCGTTGAGATCTCGAAGGGCGGCGAGCTGTGCCGCAACCTGCAGGAGCGTGGCTGGAGTGCCTGGTCGAACACCGCTGAGGAGCAACCATGACATCGTCGCTGATCGCCATCGACGGCCCGAGCGGTTCAGGGAAGTCCACGACGGCCCGTCTCGTGGCCGAGCGGCTTGGGCTGGCCTACTTGGACACCGGTGCGATGTACCGAGCGGTCGCCACCGAGTACCTCAGGCGCGGACTGGACGCCGCTGACGCGGCCGGCATCGTCGACCTCACGAGGTCGGCAGACCTGCAGGTCGAGACGTCACCGGCCTCACCCAGGTTCGCCATCAACGGGCGAGACGTCACGCAGGCCATCCGGGAGCCCGAAGTCTCCGCCTGCGTCTCCGTGGTGGCCACCAACCAGGCGGTGCGCGACGAGCTCACGGCGCGCATGCGCAGGATCATCGACGGCCACGGCCGCCGGGTGGTCGTCGAAGGTCGTGACATCACCACCGTCGTCGCCCCCGACGCCGACGTGCGGGTCCTGCTGGTGGCCGACCCGGAGGCCCGCGTCGCCCGACGCAAGGCAGAGCTGGGGGAGAGGGTCGACCACGTCGCTGTGACCGACCAGGTGCTCCGACGCGACCGCGATGACTCGACGGTGTCGAACTTCACCGAGGCAGCCGACGGCGTCCACGTCATCGACTCCACCTTCCTGAGCCCCCACGAGGTGGCCGACGCCGTCATCGCGCTGCTGCCTGGAGCCTGACGTGCACGGCCCGCTCGACGTCCTGGTGACCTACGTCCCGCGGGAGCGGACCGCAGACGTGCTCGAGGCACTCTTCGGCGTCGGGGCGGGCCGCGTGGGGAACTACGACCGCTGCGCCTTCGTGAGCTCCGGCACCGGGCAGTTCCGGCCATTGCCCGGCGCCAATCCCAGCGTGGGCCAGCTGCATCAGCTGGAGAACGTGCCCGAGGACCGTGTGGAGGTCACGTACCCGAGAGCCCTGCGCCGCTCAGTCCTGGCGGCCCTGCGCGCCGCCCATCCTTACGAGGAGCCCGCCTTCCACGTGATCGAGAACGCCGCAACCTGAACTTCTGTTGCCACTCACGTGACAATCGGTTGCCAGACTGGGTATCGTGGACTCACACATCCCAGAGGAGCAAGGATGCCCCAGTCGCGCCAAGGATCCGTCCATCGTCCCGTGACGATCTACGACATCGCCAAACAGGCGTCGGTGAGTCCGTCGACCGTCTCGCGCGCCCTGCACAAGCCGGGCCGCATCAACATCGAGACGGAGGAGCGCATCCGCAAGGTGGCCGATGAACTGGGCTACCGGATCAATCCTCTGGCGCGGTCGCTGCTGACCGGACGCACCAGCACGATCGCCCTTCTCGTCTCCGACGTCACCAACCCCGTCTTCTTCGACCTCATCCGCGGCGCCAGCAAGGTGCTTCGGGAGACCGGCCGGACGCTGGTGCTGGCGGAATCGCAGGACAATCCGGACAATGAACTGGACAACGCCGAGCGCCTGGTCCCCGCCGTTGACGGGATCCTGCTGGTCTCCTCCCGCATGACCGATGACCAGATCGCACAACTCGCCCAGCGTCGCGCCCTTGTCGTGGTTCACCGGCAGGTACCCGGGGTCCCGTCGCTGACGGCAGACCTGACTGAGGGCGTCGCGGCAGCTGTCCAGCATCTGGCCGATCTGGGCCACGCGCACGTCCTCTACCTGGCCGGGCCGGGGACGTCGTGGGCGAACGCGCGACGCTGGGAGCTGATCGACGAGGCCTGCGGTCGCTCGGGGATCACCGTGGAGCGCACGGAGGAGGCGTTCCGACCGACGGTCGACGGCGGGCGGACCGCAGCGGAACACGTCCTGGACGCCGGTGCCACGGCAGTGGTCGCCTTCAATGACCTGATGGCCATCGGCGTGGTGCAGGTCTGTCGGGAACGCGGCATCTCCGTACCGGAACAGCTGAGCATCATCGGGTTCGACGACATCTTCGGGGCCGACTTCGTCCAGCCCGCGCTCACCACGATCGCCACCCCGATGGACCAGGTGGGTGAACTCGGGGCCCGGATGCTGCTGGCGCGTGCGTCGGGCGACGAGGCCGATGAGCCGACGATCGCGTCGACCCTGATCGTGCGTGCCTCCACGGCCCCGCCCCGCGCCCAGGGCTAGCCTCGTCGCTGCCGACATCCCTGGGGCTGCCGGTAGGATGACACGACGCGCAACAACTTCAGGAGTGTCGTGACCGAAGAGCAGACCGAGATCAAGCCCGTCGTGGCCGTCGTGGGGCGACCCAACGTCGGCAAGTCGACGCTGGTCAACCGCATCCTCGGCCGCCGCGAGGCCGTGGTGCAGGACGTGCCCGGCGTGACCCGCGACCGCGTCTCCTACGACGCCAACTGGAACGGCCGCGAGTTCATCCTCGTCGACACGGGCGGTTGGGTCTCCGACGCGCAGGGCATGGCCGCACAGATTGCGGAGCAGGCGGAACTGGCCATCTCGATGGCGGATGCCGTGCTCTTCGTCGTCGACGCCACCGTCGGCACACTCGACGAGGACGAGGCCGTCGTGCGCGTGCTCCGACGCTCCAAGAAGCCCGTGGTGCTGGCCGCCAACAAGGTCGACGACCAGCGCCACGAGGTGCTGGCGGCCTCCATGTGGAACCTGGGGCTGGGGGAGCCCTACCCGGTCTCCGCACTGCACGGTCGCGGCTCCGGTGACCTGTTGGACGCCCTCCTGGGGGCGCTCCCGGAAGCACCCAAGGAGCGCTTCGTGGAGGAGGCTGGCCCCAGGCGTGTCGCGATCGTGGGCAAGCCCAATGTTGGCAAGTCATCCCTGCTCAACAAACTGGCGGACCAGCAGCGGGCCGTCGTCTCCGACGTCTCCGGCACGACGGTGGACCCCGTCGACGAGATCGTGGAGGTCGGTGGACAGGTCTACCGACTGATCGACACCGCCGGTATCCGTCGGCGCGTCAAGGAGGCCTCCGGGCACGAGTACTACGCGTCGTTGCGCACCCAGACCGCCATCGAGCGCGCACAGGTGTGCGTGGCGGTCATCGACGCCTCCGAGCCGCTCACGGAGCAGGACCTGCGCATCCTCACCAACGTGGAGGAGACCGGCAGGGCGCTCGTCGTCGCGTTCAACAAGTGGGACCTCACCGACGAGGAGCGCAGGCGCTACCTCGATCGCGAGATCGAGCGCGACATGGTGGGCTTCACCTGGGCGCCGAAGGTCAACATCTCGGCTCTCACCGGTCGCAACGTCGACAAGCTCAGCAAGGCGATCGAGGAGGCCGCCGACGGCTGGGAGACCCGGATCTCCACGGGCAAGCTGAATGCCTTCCTCGGCCGGCTGTCCGCGTCGCACCCGCACCCCGTGCGCTCCGGCAAGCAGCCGCGCGTGCTGTTCGGCACCCAGGCACAGAACTGCCCGCCGACGTTCGCGCTGTTCACCAGCGGGCAGCTGGACCCGGGCTACATCCGCTTCATCGAGCGCCGCCTGCGCGAGGAGTTCGGCTTCAGCGGATCGCCCATCCACATCGAGGTTCGGGCGCGGGAGAAGCGCAAGGACCGCAGCTGATCCCCGATGTGCCAATTCGGCGGTGAATCGCTAAGCTGTCCGAGTTGTCACACGATGATGGCGGGCTGTAGCGCAGCTTGGTAGCGCACTTGACTGGGGGTCAAGGGGTCGCAGGTTCAAATCCTGTCAGCCCGACAGAGTAAAACGGCAAGTGAGGGGCGGTTTCGGAGCAATCCGGGGCCGCCCCTCAGTCGTGTTTGGGGAGGCTTGACAGCAACGTTTGACAGCAACGCGCCGAGGGCCCGGATTTGGGTAGAATCGAGCCCGTGTAAACGCAATAAACCCCCGGCCGTCGTGGCCGGGGGTTTTCGCGTTGTCGGTGAGCTCGCCGCCTAGCTGACGGCGCCCTCGGGGACGGCAAGGGGGGACAGGTCGACCCCGTCGATATAGAGCTCGTAGAGCGAGGGAGCGACGCGGGAGAGGACGGCAAGGACCGCGAGAGGCTCGGAGAGGCGCGCGAGGACCGAAGGGCCCACCGGAGTGCAATTTGCGTACCGCCCCGCGCGCTTGAGCTCGGCGCGGACGGCGTCCTCTACGTCGTCGGTCCCGACGAGGGACGTCGGCGACCAATGAAGGAACCAATCCGCGCCGACGGCTCGGAAGGTGGGGGGCGACTTCTGACTCATGCCGCTGGTTTACCGCATATGCGGTCGCGCGGGAGGGAAAGGGCAAGAACGCTCGTCGCACGGGAGTCCTCGCGGTCCCCGCAGGAGTGGCATAGCATCGGCGGCATGGACGAAATCAACCGTGAACGGAAGCTCCGCGAGGCAGCGGATAAGGCCTACGAAAGCGGCGAAATGGATGCCCAGGAGTACGCCGCTACCCGATATGAGATTGACTCAAATATCCAGAAACTTGAGGCAGCGAAGCCGGACAAGCGAGGCATCGTTTTTGAGGTCGTCGGGGGAATCTTCTTGGCGCTCGGCGTGGTTGCCCTCCTCCTGGGCGGCGACCGCGCTTTTATCCTCCTGCTGCTCGGAGGCCTCGGCGTGCTGATCGGTCGGGTCTCACGGCGGTAGCGTCGCCGCGGGAAAGGGAAGGCGTCAAGCCGGCGCTACGCCCTCAGCCGCGACCTAGAGGGGACGTGCTTAGCGACGGCGCGGGCGGCCGAGGTTCGCCGGTTGAGAGCTCGCCGAGCGGCGACGGTCTCCCGCGGGCTCATCCCGAGGACGCCCCGGCGGTAGGCCCTAACGGCCTCGTTGGCGAGGTCGGCGCGGGAGGAGGCGGGGACGGCGGCGCGGGCGTAGGACCACGACGCGGCGGTAAGGGTGCCCTCGTCGTTGGCGTGGCCGAGGCCGTCGTCCGTGCCGGTCCATCCGTGCGCAAAAGGATCAAACTCGGGGACGTCGCCGCGGATGCGGACAGCACGCCCGCGGGACGTCATGGGGTTAGGGCGCCTCACTTGGCACGCTCCCGAGACCATCGGGCGGTCGCCGCGCGGGACGCCCGCGAGGCGCTGGGAGTGGCCGAGAGCGGGACGGCGGACACGGTGAGCCGGGCGAGGATGGTCGCGGCGGCGGCGCGGGCCGTGGTGCTCGCCGCTACCGCCGGGTGTAGCACGGGCTGACCCGAGGAGCCGAGCGACATAAACGCGGCCTCTCGGGCGACGACGTCGAGGCCGTCGGCGGTCGAAATGAGGTTCGCGGCCTCGGCGAGAGCGGCGTACTCGGCGCCCGCGAGGTTGGGGCGCGCTTCCATGACGACGAGGAAAGCGTCGCGGGCGGCCTCGGTCCAGTGCTCGGGGAAGTCGTAAGCGTCCTCGTCGGGGAGGTCGGGGGCATTAGGCATAGGTGCTGCTCGCGAGGAGTCGGTCCCTAACGGCCGTGTCGAGGACGGCGCGAAGAACCGTGTAGGTCTGGCGGACGGTAGCGTCCGCCTTCCCCGCCTCCTTCATCCCGAGAGTGAACCTCTCGACGTCGGTAGGCCGGAGCTTGTCCAGCGGCTTAGCGCCGATATCGCCGCCGATGATCCACGTCCGCGCGAGGGTCGCGTAGGTCTGTTTCGTCGTCTCCTTACGGTCGCTCGCGGCGAGTGTCGTCGTGATCCACTCCCGCACATAGTCCCGGAGCAGGAGCTTCGCGTCCTTTGGTGCGGCGCCCCGCTCTACGCGGGCCTTAGCGTCCCTCATCTTCGTTCGGGCCTCGGTTTGAGTCTTGCCGTAGAACGTCTGGCGCCGAAATGGTCGCCGAGATTCTGGCCCGCGGCGACGACAACTAAGCGCCCGCGCTTCGGTCGGCTCCGTCCCCGTGACGGCGTCGTGCCGTGGCGCTGGCGCCCTCGTCCGCCGCGTCTAAACGTCCCGCCTCGTCCCCCCACGAGGCGGGCGGGGTAACTCTGGCAGGTGCGCCCCCGTGACGGCCCTCGGCCTCGCCCCCTTGTGTGCGGCGACGCCGGGGGCCCTCACACTCTCCGCACCGCCCTACCCCGACGCCCCTCATCGCGGACCGCACGACGCACGGCCTTCCAGAGCGCTCCCGCGTCGCCGTTGGCCATGTCCTGCATCCCGAGCAGCGAGAGCTCCTCGTGTGTGAGCCCCTCCCACGTGACGTACACCGAGTACGCGAACTGCTTCTCGATGCTGTCTCCAGCCGTCTCGAACGGGAGTGGTCCGCGTCAGGCCCGAAGTACAAGGCGTGGTGCTTCCCAGAGTGCCACTCGATGATCCGCACCGACGCCGTGTGCTCGTCGCGTTCGCCAAACGTCACAGGAGTGGTGGTGTCGTGCGCGATCTCTTCCTTGGGGTCGAGCGTGGCGCCGTCGTACGTGATCGTCAGCTTGTCGTCGTTGAGCAGGATTGGCGCGAAGTGAGCCCGAAGTTTCGCGACGACATCCTCCGCGTCGAGCGCACTCAGCGACAGCTGCCGGTCGTTGTGCGCGACGAAGGTCGTGCCAGTCTTCCGGACTCCCGCTGGAGCAGGACGCACATCCCAAGTGAACCGATCACGCTCCGAACGACTACCGGAGATCGTGACCTGTTCCAGCTCGCCGGTCACCGCCATGCTGTAGCTCGTCCAGGTCACACGCTGCCCCAGCGCGAGGGAGCGCAGGCGGCCCTCCCCGAGTTGGCCGTGCAGGGAGCGCTTATCGTGCTTGGACTTCGTAGCCAGCTGCTTCCAGGATCCGCCGATGCGCCCGAACGTGGCCTCGACCTCGGCGCTCGCGATGCCATGACCGTCATCGACAACCTGCACCTCGTCGATGGCCTCAGCCTGGCCCCGCTCAAGACGCACCGTCACCGTGTCGGCTTCGGCGTCGATGGCGTTCCAGATCAGCTCAACGACAGCGTGCAGCGGGTCACCCTCGTGCGCGATGCGGGCTACATGGTCGTCGCTGGCCTGCAGCCGAAGTTCTGCCATGAATGAAGCCTAGAGTGAGGCTCAGACATGCTCGAACCGTTGACCGCTGCGGGTGACACGACGCATCAGACCATGGTGGTCGCATGGGTGGGGTCTGACGATGCTGCAGGCTGTGCAGATCGTGACTGACCAGGCAGTGCTGGTAGACCTGTGGCTGCGCTACCGGAGGCGACGCTAGCGCCGTGGCCGAAGCGGGTGCGGCGGGCAGGTCTTCACGAAAGACGCCGGTCATGAGAAAATCGGGGCAGATCGTGACGCTCGGTCGAGCCTTCTGGCTCCCCGTCGCGACCACCTCTCTCGGCATCGCATCCGGCGCGGCACCCTAGCAGTGTCAGTGGCCGTTGGTAGCGTGGGACACGCCCCGAGAGCACAACTTAAGAAGCGCCCTGCGGCGCAGAGGAGACCCACAGCATGGCACGCGCCGCGGAGCCGAAACCGACGAAGACACTCGAGCAGACCCTCTGGGAGGCTGCCGACAAGCTGCGCGGCAACCAGGAACCGAGTGAGTACAAGCATGTCGTGCTGGGCCTGGTGTTCCTGAAGTACGTCTCCGACCGCTTCGAAGAGCGACGGAAGGCGCTCGAGGCAGAACTGGCTGCTGACGGCATCAAGACCGAGCGGCTACCGGACTTCCTCGAAGACCGCGACGAGTACACCAGTCACAACGTGTTCTGGGTGCCAGAGTTGGCGCGCTGGGGCTACATCCAGTCCGTGGCGAAGCAGCCTGAGATCGGGCAGCAAATCGACCAGGCGATGGACCTCATCGAGAAGGAGAACCCTTCCCTGCGCGGTGTGCTCCCGCGCAACTACGGACGTGACGGCCTCGACAAGCGGCGCCTTGGCGAGCTGGTCGACCTGATCGGTTCGATCGGGTTCACCGAGACCGACGACCACGGCGCCGACGACGTACTGGGCCGAGTGTACGAGTACTTCCTTGGGAAGTTTGCCGGCAAGGAGACCGGCAAGGATGCTGGGGCCTTCTACACGCCGCGCTCGGCGAGTCCGCCACCATCGACTGGAACCTCAAGGACTCTGTGGGCGCCACCATGCGCACCAAGGTGCGGCGGCTGCTGGCACGCTACGACTACCCGCCCGACGCCGAGGCGAAAGCCATTGAGCTGGTTCTCGAGCAGGCGGAGCTGTTCGCTAAGGGGGAGGTCGACTGATGCCTGAGCTAGACACAACCCGCGCGCCGCGAGGCGTTCTGGCAGCTCAGGCGCTTGTGGCAGCCGTCGCAGAGCAAGGTGACCTGGCCGAGCGTCACTACCTTGAGCTGAAGAGCACGCTTGACCTGTCGACGAAGAAGGACAAGGAGAAGATCGCCAAGTTCATCCTCGGCGCTGCAAACCGTATGCCAGACGTGGCAGCTACGGCCTTCGAGGGGTACGGCGTCATGATCATCGGTGTGGCGCAGGGCGCTATCACCGGCATCCCGCCCGTCGAGATGATGGAGATCTCGAAGGTGAGCCAGAGGTACGTCGGCGCCGCCGGCCCTCGCTGGGACATCGTGTGGGTGCCGGTCGAGGGATCGACAAACCAAGTGCTCGTAATCATCGTAGATCCGCCGAAGCTTGGACAGGCGCCCTTCCCTTGCCGCGCGAGTGGTGACTCGCTCACAGACGGCCGCATCTACATACGCGCTGATGGCGAGACGCGGGAAGCGAACGCTGAAGAGCTCGATCTTCTGATTCAGCGTGGCTCGGCAGGAGCACAGGTTGAAGTTGACTTCGCAGTTGAGGTACTCGGTGAGGTTGCGTCCGTAACTGTTGACGAGGAAAACACCGTCGACGAGTACCTGAACAAGATGCGTGCGCGTCTCATCGATGCGATGCCGAGGCCTGAACCGCGATCGACGGATGCAGCTTCCCTCACAGCTGGTCTCGCTGGACTATCTGCGTACAGGGCCGCCATCGATGGCTTGTCGCCAGTAGTCAGTGCCCTGATGGAACCTGAACGACGCTCTGAGGAGGAGTACCTCGAGTCGATCGATCGTTGGGAGTCCAGGTTCCGTGCGGCATGGACAGCGGCGCTCCCCAAGATCGCAGCAAGCCAGCTTCGGCCGGCCATCGTCAGGATCACGAACCGAACGACGACGTTCTTCCACGATGTCAAGGTGAACCTTCATCTCGAAGGGGACATCTTTGCATTCGACTACAGCGAACCCGAGTGGGCGGATGATTTCTCTGACCTTGAGCTGCCTCATCCGCCGCGCAAGTGGGGGCCGACGGAGCGCTCTCTCGACATCCCGAACTACGCGAACATGGGGCACCTCTACACGCCGAGTGCGACGCAGTACATCCCGCCCTCGATCAGCTACAAGAACAGCGGCTCGGTCGACCTCAACCTGGATGTGGGCGAGCTACGGCCGCGCGGAACATATGAGTCCGAAGACGAGGAGATCGTGCTGGTCGTGGCCGATCGTTCGCTCACGTCGATTCGCGGTACCTGGGAGCTCACCGCTCGCGACCACAACGATGTCTACACGGGAGAGATCGACGTGGCCGTGGCGGGGAATCGCGACTTGACGGCTGTCGCACGTCAGATCTTGGCCCTGGAGGAGGCTGTCGAGTGAGGCCACGCTCCGCTCGCTGGAGTCGACAGCGATCGCTCAGTACGTCAGCGACGCACTTCCTATCGGAAGGTCGTTCAGTATGGCCACGGTAGAGCAGCAGGTTCTGGACTCGAGCAACGCGATCGACCAGAACATCTCGGTGATCACGACCGACCGCGGGTTCCTGTCACAGAACCTGCTGCAATACCTGCGCCACCTGGTCGAGGGCTTGGTCGTCTATGCGCACGTCCCAGATCGGTCGGTGACGTACAACTACCAGACGCAGTTCGATGCCGCGCGGGACGCAGTGAACGGCGATGCCCGTTATCGCCTGCTGACGCGCTTCCACAACCTGCTCCAGATCAGCGTCTCGCACTACACCCTCGACCGGGATCCCTCTGAGCGCCTGATGCTCAAGTACTACGAGTACCTGCTACGCACGCGCGACCTTGCGAAGCAGCACCTTGGCCTGGACATCCTCCGGAATCTCGAGCAGTTCCCGCTTCACGAGGATCCGGCACTCCGCGCGTACTACGAGAAGATCTCTGGGCGGATCGAGGCTTCACGACACGACCTGCTGACCGGCAAGACCGAGCGCTACTACATCAACAGCTCTCGGCCGTTCTTCATTGGCGGCCGAATCTACTACGAGGTCACCTTCAGCCTCGCCCACAACCGGACGAGCAAGTTCGATCGGATCATCGGCTTCACCGACATTGATGTGAGCGACTACTACGCTGCGCAACTCGAGCTTGCGAACGACTCGATCGACGTACTCGGTCAGACGATGCCAATCATCATCGTGCGCGACTGGTCGGTGTCGATCCGTCCGTGCGAGTTCGACAACTTCGCTCGGCTCCTGGGCCAACAGACCAAGGTGCAGTCAGGTCACGTCGAGTACCGCAACCTGATGCAGTACCTGACGCTGACACGTCACAGTCTGCTCGACCTCATTGACTCGTCAGACGCGGTGTACAACCAGGTGAAGACCTGGGCCCTCGCGAACGCCCAGCGGACGCCGATGATCTTCCCTGCACTGGACGCGGCGAGGGCTATCATCCAGCGGAACCGTCCAGGCACCCGACTCCTGCGCTACCTGATGCTCCGGATGAACAACCAGATCCTGAAGGCGCAGTACGACGTTGATCAGTGCGGGTGGCTCTCCTCGCTGAATGTCTCGAGTGGGTGCCGGCCGTTCGACACCATGCCGTTCTGTACGTCGCCCCGGAAGCACAACCCGAGGTTTGCTGACCTTGCGGCTAGCATCGATTCCTCGAACAGGAAGCACGAACTACTTGCGCGACGGGTACGCGTCAACGTCGAGCAGCACGGCGTGATCTACATACCGGAAGGCGACCTTGAAGACCTCGGGGACATCGACGACCTGATCAGGCGCTACAACGCCGCTCTTCCGCCGACGCCACGGCACGCCCCACGCAAACTCCAGCGCGCCAACGGCCACGTTTTCATCACGGGGTATGAGGACGGGACGGTAGAGATCATCGAGCAGCTCCAGAAGATCGCCTCGAGTGGCATCGATGACTATGCGGACGATGTCGCCGCATGGCTCGACGAGAACGCGAAGCTTCCGGACGGTGATCCGCAGAAGGTTGACGATGAGATCAAGGCTGATGCCCTGCGGAAGCTCTTCGCCCACTCGAAGGTGGCCCTCATCTACGGAGCCGCAGGCACCGGCAAGTCCACGATGGTCAACCACATCGCGAACTACTTCGAGAGTGAGCGGAAGCTCTTCTTGGCACACACCAACCCGGCCGTCGACAACCTGAAGCGCCGCGTCGACGCTCCCAACGCACACTTCAGCACGATCTCGAAGCATGTGCGGGGCGACTGGGACACATCGGGTCGTTTCGATGTCGTAGTCATCGATGAATGCAGTACGGTCAGCAACGCTGCGTTCCTCGAGGTGCTCGCCAACACCGTTTTCGATCTGCTGGTGCTGGTCGGTGATGTCTACCAGATCGAGTCCATCGAGTTCGGGAACTGGTTTGGCACAATTCGCTCGTACATCCCGCCAGAGTCAGTACACGAACTGACACACCCGTTCCGCACGACCGACGAGGCGCTCCTGACCCTCTGGGATCGCGTGCGCGATCTTGACGACCGGATCGAAGAGTCACTGTCGAAGAATGAGTACTCCAAGGAACTGGGGGAGTCGCTCTTCACACGGCACGGTGCCGACGAGATCGTGCTCTGCCTCAACTACGACGGCTTGTACGGGATCAATAACGTAAACCGCTTCCTTCAAGCAAGCAACCCGAACCCGGCCTACCTCTGGGGTGAAGCTGTCTACAAGGTCGGCGATCCGGTGCTCTTCAATGAGACGGATCGCTTCCGTCCGCTGATCTTCAACAACATGAAGGGCAATATTGTCGGGATCAGCCAGGTGCCCGGGAAGATCACCTTCGACGTCGACCTTGGGCTCGGGCGCGACGTGACAGCGATGGAGGCGATGCTCTCGAACCTGCGCGTCGTCGGAGGCTCCGTGGTTCAGTTCGATGTCATCGAGCGCCCGGACACGGACGAGGACGATGACTCGACGACGACGATCGTGCCATTCCAGATTGCCTACGCGGTCTCGATCCACAAGGCACAGGGTCTCGAGTTCGACTCGGTGAAGGTCGTCATCACGGAAGCCAACGAAGAGAACATCTCGCACAGCATCTTCTATACAGCGATTACGCGGGCCCGGAAGTACCTCGAGGTCTACTGGACGCCATCGACGCAGAAGCGGATTCTGGATCGCCTCGAGGTTCGAGAGAACAGGAAGGATGAGAACCTGCTTCGGCAGCGTCGCGGGGTGGTCCCCGTCACCAGGGTGCCCCGACGTCAGAAGGCGCGGCAAGCGCCGTAACTGCCTGGGGCGGGTCCCTGCTGGAACTCGTGCTTCCCCGCGCTCTGCCCGCCCCGCTGGGTGTCGATCACTCGTGAGCAGGTGCGAACGAGGTTCCGGGTACTGGTCAAGTCCCGTGGAGTGGTGTAGCGGGGGTTCCTTCGTTTAGGCGGTGAGGGCGAGGGGTTCGGTCACCTCCTC
>CANMNB010000008.1 GCA_947499145.1 uncultured Arachnia sp.
AGCCGTCCGCCTCAACATGGAAAACAGCCAACAACGACTCCAAACAGCTTGACACCTTCCGACTGATCGATTTTCGGCGCGCGGTCGGCGGCGCAAGCGGCGGGCGGAGACGCAGCTGGGCGGGCACCCGAAGGTACCCGCCCAGCTGTCGTTGGTGGTGTTACCGCGTCACTCCGCAGCCTTGCTGGCCGCGTGGTCCACCAGCACGCTGGGGCTCATCGTGGCCGAGATGGCGATCTTGCGGAGGTAGCGGCCCTTGGAGGAGGAGGGCTTCAGTCGCAGGATCTCCTCGAGCGCGGCGAAGTAGTTCTCCTGGAGCTGCTGCTCGGTGAACGACGCCTTGCCGATGATGAACTGCAGGTTGGCGTGGCGATCGACGCGGAACTCGATCTTGCCGCCCTTGATGTCTCCGACAGCCTTGGCGACGTCCATGGTCACGGTGCCGGTCTTGGGGTTCGGCATCAGGCCACGGGGGCCGAGGACGCGGCCCAGTCGGCCGACCTTGCCCATCATGTCGGGGGTGGCGACGACGGCGTCGAAGTCGAGGTACCCGCCGTTGACCTTCTCGATGAGCTCGTCAGCGCCCACCTCGTCGGCTCCGGCCTCACGGGCCGCCTCGGCCTTCTCACCGGCGGCGAAGACGAGGACCCGTGCCGTCTTGCCAGTGCCGTTGGGAAGGTTGACCGTCCCGCGGACCATCTGGTCGGCCTTGCGGGGGTCGACGCCCAGTCGCATCGCGACCTCGATGGTCTCGTCGAACTTGGCCGACGCCATCTCCTTGATGAGGCGGAGGGCCTCCTCGGGGCTGTGCAGCTGGGCCTCGTCGCGCTTCTCGGACGACGCCCGGTATGCCTTGCTGTGCTTCATGCTGGTTCCTTGGTTGTCGTGGCAGCCTCACGAGCTGCTCCACCAGTTCTGGTGCGGGGGCACTCCCCTACCAGGTTCAGTTGTTCAGGGAAGGGTCACTCGACCGTGACGCCCATGGAGCGCGCGGTGCCTTCGACGATCTTCATGGCGGCCTCGACGTCGTTCGCGTTGAGGTCGGGGAGCTTGGTCTGGGCGATCTCGCGGACCTGGTCCTTCGAGAGCTTGCCGACCTTGGTGGCCAGCGGGTTGTCCGAGCCCTTGCTCAGGCCGGCGGCCTTCTTGATGAGCTCGGCGGCCGGCGGCGTCTTCGTGATGAAGGTGAACGTGCGGTCCTCGTAGATGGTGATCTCGACGGGGATGACGTTGCCGCGCTGGGACTCCGTCGCGGCGTTGTACGCCTTGACGAACTCCATGATGTTGACGCCGTGCGGACCGAGGGCGGTACCGACGGGCGGGGCGGGCGTGGCGGAGCCAGCCTGCAGTGCGACCTTGACGAGGGCCGCTACCTTCTTCTTGGGAGGCATGGTGGTGGGTCCTTTATGGGTTGGGATGTACCTGTGTCGACGGGCGGGGCGTCCCGGAGGGAACGGAGCGCCTGACGACGCAACGCACCAGTCTAGACGACCTTCTCCACCTGGCTGAACTCGAGGTCGACCGGGGTCTCGCGACCGAGGATCTCCACGAGCGCGCGCAGGCGCTGGGCGTTGGCATTGAGTTCGGTGATCGTGGCGTGGACACCGGTGAAGGGTCCATCGGTCACCATGACGGAGTCGCCGACCGCGAAGTCGACGACCTCGACCTTCTTCTTCTGGCGGGCGGCGGGGCTGTTGGTCTCAGCCGCGACCTTCGCCACGACCGACGGGGTCAGCATGTGCACGACCTCGTCGATGGACAGCGGGACTGGAGTGGAGCCGTGGCCCACGAACCCGGTCACCGACGGCGTGTGCCGCACGACGCCCCACGATTCGTCCGTGAGGTCCATGCGCACCAGCACGTAGCCGGGCAGCACGCAGCGCGTGACAGTCTTGCGTGCGTTGTTGCGGACCTCGACGACCTCCTCGGTGGGGACGACGGTCTCGAAGATGTAGTCCTCCATGTTGAAGGACTGGGCGCGGGAGTCGACGTTCTGCTTGACCCTGTTCTCCATGCCGGAGTAGGTGTGGATGACGTACCACTCGCCGAACTTGGACTCGAGCTCCTCGCGGAGCTGGGCCAGCGCCTGGGCGGTCGCGTCGTCCTCCTCGGGCTCGGCCTCGTCGGCCTCCTCCTCAGCGGTCTCCTCGTCGTCGGAGAGGTTGATGCCCTCCTCGGGCTCCTTGTCCTCCTCGTCGACGGCACCGAAGTCGATCTCGACGTCGTCGTCCGTCGACTCGGCCTGGTACTCGCCGAGGTCGATCTCGAAGTCGTCGGAGTTGGTGTTCTCGCTCATGTCAGATCAGTCTCCAAACAGGCTGAGCAGTCCCCAACCAAGGAAGTAGTCGAGCAGGCCGATGAACGCGATGAAGAACAGCACGAACGCCAGCACGGCCACGAAATGGCGGAGGAGTTGTGGCCAGGTGGGCCATACGACCTTCTTCAGTTCCTCGGCGGACTGCTTGACGAAGTTGCCGGGGGAGGTCTTGCCGTACGGATCGTGCTCTTCGGCGACGGTCTCCGAACGCTTGCGGGTGGGGGCTGCCTTCCTGACCGGCGCCTGGGCGGTCCGCCTGCGGATCGCGCCCTCCGGCAGCTCCTCGTCATCCTCGACGGCGGGGCTGTTCTGCGCGACGGGTGCGGACGTGCGTCGCACGGGTGCAGCTGCGGTCCGGCGCGGGATCCGGGCTCCGGCGGGCACGGCGGAAGCCGCGTCGTCGGTGGTCCCCGACGACGTCTCTGCCGGCTCGGACTCGGGGGTGTCCTCGTGCCCTGCGGGTTTCTCGTCGCTCACGCGTGCCCTTCGGTCAACAAACAAAATGCCTGACCGCCGGTGGTTGCGGTGAGGCGCCTGAAAGCAGATGACTGCTTCGCAGGGCAGGAGGGACTCGAACCCCCAACCTGCGGTTTTGGAGACCGCTGCTCTGCCAATTGAGCTACTACCCTTTGTGCATTTGCTCATCCCCGGGCATGGCGGATGATAGGCAACTGCCGAGACTCCACTATAGGCGACGACGCCCGATCAGTCGAACCGTGGTCACAGCGAGACGCCCACCAGGTTGACCTCGGGGACCAGCACGACGCCGAAGGCGTCCCGCACGCCGTCGCGGACCTCGCGGGCCAGCGCGACGAGGTCTGCCGCGCCCGCCCCACCACGGTTCGTGATGGCGAGGGGATGCTTGCCGGAGAGTTGGGCGACGTCGCTGCCGTGGCCCTTGTCGAACCCGGCAGCCTGGATGAGCCAGGCTGCGCTGGTCTTGACCCCGCCGTCGACGGGGTAGCGCGGGGCCTCAGCGGGAAGGTCGGCCGCCTGCGACTCCGTGAGTACGGGGTTGGTGAAGAACGAACCGGCACTCCAGGTGTCGTGGTCGTCCTCCGACAGGACCATGCCCTTGCGGGCCCGGATCTCCAGAACGGCGTCGCGCACCGCCGCAGTCGGGGCACGCTCCCCCACTTCCAGGCCCAGGTGGTGGGCGAGCTCCGGGTACGCGAGCGGCCTGGCCAGGTCACCGAGCTCGAGCTGGAAGCTCACCTGGACGACGAGCCAGCGCCCGGGCTCCTCCTTGAACCGGGACGTGCGGTAGCCGAAGCCGCAATCGGCGGCAGTGAACGTGCGCCAGGCGCGCTCCTGCCGGTCCCAGGTGCGGACACGCTCGATGAGCGAGGCGACCTCGGTCCCGTAGGCGCCGACGTTCTGGATGGGCGTGGCACCGACCTGTCCGGGGATCCCGGAGAGCGTCTCGAGGCCGACCCAGCCCTCGGCGAGGGTGTGGGCCACGAACTCGTCCCAGTTCTCGCCCGCCTCGACGACGACGCTCGCCCCGGCGCAGTCGGAGACAGTGGCCTGGTAGCCCTTGGTGGCGATGTGCACCACCGAGCCGTCGAACCCCTCGTCGGCGACCAGGACGTTGGAACCGCCACCCAGCACCAGGACCGGCTCACCCCGGTCGTCGCAATCGGCCACGGCGTCGACCAGCGCTTCGGCCGTGGTGGCGGCGAGGAAGTGCGTGGCGGGACCGCCGACCCGCAGCGTGGTGTGGTCGGCCAGCCGGGTGGACTGGGGTTCCGGCTCGGGGTGGCCCTGGCCGGCGACGAACCCGGTGTCGCACTGGTCGTCAGCCATGGCGAACCTCGGCCTTCGCGGCACCGAGCACGGCGTCGTCGCCGCAGTGGGCGGTGATGGCCACCGTCGCGACGTCGCCGTCGACCGCCTGGACGGTGCCGCGGAAGACGACTTCGGTGCCCTGGTCGTCGTCGGGCACGACGACCGGTCGCGTGAACCGGACCTGGTAGCGCAGCACGGCGGCCGGGTCGCCGACCCAGTCGGTCACGACGCGCAGGCCGGCGCCCATGGTCCACATGCCGTGGGCCACGACGCCGGGGAGCCCGAGCGCGCGGGCGTGGCGGTCGCTGAAGTGGATCTCGTTGAAGTCGGTGGAGGCGCCGCTGTAGCGCACGACGGTGGAACGGGTGACGGGGACGCGGAGCTCGGGGAGCTCATCGCCGACCTGCGGATCGAGGGGCATGCGGGTCATCCTTCCCGGGTGTGCATGAGGGTTGAGCGGGACTCGCACACGACGTCGCCGTCGACGTCGAGGGCCACGAGGATCGAGACGATGTCGAGGGTGCCGCGGTTCCGCACGTTCTCGATGGTCAGCGTCGCGACGACGTCGTCGCCCTCCCGCAGCGGCCGGCGGAACTCGAACCTCTGGTCGCCGTGGATGGTGCGGTGCAGGGCGAGCCCGAGCTCACCGTCGCCGAAGAGGGCCTCCCAGGCGTGCGCGGCGATGACCGCAGCGAAGGTCGGGGGCGCGATGGGGTCGTTGCCGGAGTAGGCGGGGTTGTCGTCGCCCAGCGCCGTCGCGAACTCGCGGATCTTGGCGCGGCTGATCCGGTATGGCTCGGCGGGCGGGTAGGTACGCCCCACGTGGTCGGGTGTGATCGGCATGGTCGACAGGCTACCGCCTGCAACGTCCCGGCCCGGACGCAGAAAAGCCCCGGCCGCCAGGGGCGACCGGAGCAGATTCCGTCAGTGAGGCGTCAGCGGGTCTCGCGGTGCGCCTGGTGCGTGCGGCAACGCGGGCAGAACTTCTTCAGCTCGAGACGATCGGGATCGTTTCGGCGGTTCTTCTTGGTGATGTAGTTGCGCTCCTTGCACTCGGTGCAGGCAAGCGTGATCTTCGGACGGACGTCCTGTCCCTTTTTGGCCATGGTCTCGATCCTTGTCGTTCGGTGGTGCAGCGCAATCGGTGAAGCCTGGTGACGAGGGCGGGACTTGAACCCGCGACACAGCGATTATGAGCCGCTTGCTCTACCGACTGAGCTACCCCGTCGAGTGGAGTCCTTTTCCGGGCACCCGGGAAAGAACAGAGCCCCCATGCGGAATCGAACCGCAGACCTTCTCCTTACCATGGAGACGCTCTGCCTACTGAGCTATAGGGGCCAGCCGACGACCAAAGCTACACGACTGTGGGCCGTCGCTCCAAATCGGCCAGGACCCCTGCAGCCGCTATCCGGACCGTCATCGAGCAGGCCGCGCCGGTCCCCAACCCACAGTCATCGAGCAGGCCGCGCCGGTCCCCAACCCACAGTCATCGAGCAGGCCGCGCCGGTCCCCAACCCACGGTCATCGAGCAGGCCGCGCCGGTCCCCAACCCACGGTCATCGAGCAGGCCGCACAGCGGCCGTGTCGAGATGCCGGGCCCACGTCGGGCGACCACGCGTCGCAGCACATCAGCCGTGGCAGAAACGGCCACTCGGTGAAGCATTCTCGGAAGCGGACGAGGGAAGATCGACCACTGATCGATTTTCGGGGCGCGGGGGCAAAGTGAAGGCCCCGGGTCCATCCGATCCGGGGCCTTGGTGGCAGGTGTTGGATTCGAACCAACGTAGGCGATGCCGACGGTTTTACAGACCGCTCCCTTTGGCCGCTCGGGCAACCTGCCGTGCTGGCAAGTGCCAGCGACGCATGAGCTTACCGCAGGGTTTCCCCTCCCGCCAAAGCGGCCCGGGCCAGTCCGCGGGGTTGGCAGAATGGGGCGCGACAGACCACTACCCACAGGAGGATCCATGGCCGCGGAGAGCTCGTTCGACGTCGTCAGCAAGGTCGACCGCCAAGAGGTGGACAACGCCGTCAACCAGGCCGCCAAGGAGGTGCGGCAGCGGTTCGACTTCAAGAACACCGACGCCGCCATCGCCTGGGCCGGTGAGGCGATCGAGATGCAGGCCGCCACGGAGGATCGCGTCCTCGCCGTGCTGGACGTGTTCCAGACCAAGCTCGCGCGCCGCGGCGTCGACCTCAAGGCCCTGGACGCCGGCGAGCCCCGCCAGTCCGGGAAGGTCTGGAAGATCACGGCCACCACGCAGGAGGGCATTTCCACCGAGAACGCCAAGAAGGTCAGCAAGTTGGTGCGCGACGAGGGGCCCAAGGGCGTCAAGTGCCAAGTCCAGGGCGACGAGCTCCGCGTCTCGAGCAAGAATCGCGACGACCTGCAGGCCGTTCAGAAGCTCATCAAGGACCAGGACTACGACTTCGCGGTCCAGTTCGTGAACTACCGCTGAGGGGTCACGCCTCCGCGGTCCGCCGCTGAGCCTTGGCCACCGCGGCCTTCGGCAGGTCCTTCGGCTCGACCTCAGGGTCGTGCACGTCGGTGTGGCCGAACGGCAGGTGGTGGATCACCAGCACGAGCACGGCGCCGACGACCAGACCCACGACGGCGGACGCGAGGGTGTTGACGAGCCACGCCACGAACCCTCCCGCGACGCCGAGGAACGGCTCCTCCATGAGGTGGACCAGATCGTAGGGTGCGTGCCAGCCGAGCTTGTAGGTGCCGTCAAGCAGGATGTGCCCGCCGACCCACAGCATGGCCACGATCCCGACGGCCGACAGCGTGGTGAGGATCTTCGGCATCGCGGCCACCAGGAAGCGCCCGAAGGCCCGTCCGGCGCCGGTCTCCCCCTCCGCCAAGTGGAGGCCGACGTCGTCCATCTTAACGATGAGGGCGACTACGCCGTAGACGAGCACCGTGATGCCGATGGCCACCAGAACGAGGGCCAGCGCGCGCGGCCAGAAGGCCTCCTGGGAGATCTGGTTCAGAGAGATGACCATGATCTCCGCCGACAGGATGAAGTCCGTCGTGATGGCGCCGCGGACCATCGTCTCCTCGTACTCGGGGCCGCGGACGGCCACGGGCTTGTCAGCCTTCTCCTTGTGCTTGCCCGAGACGACTTCCCAGACCTTCTCCGCACCCTCGTAGGAGAGATAGGCGCCGCCCAGCATCAGGATGGGCGTCAGTAACCAGGGCAGGAACTGGCTCAGCAGCAACGCCACGGGGAGGATGAAGATGAGCTTGTTGCGCAGCGACCCCTTCGTGATGCGCCAGATGATGGGGAGCTCGCGGGCCGGGTTGAGGCCCGCGACGTAGCGGGGAGTGACGGCGGCATCGTCGACGACGACGCCCATCGCCTTGGTGCTGGCCGAGCTCGCCAGCTTGGCGATCATCGCCACGTCATCGAGCAGTGCAGCCAAACCGCCGGCCATGCCAGTCCCCCGTCTCGTCGTCCTTCGCGCTAGAAAGTAGCACCCGCGGAGGGCCTGCCAGCCATGAACCGCGCCACCTCGTCGACAACGGCCGGGCTCCACAGGACCTTGTAGTGACCCAGCCCCTCGGTCAGCAGGAACCTGCTCCCGGGCCACGCTGCCGCCAGCTGCCGGGCACCCTGCTCAGGAGTGTCGCGATCCGCGGTGTCGGCGACGACGAGGGCGTCCGGCAGCGGCCGCGTCGCGGCTCCGAGCCGCGCGACGACGTCGAAGTCGGCGACGTCGAGGCCGAACTGCTCCTCCGTGCGCCGCAGCATGCTCTCGATGGTCCTCGGGCCCCATCCCACTCGACCGCCCAGCATCTCGAGCACCCCGGGAATGTCCACCGACGGCGCCACCAGCGCCACGCGCTGCACCGGCAACCCGTCGGCGACGGCCAACGCGGCGGCCATGGCGCCTCCGGAGTGGGCGACGATGCCGTGCACCCCGTCGGGTGCCGCCGCGCTCGTGACGGCTTGGATGGCGTCCTGCAGGTCCGGCATCCCCGAGCGACCCTCGCCGAAGCGCCCCGGCCCCGACGACCCATGGCTGGGCGCGTCCCAGGCCACCACCCGGAATCCGTCGTCCACCAGGCGTTCGATGTGGACGCTGAGCTGTTGCCACCAGCCCGACCAGCCGTGGACGGCCAGCACGACAGGCCCCTCACCCCACGAGTGGGCCTCGAGGCGGCTCTCCCCCACCCGCACGTCGAGGGGCTCACCCGGTGGTAGCCCACGGTCGCGCCCGGCGGCGGGCTTCGCTGCGGGGACCTTCATCCACAGCGCCTGGGCGTAGCGTGCGGCCACGTCGGGGGCGACGCGCTCGCCGACGCGGAATCCCCACCGCAGTCCGGCGAACGTGGCGGTCTGGACGAGGGGCTGGACGCGAGAGCGGAGGGAGGCATGGGGCACGACCCCAGCGTCGCGACCGGGCGCGGAGTCGTCAACTCCGAACCGCACCGCCTAACATCGCCCCCCATGACCTCGCTTCGCATCGGGACCCACAACGTCAACGGCATCCGGGCCGCCGGCCGACGCGGGTTCGGCGACTTCTGGCGGGAACAGGAGGCGGACGTCGTGGCGCTGCAGGAGGTGCGGTGCCGCGTCGCGGACCTGCCCGACGACGCCTTTGCCGGCTACCACGCGACCTACGAGCCGGGGACGCTCGCGGGGCGCAACGGCGTGGCGGTGCTGACCCGCACTCCCCCAGAGCGCGTCCGCTCTCTCTCGGGCGAGGCGTGGCGGACCTCGGGCGGTGAGTTGGTGCCCGTCGTCGCGGACGCCCTCCCCAACCGAGACCTGGCGCCGTTCCGGCACGAGGGCCGCTACCTGGAGGTGGACCTCGCCGACGCGCCCGTGCGCATCGCCTCGCTGTACCTCCCGAAGGGCGCCGCCTGGCCCCACGAGCCCGAGGGCAAGGACAAGTACGACCGGAAGATGCGCTTCATGCGGGGCCTCGGGCGGCTACTGACCGCCTCACGCCGTGACGCGGCGGCGGAGGGCCGGGAGTTCCTCGTGATGGGCGACTTCAACGTCGCGCACACGAGGCAGGACCTCAAGAACTGGCGCACCAACCAGCGGACCGAGGGCTTCTTGCCGGAGGAGCGTGACTGGTTCGGGACGCTGCTGGGCCCACGCACGCTGGTCGACGTGGTGCGGCGGCTGCACCCCGACGCTCCCGGGCCCTACAGCTGGTGGTCGTGGCGCGGGCAGTCGTTCTCGAACGACGTGGGGTGGCGCATCGACTACCACCTGGCGAGCCCGCGGCTGGCTGCCTCGGCCGAGCGCGGCGGGAGCGCCCGCGAGTCCGACTACGACGCACGGATGAGCGACCACTGTCCCGTCATCGTGGACTACCGGGTGTAGCGAGGGCGCCGGGCTCCCAGTTCTGGGAGAGCTCGTGCGCGTGGACCGATTCCCAGATCGCCCACAGCAGCAGCAGCCCGAGCAGCCACGGCCCGTTGCGCATGGCGAAGTTCATCGCGGCGAACCCCAGCAGCACGGCGGTCATGACGATCGCCGCCCGCAGCCACCGCTGGCTGGGCCGGGTCATCGGGAACAGGACGCCGCCCCACAGCACGTACCAGGAGTGGATCGCCGGGGCGCACAGCGCGAACAGGATGAAGGACCACGACACGAAGTGCAGCGGCCGACGCTGCAGGTGGCGCCAGGCCAGCCAGGCGATCCCGAGCCCGGCCACGACGAAACCGACGGTGCGCGCCGCGCGCACGGCGGCACGGCCCGTGGGGTCGACCCCGGCGAGGTTCACGAAGAACTGGATGACGTGGCCGATGATGCTGGACGGCGAGACGGTCTCGACCAGGCCGGGCACGTGGACGGCGTTGATCCACCCGAAACCCAGCCGCGTCGCCACGCTGAGTCCCGCGAACACGGCGACGGCGACGGCCAGCGAGGCAGTCGCGCGGGCGAGCGGGACGAGAATCCGCCGCGACCCTCGCGGCCCCGGGGGGCTGGCCAGGAACGGCAGCGCCACTGCGGCGAGGAGGGCCGGCTGTTTGATCGCGGCTGCGACACCCACGATCGCCGCGCCCAACCACCAGTGCCGGTAGCGCATCGTGGTCCAGATGCCGAACAGCATCAGCCCGACCATGAGCGAGTCGTTGTGGGCCCCGCCGACGAAGTCGATGACGAGGATGGGGTTGAGCACCGCGAACCAGCTCGCAGCCGACGGGTCGACGCCCGAGCGCCGCGCAATGCGGGGGACGAGCCACCCGATGAGGACGACGCCGACGAGCGCCGGAATCCGCATGAGCAGTGCCGAGAGCACGGGGTCGAAGCCGGCAGCGACCACGATCCAGTGGCTCATCCGCAGGGCGAGCGGCCCGTAGGGGGCAGGGGTCTCGCGCCACACCCAGGCCACCTGGTCGGCGAACTGGCCCGGCAACACGCCGGGTCCCACCTCGTAGGGGTTGACGTGGTTGTGCAGCATCCACCCCTGGGCCGCGTAGCTGTAGGCGTCGTGCGAGAAGATCGGCGGCGCGATCAGCATCGGTGCGGCGATGACGACGAGCACCGCCCAGTGGCGCAGCTGCGGCTCACCGCGGGCGCGCCGCCGCGCCGGCCGCAACCGCAACCAGGATTCCAGCAGCAGCCCGAGCCCGATCATCGTCAGGATCGTGCCGGCCCACTTGGAGAACGGACCGTCGAGGCGCAGTCGGTAGAGGACCTCCCACACCGGGGACACCTGCGGCAGGTAGGCGGGGCTGAGGGCGCCCAGCACGATGAGCACGCTGCCGAGCAGCCCGGCGCGCACGGAGCGGGTGCGCCAGGCCTGGAGAATGGGATGCCAGACGGCCTCAGTCACGGCTCTCCAGCAGGAGACGGGCCGTGGTGACGACGGGAACGAGGGGCGCCTCGTCCCCGAACCAGTCCCGCCGCTGCACCATGGGACAGCATCCTACGAGACGAGCGCCGACCACCGCCGCGCGGACGTGTGCCAATGGGCTGCCTACAATGGGCGCTGGCCCACGCAGGCGGATCACCGCCTCGCCACCGACAGGACAAGGGATCGACCACAGTGGCTTCTACGCAGCCCCTCGACCGGGTTGTCATCAGGTTCGCCGGGGACTCCGGCGACGGCATGCAACTCACCGGCGACCGCTTCACCGCCGAATCCGCCATCCTGGGCAATGACATCGCCACGCTCCCCAACTTTCCCGCCGAGATCCGGGCGCCCCAGGGCACGCTGCCGGGCGTCTCGAGCTTCCAGCTGCACTTCGCGGACTTCGACATCGTCACACCCGGTGACCGTCCCGACGTGCTGGTGGCGATGAACCCGGCCGCGCTGAAGGCCAATCTGGGCGACCTCCCCCACGGCGGGGTGATCATCGTCGACACCGCGGACTTCACCAAGCGCAACCTCGCCCGCATCGGGTGGGACTCCAACCCGTTGGAGGACGGCACCCTCGGCTCCTACAAGGTCCACGCACTCGACCTCACCCACCTGGCCACCCAAGCGGTCGAGGGCTTTGGCCTGAGCCGGAAGGACGCGTCGCGGACCAAGAACATGTTCGCGCTCGGACTGCTCAGCTGGCTCTACTCCCGCGACAACGACGCCACCATCTCGTTCCTGCAGACCAAGTTCGCCGGCAAGCCGGACATCCGCGACGCCAACATCGCGGCCTTCCGGGCCGGTCACGCGTTCGGTGAGACCACCGAGGTCTTCGAGTTCCGCTACGAAGTGGCGCCGGCACCGATGAAGCCCGGCCGCTACCGCCAGGTCAGCGGCAACCTCGCCACCGCCTACGGGCTCATGGCCGGCGCCTACAAGGCCGGCATGGAGCTGTTCCTCGGCTCCTACCCGATCACCCCCGCCTCCGACATCCTGCACGAGCTGTCGCGACGCAAGGACGTCGGCGTCATGACGTTCCAGGCCGAGGACGAGATCGCCGGGATCGGCGCGGCCCTCGGCGCCTCCTTCGCGGGCGCGCTGGGCGTCACCACGACGTCGGGCCCCGGAATGGCGCTGAAGATGGAGACCCTGGGCCTGGCGGTCATGACCGAGATCCCACTGGTGGTGGTCAACGTGCAGCGCGCCGGGCCCTCCACCGGCATGCCCACCAAGACCGAGCAGGCCGACCTGTTCCAGGCCATCCACGGCCGCAACGGCGAGGCCCCGGTGCCGGTGCTGGCCGCCAGGAGCGCCACGGACTGCTTCGACACCGCGGTGGAGGCCTGCCGCATCGCCGTGAAGTACCGCACCCCGGTGATCATGCTGAGCGACGGCTACCTCGCCAACGGCGCGGAGCCGTGGAAGCTGCCCGACCTGGAGGCGATCGAGCCGATCGTCCCCGGCTACGCCACCGAGCCCAACAGCACCAACGACAAGGGAGAGCCCGTCTTCCTCCCCTACGAGCGGGACCCGGAGACGCTGGCGCGGGCCTTCGCGGTGCCGGGGACGCCTGGCCTGGAGCACCGGATCGGCGGCATCGAGAAGGCGAACCGGACCGGTGGCATCTCCTACGACCCGGACAACCACGACGCCATGGTGCGGCTGCGCCAGGCCAAGGTCGACGGCATCGTCGCGGACGTGCCGGACGTCGTCGTGGACGACCCGTCCGGCCGGGCCAAGGTCCTGGTGCTCGGCTGGGGCTCCACGTACGGCCCGATCACAGCCGCGGCGCGCCGGGTTCGCCTGGGTGGCCGCGACGTCGCCACCGCACACCTGCGCCACCTCAACCCGATGCCCGCGAACCTCGGCGACGTGCTGCGTCGCTACGAGCAGGTCATCGTTCCCGAGATGAACCTGGGCCAGCTCGCGCAGCTGCTCCGGGCGCGCTACCTCATCGACGTCCACAGCTACTCACGCGTCCGCGGCCTGCCGATCTCCCTCGGCGAGCTCGAGACCGACCTGATCGCCGAGATCGACGCCCGAGAAGAAGGAGGCGCGGCATGACCGAGACCCCCACCGGCCTCACCGGCGTTCCCATCGCCCTGACACCCCTGAACCGCAAGGACTACGCCAGCGACGCCGAGGTGCGCTGGTGCCCCGGCTGCGGCGACTATGCGATCCTGGCGACATTCCAGTCGATGATGGCCACACTCGGCATCCGACGCGAGAACACGGTGCTCATCTCGGGCATCGGGTGCGCCGCGCGATTCCCGTACTATGTCGACGCCTACGGCATGCACTCGATCCACGGCCGCGCGCCGTCGATCGCGACCGGTGTCGCGACCGCCCGCGAGGACCTCAACGTCTGGGTGGTCACCGGCGACGGGGACTCGCTGTCCATCGGCGGCAACCACCTCATCCACGCCCTGCGTCGCAACGTGAACATCACCATCCTGCTGTTCAACAACCGCATCTACGGGCTCACGAAGGGCCAGTACTCCCCCACCTCCGAGCCGGGCAAGGTGACCAAGTCGACGCCGTTCGGCTCGCTGGACGCCCCGTTCAACCCGATCTCCCTCGCGCTGGGTGCCGAGGCGTCCTTCGTGGCCCGCGCGATCGACTCCGACCGGGCCCAGCTCACCGAGGTGATGACGGCCGCTGCCCAGCACCGGGGTGCGGCACTCGTGGAGATCTACCAGAACTGCCCCATCTTCAACGACGACGCCTTCGCCGCCCTCAAGGGCCCGGAGTCGGCCGAGGCACGGATCGAGCTCCGGCACGGCCAGCCCATCACGTTCGGCACCGATGGCGCCTACTGCGTCGTGCGCAACGACGACTTCGACCTCGAGGTGGCACACACCGCCGACGTCGACCCGGCCCGGATCGTCATCCACGACGAGACGCGCGCCGACCCGTCGCAGGCGTTCGCGATCTCCCGACTCACGGAGAGCGGCATGCTCCGGCATGCGCCGGTCGGCATCTTCCGACGCGTCCAGCGCCCCGCGTACGACGACCTGGTCCGCGAGCAGATCGCCGGCGTCCGCGCACCCGACCGCGGAGAGGCCCTGGCCGCCGTGATTGCCGGCAACGACACGTGGGAGGCCGGGGAGGCCTGAGCGATCGGAGGGGCTGGGTAGGCTGTGGCACCATGACTGCAGCTCTCGACCTCTCCCTCGCGGACCGCGCCGTCCGCCCCCAGGACGACCTCTTCCGGCACGCCAACGGCGCTTGGCTGGCCACGGCCACCATCGACGACGACAAGGCCCTCGCCGGCGCCTTCGTGGACCTTCGCGACGAAGCGGAACGCCAGGTCCGCGACATCATCACGGGCCTCGTCGACGAGGGCGGCGACGCCGAGTCCGACAAGATCGCCCGGCTCTACGCATGCTTCATGGACGAGGACCGGATCGAGGAGCTCGGGGCGTCCCCGTTGCAGCCCTACCTGGACCGGGTCGCCGCGATCAGCAGCGCCTCGGAGCTCTCGGAGCACCTGGGCTGGTCGCTCCGCCACGGCATCGCAGGGCTCTTCGGCCTGGGCGAGGACGCCGACCCGGACGACCCCAACCGCTACGTGATGTTCCTGGGCCAGGACGGCCTGGGTCTGCCCGACGAGGAGTACTACCGCCTCGACGAGCACCAGGAGATCCGCGAGGCCTACCTGGCGCACCTCGAGAGGGTGCTTGACCTCGCCGGCCTCGACGACGCCGGCGCGCGCGCCGCGCGAGTGCTCGCCCTCGAGACCACGATCGCGCGCTCCCACTGGGACAAGGTGCGCAACCGCGACCTCCGCCAGATGCACAATCCCATGACCTGGGCCGAGATGACGGCGAGCGCCCCCGGCATCGACTGGGAGGCGTTCCTGCGTGGGGCACGGATCGATGCCGCGGTCCCGGGCGACATGATCGTCGCGCAGCCGTCGTTCATCACCGAGGCGGCGGCGCTCGTGGCCGACGGCGACCTCGAGAGCTGGCGGGACTGGGCCGCCTGGAAGGCGGTGGGATCCCTCTCGTCGCTGCTGGGCTCCGCGTTCGTCGACGCCAGGTTCGACTTCTACGACCGGACCCTGATGGGCACCGTCGAGTTGCGGCCCCGATGGAAGCGAGGCGTCGCGCTGGTCGAGGGGGCGCTCGGCGAAGCCGTCGGGAAGGTCTACGTGGAGCGCCACTTCCCGCCGAGCGCCAAGGCGGCGATGGACGAGCTGGTCGCCAACCTGTTGGAGGCCTATCGCCGTTCCATCACGACGCTGGAGTGGATGACCGACGACACCCGCGCCGAAGCGCTGGACAAGCTCTCCCGGTTCACCCCCAAGATCGGGCACCCGGAGAAGTGGCGGGACTACTCCAGCCTGGCGATCTCCCGCGACGACCTCGTGGGCAACGCCGCGGCCGTGGCGTCGTTCGAGCTGGACCGCACGCTCGAGCGCTGGGGCGAGCCGATGGACTCCGGGGAATGGCTGATGTTCCCGCAGACCGTCAACGCCTACTACCACCCGCTGAGGAACGAGATCGTCTTCCCGGCGGCGATCCTGCAGCCCCCGTTCTTCAACCCCGACGCCGACGACGCCGTGAACTACGGCGCGATCGGAGCGGTGATCGGCCACGAGATCGGCCACGGTTTTGACGACAAGGGCTCCACCTGCGACGGCCACGGCCGGATCCGGGACTGGTGGACCGAGGCCGACCGTGAGGCCTTCGAGGAGCGCACCCGCGCACTCGTCGGCCAGTACGAGGTGCTCTCCCCCGACGGCGTCGACGGCGCTCGCGTCAACGGCGAACTGACGCTCGGCGAGAACATCGGTGACCTCGGTGGCCTCGGTATCGCCTACCGCGCCTGGCTCCTGGCCGGCGGCGTCCCCGACGGCGAACCCGTCGACGGCCTCACCCCTGCCCAGCGCTTCTTCCTCGGCTGGGCGGCCGTGTGGCGCACCAAGATCCGGCCGGCCGCAGCCAAGCAGCGACTGACCACCGACCCGCACTCACCGGCGGAGTTCCGCTGCAACCAGATCGTGAAGAACCTGGACGCCTTCCACGCCGCGTTCGACACCACACCGGACGACGCGCTGTGGCTGGAGCCCGCGGAGCGCGTGACGATCTGGTGACCTCGTTCGCCGAGTAGCCGCGAACCGGTCGCCGAGTAGCCGCGAACCGGTCGCCGAGTAGCCGCCCTCTTCTCGGTCGCCGAGTAGCCGCCGCAGGCGGCGTGTCGAGGCGCCACCGTTGCCGCTGACGCCTGAGTGGGAGGTTTGGTAGCGAGCTTGCTACCACACCTCCCACCGAGGCGATCGAGGCCGCCCTCTCTCGTTCGCCGAGTAGCCGCCGCAGGCGGCGTGTCGAGGCGCCTAACACCACACCCCTCGACACGGGCACTCCGTGCCCTACTCAACGACCGGCTATCATCGCTTGCCGAGTGGCCGCCCTCTCCTCGCTTGCCTAGTAGCCGCCGAAGGCGGCGTGCGAGGCCCCACCGTTGCCGCTGACGCCTGAGTGGGAGGTTTGGTAGCGAGCTTGCTACCACACCTCCCACCGAGGCGATCGAGGCCGCTCTCTCTCGTTCGCCGAGTAGCCGCCGCAGGCGGCGTGTCGAGGCGCCTAACACCACACCCCTCGACACGGGCACTCCGTGCCCTACTCGGGGAACGACCCACGGGCGCAAGCACCCTACTCGGGGAACGGTCAGGCGCGGGGCGCCGTCGAGCCGCGCACCACCAGATGGGTGGCCAGGCGCAGTGGACCGCCCGTGATGGGACGGCCGCCGCGGCGGTCCATCAGCGTGCGGACGGCGGCCGCGCCCATGTCCTCCAGCGGCTGGTGGACCGTCGTCAGGCCGGGTGTGGCGATGCGGGCGATGGAGGTGTCGTCGAACCCCACCACGCTGATGTCGTCCGGGACGCGGAGCCTGAGCTGACGGGCCGCCTCGTAGACCCCGATGGCGCTGGCGTCCGAGGAGGCGAAGATCGCGGTGGGCCGCACGTCCTCGGGCAGCGACAGCAGCTCGGCGCCCGCCTCGAGCCCGGCCTCGTGGGTGAAGTTGTCACCCGCGACGAGCCGCGGGTCGTGGGGAAGCTCGTTCATGCTGAGGGCCGACAGGTAGCCCTGCAGCCGCTCCTTTCCCGGGACCGACCCGTGGGAGCCCTTCACGAAACCGATCCGGGTGTGGCCGAGCTCGATGAGGTGCTGGGTGGCCTCCACACCACCGTTCCAGTTGGTGGCGCCGATACTGGACATGTCCGGGGGCAGCGTGCTCGCGGGGTCGATGGCCACCAGCGGGAGCCCGATGGAGCGCACCTTGGTGAGCTGGTGGTTCGACAACCGCGAGGTCAGCACGATGACCCCGACGTAGTCCTGGGCCTTGACCTGGTCGAACCAGGCGTCCTCCAAGGGGACGGGCACGCTCCCCGGCCGCTCCGGCGGCGTGTACAGCGAGACCAGGCCCACCCCCGCCGCCATCGCAGACTTGGCGGCGCCGCGCAGGATGTCGAGGGTGTAGGCGGTGGTGAGGTTGTCGGCGACGAGAGCGATCAGAGGGTAGCCGCTGATGCCGGGTGTGCCCGTCACCTCGTAGCCGAGCTCCTTGGCAGCCGCGAGGACGCGTGCCCGGGTGACGCCCGCGACGTCGCTCCGCCCGTTCAGCGCCTTCGACGCCGTCGACCTCGAGACGCCGGCAAGATCCGCCACCTGGTCGAGCCTGATCCGCTGTCCTGAGTCCGCCACGCGGACAGCATATCGAAATTCGTTTCGCCGTCGCCCGAAACCGTGCGGCGACCCGACTGACACCCGACGGCGCTAGCGTCGGACCCACGAACGACGAAGGGAAATCCCGTGCCCCTCCCCCGGATCCTGGCCATCGTGCTCGCAGGCGGGCAGGGCTCGCGGCTCAAGGACCTGACCGCCACACGGGTGAAGCCGGCCCTCCCCGTGGGCGGCAGCTACCGGCTGGTGGACGTGGCGCTGTCCAACCTGGCACACAGCCACATCAGTGACGTGTGGATCGTGGAGCAGTACCTCCCGCACTCGCTCAACGACCACCTGGCCCAGGGCCGCCCCTGGGACCTGGATCGCATGCACGGCGGCCTGCAGGTCCTGCATCCCTTCGAGGGCGGCCCGGGAGAGGGCTTCGCCCAGGGGAACTCCGACAGCCTGTGGCGGCAACGGGAGCGCATCGGGGCCTTCGACCCGGAGCTCGTCCTCGTCCTCAGCGCCGACCACCTCTACCTCTGCGACTTCCTGTCCGTCGTCGAGACCCACACGCGCATGGCCGCCGAGTTGACGATGGTGACGACCCGCACCGACACCGACCCCGGCACGCATGCGGTCGTCCAGTCGACCGACGGCTGGGTAACCGGCTTCGACTACAAGCCCGACGAGCCGGACGGTGACACTGTGGCCGCCGAGATCTTCCTGTTCGACACCGCGACGCTCCTCGCGGCCTTCGACGCGTTGCTCGCCGACCGGGAGCGCCTCGGAGACTACGGGGAGGACCTGATCCCTTGGTTCGTCGCGCGCGGCAAGGTGGCGGAACACCCGCTCGACTCCTACTGGATGGACCTCGGCACCCTCCAGACCTACTGGACCGCGCACATGCAGCTGCTCGACGGCGACGGCGCGGTGCTCGACGACCCCCAGTGGCCCATCTACACGGCCCAGCCCCAGCTCCTGCCGGCGCGGATCGAGGACGGGGCCGAGGTGGCGGACTCCCTGGTCTCCGCCGGCAGCACGATCGCGGGCACCGTCCGGCACAGCGTCATCGGCCCCGGAGCGGTGGTGGAGGCGGGGGCCGAGGTGGTCGACAGCGTGGTCCTGGACGGCACCCGGATCGGCAGCGGGGTGACCCTGGTGCAGTGCATCGTCGACATCGGGGCCGAGGTGTCCCGCGGCGGTCAGAGAGGGACGAACTCGTCCATCACGCTCATCGGGGCGGATGGGAAGGTGGCCACCCGGGACGAACTCGACCCGGCGAGCGCGCTGCCGAGCTCGTTCAGACGGAGCGGTTGACCAGCTCGTCGCAGAGTGCCAGCAGCATGTCCTTGGCCTCTCCGTCGCGCAGTGGAGCCAGGTGGGACTTGGCGAGTTCGGCGCGACGGTTGACCTCGGCTCGCGCCTCGTCGATCACCGGATGAGCGCGCAGCGCCTCAAGCGCCTCCGCCAGCCGCTCGTCGCACGACAGATCGGAGTCCAGGAGCTCCAGCAGTTCCGCGTCGCCCGGGTCGTCCGACCGGGCCAGCAGGAGCGTCGGCAACGTGGCAACGCCCTCGCGCAGGTCGGTGCCGGGGGTCTTGCCGGTCTGGTTCGACGTGATGTCGATCAGGTCGTCGCTCAGCTGGAACACCAGACCCAGCTCCTCGCCGTACGCAGCGAGGGCGTCGAGGACGCTCTGGTCGGCGCCGGAGACCATGGCACCGAAGAGCGCGGAAGCGGCGATGAGGGACCCGGTCTTGTCGGCGATCACCTGCAGGTAGTGCTCAAGCGGGTCAGTCTCGTCGTCGGGGCCGATGGTCTCGGCCACCTGACCCTGCACCAGACGCGTGAAGGTGGCCGCCTGCAGGGCCACGTACTCGACGCCCAGCCCCGCGACGATGGAGGAGGCACGTGAGAACAAGTAGTCCCCCACGAGGATCGCCACGAGGTTGCCCCATCGGGCATTCGCGGAGGGCGCCGCCCGCCGGAGGTCCGCCTCGTCCATGACGTCGTCGTGGTAGAGGCTGGCGACGTGGGTGATCTCCATCACGAGGGCGGCGTCCATCAGCCGTTCTTCGTCCACGTCGCCGCCGAACTGCGACGACAGGGCCACGAGCAGCGGTCGGAATCGCTTGCCCCCGGCCGAGATGACGTGGGTGGCCGCCTCAGTGACGAACGGGCTGTCGGCGATGGCCGCCTCGCGCAACCGTTCCTCGAACCGATCGCCGAAGCTCGTGAGCTCCGGCGTCGCGGTCATGTCAGTCACTGGCCTGTCCCAACTCGTCGGTGATGGTGGTACCGCCTCAGCGGATGAACTGGGCGGCGCCACCCAAGACGTCGAGGGCCACGCCCGGCAGCAGTCCGAAGGCGACGGTGGCCACGAGGGAGACCACCAGGACCACCCAGGTGAACAGCGACGGTTCCACCACGTCGGCGGCCTCCACCTCGTCTGCGTCCGAGAACCACATGGCCACGATGACCTTGAGGTAGAAGTAGGCGGCGACGACGCTCAGCACCACGGCCACCAGCACCAGCCAGCCGTACCCACCGGCCCAGGCGGAGGCGAACACGGCGAGCTTGCCCGCGAAGCCGGCCGTCGGCGGGATGCCTGCGAAGCTGAGCAGGAAAACGGTCATGACGGCAGCGACCACAGGGTTGGCCCGTCCCAGGCCGCGCCAGGCCACCAACTGGTTGGCCTCGCCACCGGCTCGGCGCACCATGGTGACCACGGCGAAGGCACCGAGGGTGGCGAAACCGTAGGTCAGCAGGTAGAAGGCGATGGACCCGACGCTGGAAAGTGCCAGCTGGTCGGAGTCCGAGGCCTGGACAGCGCCGACCGCGCCGACCAGCAGGAAGCCGGCGTGCGCGATGGACGAGTAGGCAAGCAGGCGCTTGATGTCGGTCTGCACCAGACCGACGACGGCGCCGAGGACCATGGTGAGGACAGCGACGGTGGCGATCAGCGGCTGCCAGTCCCAGCGCGCACCACCGAGCGCGACGTAGAAGACGCGCAGGAGCGCGGCCACGGCAGCGGTCTTGGTGGCCACCGACATGAAGCCGGTGACCGGGGACGGAGCGCCGGTGTAGACGTCGGGGGTCCAGGCGTGGAAGGGGACGGCACCGATCTTGAACAGCAGGCCGACCGCCAGCAGCACCATGCCGGCCAGCAGCAAGCCGTTGGACGCGGCACCGGCGGTGATGGCGTCGGCGATGGCGCCGAGGTCGAAGCTGCCCGAGTAGCCGTAGAGCAGGGCCGTGCCGAACAGGAAGAAGGCCGACGAGAAGGCACCGAGGAGGAAGTACTTCAGGGCCGCCTCCTGGCTCAGCAGGCGGCGACGTCGTGCCATCCCGGAGAGCAGGTAGAGCGGGAGCGAGAGGATCTCCAGCGCCACGAACATGGTGAGCAGGTCGTTGGCAGCGGAGAACACCAGCATGCCGAAGACGGCGAACACCAGCAGCGGGAAGATCTCGGTGTGCTCGCGCCGCAGGCGGCTGGCCTCCCTCTCGAACGGGGAGCCGGGCACGGTGGAGGCGGACGACGTGAAGGCCGACTGCCCCCCGCTCACGCGACGCTCGGCGAACAGGCCAAGGCCGAGCAGGCCGAAGACGAGCAGCAGCGTCCAGAAGAGATGTGCGGGTCCGTCGATGGCGATCGAGCCGACGGCCGCGATGAGGGATTCGCCGGCCACCCAGTTGCGGATGGTGAGGCCCAGCGCGACGAGCAGCGAGAGCCCGGCGAGGAACACCTGCACCACGTAGCGCAGGTGCCGGGGCACCATCGCCTCGACGCTGATGCCGAGCGCTCCGCCGATCAGCAACGCCAGCAGCGGTGAGAGCGCCAGCCACTCGATCGTCGGCGCGTTGATCTCAAGGATGCTCATCAGTTGCCTTCCTCAATCTGCGGAGCGGGGTCGGACACGCCGACGGCGGACATCACGCGGGTCGCCATGTCGTTCGCCACGTCCAGGACCGGCTTGGGGAAGAAGCCGATGATCAGGAGGAGGGCGATGAGCGGCACGACGGCGGCGCGCTCCCGCAGGGACAGGTCGCGCGTGACGTGCGTCGCCACCTGCTCGGTGACGGGGCCGGTCATGGTGCGCAGGTACATGGTGAGGACGTACACCGCAGCGAGCACCATGCCGAGGGTGATGACGGCGGTGTGGATCGGGTACCGCTGCCAGGAGCCCGCCATCGTGAGGAACTCGCCGACGAAGCTCGCCATGCCGGGCAGCGCCAGCGTCGAGAGACCGGCCACCAGCAGGAAACCGGACAGCACGGGCACGGTCTTCTGGGCGCCGCCGAACGCATCGACCTGCGCGGAGCCGCGCCGCTGCACCAGGTAGCCGACGACGAGGAACAGTGCCGCCGTCGAGAGGCCGTGGGCCAGCATGTAGAAGATCGAGCCGGTCAGCGACTGGGTGGTCAGCGCGAAGATGCCGAACACCATGAAGCCGAAGTGGCTGACGGAGGTGTAGGACACGAACCGCAGCAGGTCCTTCGACGCGAGCGCCATGAGTGCGCCGTAGATCATGGAGACGATCGCCCACACGAGGATCACCGGCGTGGCCCATTGGCTGGCCTCGGGGAAGACCACGAGCAGGATCTTGATCATCCCGAACGTGCCGATCTTGTCGAGGATGCCCACCAGCAGCGTGGAGGCTCCGGCGCGGGCCTGCTCGGCGCTGTCCGGGAGCCAAGTGTGCAGGCCCGCCAGCGGCGCCTTCACCGCGAAGGCGAAGAAGAACGCGGCGAACAGCCAGCGTCCGACGTTCCCGGAGAGGTCGAGGCTGGCGAGGTCCTGGATGAGGAAGCTCACCTGTCCCTGCTGCGCGCCGACGGCGTACAGCCCGGCGACGCCGACCAGCATCACGAGTCCGCCGGCCAGCGAGTAGAGCAGGAACTTGATGGCGGCCGCACCGCGACGCGCCCCGCCCCAGCCCGCGATGAGGAAGTACATCGGGATCAGGGTGGCCTCGAAGGCGATGTAGAACAGCAGCAGGTCGCCCGCCATGAAGACGAACAGGGCGAAGCTCTCCAGCGCGAGGGCGAGGGCGAAGAAGGACCGGGTGCTCCAGCGGCTGGTGGGGCTCTCCCCCACCCGCCACTCGGCGATCATCACGACCGGGACGAGGATGACGGTGAGGAACACCAGCACGGCCCCGATGGCGTCGAGTTCGAGCGCGTAGTGGGCGCCGATCTGCCGGATCCAGTTGAGGTCCTCGACGAGGCCCGTGGAGCGGGACAGGACGACGGCCACGATGCCGAGCAGGGTGGTGGTGAACGCGAAACCGAGGCCGATGAGGCGGGCGAGCTGACCCTTGACCAGCAGCAGCACCAGGGAGCCCAGCAGCGGTAGCAGGGCAAGGATGCTCAGCAGGGGAATGGAGTTGAACATGGTGCCTTCCTTCTCAGCCCAGCTGCCCGAGGGCGACGACGGCGGCCAGGACGACCACGCCGATGACGAGGGTCAATCCGTAGGTTCGGACGTAGCCGTTCTGGGCGGTGCGCAGCCAGCTGGACAGGCCCCCTGCCATGGAGGCCGAGCCCATGGCGGCGCCGTCGACGACGGTGCGGTCGAACGCGGCCACGCCGGCGGCGAGTCCGTTGGTGGGGCGGATGATCGCGTGCTCGTTGAACGCGTCGCCGTAGAGGTCCGAGCGCCCGGCGAGCACCAACGGGTTGCGGGTCTCCGGAGCCTCACGCGGGATGTCGCGACGGTGCAGGAACCAGCCCAGTGCGACGCCGACGGCCACGACGGCCAGCGTCAGCAGGCCGATCGCCGTGAAGTTGAGCAGGCTGGTGGAGTGCGGCTCGGAGCCCGTCGCGGGGGCGAGCCAGTCCTGGATCCAGTTGTTCATGGCCAGACCCGCCCCGAGGGACAGGATGGCCAGCACGATGAGTGGCACGGTCATGACGGCGGGCGACTCGTGCGGGTGCACATCGTCAGCCCACCGGCGCTTCCCGAAGAACGTCATCATCATCAGGCGCGTCATGTAGTACGCAGTGATGCCCGCGCCGATGAGCGCCAGCACGCCGAAGACGGTGCTCTCGTGGAACGCCGTCTCGATGATGTGGTCCTTCGAGTAGAAGCCAGCCGTGAACGGGAAGCCGATGATCGCCAGGTAGCCGGCCGCGAACGTCAGGAACGTGATGCGCATAGCCTTGGCCAGCCCGCCGTAGTGGCGCATGTCGACGTCGTCGTTCATGCCGTGCATGACGGAACCGGCGCCGAGGAACATGTTCGCCTTGAAGGCGCCGTGGGTCAGGAGGTGGAAGATCGCGAACGCGGCACCGGCCGGGCCGAGGCCCGCGGCGAGCATCATGTAGCCGATCTGCGACATCGTCGAGCCCGCGAGGACCTTCTTGATGTCGTCCTTGCTGGAGCCGATCCAGGCACCCGCGAGCAGCGTCACGGTGCCGACGATCGCCACCGCGAGCAGCGCCGCCTCGCTCTGCGCGTAGATGGCGTGGGAGCGCACGACGAGATACACGCCCGCGGTGACCATGGTGGCCGCGTGGATCAGCGCGGAGACCGGGGTGGGGCCCTCCATGGCGTCGAGCAGCCAGGACTGCAGCGGCACCTGGGCGGACTTGCCGCAGGCGGCGAGCAGGAGCAGCAGGCCCAGGGTGGTGGCCCAGAAGCCACTCAGCTGGGGCGCACCGGCGTTGACGTCGGCGAAGGAGGAGGAGCCGAACATGGCGAGCATGGTGAAGATGCCCATCGCCATCCCGAGGTCACCCACGCGGTTGACGACGAACGCCTTGCGGCCCGCGGCCGCCGCGGCGGGGCGGTGCTGCCAGAAGCTGATCAACAGGTAGGAGGCGAGGCCGACGCCCTCCCAACCGACGAACAGGACGAGGTAGTTGTCCGCCAGCACCAGCAGCAGCATGGCCGCGATGAACAGGTTGAGGTAGGCGAAGAACCGACGACGACGCTCGTCGTGGGCCATGTAGCCGATCGAGTAGACGTGGATCAGCGAGCCGACGCCGGTGACGAGCAGCACGAAGAGGATGGACAGCTGGTCCACGAGCAGGCCGATGCCGATACTCCAGTTGCCGGTGGCGATCCATTCGTAGAGCGGCACCGAGACCGCCCGCGAGCCCTCTTCGGCCGGCAGCATCTGCAGGAACAGCACCGTGCCGATGACGAAGGAGGCGATGGGCGCGGCGGTGGCCAGGAGGTGGCCCCAGCGCTCCGCGTAGCGGCCGAAGACCAGGAGGAACCCGGCGGTGGCGAGCGGGATGGCGATCAGCAGCCACGCCAGGGAGAACAGCCCGGTGGCCGGGACCGCAGTGACGTTTTCCAACAGATGCACGCTGGACCCCTCAGAACTTCAACAGGTTGGCGTCGTCGACCGAGATCGAGCGGCGGGCACGGTAGATGGACACGATGATCGCGAGGCCGACCACGACCTCGGCGGCCGCGACCACCATCACGAAGAACGAGGCGACCTGGCCGTCCAGGTTCCCGTGCTGGCGCGACAGGCTGACGAAGGACAGGTTCACGGCGTTCAGCATGAGCTCGACGCTCATGAACGCGATGATCGCGTTGCGGCGCAGGAGGAACCCCAGCACCCCGATCCCGAACAGGATGGCCGAGACGACCAGGTACGCTTCGGCGTTCACTCCAGCTCTCCCTTCGCGCGGGCGGTGGACTCCTCGACGATCCCGAAGGCCTGCCGCGTCGGGACGCGCAGGTCGTCGACGTCGACGATGACGCCACGGGCGCTCAGGGTCGGCGAGACGGACAGGTCGGAGACGGAGCCGTCCGGCAGCAGGGCCGGGACGTGGATGGCGTTGTGCCGTGCGAACACACCCGAGTTGGGCAGCGTCCCGGGGTGCGCGCCCTCGGTTGCGTAGCGCTCCATGCGCTCGCGCGCCAGCTCCGGCTGGCGCTTCTTCGCGGCAAGACGCTCGCCGTGTGCCAGTACCATCGCGCCGACGGCCGCCGTGATGAGCAGGGCCGAGGTGGCCTCGAAGATGAACACGTAGCGGGTGAAGACCAGCGCGGCGATGCCCTGGGCGTTGCCGCCGAACTCGGCGTTGGCTGCCTCGAGCCCCGTGGCCTCTCCGGTGAACAGGCCCTGCCCGATCACCGCCACCAGCAGACCGGCGACGCCGAGTCCGGCGAGGACGGAGGCGACGCGGTGGCCCTTGATCGTCTCCACCACCGAGTCGGTCATGTCCACGCCGACCAGCATCACGACGAACACGAACAGCATCAGGATCGCGCCGGTGTAGACGATGATCTGCGCCACGAAGAGGAACGGCGCGTCCTGCGCGGCGTAGAGCACGCCGAGGCTGATCATCACACCCGCCATGAAGATGGCGGAGTGGACCGGCTTGCGGGCCACCACCATCGCCAGCGCACAGGCGACCGCGATCGGGGCGCACACCCAGAACGCGACCTCCCCCGCGGTCACCAACGGGACGAACGTGGTCATTTGGTCGCTCCTTGCGGTGCGGTTCTCGTGTCGGGCGCGCCGGTCTCCGGCAGTCCGAGGAAGTAGGACTGCTCGTCGTCCCCGAGCCGCCGCGGGTGCGGGGGCTGCTCCATGCCGGGCATGAGCGGGGCCAGAAGGTCCTGCTTCTCGTAGATCAGGCTGCGCCGCGTGTTGTCGGCGAGCTTGAACTCGTTGGTCATCGTGAGAGCGCGCGTCGGGCACGCCTCGATGCACAGGCCGCAGAAGATGCAGCGGAGGTAGTTGATCTGGTAGACGCGGCCGTAGCGCTCCCCCGGGGAGTAGCGGTCGTCGTCGGTGTTGTCGGCGCCCTCGACGTAGATGGCGTCAGCCGGGCAGGCCCAGGCGCACAGCTCACAGCCGACGCACTTCTCGAGGCCGTCGGGCCAGCGGTTCAGCTGGTGCCGGCCGTGGAAGCGCGGCATCGTGACCTTCTCCTTGCCCTTCTCCGGGTAGCCCTGGGTGAAGGTCTTGCGGAAGATCGTGGTGAACGTGACGCCGAATCCGGCCCACGGGTCGAACATGCCCATGTCAGTTCTCCTCGTCGGTGGTGTCGGTGGCGTCGGTCCCGCTGACCACGCCGGCCATCTCGGGCAGGGACTGCCCGGGTCGCGGCGGCACGGGGTAGCCGCCGGCGAAGGGGTCGAACGGCTCCTCGCTGGCCGTCGCATCCACCTCGTCCACGTCCTCGTCCCCGTCGGTTCGGCCGCTCAGCAGGATGAGGATCGCCACGAGCGCGACCGCCATCCCGATGGTGTACTCCGGAAGGAGCGCCACCAGGGTGATCCAGAGCAGGGAGATCGGCAACAGCGTCTTCCAGCCGAGGTCCATGAACTGGTCGTAGCGGAACCGGGGCAGCGTGCCGCGGAGCCAGACGAACACGGAGATCAACAGCTGGACCTTGAGCATGAACCAGATGGGCCCGAGCCATGGGTTGTTGAAGAAGTCGATCAGGTTGAGCGGCCACGGGGGCAGGTAGCCACCTAGGAACAGGGTGGTGGCCACGGCCGAGACCGTCGCCATGTTGATGTACTCCGCCAGGAAGTAGAGGGCGTACCGGAAGCCCGAGTACTCGGTGAGGTAGCCGGAGACGAGCTCCGACTCGGCCTCGGGGAGGTCGAAGGGTGCACGGTTGGTTTCGCCCACCATCGCGATCGCGTAGATGACGAACGACGGCGCGAGCAGGAGCGCGTACCAGCCCATCACGCCGAGGTTCTCGAAGGAGATGTCGGTGAACGGGACACGGAAGATGATGGGCTCCCGCTGGGCCTCCACGATCTGCGACGTGGACATCGAGCCCGACAGGACGAAGACGCCGACGATGGCCAGGCCCATGGCGATCTCGTAGGAGATCATCTGCGCCGAAGAGCGCATGGAGCCGAGGAAGGAGTAGGGCGAGTTGCCCGCCCAGCCGGCCAGCACGATGCCGTAGATGCCCACGGAGGCGATCGCCAGGATGAACAGGACGGCCACGGGCAGGTCGGTGACCTGCAGGCGCGTGGGCACGCCGAACATCTCGACCTCACCGCCGAAGGGGATCACCGTCCAGGCGGTGAAGGCGGCGACCGCGGTGAGCAGGGGCGCCAGGTTGAACACCCACTTGTCGGCGTGGGCCGGGCGGAAGTCCTCCTTGAGGAGGGCCTTCGTGCCGTCGGCCAGCGCCTGCCCCAGACCGAACGGGCCGTTCATGATCGGCCCCAGGCGGTGCTGCATCTTGCCCACGAGCCGCCGCTCGTACCAGACGTTGAAGATCGTCCACACCAGCAGGACGACGAAGAGTCCGATGACCTTGATCAGGACGAGCCACCACGGGTCCTGGAAGAACACGTTCATGCCAGATCTCCTTCTTCGATGGTGACCGCGGTCACGTCGACGAGGTCGCCGGGCAGGGCCGTCAACCGGTCACCGGTGCCGACCCCGGGATTGCCGGGCACCCACACGACGTCGGGGCTCATGCCCGGCGTCACCGAGAGCGGCAGCATGACCTCGCTGTCCCGCGCCACGACACGGACGACGTCGGCCACCCCGAGTGCCTCGGCGGTCTCCGGAGCGAGCCGGACGACGGCAGGGCGGGCGGTGGCGCGCAGGGCCAGTTCGTGGTCGTTGCCGCTGGACGCGTCCAGGAGCTCACGCCAGGAGGCGAGTCGGAGCCGCCCGTCCTCCCGGGACGTCGCGGCGGGGGCCTCGACGGGCTGCGCCGTGGCGCGGCCGCCCTCCCACGCGCCCAGCGCCTCCAGGTCGGTGCGGGCACCGGCCGGGGTGCGGAACCCGAGGTCGGAGCCCAGGGCGTCCGCGAGCGCCGCGAGGATCCTGAGGTCCGTCATGGGGTTGGCCTGCGCCCGGGTCACGAGCGCGACGGGGCGTTCACGGTGCTCCCAGTTCAGGAAGTGGCCGGACTGCTCCTCGATGAGGGCGGCGGGGAACACGACGTCGGCGCGCTGGGCCGCGGCGCTGAGCCGCTGCTCGACGCTGATGACGAACGGGGCCGCCTCGAGCGACGCCAGTGCGGCCGCGGGGTCCTCGCAATCGTACGGGTCCACACCGGCCAGGACGAGCGCCTGCAGGCGGCCGTCCCCAGCGGCCTGCAGCTGCTCGCGGGCGGAGAGGCCCGCTTCGGAGGCAACCTTGGGCAGGCCCCACGCGCTGGCGAGGTCCACTCGCGCTGTGGCGTCGGAGAGCGGTCGCCCACCGGGCAGGAGGTTCGGGAGGCAGCCCGCTTCGATGGCGCCCATGTCGCCGGCACGCCGCGGCACCCAGGCCAGTCGTGCGCCGGTCGACTCGGCCACCTGCGTGGCGGCGGACAGCAGTCCGGGCACCATGCCGGCCCGCTCGCCCACCATGATGATCGTCCCGGGCTCGAGGGCGAGACCACGAAGGGCCCCAGCCTCGTCGCCGGGGGCCGTGGCGACGAACTCGGCCGTCAGCTTCTCGGTCCCGCGCGAGGCGAAGGGAGCGAGGACGGTGACCTTGAGGTCCCGGTTACGCACGGCCTTGCGGAGCCGCAGGAACACGATCGGGGACTCGTCCTCCGGCTCGAAGGCGACGAGCACGACGTGCTTGGCGGCCTCGAGGTCGGCATAAGTCACCGACTCGGCGAGGGAGCGTCCCGCGACATGGGCGGCCAGGAACTCGGCCTCCTCGGCCGAGTGTGGCCGGGAGCGGAAGTCGATGTGGTTCGTGCCGAGCACCGCGCGCGCGAAGCGGGAGTAGGCGTAGGCGTTCTCGACGGTCAGGCGGCCGCCGGTGATGACACCGACGGAGCTGCCCGCGGCCGTGAGCCCGTCCACTGCGGCGTCGATGGCCTCGGGCCAGCTGGCCGGCTCGAGGACCCCGTCGCGGCGGACGAGGGGGCGCGTGACACGGTCCTCGCCACGGGCGTAGGTGAACCCGAAGCGGCCCTTGTCACAGCTCCACTCCTCGTTCACCTCCGGGTCGACGCCGGCGAGGCGACGCTTGACCTGGTGGTGGCGGTGGTCTGTGCGCAGCTGGCATCCGGAGGCGCAGTGCTCGCAGCTCGTCGTGGTGGAGACGAGGTCGAACGGCCGGGCCTGGAACCGGTAGGCCGCCGAGGTCAGCGCGCCGACGGGGCAGATCTGGACGACGTTGCCGGAGAAGTAGGAGTCGTAGGGGTCCTGCTCGTAGATGCCGACCTGCTGCAGCGCACCGCGCTCGACGAGCTCGATGAAGGGGTCGCCCGAGATCTGCTGGGAGAACCGGGTGCAGCGGGCGCACAGGACGCAACGCTCCCGGTCGAGGAGGATCTGGGCGGAGATGCTGACGGGCTTGGGGAAGGTGCGCTTGGCGGCGCCGAAGCGGGACTCACCCGGGCCGTTCGTCAGGGCCTGGTTCTGCAGGGGGCACTCGCCGCCCTTGTCACAGATGGGGCAGTCGAGCGGATGGTTGATGAGCAGGAGCTCCAGCATGCCGCGCTGGGCCTTCTCCGCCACCGGCGAGCTGACCTGGGTGTTGACCTTCATCCCCTCGGCCACCGGCATGGTGCAGGAGGCCTGGGGCTTCGGGAATCCGCGGCCGTTGCCGGCGTCGGGGATCTCCACCATGCACTGGCGGCAGGCGCCGACGGGGTCGAGCAACGGGTGGTCGCAGAAGCGCGGGATGGCGGTGCCGATCATCTCGGCGGCACGGATGATCAGCGTGCCCTCGGGGACGCTCACCTCCACGCCGTCGATGGTGAGGGTCACCAGCTTCGGTGCCTGCTCCAGCTCCTGGGTCTGGTCCTTGGAGTCGACACTCACCGGGACACTCCTTCCGTCGCGAACAGCGCGCTCTTCTCGTACGGGAACAGCTCCCACGCGGGAGTGGTGTAGCCCAGCTCGAACTCGGGGCGGAAGTGCTTGACGGCGCTCGTCACGGCCGCGACGGCACCGTCGGCCAGCGCGCAGAACGAACGTCCGCCGATGTTGTCGCAGACGTCGAGCATCTTGTCGACGTCACCCTCCTCGGCCGTCCCGGCCTCGAAGCGCATCAACATCTGCACCAGCCACCAGGAGCCCTCGCGGCAGGGCGTGCACTTGCCGCAGGACTCGTGCTTGTAGAACTCCACCCAGCGCAGGGTCGTCCGGACCACCGAGGTGGTGTCGTCGAAGACCTGCAGCGCCTTGGTGCCGAGCATCGAACCTGCCCCGGCCATGCCCTCGTAGTCGAGCGGGAGGTCCAGGTGCTCAGCGGTGAGGATCGGGGTCGACGATCCGCCGGGGGTGAAGAACTTCAGCTCATGGCCCGCCCGGACACCACCGGACAGCTCGAGCAACTCGCGCAGGGTGATCCCGAGGGGGGCCTCGAACTGGCCGGGACGGGCCACGTGGCCGGACAACGAGTACAGGGTCATGCCCTTGGACTTCTCGGTGCCCATCGACTGGAACCAGCGGGCACCGTTGGCGACGATGGCGGGCACCGACGCGATGGACTCCACGTTGTTGATGACCGTCGGGGAGGCGTAGAGGCCGGCGACGGCCGGGAACGGCGGCCGCAGGCGCGGCTGGCCGCGACGGCCCTCGAGGGAGTCGAGCAGCGCGGTCTCCTCGCCACAGATGTAGGCGCCCGCACCGGCGTGCACGACGATCTCGAGGTCGTAGCCGGTGCCCTGGATGTTGCGGCCCGCGTATCCGGCCGCGTAGGCCTCGCGCACGGCCTGCTGCAGCCGGCGGATGATGTGCAGGACCTCGCCGCGGCAGTAGATGAAGGCGGTGTTGGCCCCGATCGCGTAGGCCGAGATGATGACGCCCTCCACCAGAGTGTGGGGGGTCGCGAGCATCAGGGGCATGTCCTTGCAGGTGCCCGGCTCGGACTCGTCGGCGTTGACGACGAGGTACTTCGGGTTGGGGTTGTCGTGCGGCACGAAGGACCATTTCATGCCGGTGGGGAAGCCCGCACCGCCGCGGCCGCGCAGGCCGGAGTCCTTGACCAGGTTGATGACGTCGGCCGGGCTCATCGTCAGGGCCTTGCGGAGCGCCCGGTAGCCACCGGTCGCCTCGTAGCGCGAGAGCTTCCAGGAGTTCTCGGTGCCCCAGTGCTCGCTGAGGACGGGGGTCAGGAGGTCGGTCACTTCGACTCCTCCTCGGACGGCTCCGGTGCCGGCAGCGTGGCCGGGTCCGGCGCCGTCCAGCCCTTCTCCTTGGCGATCTCGCGGCCGAGCAGTGACGCGGGGCCGGCGGAGGGTCCCTCGTCGGCGCGGCCGTCTGGGAAGCCGGCGAGGACGCGTTCGGCCTCGCGCCACGAGGTGAGCTGCGCCCCGCGGGTGGAGTGCACCTCCTCGTCGGCCATCAGCTTGTCGAGGAGCTCGTCGGTGGTCTCCGGGGTCATGTTGTCGAAGAACTCCCAGTTCACCATCATGACGGGCGCGAAGTCGCAGGCCGCGTTGCACTCTAGTCGCTCGAGGGAGACCTGCCCGTCGGGCGTGGTCTGGTTCTCGTCGATGCCGAGGCGTTGCTTGGCGCGCTCGAGGAGGATGTCGCCGCCCATCACCGCGCACAGGGCCGTGGTGCAGACGCCGACGTGGTGCTTCCCGGCCGGGCGACGCTTGTACATGGTGTAGAAGGTCGCGACGCCCGAGACCTGGGCGGTGGTGATCCCGAGGATGTCGGCGCAGACCTCGATGCCCCGCGGGCTGACGCGGCCGTCGACCGACTGGACGAGGTGCAGCATCGGCAGCAGCGCGGAACGCGGCTGGGGGTAGCGTGACGCCAGCTCGCGGAGCTCGGCGATCGTCGCGTCGTCGATGCTGGACGACTGGTCGGAGTAGTCGATCGACCCGGAGTCGGGGAAATCGCTGGTGAAGTGACCGCTCATCGGTCGACACCTCCAAGGACGGGGTCAAGGCTGGCGACGGCGACCACGATGTCGGACATCATGCCGCCTTCGCACATCATCGGGACGGACTGCAGGTGGTTGAAGCCGGGATCGCGGAAGTGCGCCCGGTAGGGGCGGGTACCGCCGTCGGAGACGACGTGGCAGGCGAGCTCGCCCTTGGGCGACTCGATGGCCTGGTACACCTGCCCCACGGGCACCTTGAAGCCCTCGGTGACGATCTTGAAGTGGTGGATCAGCGCCTCCATGGACTCGCCCATGATGTGCTTGATGTGCTCGTTGCTGTTGCCCTGGCCGTCGGGGCCGAGGGACAGCTGGGCCGGCCACGCGATCTTGGCGTCGGCGACCATCACCGGCTGGCCCTGGGTGGCGATGAGGCGGTCCAGGCACTGCTCGACGATCTTGAGGGACTCCCACATTTCTGCCAGACGGATCCGGAACCGGCCGTAGGCGTCGTTGGTGTCCCACGTGATGGTGTCGAACTCATAGGTCTCGTAGCCGCAGTACGGCTGGGTCTTGCGCAGGTCCCAGTCGAAGCCGGTGGCGCGCAGGACGGGGCCCGAGGCGCCCATGGCCATGCACTGGCTGAGGTCCATCTGGGCGATGCCCTGCATGCGCATCTTGAAGATGGGGTTCTCGTTGCAGAAGGCGGCGTACTCCGGGAGGTGCTTCTTGAGCCACGCGATGACGTCGCGCAGGTGCTCGATGCCGCCCTCGTGGAGGTCGTTCGCGACGCCGCCCGGACGGATGTAGGCGTGGTTCATGCGCAGGCCCGTCAGTCCCTCGAGGAAGTCGAGGATCATCTCGCGCTCGCGGAAGCCGATCGTCATGACCGTGAGGGCGCCGAGCTCCATGCCACCGGTACCGACGGCGACCAGGTGGGACGCGATGCGGTTGAGCTCCATCGTCAGCACCCGAAGGACGTTGGCCCGCTCCGGGATGTCGTCGGTGATGCGCAGCAGCTTCTCGACGGCGAGGCAGTAGGCCGCCTCGTTGAACAGCGGCGCGACGTAGTCCATGCGGGTGCAGAACGTGACGCCCTGCGTCCACGTCCGGTACTCCATGTTCTTCTCGATGCCGGTGTGGAGGAAGCCGATGCCGGGACGGATGGAGGTGACGGTCTCGCCGTCGAGCTCCAGGATCAGGCGGAGCACGCCGTGGGTGGACGGGTGCTGGGGGCCCATGTTGACCACGACGGTCTCGTCGCCCCGCTCGGCCTGCTCGGCGACGATCTCGGCCCAGTCGCCGCCCTGCGAGATGTAGACGCGGTCCGCCTCCGGCTCGCCCGGTGCGGCGAAGACGTCGTCGGTGGTGGCCTTCGTGCTCATGAGTAGGTCCTCCGGTTGTCGGGGGCGGGGACGCGGGCGCCCTTGTACTCGACGTCGACGCCGCCCAACGGGTAGTCCTTGCGCTGCGGGTGGCCCTGCCAGTCGTCCGGCATGAGGATGCGCGTCAGCGACGGGTGGCCGTCGAAGACGACACCGAACATGTCCCAGGTCTCACGCTCGTGCCAGTCGGCCATGGGGTAGGTGGCCACGATCGACGGCACGTGCGGATCGGAATCCGGGCAGGTGACCTCGAGACGCACGCGGCGGTTGTGGGTGATGGACAGCAAGTGGTAGGCCACATGGAGCTCCGCGCCGCGCTCCTCCGGGTAATGGACGCCGGAGACGGACACGCACTGCTCGAAACGCAGGTGCGGGTCGTCACGGAAGCGGCGCGCCACCTGGGGCAGCTCGGCCCGGTCCACGTAGATGGTGAGCTCGCCGCGGTCGTAGAGCACGCGGTGGATGGCCTGGGCCGGGATGACCTCCCGGGCGCGGGCGTAGACAGCCTCCGCCCCGGCGTCACCGAACGGCGGCTCCGAGTCCCCGGGCATCGACATGGTGCGCTGCAGTCCGCCGTAGCCGGAGGTGTCGCCGGAACCGCGCGACCACATCCCGGCCTTGGTGGCGAAGCCACTGGTGGCCGGCATCCCGCCGGACAGCTCGCCGCCCAGCTCCTCGGGGCTGGCGCCACCGCGCTGCTCGGGCAGCCTGCCGGTCTCGCTCATCGCAGGAGTCCCTTCATCTCGTGCGTCGCGGGGGCCACGAGGGCCTCCTGCTCGCGCTGCTCGATCTGGGCCTCCATGTGGGGGCCGATGGGGTGCTTGGCCACCTGCTTGCGCAGCTTGAAGATGGCGTCGATCAGCATGTCCGGACGCGGGGGGCAGCCTGGGAGGTAGATGTCCACGGGCAGGAAGTGGTCACAGCCCTGGACGATCGCGTAGTTGTTGAACATGCCGCCGGAGCTGGCGCAGGCACCCATGGAGATGACCCACTTGGGGTTGGGCATCTGGTCATAGACCTGGCGGATGACCGGGGCCATCTTTTGGCTCACGCGGCCGGAGACGATCATCAGGTCCGCCTGGCGCGGGGAGGCCCGGAAGACCTCCTGGCCCCAGCGTCCGGAGTCGAAGCGGGGGGTGCCGAAGGCCATCATTTCGATGGCGCAGCAGGCCAGGCCCATGGTGGCGGGCCAGAACGAGGCCTGGCGCATCCATCCGAAGACCCCCTCGACGGTGGTCAGCAGTACTCCCGCGGGGAGCTTGTCCTCGAGTCCCATCTACCTACTCCTCAATCCCAGTCCAGGCCGCCGCGGCGCTTGACGTAGTAGAACGCCACCAGCACCGTCTCGATGAACAGCAGCATGGCGATGATCCCGAACCACCCCATCTGGCCGTAGGACACGGCCCAGGGGTACAGGAACACGATCTCGATGTCGAAGATGATGAACATCATCGCGACGATGTAGTACTTCACCGGGAAGCGGCCGCCGCCGATCGGTTGCGGCGTCGGCTGGATCCCGCACTCGTAGCTGTCGTACTTGGCCCGGTTGTACCGGCCGGGGCCGATCCGCGCGCTGAGGTTGATGGCCACGATGACGAAGACGGCAGCCAGGACCACCATCCCGACGATGGGAATGTATGGATTCATTGAACTTCCCTTCTCTTCCTCGCAGTCACGCCGACGGCGCGGCCTTGCTCAGTGCGTTGATGATCCGGTCCATCGCGTCGCCGTCGTGGGCGTCGGTCAGGTTGGCCAACAACTTCATCACGAACCTCATCAGTGTGGGGTGGGGCAGGCCATAGGTGGTGCACAGGTGCATGATCCGCGGGTCGCCGATGAGCTTCACGAAGATGGTGCCCAGGCGGTAGTAGCCGCCGAGGCGGGCCTTCAGCTGGGTGCTGTAGCCCTGCAGCGCCCGCTCGGCCGATGGGGTGCCGAAGCCGCGCGAGTGCGCCTCGGCGATGGCGTCGGCGGCGAGTTCCGCGGCTTCCATGGCGTAGGCGATGCCCTCCCCGTTGAAGGGGTTGACCATGCCGCCCGCATCGCCGACGAGCAGCAGCCCCCGGCCGTAGTGCGGCTGGCGGTTGAATGCCATCGGCAGGGCGGCTCCCTGCACCTTGGTGGTCATGTTCTGGTCCCGGAAGCCCCACTCCTCGGGGGTGTGGTCGAGCCAGCGCTTCAGCAGCGCCTTGTAGTCGGTCTGCCCGAAGCCCTTGGAGGTGTTGAGCACCCCGAGCCCGACGTTGGAGGTCCCGTCGCCCATCCCGAACACCCAGCCGTAGCCGGGCAGGAGGGTCGATTTGTGGGGTTCGCCGTCCCAGAGCTCGAGCCAAGACTCGAGGTAGTCGTCGTTGGTGCGCGGCGAGGTGTAGTAGGTGCGCACGGCCACGCCCATCGGGCGGTCGTCGCGCTTGTTCAGACCCATGGACACGGCCAGCCGGGACGAGTTGCCGTCCGCAGCGACGACGATCGGGGCGCTGTAGACGTGGCCCGCCTTGGTGCGCACGCCGGTGATCCTCCCGGTGCGCTCGTCGAGCGCGGCCTCCGAGACGTTCGCGCCCTCGACGAGCGTGGCCCCCAAACCGACGGCGTGCCTCGCGAGCATGTCGTCGAAGTCGGAACGGGGACGGACGACGCCGTAGGGCGGGAAGTCGGTGAGGGTCGGCCAGTCGAGCTCGAAGGGCTCGACCCGGCCCCCGTAGATCCGCAGGCCCTTGTTGTGGAGCCAGCCGTTCTCCTCGGACGTGTCGATGCCGAGTCGGGTGAGGGCGCGGGTGGCGCGCGGGGTGAGTCCGTCCCCACACACCTTCTCCCGCGGGAAATGGCTCTTCTCGAGCATGATGACCGAAAGACCGCGGCCCGCGAGGTAGGCGGCGGTGGACGAACCGGCCGGCCCCGCCCCGACCACGATGACGTCGGCTTCCATCCGTGTGGGGGTGCTCGCCATGCCCTGGTCCGGCTTGGCGTTGTCCATCTGGTTCTCCTGGCTCGCTCGACCCCGGGCGGAGGGGATTGCGCCCTCAGTCTAGGGTGTGGAATCACAGAACCTGAAACCGCACGCACCACTCCCCCAACCCGGTCGCGACAAGGGGCGACGCCAAATGTTTACGCGACGACCGCGTGACGAAAATCCGGAGCGCGCTGGCGCCCAGGGTCATCGTTCGGTACTGGGGCGGGGCCTCGGCTATCGTCTGGCAGGTGATCCCCGTCTTCGGCATGAAGCGCATGCGCGCCACCACCGTCGCCATCGACGATCCCGGACCGTTGCACCGCTTCCTGCCCCTGACCGGTACCTCCTCGGCGTTCATCCGTCGCGGCGAGGGCATCGTCACGCTCGGTGAGGTGGCCCGATTCGAGACGGACTACCCCGACGCAGCAGACGTGTGGTGGAACGAGGTGGCCTCCTACATCGACCACGACTCGGAGCTGCCCGGCGCCTTCGGCACGGGACCGTTGGCCGTCGGTTCCTTCACGTTCGACCCGGATGATTCGGAGGAGCGATCGCGGCTGATCGTCCCCGAGGTGATCATCGGTCGTCGCGCCGGCCAGTTCTGGATGACCCGGATCGGGGTGGACCGCATCTCCAGCGAGCTCCCGCCGAACGGCGAGCCGCTGGTCCGGCCCGCGGGGCTCCGACTGGAACCCGGCACCATGCCCGAGGCGCAGTGGACCACCCTGGTGCGCACCGTCATCGAGCTGATCCATCGCGGCGAGGTGCGCAAGGTCGTGCTGGCGCGCGACCTGCGGGCGGTGGCCGACGAGGAACTGGACGTCCGCTTCATCCTCAACCGCCTCATCCGCTCCTACCCCATGACCTGGGCCTATCTGGTCGACGGCCTGGTCGGGGCCACGCCGGAGTTGCTGATCCGGAGGCAGGGCGGGCTCGCCACCTCCCGCGTCCTGGCCGGCACGGTCTCGCTGGACCCCGAACACACCGACTCCGTGCACAAGGCGGCAGAACTGGCCCGCTCGCAGAAGGACGTCGCCGAGCACGAGTTCGCCGTCGAGTCCGTCGCGCGGGCGCTGGAGCCGTTCTGCGCGGCGATGAACGTGCCCGAGGCGCCGTCGGTGCTGCCGCTGCCCAATGTGCTGCACCTGGCCACGGACGTCACCGGCCACTGCGACCCGGACACCAGCGCCCTGGCGCTGGCTGCGGCCCTGCACCCCAGTGCGGCCGTCTGCGGCACCCCCACGTTCGCAGCCCGCGAGGTGATCAGCGAGCTCGAGGTGATGGACCGCGGACGCTACGCCGGGCCGGTGGGCTGGGTCGACGCCCGCGGCGACGGCGAGTGGGCGCTCGCCCTCCGCGGCGGCCAGGTCCTGGAGCACGACAAGCGGCAGGTCCAGCTGTTCGCCGGCTGCGGCATCGTGGCCGACTCCGTCGCCGAGGACGAGCTCGCGGAGACCAACGCGAAGTTCGTCCCGATGCTGCAGGCGCTCGACCTGGCGCAGTAACCTGCCGCCGCTCAGCGCCGGCGCTGCACCTTGATCTTCTGCCCGGACGGGGCGGCGGAGGCCCCGCCGGCTCGCCGCTTCTTCTCCTCCTCGAGCAGGCGCTGCTGCTCGGCCTGCTGGTCCATCAGGGCGTCCTTGTCGAAGCCGGAGCGCAGCAGGCTGAACGCAATGAAGGCGATGGCGAGCGAGATCCACGCCGACCATCCGAAGACCACCGGCAGCGTGACGAGCGCCACCATGTCGATGCCGCGCAGCACCGAGAACATCATGCCGGGGGGCATCGCGCCGATACCGACGGCAACCATCGGGCCGCCGTAGTCGGCTGGCTTGGCGGTGACCCAGCGCACCGCGGCGAGGAGACCGGCGACGGCCGTGATGACGGCCGTGACGACGCCCTGGACCGGGTCCATCCGCTCTCCCCCGAGCACCCCGAGGAACGCCGGGGCGGTGGCGATCGCCCACACGAGCGCCAGCACCGCTGGCACCGTCATCACCGCCGTGCGGATCTGGGAGGTGGAGAACGGGAAGCAGCGCTGGAGCCCCTTGGTGCGGCTGAGCACGCGCAACGAGTTGCAGAACCCGATCAGCGCGGCCATGAGGACCATCGCCGAGATCGGCGGGTTGAGCTGCGAGATGCCGAGCGCCTGAACGGCGTAGGGCACGACCATCGAGGCCAGCCAAAACACCAGGGGTCGAGGGTCACGCCAGATGCGCTGCACGTCGCGCAGGACGAGCGCCTTCAGCCCGTGACCGGCTCCCCGGGTGGCCTTGACGTGGCCCCGTTCAGCGGCACGACGCTCGACGAGGATGTCCCGGATGAGCGCGAAGTCCATGGCGAACGCCGCGCCCTGCATGCCCGCGATGAGCGAGCTGCCGGCGGTCAGCCGCTGGCGGCGGATGTTGCGGAGTCGACGCCAGGCGAGGAGCGCGGAGACCAGGCCCAGGAGCAGCCCGGCACCGGCGACGAACAGCGCGAACTCGACGCTGAGCGCCTCGAGCGGTTCCACCGGCAGCCACCCCGCCGCGATCCCCACGAGGGCGAGCAGCGTGCCGAGCGCGACGAGGCCCACGAGCCACTGCAGCACCGCGGTGACCCAGGTCCGCTCCACGCCCTGCTCCGCCGCGGCGAACGCGGTCAGCCCGAACGCACCCAGTCCCGCGGCGAGCGCCCAGATGGCGATCCCGGCCAGCGTGGCGCCGGTCAGTGCGGCGACGAGGGCGCCGAACAGGAAGCCGGCAGCCAGGGCGGCGCCGAGCGCGCCGACGAGACGGCCGGTCAGCAGTTGGCGGCGGTCGACGGCCGCGTCCATCAGCCAGAACCCCTCGGCCGCCGAGGCGACGATGGGCCCGAACATGCGCGAGGCCACGAGGGCGAACGCCAGCACCGCGGCGACGGAGGCCCACGGCAGCAGGCCTCGCGCGGCCAGGCAGGTGTCGGTGGTGCAGCCGGAGACGGACTGTTGGGCCTGGATGATGCCGGAGATCAGCATGGCGCCGATCAGGACCACGGCGAAGACCATGACGTAGGCGTCCTGCAGCGCCTCGACGATGTTGCGGTCGGCGCGGCCGCGGCGCCAGTCCCGCATCAAGAGCTTGAGCTGGCGCTCGTCCGCCTCCCCGACGTGCCCGAACCTCTCGTGCACCGTCATGAACGCGACTCCCCGAGGTGGACCTCCCGAGCGCCGATCGCCTCGAGCAGCGCGGGCTCGTGGCTGGCCATCACGACGGCGAGCCCGTCGGCGATGTCGGCCTTCAGGCGACGTCCGAGCCAGGCGACGCCCTCGACGTCGAGCCGCTGCTCGGGCTCGTCGAGCACCAGTAGTCGGCGGGGCCGCACGAACGCTGTCGCCAACGCCAGCCGACGGCGCTGGCCCGAGGAGAGCGTGCTGGGCAGTTGGCTGGCCTGCGGGACGAGCTGGACCTCGTCCAGGACCTCGTCGACCAGCGCGTCGGGGTCCTCGATGCCGTGCGCGCGGGCCAGCAGGTCCAGGTGCTCCACGACGCTGAGGTCGGGGAAGAAGTCGAGGTCGTCGATCACGGTGGCCACGTCGCGCCGGATCTGCGGGTTGGTCTCGCTCATCTTGGTGCCGAGGACCATCACGGTGCCCTCGTCCGGGCGGTCCGCCCCCACGAGGCAGCGCAGGACCGTCGACTTGCCCGCGCCGTTGCGCCCGGTCAGCGCGACGGCCTCGCCGGCACGGACCCGCAGGTCGAAGCCTTCGATGATCGTCACCGGACCGTAGGCCTTCTTCAGGTTGTCGACCTCGAGCACCATTTCACGTTTCGCCACGCCCGCCATTGTTCCCCATCGTCCCGGGAACCCGTGAACCAGGTCGGCGGCACGGGCTGTCAGTGGTCCCGGGATAAGCTGTGCGACATGGAATCGACGCGGGCGACACTGGCGAAGAAGAGGGCCGAGGTGCAGGCCATGTTCGACGGCGTGGCCCCCCGTTACGACCTCCTCAACGACGTCCTGTCGCTCGGCCAGGACCGCGCCTGGCGGCGCGCCACCCTGGCCGCCGTCGGCCCGCGCCCGGGTGAGACCATCCTGGACCTCGCCGCCGGCACGGGCACCTCGTCGGCCCCGTTCGCGGACGCCGGGGCCACCGTGCTCGCCACCGACATGTCGCTCGGCATGCTCGGTGTCGGCAAGCGCCAGCAGCCGCACCTCGACTTCGTGGCCGGCGATGCGCTCCACCTGCCCTACGCCGACGACTCCTTCGACGCCGTGACCATCTCCTACGGGCTGCGCAACGTCGAGCACACCCTCGATGCGCTGCGCGAGATGCTGCGCGTCACCAAGCCCGGCGGCCGGCTCGTGGTGGCGGAGTTCTCCACCCCGACGGCCGCCTGGTTCCGCTTCCTCTACGAGAAGGTGGCCCTCCCGGCCGTGCCGGTCCTGGCGCGCATCTCCCCCAATCCGGTGGCCTACGGCTACCTCGCCGAGTCCATCCTGGCGTGGCCGGACCAGCAGGGCCTCGCCGCCCTCATGGAGGAGGCCGGCTGGCGGGATGTGGAGTGGCAGGACCTGACCGGCGGCATCGTCGCGCTGCACCGGGCCCACAAGCAGTGATGGCCCGCATCGTCCTGGACGCCTACGCCGCCCGGAGCTGCCCGGTCAAGACGCTCAACGCCTTCGACCCGACGCTCGACGAGCCGGCTCTGGACGAGTCCCTGCGCGAGTCGTTCCAGGGGGGGAGGGACTTCAGGACGGAGGTGCTGCAGCGCGCCGCCGCGCACCCCGCCCACGTCGACGTGCGCGGCATCGAGGACCCCCACGAGCGAGCGGCCGCCACGGTCGCCGCACTGGACTCCGGTGCCGCCGCGGTCATCGGCGCCCAGCTGCCGGTCGACGAGTCGGGGCACCGCCGCGGGGGCGCCGACATGCTCGTGCGCGTCGGTTCCGGGTACGTGCCGGTCAAGGTGAAGAACTACCGCATCGTCGAGAAGCAGCTGGGGTGCCGGGACCTGGCCCACAGCTCGCTCGAGGCCCCTGCGGCGACGGAGGTCCTGCCCGACCTGCGGTTCCGCGCCTTCCGGCAGGGCGCACTGCTGGAGGTGGCACACGTCTGGCGGATGCTGGAGTCGCTCGGCCCCGCGGCAGCCGAACCCGCTGCGGGCATCATCGGGACCGACGGCGCCGACGGAGAGCCGCGGATCACGTGGATCCGGCTGGACCACCGGTTCCTCAGGACCTTCTCGCGGACCTCCCCCACCGGCTACAAGCTCCGGTCCGCCCTCGAACGCTACGACCACGAACACGGCTTCCGCGTCCACGTCGCCGAGGCCGCGTTGGAACGCACCGGCGTGGATGACCCCCCGCCGCCGGTCCGCCCCATCCGCGTCAAGGAGTGCGAGTGGTGTGCGTGGTGGCAGCTCTGCCGCACCCGGATGGACGATGACGACCTCTCGCTCCGGATCTCCAAGACCCCCCTCGACGTGCGGGAGCTCCAGACGCTCGCCTCGCTCGGCATCGCCACGGTGAGCGAGCTGGCCCAGGCGGACGTGGATGCGATCCTCCCCGACTACCTGCCCCTGACGGCGCACCGCGAGCAGTCGGAGCAGCGACTCCGCAAGGCCGCCAAGCGGGCCCGGATGCTGGCGGCGGGGGTGCCGCTCGAGCAGGTGGGCGAGGACCGCGTCGGGGTGCCGCGATCCGACGTCGAGGTGGATCTGGACATCGAGACGGCCGAGGGGGATCGGACCTACCTGTGGGGGGTGTTGGTGACGGACCGGCGCTCGGGCGTGCAGACGTACCGCTCCTTCGCCGCCTTCCAGAACCTCACCGGCGACGAGGAGGTCGAGTTGGCCGCGGACTTCGCCCGCCACCTCGCGGAGCTCCTCGACGCCCACCCCGGCAGCCTGGTCTTCCACTACTCCGACTACGAGACCGTCCACCTCCGCCGCCTGGCCGAACGGAGCGGGCACCCGGACCTCGTGGCCCTGTGCGAACGGATCGACGGCTGCTTCGTGGACCTGTTCACCTACGTGCGCGACAACTTCGTCGCCGTCGACGGTCTCGGCCTCAAGGTCGTGGCCAGTCAGGGTGCCGGCTTCCGCTGGCGGGACGAGGACCCGGGAGGCCTGAACTCGCAGGTGTGGTTCGCGACGGCCGCCGGCGCAGGCTCTGAATCGGAGCGCGGGTCAGCCCGCACGAGGGTGCTGGAGTACAACGAGGACGACGTGCGCGCCACGTGGGCCGTCCGGGAGTGGCTCGACTCTCTGGACCGCGGCCGGCGCGCCGCCTCCTAGTCGTCCGCCTCGGCGGCGTGCGCGGCCTCGGCGTCCCGAGTGTTGGAGCGCTTGGCTGCCACGGCGAGCCAGGTCACGGCTGCGAGGGCTGAGGCGGTGAACGCCACGATGCCCACGGCGATGGACTGCGGTTCGTCCAGGGTCCGGCCGACGCCGATCCACGCGAACGCCCATGCCAGAGCGGCGGCCACCGCGAACCGCGGCCCGAACACCACCTGGTAGACCACGCCGATCCCGACGGCGACGACGAGCACCACCGAGGCCAGGACCGCCCCGGAACCGGAGGAGAACTCGATACCCGACGATGCGCCGGCGGCGGCGATGTTGGCGCAGGAGGCGGCCGTCACCCAGCCGAGGTACAACCCGAAGGTGCCGTCGACGACGATCCGCTCCGGGAGCTCACGATCGTCGATGCCCGTGAGCCGTTTGATGATGAAGCCGAGGACGACGGCGAGCCCGAGGATGACGAGGACGCTCACCCAGATCCATCCCACCTGCGTGACCAGGAGCCAGGCGGCGTTGAGGATCATGCTCCAGCCCGCGAGCCATCCGATGGCGCGCTCGACGGCCGTGTCCCGGCCGCGGGGCAGCCACTGCCACACCGTGTACGCGATGAGGCCGAGGTAGATCACCGACCAGATGGAGAACGCCGGCCCCGCCGGCGCGATGAGCGTCGCCTCGGCGGAGAGAGCCCCGCCCGAGGACTCCTCGACGCGCTCGCCCAGCACCCCCGTCCCGAACAGCGTCCCCACGAGGCAAAAGACCATCGAGGCGGTGACGAAGAGGCGACGGGCGAGTCCTGATTCCATGTCCGGCAGACTATCGGACGCCCTCCAGCTGGGGGAGGTTGGCGACGATCGCCTGGGCCGTGTCCTTGGCGTCGCCGAAGCACATGACGGTGTTGTCCTCGAAGAACAGCGGGTTCTGCACCCCGGCGTAGCCGGCGTTCATGGACCGCTTGAAGACCACGACGGTCCCGGCCTCCCAGACCCGCAGCACGGGCATCCCGGAGATGGGCGAGCCGGGTTCCATGGCCGCCGGGTTGACGGTGTCGTTGGCGCCGATGACCAGCACGACGTCGGTGGTGGCGAAGTCGTCGTTGATCTCGTCCATCTCGTAGACGATGTCGTAGGGCACGTGGGCCTCGGCGAGGAGCACGTTCATGTGCCCGGGAAGGCGCCCGGCGACGGGGTGGATGCCGAAGCCCACCTTGGTCCCGTGCTTGCGCAGCTTCTCGGTCAGTTCTGCGACGGCGTACTGGGCCTGGGCGACGGCCATGCCGTAGCCGGGCACGATCATCACGGAGTCCGCCTCCGCGAGGAGGTCAGCGACGTCCGCTACGGATGCCTCGCGGTGCTCCCCGTACTCGGCGTCGACCGCAGCCGACGAATCGTCCCCGAAGCCCCCGAGGATCACGGAGATGAACGAGCGATTCATGGCGCGGCACATGATGAAGGACAGGATCGCGCCGGAGGCGCCGACGAGGGCGCCGGTGATGATGAGGATGGTCATGTCCAGCATGAAGCCGCTGGCGGCGGCGGCCCAGCCGGAGTAGGAGTTGAGCATGGAGACCACGACGGGCATGTCGGCCCCGCCGATCGCGGCGACGAGGTGGGCGCCGAGCGCCAGCGACACCACCGTCGCGAGCAGGAGCGCCACGATCGATCCGGTGACGAGGTACCACCAGCCCAGCAGTCCCAGCACCACGAGGGCGGCCAGGTTCAGCCAGTGCCGCGCCGGCAGGGTCAACGGCTTCGACGTGATCCGGCCGTTCAGTTTGCCCCACGCCACCAGCGAGCCGGTGAACGTCACGGCCCCGATGAAGACACCGAGGTACACCTCCACCATGTGGAGGGCGTCGGCCTCCGGGTGGTCCAGGTGCACGTTGAACCCGACGAGGACGGCGGCCGCACCGACGAAGCTGTGGAGCAGCGCGATGAGTTCGGGCATGCCGGTCATCTGGACCTTGCGAGCCTTCCAGACGCCGATGATCGCGCCGATGGCGAGCGCCGCGTAGAGCATGGCCGCGGACTCGGGCTGCAGGTTGTGGTTGGCGTAGTCGGTGTAGGCGATCGCGAAGTTGGTGGCCACGATCGCGAAGACCATGCCCATGATCCCGTAGACGTTGCCCTTGCGCGCGGTCTCGTGCTTGCTCAGCCCCGCCAGAGCCAGGATGAACATGAGCCCCGCGGCGATGTAGGTGGCGTTGATGAAGTTCGTCAGCACGGGATCAGCCCTTCCGGAACATGCCGAGCATCCGCTGGGTCACCGTGAACCCACCGAACACGTTGATCGAGGCGAGCAGCACCGCGACGAAGGCGATGATCTTCACCGCCCAGTTGTCGCTGGCCAGTTGGGTCATGGCGCCGACGATGATGATGCCGCTGATGGCGTTGGTGACGCTCATCAGTGGGGTGTGGAGGGCGTGGGTGACGTTCCAGACCACGTAGTAGCCCACCACCACCGCGAGGGCGAAGATGCCGAACAGGCTGACGAAGCTCGCCGGGGCGACGGTGAGCACGGCGATGAGGGCGATGGCGCCCAGCCCCACCCAGATCACCTGGTGCCACCAGGGCCGCTTCACCGGGGGCGCGGCCTCGTGGACGGGAGCCGGGGGCGCCGCCGCTGCGGCGGGAGCCGGCGCGGCGGAGACCTGGATGGGGGGCGGGGGGAACGTGAGTTCGCCGTCGCGGACGACGGTCATGGTGCGCACCACTTCGTCGTCGAAGTCGAGCACGAGCTGTCCATCCTTGGCCGGCGTCATCAGCGCCAGCGCGTTGACGAGGTTGGTGCCGTAGAGCTGGGAGGACTGGCCCGGGAGCCGGCTGGGCAGGTCCGTCCAGCCGATGATCGTGACGCCGTTGTCGGTGGTGTAGCTCTCGCCGGGTCGCGTGAGTTCGCAGTTGCCGCCGCCGGCGGCCGCGAGGTCGACGATGACGGAGCCGTTCTTCATGGCGGCGACCATGTCGGCGGTGATCAGTCTCGGCGACGGCCGGCCGGGGATGGCGGCCGTGGTGATGATGATGTCCACCTCGCGCGCCTGGGCGGCGTAGAGCTCGGCAGCGCGGGCGGCGTAGTCGGCGCCGACCTCACGGGCGTAGCCGTCGGCGCTGACCCCTTGGTCGCCGGCGTCGACGTGCAGGAAGGTCCCGCCCATGGACTCCACCTGTTCGGCGGTCTCGGGGCGGACGTCGGTGGCGCGCACGACGGCACCCAGTGCGTTGGCGGCACCGATGGCGGCGAGGCCTGCCACGCCGGTGCCGATGACCAGGACCGTGGCCGGCGGCACCTTGCCCGCGGCCGTGACCTGGCCGGTGAAGAAGCGGCCGAACGCGTGGGCGGCCTCCACCACGGCGCGGTACCCGGAGATGTTGGCCATCGAGCTCAGCGCGTCGAGGGACTGGGCGCGGCTCGTGCGCGGCACCATGTCCATGCTGAGGGCGCTGACGCCCTGGTCGCAGAGGCGTTCGACGAGGTCGGGGTCCTGCCGGGGGGCCAGGAACCCCATGACCGTTGCGCCTGGCCGGAGCGCGGCGATCTGCTCCGACATCGGCGCGTTGACGGTGAGCACGATGTCGCTGTGCCAGACCTCGTTCACGTCGCCGATACTCGCCCCGGCCGCCTCGTAGGCGGCGTCGTCGAAGGCGGCCCGGGACCCGGCGCCCTCCTCCACGACGACGTCGTAGCCGAGGCTCAGGAGCTTGGCGACCGTGACGGGAGTGGCGGCGACTCGGTTCTCCTGGGGTGTCACCTCGAAGGGGATGCCGATCTGCATGCGCCCAACGGTAACGGTCCTTGCCGGAAAGCGCCCACCGGGGTCCTCGTACCCCGAGCCCGTGCCCCTGCGATCCCCGAGTAGGGCACGCAGTGCCCGCGCGTCACCGTTCCCCCGAGTAGGGCACGCACTGCCCGTGTCGAGGGGATCACCGTCAGACCCCGCCCCGACACGCCGCCTCCGGCGGCTACTCGGCGAACGAGGGCGACTACTCGGCGGCCCGGCCCAGGTCCCGCAGGCGCTGGCTCTCGGCACGTCGCCCGGAGCGGTCCAGGCGCACGACGATGAGCTCCCGGCCGCGCACGGGCTCAGCCAGCACCCGGGCAAGGTCGGCCGGGGTCGCCGGCGTGGTCACCCGCCACCCCAGCGCCCGAGCCACCGCCGCCGCGTCCAGACCCTGTGGGGTGCCGAAGACCCGTTCGAACGCGTCGGCGTACTCATCGGCACCCTGCTCCAGCGTCGCGAAGATGGCGCCGCCATCGTCGTGGGCCACGACGACGCGCAGGTCGACGGCCCGCTCCAGCGGCGGGGCGACCAGTGCGCCCAGGTCGTGTTGCAGCGTGAGGTCGCCCAGGAGCACGGTCACGGGCACCTCGAGGCCAAGGGCGATGCCGGTGGCGGTGGCGACGACGCCGTCGATCCCGGCGGCACCCCGGTTCGCGAACACCGTCGGGGACGTCGCGTCCACGGGGGCGAGGTCGACGTCGCGGATCGACTGGCTCGAGCCGAGTACCAGCGTGCCTCCGGCCGCCGTCGCGCGCCACACGTCGGCGGCCAGGCGGCGGCCGTCGAGTGTCTCCGGGTGGTCGTCGAGCTGCTTCCGTAGGCGGCGATCGAGCCGGGTCCACGACCCCAGCCAGTCGGGCGACTGGTCCGCCAGGAGGACCCGGTCGGCCACGAGGCAAGCCCGGGAGCCGACGTCGTGCCAGCTCGCGTGCTCCGCGACGACGACCAGTTCGACGTCGTCGCGGCCCAGCAGCTGCGTCACCGGCCGCGACAGGGTGGGATGCCCGACGGAGATCACCCGCTCGATGTCGGCCGCCAGTGGGCTGTCCAGCAGGAGCCGGTAGGCGGCGATGGCGTTGTCGCCGCAGCGGGCGTTGCTGCTCGGCTCGGCGAACAGCGGGGCGCCGCTGAGTTCCGCCAGCGCGCGCGCCTCGGTCCCCGCCTGAGGCGTGGCGTCTCCCACCAGGACGACGGTGCGCGCGGGCCCCAGCTCGGCGACGTGTCCCCCACCGCTCGGCGTCACCTCCGCCACCCGCGGCACCCACGCCGCGTCGGCCTCCCCCACGAGCGGTGGGGCGAACTCGACGTTCAACTGGACGGGTCCCGGCTGGCGCGTGCGCACTCCCGACGCCACGGCACAGGCCCGCTGCACAGCAGCGGACCACGCCTGCGGGGCGCCGGAGCCCGACGCGATCCGCACGACGGCGAGGGCGCTCGGTCCCAGGACGCCCACCTGGTCGGCGGTCTGGTTGGCGCCGGTCCCGACCGTCTCCATGGGGCGATCCGCCGTCACGATCAGCAGCGGCACCCCCGACAGCCTGGCCTCCATCGCGGCGGGCGCGAGGTTCGCCGTCGCGGTCCCCGACGTGGTCACTACGGCGACCCCGTGGCCCGTGGCCTTGGCCAGCCCCAGCGCGGTGTACCCGGCGACACGCTCGTCGATGCGGACGTGGAGTCTGAGTCTCCCCGAGGCGTCAGCGTCGTGCAGGGCGAGCAGCAGCGGTGCGTTGCGGGAGCCTGGGGAGGCGACGACGTCGGTGACGCCCGCCGCGGACAGGGTGGCGACGACGACGGCACCGAGCTGCGCAGAGCTCACGTTGACTCCTTCACGACGGGGAGCAGGCGCTCGGCGCGCGCCAGCCGGTCGAGCCACCAGCCTGCCACGTCGGGCGCCGCCGCAACGCGACGCAGCGCGGCCTCGTCCACCTCCGGGACGTCGACGCCCAGGACACCGGCGCGTGGCACCAGGGGCCGGGTGACCACGTCGTCGGCCAGCAGGCTGGCGGTCTCCAGTCCGCAGGCGTGGGGAAGCTCGGGGAGGGCCGCGGCGAGGGCCACGCCGGCGGCGAGGCCGACGGAGGTCTCGACGGCACTTGAGACCACCACGGGCAGGCCGAGTTGCCGGGCGAGGGCCAAGGCGCGGGAGGGCCCGCCAAGCGGCTGCACCTTGATCACCGCGAGGTCGGCGGCCTCGGCCGCGACCACGCGGAGCGGGTCGTCCACCCGGCGGATGGACTCGTCGGCGGCGACCAGGACCTCGAGCCCGCGGCGTCGGATCTCCCGTCGCACGGCGGCGAGCTCCGGCACCGTCGCGCAGGGTTGCTCGACGTACTCCAGGGTGTAGGGGGCCAGCGCCTCGATCGCGGCCAGCGCCTCGTCGACGCCCCAGGCGCCGTTGGCGTCGACACGGATCCGAGCGTCCGGGCCCAGCGCCTCGCGGACGGCCGCCACCCGGGCGACGTCCTCGGCCACGGTTTCGCCGGCCTGGGCCACCTTCACCTTGGCGGTGGTGCAGCCGGACTCGACGGCGCGCCGCGCGGCCGCCTCGGGCGGGAGCGCCGGGATGATCGCGTTCACGGGCACCGCGTCGCGGACCGGCGCGGGGAGTCCCCGGGTGGCGATCTCGTGCGTGCAGGCCAGCCAGGTGGCGGCCTCCGCGTCGTCGTACTCCGGGAACGGGCTCCACTCGGCCCAGCCCGCCGGCCCCTCGACGAGGATGCCCTGCCGCCTGTCGATCCCGCGGAACCGGGTGGTGAGGGGGATGTCGAAGACCGCGACCCGCAGCTCGGCGAGGCTCATCCCAGTCCCGCGCCCACGAGCATGCCGGCCGCGACGCCGAGCTCGGCCATCGACGTCGACTGCAGCATGGGGATCAGGTCGGGACCGCGGGCCCCGGCGAGCATGCGCCGCGCCGCCGGGGCGGCCAGCGCCAGCCCGACGAGGGCGAGGAGAGCCCACCAGGTGGTGCCCCAGGCGAACAGCACCACCGAGACGGCAGTGACGGCGAGCAGCGCCACGAAGAAGCGACGGGTCCCCGCGTCGCCCAGCCGGGTGGCCAGGGTGCGCTTGCCGACGGCTGCGTCCTGCTCGAGGTCGCGCAGGTTGTTGACCACCAGCAACGCGCTGGCCAGCGCCCCGATCGCGGTGGCGGCCGCCCACGTCACGGCGGGGACGTCGTCGCCGATGACGAGCGTGGTCCCGGCGACGGCCACCAGCCCGAAGAAGACGAACACGAACACCTCGCCCAGCCCGAGGTACCCGTACGGGGTGGAGCCGCCGGTGTAGTACCAGGCGGCGATGATGCAGGCGGCGCCGACGGCGAGCATCCACCAGTGTCCGGTGAGCGCGACGACGAGGACGCCGACGAGCGCGGAGACTGCGAAGCTCAGGAAGGCGGCGCGCTTGACGGCCTTGGGAGAGGCGAGCCCCGAGGCGGTCAGGCGTGTGGGGCCGACGCGCTGGTCGTCGGTGCCGCGCACGCCGTCGGAGTAGTCATTGGCGTAGTTGACGCCCACCTGCAGCCCCAGGGCTACCACGAAGCACAGGAACGCGATGGCCCAGTCGGTCACTCCGTCGACGAGCGGCACGGAGGCACCGGCGAGGACCGGCGCCAGGGCGGCCGGGAGGGTGCGTGGTCGCGCGCCGGCGACCCACGTGGAGATCGTGGCGCTCATCGGGCCGCCAGTCGCAGCAGTGCAGCCCGGTCCGGCTTGCCGCCGGCCGTTCGCGGCAGCTCGGCGACGTCGACCAGTTGGCGCGGTAGCGCCTCCCTCGGCAGCTCGTGGGCCAGCAGTTCCCGCCAGCGCTCCAGATCGGCGATGCCGCTGAACAGCACGATCCTGCTCCCCCACTCCTCGTCGTCGACGGCGAGCACCGCCGCAGCCTCATCATGGCGCGCGACGGCGGCCCGCACCAACGCCAGGTCCACGTTGACGCCTCCGGTGATGACCACGTCGTCGAGGCGACCGTCGATCACCAGGCGTGCGTCCTCCCACCGCCCCCGATCCGAGGTCAGGAACCGTCCGTCGACGGTCCCCGGCTCGACGACACCGCGGCGGTCGAGGTAGCCGTCGAACAGCATGGGACCCGCCAGCGCCACCCGACCGCCAGAGCGCGCTCGCTCGTCGGGGACGAGGTCGACCGTGACGCCGGGCAGGGGGACGCCGTCGAACACGCAGCCCCCGCAGGTCTCCGACATGCCATAGGTGTGGACGACGTTGATGCCTGCCTCGCGCGCCTCCGTCCGGAGACCGGGCGCGAGGGCGGCCCCGCCGATGAGGACGGCCTCGAAGCTGGTCAGCTTGGCCGCGGTGGCGGGGTCCCGCAGCGCGCGGTGGAGTTGGGTGGGGACCAGGGAGATGGCGTCGCCCTGTCCCGTCGGTGCCAGGTCGTGCAGGTCGGGAGCGACGAGTCGTGGCGGAGGGCCGCCGGCGGCGTGAGTCCGGGCGAGCACCATGAGGCCGGCGACGTAGTGCGGGGGCAGTGCGAGGTGCCAGTGGGTGGGGCGGCCCAGGCGCTCCAGCGAACTCTCGGCCGCGTGGCGGAGAGCGTCCCGGGAGAGGACGACGCGCTTGGCTCCCCCTGTGCTGCCGGAGGTCTGCACCACCGCTCCGACACGGTCCGGCAGGGCGACGGGGGGTCCGTCAGCCCACCACACGGCGGGACCGCCGGCCAGCATGTCCCAGGCCCGGGCGACCGCCTGTTCGCGGGTGGGTGGCTCGTGCACCGCTGGCCCTCCTTCGTCCCCGACCGGCTGCGACTTATCGACGTTAGCACCGCCCAGTAGACTGGCCCCGTGGGCCGGGTACTGCTGATAGTCGCGATCGTCATGCTGACGATCTACTGCACCGTGGAGCTGGCCACCTCTCCCCCGGCACGCGTGCGGGTCATGCCCAAGTGGCTGTGGGGCTTCGTGATCGTGTTCCTCCCCGTCGCGGGGCCACTCGCCTGGCTGTTCTTCGGGCGTCCGGCGACGCCTCCCGCCCCCCGCCGTCGCCCGACCGTGCGCGGCCCGGATGATGACGAGGACTTCCTCCGAGGGCTCCGCTGAAGTCTCGGCCCCACCCGTCCCCGGTATGCTGTGACGCGCCGTCGAAAGGATCCCCCATGCAGTTCGGAAGCCAAGCCGTGCAGGCGTGGTTGCTCGCTGCCCTGAGCGCCGTCGAGCCCCGGGCAGGAGAGCTCGACGAACTCGACCGAGCCGTCGGCGACGGCGACCACGGCTCGAACCTGCTGCGCGGGCTGCGAGCCGCCACGGACATCGAGTTCGATGACTCCTTGCCCGCCGCCGAGGCCCTCAAGCAGGTCGGCATGGCGCTGGTCAGCACCGTCGGCGGGGCCTCCGGCCCGCTCTTCGGCACCTTCTTCCTCCGACTCGGCCAGTCCTGGCAGTCCCCGCCCTCTGTCATCTCCCTGGCGCAGAGCATGAGGATCGGTCTCGACGGGGTCGTCGCCCGCGGTCGCGCGGAGGTCGGCGACGCGACGATGGTCGACGCGCTCGAGCCCGCCGTCACCGCTCTGGAGCAGTCCGCCGCCCATGGCGCCCCGTTGACCGACGCCCTCGCCCTGGCCACCCAGGCGGCCGAAGTCGGGGCCGAGGCCACCCGGGACATGGTCGCCAAGCGCGGCCGCGCCAGCTACCTGGGTGAGGCCAGCCGCGGCCACCTCGACCCGGGGGCGGTCTCCAGCGCCATGCTCGTGCGCGCGCTCGAGGAGACGCTCTCCGGCGACGCCGAGTAGGCCAACAGCCCCTACAGGTGCATGTCCTCGTAGGATCGCGGGTCCTCGATGGGCTCCAGGTGCCCCGTGACCCTGAGGTCCGGGAACTCCTCGTTGATGACCGCGATCAGGTCCTCCATGGCGTCGTGACCCCGGGTCACTGACCAGGCGCCGGGCACCAGCATGTGCATCTCCATGAACTGGCGCGCCCCCGACTCACGGGTCCGCACGGCATGGAACTCGACCTCACCGGGGCGGCTGTGGGCGTCGAGGATCGCGAGCAGGCGCTGGTTGTCCTCCTTGGGGAGGGACACATCCATCAGCCCGGCGGTGGACTCCTTCACCAGCCCGTAGCCGGTGACGAGGATGTTGATGCCGACGGCAATGGCGACGACGGGGTCCAGCCACTGCCAGCCGGTGAGCCAGACGAGCGCAATCCCCACGAGCACGCCGGCCGACGTCCACACATCCGTCAGCAGGTGCTGGCCGTCAGCCCGCAGGGTGATGGAGCGGTGCCGGCGTCCAGCGCGCAGGAGCACCGCGGCCACGGAGCCGTTGATGACCGAGGCCACGACTGAGATGGCCATACCGATCCCCAGCTCGGCGAGTTCCTGGGGCCGGAGCAGTCGCTCGATGGCCAGCACGATGATGGAGGCGGCGGCGACGAAGATGAGGATCCCCTCGATCGCTGATGAGAAGTACTCCGCCTTGGAGTGGCCGAAGTGGTGGTTCTTGTCGGCCGGCCGCGCCGCCACCTTGAGTGCGATGAGAGCGACGATGGCCGCCACCAGGTTGACCACGGACTCGGCGGCGTCCGCCAGGAGACCCACCGACCCCGTGATCCACCACGCCCCCGTCTTGAGCGCGATGGTCGCGGCGGCAGCGGCGACCGCCAGCCAGCCGTAGCGGCTGAGGTCCGTGGGGGTCGACGCGCTCATCCCTCCATGGTGCCGGAGGACAGGTCGGGCTCGCCAACTAGACTGCGGAGCATGCCGCGTACCGGATGGCTCGGACTGCCTTGGATGGGAATGGTCCCCCGTCCCCGAACGGTCTCCTGCGTCCTCTCCGGCGGCGGTTCCCGCGCCAGCTTCCAGATCGGGGCGCTGCGCTACCTCTACGCCAACGACCACGGGTTCCAGCCCACGACGTTCGTCGGCGCCTCCGCCGGCGCGATCCTCGCAGCGGGGCTCTCGCAGTACGCCACCCGGGAGGAGCAAGCCGCCTGGGTGGGCCTCATCCACGACATCTGGCACAGCCTCCGCGAGCCGGAGGAGATGTTCCTGCCGCGGCCATGGCTGCGCAAGGCCCAGGCCGAATTGCCCGGGCTCCTGGATCTCATGGGCCCGCTGGGCACGCCCGTGCCCCCGCGCCCGTTGGCGTCGCGGATCCCGTTCCTGAAGCACACCGAGACACCCGCCTCCCCCGCCTCGCCCCTGGACCCCGTGGAGCTGGCCCTGACACCCGACGCGGAGCTGCGGCCCGAGTGGTCACTCGGGATCGTCGCCCAGCTCGCCGGGTCCGTCTCCCGGCTTCCGCGCCTGGGCAGCGACCTGGCGGCCATCCGGCTCGGGATGGAGCAGACCCGCTCCATGTACCGCCCCGGGCCGGTGCTGCAGCGCCTGCTCGATCCGGAGGTCTTCGACGAGACCCGTGTCCGGGACGCCGGCACCACCCTGCGCATGGCCATGGTGGCCCTGGAGACCGGCGAGCTGCGCTACATGAGACAGGACGGAGGCATCGTCGACCGGGAGAACCGGGAGGTCGACGCCGGTCCGTACGGCCTGGTCACCGGACTGTTGGCGTCCTGCGCCATCCCGGCGGTATTCCGGCCCGTCCCCATCGGGCACGAGACCTATGTCGACGGCGGTGTCCGCGAGAATCTTCCGGCGGAGCTGGCGATCGGTCACCTGCGGGCCGAACGCACCTATGTGATCAGTTCGCAGTCGCTCGGCGTCCCGGCCCGCGCCTCGATGGCTGACGCGGACCTGTTCTCGGTGGTGATGCGCTCGACCGAGATCCTGGTCGACGAGGGTGGCCGCGACGAGCTGGCGTACGCGCACAGCGCCGACGCGGTGGTGATCCACCCCGACATCAGCGTGCATGACGCGATGGCCGTGCACCCCGGCCTGATCGCGATCAACACCGACTACGGGTGGATGCGCGCCGCGGAGGAGGTGCGCCGGCTCGGCCCCGACCAGGAGGAACTCACTCGCCGCATCGTGACGCTGCGGATGCAGGCCCTGGGTCTGGAGGAACGGATCTTCGGCGGGGCCGACGACGCCCGGACCGGCGCGCGGTTGGCCGGGATCAAGACGGAGCTGAGGCAGCGCGTCGCCGAGTGCGACGAGCACGCCCTACCTCCCGGCGCCCAGGGGTGGTGGCGGTCGTTCGAGAGGCACCGCGACGAGCCCCCGTTCGACCCGCCCTGGCTGGAGCCCTGAGACAGTGCGCCCACCGGGGCTCGAACCCGGGACCCATGGATTAAAAGTCCACTGCTCTGCCAGCTGAGCTATAGGCGCACCGGACAGTCTAGCCTTGCATCCCGTGGCGGACGTGGTGGTGTTCCTCGTGGTGCTCGCCGTCGGTGGCCTGCTCCTGGCGGGCGCCGTGGCCGTCGATGTGCGCCGTGAACGCCGTCGTCGGGAGGTGCTGGCCGAGCCACCGCCGCGCAACCACCCGGCGGTCGACGACGTGGCGCCGAGCTACGTCACTCAGGACGACATCGATCGGATGCCAGCGCCCGCCGGGACTGGACGGGCGCCTGCCCGGACGGGGATCGAACTGCCGGGGGGCCACGCCCACCCGGACTTCGCCACCCACGGCAACTGGGCCGTCCTCGGTCATCCCGTCGTCGTTGTCGTGGAGGACGAGGTGAGTTCCATGCGCGAACTCTTGGTGCCCCTTCAGCTGCGCGGTGACCGTCCGCTGGTGGTCGCCTGCGGCGGAGCCCACGACGTCGTGCTCACCACGCTGGCCGCCAACCGTCGGGCACTGGGAACCGAGGTGGTGCTCGCCGTGCTGGACCAAGTGGACCTGCTCGAACTCGCGGGGATCGCCGGCTGCGACGTGCTGGGATCCAGTGACCTCAAGGCGGGGTACCTGCCGGGATCAGCCCTGGGCAGCCTGGAGCAGTGGGCCAGCACCCCCGACGTGGTACGGGTCATCCCCTCAATCTCAAGTGAGACTTGAGGTGACTTCGCCACGCCGGCATCCGCGTCCGGATCGCACCCGGCGCACGGCCTCGTGAACGCGCGTCGAACCTAGTCAACGCCCTCTTGCCGGGTCCGAGCCACACGTCGGGACCGCTCGGCTCCCCCTCGCTGGCGCATCGGGCCCCGGCACACATCCTTGTCGGCGCTGTTGGGCCGTCCCTACGTTCAGGCTCACCCGGCGGGCGGGATCGCCCTCGGGCCTCCGGGCGTTCTTCGAAGGGACCAGGCTTGTGAACAGGGCACTAGTAGGACTCCGAGTCATCGTTGCGGGCGGGTTGGTCGCCGGCATGATGCAGTCGCTCGGCGGTCTGGCGATCAGTCCGGCGGCGGACGCGGCGACGACGTCGATGACCGCCTCCACCGCCGTCAACGTGCGAAGTGCCCCATCGGCGACTGCGTCCCGGCTCGGCGTGCTGTACCGCGGTGCCCAGATCGAGGCAGTCTCCGAGAAGAGCGGCTGGACGGAGGTCCGCTACAACGGCAAGACGGGCTACGTGTCGTCGAGCTACCTCACGGGCCCGAAGCCGGGAGCCACTTCCCCGGCACCCTCGGCTCCGACCGCGTCCCCCGGATCCGCCGTCACCACGGGGAACCTCAACCTGCGCAGCGGCCCCGCGACCACCAACCGCATCCTGTTCGTCGCCCCGAAGGGGACCACCGTCGGCGTAACCGGCCGTGCGCAGAACGGGTTCACCGAGGTCACGTACAAGTCGACGACGGCCTGGGCCGCCAGTCGGTACCTCACCAGCGCTGCACCCGCGGCCCCGGCACCGACCCCGCCGCCCGCCCCGACGGGCCCGGCTGCGGGAACAGGCAGCGCGAAGACCACCGGGAACCTGAACCTGCGCGGTGGGGCCGGCCTGACCCACCCCGTCGTGTTCGTCGCCCCGTCCGGCACCACCGTCGCCACCACGGGTCGCACCCAGAACGGGTTCACCGAGGTGGTCTACAAGTCGCGCACCGTGTGGGGCTCGAGCAAGTACCTCACCATCGTCAGCGCCCCGGCGCCGAAGCCGACACCTGCCCCCACCCCGGCTCCGACGCCGCCGGCATCGGTCCCGACCGCCGGATCAGCGCGCACGACGGCGAACCTCAACATCCGCAGCGGCCCCGCCACCAGCCACCCCATCATCCACATCGCGTCGAAGGGCACCACCGTCTCCCTCACCGGCCGCACCCACAACGGCTTCTCCGAGGTCATCTACAACTCCAAGACCCTGTGGGCCTCCACCCGCTACCTCACCACCGTCCAGGCAGCACCCGCACCGTCGCTGCCCACCACCACCAAGAAGATGCGGGCCACCACCGCCCTCATGATCCGCACCACCAACACCTCCAGCTACCGCTCCCTCGGAGACATCCCCCGCGGCACCATCGTCGACGCCACCGACAAGGTCGTCAACGGAGTCCGAGAGATCGTCTGGCAGGGCAACGTCCGCTGGGTCAACAACCGCTACCTCGTCGAAGTGACCCCGGAGGTCGCCCAGCCCGTGGCCCCCACTCCTCCCACCACCACGATCCAGTACGCGACGGCCACCCTGAACATCTGGCACGCCTCCACCGGCAGCAGCTACACCGGGGAGATCCCAAAGGGCGCAACGGTCGAGGTGACGGGCAAGGTGGCCGACGGCCGGGCCGAGATCGTCCACAACGGGGCTCTCCGCTGGGTCACCGCCCGGTACCTCCAGAAGGCCGAGGTCACCCAGCCCGTGACGGTGGCCACCAAGTACGCCACCACGGACCTGAACCTGTGGCACGCCTCGACCGGCAGCGCCTACACGGGCGTGATCGCCAAGGGCTCGGCCGTCCAGCTGACCGGCGAGGAACGCGATGGCCGCGCGGAGGCCGTCTTCAACGGCACCCCGCGCTGGGTCACGGCCAGGTACCTCACGACCACCGCTCCCAGCACTCCGCCCATTGACTCCGGTGCGGTGAACTACGGCTACTCCTCGGGCCTGGACAAGGCGAACTCGGACATCCGCACCATCGCGGCACACGTCTGGGCGACCTTCCCGCAGATCACCACCCAGCACGGCTGGCGCAACTCACCGGCGTCGGACCACTACGCCGGTCGCTCCCTGGACATCATGATCCCGAGCTACCGGACGAACCAGGCCTACGGGTGGGAGATCGCGAACTACTTCCGCACCAACGCGAAGAAGTTCAACATCAACTACATCATCTTCGAGCAGAAGATCTGGAACATCACGCGGGACTCCGAGGGCTGGCGGGCCATGGCCGACCGCGGCAGCGACTCCGCCAACCACCTCGACCACGTGCACATCACCACCTTCGAGGGCACGACGTCCGGCGGCTCGGCTCCCGTGGCCAGCGTCAGCCAGCGCTGCTACCTGCAGCTGACCTCGGGTGGGACGATCCTGACCCTGTCGCCGGAGCAGGCGCAGAACGCGGCCATCATCGTCGCGAAGTCCTACGAGATGGGACTCCCCGAGCAGGCGGCCGTCATTGCCCTGACGACGGCGTGGCAGGAGTCGGCGTTGCGCAACCTCGCCTATGGCGACCGCGACTCGCTGGGGCTGTTCCAGCAGCGACCCTCCTACGGGTGGGGCACGAACGCCCAGATCATGGATCCCTGGTACTCGTCGGGCCGCTTCTACCAGGCCCTGGTGAAGATCTCCGGCTGGCAGACCGGCGGGATCAGCGAGATGGCCCAGAAGGTCCAGCGCAGCGCGTACCCGAGCGCCTACGTCAAGCACGAGACCAACGCGAAGGCGCTGGCAGGTGCCCTGCGGGGCAGCCGCCCCGCGACGCTGGTCTGCACTGGAGGAACGGGCGCCGGCAACACCGGAGCCTTCTCCGCCGTCGTGAGCAAGGTGCCGGGGGTCTCGATGGCCACATCCGGGAAGACCGTCACCCTGTCGTCGGCCAACTCCTCGGCACTGTGGGCGGCCACCCAGCTGGCGGTGGCCAACACCCCGGCCGGCGGCATCACCAGTGCCTCCCTCGGGGACAGGACCTGGACCGGCGGCAGCGCCACCAAGTGGGTCTCATCCACCTCCCGAACCCCTGCCGGACAAGCAGTGATCCAGCTGCGGTAGACCTCAACCTGAAGTGAGACTTGAGGTGGAACCATCACCGGGTTCCTGAGGCCTCTCAGTCCCACCCAAGGCGGGTACCAACGTCACGACGAGCGCCCATCATCCCTAGTCAGAACAGGGTTGTGGGCGTTCGTCACGTCCACGGGCACCCAGCCCGGCGCAGCCATCGGACGTGAGAATCCCTCAGCCGCATCTCAAGTACTCCTTGTGCCCCTCCGGCGGCGTTCCTAGTGTCCGGACCACGGCCACGCGGCGGAGGGAACACCCTCGGGGAAGCGTCGCGAGGGCCGCCCCCCCCCGATGTGACCTAGGTGAAGGACTCGCAAGTGAACTCGCTAGCTGTTGGACTCAGGGCAGTCGTCGCAAGCGGCATCGTGGCCGCGATGATGCAGACCATGGGCGGAGTCGTGCTCAGTCCCCTGGCGGATGCCTCGACCACCCAGATGACCGCGACGACGGCGGTGAACGTCCGCACGGGCCCGTCCACCTCTGACTCCCGTCTCGGCGTCCTCTACCCGGGCCAGAGCGTCGAGGCGGTCTCGGAGAGCAATGGCTGGACCAAGGTCACCTACGACGGTCGGACCGCCTACGTGGCCTCCGCCTACCTGCGTGGCACGGCACCGGCACCGGCACCCGCGCCGGTCCCGTCCAACCCCGCGAGCGCGTACACAACGGCCAACCTCAACCTGCGCAGCGGACCGGGCACCGGCCATTCGATCGTCCACATCGCCTCCAAGGGCACGGCGGTCACGCTCACCGGACGCGCCGACAACGGCTTCGTCGAACTCGTGTACAAGTCCCGCACCGTGTGGGCCTCCTCCCGCTACCTCACCACGAGCACCACCACCGCCCCGGCGCCGAAGCCGACCACCCCGGCTCCGACGCCGCCGGCAGCGGTCCCGACCGCCGGATCAGCGCGCACGACGGCGAACCTCAACATCCGCAGCGGCCCCGCCACCAGCCACCCCATCATCCACATCGCGTCGAAGGGCACCACCGTCTCCCTCACCGGCCGCACCCACAACGGCTTCTCCGAGGTCATCTACAACTCCAAGACCCTGTGGGCCTCCACCCGCTACCTCACCACCGTCCAGGCAGCACCCGCACCGTCGCTGCCCACCACCACCAAGAAGATGCGCGCCACCACCGCCCTCATGATCCGCACCACCAACACCTCCAGCTACCGCTCCCTCGGAGACATCCCCCGCGGCACCATCGTCGACGCCACCGACAAGGTCGTCAACGGAGTCCGAGAGATCGTCTGGCAGGGCAACGTCCGCTGGGTCAACAACCGCTACCTCGTCGAGGTGAGCGCGGAGACCACCGCCCCGACGGCGCCCGCGCTGCCCGCGACGTCCACCCAGTACGCCACGACCGTGCTCAACATCTGGCTTGCCTCCACCGGCACTGCCCACAGCGGCGAAGTCCCCCGCGGCGGGACCATCCAGGTCACCGGCAAGGTGGAGAACGGTCGGGCCGAGGCCGTGCACAACGGCGCCATCCGCTGGTTCACCGCCCGCTACCTGACGGCCACGCCCCCGAGCTCCTCGTCCCCCGTGACGTCGGCTCCCGGCGGCGACATCAACAAGGGCTACTCCAGCGGCCTCGACACCGCCGGAGCCTCCGTGCAGGCCATCGCCTGGCACGTGTGGGGCAACTGGCCCCAGATCAAGACCCAGTACGGCACCCGCTCCGGCAGCGGCGACCACCCGGCGGGTCGGGCGCTGGACATCATGATCCCCAGCTACCGCACCAACCAGGCGCTGGGCCAGGAGATCGCCGAGTACTACAAGGCGAACGCCAAGCAGTTCGACATTCACTACATCATCTGGGACCAGAAGATCTGGAACATCTACCGCGACGCCGAGGGCTGGCGCCCGATGGCCGACCGTGGCAGCGACTCCGCCAACCACATCGACCACGTGCACATCACCACTCACTCCTGAGAAGTAGCGGCCAGCGTCCGGGACCCTCTATTGTGGTCCCGGACGCTTTCCATGTCCCCATCGTCTAGTGGCCTAGGACTCCGCCCTTTCACGGCGGCAACACGGGTTCGAATCCCGTTGGGGATGCCATTCTTTTGCGCGACTCCGTCGTCGCCAGCGCTTCTGCCCCACGCCAGCGCTTCTGCCCGACGCCAGCGCAACTGGGTGTCGCCAGCGCTACCTCCGGACCGCCAGCCCATCTGCCGTGCGCCAGCGCAACTCTTCCGTCACCAGCCCAACTCATCGTCGCCAGCCATACAGCGCTGGCGACGAGGAGAAACGCTGGCGCGCCCCGGACGGCACCCGGGCAGACGCCGACGATCGGACGACCGGGGAACGACCTGGCGCAGGAACGAGAACACCTGCTCCACACACTGCCAGCCGGGTCCCCGTTCCGCGCAGTTGCTATCGAACGACACAACGGCCAGACCTGGATGACGCCGTCGGCGACTGGTACCTGTTCGGCGACTCTGGTTGCCACTCCACGGCAACGTTGCGGTCCAGCCCTGCCGGCCGACAACGGGCCCCTCGAGTGACGACCTTCGGCCCAGCGAGAACGGCCAGTTCTACGCCCGGGACTGGTCTGGGGGCCTCCTGAACGCAGTCCACAAGAGCTGGCCTCGCGTCTAGCGCGACAAGAACGGCTTCTCGATCGGATAGTCGCTCCCGAGGCAGGCTAGGGCGACGGCCAGCGCCGACTGGCCGCGCTCTAGCCGGGCCTCGTCCCACCGGACCGTGTCGAAACCTGAGAGCCCGGTGGCGTACACCGAGCCAATGTTGATCAGCTGGTCCCCATCGGTGAGGAACCACCGGTCGTCGCCGGCGCCGTCCTTGTAGACCAGCACCGACCATAGAGATCCCGCCTCGAAACCTTCCCCGACCTCGACCACGAAGCCCTCATCGGCCTCGTCACCGTGGGTGGTCCAGACCAGGGCCTCGAGCTCATCGGAGACCGGCGCGCAGGACATGCCCGCCATCAGCGCCGGGTCAGGCGCGATCGTCTCGGCCGATGGCCGCGTGCTGGGCGAGGGGCTGTTCTCGGGTTCAGGGGTCGTCTCTGCTGGTGCGCCGTACTCCACCGTGACCGAAGAGGCCCGGGGCGATGGCTGCGCAGACGGCGATGGACGCTGAGTGGCCGGACGGAACGTCTCGTCCTCGCCGCCGCCGGGGGTGGCCCCACAGGACGCGAGCGCCACTACGGCCAAGACGCCAGTGAACGCCCAAGTGAAACGCATGTCACCGATGGTAGGACACCCCCAAGACAGACAACCCGAGAGATCGACCATGCGCGAAGATCTCCACGTCTGGCGTCAGCCCCCCGCACTCATCGGCCGTGCCCACTCGCACCCGGGCACGCTCGGCACGAACTCGGCCGGAGTTCTTGTCGGAGCCTTCCTCATCGGCTATGTCCTGATCGGTGTCCCTCGCAACCAAGTGCAGGAGGAGCTTCCCCGCTGCTTGAAGGCGTGGATGGGCGCGGCAGTCATTCCCCACCGCTGGATCATGGCCATCCCCTACATCGATGCTTGACCGGGCGGCGCTGGCCTGCCCTCCCAGCCCAGAACGGTCAATGGGTACACCTGACCTTGACCACAGCATGCCTGAGACGCACGAAACCCCGCCAACTGGGGCGGGGTGGTGGTGGCCAGGGCCGGGGTCGAACCGGCGACCTTTCACTTTTCAGGCGAACGCTGCTACCAACTGAGCTACCTGGCCATGTGCTGCGGTGCTGCGTGCGACGCTGCACCGAGCGACCCCGACGGGACTCGAACCCGCGACCTCCGCCGTGACAGGGCGGCGCGCTAACCAACTGCGCCACGGGGCCAAACTTTTCAATCTGACCTGCCGGTTTTCCCGGCTCGGAAACTATAGCGTGCCCTCGCGACGGATGCGAAATCGACGCTTTCAGGCCTCCGACGGCGACCCGTAGGCCGCCAGCCACCGCCGAATCTCGGCGAACCACTGGTCCCGGATCTCGGGTCGGGAGAGCGCCAAGTCGTGCAGGGCACCGTCGAATCTCACCAGCGTCACGTGCCGTCCCAGCCGGTGCGCGCGGGATGCGAGCTGCTCGACGTCGAGGACCGTGTCCACCTCCAGCAGGTCGTCGCTCCACTTGCGGGCGAAGTCGGAGCGGGCCGAGATCCCGACGAGGATCGGCACGTCGATCGCAAGGCCGGCGGAGATGGCGGAGTGGCCGTTCATGATCGCCGCCAGCCAGCCGACGCGGATCGCGAAGGCCTTGTCCCCCTTCAGGTCCAGGCGGTAGTCCCACTCGCCATCCTGGGCGGCGGAGATGGACCGGCGATAGAAGCCGTTGTCACTCATGGCCAGCGACGCCGTGGGCGAGAGCTGGCGGACGGCGCCGAACATCACCTGGAGCGCAGGGCGCAGCGCCGGCGACCCCTGCAGCTCGAGCCACGGCGCGTTCAGGACCAGCGCCGACGCGGCGTCGGGCCGGGCGTTGAGGTACAGGCTGAGCACCAACCCCCCGGTGGAGTGGCCATGCAGGACGATGTCGTCGTGGTCGGCCAGAAGGATCTCGACGGCGCGGTCCAGCTCGACGAAGTAGTCGCGCAGGTCGATGATGAAGCCTGCCAGCTGCCCCTCGCGGAGGGAGCGCCCGTAGCGCCTGAGGTCGAGGGCGTAGAAGTCGATACCGGACGCCGCGACCTCGTCGGCCAGGTGCCGCTGGAAGAAGTAGTCGTTCCACCCGTGGACGTACAGCATGGCCGTCCGTCGGCTGGGGGTGTCGCGTCGCACGAGCGTGGCCCGCAGCGACCGCTCCGGCTCGGAACCGTAGGTGGGTTCCTCGGGCAACTCGATGGTGGCCGACTCGTACCCGTCCAACAGGTGGTCGGCTTGCCAGGTGACCGGGGTGGGGTCAGTCCCGACGCTCGTCGGAGTCGTCCTCGTCGAGGTAGGAGTCGTCGGCGCTGTACTGCTCGACGAGATCCACGTACTGCTCGGGCACCTCTTCGATCTCGGACGGGGATGCCCCGCCGCGCAGTTCGCGCTCGAGAGACGCGAAATCGGTCTCCACCGGGCGGTACTTCAGATCGCGAGCAACCTTGGTCTGCTTCGCCTTTGCACGGCCGCGCCCCATATGGGTCGACCCCCTCGCTTTGTCCCTCGCGGCCTTGCCGCGGAATCTGTCATGAACTCGTGGTGCACAGGCTACCCGAGCCTGCGCGGCAATCCAAAGCACCCGATCCGAACGGGCGACAAGCCCCGGATCGCTAAGCTGGGCCGCGTCGAACGTCAGCCACGAGAACCCGGGAGTGCCATGGGCAAGATCATCTACACCTTGACCGACGAAGCGCCACTGTTGGCCACCTTCTCCTTCAAGCCGATCGTCGAGGCCTTCGCCCGGCAGGCCGGGGTCGACGTCGAGACCCGCGACATCTCCCTGGCGGGACGGATCCTGGCCCAGTTCGCCGACGTCCTCCCCCAGGACCAGCGTGTCGACGACGCGCTCGCCGAGCTCGGGGAACTCGCCAAGTCCCCCGACGCGAACATCATCAAGCTCCCGAACATCTCCGCCTCCATCCCGCAGCTCAAGGCCGCGATCAAGGAACTGCAACAGCAGGGCTTCGCCCTCCCCGACTACCCGGAGGACCCCGCCACCGACGAGGAGCGCGACGTCCGCGCCCGCTACGGCCGCGTGATGGGGTCCGCGGTCAACCCTGTGCTGCGCGAGGGCAACTCCGACCGCCGGGCCCCGGAGTCGGTCAAGGCCTACGCCCGCAAGAACCCTCACTCCATGGGCGACTGGTCCGCCGACTCGCGGACGAACGTCGCCACCATGGACGAGGAGGACTTCCGCCACAACGAGCAGTCCGTCGTCCTCGACGGCGCCGACTCGCTCAGCATCGTCCACGTCGCGAAGGACGGCACCGAGCAGGTGCTCAAGGCCGACCTCGCCGTGAAGCAGGGCGAGGTCGTCGACGCCACCGTCATGCGCGCCGCCGCGCTGGACGCCTTCCTTGCCCAGCAGGTGGCGCGGGCCAAGGAGGAGGGCGTGTTGTTCTCCGTCCACCTCAAGGCCACGATGATGAAGGTCTCCGACCCGATCATCTTCGGCCACGCCATCCGGTCGTTCCTGCCGGAGGTCTTCGAGCGCTACGGCGACGACCTCGCGGCGGCGGGCCTCTCCCCCAACAACGGGCTCGGCGCCATCCTCGCCGGGCTCGACAACGTCGCGAACGGCGCGGAGATCCGCACCGCCATCGAGCAGGGCCTCGCCGACGGACCTCGCCTGGCGATGGTGAACTCCGACAAGGGCATCACCAACCTCCACGTCCCCTCCGACGTGATCGTCGACGCCTCGATGCCCGCGATGATCCGCACCTCGGGCCACATGTGGGGCCCGGACGGTGAGGAGGACGACACTCTCGCCGTGCTCCCGGACTCGTCCTACGCCGGGGTCTACCAGGCCGTGATCGACGACTGCCGCGAGCACGGCGCCTTCGACCCGACAACCATGGGAACCGTCCCCAACGTCGGACTGATGGCACAGAAGGCCGAGGAGTACGGCTCGCACGACAAGACGTTCGAGATCCCGGCCGATGGCGTCGTCGAGGTCCGCAACGCCGCCGGCGAGGTCCTGATGCGCCACGAGGTCGCAGCCGGCGACATCTGGCGCGCCTGCCAGACCAAGGACGCCCCCGTCGCCGACTGGGTGCGACTGGCCGTCGAGCGCGCCCGCGCCACCGGCTGGCCGGCCGTGTTCTGGCTCGACGAGAGCCGCGCCCACGACCGGAACCTCATCGAGAAGGTGGAGACCTACCTCGCCGACCACGACACCGAGGGCCTCGACATCCGGGTCATGGACCCCGTCGCGGCCACGAAGTTCACGGTCGAGCGCATCCGGCGTGGCGAGAACGCCATCTCGGTCACCGGCAACGTCCTGCGCGACTACCTGACCGACCTGTTCCCGATCCTGGAGTTGGGGACCTCGGCGAAGATGCTCTCGATCGTCCCGCTGATGGCGGGCGGCGGCCTCTTCGAAACCGGCGCCGGCGGCTCCGCACCGAAGCACGTGCAGCAGTTGGTGGAGCAGAACTACCTCCGCTGGGACTCCCTGGGCGAGTTCCTTGCCCTCGCGGCGTCGTTCGAGCACCTCGCCGACCGGGAGGGCAACGCTCGGGCCAAGGTCCTGGCCGACACGCTGGACCGCGCCAACGCCCGGTTCCTCGACCAGGACAAGTCCCCGACGCGCCGCGTCGGCGGGATCGACAACCGCGGCTCGCACTTCTACCTGGCGCTCTACTGGGCCCAGGAGTTGGCAGCCCAGTCCGATGACGCCGCGCTGGCGGAGGTTTTCGGCCCGGTCGCCGAGAAGCTGGCCGCCTCCGAGCAGCAGATCGTCGACGAGCTGATCGCCGTGCAGGGCTCCCCGGCCGACATCGGCGGCTACTACCGCCCCGACGACGCCAAGGCCACCGCGGTCATGCGCCCGTCCGCCACCTTCAACGAGGTGATTGACTCCCTGCGATAGCCGCTAGCTGACGGCGACGAACACGACGAACGCCGCGACGCTGATCACCGTGTGTAGGCTCAACACATTGTTGGCCAGGGTGAGCTCGTCGCGGCGTTCGCGTGGGAGGTAGATCGGCACGATGAACGGCGGCGGCAGGATCAGCAGGGTGAAGATCGACGCCTCGACGATGGGCGGCAGGCCGAGCCACAGGTCGACCACGACGTGGTTGAAGGCCAGCGCGATCAGCAGCATGACGGTGAACCGGACCAGCACCAGCGGGGCCGCCTGTCGCACGCCGACTCGGGTGAGCCGGGTTCCGTAGCCCACGACGACGAGAATGACCGGCACGATCATGGCCGACAGGTACGTGACGGTCTGCAGGAACGCCGATCCGACCACGCCGGCAGCCAGCGCGTCGCGGCCCACCAGCAGGTTCAGCGCCACACCCGCCCCGTCCACGAGTCCGTCGTCCAGCAGCCGGGTCTCACGAAGCACCGCTCCCAGGACGATGATCGGGAGCACTGAGCCCCAGCATGTCAACCATGACCGCATCATCGCAGATGTCAGTTTGCTGAAAATTGCATGGGCGGTGTCATCAATCGGGTGAATGTGATCTAGTCTGGGCTCCATGCTTTCCGACGAGAACACGCAGCCGATCTGGAGCAGCTCACCACTGGATCCCAGCGAGGCGCTCGCTCTGGCCACCCCCGCCAACCCCAAGCACACCGTCGAGGGGTTCCTGGCCGAGTTCCTGCACGAACTGCACAACCGGCAGGGCGTCAACCTCGCCGACGCCAGCCCCCACGACCAGTACCAGGCGCTCGGCAGCGCGGTGCGCCACTACCTCATGGACGAGTGGCTCGAGACCAACCAGCGCAACAAGCAGGGCGCCAGCCGCACCGTGGGCTACCTCTCGGCCGAATACCTCCTCGGCCCGCAGCTGGAGAACGCGCTGCTGGCGGCTGACCTGGAGGAGATCGCGACGGAGGCGCTGCTCCAGTGCGGCATCGATCTGCGCAGCCTGCTCCCCCAGGAGGTGGAGCCCGGCCTCGGCAACGGCGGTCTCGGGCGCCTCGCCGCCTGCTTCATCGATTCCCTGGCCACCATGGACGTCCCCTGCATCGGGTACGGCATCCGCTACGAGTACGGCATCTTCCGCCAGACGTTCGTCGACGGCCGCCAGGTCGAGGAACCCGACACGTGGCTCGAGCTCAGCTCGCCGTGGGAGTTCCCGCACCCCGAGGAGGCCGTGGAGGTCGGCTTCGCCGGGCATGTCGAGGACGTGACGGAGACCGACGGCACCGTGCGTCGCCGCTGGGTGCCGGGCTGGCGCGTCATGGGCGTGCCCTACAACTACCTCGTCCCCGGCTACCGCAACGGGCGCGTCAACACCCTGCGCCTCTGGCGTTCTCAGGCGGTCCGCGACTTCGACCTGCAGATCTTCAACTCAGGCGACTACATCGAGGCCGTCCGGGCCCAGACCTTCGCCGAGAACATCTCCAAGGTCCTCTACCCCGAGGACTCCACGCCGCAGGGCAAGGAGCTGCGCCTGCAGCAGCAGTACTTCTTCGTCGCCTGTTCACTGCGCGACTTCATCGACAACCAGCTCGAGGACGACTTCGACATCCGTCGGCTCGGCGAGCGTGTGATCTTCCAGCTCAACGACACCCACCCCGTCATCGCCGTCCCGGAACTGATGCGCATCCTGCTCGACGAGTACGGGCTGGACTTCGACGAGGCGTGGGAGACCACCCAGGCCTGCTTCGCCTACACCTGCCACACGCTCCTGCCGGAGGCACTCGAGGTCTGGTCCACCGACCTGCTGGGCAGGCTGCTGCCGCGGCACCTGGAGATCATCTTCGCCATCAACGAGAAGTTCATGGCGGAGGTCCGCTCGGCCTACCCCGGCGACGAGGACCGCGCCCGCCGCATGTCCATCGTCACGGAGCTCCCCTCCCCCGCCGTCCGCATGGCGCACCTGGCCACCGTCGCGGGCTCCAAGGTCAACGGCGTGGCGGAGCTCCACAGCGAGCTGCTGCGCGACAAGGTCCTGCCGGACTTCTCGTCCCTGTGGCCGGAGAAGTTCACCAACGTGACCAACGGCGTCACCCCGCGCCGGTTCATGAAGCTGGCCAACCCGCGCCTGTCGCGGCTCATCACCGAGGCGATCGGCGAGGACTGGGTCACCGACCTCGACGAGCTGCGCAAGCTGGAGGCCTTCGCCGACGACGCCGAGTTCCGTCGCCGGTTCCGTGAGGTCAAGAGCCGCAACCAGGACGTCCTCCGGGCGGTCCTCAAGCGTCGCGACGGGCTGGACCTCCCCGAGGGCCACCTGTTCGACGTCATGGTCAAGCGCCTGCACGAGTACAAGCGCCAGACCCTCAAGCTGCTCCACGTCGTCTCGCTGTACGAGCAGGTGGTCTCCGGGAAGGTTCCGGCCTCGGCGCTCACCCCGCGGACCGTGCTCTTCGGCGCCAAGGCCGCCCCGGGCTACCGAATGGCCAAGGAGATCATCCACCTCATCAACTCCGTCGCGGAGGTGGTCAACGCCGACGCACGGCTCGAGGGCCGCCTGAAGGTGGCGTTCCCCGCCAACTACAACGTGACGCTGGCGGAGCGGCTGATCCCGGCCGCCGACCTGTCGGAGCAGATCTCGCTCGCGGGCATGGAAGCTTCTGGTACCGGCAACATGAAGTTCGCCCTCAACGGCGCGCTGACCATCGGCACGGACGACGGCGCCAACGTCGAGATCCGCAAGCTGGTGGGCGACGACAACTTCTTCCTCTTCGGCATGGACGAACCCGCCGTCGCGGCGGCCAAGGAGCAGGGCCACCGTGCCCGGGACTTCTACGAGTCCGACGAGCGGCTGCGCGCCACGATCGACCTCATCAACTCCGGCGCGTTCGCCGACGGTGATGGTGGCCGGTTCGCCGCCGTGACCGGTGCCCTGCTCGACGAGGACCGCTACATGGCGCTGGCGGACTTCGACAGCTACGTGAGCGCGCAGGAGGCCGTCGAGGCCAAGTACGCCGACCAGGAGGCTTGGACGCGTTCGGCCATCCTCAACGTCGCCCGCACGGGCTTCTTCTCCTCCGACCGCTCCATGCGGGACTACCTGGACCGGATCTGGCAAGCGCATCCGGTGCCGACCGGCCACAGCTACGCCTGAGGAAATCTCGGGCCAGCGGCGGGGGTGTTGCTCAGACCAACTGGGCGGCGCCCCCGCCGTCGTGTTCCACGATCTCGCCGAGCACCCAGCTCTGGACCCCACGGGCGCCGAGCACGGACTGCGCCCGGTCGGCCTGGTCGGCGGGCAGCACGGCCACCATGCCGACCCCCATGTTGAGGGTGGCGTCGACGTCGGCCTGGCTGAGGCCTCCGACCTGCTGGACGAGCTGGAAGATGGCCGGAGGTGTCCACGAGTCGCGGCGCAGGACGGCGCGCTTGCCGTCGGGGATGACGCGGGCCAGGTTGTTCCCCAGCCCGCCGCCGGTGATGTGGCTGAAGGCGTGCACCTCCACGCGGTCGATCAGCTCGAGCACGTCGAGGGCGTAGATCCGGGTGGGCTCCAGGAGCTCCTCGCCGAGGGTGCGGCCGAGCTCGTCGACGTGCCGGTCGAGCTGCCAGCCCGCCTGCTGCAGCAGGACGTGGCGTACCAGCGAGTAGCCGTTGGAGTGCAGCCCGGACGAGGCCATGGCGAGGACCACGTCGCCGGTGGCGATCCTGTTCGCGCCGAGGATGCGGTCCTTCTCGACGACGCCGGTGGTGGCGCCGGCGATGTCGTACTCGTCCGGCTCCAGAAGGCCGGGGTGCTCGGCGGTCTCGCCGCCGACGAGCGCGCAGCCGGCGAGGACGCAGGCGTCGGCGATGCCGGAGACGATGGCGGCGATGCGTTCGGGCACCACCTTCCCGCAGGCGATGTAGTCGGTGACGAACAGCGGCTCGGCGCCGACGACGACCAGGTCGTCGACGAGCATGCCCACCAAGTCGTGGCCGATGGTGTCGTGGACGTCCATGGCCTGCGCGATCGCGACCTTGGTGCCCACGCCGTCGGTGGAGGATGCCAGCACAGGGTGGCGGTAGTCCTTGAGCGCGACGGCGTCGAAGAACCCGGCGAAGCCACCGAGCCCACCCAGCACCTCCGGGCGGTGGGTGCGGGCGACGGACGCCTTCATCAGTTCGACGGCGCGATCGCCCGCCTCGATGTCGACGCCGGCGGCGGCATATGCGGGTCGGGTCACGGTGCCTCCAGGTGCAGCAGGTCGGCTTGGGCGGGCGGGATCTCAACGGGGTAATGGCCGTCGAAGCAGGCGCGGCAGAGCCGCTCGGCGGGGATCTCGGTGGCGGCGGTCAGGCCCTCGAGCGAGATGTAGCCGAGCGAGTCGGCGCCGATGGAGCGACAGATCTCCTCCACCGCCAGCCCGGGCGCGATGAGCTCGGCGCGGCTGGCGAAGTCGATGCCGTAGAAGCACGGCCACTGCACGGGCGGCGACGAGATGCGCACGTGCACCTGGCGGGCGCCCGCCTCGCGGAGCATCCGGACGAGGGCTCGCTGGGTGTTGCCGCGCACGATCGAGTCGTCGACGACGACGAGGCGCTGGCCCGCGATGATCTCGCGCAGCGGGTTGAGCTTGAGGCGGATGCCGAGCTGTCGGATGGTCTGGCTGGGCTGGATGAAGGTCCGGCCGACGTAGGAGTTCTTGACCAGGCCCTGCCCGTAGGGGATGCCCGAGCCCTGGGCGTATCCGATGGCCGACGGCGTCCCCGACTCCGGGACCGGGATCACGAGGTCGGCGTCGACCGGGTGCTCGGCGGCCAACCGGCGGCCGATCTCGACGCGGGTGGCGTGGACGCCGCGGCCGGCGATGGTGGTGTCGGGACGGGCGAGGTAGACGTACTCGAACAGGCAGCCCTTGGGGGCCGGCTCGGCGAATCGGTGGCTGCGGAGCCCCGCCTCGTCGATGACGAGGAACTCGCCGGGCTCCACCTCGCGGACGAGGCTGGCGCCCACGATGTCCAGCGCGGCGGTCTCCGAGGCGACGACCCAGCCGTTGGCGAGGCGGCCGAGCACGAGAGGCCGGATGCCCTGGGGGTCCCGGGCGGCGAACAGCGTGGTCTCGTTCATGAAGGTGAGGCAGAACGCGCCGCGCAGCCGGGGCAGGACCTCCATCGCGATGTCCTCGAGCGGCCGGTCGCCCAGGCTCACCATCAGTGCGGTGACCAGGGAGGTGTCGTTCGTCGAGTCCATGGTGGTCTTGTGCGGCACCGGCGTCGACGGCGTCAGCTCGCCCAGCCACGCCTCGAGCTCGTGGGTGTTGGTGAGGTTCCCGTTGTGGGCCAGCGCGACGCCGCCCCGCGGCCCGGAACGGAACGTGGGCTGGGCGTTGTGCCAGACCGAGGCTCCGGTGGTGGAGTAGCGGGTGTGGCCGACGCAGAGCCGGCCGCGCAGCGAGGTGATGGTGGTGTCGTCGAAGACCTGGGAGACCAGCCCCATGTCCTTGAAGACCGTGATGCGGGATCCGTTGGAGACGGCCATGCCGGCGGACTCCTGGCCGCGGTGCTGCAGCGCGAACAGCCCGTAGTAGGTGAGCTGGGCGACGTCCTCGTCGGGTGCCCAGACGCCGAAGACGCCACAGGCGTCCTGGGGGGATCGTTCTTCCGCGTCGAGTTCCAGGCTCAGTCGGCCGTCGGGGCGAAGCACACGCGAGAGCCTACCCGTTGTCGTCGGCCTCATCCCTCGCCGCCCACTCCAGGAGGGTCTCCAGCCGGAAGACCTCGTCGTCGATGCCGGCGTGCAGGTCGCCGAGCTCCTCGAAGCGGTCGGGAACGGTGGCGAGGGTGAAGTCGCGCGGGTCGACGTCGGCGACCTCCTCCCACGAGATGGGCGTCGACACGGTTCCCTCAGGCACGCCGCGTAGGGAGTAAGCGCAGGCGATCGTGTGGTCGCGGGCGTTCTGGTTGTAGTCGACGAACACCGCGCTGGGGTCCCTGTCCTTGCGCCACCACGCGGTGGTGACGTCCTCGGGGAGCCGCCGCTCGACCTCCCGGGCGAACGCCTGGGTCGCGCGTCGGACGTCGGCGAACTCCCACTCCGGCGCGATGCGGACGTAGACGTGGAGGCCGTCGCCGCCGGACGTCTTCGGGTAGCCCGTGATGTCCAGCTCGTCCAGGAGCTCGTGCACAGCGGCGGCCACGCGTCGGACGCGCGAGAAGTCGGCGTCGGGCATGGGGTCGAGGTCGATGCGCCACTCGTCCGGGCGATCGACGTCCGCACGTCGCACGTTCCACGGGTGGAACTCGACGGTGCTCATCTGCACCGCCCAGATGATCTGCGCCACCTCGGTGGGGCACAGCTCGTCGGCGGTCAGGTCGTAGCGGGGGAAGTGGAGTTCGACCGTCTCGACCCAGTCGGGTGCACCGGCCGGCAGGCGCTTCTGGTGGACCTTCTTGCCTGCGAGGCCCTTCGGGAAACGGTGCAGCATGGTGGGCCGCTCGCGCAGGGCGCGCAGGATGCCCTCGCCGACGCTGATGTAGTACTGCGCGACGTCGAGCTTGGTCCATCCCCGATCGGGGAAGTACACGCGGTCGGGGCTCGAGAGTCGGACAGTGCGCTCCCCGACCTGCAGCTCGACCGCATCCTTGGTGGCGGCCATGACCCGACGCTAAGCCTTCCCCAGCTCACGTCGCCCCGCTAGCCCGTCCCCGCTCGCCGAGTAGCCGCCGCAGCGGCGTGTCGAGGCGGGGCCTTCTCCTCGCTCGCCGAGTAGCCGCCGCAGGCGGCGTGTCGAGGCGGGGCCTTCTACTCGCTCGCCGAGTAGCCGCCGCAGGCGGCGTGTCGAGGCGGCATCGTCGCGACTGACGCTTGAGTGGGAGCCTTGGTGGCAAGCTCGCCACCACACCTCCCACTGACGGGCTCGCGACGGCGCAGCGGGATCGTGTCCCGACACGGCCGCTGCGCGGCCCACTCGACTACCGACATGACCTTCGTTCGCCGAGTAGCCGCCTGCTCAACCACCGCGCCAGCGCCTTGTCAACGCGCGACGTAGACTCGTGAGGACTACCGAATGGAGGTGGTCCCGGTGTGGTGGTGGCTGTTGTGGCTGGTCGTCGCGGTCGCGCTGGGGATCGCCGAGGTCTTCACGCTGACGTTGGCGTTCGGCATCTTCAGCGGCGCAGCGTTGCTGGCCGCCGTCGCGGCCGGAGCCGGCGCTTCGTGGGTGGTGCAAGTGCTGACCTTCACCGTCGCCTCCGCGCTGGGGCTCCTCGTGATTCGGCCCATCTCGCGCCAGCACGCCAGGCAACCACCGCTCAGCCGCGACGGCACCGATGCGTTGGTCGGGAAGGCCGCCACCGTGCTGGAGGAGGTCACCGACGCGCAGGGCCTCGTCAGGCTCTCCGGCGAGACCTGGTCCGCCCGTTCGCTCGACGAGCAGCTCGTCATCCCCGTCGGCGCCACCGTCGACGTCATGGAGATCCAGGGCGCCACCGCCATCGTGTACCCCCGCGAGCTACTGCCGTAACCGACCGAGGAGTCGACATGGATTTCTTTCTCGTCCCCATCATCGCCGCGGCGATCCTGGTGGTGTTCCTGGTGATCATGATGGTGCGCATCGTGCCGCAGGCGCACCGCTTCAACGTCGAGCGCTTCGGCCGCTACCGCGTGACGCTCCAGCCCGGGCTGAACTTCATCATCCCGCTCGCCGACCGCGTCCGCGACAAGCTCGACATCCGCGAGCAGGTGTTCACCTCGACGCCGCAACCGGTGATCACAGAGGACAACCTCGTCGTCCACATCGACACGGTGCTCTACTACCAGATCACCGATCCCCGGGCCGCCGCCTACGAAGTGGCCAACTACCTGCAGGCCATCGACCAGCTCACCGTCACGACGCTGAGAAACCTCATCGGCACCATGGACCTGGAGCGCACCCTGACGTCGCGGGAGGCCATCAACGCCCAGCTGCGCAGCGTGCTCGACGAGGCCACCGGCAAGTGGGGCATCCGGGTGAACCGGGTGGAGATCAAGGCCATCGACCCGCCCGGCACCATCAAGGAGGCGATGGAGAAGCAGATGCGTGCCGAGCGCGACAAGCGCGCGGCCATCCTGCACGCCGAGGGCGAACGACAGTCCCGGATCCTCACCGCCGAGGGCACCCGGCAGCAGGAGATCCTGCTGGCCCAGGGTGAGCAGCAGGCCCGGATCCTGCGGGCCGACGGCGAGGCCCAGGCCATCGAGCGGGTGTTCCAGGCCGTCCACGCCAACGACGCCGACCCGAAACTCCTCGCGTACAAGTACCTCGAGACCTTGCCGGCTCTGGCCAACGGCGAGAACAGCACGTTCTTCGTGATCCCGGGCGAGTTCACCGAGGCGATCAGGACCGTGACCACGGCGTTCGGCGACCACTCGGAGTCCAAGCCCCGGCCGGAGCCCACCACGTCGCCCGACCACGCGGGGGCCGACGACACCCCGCAGCTGGGCCGGGACGAGGGTCCCCGGCAGCTCGAGTCGATGGGCTCCACCCAGGCGGCCGATGAGGCCGCGCGCAGTGCGGAGATCGCTGTGAGCGAGGCGAAGGCCGAGGCCAGAGCCGCGCAGGGTGGCGTGTAAGCGACCCCACGCCGCGAGGTCGCGCCGCAAGCGGGACGCGCGGCCGCACCCCACGAGTTCGACCGCCACCAACCATCAGTAGTGACCGGCACGTACCCGAAAGGGGCCGGATCGGCGGAGGCAAGGACACTATGTCCTCGGCTTCCTCGATCCGGCCCCTTTCGTGCACGCTCTGTCATGGGACGGCCGAACCCAGGGGGCTCACCACCAGCCACGACCAGGCGGCGCGACGGTGCACACGAGGCCGCGGACGCCACTCAAGTGGGAGCTTTGGTGGCGAGCTCGCGACCAAAGCTCCCACTCAGTGCAGGTGCCGGAGCCGAGGCGACGTCGTTTCGACACGGCCGCTCCGCGGCCTACTCAACGACCGAATCCACGCACGCCGAGCAGCCGCCGCCAGGCGGCGTGTCGAGGCGACGTCGTTTCGACACGGCCGCTCCGCGGCCTACTCAACGACCGGGGGCGCCGCAATCAACGACCGGCGAGGTTCTGCAGCAGCAGGGTCTCAGCCTGGATGGCGCGAGCGAGGTCGCCGAGGTTCAGGGACTCGTCGATCCCGTGCATGCGGGAGTCCGGGTCCGTGACGGCGGTGACCAGCACCGTCGCCCCCGGGTAGCGCTCGGCGAACTCGGCGACGATCGGGATGCTGCCGCCGCAGCCGATCTCGACGGCGTCGGTTCCGAAGGCGTCGCGGAAGGCGGCCCGGGCCGCCTCGGCGTGCGGACCGTCCAGTTCGATGGAGCTGGGTCCGCCGCGCTGCCCCGGCTCCACCTCGACGTGGGCCCCCCACGGCGCGTGTGCGACGAGGTGGTCGCGCAGCAGGCGCTCGGCCTCCTCGGGGTCCTGCCCCGGCGCCAGCCGGACGCTGACCTTGGCGGACGCCGTCGGGATGAGCGTGTTGGAGGCGTCGGCGACGCGGGTGGCGTCGATGGCCAGGACGGAGGCCGACGGCCGGTACCACATCTTCTCGACGGCGCTGCCGTCGCCGATCAGCTCCACGCCGTCGAGGACGCCGGTCTCCTCGCGGAGTCGGTCGAGCGGGTAGTCGAGCTCCGGGGCGGATCGGCTCACCAGTCCCTCGATGGCGACGTTGCCCGCGTCGTCGTGCAGGGTGGCGAGCAGTCGACACAGGGCGGTGAGCGCGTCCGGCACCACTCCGCCGAATTGTCCGGAGTGCAGACCGGCCTCCAGCGTCGAGACCGTCACCACGGCGTCGACGACCCCGCGCAGCGACGTGGTGAGGCTGGGGACGCCGACGGTCCAGTTGATGGAGTCGGCGATCACGAAGACGTCCGCGGACAACTCGTCAGCGTGGCGGTCCAGCAGGGCCTCCATCGACGGCGACCCGATCTCCTCCTCGCCCTCGATGAACAGCTTCACCCCCACGGGCGGGTTGCCGTCGAACGCGCGCAGTGCCCCCAGGTGGGCGGCGATCCCGCCCTTGTCGTCCGCGGAGCCACGGGCGAACAGCCGGCCGTCGCGCTCCTCGGGGGTGAACGGCTCCGACGTCCACGCAGCCAGTTCGCCGGTGGGCTGCACGTCGTAGTGGGCGTAGAGCAGGGCCGTGGGCTTCCCGGGCGGGGCCGGGTAGTGGCCGTAGACGGCGGGCTTGCCCCCGGCTTCCAGGAGTCGCACCTCCGGGCAGCGCGCGCCGCGCAGCAGTGCGGCGACGTGGTCCGCGCAGGCGCGGACGTCGGCGTCGTGCTCGGGCTGCGAGGAGATCGACGGGATGGCGATCAGCTCGTGCAGGTCGGCGATGACCGAGGGCAGCACGCCCTCGATGTCCCAGGCGAGATTGCTCATGCCCCCCACCGTACCGATGAACACCTTGCTGCAACTTTTCGCCACCGGTTTGATAGCGTTGCACGAGCACCGAGGACACCGTGAGGGAGGGCGCACCGTGGCGCAGACACGCCGGACCAGGATGGCCGACGTCGCCGAGCTCGCGGGCGTCTCCACCGCCACCGTCTCCCGAGTGCTGTCGGGCAAGCCCGGCGTGAAGGAGGACACGCGCGTCGCCGTGCTCAGCGCCATGGAGGAGGCCGGCTACATCCGCGAGAAGGCGCCGTCGCGCCGCTCCGGGGTGGTGGCCATCGTCGTGCCGGAGCTCTCGAACCCCGCCTTCCCCGCGTTCGTCGAGGAACTCGACATCCTGCTCTTCGCCGCCGGCCAGCCGGTGGTCGTGTGCCCGGCGGGCTCGTCGGGCACCAGCGAGATGCACCACCTCGAGACGCTGCAGGACATGAACATCTCCGGCGTCATCTCGGTCTCCGGCACCCCGGCCGACAGCCAGGGCAGCAACGAGCACTACCAGCGGCTCATCGACTCCGGCGTCCCCACGGTCTTCGTCAACGGCTACTCCGCCGCCCTCAAGGGCGCCTTCTTCTCCTGCTCCGACGCCGAAGCCGTCACGGCGTCGGTGGCGCACCTGCGCTCGCTGGGACACCAGCGCATCGGACTCGCGATCGGGCCCGAGCGCTACCTGCCCACGCGACGCAAGATCGAGGCCTTCACCGCCCTCGGCTTCAAGCGGGACAGCATCGCGGCCACCATCTTCACTGCCGAGGGCGGCCAGCTCGCCGCCGCCCGCCTCATCGACTCCGACCACACCGCCATCGTCTGCGGCTCCGACCTCATGGCGCTGGGCGCCATCCGCGAGGCGCGCCGTCGCGGGATGTCCGTCCCGGGCGACCTGTCGGTCGTCGGCTACGACGACAGCCCGCTCATGGCGTTCACCGACCCGGCCCTGACCACCGTCCGGCAGCCGGTGCGGGCCATGTGCGAGGCGGCCGTCACCGCCCTCCTCGAGGCGCTCGAGGGCGCCGCGCTGGACCGCTCCGAGATGCTGTTCCACCCTGACCTGATCATCCGACACTCGACAGGACCCGCTGCATGACCCAGACCCCCGAATGGTGGCGCACCGCCGTCATCTACCAGATCTACCCCCGCTCCTTCCGCGACCTCTCGGGCGACGGCTACGGTGACCTCCCAGGCGTGATCGACCGACTGGACTACCTGCGTGACCTCGGTGTCGACGCCGTCTGGCTGTCGCCGTTCTACCGCTCCCCCATGGCCGACGCGGGCTACGACGTCGCTGACTACCGCGCGGTGGACCCCATGTTCGGCGAGACCGCCGACGCGCACCGGCTCATTGAAGAGGCCCACGCCCGCGGCCTCAAGGTGATCTTCGACCTGGTCCCGAACCACACCTCCGACGAGCACGCGTGGTTCCAGGCGGCGCTGGCCGCCAAGCCCGGCTCCCCGGAGCGCGACCGCTACATGTTCCGCGACGGCAAGGGCGCCGACGGCGAACTGCCGCCGAACAACTGGACCAGCGTCTTCGGTGGCCCCGCCTGGACCCGGCTCACCGGCGCCGACGGCACCCCCGAGCAGTGGTACCTGCACCTCTTCGACGTCAAGCAGCCCGACCTGAACTGGGACTCCCCCGTGGTCCGCTCCGAGTTCGAGGACATCCTGCGCCACTGGCTCGACGCCGGCGTGGACGGGTTCCGCATCGACGTCGCCCACGGGCTGGTCAAGGCCGAGGGTCTGCCGGACGTCGACCACGACACCCTCATGCTGTCCAGCGACTCCGGTCCCCAGTGGGACCAGGACGGGGTGCACGAGATCTACCGCTCCTGGCACCGGGTGCTGGCGGACTACGACGGCGACCGCGCCCTCGTCGCCGAGGCCTGGGTCCACTCGGACCGCCTGCCGCTGTACGTCCGCCGCGACGAGATGCACCAGGCGTTCAACTTCGACTTCCTCACCTGCCCGTGGGACGCCGACGCCTACCGCGACGTCATCACCTCCTCGCTGGAGGCCAACGACGCCGTGGGTGCCCCCACCACGTGGGTGCTCAGCAACCACGACGTGCTGCGGCACCGTTCGCGGCTCGGGCGCGAGGACACCGGCAACCGCTTCGGCATCGGCCCCGACGACGAGCAGCCGGACCACGAGCTCGGCCTGGCCCGCGCCACGGCCGCCACGCTGATGATGCTGGCGCTGCCCGGCTCCGCCTACGTCTACCAGGGCGAGGAGCTGGGGCTGCCCGACCACACCACCCTCCCGCACGAGTACCGACAGGACCCGACGTGGGAGCGCTCCGACCACGAGCAGGTGGGCCGCGACGGCTGCCGCGTCCCGCTGCCCTGGACCGCCGACGCCCCCGGGCTCGGCTTCTCCCCCACCGGCGAGACCTGGCTGCCGCAGCCCGAGTCCTACCGCGACCTCGCCGCCGACCAGCAGGTGGACGACCCCGACTCCGTCTGGAGCCTCTACCACGCAGCCCTGGCCGAGCGCCGCGCGCGCGGGCTGGGTGCAGGGTCGCTGGAATGGATCGAGGGCTACGGCGACGGCGTGGTGGCGTTCCGCAACGGCGACGTCGTCTGCATCGCCAACATCTCCGGCCCCGAGATCCACCTCCCCGACGACGCGTCGGTCCTCCTGTGCACCGGACCCCGGGATGGGGTGCTGACCGCCAACCGGACCGTCTGGCTGGCCCAGCAGTGAGCGGGGCTGCGCTGCCGGAGGCCACCTGGGTCCGGCACTACCAGCCCGGGGTGCCGGCGGAGATCGAGGTGCCGCAGGAGTCCCTGGTCGCGCTGTACGAGCGGGCCACGGCCGAGGCCGGTGACGCCGTCGCCACCGAGTTCTTCGGCCGCGAGACCAGCTACCGGGAGCTCGGCGACCAGATCGCCCGGGCCGCCGAGGGACTCCGCAGACTCGGGGTGCGTGCCGGCGACCGGGTGGCGCTGATCCTGCCCAACTGCCCGCAGCACGTCGTCGCCTTCTACGCCGTCCTGCGCCTCGGGGCGATCGCGGTCGAGCACAACCCCCTCTACACGGCCCGCGAGCTGCGGCACATGTTCGAGGACCACGGCGCCCGCGTCGTCATCGCCTGGGACGCCGCCGTCGCCAAGCTGCGCGAGCAGCCGGCCGACGTCGAACTCGACGCCATCGTCTCCGTGAACCTGCTCAAGGCCTTCCCGCTGGTCAAGAGGCTGGCGCTCGGGCTGCCGGTGCCGAAGCTGCGCGCCACGCGCAACCGGCTCACCCAGCCCGCGCCCGGCACGACGTCGTGGGAGGAGTTGCTCACCGCACCCGCCATCGACGCCGCACACCCGCGACCCACCGTCGACGACCTGGCCGTGATCCAGTACACCTCCGGCACCACCGGCCGCCCCAAGGGCGCCATGCTGACGCACAAGAACCTCTACTCCAACGCCCTGCAGGGCGAGGCGTGGATGCACGGGGCGCAGTACCGCCAGGAGACGTTCTACGCGATCCTGCCGATGTTCCACGCCTTCGGCATGACCCTGTTCCTCACCTACGGCATCCACAAGCAGGGGCGGCTGGTGCTGTTCCCGAGCTTCGACGTGGACCTGGTCCTCGACGCCGCCCGCAAGCACCCGCCCACCGTCTACTGCGCCGTGCCGCCGATCTACGAGGCCACGGCCCGCCGGGCCAAGGAGCGCGGGATCGACCTCAGCACCGCCAAGTACTGCATCTCCGGCGCGATGAGCCTGCCGGACTCCACGGTGGAGCTGTGGGAGTCGGTCTCCGGGGGTCTGCTGGTGGAGGGCTATGGCATGACGGAGGCCTCGCCCGTCTGCCTGGGCAACCCGTTCCACCCGTCGCGGCGCACCGGCACCATCGGCGTGCCGTTCCCGAGTACCTGGATGCGGGTCGCGGACCCCGAGGACCTCGACCGTGACGTCGCCCCCGGCGAGCCGGGCGAGCTGCTCATCCACGGCCCGCAGGTCTTCCAGGGCTACTGGCACAACGAGGCCGAGACGGCGCAGACCCTGCTGCCGGGCCACTGGCTGCGCACCGGCGACATCGTCACGGTGGACGACGACGGCTTCACCACGATTGTCGACCGTGCCAAGGAGATCATCATCACCGGCGGCTTCAACGTCGCGCCCTCCGAGGTGGAGCAGGTGCTGACGTCGCACGGCGCGATCGCCGACGCGGCGGTGGTCGGGATGCCGAACCCCTCGGGTGGTGAGCGGGTGGTGGCCGCGGTCACGCTGGATGCGGGGGCCGAGGTGTCCCACGACGAGCTGCGCGCCTTCTGCCGCGACCGGCTGGCCGCCTACAAGGTCCCGAGGGAGTTCCACGTCGTCGACGAGCTGCCGAAGTCCATGCTGGGCAAGGTGTTGCGACGCCAGGTGCGGGACTCGCTGGAGTCTCACGCCCCCTTGCGGTAGACGTCCAGCCGGGGCGGCCACCGCAGGGTGAGTCGGGCTCGCAGCTCCCGGCGGGACATGAGGAACCAGCCGACGGCGGCGAAGGTGAGCAGGCAGGCGAGCCCGCCGATGAGCAGGGTCCAGCGCGGACCGAGCGCGTCGCCCACCCACCCGATCAGCGGGGCGCCGATCGGCGTGCCGCCCATGAAGATGGCCATGTAGAGCGCCATCACGCGGCCCCGGAACTCGGGTGCCGTCGACAGCTGGACGGTGGAGTTCGCCGTCGTCATCACCGTGAGCGCGAAGAGACCGCACGGGATCAGCAGCAGGGCGAACGTGACGTAGTTGGGCGCCAGGCCGGCCAGGATGCAGAAGACCGAGAAGAGGCCGAGGCCTCCCAGGAGGGTGCGGAGCCGGGGTCGGGCCCGGCGGGCCGACAGCAGGGCCCCGGCCAGCGTTCCCACGGCCATGAGGGAGCCGAGCAGGCCGAACTCCTCGGCGCCCTTGCCGAAGACCGACGTCGCCATCAGCGCCATGGTGATCTGGAAGTTCATGCCGAACGTGCCCAGCATGAAGACCACCAGGAAGACCAGCACCAGATCGGGGCGGGCGCGCACGTAGGCAACGCCCTCCGCCACGGTGCCGCGGGTCTTCCGCACCGGCGGCAGGAGCAGTTCGTCGTCCCGGATCAGCAGCAACCCCAACAGGACAGCGATGAAACTGGCGGCGTTGATCGCCAGCGCGGGGGCGATTCCCCACCAGCCGATGACGAGGCCGGCCACGCCCGGACCGATGAGGCGGGCGCCGTTGAACGACGCCGAGTTGAGGCCGACGGCGTTGGGCACGAGGTGGTGGGGCACCAGCTCGTTGACGAACGCCTGGCGGGCCGGGTTGTCGAAGGAGACCGTGGCGCCCTGGAGGAACGCCAACAGGTAGACGTGCCAGAGCTCAGCGACGCCCAGCCCCACCAGCGCGAACAGGATGAACCCGTTGAGCGCCAGCAGCAGTTGGGTGTTGACGAGCAGGCGTTTGCGGCTCATGCGGTCCGCGATCAGCCCGGCGTAGGGCGCGAGGAGCGGGATGGGCAGGAACTGCAGGCCGGTGACCACACCGAGGGCGGTGGCCGACTGGTCGGTGAGCTCGGTGAGCACCAGCCAGTCCTGGGCGATGCGCGCCATCCACGTCCCGACGTTCGAGACCAGCGCACCCGCCGCGAAGACGCGGTAGTTGTGGATGCCGAGGCTGGCGAACGTTCTGGACATGTACCTCCACCTTAGGCGTACGTGGAGGCAGCCTCCCGGTACACGTCGCGGACCTGCTCGTGCAACTCACCGGTACGGGTCTCGGAGCCCTCGATCGGCCAGTCGGGCGGGGTGTCCCCGCCTGCCAGGACCCAGGCCGCCTGCCGCGCGGCGCCGCGGGCGACGTACTCCCCGGCGGGCGGGATCTCGACGTCGACGCCCAGCACGTGCGGGGCGAGCTCGCGGACGGCCAGCAGCCGGGCACCGCCGCCGACCAGGCTGATGCGTTCGATGTCGACGCCCTGGGCGGCCACGGCGTCGGCGCAGGCTCCCATGAGGCCCAGGAGGCCCTCGACGGCGGCCCGCGCGACGTTCTCGCGGGTCATGTTGCCGAGCGTGAGGCCGCGCAGTTGGCCGGTGGCGTCGGGCAGGTTGGGGGTCCGTTCACCCTCGAGGTACGGGACCATGACAAGGCCGCCCGCGCCGGGCTCGGCGGCGAGCGCGAGCTCGCTGAACGCGTCGTAGTCCACGTCCAGCACCCGGGCGGTCGCGTCGACGACACGGGAGGCGTTGAGCGTGCAGGCCAGCGGCAGGTAGGCGCCGGTCGCGTCGGCGAAGCCCGTCACCAGGCCCGTGCCGTCGTGGGTGGGGGTGCTGGAGACCGCGGCGACGACGCCCGAGGTGCCGAGCGAGAGGCTTGTCGCCCCCGGTGCCAGTCCGAGCCCGAGGGCGGCTCCGGCGTTGTCGCCGCAGCCGGGGCCCAGGACGGCCTGGGCGGTGGGAAAGGCCGTCACCTTCGGGCCGGCCTCGCTGGGTCCGAGGACCCGGGGCAGGACGACGTCGGAGGCGTCACGACGCAGTCCCAGGGACAGCAGGTCGCGCCGCCACTCGTTGGCGACGCAGTCGAAGTAGCCGGTCCCCGAGGCGTCGGACCGGTCGGTGACGAGCGTCTCGAGGGACTCGGCCCCCGACAGCTTCCACGTCAGCCAGTCGTGCGGGAGGCAGACGGCCGCCACCTTGGCGGCGATCTCCGGCTCGTTGTCGGCCAGCCACCGCAGCTTGGTGACGGTGAGCGACGCGACGGGCACGGAGCCGATCGCGTCGGCCCACTCCTGGGCGCCGTACTCGGCAACCAGGTCGGAGGCGGCCTTGGCGCTGCGGGTGTCGTTCCACAGCAGCGCGTCGTGGAGGACGTTGCCGTCGGCGTCGAGCACGACCATGCCGTGCTGCTGCCCGCCGACGGAGACAGCCGCCACGTCGTCGAGGCCGCCGGCGGCCTGGACCGCCTCCTGCAGAGCTGTCCACCAGTGGTCCGGATGGACCGCGGTGCCCTCCGGGTGGCGGGCACTCCCCTCCCTCAGCACCGTGCCGTCGGAGGCGTCGCAGACCAGTACTTTGACCGATTGCGTCGAGGAGTCGATTCCCGCCACTCGGAGAGTCATCTGTGGATCAGTCCCTTCAGCCGATGAGGTGTTCCATCGCCAGCTGCTGGAGCTGGACGAAGTGGTACTCGCGGGCACCCTTGGCGTCGGCGTCGAACTCATCCTCCTGGGCGAGGAAGTCGGCGACCGACTCACCCTCGGCCAGCGTGGACTGGGCGAGCTCGTTGATGCCGGCGGCCTCCATGAGCTCGGTGACCCGGGAGTCCTGGCGGAAGGCGCGGGCCTTCTCGGCGAGCATGAGGTAGGTGGACATGTTGGCGCGCGCGGAGTCCCACACACCCTCCATGCCCTCGGTGCGGCTCGGCTTGTAGTCGAAGTGGATCGGGCCGTCGTAGCGGGGGGCGTCCGGGGAGGCCGGGAACCCGTTGACCAGCAGGTCGACGGTGAAGAAGGCGCTCATGAGGTCGCCGTGGCCGAAGGCCAGGTCCTGGTCGTACTTCAGGCCGCGCTGGCCGTTGAGGTCGATGTGGAACAGCTTCCCGCAGTACAGCGCCAGGGCCAGGCCGTGGGTGTAGTTGAGGTTGGCCATCTGCTCGTGCCCGACCTCGGGGTTGAGGCCGACGATGTCGCCGTTGTCGAGCTCGTTGATGAGCGCGAGGGCGTGGCCGATGGTGGGCAGGAAGATGTCACCGCGGGGCTCGTTGGGTTTGGGCTCCAGGCCGATCTTGAGGTCGTAGCCCTGCTCCTTGATGTAGCCGGCGATGGTGTCGAGGCCCTCGGCGTAGCGGGCGTGAGCGGCGTACAGGTCCTTGGAGGAGTCGTACTCGGCGCCCTCGCGGCCGCCCCACATGACGAAGGTGGAGGCGCCCATCTCGGCGGCCAGGTCGACGTTCTTCAGCACCTTGCGGAGGCCGAAGCGGCGCACGGCGCGGTCGTTGGAGGTGAGGCCACCGTCCTTGAACAGCGGGTGGGTGAAGGTGTTGGTGGTGACCATCTCGACGACGAGGCCGGCGCTGTCAGCGGCGTCCTTGAGGCGCTTGAAGGCGGCCTTGCGCTCCTCCTCCGGAGCGTCGAAGGGGACGACGTCGTCGTCGTGGAACGTGATGCCCCAGGCGCCGAGCTCAGCGAGCTTCTCGGCGTAGTCCCAGGCGCCGAGCGCCGGGCGGGAGGGGGTTCCGAAGGGATCGGTGCCGGTCCAGCCGACGGTCCAGAGGCCGAAGGAGAACTTGTCGGACTTGCTAGGCGTGGGTGCCATGGGTTCACTCCTCATCGAGATTTGTTGTTCTTCATAACATAAGAGCAGGAAGCGATATAGTCAAGCTACTCCAAGGAGGTGGTGGCCGTGTCCGAGATCGGCGTCCAGACCCCGCTCGTCCGGCGACGAGCACGCCCGCAGTCCGGATTGGGGCGCGACGGCATCGGAGCACGCCAGGCCAGCCTCCGCCAGCGCAACCTCTCGCTCGTCCTGCGGCAGGTGCTCGCGTGCAGCGAGCCGCCGTCGCGCGCCGACGTCGCGGCCCTGACCGGCCTCACCCGCTCGACGGTGTCCCGGCTGGTGGACGAACTGATCGAGGGCCAGTTGCTCGCCGAACTCGAGGCCCAGGGCACCGGTCGCGCGGGCCGCCCGGCCCTGCCGCTGGTCCCCCGCGGCGGCCACCTCATGAGCCTCGGGCTCGAGCTGAACGTCTCGCACCTCAGCGTCTACCTGCTGGACTTCGCGGGCGACGTCGTGGCAGAACGCGTCGTCGACGGCGACTTCGCCAACTCGGACCCGGAGGCCGCCTTGGCGCTGGTCGCCCAGCACGCCCGCGAGGTGCTGGCCGAGGCGCCCCACGGACGGCTCGTCGCCTGCGGTCTCGCGCTACCCGGACTGGTGGACGTCGACCAGGGGATCCTGCTGCGCGCCCCCAACCTCGGCTGGTCCGGCGTCCCGGCCGCCGACATCCTCCGACGCCACCTCGCTCTGCCCGACGACGTCGTCGTCACGCTGGGCAACGAGGCGGACACCTCCGCCATCACCGTCGCCATGGACGCCCCCGGCAGCCCGTCTGACATCAGCGGTTTCCTCTACATCTCCGGCGAGACCGGCATCGGCTCCTCCGCGGTCCTGAGTGGCGGAGTCATCGGGGGCCGGCACGGCTGGGCCGGCGAGTTGGGCCACGTGTGCGTGGACCCGGACGGCCTGCAATGTCGCTGCGGCGCCACCGGCTGCGTCGAGGCCTACGCGGGCGCCCGGGCACTGTGCCAGCACGCCGGGGTCGACGAGGTCGAGCAGCTGCGGGCCGCGGCCGAGGCCGGGGACGCCCACGCGCTGCGCGCCATCCGTCAGGCCGGCAGCGCCCTGGGGGTCGGAGTCTCCGCCGCGCTCAACCTGCTGGACCTGCCCGTCGTCGTTCTCGGCGGCCACCTCAGCCGGCTCGACAAGTGGGTGGTGCCGGAGCTCGAGGCCCAGTTGGCGTCGCGGCTACTGGCCTACGAGCTCGCGCCGCCGCAGGTGGTGATCGTCGACTCCGCGGTGAGCCGCGCGGCCCACGGCGCCGCGATCGCCGGTTTCGAGCCGGTCCTGGCCCATCCGGACCAGTTCCTCCACGCCGCCTCGTGAGCGCCCGCCGACTGCTCTGGACCGCGCCGGCGTCGCGGTTCCATGACGGCATGCCGATCGGGACCGGGCGCCTGGGCGCGATGGGGCTGGGCCGCCCGGACGACGTCGACGTGTGGGTGCTGAACGAGGAGTCGTGCTGGTCGGGTGGCAACTACTCGACGCCGGGCGTGCCCGCGCATCCCGACCCGGCGGGCGAGTGGGAGGCGGCGGCCGAGGCCCTGCGCGCCGGCGACGTGGTGCGCGCCGAGGAGCATGTCCGCCACGTCCAGTTCGGGCACTCGCAGGCCTACCAGCCGCTCGTGACGCTGCGCGTCGCTTGGTCCGAGGCCTCCCCCGGGCTGGCGCGCCGCGAGCTGGACACGGCGGCCGGAGTGGTGACGTGGTCGACGCTGCCGGGGCGCGGCGAGCGGTCCTGCCTCGCCGTCGCCTGCGCGCCGCGAGAGGTGCTGGCCTTCCGCTACGACCTCGATGGCACCGTGGACCTCGACGTCCTCGTCGACTCCCCGCATCCTGACCTCGCCGCGGTGAGCACCGGCGATCCCCTCTCCCTGGCGCTCGAGGCGACGATGCCCTCCGACGTCGCGCCCGCCCACGACAATGCTGCCGACCCGGTGACCCGCGACGGCCGGGGCGTCCGCGCCCGCGTGGCCTTCCGGCTGGTGACCGACGGCGTGGTCGAGGTGGCGGCCGCACCCGGGGTCGGCTGGAGGATCACCGGCGCCCGCCGCGTCGAACTGTTCGCGGCCGCCGCCACGGACAACGACGGCCCGCTGAGACCGGTCGAGCCCGCGTGGCGCGAGCTCCCCGGTCAACGCGTGACCGTGGCCGCGGCGCTGGGCGTCGACGGCCTCCTGGCGGAGCAGACCGCGCACCGGGAGGAGCTGGTCTCCCGGCTGGTGCTGGATCTCCCCACCACGGACGCCGCCGTGTCCGAGCTGCTCGCCGCGGACCGTTCGCCGAGTAGCTCCGCAGACCGCACGCCGAGTACCCCCGCAGACCACACGCCGAGTACCCCCGGAGACCGTTCGCCGAGTACCCCCGGAGACCGTTCGCCGAGTAGCCCCCGCAGGGGGCGTGTCGAGGCGCCGCTGACCGCCGAGCTGGGCGCCCGCGCCGTCGAGCTGGCCCGCCACCTCATGCTGTCCTCATCGGCACCCGAGGGCCTGCCGATCCCGCTGCAGGGGCTGTGGAACGACGAGGTCCAGCCTCCGTGGAGCGCCAACTACACCCTCAACATCAACGCTGAGATGAACTACTGGCCCGCCCTGCCCCTCGGGCTGGGCGAGCACATCGAGCCACTCGTCGCGCTCACCCGCGCCGTCGCGTCCACGGGCGAGGCCACCGCCCGCGACGTGCTCCGGGCGCCCGGCTGGGCGGCGTTCCACAACACCGACGCCTGGGGCTTCTCCCGCCCGGTCGGCGACGGCACCGCGCTGCCCTGCTGGACCGTGTGGCCGATGGCCGGTCCGTGGCTGCTGCTGACGCTGTGGGACCGCTTCGAGTACACCCTCGACGCCGAGTGGCTGGCGGAGGCCTGGCTGCCGCTGGCCGAGGGCGCCGTCCGCCACGCGCTGGCACGGCTGGAGCCACATCCGGACGGCTCGCTGGTCACCGTGCCCGCGTCCTCCCCGGAGAACCAGTACCTGCTGCCCGACGGCACGTCCGCGGCCATCGCCGTCGGCTCGACGATGGACGACTCCCTCCTCCGCGGGCTGTTCGAGGCGTGGCTGGCCGCCCACCGTGTGCTGGACGCCGAGCACGAGACCCTCGAGCAGGTCCGCGACGCGCTGCCCCGGATCCCGTGGCCCGACGTCGCCGCGGGCGAGCCCTACCCCGAGTGGCGGGAGCCCGTCGCCGACGCCGAACCCGAGCACCGGCACGTCAGCCACCTCGTCGACTTCTACCCCCTGCAGGGTGCGCTCGCCCGCCCCGACGCCGACCTCCGCCGCGCCGCGGCACTCGAGACGCTTCGACGACGCGGTCCCGACAGCACCGGCTGGGCCCTGGCCTGGCGCGTCTGCCTGGCCGCGCGCCTCCGGGACGGCGAGGCCGTCGAGCGCTACCTGGCCCGCTACTTCACCCCGAGCGGCGACGAGGGGCTGGGCGGGGTCTACGACTCGCTGCTCTGCGCGCACCCGCCGTTCCAGATCGACGGCAACTTCGGCGTCGCCGCCGGCATCCTGGAGAGCCTGGTGCAGTCCCGCCTGGTGCCCGGACCCGCCTGGCCGGCCGAGGTCGAGGTGCATCTGCTGCCTGCGCTGCCGCCCAGTTGGGTCGAGGGCAGCGTGCGCGGCGTGCACTGCCGAGGCGGACTGGTGGTGGACGTCGCGTGGGTCGACGGCGAGGTCGCGGAGGCCACGATCCACGCGACCCACGACGTCGCGGTGAGCGTGCACGTGCCGGGTCAGGCCGTCCGGCGCGTGGCGCTTCGGGCCGGTACTTCCTCCCGCGTGTGATCCGGCGATGGATCGGGTACTGTGGGATCCATCGTTGAAGCGCTTCGACAATTGCGTCGACAAAGTGGAGTAGTGAGCCGTGTTCCCTGATCGAATCGCCTACGGCGGCGACTACAACCCCGAGCAGTGGGACGAGTCCGTCTGGGCCGAGGACGTCGCCCTCATGCGCGAGGCGGGCGTCAACGTCGTCACCCTCGGCGTCTTCTCGTGGGGACGGCTCCAGCCGGACGCCGACACCTGGGACAGCGGTTGGCTGCACCGCGTCGTCGACCTGCTGCACGCCGGTGGCATCGCGGTGGATATGGCCACGCCGACGGCATCCCCGCCACCCTGGCTGGGTGCGCTCCACCCCGAGGTGCTGGCGACCGACCGCGATGGGGTGCGCATGACGCATGGGTCGCGCAACCACTTCTGTCCCTCCTCCCCCGCGTACCGAGCGGCCAGCCGCGACATCGCGCGCAGGCTTGCCGACGAGTTCGCCGAGCACCCGGCCGTGGTGATGTGGCACGTCGGGAACGAGTACGGCCAGCAGTGCTGGTGTGAGCGCTGCGAGGACGGCTTCCGGGGCTGGCTGCGGGAGCGCTACGGCTCGCTGGAGGCCCTCAACAGGGACTGGGGCACCGCGTTCTGGAGCCAGCACTACAGCGACTGGGACCACGTCAGCCTGCCGCGCCGCGTGCCGTACCTGGTGAACCCGGCCCAGTACCTGGACCTCAAGCGCTTCGTGTCGTGGCAGCAGCTGGACTGCTACCGCGACCAGCGTGACGTCCTGCGCCCGCTCGTCGGGGAGGCCCCCGTGACGACGAACTTCATGGGGTTCTTCGACATGGTCGACTACCGGGAGTTCGCCGGCAGCGTCGACGTCGTGGCCGACGACCACTACGGGGACCCGGCCGACCCGGACCAGCCACACCGCACTTCCCTGGTGCATGACCTCATGCGCTCGCTGCGCCACGCGCCGTGGCTGATGATGGAGCAGGCGATGGGGGCGGTGAACTTCCGCGAACACAACGTCCCGAAGACCTCGGCGCAGCGCCGACTCGACGTGCTACGCGCCGTTGCCCGGGGCGCCGATGGGGTGCTGAGCTTCCAGTGGCGGGCGTCCCGCGCCGGGTCCGAGCGGTTCCACTCCGCGATGCTCCCCCACGCCGGGACGGACTCCGCGCTGCACCGCGACGTCCGGGCACTCGGCCGCGAACTGGCCTCGCTCGGGGACGTCGTCGGCTCCCACGCCCGCGCGCGGGTGGCGCTGGTGTTCGACTGGGAGTCGATGTGGGCGCAGCAGGAGCCGAGCGTGCCGTCGCGGCGGCTGCGCACCCTGCCGATGCTGGAGGCCTGGTATCGGCCGCTGTGGGAGCGCGGGGTGGCGGTCGACGTCGTGGCGTCGACGGAGGACCTGTCCGGCTACCAGCTCATCCTCCTGCCCGCCCAGCACCTCCTGCGCGACGAGGCGATCGCCGGGCTGCGACGCGCCGTCGAGGCCGGGACGCACGTGGTGATGGGTCCGTTCTCCGGGGTCGTCGACGAGCACACGACGGTGCGCCCGGGCCCCTTCCCGGCCGGCCTCACGGACCTGCTCGGCGCGGGTTGCGAGCAGTGGTGGCCGCTGCCGGAGTCGGGAGTCGGGGTGCGCTCGTCGCTGTTCGGCGATGCCCGCACCATGCTCTGGACCGAGCAGCTGACCGTCGGAGACGCCGACGTGCTGGCGCGGTTCGACCACCCCGACTTGGGCGCGGCGATCGTCCGGCGCGAGAACCTCACCTACGTCGCCTGCGACCTGCCGACCGACGCCTTGGACGCGGTGCTCGCCGACGTGCTCTCCCGGGCCGACGTGGCGGCGGACCTCGGGCCCCTCCGCGAGACGGGCGGCGCGGAGGTCGTCGTGCGCGGGCCGTTCACGTTCGTGCTGAACCACCAGGACCACGAGGTGGTCCTGCCCCTGAACCACCCGGTGCGCGACATCGCGACCGGCAGACGGCTCGACGACGTGGTCGTCGTCGGCCCCACAGACGCGAGAATCCTCAGGAAGGACGCCTAGATGAAGTTCACCGACGGCTACTGGCAGCTGCTCCCCGGCGTCGAGGTCCTGAGGCCGCGCGACGTCTCGGAGATCGAGGTGCTGGACGACTCGCTCGTGGTGCACGCCCCGACGCGCGTGATCACCTCCCGTGGCGACACGCTGAACTGTCCCCAGCTCACCATCACCTTCGATTCCCCGGCCGAGGGCGTCGTCGGCGTCACCATCGAGCACTGGGACCAGCCGGTGGCCACGCCGGCCTTCGAGCTCGCGTCGGGCGACGTCGACGTCCGCACGCGTCGGCTCGATGACGGCGCCGAGCTGGTCTCGGGCGAGCTCACCGTGCGGGTGCGGCGGTCTCGTCCGTGGCAGGTGGACTTCCTGCACGGGGATCGGGTGCTGACGTCGTCGACCGAGCGGTCGGTGGGGGCGGTGACCATGCCGGACGGCTCGCGCCACGTGAAGGAGCAGCTGCGGATCTCGCCCGGAGAGCACCTGTACGGCCTGGGCGAGCGCTTCGGGCCGCTGGCGAAGAACGGCCAGAGTGTCGACATCTGGAACGCCGACGGCGGCACGTCCAGCGAGCAGGCGTACAAAAACGTCCCCTTCTACCTGAGCGACCGCGGCTACGGCGTTGTCGTCGACTCCCCGGACAAGGTGTCCTACGAGCTCGCCAGCGAGTCCGTCTCCCGCGCGCAGTTCTCCGTCCCCGGGCACCGGCTGCGCTACCTCATCATCGACGGCCCCACCCCGGCCGACGTCCTGCGCCGCTACACCGCGCTGACCGGTCGCCCCGCCCGCGTGCCTGCCTGGAGCTACGGCCTGTGGCTGTCGACGAGCTTCACCACCGACTACGACGAGGCCACGGTCAGCTCGTTCATCGACGGGATGGCCGAGCGCGACCTGCCGCTGTCGGTGTTCCACTTCGACTGCTTCTGGATGCGCGGCTTCCACTGGACCGACTTCGAGTGGGACCCCGCAACCTTCCCGGACCCGGCGGGCATGCTGCGGCGGCTGAAGGAGAAGGGGTTGCGGATCTGTGTGTGGATCAACCCGTACATCGCCCGCCGCTCCGCGCTGTTCGAGGAGGGCAAGGAGCGCGGCTACCTGGTCCGCTGGCCCGACGGCTCGGTGTGGCAGTGGGACATGTGGCAGGCCGGGATGGCACTGGTGGACTTCACCAACCCCGACGCGAGGGCTTGGTACGAGGGCTACCTCCACCGCCTGCTGGACGAGGGCGTCGACTGCTTCAAGACCGACTTCGGCGAGCGGATCCCCACCGACGTCGTCTGGCACGACGGCTCGGACCCCCAGCGGATGCACAACTACTACACCCACCTGTACAACAAGTCGGTCTTCGACGTCCTCGTCGAGCGCCGTGGTGAGGGCGAGGCCGTCCTGTTCGCCCGCTCCGCCACGGCGGGTGGCCAGCAGTTCCCCGTCCATTGGGGCGGCGACTGCGAGTCCACCTTCGACGCGATGGCCGAGACGCTGCGCGGCGGGCTGAGCCTGGCGGCGTCGGGCTTCGGCTTCTGGAGCCACGACATCGGCGGCTTCGAGGGCACCCCCGACCCGGCCGTGTTCAAGCGCTGGCTGGCGTTCGGGCTGCTGTCGTCGCACAGCCGGCTCCACGGGTCGAACTCCTACCGGGTGCCGTGGGCCTTCGACGAGGAGGCGGTGGCCGTCACGCGGCGGTTCACGAAGCTGAAGCTCTCGCTGATGCCCTACCTGGGCGCGATGGCGGAGCGGGCCCACACCGAGGGCCTCCCCTTGATGCGGCCGATGTTCCTCGAGTTCCCCGACGATCCCGCGACCGCCGGGGTGGAGCTGCAGTACATGCTGGGCGACGACCTGCTGGTCGCGCCGGTGTTCACCGCCGACGGGGACGTCACCTACTACGTGCCCGAGGGGACGTGGACCAGCGTCCTCGACGGCCGCACGGTGGCGGGGCCCCGCTGGGTGCGTGAGCAGCACGGCTTCGACTCGGTCCCGCTGCTCGCTCGGCCGGGAGCGGTGGTGGCGCGTGGCGCGGTGACGGACCGACCGGATTACGACTGGGCCGACGGCGTCACCCTGGAGGTCTACGCCCCGTACGACGGGCTGGAGCGACGCGTCGTCGTGCCGCGCCCGGACGGTAGCGAGGCGGTGTTCGACGTCGCCGTCGCGGGTGGGGAACTGGTGGTCCGCGCTGCGGGTGCGCCCCACGGCTGGGGGGTTCGAGTTGTCGGCGGCGCGGAGGCCCGGGGCGACGGCGACGAGCTGCGGATGTCGTCGCTCCCCGAGTAGGGCGCCTCCCACTCATCGAGACAACGGTCCCCGAGTAGGCCGCGAAGCGGCCGTGTCGAGGGGTCGGTATGGAACGCCTCGACACGCCGCCTCCGGCGGCTACTCGGCGAGCGTAGGGCCTCGACACGCCGCCTTCGGCGGCTACTCGGCGAGCGTTGCTGGCGAGCGTTACGCCATCGCGGCGGGGATGGGCTGCTGCCACGCGTGGCGCAGCTCGTCCAGGCCGACGGTGAAGGAGCCCACGAACTCGCAGGCCTCGTCGCCGGTGACCTCACCCAGCCGCTCGACGGGGACGCCGTGCTCCGCGCACAGCTGCTCCAACCGGGCCACGCTGGACCCGGGCAGCGACACGACGGCGCGGGCGCCGGTCTCGGCGAACAGCTGGACGGTCGGGTCGCCGTCGGGGAGCGTGATGGCGAAGCCGTTGCCGTGCCGTAGGGCGGACTCGACGAGCGCCGTCGCCAGGCCGCCCTCGGACAGGTCGTGCGCGGAGGTGACGAGCTGCTCCTTGGCCGCCTGCTGCATCACGCGGGCCAGTGCCTGCTCGGCGGCCAGGTCGACCACCGGCGGCATGCCGCCCAGGTGGCCGTCGTGGACGGCGTCGGCCCAGATGGAGCCGGAGAGCTCCTCGCGGGTGGCACCGAGCAGCAGGATGGAGTCGCCCGGGTAGGTGAAGCCGGTGCGGACGCGGTGGGCGACGTCGTCGATGACGCCCAGGACGCCGACGGTGGGCGTCGGGAGGATCGGCGCCTCGGCGGTCTGGTTGTACAGCGACACGTTCCCACCCGTGACCGGGATGCCCAGGCCCTTGCAGGCGTCGACGAGGCCGAGAATGGCCTCGACGAAGGTCCACATCACCTCGGGGTCCTCGGGGCTGCCGAAGTTCAGGCAGTCGGTGATGGCCACCGGCTCCGCGCCGCCGACGGCGACGTTGCGGTACGCCTCCAGCAGCGAGTGCTGAGCACCCAGGTAGGGGTTGAGGTAGCTGAAGCGGGAGTTGGCGTCGAGCGCCAGCGCAATGCCCAGGCCCGACTCCTCGTCGATGCGGATGATGCCGGCGTCGTCGGGCTGGGCGGAGACGGTGTTGCCGCGGACGTAGCGATCGTACTGGTCGGTCACCCAGGACTTGTCGGCGATGTTGGCGTGCCCCATCACCGTGAGCAGCGCGTCGCGCAGGCCCTCGGCACTGTTGTCGCGCGGCAGGTCCTCGGCGCGGTTGGCGTTGACGTCGTCGATCCACGCTGGCCGGTGGTAGGGGCGGTGGTAGACCGGCCCCTCGTGCGCGACCGTCTTGGGATCGACGTCGACGATGCGCTCGCCGTTCCAGTCGATGAGCAGCCGGTCGCCCTCGATGACCTCTCCGATCACGGTGGCCTGCACGTCCCACTTGGCGCAGATTGCCATGAAGCGCTCGACGTTCTCCGGCCTCACGACGGCCATCATCCGTTCCTGCGACTCGCTCATCAGGATCTCCTCCGGCTTGAGGGAGGGATCGCGGAGCGGGACCAGGTCGAGGTCGACGTGCATGCCGCCGTCGCCCGCGGAGGCGAGCTCCGAGGTGGCGCAGGAGATGCCAGCGGCGCCGAAGTCCTGGATGCCGTCGATGACCTCGGCCTCGAACAGCTCGAGGGTGCACTCGATGAGGAGCTTCTCCATGAAGGGGTCGCCCACCTGGACGCTCGGGCGCTTGGCGGGGCCGTCCTCGTCGAAGGTCTCGGACGCGAGGATGGAGGCGCCGCCGATGCCGTCGCCGCCGGTGGCCGCACCGAAGAGGATGACCTGGTTGCCGACGCCGGTGGCCTTGGCGAAGTGCAGGTCCTCGTGGCGCAGCACGCCGACGCACAGGGCGTTGACGAGCGGGTTGCCGAGGTAGCTCTGGTGGAACTGGACCTCGCCGCCGATGTTCGGCAGGCCGAGGCAGTTGCCGTAGCCCCCGACGCCGGCGACGACGCCCGGCAGGACCCGGCGGGTGTCGTCCGCGGTCAGCGGCCCGAACCGCAGGGAGTCCATGACGCCGATCGGGCGGGCGCCCATGGCCAGGATGTCGCGGACGATGCCGCCGACGCCGGTGGCCGCGCCCTGGTAGGGCTCGACGAACGAGGGGTGGTTGTGCGACTCCGCCTTGAACGTGACCGCCCAGCCCTGACCGATGTCGACGACGCCCGCGTTGTCACCGATGCCGGCCAGCAGCGGGCCGCGCGGGGTGTCCTGGCTCAGCTCGCCGAAGCGACGCAGGTGCACCTTGGAGGACTTGTAGGAGCAGTGCTCGGACCACATCACCGAGTACATGGCGAGCTCGGCGCTGGTGGGCCGGCGGCCAAGGATCTCGCGGATGCTGGCGTACTCCTCGTCCTTGACCCCGAGGGCCGGGTAGGGCTGCTCCAGGTCGGGGGTCTCGCTCGCGTGGGAAACGGTGTCTAGCACGGGGCCCAATCTACCGGTTGTCGGCCGGACGCTGGTTCGCGCGTTCGGCCCGGGCCAACTCCAGCGTGCGCAGGATCCGCGGGGCGGTGATGATGAGGATGCCGCCCAGCATGTTGAGCGGGATCACCCAGGCGAACCAGACCAGCCATTCCAGGAACGGGATCGACGAACCCGCGTGCCAGGCGGCGAAGACGATCACCGAATTGAGCGCCCCGTGCAGCATGCCGAGGCCGACGACGAGCAGACCGCCCATCAGCGAGATGATGAACGTCACGAGGTCCTCCGACGTGCTCTGCGCCATCCGGGTGGACAGGGTGATACTGCTGCCGGCCAGCACGGCGAGCGCGGCCGTCTCCCAGGTGAGCCCGCCCTCGAAGTAGCCCTCGGCCGTCGCGAGGAGGTCGTCGTGGAAGCGCGGGAACGCCACCACGATCAGCCAGGTGAACAGCCAGCCGCCCGCCAGGTTGGTCACCAGCGTCACCCACCACAGCCGCCACAGCTGGCCCCAGCTGCCGTGCCCGGAGACGACGGCCTGGATGGGGACGAGGAAGTCCTCGGTGAACAGCTCGGAGTGCGCGAGCCGCAGTGCAAACAGGCCGATGCCGAACGCCATGCCGGCGAGCAGGGGCGAGCCGGTGGCCTCCTTGACCGCGAGCATCGCCATGATGCCCAGCCCGACGTCGATGCCGCCGAACAGGCCGGTGATGATGAGCCCGCGCCAGGTGCGGGTGAGGCGCTCGGCGCCCTCGACGATGGTGGCGTCGAACGCCTCGACGAGCTCGTCCTCGACGGGGTCGTCGGTCTCCCCCAGTTCCCGACGCCGATCCTCGGCCTCGGCGTCGTCGGGCTTGACGTCGTCCATCAGAGTTCCTGCGCCGCGGCGGCGATCCGCAGCTCGGCGTCGCGCTCGATGACCAGGCGGCGCAGGGCCCCGGGCGCGTCGGCGTGCTCGCGGAGCCACTCCCCCGAGCGCTCGAGATGGGCGACGTCGCGCGGGAACCCCTGGACGACGAGCCGCCGGGCGATCTCGATCGGCTGCTCCCGCCACACCTGCAGCAGCGTGTCGAAGTACGGCTCCGCGAACGGCTCGGTGAGCGCCGGGTCGCCGGGCGCGAACGCCCCGGCCATGAGGGCGTCGACCTCGTCGTTGCTGGGGCCGTCGACGGTGTGCGCCCGCTCCCAGGCCGCCGCCCGGAGCGCCGCGGCGGGGCGCGAGTGCCAGGCGCGGAGGTGGGCGATGCTGCCGCTGGCGGTGCGGTCGGCGGCGAGCACGGCGTCGAGGTCGGCGTCGGTGGCGCGGCCCTGGGCGGCCCGGGTCTGCCAGACCAGCCAGGTGAGGTCGTCGGAGATCTCCAGCCCGGGGAGGGGCTCGTAGAGGACCCACGCAACGTCGACGTCGGAGCGCGCGGCGGCGGCGAGGTGGGCCTTGGTCCACTGGAGCTGCTGGTCAGAGCCGGGCTCAGCGTCGGCGGCTGCCCGGCGCGTGGTGGTGCACCAGTCCGCGAGCAGTCCTGCCCGCTCGCCGGGCGCGACGTAGTGGTCCAGCCCGTGGAGGGTGTTGGCGAGCAGCGTCGCCAGGATCCCGGGGCGGTCCTCGACGGGGGCGTGGCGGCTGGTGGCGGCGACGTAGTCGCGCATCGGGAGGCGCGCGGCGCGGACGTCGGTCCACAGCGCGCCCCAGACCACGGCGCGGGTGAGCGGTTCCAGGCCGGAGAGGTGCTGCATCACCGTCGTCCGGGAGGCCGGGTCCAGCTGGAGCCGGGCGAAGGTCTGGTCGGTGTCGTTGGGGATGACGACGTCGCCGCCCCCGGCCAGCGCGGTGCGCTCGCCCTCCACGCGCACGCCCTCCCGTCGGTCCAGGACGAGCCGGCCACCGTCGATGCGGTAGTGGCCGACGGTGGTGGCGTGGGGACGGAAGCCGTCGCGGAGGAGGGTGTCGCCGTCGACGACGAGGGTGTCGTGCCCGCTGGTGGTGAGCCACGCGTCGCTCCAGGCGGCGAGGTCCTTGCCGCTGACATCGGCGAGGGCGGCGAGGAAGTCGGCGAGGGTGGCGGTGTCGTGGGCGTGGCGGGCGAAGTAGAGCCGGCAGCCGGCGAAGAAGTCGTCCTCGCCGACGTAGTGCACCAGCTGGGTGAGGGCGGAGGCGCCCTTGGAGTAGGTGATGCGGTCGAAGTTGTTCTTGGCGGCCTCGAGGTCGGGGATGTCGGCGACGATCGGGTGCGTGGTGGGCAGCGAGTCGGCGGCGTAGGCCCCGGCCTTGCGGCCGATGGCGAAGTTGAGCCACGCGTCGTCGAAGCCGGCGGCGCGCTGGGAGAGGAAGGCCCCCATGAACTCGGCGAAGGACTCCTTCAGCCACAGGTCGGACCACCAGCGCGGGGTCACGAGGTCGCCGAACCACATGTGGCTCATCTCGTGGAGGATCGTGTTGGAGCGGCCCTGGTACTGGGCCGCGGTGGCGCGGGAGCGGAACAGGTACTGCTCGGTGAACGTGACCAGGCCGGGGTTCTCCATGGCGCCGAGGTTGTACTCGGGGACGAACACCTGGTCGTACTTGCCCCAGGTGTAGGGGCCGAAGACGTCGTGCAGCATCCCGAGTCCGGCCTTCGTGATGCGGAACAGCTCGTCACCGTCGAGGTGCTCGGCCAGCGAGGCCCGGCACAGCAGCGCCAGCGGCACCTCCACCTCTCCGTCGTCGGAGGTCCAGTGGTCCTCGACGCGGGCGTAGGGGCCGGCGACGATGCAGGTGAGGTAGCTGGACAGCTGCGGCGTCGGGGCGTACTCCACGACGACGATCCCCTCCTCCGCGCGCGACCGACGCACCTCGGGCTGGTTGGTGAGCAGCTGCCACCCGTCGGGCCCGATGACGGTGAACGACCAGCGGGCCTTCATGTCCGGCTGCTCGAAGCACGGCATTACGCGACGCGCGTCGGCGGGCTCGTACTGGGTGTAGAGGTACACCTCGCCGTCGGCGGGGTCCTGGAAGCGGTGGAGGCCCTCACCGCTGCGGGAGTAGCGGCTGGCGCCCTCGATCACGACGGTGCACTCGCTCCCGACGGGCAGGTCGCGCAGCCACACGCGGGCGCCGTCGAACTCCACGGGACGCGGCGCCCCGTCGACGAGGACCGCGGTGACGCTCTCCCCCAAGTAGTCCACCCACGTCTCCGCCTCGGCGGTCTCCAGCGTCAGGGTGGAGCGGACGGGGTAGGTGGGCTGTTCGAGGTCGCGGCAGTTGCTGAGGTCGACGGTGACCTCCTGGGTGCGGAGGTCGACGGCGTCGGCGCGGGCGGCGGTCTCGGCGAGCGTGAGGTTGGCGGACATGGACCTCATCCAATCACGGCACGAAAGGACCCGCGGGGTGACCGATCGGGGACACGCCCCTGAGGGTGTAGTGCTCCGGGGGGCCAATTGATGAAAGATGTGGCGGGGCACCTCATGGATGAGGCGTCCGTTTCCCACGACCCAGGAAGGCACCTGCATGGTCCGACGATCATCCACCCGCCACCTCCGACTCGCCGCGGCGCTGTCCCTGACGGCTGCGCTCAGCCTCTCGATGACGGGCAACGCCGTCGCCGACGAGGACGACACGCTCGACGAACGCCTCGCGCCCTTCTCCGAATCCCACGTGCCCAACCGGTGGCTCGTCGAGGTCGCCGGCCCGTCCCAGGCCAAGGGCGGCAACCCGAAGGCCGCGAAGCAGGCTCAGGACAAGGTGGCCGCGGCCGCCAAGAAGGCTGGGCTCACGGTCAAGGTCGACAAGTCCTACACCAAGGCGTTCAACGGCATGGCCGTCACCGTGGACGACTCGAGGGTTTCGACGCTGGCGCAGTTGCCCGGCGTGGAGTCCGTGCACCCCGTGCTGGAGGTGGACGCCCCGACGACCATCGACGCTGAGCCGGCGATGGAGTACGCACGCGGCATGACCGGCGCCGACGTCGCCAACGACGAGCTCGGCTTCACGGGCGAGGGCGTCAAGGTGGGCGTCATCGACTCCGGCATCGACTACAACCATCCCGACTTCGGCGGCTCCGGGACGAATGACGAGACCGCGGACTTCGGCGAGGGCCGGGTCACGTACGGCTACGACTTCGTCGGTGACGACTACGATGCCGGCAAGGACGACTCCGTGCCGCAACCCGATGCCTGGCCGGACGACTGCGGCGGCCACGGCACCCACGTCGCCGGCATCATCGGCGCCAACGGTGGGGTCACCGGCGTCGCACCGGACATCGAGCTGGGCGCCTACCGCGTCTTCGGCTGCGACGGCAGCAGCTCCTCCGACATCATCGTCGATGCCATGGAGCGCGCCTACGCAGACGGCATGGACATCATCAACATGAGCCTCGGGGCGTCGTTCATGACGTGGCCGAGCTACCCGACGGCCCAAGCCGCGGACGCGCTCGTCGCGGCAGGCCTGACTGTGGTGGTCTCCCAGGGCAACGAGGGCCGGGCCGGAACGTTCTCCGGCGGCGCCCCCTCGGTGGCGCACAACGTGATCTCTGTCGGCTCCATCGACAACAAGCAGCTGATGGCCAGCTACGTCACAACGGATACCGGCGCGGAGGTCTTCTACATGCCGGCCACCTCAGCTCCTGCCCCGGAGCCCGGCGCCACGATGGGTCTGTTCATGGACCAGAACTCTCCCCTCGGGTGCCCGACGACCGACTTGGCGCCCGCCCCCGAGGAGCCCACGGCACTGCTGGTCAACCGTGGCGTTTGCTCATTCCACGAGAAGGCCGCGACTGCCCAGGCCGCCGGCTACGACGCGCTCATCGTCGCCAACAACACCTCCGGCATCATCAACATGACCGTTGAGGGGCCGGTGGAGATCACCATCCCCGCGGTCTCGGTGCTCCAGACGGCCGGGCCTGTGCTAGCCGAGTCCAGCGAGGTCACCTTCTCCGAGGACCAGAAGCGCTTCCCGAACCCGACCGGCGGTTACCAGTCCGACTTCAGCAGCTACGGTCTCGCCGCTGACCTGACGCTGAAGCCTGACGTCTCGGCCCCGGGTGGCAGCATCTACTCGACCTACCCGCTGGAGGAGGGCCGGTACGCCACCATCTCGGGCACGTCCATGGCGGCTCCGCACGTGGCCGGCGCGGCGGCGCTCCTGCTGCAGGCCAAGCCGGGCCTCGATCCGTTCGAGGTGCGGACGGCGCTGACGAACACGGCAGATCCCTTCACGTGGGGTTTCTTGCCCGAGTTCGGTCTGCCCGAGCCGGTCCATCGCCAGGGCGGCGGCCTGATCGACATCCCGCAGGCCATCGGCACCACCACCGCCGTGGAGCCCCAGAAGATCTCGCTCGGCGAGGGCGAGGCAGGCCCGGTCACCACCACGGTCACCGTGCGGAACGACGGCGATGCCGATGTCACCTACGCACTCGACGTGGTCCACGGGGTCGCCACCTTCGGGTCCCCGGCTGCAACCGACTTCACCATCCTGGACGCGACGGTGGAGTTCTCCGATGACACCATCACAGTGCCAGCCGGCTCCGAGGCCACCTTCACGGTCTCCATCGGTGAGGACTCCGGAGCAGACGGTGTCATCTACGGCGGCTGGCTGACCCTGGACGGGGAGACGGAACAGCTCGTCGTTCCCTTCGCCGGCCTCTCAGGGGACTACCAAGCGCTCGTGGCCCTGGATCTGGCCGCGCTGGCTTACCTCGAGGACGGCGGTCTCTACCTGGCGGAGCCGTTCCACGAGTACTCGATGGTCGGCGAGGACTTCCCGTACGTCTACTTCAACCTCGCCTACCCCGTCCAGGCGCTGTACTTCGACATCTACCACGCCAACGAGGACGGCTCGAAGGGCAGGAAGGTGCACAGCAACTTCATCAACTACGCCACCTTCCTCGACGAAGGCCGCTTCGCCGGTCCCGCGACGCTCGCGTGGGACGGGAGTTATCAGGGCAACAAGGGCAACTCGAAGCTCCGCCGCGTTGACAACGGCGACTACGTCCTGGAGCTCCGCGTCCTCAAGGCGCTCGGTGACCCCAGCAACCCGGACCATTGGGAGATCTGGAACACCCCGGCCTTGACCATCGCCTATGGCGACGGGGCGGACACCTCGGCCGGCAACGGCCCGGGCGTGAAGCCCGACAAGCCTGCCAAGGGAAAGAAGAACTGATCCTTCCCTGACCTCTGCGCCAGCGCCCTCGCCCTCTCCGGCGGGGGCGCTGTCGTATGGGCGAGAGTCTGGGCGATCGCCGAGTAGCGACGCAGGCGCGTGTCGAGGCGCCGCGCCGGGGCCACAATTCTGCGTATACGTGCCGATGTGCGCACATGCAGGACATCGGCACGCATGCGCAGATTTGTGTCCCGATTCTGGCAGGCCCCTACCGCCACCCTGCTCGACAACGCGGTGGGCTGGCTCGCGGGCTGATCAGACGCGCGCGGAGAGGAAGTTCAGCACGGAGCTGAAGAACAGCCGGCCGTCGAGGCTGGGGCTGGTGAGGTCCTCGACGTTGTGCTCGGGGTGCGGCATGAGGCCGACGACGTTGCCGCGGGCGTTTGTGATGCCGGCGATGTCGTGGGCGGAGCCGTTGGGGTTGTCGAGGTAGCGGAACACCACCTGGTCGTTGTCCTCGAGGCGCTTGAGCGTCTCCGGATCGGCCTGGTAGTTCCCCTCCCTGTTCTTGAGCACGATCGTGATCTCCTGGCCCGGCGTGAAGTCGCAGGTCCAGACGGTGTCGATGGTCTCGACGCGCAGCCGCTCGTCGCGGCAGATGAAGTGCTGGTCGACGTTGCGGATCATGGCGCCCTCCAGGAGGTGCGCCTCGCACAGCAACTGGAAGCCGTTGCAGATGCCGAGCACGGGCATGCCCTTGTTGGCGGCATCGATGACGGTGTCCATGATGGGGCTGAACCGGGCGATGGCGCCGCAGCGCAGGTAGTCGCCGTAGGAGAAGCCGCCGGGGAGGATGATCGCGTCGATGTCGTCGACGGAGTCGGAACCGTGCCACAGCGGGACGGCCTCGGCCCCGGCCAGGCGGACGGCGCGGAGGGCGTCGTGGTCGTCGAGGGAGCCGGGGAAGGTGACGACACCGATCTTCGGCATCACTCCACCACCACGTCGAAGGACTCGATGACGGTGTTGGCCAGCAGCCGCTCGGCGGCCTGCTCCACCTGCTCCAGCCGCTCGGGGGTGAGCTCACCGTCGACCTCGATCTCGAAGCGCTTGCCCTGCCGCACCGACATGCCGGCGAAGCCGAGGCGCTGCAGGGCGCCGGTGACGGCCTTGCCCTGCGGGTCCAGGATCTCGGGCTTGGGCATGACGTTGACGACGACTCGGGCCATGGCACGGATCCTAGCTGACTCGCTTGGGAAGTCAGGATCGTGGTCAGAGGCCTGACCGACGGCGCACGCTCAGCGACGCCTCGACACGCGGCCTGCGGCCGCTACTCGGCGATCGAGATGCCGGAACCGCTCCCCGAGTAGGGCGCGCAGCGCCCGTGTCGAGGGGAGGGTCGCCACGCCTCGACACGCCGCCTTGCGGCGGCTACTCGGCGATCAGGGGTGGCGGCGCCTCGACACGCGGCCTTCGGCCGCTACTCGGCGATCGTCACGGGGTCAGCAGGTCCGTCAGCGCGGCGTCGAGTGGCGACGTGGGGAGCGCGACGTCGTCGGCGTGGGTGATGCGCGCGATGATCCGGCCGCTGGAGAGCAGCCACGCGCCGCGGGAGGCGACCAGGTCGTCGCGGTGCAGGGGCCGGACGTCGACGTCGAGGCCGGCGCCCGGCGCCTTCTCAAGCATCTCGGCAACCGTGATGGAGCGGAGGATTCCGTCCAGCGGCGGGGTGACCAGTACGCCGTCGAGGTCGAGCACGACGCTGGAGGTGGGCCCCTCGAGGAGCGCGCCGGACGGGGAGACGAAGACGACGTCGTCGGCGCCGTGCGCCTTCGCGTGGCGCTTGGCGGCCATGTTGATGCCGTAGCTCAGCGACTTCGCACCGGGCAGCAGCCAGGGCAGGTCGACGACGTCCCCGCCCTCCCAGCCGCGGTTCAGCAGCATCACCTTGACGCCCTCGGCGCGCTCGCGGCGGATGGCGTCGTCGATGGGCAGCGCGGTCACCCAGCCGTGCGTCTCGTCGCCGCCCTCGGGTCCGCGGGTGTGGACCAGCCGCAGCACGGCCTCGGGATCGGCGTCCCAGTCCCAGGCGGCCAGGATGGCGTCGACGGCGCGGCGATAGCCGGCCTCGTCGGGAGCCGGCAGCTGCAGCAGCCCGGCGGAGGCAGCGAGGCGCTCGAGGTGAGCGTCGAGGTAGTGCGCCCGCCCGGCCTTGGCGAGGGTGGCGTCGAAGACCCCGTCGCCGCGCATCACGCCCTGGTCGTCGGCCCGGACGATCGGCTGGGAGGGATCGACGACGGTGCCGTCGAGGAGCGCGACGAGGCGGATGGCGGTCATGCAGGCGAGGATACGGTGAAGTCCTCGCCCGTGAGGCGTCGGTAGGCCTCCAGGTAGCGGCCGCGGGTGGCGGCGACGACGTGGGGCGGCAGCAGGGGCGGCGCCTGGTCGGAGGCCCGGTCCCAGCCGGACGCGCGCGCGAGCCAGTCCCGGACGTACTGCTTGTCGAAGCTCGGCAGCGACGTGCCCGGTCGGTACCCGTCGGCGTCCCAGAAGCGCGACGAGTCGGGGGTGAGCACCTCGTCGGCCAGCACCAGGGTGCCGTCGGCGCGGCGGCCGAATTCGAACTTGGTGTCGGCCAGGATGATGCCCCGCTCGGCGGCGATGTCGGCGGCGCGGGAGTAGATGGCCAGCGTCAGGTCGCGGAGCTGGGAGGCGAGTTCCTCGCCGTGGAGGCGGACGATGGTGTCGTAGTCGACGTTCTCGTCGTGCTCCCCCAGCGGCGCCTTGATGGCGGGGGTGAAGATGGGCTCGGGCAGCTTGTCGCCGTCGCGGAGCCCCTCGGGCAGCGGGACGCCGCAGACCGTGCCGTCGGCCTGGTACTCGGCCCAGCCGGAGCCGGTGAGGTAGCCGCGGGCGACGCACTCCACGTCGATCATGTCCAGCGCCTCGACGACGGTGGCCCGGCCCGCGACGGCGCCCGGCACGTCGGCGCTGAGGACGTGGTTGTCGGCGATGTCGGCGAGTTGGTCGAACCACCACAGCGACAGCTGCGTGAGGATCGCGCCCTTGTCCGGGATGGGGGTGGCCAGGACGTGGTCGAAGGCGGAGATGTTGTCGGTGGCCACCATGAGGATGGCCGGCTCGCCCCGGTGGGTGGTGTCGTACAGCTCGCGGACCTTGCCGGCGTGGCGGAGGGGGAGGCCGAGGGCGGCGGCGTACTGGCTCATGGCGGCATCGTAGGCTCGCCGGCGCGGCGGCCAGTAGCATCGGCGCCATGGTGGAACGACCCCTCCCCGACGGCTGGTTGCGCTACGACGCCGCCCTCGCCGCGGTGCTGGCCGTTGTGGGCGCCGCGATGGCGTGGCTGACCGACACCGCCGGCGTCGGGGTCTTCGACCAGGACGTGCGCCTCCAGATGCTGGGCTCGGCCCTGCTGGCGATCCCGCTGGTGTGGCGGCGGCGGTTCCCCATCGCGATGGCGCTCGTCCAGTCGGCGCTCTACATCGCGCTCCCCTACGTCACGGGCATGGACCTCTACTCCTCGCAGGTGGTGCTGTTCCTCGGCTTCTACAGCATCGGCGCTTGGTCGGCCCGACGCGGCTGGGCGCTGGTCAGCCGCATCGTGATCAGCGTCGCCATGGCCGTGTGGCTGGTCAGCAGCATCTTCGGCGGGCCCATGTTCGGCGGCGAGGGGCCGGAGGCCATGACCGCCACCCAGATCATGGCGATCTTCGCGATCAACGGCAGTATCAACATCGCCTTCTTCGCCGGGGCGTGGGTCTTCGGCAACCGCGCCTGGCAGCAGGCGCTGGAGCGGCGCGAGCTCGAACAGGCCGGGCAGGAGATCCGCGGCCTGCAGGCCGAAATCGTCGCCCACGCCGTCGAGAACGAGCGGCTGCGGATCGCCCGCGAGCTGCACGACGTCGTCGCGCACCACGTGACCGCCATGTCCGTGCAGGCCGCTGCGGCCCGGCGGGTGCTCTCCAGCGACCCGGCCCGGGCCGAGGCGTCGCTGAAGGCCGTGGAGTCCAGCGCGCGGTCCGCCGTCGCCGACCTGCGCACGATGGTCACGACCCTGCGCTCCGCGGACGAGACCGAGTCCCTGCCCACCCTCGACGACGTCGCCGCGCTCGTCGAGGAGGCCCGGGGCGCCGGACGGAGCGTGACGTACGAGCGGATCGGCGAGATTCCCGAGCTCACGCCCGCCACCGAGCTCACGCTGTACCGGGTGGCGCAGGAGGGGCTCACCAACGTCCACAAGCACGCCGGCGCCGCCGCCCACGTGGCGCTCCGGCTCCGCGGCACCCGCGACGGCGTGGAGCTGGAGGTCTCCGACGACGGCCAGGGCTCCACCTCGGCGCTGCCCGGCACCGGCACCGGCCTGACCGGGATGCGGGAGCGGATCGCGGCCGTCGGCGGCACCCTGGAGGCCGGCCCCAAGCCCCGCGGCGGCTTCCTCGTCCGCGCGGCCATCCCGGTGGGTGCGGCGTGATCCGCGTGCTGCTGGTGGACGACCAGGCCCTCATCCGGACCGGCTTCACCACCATCCTCGAGAGCGAGCCGGACATCGAGGTGGTCGGCCAGGCCGCCAACGGCCTCGACGGCGTCCGCCTGGCGGCCGAGCTGCGGCCCGACGTCGTGTGCATGGACGTGCAGATGCCGGTGATGGACGGCATCGAGGCCACCCGCCGCATCACCGCCGACGGGACCCCGACGTCGGTGCTGATCCTCACGACGTTCGACCGCGACGACTTCCTCTTCGAGACCCTCGACGCCGGCGCGTCGGGCTTCCTGCTGAAGACCGCCGAGGCGGAGGAGCTGATCGAGGCCGTGCAGGTCCTGGGCCGCGGCGACGCCCTGCTCTCCCCCCAGGTGACCCGCCGGGTGATCGAGCGCTTCACCGCCGCCCGGCCCGCCCCGGTGCGCGGCCGGAGCGTCGAGCAGCTGACCGAGCGGGAGTGCGACACCCTCCAGTGGCTGGCGCGCGGCCTCAGCAACGCCGAGATCGCCGCCCAGATGCACGTCAGCCCGGAGACGGTGAAGTCGCACGTCTCCAGCATCCTCATGAAGCTGGGTCTCCGCGACCGCATCAACGCCGTCATCTGGGCCTACGAGCAGGGTCTGGTCTCACCCGGGTCGCACTGACTCCCCCGCACGGGGGAGGTCGCGATTTCCCCCGCACGCGGGACGCGCACCGGGGGCGGTTCTCCGTAGCCTCAATGGCATGATCAGCGTCCAGAACGTCCACCGGTTCTTCGGGGACAAGCACGTCCTCAAGGACATCAGCTTCGACATCCGGCCCGGGCTCATGACCGGCTTCGTCGGCGGCAACGGCGCGGGCAAGACCACCACGATGCGCATCATCCTGGGAGTCCTGGCCGCCAACGAGGGCCGGGTGCTCGTCGACGGGAAGCCGATCTCCACCGACTACCGCGCCAACATCGGCTACATGCCGGAGGAACGCGGGCTGTACCCGAAGATGAAGGTCATCGACCAGCTCGTCTACCTAGGCCAGCTGCACGGCATGAGCGCCGCCGACGCGAAGCAGCGCAGCCTCGAGCTGCTGGACCGGCTGGGCCTGGTGGGCAAGCCGACGGACACGCTGGAGTCGCTGTCGCTGGGCAACCAGCAGCGCGCCCAGATCGCCGCCGCTCTCGTGCACCGCCCGGCCGCGCTGATCCTTGACGAGCCGTTCTCCGGTCTCGACCCCACCGCCGTCGACGCCACCGTCGCCGTCCTGCGCGACGTCGCCGCCACCGGCGCCCCGGTGCTGTTCTCCTCCCACCAGCTCGACCTGGTGGAGCGGCTCTGCGACGAGCTGGTCATCATCGCCGAGGGCGAGATCCGCGCCAACGGCACCCGCGAGCAGCTCCTGGCGGCCGGCAGCACCGGCGAGTGGGAGATGACGGCGTCGGCCGACACGGGCTGGGTGCGCGACAACGGCGTGCAGGTGCTGGAGTTCGACGGCGGCTACGTGCGCTTCACCGCGCCCACCGAGCAGCAGGCCAACTCCGTCCTGACCGCCGCGCTGGCCCGCGGCACGGTAAAGAGCTTCGGCCCCGTGCAGCGCTCGCTGCACGAGATCTACAAGGAGGTCACCCAGTGATTACCCCGCGCCCCCCGTTCTGGAACTCCGTCGGCATCGTCGCGCAGCGGGAGATCCGCGCCCGCATCCTGTCGAAGTCCTTCCTGATCTCCACGCTCATCACGCTGGTGGTGATCCTCCTGGTGATGGTGCTGATGCCGCGGATGGAGGACTTCTTCGGCGGCGGCCCCGACACCGTGGCCGTGGTGGGCGAGGCTCAGGGCGTCGTCGAATCGTTGGGCGGTGACGAGGAGATCCTCGTCCTGGCCGACGACGCCGCCGCCCGCGACGCCGTGCTCTCCGAGGAGGCCGACGTCGCCGTCGTCCCCGACCCCAGCAACCCGATCGGGGTGAAGCTCTACACGCTCGACGAGCTGCCCAGCTCGTGGATCCAGATGCTCTCGGTCTCCCCGACGGTGGAGATGCTCGACACCGAGGCCGCCAACCCCGGCGTGCTGTACATCATCGCGCTGGGCTTCGGGATCGTGTGGATGATGTCGGCCATCACGTTCGGCATGAGCATCGCGAACTCCGTGGTGGAGGAGAAGCAGACCCGCATCGTGGAGATCCTGCTGGCCACCGTCTCCGCCCGGGCCCTGCTGACGGGCAAGATCGTCGGCAACTCGCTTGCAGCGCTGGTGCAGATCGCGCTCATCGTGGGCACGGTGTTCCTCGGGATGGCGATCAACGGCGACCAGCTGCCCACGATGAACCTCACCGCCCCGATCCTGTGGTTCGTGGTGCTGTTCCTAGTGGGCTTCGTGATGGTGGCGTCGCTGTATGCCGCCGCGGCCGCGCTGGTCTCCCGCCCGGAGGACCTGGCCAACGTGCAGCAGCCGATCATGTGGCTGGTGATGCTCCCCTACTTCGGCATCATCTTCGCCTTCAACAACCCGTTCGCGCTGACGGTGATGAGCTACATCCCGTTCTCCGCCCCCGTGGCCGTGCCGCTGCGGGTGTTCACGGGCGAGCAGGCGTTCTGGGAGCCCTTCGCCTCCCTGGGCATCCTGTTCGCCACCACGATGCTGATCATCTGGTTCGCGGCGCGGATCTACGAGAACGCCCTGCTGCGCACCGGCAAGCCAGTGAAGTGGCGGGAAGCCCTGCAGACCTCGGCCTGATGTCGGCGGTCCTGCAGCCGGTCACCGAGTAGCCGCCGAAGGCGGCGTGCCGAGGTGGGACGGAACGATCACCGAGTAGCCGCCGTGAGGCGGCGTGTCGAGGTGGGACCAACGATCACCGAGTAGCCGCCGTGAGGCGGCGTGTCGAGGTGCATCTGACCCGACGCCGAATGCCGCGCGATGAATGGGTAAGCGCCTCGCGCTGGGAGATCGAGAAGTGAGTCCGCTTTCTCGACCTCTCACCCAACAGCTAAGGTGATCCTTGAAAATCGCCGTGGCATCCGGTGCCACAAGCACTTTCGCGGTGATATTCATCAGTTGGCCGAATTGCATGAGCGAGCGGATATATGGACCAAGTGTTGATCGAGCGCGACATCACCGAGGCGCAGCGGTGACGGAACGCATCTACCTCTCCTCCCCCGACGTGACGCAGTTGGAAGAGGACGCCCTAGTCCGCGCCATCCGCTCCGGCTGGGTGGCCCCGCTCGGTCCCGAGGTCGACGCGTTCGAGGAGGAGCTCGCCGAGTACACCGGCCGCAAGCACGCCGTGGCGCTCTCCTCCGGGACCGCCGCCCTGCACCTGGCCCTGTTGAACCTCGGAGCCGGACCCGGCGACCTCGTCCTCACCTCCACCCTGACCTTCGCTGCCACCGCCAACTCGATCAAGTACACCGGCGCCGAGCCCGTGTTCGTCGACTGCGACGAGACCGGCAACATGAACCCCGACCTGCTCGAGGAGGCCTTCGCCACTCTCGAGAGTGAGGGCCGCCACGTGAAGGCCGTCGTGCCGGTCGACCTGCTGGGCAAGGTCGTCGACCACGAACGCATCGACGCCATCGCAGCGCAACATGGCGTCCCGGTTCTCTCCGACGCCGCGGAGTCCTTGGGCGCCGTGCGCGACGGCCGCTCCTCGGCCTCGTTCGGCGTGGCGGCCGCGCTGTCCTTCAATGGCAACAAGATCATGACCACCTCCGGCGGTGGCGCCTTGCTGACCGACGACGAGGAGATGGCGCAGCGCACGCGCTACCTGGCAACCCAGGCCAGGCAGCCGGTGGTGCATTACGAGCACACCGACGTGGGCTACAACTACCGTATGTCGAACATCCTGGCCGCGCTGGGACGGGCCCAACTCTCACGGCTGGACGACATGATCGAGCGACGCCGTCAGCACCGCGTCCGCTACCGCGAACTCTTCCAAGATGTGCCCGGTGTGACGATGTTCGGTGAGCCATCCGGGGCTGACGGCGGCGACACCCGCGACAACTTCTGGCTCACGTCGATCGTGGTGGACGCTGAGCACGCCGGCTTCACGGCTGAAGAGCTCCGGCTACACCTCGCGGAGCAGAACATCGAGGCGCGTCCACTGTGGAAGCCGATGCACATGCAGCCGGTTTACGGCGAGCACCGTGCTTTCGTTGACGGGACCAGTGAGCGGCTCTTCCACGCGGGCCTGTCCCTCCCCAGCGCCTCAGCTCTCGACGAGACGCAGAGTGCCCGAGTGAGTGACTCAATCACGCAGTTCTTACGGCAGGAGCAGGCAGATGTCGCGTCCTGACGCCCGGCCTTACGACGCGGTCAAACGAGTGATCGATATCTCCGTCAGCGCCATTGGCTTGGTGATCACCCTGCCGATCCAAGCGGCGACCGCGGCTGTGGTCCTGGCTACACATGGACGTCCGGTCTTGTTCCGTCAGCCACGGCCAGGCAAAGGCGGCAAGGTCTTCGAACTTGTGAAGTTCCGGACGATGAAGCATCCCACAGCAACTATGGTCACCGACGAACAACGACTCACCCGAGTGGGTCAGGTTCTCCGCTCAACCAGCCTCGACGAGTTGCCCAGCCTTTGGAACGTGCTCAAGGGAGATATGAGTCTGGTCGGACCGCGGCCGCTCAGGACCCATTATCTTCCTCTCTACAATGCCCATCAAGCGCGGCGCCACGAGGTGCGCCCCGGGGTGACCGGCCTAGCACAAGTTCGCGGGCGAAACCTCCTGACTTGGGAAGATCGCTTCGACTTGGATGTGGAGTATGTAGGGCGCCGGTCCCTACGTTTGGACCTCTGCATTCTCACTGAGACGATCACTGCCGTCTTACATCGAACTGGGATCTCGGCTCATGGCGAAGCAACGATGAAACCGTTCACGGGGACCGAGGAGCCCAATGGGTAGTGAACTCGCGCAAGAGCACCGCGACATCGCAATCATCGGTGCAGGAAGCTATGCCGCAACTATCGCCGAGTTAGCCAGTACATGCGGATATGTAACCACTCAATACCTTGACGACGATTGCGCCAAGAACGGCAGTAGACTTGATGGAGCCCCGATTCACTCTCCAATCGCCGCGGGCCTCGCCGATCTGCCTTCCGACTGCTCCGTCGCTGTGGCAATCGGCAATAACGACGTCCGTCTCTTCTGGCTGGAACGGGCTCGGGCCCTCGGGTTGGACACGCCCTCGTTGATTAGCCCCATGTCCCTTGTCAGTCCCAAGGCCAGCATCGGCGAGGCTGTCTATCTCCACCCTGGTTGCCAAGTATGGACCCATGCCACCCTAGGGAACGGAACAATCCTAAGCCCACACGCTACGGTTGCGCATCACACGCAACTCGGCGAAGGCTGCTTCGTTTCGACCGGCGCGAACGTGGGCGCATCAATCACCGTCGACGCTGGGTGCATGTTCGGGATCGGCTCAGTGGTTTCGACAGGCGTGAGTCATGTCTCCTCACACACTCTTGTAGGAGCCGGCGCTACCGTAATTCGCAACACCGAGCCCTACGGAGTTTATGTCGGAAACCCAGCTAGGCTGATCAGGACTCAGACCTCGTGAACTCCACAACGTATCCGGCGCTGCATAGACCCCCAGCCTCCTATGCAACATCTAGACGAAAGCGCCCTTCCCAAGAAGGACCAATCTACATTGTCTCCTTAGCACGCCCCACGCGAGGGCAAGGGCCAAACCGGAGAGCAAACCTCTTCACACGCCACAGCTTGACACAGTACGAAATGGCCATACCGAGAGAGTCGGCGGAATGCATATACTTGTGATGACAACGGTCTCTGGAACAGTGAACGCCTTTCTTGAACCACATATCGCGGCCCTCACCGACGAGGGTCATTCAGTTGATATTGCCTGCGCGGTCCAACGCCCATTAGAGCACTCGATTTTGACTCTTGTGAACCAAGTTCACGATGTACCTTTGCATCGATCGCCGCTGAATCCAAGAAACTTGGCGGCACTAAGGGCACTCCGTCGCCTCATCCGCATTGAAGCCTACGACGTTATCCACGTCCACACTCCAGTGGCAGCGTTCATAGGCAGGCTGGCCGCCATCAACCGTCGAAAGCCTATCGTCATCTACACCGCGCACGGCTTTCATTTTATGCATGACGGCCCCAAGAGCGCCTGGTTGCTCTACTTTCCTCTCGAATGGCTGATGTCTCACTTCACGGACTATCTCGCCACCCTGAACCGGGAGGATTATAGCCGGGCTCGCCGGTGGTTCACTCACCCACAGGTGGCTTTCGTTCCTGGTGTAGGGATATCAGCACGACCATCGCCCAGCAGTCTTACCTCGAAACAGTCCAGAGGCACTCTGGGTGTGAACTCCAAGGAGGTTCTTCTTCTCTCCGTGGGCGAGCTGAACAGCAACAAAGGACACCGACTTGCTATCGAAGCACTCGCCCAGCTACCTCAGCATTTCAAACTAGCGATCGCTGGGGAGGGACCTGAATACGATGCCCTCACAGAAATGGCCGAATCCTTCGGAGTTATGGATCGAGTCAAGCTGTTGGGATATAGAAATGATGTGGAAAACCTGATCGCGGCTGCAGACCTCCTCATTCACCCATCGAGGAGAGAAGGATTGCCTGTCGCCGTGATGGAAGCGATGAGAGCAGCCACTCCAGTCATCGGTGGACGGATACGTGGGGTCACCGACCTGGTCGATCGTCATTCCGGCCTGCTTATCGAAGGCCGCGATCCGTCAGACTGGGCCCACGCCATCTTGGAAGTCGCTGGCCAACCTGACAAGTTCCGAGGGGGGCCAACGGCACTACGCCCTTACAGTGTCGAAAGAGCCGTCGCCTCTACGCTGGACATCTATCGCGACATCTCAAACCGCCTCGCCAGCCCCGTGGAACATGATGAGCAGCCCTGACTATTCCGACAAGCTCGAGGCCTCCACATTGCCGAACCGCGTAGACGTGTCCGTGGTGATACCGTTCTATAATTCGGCCAGCACGTTGGCTCGTGCCCTCGATTCCGTTGACTCCCAGTCCATCAGGCCGCGGGAGATCATCATCGTCGACGATGGCTCCGACGCGAGGAACTCTGCTTGGGCGATGCAAGTCCTCAAGAACTATCCACTCGCTCGCATCATTACGCTCCCCCAGAATGCTGGTCCTGCCGAAGCACGCAACGCCGGCTGGGCACAAGCGTCCGGAAAGTGGATCGCCTTCCTCGACTGCGACGACGCTTGGCATCCAAGAAAGCTCGAGCTTCAGTTCCACTGCATAGAAATGAATCCTTCAGTGGCGATGGTTGCTGCAAAATGGGTCCTGAGCAGCGATGAAGTCGACTTCGCACGATCAGAAATATGGCCCTATGCTACTCGCAGAGTTACTAAGACCGACCTGTTAATCCGCAATCGCATGTCCACGCCGTCGGTTCTCGTCAAGCGTGATCTAAAGTTCCGATTCCCGCGAGGACGTCGTTTCTGCGAGGACTACGAACTATGGTTGAACATCGCCGCCTCAGGTGAGGAAATCGTCCGCTTGGAAGTACCGCTCGTTGCTCTCTTTAAGGCCCCATACGGCGCGTCCGGGCAGTCGGCCGCCGTGTGGCGAATGATCGCCGGAGAGTACTCGGCATTTCTCGGAGCTAAGAAGGTCGGCAAGCTTACCAACTTTGACCTTGCAGTCGGCCTGTCATCTCTGACCACAAGGACGGCTGTGCGCTTGTCGCGCATTATGTTGAGGAAGCTAAAGCATCAACTGCGATCTGCGAACCGAAATTGACAGCCTGACTTTACAATGGATTGGAGCTTATCCACATGAGTGCGAGAAGCCGGAGGCGAGTGCACGCCGTCGGCGCCTATGGAATGGGAAACTTCGGGGACGATCTCTTCACCGCGACTGTTCGCCAACAGAGCGGCAAGCTCTGGCCCGGGGCGACCGTACGGACGTTCGCACCCACAGCGGTTGGTGTTTATGCTCGGAGTACCCCCTTGGGCAGAGCTCTGAGAGTTCTACTCGCCACTGTGGGTTTTCTCTGGGCGGATACCGTCGCAATGTGCGGCGGCTCCATTCTTCAGGACGTAACTGGTGTGGACAGGCTGCGCCAACGCCTTCTACGGTTTCGACGCTTCGAGGCACTGGGTGTCTCCGTGGGGCCGTTTGACTCGCCGGAAGCCGTCCGCCGCGTCACTCTGTCGCTGAGTCAACTGAGTTGGCTCGTCGTGCGCGACACTCGTTCGGCAGAAGTGTTTGGGAATCTAGTCCCAAACGCTCCAGCCCCTCGTGTCGGGGGCGACCTCGTGGCTCTCAACGAGTCTATCCGTGTCCACCCCACCGTAGCTGGCCTCATCACCGTGTGCCCGTCGGCGGCAGCTGTTTCCGACCCTGCCGAGCTGGCGACGCGGATCCAGTCGGCACTTGTCGCCGCGCAAGATGCCCGCGCCACACCCAACATCGTGCGACTTCTCGCTCTCGCGAGCACGCCCGCATCCAACGACGTCCCCCTGTGTCATGATCTATCCCGGCGGTTAAGCGCCGCCGGCTGGACCGTGGAGGTCCAGACCTACGGGGAGATGGGGCTTGAGGGCACCTTGAAGTCCATCGCCGAGAGTTCCATGGTTTGGAGCCAGCGTCTGCACGGAGCGATCGTGGCCTATCTCACCGAGGTACCATTCCTCCTCGAGGGGCATCATCAAAAGTGCCTAGACTTCGGACAAGATGTGGGGATGCATCCCTCCACCCTCGTCCCAAGGGGGGCCCAGTGGCTAGAGGCAGCAAAGCATCTGTCAACGCACGGTTCCAGTGTCACGCTCCCAGCACATGAGTACCGAGCAAACGCCAGGGAGGCCTATTCTGCCGCGCCCGACGGTGGTAATCCGAGGCGTGCGTGCAGCAGTGACGAATAGAGAGGGCACTCCCCGTCCCGTCCACGGAACAACCCCAAACGCTCTGGGACGCGGTGCGGCTGGGACATTCGCTTGGACGAGACCGAAGCTAACGTCGGTCCTATCGCCTCCATTTCCGCTTGGCCACCAGCTCCCCGCTGGCTACACGGTGTTGATAGCGGCGCTGGGCGTGGGTCTGCACCATTCGTCAGTTGTGTTTGGTACCAATCTTTCGATTGCCGACCCCATCGCCGCCCTCTTGCTGGTCGGTTTCGTCGCTAGCCGGATGCTGGTTATTCCCCAATCGCTCGCAGTGGCGGCGTTGGCCCTGTCGGCGTCGACAATTCTTACTTCTCTACTCGTGGCCACCTATGGGTTGACAACCGGAGTAGCATTCGTAGATGTCCTCAGCGGTTACGTGAAATTGCTAACCTCATTTGTTTTTTTGCTCCTCGGCCTCTCCGTAGGATTGTACGGGCGTGGGGCCATTCTACTCCGATGGTTCGGTATCGGGGGAGCAATTTTGGGCACAGTCGCTACTGCTTACATAGTTTTTCCCGGCCTCCCACGGGCGCATGAGTTCTTCTACGCTTCATTCCGATTCCGTGGATTGATGAATGACCCCAACTACTACTCTGTTCTGGCCGTCGCGGCACTCACCGCCATCTGGAAGGACGATGCGCTTAACCGTATAGTTAAGCTGTGGGCAGTTAGCGTCTTGGTGATCGGAACATTGATGTCCGGCTCAAAGACGGGCGCGGTAGTGCTCTTCGCCTGGGGTGTCTTGATTTCGCTGCAGGCGCTGCGACGCCGTCCTGGTCCCTCACGACGATTCGAAAAGGTGTTGTTGTACGCCATTGCATTGTGCTTTGGTGTCGCCGTCGTCTATAGCCTAGCTCTTTCCAATGGGCCATCGAACCTCGTGAGTTACATCGAATCCAATCGGGCATTCAACCGTCTCCTCCCGCTATTGACGGACTTTGATGTTGCCATTGACGAACAGGGGTCAAGCCGGGCGCTAGCTTGGGGCACAGGGATTGGCATCATCACGATGTCTCCACTGCTCGGCGTGGGTGTAGGCACGTACACCGCCCTGGCGGCCCAGCTATCGGGCGTCGGCGTCTTGGCTCACAATACGTTTATTCAGGTGGGGGCCGAATGGGGATTGGTTTGGGCACTGATCTTCCTCACATGGGTTTGCTACGTCCTGCTCCGACGCCCGACACGCAGCACTGTCCGAGATCTGCAATCTTGGGCTTCTGCACGTCTGGTGGTGATGGTGATGCTCTTTGGCTCTTTTGCTATATCTCTGAACAATGCGAGGATCCTCTGGGTAGCTTTGGGAATAATGCTCGGAGTCACAATGAAAGATAAACTATCATCAAGACCAGAGAGGTAGGCGCGCTGCCGGGCGCATCGATCGGTCCCGCCCGCCTGTGGTCCATGAAATGAGACTGCCATGATGGCTAGAATTGGCACTAAGACCCTAGTCCTCTTAGGAACGCTTGCAGGGGCCTTCTCTCACTGGTTTATTGTTTGGCTCTTGGCGCGGTCCCCCGATGGCCCCAAGGCAGTTGGTGAATACAGCATAATCCTTGCAGCGGGCACGCCCATCTTTATAGTCGCCCAGATGGGTCTACGAACCATCTTTGTCTCATCCTCCAACCAGTGGCCGTGGAGGATATACACTAACCTCCGGATCATTGGAATAGCGCTCGGCTCGGCCGCCCTTCTGGCCTATATCCTCGGACATCCCGCGGTTGCTCTCGGCCTTGGGTTTGCCGTGCTGCTGTTCAAGATCGCCTCAGCTCTCGCTGACCTCGAGTTGGCTCGCGTTCAGTTCGCTAACCGCCTCGGCCTCTTGGGCATGATGATGATTGTCAATGCCGGATTGACAATGCTCTTGGCAACACTGGCTGTTGTTGTTGCTGGCAGTTCTGAACTTGCCATCATCGGCTCAGCTCTCGCTGCCGCAGCCGTGGCACTGTGGGCACGCGCGCACGGGTCCCGGCTCACGTATGACGAGGACGAGGTCAGCGGATACAAGTTTGTAGTCCGCGCGGGCCTAACCGTGACGCTTGGCCAAGTATTCGCGTCGCTCTTGTTCCAGTTGCCAATCTTCGCTCTCGGCTTCATCGCCGGAAGTACGCTTGCGGGAAAGTACGCGGCGGCAGCGTACGTCCTAACCGCATCTGAACTCATCGGGTCCAGCCTCCAGACGATATTTATCACACCATTTCGTCAGATTCGGTTGGCATCCGGCGTCGAGGCCTTGAGGGGCAAGGCACAGAGTGTCGCTCTCACCGTCCTGTTGTTGGGGATGCCCGTCGGCGGCGCTGTCGTGGCTGTCGGACCTAAGATCCTGGGCCTCGTTTACTCGGAGATGTTTGTGATGGAACGACTACCGCTGACATTCTTGGCGATAGGCGCGATATGCACGCCCGTAGCCTATATTTTGAGCGTAACTCTCAATGTAATGAATGCCTACCGTCGCGTTACTGAGGCGCTCGGGGTTGCATCCTTAAGCGTCTGTGCGAGTGTTGTCATCCTGTACTTTGCAGGCATCGATCCACTGACGTCTGCTGCAGCCGGTGCCGCCGCAGGCGCCGTTGTCAGGGTTCTTATGCTGTTCGCCGCCTCTCTGCGGTCGCCAGCCGCCTGACTAGCTAGCGAGCCCGAGGAGTCGCCAATTCGCGACCAGACGGAGGCGGCCCACAGATGCTGGGTGCAGCTTCGAAAATTGACGGCCTCAGCCAGGAGCGGTACGGGACGCCACCGCCAGAACGGTGGCCGACTGAGAATGATGTGGCCGACATCGGGCAGCACCGGTCCACGCGACTGTGTTGCGGTTACACTCCAATTCTTTATGAGCGTGGCAGCGACCAAGGGAGGGAAGCGCACCCGCACCTCCAGTGCGCGCCCACGCGGAGCCTCGTACGCGTCCTCACTAGCCAATTGCGGATACGCAGTCCTTTCTATGGGTAAGGCATCAGCCTGGGCAGCGCAGGCGCTACAAGACTCAGAATCATCCGAGAGGCTCGCCTTTCGACTGGCCATCTTCCGGCTAGCTCAGCAAGAGTGACCGCGGACAGGACTCCCTGAAGACCGATGGTGTTCACCAAGTTGCTCAGTGGCGACTGCCTCACTCAGATGAGCTCTCACTTCCGCTCTCGGCTCTGACGAAGAGACTCAAGGAGCTTGCTAAGTCCGACTAACGCTCCGCTCAGAGGACAATCCCCGGATGATAGGCCGCAGCCTCCGGCTCGGCGTCAGTGATCCGCGCCACCCGCGTCGCGATCCGCTCCACCTGCGACTGCGCCGTGCCCGCCAACTCCAGCGGGCTGCCGACCAGCGAGCCCAGCTCCTCGCGGTCCAGCTTGAGGCGCCCATCGGCCGCCAGCCGGTCGAGGAGATCGTTGGTCTGCAGCCCCTGGCGCATCTCCAGCGCCACGGCCACGGCGTGCTCCTTGATGGCCTCGTGGGCCTCCTCGCGCCCCACACCCTTCCGCACCGCGGCCATCAGGACCTTGGTGGTGGTGAGGAACGGCAGGTAGCGCTCGAGCTCGGCGTCGATCACGGCCGGGAAGGCGCCGAAGTCGGCCAGCACCGTCAGGAACGTCTCGAACAGCCCCTCCAGCGCGTAGAACGCGTCCGGCAGGGCGATGCGCCGCACGACGGAACAGGAGACGTCGCCCTCGTTCCACTGGTCGCCGGCCAACTCCCCCACCATGGACACATAGCCCCGGAGGATCACGGCCAGCCCATTCACGCGCTCGCAGGAGCGGGTGTTCATCTTGTGGGGCATGGCGGAGCTGCCCACCTGGCCCTCTTTGAAGCCCTCCGTCACCAGCTCGTGGCCCGCCATCAGCCGGATGGTCGTCGCCACGTTCGACGGCGCCGCCGCCACCTGCGCCAGGGCGGTCACGACGTCGTAGTCCAGCGAGCGCGGGTACACCTGCCCGGTCGAGGTCAGGACCTGCCCGAACCCGAGCTCCTCGGCGATCCGCAGCTCCAACTGGGCGAGCTTGTCGGCGTCGCCGCCGAGCAGGTCGAGCATGTCCTGGGCCGTCCCCACCGGGCCCTTGATGCCGCGGGCCGGGTAGCGGTCGATGAGGTCCTCCAGCCGCTGGTAGGCGACGAGCAGCTCGTCGGCGGCGGTCGCGAAGCGCTTGCCCAGCGTCGTGATCTGCGCGGCGACGTTGTGGGAGCGGCCGGTGAGCGCCTGGTCGGCGTACTCCACGGCGATGCGGGAGAGCTGCGCCAGAGTCGCGATCACGCGGGTGCGGATGACCTGCAGGCTGGCGAGCACCTGGAACTGCTCGATGTTCTCCGTAAGGTCGCGGGAGGTCATGCCCTTGTGGACGTGCTCGTGGCCGGCCAGGGCGTTGAACTCCTCAATGCGCGCCTTGACGTCATGGCGGGTGACGCGCTCGCGCTCGGCGATGGCCTCCAGGTCCACGTGGTCGACGGCGCGCTCGTAGTCCGCGATCACCTGGTCGGCGTCGGCCCCGCCGAAGTCGACGCCCAGGTTGCGCTGGGCCCGCAGCACCGCGATCCACAGCCGCCGCTCGGCGACGATCTTGGCCTCGGGGGCCCAGATGTCGCGCATCTGCTGCGAGGCGTAACGGGTGGCCAGCACATTGGGGACGCTCATGGGGGCAAGCGTATTGCCTGCCCTCCGGAAGCGTGTGCGGCGCCCATCACCCCCTCCAGATTTTGGACAGGATTTCGTCACCTAAACTTGGTCCCCTTAAGTTAGGCACGCCTAACCTGAAGGAGTCTCCCATGAGCGTCCCCCGTCGCCTCGTCCTCGCGAGCCTGGCCCTCGCCCCCGTCGCCGTCCTCGCCGGGTGCGCGGACGACACCGCCGAGGATCCGGTCGCCACGGGCACCGAGACCGCCGCCACGGCCGAGGCATGGCCCGTCGACGTCGAGCACATCTACGGCACCACCACCGTCGAGGAGGAGCCGGAGCGCGTCGCGACGATCTCCTGGGTGAACGCCGACATCGCCCTGGCCCTCGGCGTCGTGCCCGTCGGGATGGACGCCGACACGTGGGGCATGAACGACAACAACTCCACGGACTGGAAGGACGCCAAGCTCGAGGAGCTCGGCGCCGGCTGGGACACCGACCAGGCGCCCGTCCAGTTCGACGTCGCCAGCGGCATCGACTTCGAGGCCATCGCCTCCGTGGAGCCCGACCTCATCATCGGCGCCTACTCCGGCATGACCGAGGAGGAGTACGAGCGGCTCAGCGCCATCGCCCCGGTCATCGGCCCCGGTGTCGCGGCCTACCAGACGCCGTGGCAGCAGTCGACCACCATGATCGGCGACGCCCTCGGCCGCTCCGCCGAGGCGGAGGCGCTCGTCGCCGAGACCGAGGAACTCGTCCGCGAGGCGGGCGTCGGCTCCCACCCGGAGTTCGGCGACCTCACGGCGATCGCCGGCAACATCGACCCGAGCCAGAACGTGCTCAGCATCTACGGACTCGGCGACAACCGCAGCCGCTTCCTTGAGATGGCCGGCATCCCCGTCGCGGACTTCGTCGGGGCCAACGGCGGCACCGAGAACTTCTTCTTCGAGTGGTCCGCCGAGCGCGCCAACGAGGTGGAATCCGACCTGTTCTTCACCTGGCTCCCCGCGGGTACCACGGCCGAGGACATCGCCGCGCACCCGCTGTTCGGGCAGATCCCCGCCGTTCAGAAAGGCGGGCTGGTGGTCCTGGGCAGCGACGCGGAGGTGCTCGCCATCTCCGCAGCGAACCCGCTGAGCCTGCCGTGGGTGCTGGACAAGGTGATGCCGGCCTTCGCCGACGCGACGGCGCGCGTCCAGGAGTCCTGAGCCACCGTCGTGCCCCCCACCCGACGCCGCGCCCTCATCGCGCCAGGACTGCTGGTCCTGGTGCTGCTGTTGGCGTTCGCGTCGCTCGCCGTGGGGGCGCGCACCACCGGCCTGGACGTGGTGTGGGAGGCGCTCGTCGCCCCCGATCCCGCCAACGGTGACCACCTCGTCGTCGCGTCGCGGTTCGCCCGCACCGTCGACGGGCTGGTGGTGGGCGCCGGGCTCGGGCTGGCCGGCGCCACGCTCCAGGGGATCACCCGCAACCCCCTGGCCGACCCGGGCATCCTAGGGGTCAACGCGGGAGCGGCCGTGGCCGTGATCATCGCCCTGGCCGCGGGCGTCGGCAGCCTCCCCGGCACCGCCGCGGCGGCCATCGTCGGGGCACTCGCCGCCTTCGCGCTGGTCTACCTGGTGGCGGCGGCCTCCCCCGGCGGCGTGCAGCCGATCCGCCTGGCCCTCGCCGGCGCGGCCGTGGCCGCGGGACTCACCAGCGTCGTGGCGGCCATCGCGCTGCTGCGCCCCGCGGCCCTGGAGCGGTTCCGCTTCTGGCAGGCCGGCGTCCTGGGCACCCGCGGGCTCGACGCCCTCCCGGGCGCCATCGGCTTCTTCATCGTGGGCGCCGCCCTTTGCCTGTCCACCGCGGCGGCGCTGAACCGCCTCTCGCTCGGCGACGACTCCGCCCGCTCGCTCGGCACCCCCGTGACGCTCGTGCGCTCGCTCGGCGCCCTGGGGGCCGTCACCCTCGCGGGTGCCGCCACGGCGCTGGTGGGGCCGATCGGGTTCGTGGGGCTCGTCGTGCCGCATCTGGTGCGGCTGTCCTTCGGGCCCGACCACCGCTGGCTGCTCCCCCTCTCGATGCTGGCGGGCTCGGCACTGCTGCTGGCCGCGGACCTGGTCGGGCGGCTGGCGGCACCCCCTGGCGAGGTGGCGGTCGGCGTCATGACGGCCCTCTTGGGCGCCCCGGTCATGGTGATCCTGGTGCGCCGTCGCGGGGCGGTGGCGGCATGAGACGCACGTGGCCACTGGTGGTCGCCGTGGCGGTCGCCGCGGTGGCCGTCGTGCTGTTGGGCGACCGCCTCCTCACCCCCGTCGACGTCGTCTCCGCGCTCGACGGCAGCTCCGACGGCGGCCTGCGCTACGTGGTCACCCAGGTCCGGCTGCCCGTCGCCGCCGCCGGAATCCTCGCCGGGGCGGCGCTGGGCGCCTCGGGAGCGATCTTCCAGTCGCTGCTGCGCAACCCGCTGGCCAGCCCCGACGTCATCGGCATCCAGATGGGCGCCTCCGCCGCCACCGTGGCGTCGATGGTGCTGTGGGGGCTCGAGGGCTGGGCGCTCGCGGGCGTGGCCCTGGCTGGGGCCGGCGCCGCGGCGTTCGGCATCTACGCCCTCTCCCACCACGCGCAGGAGGTGGGCGGCGCGCTCATCCTGCATGGCGTCGCGATCGGCGCCATGCTGAGCGCCCTCGTGGTACACCTGCTCACGCGGGCCGACGCTCGTCAGGTGGGCGACGTCTACCGCTGGCTGACCGGCTCGCTGGACTCGACGTCGTGGCAGGAGGTCGCCGCCCTGGCCGGGGCGCTCGCGCTGCTGCTGCCGGCCTCCATGGCGGCCCGGCGGAAGTTGGTGCTGCTGGAGCTGGGCGACGACGCGGCCGCGTCGCTGGGGGTGCGGGTCGCGGGGGTGCGGATGACGCTGGTGGGTGTCGGGGCCGCGCTCAGCGCCGTCGCCGTCGTCGCCACGGGCCCGATCGCGTTCGTCTCGCTCATGGCCGGGCCGCTGGCGCGGATGACCAGCCGGGGGCGGGCGTCGCTCCCCCGCGCCGCGCTGTTCGGGGCCCTGCTGGTGACCGGGGCCGAGACCGTGGGCAACACGGCGTTCGGGGGCACCGACCTGCCCGTGGGCGTCGTGACCGGCGCGCTGGGCGCCCCCTTCCTCATGTGGCTGCTGACCCGATCCCGGAGGACCTGAGATGGCCATCCTGACCGCTGACTCCCTCACGCTGGGCTACGGGGCCGGCCCCGTCGTCGAGGACCTCTCGATCGAGGTCCCGGACGGCTCCATCACCGCGCTCATCGGCCCCAACGGCTGCGGCAAGTCCACGCTGCTGCGCGGGCTCGGCCGGCTGCTGAAGCCCACGTCGGGCAGCGTCCGGCTGGACGGCACCGACATCCACGACATCCCCGCCCGCCAGTTCGCGCGGCGGCTCGCCCTCCTCCCCCAGGGGCCGCTGTCGCCCGGCGGCATCACCGTCGGCGAGCTGGTGGCGCTGGGACGTAACCCGCACCAGGGCTGGTGGGGCCGAATGGGCGAGGCCGACCACGCCGCCGTCGCCCGCGCCATGGAACTGACCGGGGTGGCCGACATCGCCGAGCGGGTCGTCGACGAGCTGTCCGGCGGGCAGCGGCAGCGGGTGTGGATCGCGATGGTCCTGGCCCAGGAGACCGGCATCCTGCTGCTGGACGAGCCGACGACGTTCCTCGACCTCGCCCACGCCATCGAGGTCCTCGACGTCATCTCCGAGCTCAACCGGCACCGCTCCACCACCGTGGTGATGGTGCTGCACGACCTCAACCTGGCCGCCCGCTACGCCGACCACGTCGTCCTCATGGCCAAGGGCCGGATCCGGGCCGCCGGATCGGCCGCCGACGTCCTGACCGAGGACCTGCTGGCCGACGCGTTCGGCCTGACCGCCCGCGTCATCGAGGATCCGGTCTCCCGCACCCCCCTCGTGGTCCCCCTCGGACGCGCCCACCCGCGAGAGGAGCGCTGAATGTTCCGCATGCGCTGCGAGTCCTGCCCCACGCTCGCCCTGTCCGCGACGGTGCTGCACGTGGAGGACCTGTGCCCCACCCTGCGCCGGATCACGCTCGGCGGCCCGGAGCTCGAGCACTTCGGCGTCGACGGCCCCAGCATGGACCTCCGCTTCAAGCTCGTGCTGCCCACCACCGGGTCCAGCCACGAGACGGTGCTGGCCTGCCTGGACGACATCCGGCCCACCTCGCTGGATTCGGGCGACGACTCGTCGTGGTACCGCCAGTGGCTGTCACGTCCCGAGGACGAGCGCGGCGCCATGCGCACCTACACCGCCCGCGAGATCCGGCGGGGTGAGGCGGGCACGGAGGTGGTGGTCGACGTCGTGCTGCACCTCGACGAGGTGGACGGCGAGCTGGTCGGCGGGCCCGCGACGCTGTGGGCGGCCGGCGCGGTGCCCGGGGACCGCGTGACGGTCATCGGTCCCAACCGCGCCGTGTGCGGCCCCGGCTATGGGGGCATCGAGTGGCGCCCCGGCACCGCCCGCGACGTGCTGCTGGTGGGCGACGAGACCGCCGTGCCGGCCATCGCGGCCATCTGCACGGAGCTGGCCCGCGGCGACGACGTCGACCCGTGGCGCGGCACGGTGCTGCTGGAGGTGTCGAGCGAGGCGGACCGCGTCGCATTCGAGGCCCCCGACGGCGTCCGGGTGCAGTGGCTCGCGCGCAACGGGAGCCCTCGGGGCGCGCTGCTGGCGGCCGCCGTCGCCGAGGCGGCTCCGCCCCTGCACCGGTTCGGCTCGGCGAGCGTCGACGAGGTGGACGTGGACCACTCGATCCTGTGGGAGACGGCGGATACCGGCCACAAGCAGCGCTACGCGTGGGTGGCCGGGGAGGCGGGCAGCCTGAAGCCGCTGCGACGGTGGCTGCTCGGCCCGGCGGGCTACCAGCGCGACGAGGTGGCCATCATGGGCTACTGGCGCGAGGGACGGGCTGGCTGAGCGGCGCCCTAGGATCGGACGGGTGGAGACTCGGAGCCGGCAGCTGGTGATCGTCGCGGCCGTTGGCGTGCTCGGGGCCGTGCTGCTGGGGATCGGCGTCAACGCCCCGCCGGGCGGGCTGGTGTTCTTCGTCTGCACCTTGGCCGTCGCGGCGCTGTGGGTGCTGGGCGGCGTCGCCGCGGGTCGCCGTCGGATGTTCCAGCGGCTGGGACCCAACGACGCCTGGCGCGACATCGCTTGGGGGCTCGGCGTCGGCGGTGGGCTGCTGGTGGCGTTCCTGCTGGGCGCGGGAGTGGTCGCCCAGATCCCGCCGCTCACGGGTCCCGTGGACGCGCTGCTGGAGCACGCGCGCTGGGGGTCGCTGGCGGCGGTCACGCTGGTCACCGCGATCTCCGGCATCACGGAGGAGGTGTACTTCCGCGGCGCGTTGTTCGACGTCATCCACTTCGACACGCGGCTGGATACGCCGGAGCGGCTTGACTCGGAGTCACGCCTCGACACGCCGCCTGACGGCTACTCGGCGAGCGGTTCGGCGGACGAGGACGACTACTCGGAGAGCGTGGTGGGGCGAGCGGGCTGGGCACGCATCGCCATCGCGACGGGCGCCTACGCGCTCGTGACCGTCGTCACGGGCGTCGCGCTGCTGGTCTTCGCCGCGGCCGTGCTCGGCGCCGCAACTGGGTGGCTGCGGGAGCGCACGACGTCGCTGCTGGCCCCGATCGTCGCGCACCTGACGTGGTCCCTCGGCATGCTCTACTTCCTGCCATCGGCACTCGACTTCTGGAGATGACATGAGCGACCCACGGCGAGGGCTCGTCACCGGCGCCACCGGCTACGTCGGCAGCCTGGTGGTGGAGCGGCTGCTGGACGAGGGCTGGCAGGTCCGCGTGCTGGTGCGCAGCCCGAAGAAGCTCGACGAGCACCCGTGGCACGACCGCGTCGAGGTGGTCGAGGGAGACGCCTCCAACGCCGACGACGTCGCCCGCGCGCTGGAGGACGTCGACGTCGCCTGGTACCTGCTGCACTCCATGGGCGGCGACGGGGACTTCGTGACGCGCGACCGCGACCTAGCCGAAGTCTTCGCCACCGCGGCCCGAGAGCAGGGCGTGGAGCGGATCGTCTACCTGGGCGGGCTCCATCCCGACGCGACCGACCTCTCGCCGCACCTGGCCAGCCGCGCGGAGGTGGGTCAGGTCCTGATGGACTCCGGCGTCCCGACGGCCGTGCTGCAGGCGGGGGTGCTACTGGGTGCGGGGTCGGCGTCGTTCGAGATGCTGCGCCACCTCTCCGAGCGACTCCCGGCCGCCGTCGCGCCCAAGTGGATCCGCAACCGCATCCAGCCCATTGCCTCCGACGACGCCGTCTACTACCTGGTCAAGGCGGCCGACCTGCCCGCCGACGTGAACCGCACCTTCGACATCGGCGGACCCGACGTCGTCTCCTACGCCGAGATGATGAAGCGCTACGCCCGCGTCCATGGGTTCACGCCGCGTCTGGTGGGCAATGCACCCGTCACGACGCCGCGGCTGGCGGGGCGCTGGATTGGGCTGATGACGCCGATCTCGGCGGAGTTGGCCGCCCCGCTGGTCGCGAGCCTGGTGCACGACACCGTCGTCAGCGAGCGCGACATCGACGACCACATCCCCCCGCCACCGGGCGGGCTGACGGGCTTCGACGCCGCCGTCCGGGAGGCCGTCGACCGTCCCACGACGCGGCGCTGGCGGGGCATCCTGCTGGCGGTCTCCGGGGCCGTCGCGGCGACGGCGGTGGCGGGCTCGCTCGCGACCGACCCGAACTCGCGCTGGTACCGCTCACTGGACAAGCCGTCGTGGCAGCCGCCCGGCGGGCTGTTCCCGATCGTGTGGACCGCGCTGTATGCCGACATCATCCTGACCTCCACGCTCCGGATGGCCGACGACGACGCCAAGGGGCGGGACCCGCGGCCGTTCGCCGCCGCCCTGGGCACGAACCTGCTGCTGAACGCGGGCTGGTCGTGGGCGTTCTTCCGGGGCAAGAAGCTGGGGCTGTCCACCGTTGTGGCGGCGCTGCTGGCGGCGAGCTCGATCGACCTGACGCGCCGCGTCGGCAACGGCAGGCCCGAGCGGACGGTGGTCCTCAGCCCCTACGCGGCGTGGACGTCGTTCGCGACGGTGCTCACGGCCGAGATCTGGCGGCGGAACCGCCGCCGCTGACCGTGTGGCTCGCCTCCCCGGCGGTGGAGCGTGCACGAAGGGGGCCGAATCAGGGAAGGCATGGACGCAGTGTCCGTGCCTCCTCCGATCCGGCCCCCTTCAGGTACGGGTGCTGATCTCAGATCTCCTGGTAGGCGCCTCGACACGCCGCCTGCGGCGGCTGCTCGGCGACCGAGCGTCGTTGCCCCAGTAGGGCACCCAGTGCCCGTGCAGTTTCCCTCTCCCCCGAGTAGGGCACGCAGTGCCCGTGTCGAGGGGTCACTCACCACGCCTCGACACGCCGCCTGCGGCGGCACTCGGCGACCGAGCGTCGTTGCCCGAGTAGGGCACGCAGAGCCCGTGTCGCGGGGTGTGGTCGTCAGTGCGGGATGCCGATGTCGGTGCGGTGGAAGCCGTCGTCGAAGCGGATGCCGTCGGCCAGCCAATACGCGCGCTCGCGGGCGTGCTCGACGTCGGAGCCGCGCGCGACGACGCCCAGCACCCGGCCCCCGGACGACATGAGCTGGCCGTCGACCAGTGCCGTGCCGGCGTGGAGGACCCAGGCGTCGTCGGTGTCGCGGGGCAGCTCGATCGGGGCACCCGTGCGCGGCGTGCCCGGGTAGCCCTCGGCGGCCTCGACGACCACGACGGCACCCCCATTGAGCCACCGCAGTTGGCCGACCGACTCCAGCTCGCCGCGCGCGGCGGCCCGGAGAACCTGGCCGAGCGGTGAGCCGAGGAGGGCCAGGACGGCCTGGGTTTCCGGGTCGCCGAAGCGGACGTTGAACTCCACCACCTTGAGGCCCTGCGACGTCAGCGCCAGTCCCGCGTACAGCAGGCCGACGAACGGGGTGCCGCGGCGCTTCATCTCGTCGAGGGTGGGCTGGATGACGCGGGCCATGACGTCGCTGGCGAAGCCGGGCTCCAGGAAGGGCAGCGGGCAGTAGGCGCCCATGCCGCCGGTGTTGGGGCCGGCGTCGCCGTCGCCGACGCGCTTGTAGTCCTGGGCGGGCATGAGCGGGAGCGCGCGGTCGCCGTCGCAGATGGCGAAGAGGGAGACCTCGGGGCCGTCGAGGAAGGACTCGATGATCACCCGTCCGCAGGCGACGGCGTGCGCGAGTGCGGCGTCGCGGTCGTCGGTGACCACCACGCCCTTGCCGGCCGCGAGCCCGTCGTCCTTGACGACGTAGGTGGGCCCGAACTCGTCGAGTGCCGCGGCGGCCTCGGCCTCGGTGGTGCAGAGGCGTGCCTCGGCGGTGGGGACCGACGCGGCCGCCATCACCTCCTTGGCGAACGCCTTGGACGCCTCGAGCTGGGCGGCGGCCCGGGAGGGGCCGAAGCAGTCGATGCCGGCGTCGCGGACGGCGTCAGCCACCCCGGCGACCAGCGGCGCCTCGGGGCCGACGACGACGAGGTCGACGGCGAGCTCGCGAGCGAGGGCGACGACGGCGTCGGGGTCGGCAGGGTTGATGTCGTGGAGCCGGGCGATGGCGTCCAGGCCCGGGTTGCCGGGGGCCGCGTGGAGCTCGTCGACCTCCGGATCCTGCTCCAGCGCCCTGCCGAGCGCGTGCTCACGTCCACCACTGCCGAGGAGAAGTACCTTCACGCGGGCCAGCGTAGGCGACGGCGCCGTCGGTGGGCAGCGGCATCCACGTGGCCGCGCGGTCTCCTACCCTTGGGACGTGACGTGGGTCAAGCGCATCGGGGTCGGGCTGTTGGTGGTGGCGCTGCTGGTCGTGGCGGCCGTCGGGATCCGGCTGCTGACGATGCCCGGCCGAACGGCGGCGCTCGCCACCAAGACCCTGAACTCCAACCAGGCGTTCTTCGACGAGGAGGCCGACGAGCTGCTGGCCAGCGTCGCGGGCACCGTCGGAGCGGAGGCCGACGCGGTTTCGCGCGGGTATCGCTGCGAGATCGCCCGCCACGAGCAGGGCTGGTTCGTCATGGACCACAGCCAGGTCTGCGACCATCTGCTGGTGGCGTGGTTCCCCGTCGAGGACGCGGACGGACTCCTGCGGGAGCACGGACCCTCCACGACCGTCAGCAGCTGCCCGCGCCTCGACCTCCCCGTCCTCGACGACCGTCGCTACCAGGGATCGGCGGCGCACCTGGTGACCCGGGGCGCCGAGGACGAGTGCCGGTCGGCGGGCGTCGACGAGCCGGAGTGGTACGTCTCCCTCGACGACCCCGCCGGGATCATGCCCGACGGCCAGCCCGACGATTTGGGCGATGCGGAGCAGTGGGTGCGCCTGAGGTGGGACCGCGAGTTCATGCGCAAGCGCCTGGGCTGCGGGGTCAAGATCATCTTCTGCACGCAGCCGATGGCGGACCCGGCGATGCCGTCCGCCTGAGGCGAGGGTCGTCGCCGGGCCCCCCGATCACAAGCTGTAGTGGCGATGTTTGGTTTCCGGGGATCCCCCTCCATCTAACGATCGGGGGGCCTGGCTACCGGTCCCAGATCAAGGGTTCGATCCCGCGCGCCGACCGGTGTCCCGCGACGGCGTCCCGCAGCGACTGCTCCGACTCGGGCATGGCGTCGACGAAACCCCGCGCCAACGCACCGGGCAGGCGCTGGCCAAGACCGTCGAACGTGCCGGCGTCGGCCAACGCACCGAGGGCGGCGGCTGCGTCGGCGGCGGCCTTGCGGCGGACCTGGTCGGTCTCCAGCCGCTTGGTGCCGAACAGCGTCGACGTGTACTGGGAGTCGGTCAGGCAGGTGGCGAAGTAGATCCGCGCCGCGTCCTGCAGCTCGGCGACGACGGTGTCCTCCCCCACCGCGACGGCCGACGGGGCGACGTCGCGCACGAATTTCGTGACCGACTTGCGCACCCGGCCGCCCACCGCCTCTATGTGCGACTGGCGGCCCTGGGTAATGATGTCGATCCAGAACGCGAGGAACCGGTCGACGTTGCCCTTGGGCCCGCGTCGCGCCAGTTCCAGTAGATCTCGCTCCATGTGAGCATCCTGTCACGCCGCCCCCCAAGGTGGCCGCAGTGCACCGTCGCCGCTCTACTGTGACGGCGTGTCCAGCTTTGAACAGCCCGCACTCAAGCGCGACGTCACCACCCTCGCGCTGTTCCTGTTCATCCTCGGCGACGTCCTCGGCGCGGGTGTCTACGTCCTGGTCGGCTCGGTCGCCGCGGCGTCGGGCGGCGCCGTGTGGGTGCCGCTGCTCGTGGCCCTGATCATGGCGCTGCTGACCGCCGGGTCCTACGCCGAGCTGGCGACGAAGTACCCGCGCGCGGGTGGCTCGTCGCACTACGCCACGCGCGCCTTCGGACCGTTCGCCGGGTTCCTCGTCGGGTTCTGCATGCTGCTGGCCGGCATCGTCTCCGTCGGGGCCCTGGCCCTCGGCTTCGCCGGCGACTACCTGGGCGAGTTCGTGTCCCTTCCGGTGCCGCTGACCGTTCTGGTATTCCTCATCCTGCTGGCGGCCCTGAACGCCTACGGGATCAAGGAGTCGATGTGGGCCAACGCGGTCGCCACCGTCATCGAGGTGGGCGGGCTCCTGCTGGTCGTCGGGTTGGGCATCGCCGTGCTGGCCCGCGGCGACGGCGACCTCGGGCGCCTCACCGAACTCGGTACCGCCGAGAACGGCCCCGTGTTCGCCGTCCTCGCCGGCACGGTGCTGGCCTACTACTCCTACGTGGGTTTCGAGACGTCCGTCAACGTCGCAGAGGAGGCGAAGGACCCGGCGCGCTCGTATCCGCGTGCGCTGTTCGGCGCCCTCGCGGTGGCGGGTCTGGTTTACGTCGGCGTGGGTGTGGCAGCGAGCGCCATCCTGCCCACCGACGAACTGGCCGCGTCGTCGGGCCCGCTGCTCGAGGTGGTGCGCGCCGCTGGCGGCGTGCCGCCGGTGCTGTTCTCGATCATCGCCCTGGTCGCAGTGGCGAACGGCGCCCTGCTCACGGGCATCATGTCCTCGCGACTGGCCTATGGGATGAGCCGGGACGGGCTGCTGCCGGGCTTCCTCTCGCGGGTGCTGCCCGGACGCCGCACGCCGCTGCTCGCCATCGTGGCAACCACTGCGCTGTCGCTGCTCTTGGCGCTGCTCGGCTCCATCGAGGTGCTGGCGGCCACCTTGGTGCTGCTCCTGCTGGTCGTGTTCACCGCCGTGAACACCGCCGTCCTGGTGCTGCGTCGGGACCGCGCCGAGCACCCGCACTTCCGCATCCAGTCGGTCGTCCCTGTGCTCGGCATCATCAGTTGCGTGCTGCTCGTGACACAGATCGACGGCGAGACGTGGCGGTTCGGGCTGCCCCTGTTGGCGCTCGGCGCAGCCCTCGCCGCCGTCGCCCACTGGAAGGTGTCGAAGAGGGAAGTCAGGACTCCCTAGGCTCGTCCGCGCGCACAGTGTCACTTCTGTGATGAAAGACCAGCAAAGATGTGACAGTGACGCCCCGAGTTGGGCAGCAGGCCCTCCTGCGTTCGATCGCCGAGTAGGGCCGCGGGCCCGTGGCGAGGTTATTCACAGCGCCTCGGCACGGCCGCAGCGCGGCCTACTCGGCGACCGTTCGCGACCTACTCGGCGATCGTTCCGCCCGGGCTACTGCTTCTTGACCTGCGCGGCGCGGGCGTTGGCCTCGGCGTCGGCGATCTTCGTCAGCAGCTCGTCGGTCCGCGACTCCTCCTCGAGGCTCTGGGTGAGCAGGTCGTAGGCATCGCCGATCGTCAGGACCTTCGCCCAGCGGCGCAGGGTGCCGTACCGGGTGATCTCGTAGTGCTCCACGGCCTGGGCGGAGGAGATGATGCCGGCGTCGAGTGCCACCGTGTCCTTGTAGTCCTCGAGGATCTCGTCGCCCTCGGAGAGGATGCCGTCGATGGCCTCGCAGCGTTTGGAGGTGGGCTTCCGGTCGATCATGCCGAAGACCTTCTCGAGCCGCTGGATCTGGCCTTCAGTCTCCTTGATGTGCGTGCCGAAGGCCTCCTTCAGCTCGTCGGAGACAGCGGCCTTCTGCATGTCCGGCAGGTTCTTCAAGATGTGGCGCTCGGCGTAGTACATGTCGCGCATCGTGTCGAAGAAGAGGTTCTCCAAACCCTTCTCAGCCATGGTCACTCCTTCGTGGTCCGCCCCCGACGGGGGCCCTATCGGGACGGTAGCCCGCGCCGGGGTCAGCCCCACCCGACAGACGCGTGCACGAAGGGGGCCATTTCGGCGACGGCGTGGACCATGCGTCCACGCCGGGCCCGATTCGGCCCCTTTCGGGTACACCTTCCGGAATCACCCACGCGTGTTGAACGATAAACGCTAGACTCGGCGCACGGACCCTCCAGCAGATTGGACGATGACGACCATGCCGCTCGACGACACGATGACTCCCATCGACATCCCCCAGCGCCCGAACGCCCTGCCCCTGGGCACCGGGCGCCTCCCCGACGCCACCGCCGACGAGGCCTGGCACGGCCAGTACGGCAGCGTCTTCGCTCGCAACGTGGTGGAGGCCACCCTCGAGCCGTTCCTCCCCGACCCGGACCGCGCCACCGGCGCGGCGGTCCTGGTGGCACCGGGCGGCGGATTCCGGACCCTCTCGATGGAGAACGAGGGCTGGCACGTGGCGGAGGCGCTGGCCGCGCGCGGGGTCGCGGCGTTCGTGCTGAAGTACCGCCTGAACCAGACTCCCGCCGACATGGCCGGGTTCGAGCGCGTGATGGCCGAGCTGTTCTCCGGCGCCCCCCGCCCGAGGGTGGACATCGCCGAGAGCAGCGCCAACCTCGCCCCGCAGTTGGACGACGTTCGGGCCGCCTTTGACGTGATCCGCGGCGGTGATTACGGGGTCGACGCCGACCGCGTCGGAATGGTCGGCTTCTCCGCCGGCGCCATGCTCACCCTCGCCACGGCACTCGCCGCGCCCGAGACCACACCCGCGTTCATCGGCAACATCTACGGCCCGATCTCCCACGTCGAGGCGCCCCAGGACGCCCCGCCGCTGTTCGTGGCACTGGCGGCCGACGACCCGTTCTTCGCCCACGACGGCTTCGGCCTCGTCCAAGCGTGGACCGAGGCCGGGCGCCCGGTGGAGTTCCACCTCTATGAGCAGGGCGGCCACGGCTTCGGGATGTACGACAAGCCCACCACCAGCACCGGCTGGTTGGACGCCTTCGCCAACTGGCTGCGCATGCACGGGGCGCTGTGAGCGGTCTATTGGGGCTCCTCGACACGGCCCTGCGCGGCCCGCTCGCGGGACAGCCCGGCCCGACCCACTCACACACGGGTTGCCACTGCGCGGCAATGAGACGCTGTCGCACGGGCCAAGATCGGCTCTAGACTCCCAAAGTATTAGCGTCGTATACTTCTTTCGAGGGATAGGGGGTGTTCCATGGCGGAGCAGGCGGACCACGGAACGCGCGCAGTGACAAACAGGTTCCCTATCCCCTAGTCACGACAAGAGAATGGTGAGACCCTGAAGCATCAGGCGCTGTCTCACCCGCGAACGTTCGAGTAACGCTCTGACGCCCCTCGCGGACGCAGAAGCCCGACGATGGCCGAGAGAACTCACAACTCATCACATGACCCAGCCATGGGTAATCGCCCTGACGAAACGGGATGAACGATGCACCGAATGGATTTTGGATTGCCTGACCTCAGCCTTGACTGCGAAGACACGGTCGCCACCATCACGGCCATGCTCCGCAAGCAGTTGGCGGCCTCCCACCGCGAAGGATTCGTCGTCTCCCTGTCCGGCGAACTCGATTCCAGCGTCCTGGCGGCCCTGTGCGTCCGGGCGGTGGGACCCGATCGCGTCTTCGGACTCCATCTGCTCGAGCGGGAATCAGCACGGAAGACCATCGAGCTCAGTTGGTCAGTGAGCGAGCGCTTCGGGTTCGACTCTGTCGTCGAGGAGATCTCGGAGACTCTCGACGCGTTCGGCTGTCGGCAACGCTATGACGCCGCAGTCCGCACCGTGATCCCGGGCTACGGTCATGGCTGGAGGTCCGAAGTGGTCCTGCCAGAAGTAGGGCGCGACGACCGGTTATGGCTGCATTCGATTGTCGCGGAGGACCCACTCGGTGACCGGTCGCGACACGCCCTCACCCAAGATGCCTATCGCGAGATCGTTGCCGCCACCATCCGATGCGGACAGAGGGTGCGTCAATTGTTCGAGTGCTACCATGCCGACCGCCTGAACTACGTCGTCGCCGGGACCCCGGATCGCCTTGAGTACGACCGAGGGTTCTTTGTGAGGCTGGGTGATGGACCATCGGACGTGCGGCCCATCACACATCTCTACATGAGCCAGGTTCTCGCCCTTGCGGAGCACCTGGGGGTACCTGATGCGGTTCGGGAGCAGTCGTTCCGGACGGAACTTGGAACTTCTGTACCCGAGATGGAGCCACGCCCCATGACGTCGCCACACCTACTGGACCTGTGCCTGTATGCGCATGACCACGAGATCCCGCCGCAGCAACTAGCAGCCGCGGCCGGTCTCGACCCCCAGGACATCCAGGTGGTGATGATGGACATCGAACACAAGCGACGGGTCCACCACGACGTTCCCCCTGCCCCGGCAGCCCCCCAGCAAGAACTCGTCACGACCTGAGGCCACACACCGACCCGCCGTCAGGCGTATCCGAGCCGAGCGGGGGTGCTGATCGGCTCTTGCAGCGCCTCAAGCGCTCGACGCAGGCGAGTACTCGAGGTGGCTGCGGTGTAGGGGAAGTAGACGACGCTGACACCGACCGCCGCGAACTCCTTCTCGAGTCGGCGGCCCTTCTCGGTGTCACGCCAGTCATCCCCCTTGAAGAAGTGCGTGAACCTCACGTCACTCCAGGCCTGCATCTTGTCCGGGACGGTCTCGACGTAGACCTCATCAACGCAGCGGATGGCCCGGACGATCTCAACCCGTTCGGCCGTGGGGATCACTGGATCAACGCCCTTGACGAGTCGGAGCATCTCGTCGCTCACCACCCCTGCCACGAGGAAGTCGCAGTGCTCGCTTGCGCGTCGCAGGAGGTTGAGGTGCCCGATGTGGAACAAGTCGAAGGCCCCCGCGGCGTAACCAATCCGAACGCTCATGACCACTCCATTGCGGCGATACCCGCCCGTGCGAATCTAACTTACTTATATGCGCACTGTACACAAGAGTGTATCTGTTGGGAATATTGTCTCACGCCTCGACGCCCGCGATGCGCGGCGTCGCATCCGATGCCCCGGGCTCAGGGCGACAGCCTCTTGACCCACCCGGCGATCATGGCCGCGGTGACAACCAGTGTGATGGCACCCAGACCGGTATAGAGAGGCAGGAAGACCGAGCTCACGCCCGACGTGAGGAAGGCCACACTGAGGACGCCGTAGTCCGCTGGCAGCAGCAGCAGTGACCGCAGACTGCTGGGGCGTCTGGCACCGGCCGGCCCCCGGCGCTCCAGGAACTGGGTGAGCAGGATCCCCGAGAACTGGACGACGGCCACCAGTTGGTAGGCCAGGGGGACGAGCAGCCAAGGCGTCGGAACGTCCACGTTCAGCCACGCGTGGATCAACACGGCCGTGTGGACGAGGACGGTCTTGCCCGCGTCAACGATGTGATCCAGCCACTCCCCGAGCGCCGAGCCGCCGCCACGGAGCCGGGCAACCTGCCCATCCGCGGAGTCCAGCGCGAATCCGAGAATGAGCAGCAGACCGACGATGATTCCCACCGGGACCGACGGTGGGACGATCACGAGCAGCGCCAGCCCCGTCAGCGTCGCCCCGGCGGACAGGAGGGTGACTCCGTTCGGCGACAGCCCCGCGACATGCGCCGCAGCAGCGAGTACCCGACCCAGGGGCCGATTGATCCAGCGGGAGTAATAGGACACGCCCACCGCACTCTTCTGCGCCGACGACAAGCGAGCATGGCTCTGTCGGAACCGCGCTGCGGCACCAGTCACGCGAACCCCCTGTGCTTCGAGGCCCGGGCCTGGCGGGTGCAGCTGAGGATCTGCGGGATCAGCGCCCGGAACTCACGGCGTGATACGCCATGTCCTGCTGCTCCACTGTAGAGGCAACCGGGTCCTTCGTGCGGACACTGGCGACGACATCCCCCGTCCGTGTCACCGTCGCCGTTGAGTGCCCTGTCCTGAGAGGGAACACCTTGGCGCTGACCCCACCGGGAGCCGTATAGGAGTGGCGCACCCCTCCGACAGTCACACTGACCGTGGCCGAGGATCGGAGGACCGTCAGGACCTCGACGGTGTCACGCGGCGCCGTCGGATAGCCGCTCCACAGCCGCATCGGGCTCGGGTACGCAGGCCGGGCGTCGTGCGGATGGATGCGGTGCGTGATGTGGACCGCATCCGTGACGATGGGGGCGGTCCGACCGCTCTTGAACGTGTCGAGATAATGCCGACTGATGTCGAGGAAGGTGTCCCCGTGGTCCACCGACGGCGCGAAGTGGCCGCCCTCGGAGTAATCGTTCCAGGTCACGAGCATGACCATGTCAGCGTCCTGAGCGATGGCCTTGTCCCAGCTTGCCCGCAGCATTTCTGTGTTGCCCGCCTCGGCGAAGAGCTTCTGGTTGGGACGGGCATCCTGAACAGCGACCGGCTGCATCCAGAGCTTGCCCAAGGCATGCGCCTGGGCTGCCCAATCCGGCCCCCGCGAGGTCAGCTGTGGGTCACGCGTTCCCCAGTTGCCGAAGCCGATGCTGAGGGAGTCGTACTCGGCCATCTTCGTGGCATCCAGGAAGACGGGGAGGAAGGCCGTCGCCACGCCGTGCCTGGTGCGCATGAGGTCCAAGACCTGACGCCATTGCGCCGGGGTCTTGTTCTCGGCCTTGAAGGGGGATATCACGACGCGACCGTCGGCCAGCCTGTGCGCCGAGGAATAGGAAGCCAGCTGCGCGAGGCCGGCGGCCAGCGCCTCCGCGGAGGCCCTGCCGGCACTGGCTGTCGCATCTGGCTGCAGCATGATCCTGAAGGAGGGCGAGACCTCCGCCGCGGCTTCCATCAGCATCACGGTGCGGTCCCAGTTGGCTCCTTCAAGGCTGAGGATGTCGACGGCGAAGCCGTCGATCCCTGCCGCCATGGCTTGGCGAACCTCCATCTTGAGATCGGCCAGCTTCCAGTCACCTGACAGCGGTTCCCGGGGCAGGGGTCGGTCGCGAAGAAGCCCACCGACGCCGGCGTACTTGCCACCCTCGCCGCCCGGGACCAAGTAGTGCCGAGAGTAGTAGTCCACGCTCGGCGTGCGATTGTCGATCGAGATGGGATACGGAGGGAAGTAGTGCGCGAACACGAGCTTGTCACCGTCGCTGGCCGGGACTGCCTCCGCTACCTCAGGCGCCGAGATCGTCACCACCAGCTCGGGGGCCTTGCTGCCGGCCGCATGCAAGGTGGCCGCCGAGTCCGTCTCCTTGTTCATCAACCGAAAGGCCGCTCCGGCCTCAACCATCGCTGCAGTCTGGGCCGCGTCCAGTTTCAGATCGGCCATGGAGCCCACCCGCGCTTCACCGTTGGCGTTCAGAGCATCGCCCTGTGCCGGTGGCTGGCTACGGTGTGTCACGGCCTCCGCTTGCCACGAGTTGGCCACGGGAATCACGGCGAAATCCGTTTTGCCCCTCCCGTGGACATAGGCGACGTAGGCGCGCAGGCTGATGCCCGTGATGGCCTCGCCCGGCTTGAGTTCGACACGCGGGAACGCCACGTAGGTCGAGTAGGCAGAGGCGCTCGCATACGCCGTGGGGCTGGACGAGAAGTCCGTTGCGGGCGCAGATCGCGAGGTGTAGGTGACCTGCTCGGCGGGCAGGGTCACCGTGCGCGTCGCAGCGTTGGCGGACGCCGCCCCGGGAGGCGAGACCACCACCGCGAGGACTCCGGTGAGGAAGACGAGCAACACGGCAAGGGCGCGATGCATGACGCGAGGGGATGAGAGGTGGGAGATCAAGAATCTGAACCTTGTCGTGAGAGAAGCGGCCAATCTGAGAATCCTGAGAAACCTGAACGGACCGTAACAAATCCTCAGAATCAGAGCCAACGCCACTCCTGGGATCGCAGCAAAGTTGCCTCTGCAGCTGGATGTAAATATTTGTTCTTGACGTTGAGAGTGAGCAGTCCTACCCTGAGGGAGACGGGCGTTGCCGCGCCGAAGGGCACCGACGACCGCCTGATTGATGCCGAGTTCGAGCGATGGAGCTAGGAAGGCACGTCGATGCGCAGATATACCCGAGGACCCCTGGCCGTTCTCACTGTCTTCTCCCTCGCACTGGCCGGTCTGGCCGGCATCGTGGGCAACGTCCGTGCTCTCAGCCCTGGCGTCGCGTTTGGCGCGGTCAATCAGTCCACATGGCAGACCAACAACGTCGTGTGGGACCTCGCCTCCGCCCAGGGCAAAGTGTTCGCGGGGGGTTCCTTCACCCAGGTTCGCCCCCCTGACGGAGCCCCCGGCAACGCGACCGCACGCGTCGGGCTGGTGGTGCTGGACGCCGCAACCGGCGCGCCCTCTGACTGCCAGTTCCGCATTGGCGGACTCTCGAGCCGCGTCCGGACCATTGAGGCCTCACCCGACGGCAGCACGGTGTGGATCGCAGGCGAATTCTCCTCGGTCAATGGCGTCTCCCGGACACGACTCGCAGCCCTGGACGTTGCGAACTGCTCCGTCCGGACCGGCTTCAACGCGGGCAGCATCTCCGCCGAGGTCTTCGACCTCGCGGTCTTCGGCAACACCCTCTACCTGGCCGGCGGCTTCTCGAACGTGGCCGGGTCTGTCCGGCAGTACTTCGCTGCCGTGAACGCCAGCAGCGGCGCCCTCCTCCCCTGGACGGCCGACGGCCAGAGCTACCCGGGCGCGGGAGTCAACAAGCGAGGGCGCGCCGTCGAGGTGTCGCCCGACGGTCTCAAGGTGGTCATCGGGGGCTACTTCTATTACATCGACGGCGTGTTCTCACATTCGATCGCCATTGTGTCCTCGGCCGACTCCGGCCAACCCGAAGGCTCACTGCTCAAGACCTACCCGCAGGGATTCATCCCCGGCAACCCGAACGCGACCAGTCCGGACGCCAACGCACCCAGTGGGACGTCAGCCACCCATGCGATCGTCAATGGCCACGGCGACGGCCGCTTCTACATCGGCAACGAGGGCATCGGCGGCGGAGTGTTCGACGGCCGCGCTGCCTTCCGCTGGTCCGACGGCGAGCAGGTCTGGCGGGACACGTGCCTCGGCGCCACGCAGGACATCATCGAGGACAGCGGAACCCTCTACGCCGCGCACCACGTGCATGACTGCTCCGGCATCGACGGCGTCCAGGACGGCCGCCGCTTCTACCTGTCCGCCCAGAGCACGGACACGATGCTCCACTACGGCTGGAAGCCGGACCTCAACGACGGCACCGGGGAGGGCATCGGCCCTCGCGCCCTCAGCATCGCAGCCACGGACACGCAACGATTCCTCTGGGTCGGCGGCGAGTTCACCCGGGTCAACGGTTCCCCCCAGCAGGGATTGACCCGATTCTCGGACGTCTCCTCCGCGCCGTCGGCGCCGACGATCGTCCCGACCGCGATGTCGAACGGTACCGTCCAGATCCGGCTGCGTACGGTCGTCGACGATGACGACTCCCACCTCACCTATCGCGTGTACCGCAACGGCTCCACGACCCCCATCTGGGAGGGGACGGCCACATCCCTGTGGTGGCAGCGTCCGCAGGTCACCGTCGTCGACGACGACGTGTCCCCGGGCACCCTCTACGTCTACCGGGTCGAAGTCAGCGACGGGATCCACACACGCACCAGCGGGACCGTGGGAGTCCGCGCCGTGGCGCCCGACACCACCTACCAGTCGACGGTGATCGCGGACCAACCGGCACGCCTCTACTGGGACTCGTCCATGACCGGGGCGTCCACTGACACCGGCTCCGGGTCCTGGGTCCACGACGCCAGCGCACGCGAGAGCGGCGGAGCGCAGATGAACGGCATCGGCATGCGGGGTGTCACCCGCGCGAGCGAGGGCGCAGTCCCCGGCGACACCACCGGGTCCCTCCTCTTCGACGGGGTCGACGACTACGTGTGGAACGACCAGATCGCTCCGGCCCCCTCCACCTACAGCATCGAGGCCTGGTTCCGGACCACCACCACGCGCGGCGGCAAGCTGATCGGATTCGGCAACGGCCGCCCGAGGACCGACGACAACAGCACGCAACTCTCCGGAAGCTATGACCGCCACGTCTACATGCTCAACAACGGGCGCTTGAGATTCGGTGTCTGGACGGGCAGCGCGGCCACCATCACCAGCGCCGGCGCCTTCAACGACGGCCAGTGGCACCACGTCGTCGCGACGCAGGGGCCCGGCGGCATGAGCCTGTGGGTCGACGGCCAGCGCCAGGGGACGTCGTCCGTCACGACGGCCCAGTCCTACCGCGGCGTCTGGCACGTCGGCGGCGACAACCTGAACGGGTGGCCCGATCGCCCGTCCAGCAACTTCTTCGAGGGTCACATCGACGAAGTGGCCATCTACGACTACGTCCTGGACCGCGCCCAGATTCTGAACCACGCCATCACGGGCGGCAAGACGCCCACCGTCAACACCGCACCCTCCGACGTCTATGGGGCCTCGGTGTTCAACCAGGACCCCGAGCTGTACTGGCGTCTCAACGACTCCACCTCGACGGCCGTAGATGCGAGCTACTTCGGGCAACAGCCCGGCAGCTACAACACTGGCGTCGTTCATCCGGTGGCGGGGGTCCTCACCGATCACCTGCCTGCCGAGCTCAACGGCGCAGCGTCCTTCGCCGGTAACAACAGCTCGACAGTAGCCACCGCGACGATGCTCAGTCCGACGCCGTCATACTCGCTCCAGCTCTGGTTCAAAGCTGCCAGCGGAGCACGCGGCAAGCTCGTCGGCTTTGAGAACACGGCCACGGGGAGCGGCAGCTCCTACGACAAGCACGTCTACATGACGAACTCGGGACAACTGGTCTTCGGTGTCTACACCGGCTCCGCCCAGACCCTCGTGAGCCCTGAGTCCTACAGCGACGATGCGTGGCACATGCTCGTGGCCACCCAGGACGTGTCTGGGATGAAGCTGTACGTCGACGGCGAGCTCGTGGCCGCCAACGCCGTCACCAACGCCGAGACCGGTGCCGGTTATTGGCGCCTCGGCGGCGGCAACCTCGGGTCGTGGCCGCAGCGCCCGTCCAATGACTACTTCACGGGTCAGCTCGATGAGTTCGCCGTCTACGCCCGTGCGATTCCCGCCGACCTCATCCGGGACCAGTTCGTCACCGTGATCCCGGACAATCAGCCGCCGACGACTCCGGTCGACGTCTCCGCCGAGGTCACGGCACCCAGCGTGCTGCTGACGTGGGCGGCAGCCTCAGACAACATCGGGGTGGTCGCCTACACGATCCACCGTGGTGCAGAGTCCGACTTCATCCCGGATGAGAGCACGGCAGTAGGCCGCGTGAGCACTGGTCTGGACTCTCCCTCGTTCACCGACGTCGAGCCCGGCACGGGTACCTGGTACTACCGCGTCGTCGCCGAGGACGCCGCCCTGAACCTCAGCCCGTGGTCCGAGCCTGCCGAGGTCGTGATCCCCGACACCAGTGCGCCCGAACGCCCCGACGTGGTGGCGACCGTCGAGACTCTCACCGATGTCCCCGAACCGGGCGACACCGATCCCGACACGCGGCTGGACTGGGCAGCTGTGACAGACGACGTCGGCGTGGCCGACTATGAAGTGCACAGGAGTGCATCGGCCGGCTTCACCCCCGACACCACCACCCTCCTGGCCGAGATCCCCGTGACCCAGCCCGGGGAGCTGTCCTACTCCTACGTCGACGCCAACCCCCCGCAGGGCACCTGGTACTACTCTGTCGTCGCCGTCGACGCGGCCGGCAACCGCTCGCTGCCGAGCCCCGTGGCCGAGGGCGCCATCCCCGACACCCTCGCACCGTCCGCTCCCCTGGACGTCACCGCTACGCTCGTCGACGGACTGGTCAACCTCAGTTGGGAGCCCTCCGTCGACAACGTGGCCGTCACCGGTTACGTGATCCATCGCTCGGCCGATGCCCTGTTCGAGCCCGGACCCGAGACGGAGATCGGTACGAGCCCCGAGCCCACCGTGATCGACGCGGTCGGCGCCGGCCTGTGGTCCTACCGGATCACCGCTGTCGATGCCGCCGGCAACGAGAGTGAGCCGAGTGAGCCCCTGTCCATCGAGGTCCCCGACACTGTTCCTCCCACCCAGCCGGTGCCGAGCATCTCCGTCGTCGACTTCGACGTGACGCTGGACTGGCCGGCGTCCCAGGACGAGACAGGCGTGGTCGGATACCGGATCTATCGTGGCGTCTCTCCTGACGTCACTGCTGAGACCGGCTTGCTGGTCGGCGAGGTCACCGGCCTGACCTTCGTCGACTCCGGCGTCGCCCCCGGGACCTACTACTACCGAGTCACGGCGTTCGACGCCGCAGCGAACTCCAGCGCCCTGTCCGACGCCGTGGAGGCCATCGTGACGGAGCCCGATACCGAGGCCCCGTCGATTCCCCAGGCCCTCTCCGCGACGGTCGACGGTGACCGGGTGGACCTGGAGTGGTCGGGTGCGACGGACAACGTCGCGGTCGCCGGCTACCACGTCCACCGCGGTACGACAGCAGGATTCATCGTCGGAGCCGACTCGCAGATCGGTGATGCCAGCGACACGACCTTCGCCGACACCGGACTGCCGGACGGCACGTACTACTACGTCATCCGCGCGTACGACGCCGCCGGCAACGTGTCCGAGCCATCCCAGGCCACCAGCGCCACCGTCCTTGCCGATCCCGGGGAGCCGGTGACGGTCACGCTCGACCTCACCGAGGACGCCGGCGTCATCCAAGCCGCACCCACCACCAACTACGGCACCAACGTCCAACTGTTCTCCCGCGGCACCACAGGACAGGAAACCCTCCTGCTCCTCCCCCTGCCACCAGCCCCACCCGGCACCACCCTGACCTCCGCGCGACTCGAGCTGCGCACCTCCACCGACTCCACCGCAGCAACCAACGACACCCACAACGTCGACCTGGTCACCGGCGAGTGGAACGAAGCCACCATCACCTGGAACAACCGACCCACCACCACCCTCACCAACGCCGGAACCATCACCCCCATCACCACCACCAACACACCCTTCCAGGTCACCCTCAACCCCACCACCCTCACACCCCACCTCGGCACCACCACCACCGCACGCATCTCCGGCACCGGCACGGACAACCTGCGCATGTGGTCGAGCGAGGCCACCAACACCACCTACCGCCCACGACTCATCCTCGACTTCACCGCCGGGCAGTCACCCGCCGACACCCAGGCGCCATCCACGCCCGCCGATGTCGTCGCGACGCCCGCCGGCCAGGAAGTGACCCTGCAGTGGAGCGCTTCGGTCGATGACGTGGGCGTGACGGACTACGAGATCTTCCGGGGAACGACGGCCGACTTCGCCCCGGACTCCTCGTCGCTCATCGCCACGACCGCCTCGCCGGGGTACCTCGATTCGGGGCTGGCTCCCGGCACGTACTTCTACAGGGTCGTGGCCAGGGATGCTGCAGGCAACCGAAGCGGTCCATCCGACGCCGCTCCTGCCGTGATCGTCGACAGCTCGACAGACCCCGGTGAGCCGGTGACGGTCACGCTCGACCTCACCGAGGACGCCGGCGTCATCCAAGCCGCACCCACCACCAACTACGGCACCAACGTCCAACTGTTCTCCCGCGGCACCACAGGACAGGAAACCCTCCTGCTCCTCCCCCTGCCACCAGCCCCACCCGGCACCACCCTGACCTCCGCGCGACTCGAGCTGCGCACCTCCACCGACTCCACCGCAGCAACCAACGACACCCACAACGTCGACCTGGTCACCGGCGAGTGGAACGAAGCCACCATCACCTGGAACAACCGACCCACCACCACCCTCACCAACGCCGGAACCATCACCCCCATCACCACCACCAACACACCCTTCCAGGTCACCCTCAACCCCACCACCCTCACACCCCACCTCGGCACCACCACCACCGCACGCATCTCCGGCACCGGCACGGACAACCTGCGCATGTGGTCGAGCGAGGCCACCAACACCACCTACCGCCCACGACTCATCCTCGACTTCACCACTGAGCCCGACGCCATCACTGCCGAAGGCCCGGCCACAGACGAAGACGCGGCCGCAGACCCAGTACCGGACGTCCCCGCCAAGGCCCCCGCGTCTGAGACGACCGTCGCAACTCCTGACGATCCAATCGAAGTCCCCCCGGCCGAGGGCCCGCCCGAAGCACCCGCACCCGACCAGCCGGAAGCACCCGCACCCGACCAACCCGTCGAGGCACCGGCCCCGGAGGGCTCGACGAACTCCACGGCACCGGAACCCGTGATCCTCGAGTCCGTGGTCGCAGCTGATGCGGCAGTCACGTCCCTCACGCCCGGCTCCAACCATGGTGGGGACCCCGAATTGCTGTCCTCACACGCGGAGAGCATCCAGGAGACCTTCCTGAGGTTCGACGTCCCCCCCGCCCCCACGTCCCTGGAACTGCGCGGTGTCTCACTGCTGGTCAGGACATCGACCGGGAAGGCCGCCGCTTCCGCCGCGGACCACCTGGTCCACGCCATGAGCGGCGACTGGAGCGAGGACACGATCTCCTGGGACTCGCGGCCCCAGGACGTGATGGCGGAGGCATGCACCATCTCGGGGGCTACGCGGCAGAACGCCAACTACGTCGTGGAATGTGACCCAGCGAGCTTCGTGCCCGGCACAGTGGTGACCCTGCGCATCAGCACATCGTCGACGGATGATCTGCGGCTCCGTTCCCGCGAAGCTCCGGCCGCATTCAGGCCAACCCTGGTGCTGACCTTCAGCTAGCGGCCGCACCATGGCGAATTCCGCAGGAATGAGTCGCCGGGCAGTACTGGCCGGGGGAGTCGTGCTGTTGGGCGCCTGCAGCAGCGACACCGCCCCACCCGCCAGGACCCCCGCAAGCGCCCCAGGACCCGGCCGGGGTGTCTCGGCACCAGTCCGTCCGAGCGCAACCACCCGCACGGTCGCCGACTTCCTGAGCCGCGATTTCGTCGTGGCCCATCGCGGCTCGGGAGACAACTGGCCCGAGCACACGCTCACCGCCTACGAACATGCCAGCCTCAGCGCGGCGGATGCCATCGAGATCTCCGTCCGAGCCACGTCGGACGGGATCCTCGTCTGCCACCACGACGCCGACACCAAGCGCACCACAGGAGTGGAAGGCAGGGTCAGCGACCTCACCTTCAGGGAACTCTCCACCCGCCGGGTCGATGCACGTCCCTGGCTGGGCCAGGAGATCGGATTGGAGCCCATCCCCACCCTCGCGGAGGTCCTGCGGTCACTCCCGCCGGACTGCCTGGTGTTCATCGAGGACAAGGATGGCACCAACACCCACCCGCTCCTGGACATGCTCGACTCGCAGCCTCGCAGTACTGAACGGTTCGTCTGGAAGCAGTGGGCCCCCGCGCAACAGACGCGCGCCGCCCGGGCCAGGGGGTATCTGTCCTGGGGTTACCTCACATCCGACGTGCTCGACAGAATGGAGGAGGCCGCCCAGCAGCACGACATGCTGGGCGTACCTGTCGACGCCGCCGACGGTGAGATCTCACGCCTGGTGGAGACGGGCAGACCCGTCATGGCATGGGAGGTCCACACACGGTCCCAACGGGATCGCCTCCGTTCCCTGGGCGTCGCAGGACTGATGTGTTCGAACGTCCCCTACGTCCTGGAGAGCGAGGCCCCACGGGCGACGGATTCCTTCGGCACCGGACTGCGTGCCCCGGGAGATCTGCCTGCTGATCCTGCGGGCGGTTGGTCCACACAACCACGGCTCGACGCCGGAAACCCCTGGCTGACGCTGCAGGGCGACGCCGTGCCCCGATACCTGCTCGGCTCCATGTCTCCCACGCCGGAGGAGTTCCGAGTCTCCTTCACGGTGGCCTGGGCCGCGCTTCCCCAAGGGGCCCATCCTCGAGCGGGCCTCGCCTTCTGTCTGCGAGACGACGACTCCTACCACCCGCGCCAGCCCAACAACTCCGGTAGCTACCAGGCATTCCTCAACGCGGACGGGCGGGTGGCGCTGGCCTACCAGGCAGCCGGCTGGACCGCGTCGGAGAATCTGGCGACCATCGCCCCCTCGCCGGGGGGGATCTCCCACATCGAGGTGGAGGTGACCCGACAGAGGATCTCGTTCACCGCGCACGGTCACACCATGGTGGTGAACCACATGGACGCACGCGGTGGCTACATGTGGTTGTGGGGAGAACAACTGGGTGTCGGCGCCCGTTTCAGCGACGTCGCGGTCGCCGCTCTGTGACGCCGGCCGCGGATCGCAGGCTGGCCATGATCCCCCGAACAGCGGCCTGGGCACCGAGCACCTCGTTGCGGTGCCGCAGGCCGCGCGATCCCAGTTCCTGACGCAGGGCCTCGTCGCCCGCCAGGCGCAGCGCCCCCTGCAGCAGTGCCCGGGGATCCCCCGGAGGCACCCGCAGCCCCCCGCCCGAGAGGTCCACCTCGTCGGCGGTCACGCTGGACGCGTCGACGGCGGCGAGCACCGGCAGCCCGGTGCTGAAGTAGGAGGTGAGCTTGCTGGGCATGGACATGTCGGTCATGCCCGGGAGCTCATTGACGAGCAGGACATCCGCGCTGGCCAAGGCCTCCTCGAACTCGCCGTCAGGCAGTGGGTCAAGGAACTGCAGGCAGGGGTTCGGCCCCAACGCCTCCAGAGCTCGGCGTCGGTTGCCGTCTCCCAGCAGGACGAATCGCAGCGGATCACCGGATCGTGCCGCCAGTTCGGAGGCGCGCACGACGTTCTCGAGGTCCTGCTTGGCACCCATGTTCCCGGCGTGCAGGACGACGATGTCGTCGTCGCCCCAGCCAAACCGACGCCGTGCACGCTCAGACCGACCTGGCGAGGCAGGGATGTGTGTCCAATTGCGCACCACATCCACCCGTCGGGGATCGACACCGAGCGACTCCGACACGTAGGTCCGGAATCGCGGATGGATCACCATCACGCGTGTGGCCAAGCGCAAGGTGAGTGACTCCAGTGCGCGGACGAGGCCGACGAGCCGACGACCAGTGCCGGTCTCGGTCACGCTCAGTGTGTACACGTCCTGCACCCACACGATGGCTGGAATGCGCATCAACCGGGCCCGAACCACGACCATCAGGGTTGACAACAGGGCAGGACTGACCGCGAGCACCACGTCGGGGCGACGCCACGAGGCTGCCACCGCACGCAGGCCGAACACCAGTTCCATACCGATGCGCTGCGCCAGTCCGCCCGCTGGCGGCACTGGGTGTCGGACCCTGGTGACTTCCACAGACCCCAGACGTTCATGCATTCGCCGGCCCCCGTACTCGGGGGCGATGGACCACTGGGGGTAGTGGGGATACCCGCACAACACCGTCGTCCCCCCCTCGTTGGCGGCGATGGCCTGGGCCGCGGCTCCGGTGTAGGGTGCGATGCCGGTCGGCTCGGGTGGGAAGTTGAGTCCCACGAGGGTGACGCGCATCACACACCCCTCACGTCGTGGGCGTTCTCGACATACCATCGATAGGTGGATTCCAGCCCCGACGGGAGATCGATGGTGGGTGACCACCCGAGCCGGGTCAGACGTGAGACGTCCAGGAGCTTCCGGGGGGTGCCGTCGGGCCTGCTGTGGTCGAACGTGAGACCTCCCTCGTAACCAACCGTCCTCGCCACCAGCTGCGCCAGGTCCCCGATGCTCAGGTCCGTACCGGTGCCGACGTTGAGGTGGGAGACGCGTTCGGGGACGACCTCCCAGTACCTGGCCCTGGGCAACCCCATGACGTGGACCGCCGCCGCGGCCAGGTCGTCAACGTGGAGGAATTCGCGCCGGGGGGTGCCCGTGCCCCAGATCGTGACTGTCTCGTCCCCCCTCTCCCGTGCCTCGTGGAAGCGCCGGATCAACGCTGGCAGGACGTGGCTGTTCTCCGGATGGAAGTTGTCACCCGGGCCATAGAGGTTCGTGGGCATGAGGGACCGGTAGTCATGGCCATGTTGCCGGTTGTAGCTCTCCGCGAGCTTGATGCCGGCGATCTTGGCTATGGCATAGGGCTCATTGGTGGGTTCCAGACGTCCGGTGAGGAGGTACTCCTCCACCATCGGCTGCGGGGCGGCCTTCGGGTAGATGCAGGAAGAACCCAGGAAGAGCAGACGGTCAACGCCGGCGCAGTGAGCGCCGTGGATGAGGTTGGCCTCGATCATCAGGTTGTCATGGATGAAGTCCGCGGGATAGGTGTCGTTGGCATGAATGCCCCCCACCTTCGCCGCGGCCACGTACACCTCGTCGATGTGGTGGTCGCCGAAGAACTCCCGCACCATCTGCTGGTCAACCAGATCGAGCTCTTCGCGAGGGGCCGTCAGGACCTCGACACCGGGGTCACGCTCCAGTCGACGAGCGAGGGCGGATCCGACCATCCCTCGGTGCCCGGCAACGAATACGGTGCGCATGTCAGCGCTCCACCGAGGACGAGATCGCGAAACCGTTGCGCTTGAGGAAAGCCAGGCGCCTGGCCTCCGCCAGATCCACCTCCACCATCTCCGCCACGAGATCTCGCACCCCGATCCGAGGAGCCCAGCCGAGCTCTGCCTCGGCCAGCGACGGATCCCCCAGGAGGGTCTCGACCTCGGCCGGGCGGAAGTATCGGGGATCGACCCGGACGATCACGTCGCCAGGCTGCAGTTCGGTGTCGCAGTCCGTGCTGATCGACGCCACCCGTCCCACTTCGTCAACGCCAACCCCTTCGAAGCGGAGGGTGAGTCCCATGGCTGCGGCGCCCCACTGGACGAACTCCCGGACGGAATGCTGCTGGCCCGTGGCGATGACGTAGTCCTTCGGGCTGTCCTGCTGGAGCATGAGCCACTGCAGCTCGACGTAGTCCTGGGCGTGCCCCCAGTCCCGCAGGGCATCCATGTTGCCGAGGTACAGGCAGTCGTCGAGACCGGTCAGGATGCGTGACAGTCCTCGCGTGATCTTGCGTGTCACGAAGGTCTCCCCTCGCCGTGGCGACTCATGGTTGAACAGGATCCCGTTGCAGGCGTACATGCCATAGGCTTCCCGGTAATTGACCGTGATCCAATACGCATAGAGCTTGGCAACGGCGTAGGGCGAGCGGGGGTAGAAGGGCGTGCGCTCGCTCTGCGGAATCTCCTGCACCAACCCGAACAGCTCGCTGGTGGACGCCTGGTAGAACCGGACATGGTCCTGCATGCCGAGCAGACGGATGGACTCCAGCAGGCGAAGCGTGCCGAGTGCATCGACGTCCGCCGTGTATTCAGGTGACTCGAAGCTGACGGCGACGTGGGATTGGGCGCCCAGATTGTAGATCTCGTCCGGGTGCACCGCTTGGATGATGCGCGTCAGATTGGTGGCATCGGTCAGGTCCCCGTAGTGGAGAACCAGCCTCGGGTCGGGATCGTGGGGGTCCTCGTAGATGTGGTCGATGCGCTGGGTGTTGAACTGCGACGAGCGACGTTTCAACCCGTGGACTTCGTATCCCTTGTGGAGCAGCAGCTCCGCGAGGTAGGAACCGTCCTGGCCGGTGATGCCTGTGATCAATGCTCTACGCATGGCTGTTCTTCTCCTGTGATGACGAGGGGTGGTCCACGGCGCGCATCGCTAGGGCGAGCCGTTCGAGTGCTGGATACACAAGGGCAAAGGTGGCTCGGTACGCCGAGTCGCGGCGACCAGTCGGATCCGAGATGTCGTCGGCCGCTCCCGCGCTGGCGGTCAGACCACGGCGATGGTGGGCCACGTCAGCCACCGCAGCAGGAGCGGAGCAATCGGGGTCCAGGCGCGTCAGCGACACGGAGTCACCTCCGACGAGTCGGTCCAGCTGGCGAAGCGTGAACGTCCTGGTGCTGCTCCGGGGATTCCTGCGGACCACGAGGTCACGCTGACGTCTGGAGGCGGTGATGATGAGGTCCGCGTCCGTGATGTGCTGGTCCGTCAGGAGGCGGGACGTGAAGTCGGCGTGCGGGATGGAGCGGCGGTCCAGCCAGGCCAGGACGTGGTCATCGGGCCGATGACCGGGGAGCGCCTGGAGTCCCGCCGATCGGACGTCGATGCCGTCGATCCCCCCGTCGTCACACAGTGCCTGGAAGGCCAGCTGCATGAAGGGCGAGCGCGTGACGTTGCCATCACACACGAACAGGACCGAGCCCGTCGAGTCCAGGCTCGGGGACTGGACGAGGGTGAGCCGCTGACCGGCCTCGGGAGCCATCAGGCCGAGTGGATACCCGAGGGATGCCAGCTGGCACGGTTCGCCTGCGAGCCGAACCCAGGACGAGTGGTGATCAAGGCTCGCCGGTTTCATGCCTGACCTCCCATGGTCCCAGTGACCGCAATGTCTGCAGCCGAGGAGTCTGAGGCGCCATCGCCAGCACGCTCGACGAGCGCGGTCCAGGCAAACACCAGAGCCGCGGCAAGGGCGAGGGCCACGGCCACTTTCCCTGCTCCGCGGTACGAGTGTCGCGTTGTCCTCGCCCGTACCGGGTGCCGGGCGGCGCGACGTCGGCCGCCCTGCCTCCCGTCCCCGGCCTCATACGCGTACGGGGCCGCCGTCCCCTCCGGCTTGGTGAAATTCATGACAGCGCCAAGCACCGGGATGTCGGAGGCGGTGAGCGCCGACACGGCACGTCGAAGGTCACTCGCGCGAGCCAGCCCGGCCCCTGCCACGAGGACCACCCCGCCGAACTGGCGTCCGAGGACGCTGGCGTCCGTCACGGCCGTGACCGGAGGAGTGTCCACGATGGTGACATCGAACCGGCTCTGGAGCCTCGCCATGACTTCGCGCCCTCGGTCCGAGCCGAGCAGCTCACTCGGGTTCGGGGGCAGGCCACCGGCTGTCAAGACATGCAGATCATTGGGCCCCCATTCCTGGAGCGCCTCATCCACGTCGAATTCGCCGGTGATGACATCACTGAGGCCAATGCCGTTGGGGAGGTCAAGGATGTCCGTCAGCGCGGGGCGCCTCATGTCAGCTTCCACCAGACAGGTGGACAACCCGTCAGCGGCGAAGGCTGCGGCCACGTTGGCGGCGGTGGAGGATTTGCCCTCGCCGGGGACCGCCGACGAGATGACGAAAACGCGGTTGCCGTCGGCGGGGAGGTACTTCAAGGCCGTCCGGACGTGCCGAATCTGCTCAGCGTGCACCGACAGGGGGCGAGACACCACCGAGATGGGCGCTGCGCCCGATGCCCGGTCCCGGTTGACTGAACCGAGGAGGGGACGTCCCAGGGTGGTCTCGAGTTGTTGGGGGGTGCGAATGCGCGAGACGGCCATCCCGGAGACGATCTGGACGACGACGGCCAGCACCAGCCCGAACAGGAGTCCGAAGATCGCCAGCAGACTGATGTTGGGCGAGGAGGGCACCGTGGGGACGGTGGCATTCTCGATCAACTGCGCCCGGACGGGAGCCCCCTTGAGGTCGTCGACCTTGGGGCTGACGCCCGCCACGGTGTTGGCCAGTTCACGGGCTGCGGCGTTGGCAATGTCCGCGGCCAGCGCCGGGACGGGGTGGGTGGCCTGCAGGGAGATGAGGGAGGTGTTGAGCGGCACGGTAGCCGACACGCTGCGTCGGAGCTCTGCAACGGTTGCATCCAGCTCCAAGGTGTCGATGACGGGGGCCAGCACGATCTCGCGGGTGGCCAACGCGGCGAAGTTGCGGGCCTGCTGCTGCGAGAAGTTGCTGCCCTGGGCCAGTTCCCCCGTGGTTTGTCCACTCGTGACGGTTATGAACACCTCGGCGCGTGCCGAATACTCCGGCGTGCGGGTAGCGGCCCAGCCCAGCCCGAGCGCGGCACCCAGCAGGGCGGACACCACGATGAACAGCCAGTGCCTGCGCAGAACCTTGAAGACCTCGCCGGATTCCGTCATGACGACCCCCCACGCGGTACTCTCCCGACATGACCGATCGTCCTTGACTCTGTGCAGAGTCGCGAGGGACCGGGACCGACATGGAGGACCAGGACGGTGATCGCGACGTGACGGAGGACAGTCTGGGCGCGGGTGGCCGATTCGCCCTGCTCGTCGCCTCCGTGGCGATCCTGGCCGTGGCCCTTCCAGCCGCACTCGTGGCCGAGGTTCCCGATGCCGGGCGCAGCCCGGCGTGGTGGATCACTGGGCTGATCATGGTGTGGGGCGGCGCGCGATTGTCGGCCCTGTGGGTCACGGGAGCAGCGACGCTCTTCGACTTCTTCTTCTGGCTCTTCGTCTACATCTTCCTGGGGATCGCCCCCACGGTTCAGATCCGTTCCGGCGAGATCTCCACCACGACCCCCGGCATGGATCCCGGTCTGGACATGCCCACAGCATTGGTGGTCCTGCTCGGAGTGGCCTGCTACGACACCAGTCGGCTGCTGTGGCGCACGGTGCGCCGACCTCGGGCTCACTTGGCAGCGCCGATCGCCACGGGGGTCAGCGTCGCCAGGGCCATCATCCTGGCGGGATCGGGCCTGTTGTTCAGTGCCTACTTCATCGCACAGGCGGGGGTAGGACCCACCCTCGGGTCCAGACAGGCCGCCTTCGCCGCCCGGAATGCCGCGTGGCCCGATCCGTCGGTCAGGGCCGTCATGTACGCCCTGGCCGTCTACCCACTGCTGGTTGCCGTGGGGGCACTGTCCCAGGCCCGTCGTCGGGCGCGGAGTCGCTCGTGGACCATGTCGACGACCGCCACCCTCGTTCTGGCTGTTGTGGTGTTGCTGTCCATCGTCAACCCGATCTCGAGCGCGCGATACACCTTCGGAACCGTCGCATTCGCACTGGTCGTGTTCGCCGGTGCGCTCGGATCGCGGCATCGGGTCCGGCTCACCCTGCTGGGCACCATCGTCGCCTTCCTCTTCGTTTTCCCGATCGCGGACGCTTTCCGCACGAGCGAGGTGAGAACCTCTCGTGCGGGATTCTTCGGTGAGTATCGGGCCAACCCGGACTACGACGCGTTCTGGCAGGTGTCCAACGCCCTCTCCTATTGGGTGGATGGGCTGGTCGAGCCAGGACGCCAGCTGCTGGGCAGCCTCCTGTTCTGGGTGCCGCGCAGTATCTGGCCGGCCAAGCCGACGGACACAGGGATTCTGCTCGCTCATTACCGTGGCTACACCTTCGACAACTTGTCCGCGCCGTTATGGGCCGAACTCCTGGTCAACGGCGGCGTCATCGCTGTCGTCGTTGGATTCCTCCTGCTGGGTCCCGCGCTGGCCGCCATGGACGTGCGCATGGAAGTGGCGTTCATCACCGGAGGATGGTGGGCGATCCTCGGAGCCGTCATCCCCGTGTACACGACAATCCTGCTGCGCGGGTCGCTGCTGCAGGCGACCGGATCCTTGGCTGTGGTCGTGGCGTGTCTCATCGCTGTCCGCCAATCACGGCAAGGTAGTGGCGCTCCAGCTCCGTCGCAATCGCCGCCATGCTGAGCTGCTCGCGCACATGGGCGCGCCCGCGCTCCCCCTTCGCCGCCGCCGCACGGGGATCAGACAGGAGTCCGTCCACCGCTGTCACGAAGTGGTCCAGCGAGTCGTCGACCACGGCGCCGCAATCCTGGGCCGCCACGACGGGCGCGAGCCCGCACGTATCCGTCACCACGACCGGCTTTGCGACGGACATCGCCTCCAGCACTGACATGGGATAGGGCTCGTCGACGGAGGGCAACACGTAAACCGCTGCCTCGTTGATCCTGGCCAGCGTGTCCTCGGGAGCGAGCGGTCCCTCCCACGTGATCGGCACCCCGGCTGCCCTCGCATCGTCGATCGCGCGCGCCACTTTCTGGCCCTCGCCCTCATCGGGGCCCACGAGCGTGAACCGTGCCCGCGGATGCGTGGTGTGCAGGGCAGTAGCGAGCGCGACCATCGCGAGCGGACGCTTCCTCGACGCCAGCCGGGCGAGGAACAGAACCTCCGGACCCTCTTGTCCATCCGCTGGACTGGGATCCGCGAAAGGAACGCCATTGGGCAGGGGCGCAAAGGGCAATGGGCGGCCGGCCACCTCGCGAAGTTGGTTCCGCTCGAGCTCGGTCAGGTGGAACACCCGCGACGCTCCCTTCAGAACCGGTCGGGTCAGGAGCGCGTCGACGGGGGCGGCCAGCGGATGGCTCGAGGGGTCGATCATCCCATGGGTCTGGAGGACGTAGGGTGTCCCGGCTCGCTTCACGAGTAGTGCAGCGGGGAGCGTGACCAGATCTCGCGCCGCATGGACGTGAACGACGTCGGTACTGGGCGCGTGTCTGGTGATCCATGGCAGCATGCCGGGGGCTGCCATCCCCGCGAAACCGCTGCGGGGCAGCACCTGACGAGCGGAGAACAACGCGAGTGGGACCCCCGAGAGTTCGGCCGGTACGTCCTCGAATCCCTGCGTCGCGGCAGCCACGACCACATCGTGCCCGCGATCCTGCAGAGCCGCCGCCTGGTTGAGCGCCACCCGAACGGGCCCACCGTACTCCCCCAGTTTGCTGATCAGGGTCACCACCGACAGGATCTTCACGATCCTGCCCTCCGGGACCTCGGCTGCGCTGTTGGGGCCAGCACGATCTCCCCATCAGGGACATCCGTTGTCACCAGTGACCCAGCCCCCACTATGACGTTGTCGCCCACCGTCACGCCACGCAGGACCATCGCACGCGCGGCGATCCAGGTGCCATCCCCAATCGTGACGGGGGCATTGTCCAGCTCAAAGGTCGGAGAGTGCCTGTCGTGCGAGCCACTGCAGAGCAGGACGCCCTGGGAGATGATCGACTGGGCCCCGATGCTGATGGGAACGAGGTTGAGGATCCAGGCCTCCTCACCGATCCATGAGTGGTCCCCCACGCTCAGACGCCATGGCCAGTGGATCCGCACTCGCGGCTTGATGTAGACGCCCTCACCGATCTCCGCCCCAAAAGCGCGCAGGATCCGGACCCGCAGCCCCGGAGGGCACCACCAGCGCACGAACACCAGACCGGAGACGGCTTGCCAGAGGACCTGGTGCACGAAGCTGCGTCCCTTGTCGTAGCCCGTACATCCGCTCAAATCCCATCGAGGTTCCATGGCTCCCCCTTCAGGAGACGAATGATGCTGGGGTCGGCTCGTTGCCGATCCGGCCGTGCTGGTTGGGGTGGGCGGAGGCTGGATCACAGCGCGTCCTCCTCGACTCGACCGGTCGCCGGGACGAAGACGCGACGGGTGGATGTCTCCATGCGATCGAACCACAGCCCGGTCTTGGCTCTGCGATAGGTGGCTGGCACCCCCGCCCACACGCCCGAGCGCAGGTCCGAGGAGGCCCTCGTCAAGACAGAACCGGCCGCCAACACCGAACGGTCCGGCAACTGCGCTCCGCCCAGCAGGAGGCAGCGGGCTCCGACGAAGCTGCGCTCGCCCACGGTCACGGGGTGGGCAACCTGGCAATCCCGCTCCAGGTCGACGCTGTGCGTCAGGACGAGACTTTGGCGGCCAGCCAGGGATGAGAAGGCGCCCAGGCTCAGAGCACCGGAACAGTCCAGGGTGTGCCGGCTGGTGATCTTCGCGCTGCGCCCGAGGTGGAGACTCCCGCCGCCGTGCATCAGGCGGGCATAGACGGGATGGGCCGTCACGATGTTCATCCGGCCGATCCGGGCGCCGGGCGCCATCCTGATGGCTTCCATGTGCCGGAAGAGGTTGTAACCGACCACCACTCCCCCTGGGCCCACGTCGAAGGCACCCACGTCGATGACCAGGTTCGGTCCCACCAAAGCCGAGGGGTCGACGTTGTGCCCCAAGAGCCGCAGGAGCGCGTTCTTGGCCCGGCTGGCCGGCAGCAACCAGACAAGTGTGAGCAGGACGTCACGGGCGGTCATCACGGGACCGCCTCTCCGCTGGGGCATTCTGTGTCCCCCCGGAGCAGCCTGCCAACCAGGAACAGCTCCCAGACCAGACGCGCCACGAGCCCGGCGAGCACGGCCGCCAGCGCTCCGTCAGCGCCAGCGACGAGGGCCCCCACTGGAACCAGCGGCAACCCGATCAAGGCCCCGACCAGCGTTGCCCGCGCTGCGTCCCCGAGCCTGTCGAACGTGGCGAGGATGCTCTTGGAAACCAAGGACTCCAGGAAGTTCACCCCGACGAAGGCGGCAACGATGACCCGTGCCGTCGGGGAGGGTTGCACGCTTCCCGCGCCGAGCCACTCGAAGAGGGCGGGCGTCACCGTTAGGACGGCCACGGACAGTGCCACGGCCATCAGCATCCCCGTACCGAGTGCCCACCTGGCCCTCCGCCTCGGGTCCCGCGCCCGGGGCACCCAGCCCTGGAGCACGGTCACGGTCGGACCGAGCGCCACCGAGATCTGGCGCGCCACCTTGTCCAACAGTGCGAAGATGGGCTGGCTGGCGGGCGCCACTGCCGTGACGATCATCAGCGGCGATGCGATGTAGGCCGCTGTGCCCATGCTCACCGCCAGGCCGTCACCTCGATGACGCAAGAGGTCCATCAGGCGTTCCTCGTCCGTCGGCCGGGCACCGGCGGATCCCAGGTGTGCCCGGACCCACGTGGCCGAGCACACGAACGCCAGGACGAAGCCGGCAGCTTGGCACAGGAGTCCGACCAACGCGTCCTGACCCAGGTTCATCGCCACGACCCCGACTGCGGTCCCGGTCACGCGCGGCACCGTCTCCACGAGGAGAAGGATGTAGGGCCGTGCGAGACCCACGAAGAACCAGTTCGATGTCAGGCCGACCAGCGCAAAGGTCACTGCCCCCAGGGCCGCGAGGTCCCGGCGCGCGGGGGCCATGATGGCGGCTACACCTGCCGCCAGCAGGGCCATCGGGATCAGTAGGCTCAGACGCACCTTGACCGAGGCCCGAAACTCCGCGAGTCGTAGCGTCGCCGAGGACCGAGCCACGCGCGCTGGCCCAGACATGGACCACCCGTAGGCGATCGCCACGGCGCTGAGGGCTCCCACCGCTTGACCGAGCGCTACGGACCCCCAGGCGACGCTGCCGCTGGCTCGGATCATCGCGGGTATGGCAACGAGCGAAGCGATTGCCAGCAGGAGCATGGACAGGGCGTACCCGGCCACCTTCCCGAGTCCCGCCCACGCCTCGATGGCCCGGCGTGGTCCACGACCGCGTCCGGGGCCGACGCCCGATCCGCCAGCAGGAACGTCCGAGGCGGCTCGTCGAGCCTCCGCCTCGGAGCGTTGCTCAGTACGCACCGCTCGAGGTGAAGATCGCGCGAGCCGTGCGAAGCATGATCACGAAATCGCTCATGACGGACCAGTTCTCGACGTACCGCAGGTCGAGCCGAACACTCTCCTCCCATGTCAGGTCACTGCGACCGCTGACCTGCCACAATCCGGTGATCCCTGGTTTGATGAACAGCCGACGCCAGACAGTGCGGTCGTACTCCAGCACCTCGCTGGGCAGCGGGGGGCGGGGACCGACGATGCTCATGTCTCCCACCAGCACGTTCCAGAACTGCGGGAGCTCGTCGAGCGAGAACTTCCGCAGCACTCGGCCGACGCGCGTGACCCGTGGGTCGTCCTTCATCTTGAACAGCACGCCTGCGCCTTCATTCATGGCCTTCAGCGTTTCCAGGTCCTGTTCTGCCGTCGTCGACATGGAACGGAACTTGATCATCCGGAAGATGCGACCGTCGCAGCCCACCCGGTCCTGACGGAAGAACACTGGGCCGGGCGAGTCCAGCTTGAGCGCCACCGCGATGACTGGCGTGATCATCGCGATGGGGACGAGCGCCAGGAGTGAGAGGCAGACGTCGGCCACTCTCTTGATCGCGTAGTCCGCGCCCATGAACGTGGGGATCCTGACGCGGATCAGCGGGAGACCGTCGATGTGGGTCACAGAGATCCGAGGACCCGCGACGTCGGCGATCTGGCTGGAAAGGACGAGCTCGGCAGCTGCTCCCTCGAGCTGCCAACCCAGGCGCTTGACGTACTCGGGGTCCTGTTCGGGCTTGTTCGCCAGCAGGATGCTGTCGGCACCCACGTCCCGAGCGAGCTCTGGGACATGTGTCCAGTCACCCACCACCGGAATTCGAGTGGAGCCAATGACGATGTCTTCGTGACTGCCGTCGCCTATGGCCGCGCCCACCACGGTGTAGACGCAGTGGTCCGGATCCTTGCACAACGTTTGGGCCAGCAGCGACACCTCCCGGCGGTCACCCACGAGGAGAGCCCTGGACAGGTACATCCCTGCGCGGCGCTGGCGATGGAGCCAGACGCGCCACAGCCACCTCCCCCCCAGCAACCCAGCGATGCCGATCGGGAGTCCGTACAGCAGCTGGGTCCTGAACTCGGCTCCCCGGCCGAGGATCGTGAACAGCATCGCCAGGAACCCGAAGGCCGCGGCTGTCGCCTGCAGCAGCCTCGTGTACTCCGTCGTGCCTGATCCGACCAGACGTGAACTCCTGCTCTGGAAGGCCCCGAGCATCGTCAGCCACACCATGGCTGTCGCCACATGGACCAACAGGGCGGTGGTGAGATCCGATGCCGAGTGGGAGCCGACCAGGGCGCACAGAAGGGTCACGAGAACCACAACTGTCCCGTCCGTGAGCATGAGCCGCTTCCGGTAGCTGCTCTCCCACCTCTGTCGATGGGTGAGAGTCGCCTGTGCCCGGGGAACCATGTGGGCGACAGCTCCTTGGGCCCGCGAGAATCGATCCGCCAGTTCATTGCGGGTCGACATGTCGAGACGCAGGACATCAACCAGAGCCTCAACCTTCGACGCCCTGGAAGACGTGGGAATCAGTGACGTCATCTCACAGCCTCTCCTGGATTCAGGCAGGGCAGCTTCGGGATCGCATCACAGCTTTGTGAGCGAGCCAATGCTGGCCTGTTGCCGGCGACCTTGGCCGGCCCCCGGTAGGGATGTCTGGTGCGTTCCCCACTGGCGGCCATGACTCACTATATCTACCTGATATTACTAAGGTCAATAGGACGCAAATATTAAGTTTCCTACGGTTTGAGCAGCACCTATCGCGGTGGTCGGCCCACGCAGACCGGACCAGAACACTCATCCGTGAATGTGGGGTGGGGAGATGTGGACCAAGCAGTGCGCGCACCGATCGAGCCGAGCCGGCCCGCTGAGGTGACGGAGGAGGCGGGCGCCCTCAGACGAGGTCGTGGATGACGATTGACTGCTCGCGGCCGGGGCCGACGCCGATCCCGGAGATCCGGCAGCCGATGAGCTCCTCGAGCCGCTTCACGTAGGCCTGGCAGGTCTCCGGCAGTTCGTCGAAGCTGCGGCAGCCGGAGATGTCCTCGGTCCACCCGTCGAGGTACTCGTAGACGGGGGTGGCGTGGTGGAACTCGGTCTGCGTCATCGGCATGGCCTGGTGGCGGACGCCGTCGACGTCGTAGGCCACGCACACGGGGATCTTCTCCCAGCCGGAGAGGATGTCCAGCTTGGTGAGGAAGACGTCGGTGAAGCCGTTGATCTTGCAGGCCTGCTCCACGAGCAGGGCGTCGAACCAGCCGCAGCGGCGTGGCCGGCCGGTGGTGGCGCCGAACTCCCCGCCGATCTCGCGCAGCTTCTCGCCGTCCTCGTCGAACAGCTCGGTCGGGAACGGGCCCTCGCCGACGCGGGTGGTGTAGGCCTTCGCGATGCCGATCGCGCGGTCCAGGCGCGTGGGGCCCACACCGGCGCCCGTGCAGGCGCCCGCGGCGATGGGGTTCGACGACGTCACGTACGGGTACGTGCCGTGGTCGACGTCGAGGTGGTGGGCCTGGGCGCCCTCGAACAGCACCACCTTGCCCTCGTCGAGGGCGTCGTTGATGTAGCGCCCGGAATCGATGACGTAGGGCCGGATCCGCTCCGCGTGGGCGAGCAGGGCGTCGACGATCTCGTCGGGCTCGATCGCGCGCCGGTTGTAGACCTTCACCAGCAGCTGGTTCTTCTGCTCCAGCGAGGCCTCGATCTTCTGCCTCAGGATCTTCTCGTCGAAGATGTCCTGGATCCGGATGCCCATCCGGTTGACCTTGTCGGAGTAGGCGGGGCCGACGCCGCGGCCGGTGGTGCCGATCCGGCGCTTGCCGAGGAACCTCTCGGTGACCTTGTCGAGCACCTTGTGGTACTCGGTGATGATGTGGGCGTTCGCGGAGATCAGCGGGTGCGGGACGTCCACGCCGCGGGACCCGAGCAGCTCCAGCTCCGACTCGAACACGTCGAGGTCGACGACGACGCCGTTGCCGATGATCGTCGTGGTGTCCGGGTTGAGGATGCCGGACGGCAGCAGGTGGAGGATGAACTTCTCACCGTTCACGACCAGGGTGTGTCCGGCGTTGTTGCCGCCGGAGTAGCGGACGCAGAGGTCGACGCGGTCCCCCAGCTGGTCAGTCGCCTTGCCCTTGCCTTCGTCCCCCCATTGGGCACCGACCACGACAACGCTTGGCATTGCAGCCACCTCCATGACATGGATGAAGCCCCCGCCTGTGGCCGGGGCCTTACCAGCGCAGTCTAACGGACCGCGCCGCCGTGGGCGTCGAGCCAGCGCTCGATCTCGCGCTGCGGGAGTGCGCCGATCTGCCGCGCCACCTCGGCCCCGTCGCGCATCAGGAGCATCGTCGGGATGCTCATGGCCTGGAAACGCGCCTGGAGCTGCCGGTTGTCGTCGACATTGACCTTGACCACCTTCAGGTGGCCGGCGCGCTGCCGGGAGAGCTTCTCCAGCACCGGCGCCACCATCCGGCAGGGGCCGCACCACGGCGCCCAGAGGTCCACCAGGACCGGGACGGACGTGGCCACGGCGGCGTCGAAGTCGGCGTCGGTGGCGTTGACGAGCCACGGCAGCTTGGCGTGGCACTGGGCGCACTGCGGCAGCCCCTTCGCGGTGGTCGGCACACGGTTCTTCGTTCCACAGGAAGCACAGGCGACGATGCTCATGGCTCCATGATCCACCTGAACCCGTCCGGTGACACAGTGGGCGGATGAGCGAACACGACAAGAAGTCCTTCGACGAGGTCCTCGACCTCATCCGCGGCCAGCACGTGGCCATGCTCACCACTCTGGACGCCGGGCGTCCCGTGAGCCGCCCCATGGGCATGCAGGATCCCGACGCCGACGGCACGCTCTGGTTCTTCTGCCGCAGCGACGCCGACGTCACCGACCAGGTCCGTGCCGACGGCCGGGTCAACGTCTCCTTCGCCGACGGCGACTACGTGTCGGTGGCCGGGACGGCGTCCGTGGTGGACGACGTCGCCAAGAAGCGGGAGCTCTGGGACGCGTCCGTCGAGGCCTGGATGCAGAGCTCCCCCGAGGACCCGTCGGTCTCCCTGCTGAGGGTGGCGCCGGAGACCATCGGGTACTGGGACACCCCCGGCACCGTCGGCTCCATGGTCGCGATGCTGGGTGGCCTGGTCACCGGGAAGGAGCCGGACGTCGGCGACTCCGGTGTGGTGGGAGCCCCCGGGCAGCGGCCATGAGAGCCGTCACCTGGCAGGGGATTGAGAAGGTCCGGGTCCAGGAGGTCCCGGACCCCGTCATCCAGGAGCCCACCGACGCCGTCGTGCGGGTCACCTCCACGGCCATTTGCGGCTCCGACCTGCACCTGTACAAGATCCTGGCCCCCTACCTCTCGGAGGGTGACGTCCTCGGGCACGAGTTCATGGGGATCGTCGAGGAGGTCGGCTCCGCCGTCGAGAACCTCTCGGTCGGCGACCGCGTCGTGGTGCCCTTCACGATCTCGTGCGGGTCCTGCTGGATGTGCCGGCGCGGCCTGTACGCCGCCTGCGAGACCACACAGGTCACCGAGCAGGGCATGGGCGCGCGGCTCTTCGGATACACCCGGCTGTACGGCTCGGTTCCCGGCGGCCAGGCGGAGCGCGTGCGCGTGCCGCACGCCGACGTCGGGCCTGTCGTCCTCCCCCCGGACATGCCGGACGAGCGGTTCCTCTTCCTCTCCGACATCCTCCCCACCGCGTGGCAGGCGGCCGAGTACGCCGACATCGAACTCGGCGGCACCGTCGCGATCCTCGGCCTCGGGCCGGTCGGCCAGCTCGCCGTCACCTGCACCAAGCAACAGGGCGCGGGCCGCGTCATCGCCGTCGACCTCGTGCCCGAGCGGCTGGAGCGGGCCCAGGGCTACGGCGCCGAGACCATCGACCTGCTCGAGTGCGACGACGTCGGCGACGTGCTCCGGGAACTCACGGACGGGCGCGGGCCGGACAGCGTCATCGACGCCGTCGGCATGGAGGCGCACGGCAGCCCGATCGCCGGGGGAATCATCAGCGCCACCACGAAGATGCCCAAGCCGCTGGCGCGCGCGGCGATGGAACACGTCGGCATCGATCGGCTGGCGGCCCTCCACACCGCACTCGACGCCGTCCGACGCGGCGGGACCGTCTCGCTGTCCGGAGTCTACGGCGGCACCGCCGACCCGATGCCGATGCTCCACATGTTCGACAAGGGCATCAACATCCGCATGGGGCAGTGCCACGTCCAGCGTTGGACCGACGACCTGCTCGACGTGTTGCGCGACGGCGACCCGTTCGGCGTCGACGACCTGGTCACCCATCGGCTGCCGCTCGACGCCGCGCCGGAGGCCTACGCAATGTTCCAGGAGAAGCGCGACGGCTGCATCAAGGTGGTGCTGGAGCCCTGACCTGAGCTGGAGCTGTGAACCGGGAGGCGCGGGCCGGCCCCAGGGTACACCGGGTTGGCCCCCCTGGGGCCACAGATCTGCCCATGGGTCGCGATGTCTGGACTATGGCGACATCGGTACGCATGCGCAGATTTGTGGTCGCTGGGGGCCGGCGCGGACCAGCTCTCTAGCGACAGCGGCGACGAGCGACAGCGGCGACGAGCGACAGCCGCGACGCCATTATTCCTGGTTGAACCTCTTGCCCGCCCGGTCGCCCAGCGTCGTCAGCAGGTCGACGAGGCGCGGGTCCTTGAGGTCCGCCCTGGCCTGCTCTCCGGAGACCGTCTGCGAGTTGGCACCCTTCGGCAGTAGCCGGCTGACGAGCCGCATCATGCGCACGGTGGTGCCGGGCGCGAGCCCGTGGACCCGGCTGGCGACGTGCGCCAGCGGGGAGACGGTGGTGACAGGCTTGCCCCGCAGCACCCCGTCCACCATGATCCGCGCCGCGCGCTCGGCATCGATGGAGAGCAGCGGCAGCGACGCCGCGGGCCCGAACCAGGCGTACTGCTTCCCGGCGTCACCGAAGAAGCTCGCCTGCTTCGGCGAGCCGGTGCGCATGAGGCCCGGGACCAGCGTCGTCACGGTCACGCCCGTGCCGCCCAGTTCGGCGGCGATGCCCTCGGCGAAGCCGATCGCCCCGTGCTTGGCGGTGGAGTACGGCACCATCCGCGGGGGCGAGATCCGGCCGCCGATGGACGTGACGATGCCGATCCGGCCGCGGTTGCGCTCCCGCATCCCGGGGATGACGGCCAGCGCGACGTGGATCTGGCCCCACAGCATGATGTCGATGGCGTCGCGGAAGTGGTGCTCCTGGACAGCCTCCAGCGGACCCACCTGGATGATCCCCGCGACGCTGATGGACACGTCGATGGGCCCGAGCGCCTCTTCGGTGCCCGTGACCAGTCGCTGGACCTGCGTGGCGTCCCGGACGTCGCAGACCTGGTGGTGGACCCGGACGCCATGGCGCAGCCGGAGCTCGTCGGCCGCCCGGGCCAAGGACTCCTCGTCGCGGGCGCAGACCGCGACGTCGTGGCCGCGAGCCGCGAGCTCGTGGGCGATGATCAGTCCCAGCCCGCGGGAGGCGCCCACCACGAGGGCGACGGGACGCTGGGCGGGTGCGTTCTGTTCCATTGTCGAAGCGTAGCCCGCGACCCACGCACATCACGGGCAGCCAATCGGACGCGACGTGCACGTAATGCCACCACCCTTGCCTAGCATCGAGGTGGGCGCGCACGATCGGTTCGTACCCAGCAACGATGCAGGAGGTTTCACGCCGTGAAGAAACTCATCAACGACGTCGACGACGTCATCACCGATGCCCTCAAGGGCATCGAGGCCGCGGACTCGAACGTCCGGGTCGACCACGAGAACCGCGTCATCTACCGCGCCGAGCCCAAGGACAAGGGCAAGGTGGCCCTCATCTCGGGAGGAGGCTCCGGCCACGAGCCGCTGCACGGCGGCTTCGTCGGCCTCGGCATGCTCGACGCCGCGTGCGCCGGCCAGATGTTCACCTCCCCCACCCCCGACCAGATGCTGGCCGCCACCACCACCGTCGACGGCGGCGCGGGTGTGCTGCACATCGTCAAGAACTACACCGGCGACGTCATGAACTTCGAGATGGCCGCCGAGATGGCCGCCGACGAGGGCGTGAAGGTCGACACCGTCGTCATCGCCGACGATGTCGCCGTCCAGGACTCGCTGTACACCGCCGGTCGCCGCGGCGTCGGCCTCACCGTGCTGCTCGAGAAGATCGTCGGTGCGGCCGCCGAGGAGGGCCGCGACCTCGAGGGCGTCGTCGCCGTCGCCAACAAGGTCAACGAGAACGGCCGCTCGATGGGCATGGCGCTCACCAGCTGCACCGTCCCCGCCGCCGGCAAGCCGACGTTCGACCTGCCCGAGGACGAGATGGAGATGGGCATCGGCATCCACGGCGAGCCCGGCCGCCACCGCGAAAAGGTCACATCGGCGAAGGACATCGCCCGGCAGCTCGTCGAGCCGATCCTGGCCGACCACGACTTCACGGGCGCCCCGTGCATCGTCATGGTCAACGGCATGGGCGGCACCCCGCTCATCGAGCTCTACCTCATGTACGGCGAAGTGAAGGCCCTGCTGGACGAGGCCGGCGTCGAGGTGGCGCGCAACCTGGTCGGCAACTACATCACCAGCCTCGACATGGCGGGCGCGTCCGTGACGATCCTCAAGGCCGACGACGACATCCTCGGTCTGTGGGATGCCCCGGTCAAGACCGCCGGCCTGCGCTGGGGGCTGTGACACATGGCGGACACCATCACCAAGTCCCACCTGAAGGCCTGGCTGCACGAGTTCGCCACATTGGTGAACCAGAACAAGGGCTACCTCACCGAGCTCGACTCCGCGATCGGTGACGCCGACCACGGCGCCAACATGTCGCGCGGCATGTCCTCGGTGGTGGACGTCCTCCCCGAGCTGGAGGAGAGCCCGATCGACCAGGTCTTCAAGAAGGCCGGCATGACGATGGTCAGCCGCGTGGGCGGCGCCAGCGGTCCGCTGTACGGGACGTTCTTCATGAAGTTCGGGGCCTCGGCCGACGGCGCCGAGGAACTGGACGCCTCCGCCCTGGCGGCGGCGCTCCGGGCGGGCTTCGAGGGCATCCTGGCGCGCGGGAAGGCCGAGCCCGGGGACAAGACGATGGTTGACGCCATGGGCCCCGCGATCGACGCGATGGACAAGGCGATCGCGGACGGAGAGTCACTCGCCGACGCCGCCCGCGCTGCCGCCGAAGCGTCGCGGCAGGGTCGCGAGGCGACCATCCAGATGCTGGCGCGCAAGGGGCGCGCCAGCTACCTGGGTGAACGCTCGATCGGGCACCAGGACCCGGGTGCGACGTCGACGACGTACCTCTTCGAGGCGCTCGCCTCGTCGGTGGACGGAGTCTGACGAATGACGCTGGTGGGTCTGGTCGTCGTCTCCCACAGCCGGGCCCTGGCCGATGCGGCCGTCGAGCTCGCGCTCCAGATGGTCCACGGCGACCGGCCCCCCATCGCCATCGCCGCCGGTATGCCCGACGGCGGCCTCGGCACCGATGCGACGGAGGTGATGTCCGCCATCACCGAGGCCGACGCCGGAGCCGGCGTCGTCGTCCTGGTGGATCTCGGTTCCGCGATCCTCAGCGCCGAGATGGCGCTGGAGCTCCTGGAGGACATGGGCGACGAACTGCCCGACATCCGCGTCGTCGGTGCGCCCTTCGTGGAGGGACTGCTGGCCGCGGCCGTGCGGGCGGCGGGCGGCGCCTCGCTCGACGAGGTGGCCTCCGAGGCCATGGCGGCGCTCGAACCCAAGTTGCAGGCACTCGGCGACGCCGATCTCGTCCCCGACACGACGGCGCCCGCACAACCCGACGACTTCGCCGCGAACGCCTCCGGCGAGGGCGTCCTCCCGAACGAGGCCGGCCTCCACGCCCGCCCGGCGGCCATGATGGCGGCCGAGGCCGCCCGCTTCTCCGCCGAGATCCGCGTCGGCAACGAGAAGGGCAAGTGGGTCCACGCCACCACCCCCATCGGCCTTGCGACGCTGGCCGCGCGCAAGTCAGAACGCCTCCGGGTGGAGGCCCGTGGCGACGATGCGCAGGCCGCCGTCGACGCGCTCGTCGCGATGATCACCGACGGCTTCGGCGAGGTCGACGGCGAGCCGGTCCCCGCCCCGACGGAGGGGGCAACCTCCGTGCGGATGGGGGTCAGCCCCGGCCGGGTGGTGGGAACGGCCCGGGCGATGGCGGGCGCCGTCGCGAAACCGGAACCCACAGCCCTCGCGGTGGACGACGTGGACCTCGAACTGCAGCGCCTCCGCGAGGCCGTCACCACCGTGGGCTGCGCCTACCGCGAGCTGGCGGAGGCCTCCGAGCCGGAGGCTGCCGAGATCCTCTCGGCCACCGCCGCCCTCGCCACCGACGAGACCCTGACGCAGGCGGCCGCGGACCTGGTCACCGACCGGCGCTGGGACGCCGCCAGCGCCTTCTGGACGGCGTCGGAGAACATCGCCGCCACCATGTCGGCCGCAGGCGGACGGCTCGCCGAGCGCACCACCGACGTCGCCGACATCCGCGACCGGGTGGTGGCGACGCTGCTGGACCTGCCGATGCCCGGGGTCCCCGACGTCGACGAGCCCTTCGTGCTGCTGGCGCGCGACCTTGCCCCGTCCGACACCGCCACCCTCGACCCCGAACACTGCCTCGCCATCGTCACCGCGGAGGGCGGCCCGACGTCGCACACCTCGATCCTGGCCCGCGCCCTCGGCATCCCGGCCGTCGTCGGCGTGGCCGAGGCACTCGACATCCCGGACGGCACGACGGTGCTGGTCGACGGCGCGACCGGCGAGGTCGTCGTCGACCCCGACGAGGCGCAGCGCGCCACCGCCCGCACCGCACCCCAGCCGCTGGAATCTCTGACCTCCCCCGGCGCCACGTCCGACGGCCACGCGGTGCCACTGCTGTCCAACGTCGGCTCGGGGCGCGACGCCCGCGCCGCGGTGGAGGCGGGAGCCGAGGGCGTCGGCCTCTTCCGCACCGAGTTCGCCTTCCTGGACCGCGCCGACGAGCCGTCCGTGGCCGAGCAGGTCCGCGCCTACGCCGAGGTCCTCGAGGCCTTCCCCGGGCGTCGCGTGGTGATCCGCACCCTCGACGCCGGCAGCGACAAACCGATGCCGTTCCTCACGCTCCCCGGCGAGGCCAACCCGGCCCTCGGCGTCCGCGGCTACCGCACGGCTCGCCAGCACCCCGACGTCCTGGCACGGCAACTGGAGGCCATCGTGGCCGCGGGACACGACACCCGCGCCGAGGTGTGGGTGATGGCGCCGATGATCTCCACCGCCGACGAGGCGTCCGACTTCGCCGACCTCGCTCGGTCCGTCGGCGTGGAGCGGGTGGGCGTCATGGTCGAGACGCCGTCGGCCGCCCTGCAGGCCGCGGACATCCTGGCGGCCGTCGACTTCGTCAGCATCGGCACCAACGACCTGGGCCAGTACACGCTGGCCGTCGACCGGCAGGGCGTCGGCCTGGGCGACCTGCAGGACCCGTGGCAGCCCGCGCTGCTGCGGCTGGTCCGCCAGGTCGGGGAGGCGGGGCAGCGGCTCGGCAAGCCCGTCGGCGTGTGCGGTGAGGCCGCCGCCGACCCGGACCTGGCACCCGTGCTGGTGGGGCTCGGCATCTCCAGCCTGTCCATGAGTGGCCGGGCGCTGTCCGGCGTCGGGGCGGCGCTGCGAGGCGTGACCCTCGAGCGCGCCCAGGAGGCGGCGCAGGCGGCCTGCGGCGCGACGACGGCCGAGGACGCCCGCATGTCGGCCCACGCCGTGCTCGCCGCCGAGTAGTGTTCGATGCCATGGAGACCCACCCCAACCTGATGGCGTCCGACGTCGTCGTCGAGCTGCCCGCCGATCCGGCTCTTGTCGAGATCCCCGAGGCCGGCCGGGAGCACTTCCTCGAGGTGGTCGGGCGGCACCCGGAGTCGTCGCTTTGCTGGGCGTTGCTCGCCGAGAGCTGCTTGCGCAGCGAGGACCTGGGCTCCACCGTCGCCGCGTACGCCTACGCCCGCACCGGCTACCACCGCGGACTGGACCTGCTGCGTCGCAGCGGCTGGAAGGGCAGCGGGCAGATCCCCTGGGAACACGAACCCAACCGCGGCTTCCTCCGCGCCCTGTGGGCACTCAGCGTCTCCGCTGGACGGATCGGTGAGGCGGAGGAGGCGGAACGCTGCGCCCAGTTCCTCCGCGACTCCTCCGAGACCGCCTTCCAGGTACTGGCAGCCGACGAGGCGGACGGCGTCTGACGGGGCGGCCGACGCCCTCGGCGTGCGGCCGTTCGGCACTGGGGGTTCCGGGCCGTACACTCGTCGAGGCCCCACCGCCTACACCCGAGGAGCCCGATGCCTATCCGCCATGACCTGAGAAACGTCGCGATCGTCGCCCACGTCGACCACGGCAAGACCACGCTCGTCGACGCCATGCTGTGGCAGTCCGGGGCGTTCCGACAGGGTTCCGACGTCAACGACCGGGTCATGGACTCGATGGACCTCGAGCGCGAGAAGGGCATCACGATCCTCGCAAAGAACACCGCGGTGCGCCACCAGCGCCCGGACGGTTCCGCGGTCACGATCAACATCATCGACACCCCCGGCCACGCCGACTTCGGCGGCGAGGTGGAGCGCGGCCTGGAGATGGTCGACGGCGTCATCCTCCTCATCGACGCGTCCGAGGGGCCCCTCCCCCAGACCCGCTTCGTGCTGCGCAAGGCGCTGGCCAAGAAGCTGCCGATCATTGTCGTGGTCAACAAGGTCGACCGTTCGGACGCGCGCATCGACGCCGTCGTGGAGGAGACCTACGACCTCTTCATGGACCTCATCGACGACGACGCCACCGACGTGCTCGACTTCCCCGTCGTCTACGCCTCGGCGAAGGCCGGGCGCGCGTCGACGACGCAGCCGGCCGATGGCGGGATGCCGGACTCCGAGGACCTCGAGCCGCTGTTCGACACGATCATGGAGACGATCCCCGCCCCCACCTACGAGGAGGGCGGCACGCTCCAGGCGCACGTGACCAACCTCGATGCCTCGCCCTACCTAGGCCGTCTCGCCCTGTGCCGCATCGTCGCCGGCGAGCTCAAGCGCGGCCAGCAGGTGGCGTGGTGCAAGGCCGACGGGACTGTCACCAACGTCAAGCTCACCGAGCTGCTCATCACCGAGGCACTCGATCGGGTCCCGGCCGAGTCCGCGTCGCCCGGTGACATCGTCGCCATCGCCGGTATCCCGGAGATCATGATCGGCGAGACGCTGTCGGACCCGAACGACCCGAAGCCCCTGCCGCTGATCCACGTCGACGAGCCGTCGATCTCCATGACCATCGGCATCAACACCTCCCCCCTCGCCGGCAAGTCCGGCAAGAACCTCACCGCCCGCCTGGTCAAGGCGCGCCTCGAGCAGGAGTTGGTCGGCAACGTCTCCATCCGGGTCCACACCACCGAGCGGCCCGACACCTGGGAGGTCCAGGGACGTGGCGAGCTGCAGCTGGCGATCCTCGTGGAGATGATGCGGCGTGAGGGCTTCGAACTCACCGTCGGCAAGCCGCAGGTCGTCACCAAGACCATCGACGGCAAGGTGCACGAGCCCATCGAGCGCCTCACGATCGACATCCCCGAGGAGTACGTCGGCGTCGTCACCCAGCTGATGGGTCTGCGCCGCGGCCGCATGGAGCAGATGGTCAACCACGGCACCGGCTGGGTCCGGCTGGAGTTCATCGTGCCCGCCCGCGGCCTCATCGGGTTCCGCACCGAGTTCCTGACAGAGACCCGCGGCACCGGCATCATGCACCACGTCGCCGAGGGCTACGAGCCCTGGGCCGGGGACTTCCGCACCCGCCCCACCGGCTCGCTGGTGGCCGACCGAACGGGAGTCGTGACCGCCTATGCCCTGTTCAACCTGCAGGAGCGCGGCACCATGTTCGTCTCCCCCGGCATGGAGGTCTACGAGGGCATGGTCGTCGGCGAGAACCCGCGCGCCGAGGACATGGACGTCAACCCTGCCAAGGAGAAGAAGCTCACCAACGTGCGCTCCTCCACCGGCGACGAGCTCGAGCGGCTCATCCCGGCGAAGCAGATGTCCATGGAGCAGGCCTTGGAGTTCTGCGCCGGCGACGAGTGCCTCGAGGTGACCCCGGCCATCGTGCGGATCCGCAAGACCATCCTGAACGGGAACGACCGGTCCAAGGAGCGCAACCGGCTCAAGCGCAACTGATCCGTCAGGAGAGGCAGGCCAGCTCGCGCACCATGTTGGCGCGGGCCTGGTCCTCCCACCTGTGGCGGCCCTCCCACGTGGAGAACAGCCACCGCCGATCCAGGAACTTCACGACGAACTTCGAGCGGCCCTTGCGCCAGGCCTTGTCGTTCAGGTGCGGGAACTCCAGCCGGATCCCCGCGATGTTGTCGACGTAGGTGTCCCAGTCGGCGCCCATGGCGCTCAGGTCCGCGTCGCAGAGGCGCGCACCACCCACGTCGTCCGACACGGGCTGGTGGTGGGTGGTGAGCATGATGAGGCGCTGCACCTCGGAGACGTCGTGGACCGGCAGCACACCGGAGAGCATGGCCCCCGCCAGGTCCGCGGACGCCCTCTCGTCGGCCGGGGTGGCATTGGAGTGCACGGCGTCGTGGAACCAGAACGCGATCTGCTCCAGCTCCGTGCCGCCCAGTTCCTGCAGCGCCTGGAGACCGTTCACGAGGTGCGAGATGCCGTGGTAGTGCCGCCGGCGCTCGTTCCACCGTGCCAGGAGGTCCAGCGCAACGTTGTCGGGCAGCAGTCCGTCCCAGTCCGGGAACCTCATCGCCACCACCACACGATGGCGTAGGCGCACCCGGCCCACAGCGCAGCCCACAGCATGCTGGCGAACGTGCCGATGATGAAGAGCTCGCCCTTGCGGCCAGTGGGGGTGCGGAGCTCCGGGTAACGCCCGATGCTCTTGACGCCGAGCACGACGGCGATACCGGCGGGGAAGGCCGCGACCACGCAGGCGAAGAGGGCGGCGCGCTCGAGCAGACCAATCCAGTACCCACCGGCGAGGTCCTGGTCCGCGTCGGTGATGCCGGGGACGTGGTCCTGGTCATGCCCAGAGGTGCGCGGCGCGTCGATGCGATCCAGGAGCCGGCGCACCACCGAGGTGCCGCCGGGGACCGCGAGGAGGAATGTCGCCAACACCACCGCAACCTGCACAGCTGAAACCAGCATCGTCCCCTCGTTCTCCTCCATCACCACTGTGTCACGGCTGACCGACACTTACGATCAGGACCACGACCCCGCGCGGACTCAGTGTAGGTATTCTCTACACATGGCACGAATGAAGGTTTTCTCTGAATGCGTGGCGCTCCTGGTTGATGTGGTCGGCTCCCGATCATCGGCTCGACAGGAGCTCCACAGCGCCACGCTCGCAGCCATCGACGACGTCAACGCCCACGTCACCCACCTGGATCCGTTGCGCGTGACGGTGGGCGACGAGCTGCAGGGGGTCTACCGCTCGCTGGGGGAGGCGCTGACAGCCAGCTGGTGGCTGCGGCTCACGCTCACGGGCACCGCGGACCTGCGCGTCGGCCTCGGCGGAGGTCAAGTACGCGTCATCGACGCGGAGCGGGGCATCCAGGACGGCACGGCCTGGTGGCTGGCGCGCGAGGCCATCGACGGCGTCGAGGAGCTGGCCGAGGAGACCGGGTACGGCAGCGCGAGGACCGCCATTCGCGACGATCGCTCCCACGCCACCCCTGCCGCCGACGCCCTCGTGCGCCTCGTCGACGCGCATCTCGGGCGGCTGCGGGACGGGTCCAGACGGTCGCTGCATGGGCTGTTGGCGGGGCTGGACAACGCCGCCGTCGCGGAACGCGAGGGCATCACCGCGTCGGCGAACTCCCAGCGCGTCTCGCGCGGGGACCTGCGGATCCTCGCCGATTCCATGACGGCGCTGGGCCGGTTGCCCTAACCCGGGGCCTCGCTAGGGTGGCCACATGACAGACATCACGTTCAAGGGAAACTCCGTCACCACCCAGGGCGCGCTGCCGGAGGTGGGCACCCAGGCCCCCGACTTCCAGCTGGTCGGGACCGATCTGGAACCCGTCTCGCTCTCCGACTTCGAGGGCAAGCGCGTCATCCTCAACATCTTCCCGAGCCTCGACACGGGTGTGTGCGCCCAGTCGGTGCGCCGCTTCAACGAGTTGGCGACCGAGCTCGACGACACGGTCGTCGTGTGCGTCTCCCGTGACCTGCCCTTCGCGCAGGGCCGGTTCTGCGGCGCCGAGGGGATCGAGAACGTCGTCGTCGCCTCGGACTACCGCACCAACATGGGCGAGGACTACGGCGTCACCATGATCAACGGGCCGCTCGAGGGCCTGCTGTCACGCTCCATCGTGGTCCTGGATGCCGAGGGCAAGGTGACCTACACCGAACAGGTCCCGGAGATCACCACCGAGCCCGACTACGACAAGGCGCTCGAGGCCGCGAAGGCCGCCTGAGCCCAGCCTCGTCAGCGCAGGACGGGTCTGACGTGGAGCCCCACCTCGGGGTCCACCAGGACGTCCTGCGCGGCGGGGATGCCGTCGGCCAGCAGCGTGGCATCGACGGAGACGTTCCGCTTCACCAGACCCAGCCCGATGGGACCCAGTTCGTGGTGCCGGGCGCTCGACCCGATGAACCCCACGGCCCGGCCGTCCAGCTCCAGCGCCGCACCGGCCTCGGGCAGCGCCGAATCCGTGCCGTCCAGGTGGAGCAGGACCAGCCGCCGCGGCGGCCTGCCCAGGGTGTGGACGCGAGCCACCGTCTCCTGCCCCCGGTAGCACCCCTTCTCCAGGTGGGTGCCCAGGAGCCCGATCTCATTGGGGATCGTCCGGTGGTCGGTGTCGACGAAGATCCGCGGCACCCCCGCCGCGATGCGCGCCGCCTCGTGCGCCCACGTCCCCACCGGGGTCCCGTCGGGCAGCGCGGCCTGGCGCGGGGCGAAGACGTCGAGGCCCCCGAGCTCCGAGTCCCGCACAGCCCAGGACGGGTCGAGGGTGACGTCGTGGCCCACCCACAGGAGTCGCAGGTCCTGCCGCAGGACCACCTCCACCTGCATCATGAAGCGCATGCGCTGGAGGAACTCCACGAGCGCGGGGCCCCGGCCGGGCTCCGTCCAGCCAAGCAGCCGCTCGCCGTCGTCAACGGCGTGGATGACGTGCTCGATGTGGCCCTGGGGGCTCAGCACCAGGGCGGTCGTCGCCACGCCCGGCGCCAGCGACTCGAGGTGCTGCGACGTCAGCGAGTGCAGCCAGCCCAGCCGGTCCGGCCCGGAGACCTCCACCACGTCGCGGTTGCCGAGGTCGACGACCCCGCCACCGGCGGCCATGGCGCGCGCCTCCGCCACCGGGTTGCCGTGGTGCCAGGCCAGACCGGCATCGATGCCGTCATCAACGAAAACAGCCACGGCTCACATCTTCCTCAGCCGCGCCCACATCCACGGCCTGAGCTCGTGGTCCTCCGTGGCGCGGTCGATCGCGTACATGAGGTCGCCCTCCACCTTGCCGTAGAGGCGCTGGCCCGCGGTGTGGGAGACGGCAGCAGAGGCGGAGCGCACGACGGCGTCGGAGCGCAGGCTGATCTGGATCACCTTGATGTCTCCCACCAGGACCTCGGTCCAGCCATGGGAGCTCGACACCACGACCTCGACGGAGGCGTCCGACCTCGGGCGCCAGAAGCCGCTCTCCATACCCAGGGATGACGACGGGTTGCCCTCGTCGTCCAGCGCGAAGGTCTGGGAGGCGTAGTAGAGGTAGTCCTCGCCGTTGTGGCTGAACTCGATGCGCTGCTCGAAGTGGAAGTCGTTGCCCTCGTGGTCCGTGCCGTTGCCGGTCCCCTCCCAGCGCCCGACCAGCCAGCCGAGGGCGGCGAGGTCCGGATTCAGTCCCTCAGGTACCTCGATGTCAATCCGCATGGTCTCTCCTCCTGTTGGTCAACTCGGCCCAGAGCAGGCGACCTGCCCAGACCAGTGCCCCTGCGCCCACGACGGCGGCGCCGATGCCCAACACCCAGACTGTCACCACGGGGTTTGAGTCTACCCACGCCCACCCGGTAGGACTGGTCCCATGAGGGCGGTCATCACCAGGGTCACCAGCGCGTCGGTCACCGTCGACGGCCAGGTGGTCGGTGAACTCCCCCGGCCGGGGCTCCTGGTGCTGCTGGGTGTCGGGCACGGCGACGGGCCCGATCAGGCGCGTGCCCTGGCGGCGAAGATCTGGGGGTTGCGCATCCTGGCCGACGAACTCGCCGCGAGCGACGTCAACGCCCCGGTCCTGGTGGTCAGCCAGTTCACGCTTCACGCCTCCACCCGCAAGGGACGCCGGCCCTCCTGGAGCCGGGCCGCCCCCGGAGCCGTCTCCGAGCCGCTGGTCGAACGATTCTGCACGGAGTTGGAGGCCCTGGGTGCGGAGGTGCACTCCGGACGTTTCGGCGCACACATGGAGGTGGCCTCCGTCAACGACGGTCCCATCACGATCTGGATCGACACCGACGACTGGCAGTGACCCTCCGGACCTACTGGGCGGGGGTCAGGAAGTCCAGCGCACTGATGGACACGGCGTCGTTCTCGCTCTCGCCGGATCCGGGCACCGTTGACTCCAGCACCGTCATGGTGACCGTGCGGGTCTCGGTGGGCGGGAACCGGAGCTCCTGGGGCTGGAGGTCGTTGCCGGAGAGCCCCTGCACCACGAAGGAGCCGTCGTCGAAGGCCCACCGGATGCGCAGGATCCGGCGCTCGGCGGCGTAGTCATCGACGTCCGAGGTGTTGCCGTTGACCACCCGAACACCGACGACGGGCTGATCGGCGGCGAGGACGAACTGGACCTGCTCCTCCGTGCCGGATCCCGGGCAGCGCCAGATCGTCATGGGGTTGGCGTCGATGAGGTAGGCGGGCTCGTCCCCGGAGGCGCCCGACAGGCAGGTCCCGGTGGCGTCGAGCACGGTCAGGGGACGCGTCGGCCCGTCGTAGGGCACGAGCGTCGGCAGCGCGGACGGGCTCGCCGTCGGGAGGCCGGGGGTCGACGTGCTCACCGACGGCGACGGCTCGAGGGTCGGTTGGTCGCCGTCCAGTCCGATCAACCGGCCCACGCCGAAGCCGATGAGCAGGGCTCCTGCCACCGTCCCGACGAACATGCCCCGGGCCACACCCCGCTCACGGGCCCGGAGTCTCGTGCGCGTCCCCGCCCGGGCAGCGGTGGGGGCCGACGGCCGGATGTCGTCCGACTCCGCGGGCGCCGCCTCGCGGAAGACGTCGTCGGGCAGGCGTCGGGGCATGGGCGCCATGGTACTGCTGGCCCCCTGCTCCCGCCGCTGCCAGTACGATGCTGACCACAAGGTCCGCACTGTGGGAGGAGGCCCGACGACCATGGCTCGTGTCCTCTGCATCAGCACCCGCAGCACCCCGGTGGAGACCCTGTCCCTGCTCAGCCACCAGGTCACTCTGGCCCAGTCCTCCGAGGCGGCACTGCGGGAGCTCGACTCCTGCGACGTCGCGGTGGTCGATGCCCGCGACGACCTGGCCTGGGCCCGTTCCGTCGCCACCACGCTGCGCGCGGCCCGCCAGGAGGCGGCGCTCCTGCTGCTGGTGCCCGTCAACGCGCTGGCGCTCCTCAGCCGGGAGTGGGGGCTGAGCGACTTCGTCGCCGACGGCAGCGAGCCTGCGGAGTTCGATGCCCGCATCCGGCTGCTCGTGCGCCCGCAGGACGCCGAGGTCCTCGTGGCAGGGCCGATCCGGATCGACGAGGCGGCGTACCACGCCACCCTGGCAGGCGACCCCCTGGACCTCACCTACACCGAGTTCGAACTGCTGCGGTACCTGATGCAGCACCCGGGACGCGTCCTGACCCGAGAAGTGCTGCTGAGCCAGGTCTGGGGCTACGACTACTTCGGCGGCACGCGCACTGTCGACGTCCACGTCCGCCGACTCCGGGCCAAGCTGGGACAATACGACTACTACATCGCGACGGTGCGCAACGTCGGCTATCGCTTCACCAGCGCACGGGAGGTACGGGAATGACGCGCTCCACCAGCACCCTGACCGACGCGGAGCGCGATGCCGTGCTCCGGATCGCCGACGCCTGCCACCAGACCGACGGGGTCGCCCCCTTCAACGAGTCCGCGACACTCGCGATCCGCGGCTCTCGCCCGGCCACCTTCCTGCTGGCCGACGACGGCCTCGGTGTCGTCGGAGCGGCCGCCCTCGATCCGCGGGAGCGCACGATCCAACTCGCCGTCGACCCGGCCCACCGGCGTCTCGGCCACGGCACCGCCCTGCTGGAGGAGGCCCTGGCTGAGCAGCCCGACCACGCCGTCTGGGCGTTCGGCACCCTCCCGGCGGCCGTCGCGCTCGCGGCACGCCTGGACCTCGTCCCCGTCCGCGAACTCCTGAAGCTCGGGCGCGAGATCGGGCCCGAGGAAGTACCCCCCACCCCGGACGGCTACCGATTGGCCACCTACGAGCCCGGGGATGCGCCCGGCATCGTCGCCACCAACGCGGCCGCGTTCGCCGAGCACCCCGAGCAGGGACAGCTGGACCTCGAGGGATTCTCAACGCTCGCGGCCCAGGACTGGTTCGACCCCCAGGGACTCGTGGTGGCCAAGCGGGACGACGAGGTCGTCGGCTTCCATTGGACCAAGCGCCACGGCCCGGACCTCGGCGAGGTCTACGTCCTGGCCGTCCACCCGGACCACGCCGGCCAGGGCCTCGGCAAGGTGCTGCTCGCCGCCGGCCTCACCCACCTCGCCGAGCAAGGCTGCACCGAGGTCGTCCTCTACGTCGAGGCCGACCAGCCCCGTGCCGTCGGGCTGTACCGATCGGCTAGCTTTGTCGACGTGGGCAAGGACACGCAGTTTCGACTCCAGGGGGAATGAACATGTCGGTGGATGAGGTGGAGCTTCCCGCCGACCGCTATTCCGATCGGGAAATGGCGTGGCTGGAGTTCAACAGCCGGGTGCTGGACCTGGCCAAGGACGCGGGCCGGGTGCCCCTGATTGAGCGCGCCAAGTTCCTGGCGATCTTCTCCTCCAACCTCGATGAGTTCTTCATGGTCCGGGTGGCGGGTCTGAAGCGACGCATCCAGGCGGGTGTGGCCGTTCGGAGCGTGTCTGGCCAGATGCCGGGCGAGGTGCACAACGCCCTGCTGCGCCGCACCGCCGACCTGGTGGCGGAGCAGTCCCGCGTCTTCCAGGAGGACGTGCGGCCGGCGCTCAAGGCCGAAGGCATCGAGATCCTGACGTGGGGCGAGCTCACGGCGGCCGAGAAGGACCGCATGCGCAGCCTGTTCGCGGAGCGCATCTTCCCGGTCCTCACGCCGCTGGCTGTGGACCCCTCGCACCCCTTCCCGTACATCTCGGGTCTCAGCATCAACCTGGCGGTCCTGCTCAAGCACCCCACCACCGGGGCGCGGCAGTTCGCCCGGGTCAAGGTGCCGCCGGTGCTCTCCCGCTTCGTCAAGCTGGCCGAGGGCCGCTACCTCCCGCTGGAGGAGGTCATCGCACGCCACCTCGGACAGCTGTTCTCGGGTCGTGTGGTGCTGAGCCACACGACGTTCCGGGTCACCCGCAACGAGGACATCGAGGTGGAGGAGGACGACGCCGAGAACCTCCTCTACGCGCTGGAGCGCGAACTGCTGCGCCGGAAGGTGGGTCGGCCCCCGGTGCGGCTGGAGGTCGAGGAGGGCATCGATGACACGATGCTCTCGCTGCTGATCGACCAGCTGGACGTGTCCGAGGACGAGGTCTTCAAGCTCCCGACCCCCCTGGACCTGACGGGCCTCTTCGCGCTCGACGGCTCACAGCGCGAGGACCTCAAGTACCCCAACTTCCTCCCCATCACGCACCCGGACCTCGCCGAGGTGGAGAGCGCGAGCCCCGCCGACATGTTCAAGGCGCTGAAGATGCGCGACGTGCTCGTGCACCACCCCTACGACTCGTTCTCCACCTCCGTGCAGCGCTTCATCGAGCAGGCGGCGGCCGATCCGTCGGTCCTGGCGATCAAGCAGACGCTCTACCGCACCTCCGGTGACTCCCCCATCGTCGACGCCCTCATCGAGGCCGCCCAGGCGGGCAAGCAGGTGCTGGCCGTCGTCGAGATCAAGGCCCGCTTCGACGAGCAGAACAACATCGCGTGGGCGCGCAAGCTGGAGAAGGCCGGCGTGCACGTCGTCTACGGGATGGTGGGCCTCAAGACCCACTGCAAACTCGCCCTCGTCATCCGCGAGGAGCCCGACGGACTGCGCCGCTACGCGCACATCGGCACCGGCAACTACAACCCGAAGACGGCCCGCCAGTACGAGGACATGGGGCTGCTCACGTCCAACCCGATCATCGCCGACGACGTGGCACGCCTGTTCAACCACCTGTCGGGAATGACGCAGGAGACCAACTACCGGCGGCTGCTCGTCGCACCCCACGGCATCCGCTCCGGTCTGCTCGCCATGATCGACAGGGAGATCGCCAACGCGAACGCCGGGAAGCCGGCCGGCATCCGCATCAAGACCAACTCCGTGGTGGACGAGGCGCTCATGGACGCCCTGTACCGGGCCTCCATGGCCGGGGTCCCCGTCGACATGTGGGTCCGCGGCATCTGCACGATACGGCCGGGGGTTCCGGGGCTCTCGGAGAACATCCGGGTCCGCTCGATCCTCGGCCGGTTCCTGGAGCACTCCCGGGTGTTCTGGTTCGCCGGGGCCGGAAAGCCGATCGTCGGCATCGGGTCGGCCGACCTCATGCACCGCAACCTCGACCGCCGCGTCGAGGCCATCGTCCAGCTGAACAATCCGCAGCACGTGCGCCGCATCGAGGACCTGTTCGACCTGGCCTTCGCCCCCGACACCGTGCACTGGGAACTCGTCGACGACACGTGGACGGCCCACACCCGCGACGAGAACGGTGAACCCCTGGTGGACCTCCAGGAGACCCTGATCAAGCAGGCTGCGTCGAGACGCGGCCGATGACCAAGCGGCCCCGCATCATCGCGGCGGGCGGCGTGGTACTCCGCCAGCACTCCAACGGACCGCAGGTCCTGCTCGTGCACCGCCCCGCCTACGACGACTGGTCCCTCCCCAAGGGCAAGGGACTCGCCGACGAACTGCTGCCCGAGACGGCGGTGCGGGAAATCCAGGAAGAGACGGGCGTGCTCGCCACGCTCGACCTCCGGTTGCCCTCCATCCGCTACCAGGTGGCCAAGGGGCCCAAGGCCACGCACTACTGGCGGGCCAGCGTGGTGAAGCAGCGGCCGCGGCGCCCCGACGCCGAGGTCTCCGAGGCCCGCTGGTTCGGGATCACCGAGGCTCTGGCCCTGATCAGCTACGCCGACGAGCGCGACGTCATCCGGGCCGCCGTCGACCTGCCGCCCACCAACGTGCTGCTGGTGGTGCGCCACGGCAAGGCGATGCAGCGCAAGGACTGGACCGGCCCCGACGTGAAGCGCCGGCTGACGAGCCGAGGACGCAAGCAGGCGGAGGATCTCGTCGGGCTGCTCGAGGCCTTCGGGGTGGAGCGCCTGGTCAGCTCGGCCGCGACGCGCTGTGTCCAGACACTGGAGCCCTACGCGAAGGCGCACCGGCTGGCCATCGAGCCCCAGGACCTCCTCACGGAGGAGGAGGGCACCGCCCATCCCAAGAGGGTGGCGAAGTACATGCGCCAGCTGGCATCGAGCATCGACGCGCCGACCGCCATCTGCGGCCACCGACCGGTGCTTCCCGCCATGTACGACGGGCTCGAACTCGAGCCGCGCCCGATGGTGGTGGGCGAGGCGCGCGCCCTGCATCTCGACCACCACGGCGTCCTGGTGCGGTCGGAGACCATCAAACCCACAGCGTGACGAAGTGTTCACCCTCCGTTAACCAACGTGGGGGAATCGCGTCACCTTCCCTGCCTAGCTTGCGTGACGGAAACACCAGATTTCCGGCGGCCGAGGCCCCCACCCGCCGCCATCGACAAGCCCCGGAAGGGATACCAATGAAGCTGCGTCTTACCGCTGCACTCGGCCTGAGCGCTGCCCTGCTGCTGTCCGCCTGCGCCGCCAACGAGCAGGACCCCGCTCCCGCCGACCAGGACACCGTGGCGGAGACCGCCGCCGAGGCAACCGGCGAGGAGACCACTGAGGCATCCGCCGACCTGAGCGGCACGCTCTCCGGCATCGGCGCGTCCTCGCAGGCCGTGGCCCAGGAGACCTGGATCGTCGGCTTCCAGACCGCGAACCCCGGCGTGACCGTGAACTACTCGCCGGAGGGCTCCGGCGCCGGCCGCGAGGCCTTCATCGGCGGTGGCGCCGACTACGCCGGTTCCGACCGCGCCTTCACCCTGGAGGAGATCGAGGGCAACTCCTTCGGTCAGTGCGCCGCCGACGCCACGCCGATCAACCTCCCGGTCTACATCTCCCCCATCGCAGTGGTCTTCAACCTCGAGGGCGTCGACGCCCTGAACCTCGACCCCGCCACGCTGGCCGGCATCTTCAAGGGTGACATCACCAACTGGAACGACCCGGCGATCGCCGCCCTCAACGAGGGTGCCGAACTGCCCGACCTGGCGATCACGGCCGTGCACCGCTCCGACACCTCCGGCACCACCGAGAACTTCACCGACTACCTCGCCACCGTGGCCCCCGACGTCTGGGACGCCGAGGCCGACGGCGACTGGCCGTACCCCGGCGGTGAGGCCGCGGGCCAAACCCAGGGTGTCGTCGCCGCCGTGAGCGGTGGCGTGGGCACCATCGGGTACGTCGATGCCTCCCAGGCCGGCGAGTTCTCGGTCGTCAGCATCGGCCAGGACGGCAATTTCAACCCGCCGACCACCGAGGCCGCCGCTCGCATCGTCGAGAACTCCCCCGTCGAGGAGGGGCGCGCCGAGAGCGACATGGCGATCCAGCTGGACCGCGAGGCCGACGGCTACCCGATCGTCCTGGTGTCCTACCTCATCGCCTGCCAGGACTACGAGGACGACGCCACCGCCGAGCTGGTGAAGGCGTACCTGTCCTACGTCGTGTCAGAGGAGGGCCAGCAGGCCACCGCCGAGCGCGCCGGGTCCGCACCGCTGTCCGCCGGGCTCACGGAGACGGTCCAGTCCGCCATCGACTCCATCTCCTGACGTCGTTACTCTTCTTGCAAGGCGATGTCGCGTTGCCCGACCGTGGGCAACGCGACATCGCGTCCCGGCCCAGGAGCACTAAATCCATGTCATCGACGGCGACACCCTCGCTGCAACGCAGTCCGAAGCGTTTCGGGGACTCCCTCTTCCGGGGACTCTCCACCGGGTCCGGCATCACGATCCTCGTGATCCTCGCGGCCGTGGCCACGTTCCTCGCGGGCCTCTCCATCCCCGCGTTCCTCGCCGACCCCGAGACGGTGCAGTTCGGCAAGGGTGAGAGCTTCTGGGCCTACGTCGCTCCCTACGCCTTCGGCACGCTCTGGTCGTCCGTGCTGGCGATGGCCCTGGCGGTCCCCGTCGCCATCGGGATCGCCCTGTACCTCACCCATTACGCCCCGAAGCGCGTGGCCGCCACTTTCGGCTACATCATCGACCTGCTCGCGGCCGTCCCGTCGGTCGTCTTCGGCCTGTGGGGCATCGCGGTCCTGGCGCCCGCGCTGCGGCCCCTGTTCGTGTGGTTGGAACAGAACCTGGGTTTCATCCCCCTGTTCTCGGGGCCGGTCTCCGGCACGGGGCGGACCATCCTGACCGCCGCGCTCGTGCTGGCGGTCATGGTCCTGCCCATCATCACCGCGATTTCGCGCGAAGTCTTTCTCCAGACCCCCCGCCTCCACCAGGAGGCCTCCCTCGCGCTGGGAGCAACCCGCTGGGAGATGATCCGCCAGGCGGTCCTGCCCTTCGGCACCCCGGGCATCATCTCCGCCTGCATGCTGGGCCTCGGCCGAGCCCTCGGGGAGACGATGGCCGTTGCCATGGTGCTCTCGGGCCGTGACGTCATCACCTTCGACCTCCTGACCAGCGAAAACCCCAACACCATCGCCGCCAACATCGCCCAGTCCTTCCCGGAGGCCCACGACATCGGCCGGAACCAGCTGATCGCCACCGGCCTGGTGCTGTTCGTGATCACGCTCGCCGTCAACATGGCCGCCCGGTCGGTCGTGGCCCGCCGCAAGGAATTCTCGGGAGCCAACTGATGCCTGCCACCACCACCGCCCCCGTCGTCACCCCCCGTAGCGAGCTCACGGCCGGGCAGCTGCCCCGGTTCACCGGGGCCGCCACCCTGCTGGTCTCCCTCGTCGTCGCCGCCGGCGTCCTGTCGCTCTTCGGCCTGGCCGGCATCGCGAGCGTCACCATCGTCGGCGCCCTGCTCTTCCTGGTGGCCATCTTCGCGCTGTCCTCCGGGGTCGAGGGGGTCCGCAAGGCGAAGGACCGCCTGGCCCGCTACATCGTCACCGGGTTCTTCCTGGTGGCGCTCACCCCGCTGGTCTCACTGGCCTGGGGCACCGTCGCCAACGGCATCGCCCGCTTCGATGGCCAGTTCCTGACGTGGTCGATGCGCAACATCCTCGGCGAGGGCGGCGGCGCCGTCCACGCCATCTGGGGCACCCTCATCGTCACCGGAATCGCCACCCTCATCTCGGTGCCCATCGGGCTGATGACGGCCATCTACCTGGTGGAGTACGGCTCCGCCAGCAGACTGGGCAGTGGGATCCGCTTCTTCGTCGACGTCATGACCGGCATCCCCTCCATCGTCGCCGGCCTCTTCGCCTACACGATGTTCAGCCTCGTCTTCGGGGCCGGCACCAAGAGTGGTCTGTCCGGCGCCGTTGCCCTCTCGGTCCTGATGATCCCCACCGTCGTGCGCTCCACCGAGGAGATGCTGCGGATCGTTCCCAACGAGCTCCGCGAGGCCTCCTACGCCCTGGGCGTGCCGAAGTGGCGAACGATCGTCCGCGTGGTGCTCCCCACGTCGATCGCGGGCATCATCACCGGCGTCGTGCTCGCGATCGCGCGGGTCATCGGGGAGACGGCGCCCCTGCTGGTCACCGCCTCCATCACGGCGTCGATGAACCTCAACCCGTTCTCCGACCCCATGGCCACGCTCCCGGTGTTCGTCTACAACCAGTACATGTACGCCCCCGGCATCGACACCGCAGCGTTCCACGAACGCGCTTGGGCGGGCGCACTCACCCTGATCATCATCGTGATGAGCCTCAACCTCATCGGCCGCCTCATCGCATGGAAGTTCGCGCCCAAGCCGGGCCGCTGACCAGAAGGAAGCACACACCCGTGTCCAAGCGCATCGACATCGAGAACCTGAACATCTACTACGGCAAGTTCCACGCGGTCAAGGACGTCAACATGACCATCCAGCCGCGGGCCGTGACGGCGTTCATCGGGTCCTCCGGCTGCGGCAAGTCCACCGTGCTGCGGTCCATCAACCGCATGCACGAGGTGATCGACGGCGCTTACACCACTGGCAAGATGATGCTCGACGACGTCGACCTCTACGGTCCCGACGTGGACCCGGTCCGCGTCCGCCGGCAGATCGGCATGGTCTTCCAGCGTCCCAACCCGTTCCCGACGATGTCCATCCGCGACAACGTCCTCGCCGGCGTCAAGCTCAACAGCGGACGCATGTCGAAGAGCGAATCGGAGGACCTCGTGGAGAAATCGCTCCGCGGGGCCAACCTCTGGAAAGAGGTCAAGGACCGGCTGGACCGTCCCGGCGCCGGCCTCTCCGGCGGCCAGCAGCAGCGGCTCTGCATCGCCCGCGCCATCGCCGTCTCCCCCGACGTCCTGCTGATGGACGAGCCCTGCTCGGCGCTCGACCCGATCTCCACACTTGCGATCGAGGACCTCATCCACGAACTCAAGGAGGAGTACACCGTCGTCATCGTCACCCACAACATGCAGCAGGCCGCGCGGGTGTCGGACCAGACCGCGTTCTTCAACCTCAAGGAGCACGGCAAGCCCGGCGAACTCATCGAGTTCGGCCCCACGGAGAAGATCTTCCACAACCCGGACCAGAAGGCCACCGAGGACTACATCACCGGTCGCTTCGGCTGAGCAACGCCTACGATGGCGCCATGGAGCACCACCTGACCCGGCCCCCGGCCTGCGCCGTCGGCTGGCAGGCCTCCGGTCTCAGCGCCTGGGGATCGGCTCCGCAGGCGTCGCTCTGGGTCTGCCTGGAACACCCCGGCCCCTGGGGACGCAAGGCCGCCACCCAGACCCGCGGGCTGGACCCCGCCGTCGGCGAGGCCCTGGATGCCCTGACGGCTGCCATGGGCGGCAAGTTCGTCCTGATCCGGCAGGCCGTGCGCAACCAGCCCGACGGGGAGCCCCTCACCGTTCTCGTCGCCGGGGGCCTCGCCACCGGCGGCTGGCTGCGTCGCTTCACGGTGTGCTCACCCCAGGAACTCCTCGACTGGCTGCGAGGCTGGGACGGCCGTCCCTGGGACGGTGAGGACGCCGACCCGGCGCTGCTCGTGTGCACCAACGCGAAGCGTGACCAGTGCTGCTCGCGGTTCGCGCGGCCGGTCCTCGATGCGCTGGACGACCTCCCCCGCGAGCAGCTGTGGGAGTCCTCCCACCTCGGCGGTCACCGGTTCGCCGCCACGGCACTCGTGCTCCCCACCGGGCAGGCCATGGCCGGCCTCGACGAGCCGGCCGCCCGGGAGGCGCTGGAGCTGGCGGCCGGGCGCGAGCTCTGGCCGGGCGGGCGCCGTCGCGACCGGGGGCGCTCCTGCCTGACCCCCGAGCGGCAGGCAGCAGAGGCGTGGGCCCTCGAGGAGTGGGGTCCGCTGTCAGCCGCGACGCTGGTGAGCGAGGAACTCCAGCCGGGCCGCATCCGGGTCCGCACGCCGGACAGGGAGGTCCTGGTGGAGGTGGGTCAGCGCACCACGACGTACCATTCGCGGCTGAGCTGCGACAAGGAGCCTGAGCCCCTCACCGAGTGGCAGGTCACGCCCCTGACCTGAGTGTCACTTTCGTGCTGGTGTACCAGCATAAAAGTGACACTCAGAGGGTCCCTTCGGCGGGATCATGTGGCTCCCCGGTCCCGTCCTCGACGGCGTGGCGCCGGAAGCGGCCGTAACTGTAGGCGATCAGCGCCAGCGCGAAGGCGCCGGAGGCGATGAGGACCACGCCGGTGAGCCACTCCCCCGCCAGCCACAGCCGCCTGTCCAGGGGCCACCAGTCGGGCACCGGGAGACCGATCCCCCACACGATGCCGATGGCGACGAGGCCCAGAGCTCCCAACGTGCTGCCGATGATCCGGGGCCACGTCTGCACCCCTCGCTTGGCGAGCTGGTAGGCCCGCACGCGCACCGGTGTCAGGAGCCTCTCCGCCCAGGTGTAGCGGGTGGCGAGCAGCGCGAGTCCGGCCACGATGGTCAGCAGCCCGGGGCCGGGCAGTACCAGGGCAGCGATGCCGAGCGCCACGAGGGTCCAGCCGGCCACCTCGGCCGCGCGTCTCACCAGCCAGGAACCCTGCGACTTCTGGCCGTTGTTCGGCTGCTCAGTCATCCTGGGCGCCATTGTCACACCCCAGTAGACCAGCGGACGCCTTGAGCGCCAGGACCCGGGCCGCCGACTCCCGGACACGCTGGGTGAAGGCGGGGTCCTCGGACGCCCGGTCCAGGGTGGCCTGCACCATGGGACCCATGATCGCCGGGTCCGCGTTGATGACCAGGTCACCACCTGCTTCGATGAACCGGACCCCTCGCTCCGCGGGCGGCACGTGCGCCACCGCGGCGGCGGCACCCAGGTCGTCCGCGATGGCCACCCGGTCGTAACCCAGCTGCTCGCGGAGGATGTCGGTGACCACCGTGGAGGAGAAGACACCCTCGTTGTCCGGGTCCAGGCGGGTGAAGATCGCCGAGGAGACCATCACGGAGCTGGCGCCCGCGTCGATCCCGGCGACGAAGGATGCCCAATCCGCGTCACCGGGGACCACGGCGTCGTCGACGGCCACGTCGAAGTCCGTGTTGGCCGTCACCTGCCCCAAGCCGGGGAAGTGCTTCAGGGACGTGGCCACTCCGGCGTCGGACATGCCGGCGACGAAGGCCGCGACCGATTCCGCCGCGGCGCTGACGTCAGTGCCATAGTTGCGCCGCAGCGCGCCGATGGGGGCGTTCGACTCCTGCTTCTCCGGCGGTACGACGTCGGCGACCGGAGCGAGGTTCATGTGGACGCCGACGTCGGCCAGCTCGTCGCCCCACCCCCGGGCCGCCTCGCGCAGCTCCTCGGGAGCCAACCGCGCCTGCTCGGTGGCTGGGGGGATGGCCGAGAAGCCGGGGCCCTGCAACCGCTGGACGGTCCCGCCCTCCTGGTCCACGGCCACCAGGATCGGGAGGCCATCCGGGGACAGCGCAGCCACGTCGCGGGTCACCTGCGAGATGGCGTCGGCTCCCGCGGTGGAGTTCCTCAGCAGGACCACAGAGCCCACGAGGTTCGAACTGATGGCCTCGGCCGTCGCCTCGTCCAGACCGGAGGTACTGACGCCCACCATGTAGAGCTGACCGACCGCCTCCTCGAGGCTCAGGTCGGCGCCGACGTCCACGCACGAGGCAACGGGGGTCGAGGCCGACGTCGTGGTCGTGGGGCTGGGGTCCGTCGCCACGCTGGGGATCGTGCTGGGGGACGGTGCAGCACTCCCAGCTGGGCTCGACGCCCCCGTCGGTGTCCCCGGCGGGGTGAACGCCTGCGGCGCCGGGGCGCACGCGGTCATCGCGCAGGCCATCAGGGTGAGCGGGACCAGGTGAAGGGGGCGCCGCATCAGTGGTCGTCGTTCGCGGTCTTGAGGTCCTCCAGTTGCCCCGGAACGTGCGCGGCGAGGAGGCCCAGCAGGGCGTTCTCCACCACTTCTGGAAGAGCAGGGTGGATCCAGTACTGGCCGCGCGCCATGTCCGGGACCGCCAGCCCGAAGCTCATGGCCTGGATGAGTGGCTGGATGAGCGACGACGCCTGGGGACCCATCACGTGGGCGCCCAGCAGGCGCCAGTTCCGGGGGTCCGCCAGGAGTTTCACGAAGTGGCCCTGGTCCTCCATCGCCCATCCGTAGGCGACGTCGGCGTAGCGCTGGCGCGCCACGACGTAGGGCGTCCCCCACGTGCGCAGCTGTTGCTCGGTGGCCCCGACGGAGGCGATCTGCGGATCGGAGAAGACCGCGTGGGGCACGTAGCGGTGGTCCGTGGACCGCAGCTCGTCGTCGGAGGCGAACAGGTTGTGCTGGAGGGTGCGCATCTCGGCGTTTGCGACGTGCTTGAGGAGGTGGTCGGAGGACACGTCGCCCATCGCCCAGATGTGCGGCACGGTCGTGCGCTGGGTGGCGTCGACCCGGATCTGGCCGCCGGACTTCATTTCGACGCCGGCGGCCGCGAGGTTGAGGGTCTCCGAGTTGCGCACCCGGCCCGTGGCGACGAGCACCGCGTCGGCGAAGTAGAGGTACTCCACCTTGTTGCGGTCGTGGGCCACCACCTGGATGTCGTCGGCCGGGCCACGCTCCAGACCCGTGACCTCCTGGTTGAGGCGGAGCCGGACCTTGGTGCCGAGCAATTCCGCGAACGCCGCCGAGACCTCGTGGTCCTCGCCGCGCAGCAGGACGTCGGAGCGGTTGATGACCGTGACCTCCGTGCCCAGGGCCGAGAACACGTGCGCGAACTCCGCGGCGATGTAGCCGCCGCCGACGATGAGAAGGCGCTCGGGCAGGCTGTCCATGCGCATGATGGAGTCCGATGTGTGGACCGCATCCCGCAACTCCTCGGGGACGTCGACGTCGAGGGTGCGCGGGCGGGACCCGGTCGCGATGACGATCTGGTCCGCGCTGATCCGGTCGTCGCCCACCTGGAGGGTGTGCGGGTCGACGAAGCTGGCCTCCGCGGTGAAGACGGTGACGTTGCTGCTGGATGCCCGCCACTCGTAGCCGCCCCGCGAGATCGGGTCGATGCGGCCGAAGATCCGATCTCGGATGGCGGGCCAATCCGCCCGCTCGAGGCGGAGGTCCACCCCCAGCCGTCGTGCCTCGGCGGGGCTGGCGGCGTAGTCGGCGGGCAGCACGAACATCTTCGTGGGAATGCAGCCGCGATTGAGGCAGGTACCGCCGAACGTCTCGTCGCGCTCGATCAGCGCTACCTGCTTGTCCAGGAACCGCTCGTCGATCAGCGAGTTGCCGGTGCCGGAGCCGATGACGGCCACGTCGAAATGCTGCATGGCTCCCATCATGTCATGCACTCCGCACGGCCCTAAGCTGGTGAGTCATGAGCACATCCTGGGCAGTTGTCACCGGCGCCTCCGGCGGATTGGGCGAGACCTACGCGCACGAACTGGCCTCACAGGGCTCCGACGTGGTGCTCGTCGCACGCAGCGAGAACGAACTCCACCGGGTGGCGATCGAGATCGAGCGTGCTCACGGGGTGCGGGCCATGGTGCTCGTGGCTGACCTCTCCGACTCCGCTGACCGGGCACGGCTCCTCGAACGCCTGGCCGAGCTGGACGTCCACACCTTGGTCAACAACGCCGGCTTCGGGACGATGGGGCAGTTCGCCTCGCTGCCCGCCGAGCGGCTGACCGCCGAGATGCAGCTCAACGTCGTGGCGCTGACGGAACTCACCAGGACGCTCGTCCCCCGGATGGTGGAGCGCGGACGGGGCGCGGTGATCAACGTCGCCAGCACGGCGGCCTTCCAGCCGATCCCGGGGATGGCCGTCTACGCCGCCACCAAGTCCTATGTCCTGCGCCTCTCCATCGCCCTATGGGCCGAACTGCACTCCAGCGGCGTTCGCGTGGTCTGCATCTGCCCGGGGCCGACACGCACGAACTTCTTCGACAACGCCGGCGACGGGTCGGTGATGTCGCGGCGTCGCGAGCCGATCCAGGTGGTCGCGTCCACCTTCGAGGCGCTCGAGCAACACCGCCCGTACGTCGTGGACGGTTTCTGGAACAAGGTGCTGGCCCACTCCAACCGGCTGGTGCCGTCGGCGCTCGCCGCCCGGATCGCTCAGCGCGTGGCTACTGCACCGTGATCGACTTCGACTCCGACGACGACTCGACGGGCTGGGTCGGGTCGAGCGCCGGCACCGTCGTACTGGCCTCGACCAGGTAGTCCCCGGGTCGGAGGGACACCTGCAGCGACCACGTCCGCCAGCCCTGCTCGTCCGCCACCGTCGCGGTCTGGGCCGTGGCGCTCGCGACGGTGATGCCGTCCTCCCGCGTGATCGTCACCACCGGGGCCTCCGCGCCCTGTTTCACGCTTCCCAGCACGGTCAGCTGCCCGGAGGGCACGGTGGCGGAGTTCTTCGGCGAGGACAGCCACAGAGCGGGCATGGGCTCCAGGCCGCGTCGCTGGAAGCCGTCGGCGGGTTGGCCCAGGACCTCGGGCGCCGGGGCGCCGTCGGACAGGAAGATGACCCTCAGGGCGGGGTCGCCGATGAGCTCGCTGGCGGTGTAGAGCACCTGGTCCAGCGCCGGTCGGGCTTGCATGGGGGTGGAGAACTCCTCGTAGGCCGCGGCGGTGAGGTCCACCGTGAGGGTGTGACCCGACAGCTCGGTACCCAGGAGCCCGCCCGGGCCCCAGGGGGAGTCGTAGTCCGGATCCAGGGGAGCCATGGCGAGGATCGCTTCGATCGCCGCGTCGACGAGGCTGCCGGAGGCCGGCAAGTCGCGCAGCTCGCGATAGAGGCGGCCGTTGTTCCGGCCGACGTAGTAGACGGGCACCGAGCGCACCTGCGCGGGCAGGGATCGCGACGGCGTCGCGGACGGCTCCGGAGAGGCACTGGTGAGCGTCGGACTGGGCGTGGCGGTTGCCTCCGGGACGTCCACCGGGACCGGGTCCGTGGCCCGCGCGACGCCGAAACCCAGGACGAGCGCCAGCACGACCGAGAGGACCACCACCCACAGCGCGACGCCGCGGCCCCGGAGGTCTCCGACCTCCCGCAGTTCGTCCTCCAGGGTCTCCGTGCCCGGTTTGGGCACCATCCGAGCTGATGCCCGCAGCGCGGCGGTGATCTCCTGGGACAGCGACTCGATGACACCCGGCATGCTGCCCGGCGAGGGGTCCCCGACGGCCGCCCGCAACTCGTCGAGGGCATCCTCGAGGCGGGCGTTGGCGCCGCGGACCGTCATCCGAAGGATGCCGGCGAGCTCGGGGCCGAAGACGCTCAGGTAGTGGCTGATCACGAGCGGCTCGGAGAAACGCGTGGGCAGGGCCTCGATGGCCGCGAGGATCTCCTGCTGGCGGGGCTCCTCGACGGGCGGGAGGGTCAGAGGGCCCGGGCCGCGCACGGCCCGCGCGTCGTGGACGACCTCCTCGCGGACGAACTCGAGGCGCTCGGCGGGATCGAGGATGCGATTGGCCCGCCTGCCCAGCGTCAGCAGAGCGGAGCGCACGATGTGGCCCGACTCGGACTCGGCCCCCAGCATGGTCACCAGCCGGTGCAGGGACGCGCCATGTTCCTCGTGGAGGTCCACGAGCCATTGGAGGTCCTGCTCGGTCGGGGCCATGGGTGAGGTCAGATCCCCGCGTAGGAGTGCAATCCGCCGAACAGCAGGTTGACGCCGATGAAGTTGAACCAGAACGAGACCACACCGATGATCGCGATGATCGCGGCCGGACGGCCCCGCCAGCCCGCCGTGGCCCGGGCGTGCAGGTAGGCGGCGTAGATGACCCACGTCACGAACGACCAGGTCTCCTTGGGATCCCAGTTCCAGAACCGCCCCCAGGCGTATTGGGCCCAGATGGCACCGGCGACGATCGTGAACGTCCAGAGCGGGAACGCGAACGCATGCAGGCGATAGGAGAAGAGGTCGAGGCCGCGGGCGCTCGGGACCTTGCCGAGGTAGCCGCCCACGGAGCCCCGGGATTCCGCGCGTTCCCGCACCAGGTACAGCACGGAAGCGATGGCGGCAACGTTGAAGGCCGCCCCGGCGATCGTCGCAGCGGCGATGTGGATGATGAACCACACCGAGTGCAGCGCCGGCACCAGAGGGGCGACGTCGACGTAGAAGACCGTCACGGCCAATCCCAGGCCGACCGCGGCGAGCAGGGTGATGCCGAGGCCCAGCCAGCGGGCACCGGTGCGCCACAGGGCCACGAGATAGGCGACGACGGCGAACGCGAGGGAGGCGGAGACGAACTCGTACATGTTGCCCCAGGGGAACCGGTCGGCGGCCACGCCGCGCAGTGCCACGGCCAGCACGTGCACCACCGCTGCGACCACGGTGACCGCCACGCCGAGTCGACCCCACAGGTCCACCCGCAGACGGGTGGGGTCCTCGCGGCCGTCCTCCGGTCGGGCGTCGGCCAGTCCCCGTGCGGCCGCCCATTCGACGCTGTGGAGCACGAACGCCACGAGGTAGGCGACGGCGGCCACGACCATGGCGAGGTCGGACGTTGCGGCTGTGGTCACTGACGGGTCTCCTCGTTCTGCGGTGCGGCCACCCATTCTGCCTCGTCGCCGCCGTGACCGGCGACCGCTGCGGCCAGGCCGGCCACCTCGTCCTCCAGGCCGATGGCGGTGTCGGTTCGGTCCAGTCCGCCGATGGCGGCCTCGGCGTCGCGGATCCGAACGAACAGGCGTCGCGGTTTGACGACGAGACTGACGCAGAGCCCGGCCAGCCCCACGGCCAGACTCGCCAGCGTCAGGGCGTTGCCGGGAGTCTGGCTGATCTGGAGCTTCACCCAGCGCGACCAGCCGTCGAACGTGATGGTTCCCAGTCCGTCCGGCAACTCCATTCCCGATCCGGGCTGGAATCGCATGCGCAGCGGTTCTCCACCATCGCCGAGCACGGGCTCCAGCCCGGCGGGGTCCAGCACGTAGATGCTCTGCGGGATCCCCGTCTCCTCGGCCGGCTCCCCACGCCAGGCGTTCAGGTACAGCTCCGGGTTCAGCGCGTCGGGGAAGACCGAGTGCGGTCCCTGGTCGTTCAGGACGGCCGTGGGGAAGAAGAACGCCTCGAACGCGAGACGCTCCGGGCGGGCGTCGGGGACCTTCACGACGCCGATGGAGGAGAAGTTGCCGTCCTGCGGGAGGAACACCACCGGACCGGAGAAGGCGACGTCGCCGTTGCCGTCGGTCACGGAGATGTAGGCGGCATAACCGTGTCCGAGCACGTTGACCTGCGAGCCGCCGTCGGTGATGAGAGGGCGGTTCACCTGGATGAGTTCCTGCTCGCTCAGTCCCCCATTGCTGATCGTGACCTCGGCGTCGAAGCGGCGGGCGGCGCCGCGCTGCACGTCGCCGGTCTCGAACTCCGCGTGGAACTGATCGACCGTGATGGTGAACGGCTCCAACCGATCGGTGTCCACCAGCCCCCCGGCCGTGAACTCGTCGTACTGGGTGATGATGTTGCTGAAGGACTTGCCCTCGACGACGACGGCAGTGCCCTGGAACCCGAACAGGTTGGACCAGGCAAGCCCGACCAGGACGGCGACCAGGGACACGTGGAACACCAGGTTGCCCGCCTCCCGGGAGAGTCCACGCTCGGCGCTGACCCCTTCGTCGGTGGCAACCGTGCGGTACCGGTGGGAGCGAAGCCAGGCCGTGGCACGGTCCCGGGCGGCCCCACCGTCCTGCACGGGCACGACCAGGCTCCCAGGGAGGCGCTCCGGGCGTGCCGGCAGGCTCGGGACGGGCTGCCGGAGCGTCTTGGCGTAGAGGGCGATCCGCGGGAGGATGCACCCGATGAGGGAGACGAACAGCAGCAGGTAGATCGCCGAGAACCAGGGCGAGGAGTAGACGTCGTAGAGGCCGAGGGGCTCCAGCCACCTGTCCAGGCTCGGGTTGTCCCGCTTGAAGGTCATGACCTCGATGGGCGAGATCGACTCCTGGGGGACGATCGAGCCGGGGACCGCGGCCAGGGCCAGCAGGAACAGCAGCACCAGAGCGGTGCGCATGCTCGTGAGCTGCCGCCACGCCCAGCGCAGCGTCGTCACAGGATCGTCCCGAAGGACGACGCCCACTGCCTGAGCTGGGCCACGACGATGTCCCACAGGCCCGTGACCATGGTGATGCCCACCGTGATGAGCAATGCCCCGCCGACGGCCTGCACGTGGCGCTGGTGCCGCTTGAGCCAGTCGAAGTGGCGGCTGAACCGGGTGAAGGCTGCGGCGAAGACGAGGAACGGGAGCCCCAGGCCGAGCGCGTAGACGAAGGCCAGCAGGCCGCCACGCACCGCGGAGCCCTCCCCCAGCGCCAGGGTGAGGACCACTGACAGCGTGGGGCCGATGCACGGGGTCCAGCCGAGGCCGAAGACCACACCGAGCAGGGGCGAGAAGGCGACGCCGACCCGGGGGGCAGCCGGACGCCACTGGGCAGGCATGGGCAGCCACCCGAGGAAGGCGGCCCCGAGCGCCACGATCACGAGGCCGGAGATGATCGTGATGGTGCGCTGGTGTTGGAGGAGGTAGCCCCCCAGTCCGCCGAGCACGGCTCCGGTCAGGACGAACACGACGGCGAACCCGAGCACGAAACCGAGCGTCCCCAGGACGAGGAGCCGGCGGTTCGCGGTCCCCTCCTGGATCTGGGCGGCGCCCAGACCCGAGGCATACGACAGGTAGCCCGGGAGCAGCGGCAGGACGCAGGGCGAGGCGAACGAGACGACGCCCGCCAACAGGGCGATGGGAATCGCGAGCAGGAGCGAGGAGGTCAGCGCGTCGGAGACCCAGGACTCCAGCAGGATCATGCCCCGGCCCTGACGTCGTCGATCACACCGGCGAGCGTGCTGGCGGTGGTCTCGCCCAGGATGCGTGCGGCGACGCGGCCCTGGTCGTCGATCACGAGCGTGCTCGGGATGGCCTTCGGCGGGAGGGTGCCGAACTCCAGCAACAGCGCGCCGTCCGGGTCGTAGATGTTGGGATAGGGAATGTCGAAGGCCCGCACGAAGGCCTTGGCCGGTGCGGGATCGAGATCGCGCGTGTTGACGCCGATGAACTGCACGTCGGGCATCCGCTCGGCCACCTCCACCAGCGCCGGCGCCTCCGCGCGGCAGGGTGCACACCAGGAGCCCCAGACGTTCAGCACGACTTCCCGGTCCGCGAAGTCACGGGTGGACAGCACCTCGCCCTCGAGCGTCTCGCCCCGCAGCTCGGGAGCGGCCACCCGCTCGTCGGCCGGCACGATGCGCACCGAACCATCGCCCGCCTGGAAACCGATCGTGTCGTCCTCCGCGGAGCCCTCGTCACCGGAGCAGGAGGTGAGGAGCAGGACACCGGCGACCACCGCAGCGGACCAGGTCCTGCGGGTCACGTCCCCACCTTGAACCGTCGGCCGTGCTTGGTCGGCAGCAGGTCGGCCACCGGTTCGTCGTAGGACACGTCGGTGACGTGCCCGTCGCTGACGGAGAACGACGTGACCGAGGCGAGTGTGCACTCGCGGCGTCGCGGGTCGTGCCAGAAGCGCCGGCCCTCCGCGTCCATGCGGGCGATCCAGATGGGCAGCTGGTGGGAGACCACCAGCGCCTGTCCCCCCTCTCCGGCGGCGGCCGCCGCGTCCGCGATGGCGGCCCGCATCCGCGCCGCGATCTGCGCGTACGGCTCACCCCAGCTGGGGCGGAAGGGGTTGAGGACGTGGCGGATCATCCGCGGGTCCCGCAGCGCCTTGTTCCGGGAGCCGAACACCTTTCCCTCGAAGGCGTTGGCAGCCTCGATGAGGCGTTCGTCGGTCACGACCTCCAGGTGCGGGAAGCGTGCTGCAGTGGGGGCCATGGTCTCGCGGGCGCGCTGCAACGGGGAGCAACGCAGGTGGGTGAGCTCGACGGCCGCCCAGTGCTCGGCCATGCGCTCGGCCATCTCCTGGCCGAGGTCGGACAGCCCGAAGCCCTCGAGCCGCCCGTAGAGCAGGCCGTCGGGATTGTGCACCTGGCCGTGTCGCATGACGTGCACGATGGCGTCGGCCACGGCGTACCTCCTGGAAGTCGAGCTGCTGGTTGCTGGCACCGCCAGCTTATGCGCCGTCGGCGACCGGCTTCCTGCGCTTGCGCCGCTTGCGCTGGGACGGCTTCGTGTCGGGCAGTCCCTGGGCCTCCTGGTCCGCCCGCCGCGCCGCGGCGAACCGCGCCAGACCCTCGGCCAGGGCCTGGTGGCTCGGCGAGTCGGCCACGACGTCGACGCGGAGGCCGTGCATCTCGCACGCCTGTGCCGTGGCGGGCCCGATGGCGGCAACGACGGTGGCGGCGTGGGGCTTGCCGGCGATGCCGATCATGTTGCGCACCGCCGTGGACGACGTGAACAGGACGGCGTCGTAGAGACCGGTCTTGATGCGGTCCCGGACGTCCGCGGGCGGGGGCGCTGCGCGCACGGTGCGGTAGGCGGTGACCTCCTCGACCTCCCAGCCGAGGTGGCCGAGGCTCTCCAGGAGGGGCTCAACGTTCACGTCGGCGGTCGGGACCAGCACGCCGTCGAGGGGGTCGATCAGGTCGTCGTAGGCAGGGAACTCCATTGCGAGGCCCGCGACGGTGTTGTCCCCCATCGGCTCCAGGTCCGGCCGGAGTCCGCGCTTCAGCAACTCGTCCGCGGTCCCACGTCCGACGGCCGCCAAGTTCACGCCCGAGAGTGCACGGGAGTCGAGGCCGTGCTCCTCGAGGCGCTCGAAGATGGCCTCCACCGAGTGGGGAGAGGTGAACACGATCCACAGGTAGCGGCCGTCGACAAGGCCGCGCACGGCGCGTTCCATGGCCTGCTCGGTGCGTGGCGGCTCGATCGACATGGTGGCGACGACCTCGCACGACGCCCCGAACCGGGACAGGTGTCCGCACAACTCGTCGAGGTCGTCCTTGGTCCGGGGGATGATGACCGACCAGTCGAACAGTGGCTTGGACGCGAACCAGTCCACCCGGCGGCGGGCGGCGTCCCCGATGCCCGGGCCCACCACGAGGTAGCGCTCGAGGTCGTCGTCGACGTCGCGACGTGCCAGTTCGTCCCAGGTGGTGAGGGTGCTGGTCTGTGACGTGACGCCCAGATCGGTGATCTCGAGGACCTCGGTCTCCGCCCCCAGCCGACGGGCGCCGGCCTCCGCCACGGCATCCAGCAGCTGGGCCGTGGTCCAGACCACCAGGGTGCCCGCGTGGGGCCACTGGTCGTCGGCCGGGACCTCACGGGACGCGTCGAGGGTGGCGAAGGTGGTGGTGGGTGCGACGGCCCCGTACACCAGCGCCGAGACCCACCGGCTGACGCCGGGGACGAGGTTGGTGTGCACCCGATGCTCGGCGAGGACGCGTGGCAGCGTCTCCTCGTGGAAGGTGGTGTTGAAGAAGTCGCCGTCCCAAAGGCGCACGACAGTCCGGCCGTCGGATACGGCGGCGATGACCTGCGCGGACTCGTCGTCGTCCACGGTGAGCGTCTCGGCCCGCACATCGACGCCCACCTGCGCCAACCGGTCGAGGACGTCGAGGTCGTCGACGATGACCAAGTCGGCACGGCTGATCGCTTGGGCACCGGCAAGGGTCAGGAGGCTGAAATCGCCGGGGCCGGTGCCGACGTAGGTGACGGATCCCTGGCGGGTCGCCTCGACGGGCGCCGCCTCGGTGGCGTCCTCGGGTTCGCTCACGGGCTCCTCCCCTGTCATCGAGTCCGCTCGGGGAGCGGGGGGCGCCAGTCATCCGCCATCCCGCTGGCGGGGCGCTGCAACAGATCTTGCCTCAAACGGTCGCGATCGACGAACCAGTATCCATGGAGCGTCTCGTCGGCGAACGTCACGGGCACGTGGTCGGTGTAGGCGGCGCGCAGCCGGGGATCGGAATCCACGTCGACGGCGCGCCAGCCACAGCCGACGTCCCCACAGACCTGGGCCACGACGGACAGGGCCTCCTCACAGAGGTGGCAGCCCTGTCGCGTCAGCACCCACACCCGTGCGGGCAGCACCGCTTACTTGCCGGCGCGACGACGCTGGACGCGAGTCTTCTTGAGCAGCTTGCGGTGCTTCTTCTTGGACATGCGCTTGCGACGCTTCTTGATGACAGAACCCACTGTGTGCCTTTCACAAGTGCCCGGGGGACCCCGGGCGGGTACAAGATCTTTCGGTCAAAAGGTCTCCGGCCCATGACGGGCAGGCTCCCCATGGTAACGCGGGGGCGGAATTCCGGCCAACCTCGCTACTGGTCCCGCGCCATCTCCCGGCTCCGGGACGCACACTCCTCGACGGCGCCGAGCACTGCGGCACGGAAACCGCGCTCCTCGAACTCCCGCAGCGCGGCCGCGGTGGTCCCTCCGGGAGAGGTGACCCGCTCCCGCAGGGTCGCCGCCGGTTCCGCCGAGCCGACCAGCATCGTGGCGGCTCCCAGCAGGGTCTGGTTGACCAGGCGGGTGGCCACGTCGCGGGTCAGGCCCTGGTGGACACCTGCCTCCACCATGGCCTCGGCCATCAGGAACACGTACGCGGGCCCGGACCCGGACAGAGCCGTCAGCGCGTCGATCTGGGACTCGTCGATGACGACGGCCTGGCCCACGGCCTCCATCAGTGAGACGACGCGCTCCAGGTGCTCGGCGGTCGCCCGGGGGCCGGGCACGACGCCGGCCATGCCCTCCTGCACGAGCGCAGGGGTGTTGGGCATGACGCGGACGATGGGCTGCCCCTCGGGGAGGGCTGCGGCCAGGGTTCGCAGCGGGACACCGGCGGCGATGGACACGACCAGGGTGTGGGGGTCCAGGTGGGGCGCGAGCTTCTCCAGCACAGGCACCACCTGGTGGGGCTTGATGCCCAGCACGAGGGTCTCGGCCGCGCCCGCCGCAGGCAGCTCGACGCCCCGGACGCCATGGACCGAGCGGAGCCCGGCGAGGCGGTCGGCCGACTGCTCGACGACGGCGATGTCGCGTGCGCGCCAGCCCGCTGCGAGCCAGCCGGTCAGCAGCGCCTCGCCCATGGCACCGCAACCCACGATCGCCAGGCGAGGGGTGTGGGCGCCGTCGCGCTCGGCCGGGTGGCCGTCGGGCCGCACCACGAGGTCGCCACTCATCGGGCCAGCAGCTCCGCGATCTGGATGGCGTTCAGCGCGGCGCCCTTGCGGAGATTGTCGTTGGAGATGAACAGGACCAGCCCACGTTCGCCCTCGACGGACTGGTCGCGTCGGATGCGGCCGACGAACGACGCGTCCCGGCCGGCGGCTTCCAGCGGGGTGGGGTGCTCGACCACTTGGACTCCGGGAGCCGCCTCGAGGATCTCGCGGGCGTCGTCGGGTGTGATGTCCTGGTCGAATCGGGCGTGGACGGTGAGGCTGTGCCCGCTGAAGACCGGGACGCGGACGCAGGTCCCCGCGACGAGCAGGTCGGGAAGGTGGAGGATCTTCCGGGACTCGTTGCGGAGCTTCTTCTCCTCGTCGGTCTCGCCCTCCCCGTCGTCGACGATGGACCCGGCGATCGGCACGACGTTGTAGGCGATGGGGGCCACGTAGGGACCGAGGTCCACCGGCCGGAAGACCGACCCGTCGTGGGCGAGGCGGGCCGGGTCCTCGATCTCCCCGAGCTGGTTCGCCAGCGTCCGGACGCCGGCCAGCCCCGAGCCCGAGACAGCTTGGAACGTGGTGACCTGCATGGCGGCCAGGCCGGCTGCGTCGTGGAGGGCCTTCATGACCGGCATGGCGGCCATGGTGGTGCAGTTGGGGTTGGCGATGATGCCGAGTTCGGCCCGGTCGACGTCCTCGGGGTTCACTTCCGAGACGATGAGCGGCACCCGATCGTCGAGGCGCCAGGCCGACGAGTTGTCCACGACGGTGGCGCCGGCCGAGGCGACCTTCTCCGCCAGGGCCTTGGAGGTGGAGCCGCCCGCGGAGAACAGCGCGACGTCGAGGCCGGAGTAGTCCGCCGTCGCAGCGTCCTCGACGACGACCTGGCGGCCCGCCCAGTCGAGGGTCTTTCCGGCCGAGCGCTCGGAGGCGAAGAAGCGGATCTCGTCGACGGGATAGCCCCGCTCCTGCAGCAGCGTCCGCATGACGCCGCCCACCTGACCTGTTGCTCCGAAGACTCCCACTCGCATGGCGTCCATCCTACGGCTCACAGCCAGGAGACGTGGGGGCTGACCAGCGCGTACCCGACGAACGCGGCGATGTCGAGGAGGGAGTGGGTGACCACCAGGGGCATGACCCGCTTCGTGCGCAGGTACCACCAGCCGAACAGCAGCCCCATCACGAAGTTGCCGAGGAAGCCACCGAAGCCCTGGTACAGGTGGTAGGTGGCTCGCACCAGCGCGCTGATGACCACGATCGTCCACATCGATCGGCCCAGCTGCTGCCAGCGGGTGAAGAGGTAGCCCACCATCACCACCTCCTCGAGGACCCCGTTCATGATGGCCCGGAGCACGAGGATGGGAATGGTCCACCACGCGGCGGCGAGGTTGGCGGCGACCACCGAAGTGTTGATCCCGAGCTCGCGGGCGAGGAGGTAGAAGGCGAGACCCGCAACGCCGATGGCGGCGAACAACCCGAACCCGACGGCGAGGTCGCGCCAGGGGCGACGCAGGTCGAAGCCCATGACACGGAAGGGGCCCTCCCCGGGTCGGTGGACGCTCCAGAGCAGGAACAGCACCAGGACCACCGGCATGAGGGGAAAGACCACACCGGCGACCTGGTAGGCGAGGTCCAGCCACGGCCGGTCAGGGGTCCGGGACGAGTTCATGGTGGTGCGCTGCTGGGCGAGCGGCACCTCACGCGTCAGCTTCTCGATGATGGACAGGATCGAGTAGACGGCCGACTGGCCGAGGGAGATCCCGAGGACGACGAGGATCTCCCAGCGCAGGCGCCGCGTCATCGCTTGTCCAGCAGCGCCCGCAGGTAACTCCAGAGTGTGCGGGGGCGCGCGGCGATGCGTGTGGCGAAGTACTCGTACCAGCCCGGGCCGAACGGGATGTACGTCCGCGAGGTCAGGCCGATGTCGGTGAGGCGTCGCTGCTCCAGCGGCCTGACACCCAGGAGCATCTGGAACTCGTAACTGTCGGTGGGACGGTCGTGACGGCGCGCCAGTTCGTGGGTGATGGTGACGATGCGCGGGTCATGGGTGGCCAGCATCAGGTACGCATGGGACTCCAGCATGATCCGGACGCAACGCACCAGCGCGAGCGACTTCTCGTGCTCGGAGCGGATCGAGGCGGCTGTGGGCGCCGGATAGGAGCCCACGCACAGCCGCACCCGTGCCCGCCGGGCGGCCAGTCGGACGACGTCGGACTCGGCACGTCGGATGTTGACGGGGATGGTGATCCCGAGCATCGGGTGGTCGACCACCACCGCCTGGTACAGCTCCAAGGTGGGTTGGTAGGTCTCGTGGTCCTCCATCTCGAGGGTCACGTGGGCGCCGGCGGACTCGGCGTCGCGGCACAGCCTGTCGAGCTCGGCGGCCGCCCGGGCCGGGTCCTCCTCCAGTCCGAGACTGGTGGGCTTCACGGAGAGCTCCGCGCCCCCGGCGTCGGGACCCAGCGACGTCAACAGCGAGCGCAGCTGTCGTGGTGAACCCTGCTCGTCGTCGGAGGGCGCAATGTGGGCGAAGCTCACCTCGAGCCCCTTGCGCCGGAGGTCCGCCGCGGTGAACACAGCATCGGTGACCAATTCCCCGGCCACCCACGTGGACGCGAGGTCGGAGATCGCCTCGGAGTCGTGCGCAGCGCGGCGCAGGCGCTCCGACCTGATGAAGCGGTGCAGGGCATTGCTCGAGCGGCGCATCAGTCCGGAATCCCTTTCCTCCAGGTGGTGCGGATGGTCTGGAGGGACTGCTCCAGCAACTCGCTGCGCTCGTGCCGACTGCGCGCGCGCCGCGTCGACACCTCCAGCACCAGGTGGCCCTCGAAACCCTGTCCGGCCAGCGCGCTCACGACGTCCCAGGCGGACTGGTCGCCCTCCCCCGGCAGGAGGTGGTCGTCCTTGAACGACCCGCGGCCGTCGGTGAGGTGGACGTGGACCAGACGATCGCCCCACGCGTGGACGAGGTCGAGGGAGTGCTGGCGGGCCGTCGAGGCGTGGCTGAGGTCGAGGGTGAGGTAGTCGTAGGGCAGGTTCGTGGGGTCCCAGTCGGGCAGATAGGCCTGGAAGCGGGACCCGGGCGTGCGCCAGGGGTACATGTTCTCGACGGCGAACCGGACGCCGGAGTCCTCGTTGAGGCGTCGGATGCCCTCGACGAACCTCTCGCCGTACTCGCGCTGCCAGCGGAACGGAGGGTGGACCACGACGGTGTCCGCGCCGAGCTGGCGGGCAGCCTGGGCGGATCGGGTCAGCTTGCCCCAGGGGTCGGAACCCCAGGTGTTCTGGCTCACGAGCAGGACAGGCGCGTGCACGGAATGCACGGGGACCTCGTGGTAGTCGCTGAGCTTCGCCACCGCCTCGATATCGGCTGCCAAGGGGTCGACGCCGACCATGAGCTCGATCCCGTCGAATCCCAGCGCGGCGGCCAACTCGAACGCGCTCGTCGTCGTCTCGGGGTAGACCGACGTCGTCGAGAGCAGTATCTTCGGCGCTGACACGCCTTCCACACTACAACCGCCGGGGTGGCTCACAGGGAGATCTGGTTGCGAGCACGCCACCAGATCTCCCACCCAGGACGGGCAGGAACCCGTGGACCGACCCCCGATTGGGCACCACGCGCCGACAAGGGCAGAATGTGGTCATGCATGTCGACCACATGATTTTCGCGACAGGGCCCGCCGGTCTCAAGGCCGATGCCGAACGGCTCGCTCGCGTCCTCGGGACGGACTACAAGGACGGCGGCTTCCACCCGCGCTTCGGCACCCGGAACCACATCATCCCCCTGGCGGACGCCCGCTACATCGAGGTCGTGGAGGTCCTGGACCACCCCGCAGCCGAGAAGGCGGCCTTCGGACAGGCCGTGCGCGCCCGCTCCGAGATGGGTGGCGGATGGCTCGGCTGGGCGGTGAGCGTCGACGACCTGTCCCCCTACGAGGCCCGTCTCGAGCGCTCATCGGTGCCCGGTTCCCGCCACTTCCCGGACGGCCGTCTCCTCGAGTGGCGACAGATCGGGATCCGCGGGCTGATGGCCGATCCCCAGCTGCCCTACTTCCTCGAGTGGAAGTCCGACGAGACCCTGCGCCCCAGCGCATTGCGCAGCGACGTGAAGCTGGTTGGGGTCGAGATCTCCGGCTCCGCCGAGCGGCTGTCGGAGTGGCTGGGCGTTCGCGTCGAGGACAACCTCGACGGCGTCGCACTCACCCTGCACTCCCCCAACGGCGCACCCGGGATCAACCGGGTCGTTTTCGAGACCCCGCAGGGTCACGTCGCCATCTGAGCCGACGGCGAGCCATCGCCCGCTGTGCCGTCGGGCGACCCCGCGCACTCTGCGAATGGTGAGCCGCCGGCCGTGCGCCAGCGCAACTCCTCGTCGCCAGCCATGCATCGCTGGTGGAGCACCGTAGCGCTGGCGAACAACGCATCAGCGCCGGCGCACGAAACCAAGGCTGGCGAACGACGCATTTTCGCTGGTGCAGAGACGTTGGCGCTGGCGCAGCCCAGAGAACCCCGAGCGTGCAGAAGCGAGGGCGTCCTCCGGGAGTGCTGGCCTCGCCATCTCGCCCAAGGGCTGTCCACCGACTAGTTGTCGGTGTTGCCGCATAAGGTCGGAGCGTGGCCAAGTCCCAGAACTCCTATCACTGCACCGAGTGCGGCTGGACGACGGTGCGCTGGGTCGGGCGCTGTGGTGAGTGCCAGGCCTGGGGCAGCGTCGTCGAACGAGGTGGCGCGCCGGTGGCGAAGGTGTCAGCTCTGGCACCGGCGTCACCGGCGTTGCCCATCTCGCAGGTCTCCTCCGACTCCAGTCGTCGTCGCCTCACCGGGATCGCCGAGCTGGACCGGGTGCTCGGCGACGGTCTCGTCCCCGGCGCCGTCATCCTGCTTGCGGGCGAACCCGGCGTTGGGAAGTCCACCCTGCTCCTCGACGTCGCTGCCAAGTGGGCCAACTCCGGGCAGACCACGCTCTACATCTCCGGTGAGGAGTCCGCCTCCCAGGTCAAGCTCCGCGCCACCCGCACCAAGGCGATCCACGACGACCTGTACCTGGCCTCCGAGACGGATCTCGCCACGGTACTGGGGCACGTGGACCAGGTCCAGCCGACGCTGTTGGTCGTGGATTCCGTCCAGACCATCTCCGCCTCCGGCAGCGACGGGACGCCCGGCGGCCCCACCCAGGTGCGGGAGGTCACCGGAGCCCTGGCCCGGGTGGCCAAACGAGAAGGCATGGCCGTCATCATCGTCGGCCACGTCACCAAGGACGGCTCGATCGCCGGGCCACGCACCATGGAGCACCTCGTCGACGTCGTGCTCACCTTCGAGGGGGATCGACACTCGGGCTTCCGCATGGTCCGCGCCACCAAGAACCGGTTCGGACCGGCGGACGAGGTGGGCTGCTTCGAGATGGGGGAATTCGGGATCGTGGAGGTCCCAGACCCCTCCGGGCTCTTCACCACCACCCACACCGAGCCGGTGCCCGGGACCTGCGTCACCGTCACCATGGAAGGCCGACGGCCCCTCCTCGCGGAGGTCCAGGCGCTCGTCGCACCATCGCTGCAGCAGACGTCCCCCCGACGCACCACCCACGGGCTCGACTCCTCCCGCATCGCCATGGTGCTCGCCGTACTCGAACGCAAGGCGCAGCTGCCCCTCTCGCAGCGCGACGTCTACGTCTCCACTGTCGGCGGCGCTCGCGTCACCGACCCCTCGGTGGACCTCGCCGCGGCCGTCGCCGTCGCTTCGGCCGCACTGCAGCGCCAGTACCCGCGACGTCTCCTGGCCCTGGGTGAGGTGGGTCTCGCGGGCGACCTTCGGCGGGTACCCGGTGTCGAACGTCGTCTCGCGGAGGCGGCCCGCCTGGGCTTCGAGCTGGCGCTGGTCCCCACCGGCTCGCGGGACGTCACCCAGAAGGTCCCGAGGCTCGCAGGGCTCAAGGTGGTGGAGGTCTCGTCCCTCGCGGAGGCCCTGGGCGCCCTAGACTTGGCCCGAGCCCGACACTGAAGGAGGCGCGGTGGCACGGACCCGACTGCGGCAGTACCAGCGCCTCCTCGCGCCCGGGACGCCCCTGCGCGCCGGCCTCGACCGCATCCTCCATGGCCGCACCGGCGCCCTGCTGGTACTGGGAAACAACGCACGGGTCCAGCAGGCCAGCAGCGGCGGCTTCCACCTCGACGTCGACTACACGCCGCAGGCGCTCCGCGAGCTCGCGAAGATGGACGGCGCCATCATCGTCTCAGCGGACCTGACGCGCATCTTGGCAGCCGGTGTGCACCTCGTCCCACCCGGCGACCTCCCCACGGCTGAGACCGGGACCCGGCACCGCTCCGCAGACCGGGTGGCCCAGTTCGCCGATGTTCCCACCGTGACCGTCTCCGCGTCGATGGCCACCATCTCGCTGTTCATGTCGGGACACCGCACGCTCATCGAGACCACGGACCAGATGATCAGCCGCGCCAACCAGACCCTGGCCACGCTGGCGCGCTTCGTGACGCGACTCGAGGACGTGCTGGACCAGCTCAACTCCCTCGAGGTGGCGGACCAGGTGAGCGTGCGTGACCTGGTGAACGTGGCCCACCGCTTCGAGATGACCCGACGCCTCTCGGGCGAGATGCAGTTCCACCTCGACAACCTGGGCGTGGAGGGGCGACTCATCGACCTCCAGCACGCTGAACTCTTGGCCCCGATGGCCGAGCTCGACCAGTTGCTGGCCGCCGACTACGCGCACAACCTGCCGGACCCGGCGGACTTCTCGATCGCCCGGCTGCAGAACTTCGCGCCCGATGAGCTGCTGAGCCCGGCACTGGTTGCGGAGCGCATGGGCTTCGGCGGGGCGCACCTCGAGACGGCGGTCACCTCCCGCGGGACACGCCTCCTGCACCAGGTTGGTCGGCTCCCGGTCGGACTGGTGGACAAACTCGTCGGACGGTTCACCCTGCAGGAACTCTTCGGTGCCTCTCGAGCCGATCTGCTCGAGATCGATGGGGTCGGCCTGGCCCGGGCGCGACTCATCCGCGACGCCCTCAGCCGCATCACGGAGGCCGCCTACTCGCGGCCGGATTCCCCCCAGTGAGTCGGCGGGGGCAATAGGGTGGGGTTCCGACCCCCGAGAACAGCCCTGGAGGACGGATGTCCCTGACCACCGCGTCGACCGCAGCCCAGCTGATTGACGTCCGGCACGTGATGCCGCACCCGACGGGTGAGATCCTGCTGCTCGACGGAGTCACGGCCGCCTTTCCCGTGGCCTCGCTCAACACCATCTGGGGTCGCTCCGGCGCCGGGAAGTCCACCCTGGCGGGGATCCTCGCCGGCCTGGACCGCCCCACCTCAGGCCAGGTGTTCGTCGGCCACCAGGAGCTGGGGGCACTGTCCGAGCGAGGCCTCACGCGTTTCAGGCGCACCGACGTCAGCCTTGTCCACGGTGGCACGGATCTGGTGAAATCCATGTCTGGACGGGAGAACCTGATGCTCCCCTTCACCATCAGCGGGGCCGATCCAGACCGCTCCTGGGTGGACAAGGTCGTGGAGCAGGCCGGGATCGCCGGGATCCTCGACGACAACGTGGCCGCCCTGACGCTCGGACAGCAGCAACTGCTGGCCTCCGCCCGCGCGCTGGTCACCAAGCCCTCCCTCGTCGTCGCCGACGAGCCGACCGAGAAGCTGCGCGGCCATGAGATCCCACCGGTGCTGGAGCTGTTCAGCTGGGCGACCTTCGAGCAGAGACTCGCGGTCGTCCTGCTGACCAGCGATGCCCAGGTCGCGGCCTCCGGTCAGGTCCGCCTCGTGCTGATCGATGGCCGCCTCCTGGCCACAGAGAACTGACATGTGGCGCGTCAACTGGCATCGCCTGCCGACCCGACTGCCGCGGCTGGCCATCGCCGCCCTCGCACTCACGCTGGTCCTCTCGTTCGTGGTGGCACTCGTGGGGCTCGGCTCCATGATCCGCAGCACCACTCGCGGCCTGATCGCGGCCACTGCTGCAGACATCACCGTCGTCCCCACTGGTTCGTTGTCGGGATCGAACATCGTCAGTGAGCCTCCAGTCCTGGACGAGGGGATCGTCAGCACCATCGAGTCGCTGCGGGGCGTCGTGTCCGTGGCCGGCCGGGTCCACGGTGGCGACATCTTCCCGGTCTCGGCTGACGGTGAGCTGTTGCGCTCCCATCTCGCGCCCACCATGACGGGCAGCTACCTGACGGCGCAGGACGAGGACTCCGTGGCCCTGACGATCACCGAGGGCCGGGCGCCGACCGGTGAGGCCGAGGTCGTGGTGGACGCCGACACGCTCCTGCGCAGCGGTCACGAACTGGGAGAGACGATGGTCTTCGCCCGTCCGGGCCCCCGCGAAGCGATCAGTGCCAGCGTCGTCGGCGTCACCGCTACGGACACCGGGGACTCCATCGGCGCCACCTTCGCGCTCTTCAGCGAGGCCACCGCTCGGAATGCCTTCCTGGGGGGCCAGGACGGCTACAACTCCACCTGGGTCGATGTCGACGAGGACGCCGACGTGGAGGCGCTGGTCGGCCAGATCGCCGAACTGCTGCCCGGCGACTTCATGGCCGTCGCCGCCTCCGACTACTCCTCCGCCACCCGGTTCCAGCTCTATCCGCGGCTCGGCATCACCGAGATCATCACCTGGGTGCTGGTCGTCGCGCTGCTCGTGGCCGCGGTCGCCGTCGTCGCCGGCCCGATGCGGGACCTGATGAGCGTGCAGCGACGAGACGTCACCATGCTGCGACGCGCCGGCGCCGGACGCGGTGCGCTCGCGAGCCTGCTGGTCGGGGACGCCCTCCTGGTCGGACTCGCCGGATCCCTCCTCTCCCTGCCCGTCGGCCTCTGGCTCGCCGGCACCATCAACGATGCCGGTCGGGCCCGGGGACTGTCCCTCGGCGGCGCCCTCCCACACCTCGGACCGGTTGCCGTGGTGGGTGTCGTGGTGGTCGGGCTCGTGGTGACCCTGATCGCGGCCAGGACGCCCGCCCGTTCCCTCCTGCGCACCGCCGGTGGGCTCGCGCCGCGACCAGTGCGTCCGCCGCGCTTCCGTTTCGGCGACGCCGCCTGGACCGGCCTGGGCCTCGTCGTCGTCGGGATCGCCCTCCTCATCGCCGTCGATCGCGTCGAGTCCATGCCGTCGCCCTTCACCTGGGCCCTGATCGGCGCCGGTGCCGTCATCGTGGGCGCCGTGGCGGCCGTCCCGGTGATCGCGTACCCGATCGTCGCGGTCGTGAGTGCACTCGTCCGCCTGGTTGACCGACTGGTGGGCACCCTCGTCCCACGGCACCTGATGCGCCGCCCCGGCCGGTTCGCCCGCGCAACCACCGCGCTCGTGCTCGGCACCGCCCTCGTGGCGGCCCTGTCCGTGTTGTCCACGACCGCCCGGGCCTCCGCCGAGGAGGACATCCCGAAGGCGCTGGACGCCGACCTCGTCGTCACCTCGGCTGCCCCAGGGGGATTCGCGCGCTCCTTCTCCGCGACGATCGCCGAGACGCCCGGGGTCGCGGCTGTAGCAAGCATCGGTGAGCATGCAGCCCTCCTCGGCGGACGGGCGGGGACCGTCACCTTCATGGATCCGGACACCCTCGAGGACATGTTGGCCGTGGAGGTGGAGGGCCGGTTGCCGACGCGGGCCGGGGAGGCGCTCGTCGACTCACGCTACGCCGCCGCCCACCAGGTGACACTCCGCAGCAACCAGCCCATCACGATCAACCAGGAATCCGCCGACGTGCGCGTCATCGGCGTCCTGCACGCCCCGCGCGGCTTCGCGCTCGGCGACTTCATCCTGCCGCGGGTCGCCTTGGCGGACTACGGAGCCACCGACAACGACACGCTCGTGGCCATCGACCTGGCACCGGGGGCTGACCAGGCACAGACCAGGGAGGCCCTCGACGGCGTGCTGGCCGCCGACCCGGTCCTCGACCTGGCGACGCCCAGCGAGCTGGCCGGCGTCCGTGGACGCCAGCTCGACGCTGCAGCGGAGGGGCTGGACCTGTTGTGGAATGCGGTGCTCCTCGTCTCCATCCTCGCCATCGGGTACGTCATGTCCCTGGCCGTGACCGACCGGCGCCGAGAGACCCAGGGCCTCCTCGAAATTGGGATGGAGCCGCCCCAGCAGTTCGCCGCCACCCTCACGGAGTCACTCCTGATGGCCCTCGTCGGGGCGCTGGTCGGAACCGCCGCCGGGACGATGGCCGGCGTGGGACTCCACTGGGGCCTCCGGGACGCCGGGTTCGCCGTCCTCGCGATCGACTGGGGCCGACTGGCAGGGCTCGTGGGTCTCGGGCTCCTGGCCGGGCTCGTCGCAGGTCTCGTTCCAGCGGCGGTGGCAGCGGGCAGCACCTCTCGCGAGAACGTATAGGCTGGCAGGCGACACACAGGGGAGCGCCGCACGGGCGCTGAGAGTGCGCGCAGGCGCAGACCCTCCAACCTGATCCGGTTAGCACCGGCGTAGGGAGTGGGAGTTCTCCTCAGCATCGGCTGGGCCCGGGAGAAGGAGGCATGTCATGGTTCGACCCACACGCAAACTGATCGGCGTCGCGTTGGCGATGCTCGCCCTCGGCGCCTGCAGCCAGCCAGCCGCAGGCCCGGCCACGACCCCGTCCCCCAGCGCGCCGTCGAGCTCCCAGGAAACGGCCCCGGCGACGTCGTCGGACGAGCTCGTGGTGGTCACCCATGGTTCGTTCAACCTCACCGACGAACTCAAGGCGGACTTCGCGGAGGAGAGCGGGCTCGATGTCACGTACGTCTCGCCCGGCAGCTCAGGCGCACTGGTGAACCAGCTGGTCCTCACCAAGGACTCACCGTTGGGCGACGTGGTGTTCGGGATCGACAACACCTTCTCCGGACGAGCCGTCGACGAGGAGGTCATCACGCCCTACGAGTCGCCGGCCCTCCCGGACGCCTCCGAGCAGTTCGACCACGAGTGGCTCGTCCCGATCGATTTCTCCGACGTGTGCATCAACGCCGACCTCGCGTGGTTCGAGGAGCAGGGCCTGGCTGTCCCCACCACACTCGACGACCTCACCAAGCCCGAGTACGCCGATCTCCTGGTGGTGAGCAACCCCGCCTCGTCCTCCCCCGGGCTCGCGTTCCTGATCGCCACCGTGGGGGCGTACGGGGAGGACGGGTACCTCGATTACTGGGCACGTCTGCGCGACAACGGCATGGACGTCGTGCCCGACTGGTCCGACGCCTACTACGCAGAGTTCACCGCGGCAGGTGAGGGCGGCACCCGGCCCCTCGTGCTGTCCTATGCCACCTCGCCGGCCTTCACGATCGACGAGGAGACGGAAGAGTCCACGACGGTGGCACTGCTCGGAACCTGCTTCCGACAGGTGGAGTACGCCGGCGTCATCGAGGGGGCGGAGAACGAGGCCGGGGCGCAGGCGTTCATTGACTTCCTCCTCAGCGATGAGGTGCAGTCAGCGATCCCCGAGCTGATGTACATGTACCCGGTCGCCACCGACGTCGACCTGCCCGCCGAGTGGGTGGAGTTCGCGCCGCTGTCGACAGCGCCCATCGTCGTCGACGAGGAGACGATCGATGCCCAACGCAGCACCTGGATCGAGCAGTGGACCGCCACCGTGCTCGGCTGACCAGCGCGCTCGCCTGGGGACTGGCCGGCCTGGTGCCGGCGCTGTTTTTGGGGGTGTTCTTCCTGTGGCCAGTGGCGAGCCTCGTCCTCCGCGGCTTCGCTGGTGAGCAGGGGTGGAGCGCTGAGGGTTTCCGGGCAGCCTTCGGGGCCGCCCGAACGTGGCGGATCCTGGGCTTCACGTTGGCCGCCGCGGCCGGCGCGACGGCGCTCAGCGTCCTGCTGGGCGTGCCTGGCGCCCTGGTGCTCTACCGTCGACGCTTCCCCGGTCGGGACCTGGTGCGCTCCCTCGTCACGGTTCCCTTCGTCCTGCCCACCGTGGTGGTCGGGGTGGCGTTCGCCTCGCTGTTCGACCGCGGTGGGGCCCTGGGGTTGCTCGGCCTGGACGACCACTGGCTCGCGATCGTGCTCGCCATGGTGTTCTTCAACTACTCCGTCATCGTCCGCACCACGGGCACGCTGTGGCGGCGGCTCGACCCCCGTCTGGGGGAGGCCGCTGCCCTGCTGGGCGCCACCCCGCTGCGGGCGTTCCTCACGGTGACCCTCCCCGCGCTCGCACCGGCCATCGCCGCCGGCGCATCGCTGGTGTTCCTGTTCTGCACCACCGCGTTCGGCATCGTGATGGTCCTCGGCGGGTTCCGCTACTCGACGATCGAGACCGAGATCTGGTACCAGACCACCCAGCTGTTGAACCTGCCCGTCGCGGCCGCCCTGTCCGTGACCCAGCTGGCGATCGTGACCGCCTCCCTGCTGGTGACCGGGTGGCTGCAGCGCCGCCACCACCACGTCGCCCGGCTCCACACCGACGACGCCGGAGTCATTCCGCTCGCGATGCGCAGGGACGCCCTCCCCCTCGGGATGACGGCGCTCGTGGTCACGACGTTGATACTCCTGCCGCTCTGGTCCCTCGCCCTGCGTTCGCTGCGCGTGGGCGACGGGTGGGGACTCGACCATTACGCCAGGCTCGGGGTCGCGGACGGGAGGGTCCTGGTGACGTCGGTGTGGGGGGCGCTCGGCAATTCCCTGACGATCGCGCTGGCCGCCACCGCGCTGGCGTTGGCGTTGGGGGTGATCGTCTCGCTGGTGGCGTCGCGACGACCACGCAGCCGCACCGCCCGAAGCCTCCTCTGGACGCTGGAGGGGGCGTTCCTGCTCCCCCTGGGCGTCTCCGCGGTGACCCTGGGGTTCGGGTACCTCATCACGCTGAACCGTCCCCCCCTCGACCTGCGCAGCTCCCTGGTCCTCATCCCCATTGCCCAGGCACTCGTGGCGTTGCCCCTCGTGGTTCGCAGTCTCCTCCCGGGGTTGCGGGCCATCGATCCCCGGCAGCTGGAGGCGGCTGCCACGCTCGGAGCCGGTCCCTGGCACGTGCTGCGGACCATCGAGCTGCCGCAGTTGGTCCGGGGTCTGGGCCTGGCCGCGGGGTTCGCCTTCGCCACGTCACTGGGTGAGTTCGGCGCCACGTCGTTCCTCTCCCGTCCTGACAATCCCACCCTGCCCGTGCTGGTCCATCGCCTGTTCTCGCTGCCGGGCCGGGACAACTACGGCACCGCCCTGGCCGCAGCGACGGTGCTGGCAGTATTGACCGCGGCCGTCATGGCCGTCGCCGAGCGCCGGCGGCCGGAGGGAGTGAGCGCGTGGTAGCGGGACTACAACTGCGGGACGTGCGTGTCTCGTTCGGCGAGGTGCGCGCCGTCGACGGGGTGGACCTCCAGCTCGATCCGGGCGCTGTCGTGGGAATCCTCGGGCCCTCCGGATCCGGCAAGTCGACGCTGCTGCGCGCCGTCGCCGGGTTGGAGCGACTCACCTCGGGCCAGGTGCTCTGGGGTGGTACCGACCTGTCCAGCGTCAAGGTCCACCAGCGCGGCTTCGGTTTCGTGTTCCAGGACGGCCAGCTGTTCACCAACATGAACGTCGGCTCCAACATCGCCTACGGACTCCGGCAGCTCGGGCGGGAGGCCCGACGGGAGCGGGTGTTGGAGATGTTGCGTCTCGTGGGCCTGGAGGGGTACGCGTCCCGCAAGGTGACGCAGCTCTCCGGGGGCCAGGCCCAGCGGGTGGCCCTCGCCCGCTCACTGGCCCCGTCGCCGCGTCTCCTGCTCCTGGATGAGCCCCTGTCCGCTCTGGACCGGGGCCTGCGCGAGCGGCTGGCTGGTGAGCTGGCCGCCATCCTCCGGCGGGTGGGCACCACCGCGATCTACGTCACCCACGACCAGGACGAGGCAGCCACGGTCGCGGACACCGTCGCCGTGATGGACCACGGCAGGATCCTGCAGCGAGCCGAGCCGGATGTGTTGTGGGGTCGACCGGCGTCGAAGGACGTCGCCCGGTTCCTCGGCTTCACCTCCTTCGTCGGGCCCGAGGAAGCCCGCCGACTCGGGTGGTCGGGCAGCCTGCCTGCGGGCCACATGCTGGGACTCGGCCAGCGCAGCCTCGAACTGGATCCCGACGGGGTGGGAGTGCCGGTCATCCACCAGGGCTTCGACCTCGGCATGGTGGAGATCGGCGTGCGCCTGCCGGGCGGGCAGGAGGCCGTCGTGTTGTCGGAGGAGCGCGTCCCCCACGGGACGGTCCGGGTCAGGCTAGTGGGCGGCGCGCAGGTCCCGGTCTGAGGCCTGCCGGGCGGCGCCGGCGACGCGCTGAGCGACGGTGGTGGCACTTCCGAGCGCCACCATGCCAAGCGCCACCCACAGCACCACCATCGGGGCTCCCAGCCCGACGGCGAGGCTGCCGGCGAGCACCACCACCAGCCGGTCGGAGCGCTCGAACCAGCCGCCTGAACCCGTCCAGCCCTCGACCTCGGCACGAGCGCGGGCGTACGAGACCAGGAAGCCACCCACGAGCGCGGCGAGCGCGAGACCCGCCCCCACCCGATCCCCCTGCGTGGCGCTCCACCAGGCGAGGACCGCCAGGATCGTCCCGTCCGCCAGCCGGTCGGCTGTGGAGTCGAGGAACCCGCCGAACCTGGTGACGCGGCCGGAGGTGCGGGCCATCGTGCCGTCCAGCCCGTCGGCGAGCAGGAACACCGCCACCCACAGCGACCCGGCCACCAGTTGGCCGCGACCGAGGAACCACACGGCGCCGAGGACCACCGCCAGCGTCCCCGCAACGGTGACGACGGAGGGACTCAGCCCGGCGCGCAGGAGCAGCCGCGCCACAGGGCTCAGGCCCCTGGTGTACAGGCCCCTCAGTCTCGACAGCACAGACCCATCATGACGGATCCGACTACAGTGTCGGGGCAGGAGGTGCCGATGAGCCGCCAGAGATTCCCCCGGAGCGTGTACGACCACGGCAACGAGCCGGACGCTCGCTTCTCCCTGGCCAACGAACGCACGTTCCTGGCGTGGATCCGCACCTCACTCGCCCTCATGGCTGGCGGGGTCGCCCTGGAGGCCCTCGGCCTCGGTCTCCAGCCCCACCTGCAACTGGCCGCCTCCCTCGTGCTCATGGCCGCCGGCATCCTGGCGCCGGCACAGGCCTGGTTCGGCTGGGTCGGGAACGAGCGTGCCCTGCGCGGGGACCGCCCATTGCCGCCGGCAGCACTGTCGCTGCCCCTCGCGGTGGCCGTGGTGGTGGCCAGCGTCCTCGTGCTGCTCGGGGTCCTGCTCGCATGAGGCTCCGGCGCCGGCGGTGGGGACCTGACGAGCACCCCTTCGACGTCGGTCTGCAGCCGGAGCGCGTGGCCCTCTCCTGGCAGCGCACAGCCCTTGCGATCGCCGTGGGATCGCTCCTCTACGGCCGCATCGTCGCCAGCCAGTTGGGAATCCTGTCGCTCCTGCCCGTGATGGCAGGGTTGGTGTTGGCAGCCGTGATGGGCTGGTGGTCCCGCCGTCGCTACGAGCACCACCACGTCACGCTCACGCGCGGGGGAGGTCCGATCGCCGATGGTGCCCTGCTCGCCGTCGTCGCGACATGCGTCGGCCTGGCCGGTCTTCTCGCACTGTGGCTGATGACCGGCCAGGCCGTGGTCGCTGGTTCGTGAGGTCCTACTCGGTTTCGGTGCCTGCCGCCGTCAGCTGGTCCACCTCTGTCTTGGAGACACCGGTGAACTTGAACGGCAGGTCGGCGCCCTCCTCCGCCACGTCCACCTGGACGATCTGGCCAGCGGAGAGTTCGCCGAAGAGGATCTTCTCGGCCATGATGTCCTCGATGTCCCGCTGGATCGCACGACGCAGCGGACGAGCGCCCAGGACCGGGTCAAAGCCACGCTTCGCGATGAGCGCCTTGGCCGCGGCCGTGAGCTCGATGCCCATGTTCTTGTCCTTGAGACGCTCCTCGATCTGGGCCGTCATCAGGTCGACGATCTTCTCGATGTCGGCCTGCGTCAGCTGGTGGAAGACGATGATCTCATCGACGCGGTTGAGGAACTCGGGACGGAAGTGCTGCTTGAGCTCCTCGGACACCTTGGCCTTCATCCGCTCGTAGCTGGATTCCTCGTCGCCGGCGCGCGAGAAGCCGAGCCCGGCTCCCTTGCTGATGTCGCGGGACCCCAGGTTCGTGGTCATCACGATCACGGTGTTCTTGAAGTCCACCACACGGCCCTGGGCATCGGTCAGACGGCCCTCGTCGAGGATCTGCAGCAGTGAGTTGAAGATGTCCGGATGGGCCTTCTCGATCTCGTCGAAGAGGACGACGGAGAACGGCTTGCGGCGGACCTTCTCGGTGAGCTGGCCGCCCTCCTCGTAGCCCACGTAGCCGGGAGGTGAGCCGAACATCCGGGAGGCGGTGTGCTTCTCGGAGTACTCGCTCATGTCCAGCGTGATGAGGGCGTCCTCGTCGCCGAAGAGGAACTCGGTGAGCGCCTTGGTCAGCTCCGTCTTGCCGACGCCCGAGGGCCCGGCGAAGATGAACGAGCCACTGGGGCGCTTGGGGTCCTTCAGGCCGGCACGCGTGCGTCGGATGGACCGCGAGAGGGCGCGGACGGCGTCCTCCTGGCCGATGTAGCGCTTGCCGAGTTCTGCCTCCATGCGGAGCAGTCGTGCGGACTCCTCCTCCGTGAGCTTGAACACGGGGATGCCGGTGGTGCCGGAGAGCACGACGGCGATCTCCTCCTCGCCGACGACCGCCGGCGTCGAGGTGTCGCCCTGCTTCCAGGCCTCCTCCTTCTCGGCCCGCTGCGACTGCAGCTGCTGGACCTCGTCACGCAGCCGCGCTGCCTTCTCGAAGTCCTGGGCGTCGATGGCGGCGTCCTTCTCCGCCTTGAGCGAAGCGATCCGCTCGTCGAACTCACGGAGGTCCGGGGGCGCAGTCATCCGCTGGATGCGCAACCGGGCCCCGGCCTCGTCGATCAGGTCGATCGCCTTGTCGGGGAGGAAGCGGTCCTGGATGTAGCGGTCCGCCATGGTGGCGGCCGCCTCCAGGGCGGCGTCCGTGATGGTGATGCGGTGGTGCGCCTCGTACCGATCCCGGAGGCCCTTGAGGATGTCGACGGTGAGACCCACCGACGGTTCGGCCACCTGGATGGGCTGGAAGCGACGCTCGAGGGCGGCGTCCTTCTCGATGTGCTTGCGGTACTCGTCGAGCGTGGTGGCACCGATGGTCTGCAGTTCCCCGCGCGCCAGCATGGGCTTGAGGATGGAGGCGGCGTCGATGGCCCCCTCGGCCGCGCCCGCACCGACGAGCGTGTGGATCTCGTCGATGAACAGCATGATGTCGCCGCGGGTCTTGATCTCCTTGAGCACCTTCTTCAGGCGCTCCTCGAAGTCGCCTCGGTACCGGGAGCCAGCCACGAGGGCACCGAGGTCGAGGGTGTAGATCTGCTTGTCCCGCAGGGTCTCGGGGACGTCGCCGCGCACGATGGCCTGGCTGAGGCCCTCGACCACGGCCGTCTTCCCCACGCCGGGCTCACCGATCAGCACCGGGTTGTTCTTGGTGCGGCGGCTGAGCACCGTCATGACCCGCTCGATCTCCTTGGCGCGGCCGATCACCGGGTCGAGCTTGTTCTCTCGTGCGGCCTGGGTCAGGTTGCGCCCGAACTGGTCCAGCACCTGGGAGGACGACTTCTCGGGCCCCACCTCGGGCGCACCGGAGAGCGAGGCCTCCTTGCCCTGGTAACCAGAGAGCAGCTGGATGACCGTGCTGCGCACCCGGTTGAGGTCGGCGCCGAGCTTCAGCAGGGCCTGTGCGGCAACGCCCTCTCCCTCACGGATCAGGCCGAGCAGGATGTGCTCGGTGCCGATGTAGGTGTGGTTCATCTGCAGCGCCTCGCGCAGGGAGAGCTCCAGCACCCGCTTGGCGCGCGGGGTGAACGGGATGTGCCCCGTCGGAACCTGCTGGCCCTGGCCGATGATGTCCTCGACCTGCTGGCGCACCGCCTCGAGCGAGATCCCGAGGGACTCCAGCGCCCTGGCCGCCACACCCTCCCCCTCATGGATGAGGCCGAGGAGGATGTGCTCGGTGCCGATGTAATTGTGGTTGAGCAGCTTCGCCTCGTCCTGGGCGAGCACGATCACCCGGCGAGCGCGGTCGGTAAACCGTTCGAACATGTGAATCCCTCCCGTCGGAGCACCACGGCTGCGGCACTGTCCCGACACGTCCACTCTAACCAACGTCGCCGACAGGCCGAATGGTTCCCCGGTTCACCCTGCGCGAAACCGGGGGTCTACTTGGACGACTCCCAGGCGTCGCGGACTTCGGTGGGGATGCGCCCTCGATCGGGGACCTGCATGCCCTTGGATCGAGCCCAGGCGCGGATCTCCGACGCCTCCGAGGAACGGCCGGCCCTGGGGGCGGACGCCGCACGACGACGGCCCCGACCCGAGGAGGTCTTGCGCGCCTTGGCGAGGTAGGGCTCCAGCGCGGACTCGAAACGTTCCGCATTCTTGTCGCTCAGGTCGATCTCGTACTCGGCTCCCTCATAGGTGAAGGAAACGGTGCGGTCGGCGTCGGATCCGTCGATGTCGTCGACCAGAACCACGTTGACTTTCTTGGCCATCAAAACTCCTAGTCCGGTGAAATTGTGGGCTTCCCAGGCGAGCGCTGGGAATGGAAGCCGTTCAATCTGGGTTGGCTGACCAACCGGTAATGCACACCACTGCGACGGAACTGCACTTCGCGTATCGACAACAGTACTGCCCGGAGATCAGGATTCACAACAGAATCCGCACACGGCCAATTCCGGCTTGGATTAACGCGATGTTCGGCACCGTCACATTTGACCAGCGCAATCCGTTGCGGCGCAACGCCTCGCGCGGCGGTGCGGGCGCAGGTGGCCTGACCCGCCCCGTGGGCGCGGCGGCGGCCCGTGGAGGCGGCGGCGGGGCCGTCGTCCCAAACGACGTCACTCCCCGCGCCATACGCATTTGCATTCGCCCGATCCGGCAATTCCGGGCCGACCCATCGATGGGAATGCCCGGAGCGGCCCGGAAAGGACCGTCATATTTGTGGAGCGCTCTCCGCCTCGGAATGCAGCCGGGCGTCGCTCGCGGGCAGTGGCTGGCGTTGGCTGTCGACCAACTGTCGGATCTCGCGCAATGCGGCTACCGCCAGCGCTGGGGTCATTCGCCCCGACCGCCTCACTGTAGGGCCATGACCACATCTCGAACAATGCGCCTACAGCCAGCGGTGGCGTCGAATTCGGCGCGCACGCTGGCTGCAGGTGGTGATGGTGAACACGTCGGGACCGCATCACCGCGATGGGGGGACGAGGCGGGTGGCGTCGGGCGCGTGCCCACCGGTGGGCCTCAGGCCGTGGGCATGACCCCGGGTTCGCGTCGGGCTGTCAGGCGTGCCGACGGAGCTGGGGTTCGGAGACGTCCAGCTGCAGCTTGGCCAGGTCGACCATCGTGGGGTGCTCGTCGTCCCCGAAGACGTCAGCCACGCTGGGGTGCAGCGTCGCGTGGCGCGGGAGGTCCACGACGTTGTCACCGTGCGCCTGCTCGAGCTCCGCCAGGCGGTTGCTCAGGGCGTCAATGCGCGCCTGGCGCTCGGCGATCTCGCCGCGCAACCACGCCGCGTTGCCACGCATGCTGCTGAGTTCGCCCTGGGAGGCGGCGAGCTGGCGTCGGAGCGTGGCGATGACGGCCTTGAGGTTCTCGATGCGCTTCTCGAAGCGGTCGATCAGGGCCACGGAGTCCCGGTGGTGCTTCTCGGTCAACGCCGTGCGGGCGGCCAGCTGCTGCCGGATCTCCTCCCTGTGCTCGCGGCGTTCCCGGTCCAGTTCCCGCCAGGAGACCCAGACCGCGACGACGGCCATGACGACGGCGAGCACGACCCCGGCGCGCACGAGCCAGAGGGTGCCGAAGAGGGATGCGAGGGCTACGACGGCGCCGCCAGCGAGGATCGCCAGGGCCGTTCTGCGCTCAGAGGAAGTTTTCGCGACATGTCGACCAGCCATGGCCTACACAATAGGTGGGGAGACCCACCGCGACGCCGTGGCACGCCGGAGCGTGTTCAAGCGATCTCGTCCTCGGCGTCCTCATCCGGCTCATCGGGACCGCGGACGACGCACTCCTTCTCCAGCAGGTAGCCGGCGCCGGCGAAGAGCAGCGACACCACCAGCGTGACGGAGCCGAGGACCACGCGTTGGACGGGCGTAGCGGCGGGCAGCGCGGCAACGAACCATCCGACGTAGACGGCATGCATCCCCGCCAGGACCGCCCCGGCCATGACCATGGACTTGGCGATGGCGAGTGCGGCAACCGCCTCCTGGCCCGAGACCGCGTGCTCGTCCAGCCGGCGTCGGAGGATCCTGGCATAGAGGACGGCACCGATGGCCATCACGGCGAGCACCGCAGGGACGCTCCAAGGGACGACGGGCGGGAAGCCTCCGACCAGGTCGAAGAGGCTGAGCAGGAACGCGGCGAGAAGAGCCCCCGCCAGGGCGGACACCGCCGTCTGCCGACGGGTGGTCAGGCCGAGCCGGCGACGGGGCTCCTGCGGATCGGTCAAAACCGCGTGGCGGCCGTGATGACGATGTCCTCGCGGCGGCGCACACCGCTCGCGTCCACCCCGGCGACCAGGTCGGCGACGCGGCCGCGGCCTTCGATCTCCGCCTCCGGGTCGATGTCCAACCACGGCACCAGGACGAAGGCGCGCTCGTGGGCGCGGGGGTGGGGCAGCTCGATGCCGTCCTCCGAAATCCGGCGGCCCACCATGACGATGTCGATGTCCAGCGTCCGAGGACCGTGGCGCACGTCGCGGACCCGGCCGAAGTTCTCCTCGATGGCCTGGGCGCGGTCGAGCAGGGTCAGGGGCTCCAGCGTGGACTCCGCGACGACGACGAGGTTGAGGTAGTCGTCCTGGTCCTCGGGGCCACCGATGGGCGTTGTCTGGTACACCGGCGACACGTCGACGATGATCACCTCGGGGGTCTCGGCCAGGAACTCCACCGCTTGGGCAAGGATCTCCTCCGACTCGCCCTCATTGGAGCCGAGTGAGAAAACGACCTTCGAGATCGGGCGGAGGTTCCCGAGGGTGTCGACGTCGATGTCAATCGGTCCGTTGGACATGTGTGCTCCTGTGGATCGTGACCGCCACGTCGTCGAAGGCCTGGGGCAGCGGCGCCTGCGGCTTGTGGACCGTGACACTCACCCCCTCCACCAGCGGGTGCTCCAGACAGCGCTGCGCGATCCGTCCTGCGACGGTCTCGACCAGGTTGACCGGTTCTCCCGTGATGATCTCCTCGACTGCTGCTGCGATCTCGGCGTAGTTGACGGTGGTGGCGAGGGAGTCGGAGTCAGTGTCCACCGACAACGACATGGTGACGTCCACCACGAATGGCTGACCGTCGCGACGCTCCTCGGGGAATACTCCGTGGAAGCCGGTCGCGGTCAGGCCGCTCAAGGTGATGCTGTCGATGATCTCCCCCACACGTCTGGACAACACCGGTGACTCTACCCCAACGGCCCCGGCTCAGGGGCGTCGGAGTCGCTCCGCGACCGCGATCGCGTCGAGCTGGGAGACCACCTCGTGGGTGCGCACGGCCCACACCCCGTGGAGGCCGCACCAGGCGCTGATGGCCGCGGTCGCGGCGTCGCGGCCGACCGGGTCGCGGCCGCCCAGTGCCTCGCCGAGGAACCGCTTGCGGGATGCCCCCACCAGCACGCGGTGGCCGAGGGCCGTGACGACATCGAGGTGCGTCAGCAGCGTCCAGTTCTGGTCCCAGGTCTTGGAGAAGCCGATGCCGGGGTCCAGCACCAGCCGGTCGGCGTCGATCCCCGCGGCCAGGGCGGCGTCCCGGCGCGCCACCAGCTCGGCGGTGACCTCGGCGACCACGTCGTCATAACGCGCCTCGTCCTGCATCGTCGCCGAGTGGGCACGCCAATGCATGGCGACGTAGTCGCACCCGAGATCCGCGACCACCGCGAGCATCTGGGGATCCGCGAGACCGCCCGAGACGTCGTTGACGAGCGTGGCGCCGGCGCGAACGGCCTCCGCAGCGACCTCGGCGCGCATGGTGTCCACCGAGACCGCGATGCCGTCGGCGGCAAGCGCCTCGACGACGGGCAGCACGCGGGCCATTTCGTCCTCGGCACTGATCCGCGTGGCACCCGGCCGCGTGGACTCTCCCCCGACGTCGACGAGGTGCGCCCCCTGGGCGGCCAGGTCGCGGCCGTGTGCGATGGCGGCTGCCGGGGCGGCGAACTGGCCTCCGTCGGAGAAGGAGTCGGGGGTCACGTTGAGGATCCCCATGACCAGGGTCACGGTCAGCGCCCGCCGACGATGAGTTGCATGGCCTCCGCCCGCGTGGCCGGGTCACGCAGCAGACCACGCACGGCACTGGTGACCGTCTTGGAGCCCGGCTTGCGGACGCCGCGCATGGTCATGCACATGTGCTCGGCCTCGATGACGACGATGACTCCCCGCGCCTCGATGTGGTCCACGAGGGCGTCGGCGATCTGGCTGGTGAGGCGTTCCTGGATCTGGGGGCGTCGCGAATAGGCGTCCACCAGACGGGCCAGCTTGGACAATCCCGTGACACGTCCCTGGGCGCTCGGGATGTACCCGACATGGGCGACGCCGACGAAGGGCAGGAGGTGGTGCTCGCAGGAACTCGTCACCTCGATGTCCTTGACCAGGACCATCTCGTCGTGCGCCAGGTCGAAGGTGGTGGCGAGCAACGCCGCGGGGTCCTGGGTCAGTCCGGCGAACAGCTCACCGTAGGACCGCGCCACGCGGCCCGGGGTGTCCCGCAGGCCGTCGCGGTCCGGGTCCTCGCCGATCGCGAGCAGGATCTCGCGCACCGCCGCCTCGATACGCGGCTCGTCGACCGCCATCTCAGCGTCCCGCTCCGGGCGGGGGCCAGGCCGGGGGTTCCCAGGTGTCCGGGCCCGGTCCCTCGGCCGGCGCCTCGTCGGCGGGGGGCTCGGGGGCCGGCCGGGTGACCTCGGGCACGGGCTCCGGCGCCGGTGGCACCTCCACGGGCGGGATGTCCGACGGGATCCGCATGTCCGAGCCCGTCCAGGCGGGGCGGCGCGGGCGACGCTTGAGGGGTTTGAAGACCTCGGCCACCTCCGCCTTGTTGAGCGTCTCGCGGGCGAACAGCTGGCGCACGAGCTCGTCGAGGACATCCCGGTTCTCCACCAGGACGTCGAACGCCTCCTGGTGGGCGTTGTGGACCAGCGACGCCACCTCGGCGTCCACGATGGCCGCGCTGTTCTCGGAGAAGTCCTTGCTCGGTTCGGAGCCCCGCATGCCCATGAACGGCTCGGAGTCGCCGCCGCCCAGCTGGACGGCCCCGATCCGCTCGCTCATCCCGTACTGCATGACCATGGCGCGGGCCACCTTGGTGGCCTTCTCGATGTCGTTCTGCGCGCCGGTGGTCGGGTCGTGGAAGACCAACTCCTCCGCCGCCCGGCCGCCCATCATGTAGGCCATCTGGTCGAGGAGTTCACCGCGGGTGCGCGAGTACTTGTCCGAGTCCGGCATCACCATCGTGTAGCCGAGCGCCCGTCCGCGCGGGAGGATGGTGACCTTCTGGACCGGGTCGTTGCCGGGCATCGCCGCAGCCACCAGGGCGTGGCCGCCCTCGTGGTAGGCGGTGATGAGGCGCTCGCGGTCGTTCATGAGGCGGGTGCGCTTCTGCGGGCCGGCGATGACACGGTCGATGGCCTCGTCGAGCTGCGGCTGGTCGATCACGTCCAGGTTCATCCGGGCGGCGAGCAGGGCGGCCTCGTTCAGGACGTTGGCCAGGTCCGCACCGGAGAAGCCGGGGGTGCGCCGGGCAATCGACTCCAGGTCCACGTGGGGCGCGAGCGGCTTGCCGGAGGCGTGCACCTTGAGGATGTGGGTGCGGCCGTCGAGGTCCGGGGCCTCGACGGAGATCTGGCGGTCGAACCGTCCGGGGCGCAGCAGGGCCGGGTCCAGCACGTCGGGACGGTTGGTGGCCGCGATGAGGATGACCCCACCCCGGACGTCGAAGCCGTCCATCTCGACCAGCAGCTGGTTGAGGGTCTGCTCGCGCTCGTCGTGTCCGCCTCCCATGCCGGCGCCGCGGTGGCGTCCGACGGCGTCGATCTCGTCGATGAAGACGATGGCGGGGGCGGCTTCCTTGGCCTGCTCGAACAGGTCGCGGACCCGGGAGGCGCCGACGCCGACGAACATCTCGACGAAGTCCGAGCCGGAGATCGAGAAGAACGGCACCCCGGCCTCGCCCGCCACTGCGCGAGCGAGCAGCGTCTTGCCGGTCCCGGGGGGACCGTACAGCAGCACGCCCTTGGGGATCTTGGCCCCCAGCTTCTGGAACTTGGCGGGCTCGGCGAGGAACTCCTTGATCTCCTGGAGCTCCTCGACTGCCTCGTCGACCCCGGCGACGTCGGAGAAGGTCGTCTTGGGGGTGTCCTTGCTGACCAGCTTGGCCTTCGATTTGCCGAAGGACAGCGGGCCGCCCGGTCCGGAGTTCGACATCATGCGGATGACGAAGAAGAAGCCGATCGCCAGCAGCAGGAAGGGAATGGCGGTGTAGAGGATGGTCGACAGGAAGCCCGGCTGCGGGTTCTGGGCGATCCACTTCTCGACGGTGCCGTCGGCCTGCCGCTGCTCCAGGAGCGCGACGATGTCGTCGACCTGGTTGCCCACCCAGGCGGTCTCGATCTTGGTGTTGTCCGCCTTGGTGACGCGCACGAGCTGTTCGCCGTCGACGAGCAGGACCTCCTTGAGGGGCTCGTCGCTGTTGAGCAGCGTCAGCACCTCGGAGGTGGGCGTCGGCTTGAATCCGACGACGGAGTTGATGACCTGGGACCCCAGCGAGAACAACAGCAGCAGCAGGATGATCCAGGTGAGCCAGCCCATGGGGCTCTTCATGAGTTTCTGCAAGTGGAGGTCACCGATCTAGGCAGCGGCTAACGGGCGGATCATGAAAGATTACCAGCGCCCTCGGTGAGCCTCAGGCGTAGACGTGGGGCGCCAGGATGGCGAGGTCCTTGAGGTTGCGGTACCGGCCCGCGTAATCCAGCCCGACACCGACGACGAACTTGTTGGGGATCTCGAACCCGACGTAGCGCACGGGCACGTCCATCTCCGCGGCCTCGGGCTTGCGGAACATCGTCATGATCTCGAGGCTCGCCGGGTTGCGGGAGGCCAGGTTGCTCATCAGGTAGGACAGGGTGAGGCCGGTGTCGATGATGTCCTCGACGACGATGACGTGGCGGTCCTCGATGTCGACGCTGAGGTCCTTGAGAATGCGGACGACGCCGCTGGACTGCGTGCCGGAGCCATAGGAGGAGATGGCCATCCAGTCCATCTCGACGTGGCTGCGCATGGCGCGCTGCAGGTCCGCCATCACCATCACGGCGCCGTTGAGCACACCGATCAGCAGGACCTCGCGGCCCTCGTAGTCGGCGTCGATCTGCGCGGCGACCTCCGCGATCCGATCCGCGATCTGGTCCGAGGTGAAGAGAACTTCGGACAGGTCATCCATCACGTCTGCTGCGTCCACGGACCCAGCCTAGCGCCGCTCAGGTGATCGACGCAGCGTAGACCTCTGAGATCGAGCGGTCGAGCGCCTCGTCGAACTCCTTGCCGTCCTGGTGCACGTTCAGGCCCTCGGTCAGGGCACGGGAGAAGCTCGCGACGACACCGTGTTGGCGGGCCAGCCGGTCGCAGGCCTCCCCACGGGAGTAGCCGCCGGACAGGGCCAGGACACGCATGACCCGAGGGTGGGCGACGAGTTCGCGGTACAGGTCGTCCTCCTCGGGTGGGGTGAGCTTCAGCATGACCTGCCGGCCCTCGCCCAGCGCGTCCAAGCCCGCCCGCAAGCGCTCCAGGAGCTGCTGCTCGGTCTCCTGCTTCCGCCCCGTGGTGATGTCGATCTCCGGTTCCAGGACGGGGACCAGTCCGGCGTCGATGATCTCGCCCGCGACATCGAACTGCTGCTCGACGACCGCGTCCAGCCCGGCTCCGGGCCCGGTGATGAACGAGCGCATCTTGGTGGCGAACACCTCGTGGGCCACCGCCTCCTCGCAGACCTCACGCAGGTCGGGGATGGGCTTCATCAGCCGACCGCCGTCGACCTCCGCCTCCAGGCCCTTGTCAATCTTGAGGATCGGGACGATGTGCTTCTGCTGCCACAGGTAGGCGGCCGTCGGCATGCCGTCCATATGGCGCCGCAGGGTGTCGACGAAGAGGATCACCCCGATGATCCGGTCCCCGTCGAATGCGGGGCTCGTGATGATCCGCGTGCGCAGTTCGTGCACGAGGTCCTTCATCTCGGACTCATCGGCCCACTCGTGGATCCCGTAGCGCTGCAGGGCCTTGGCTGTGCTCCCGACGCTCTGGTCGAGCGCCGCGACGAAGCCGGCCGCCTCACGCATCTTGGTGTATTGGCGTTCGTTCATGATCCGCCTCCTAGGACGACACAACGCCTGGGTCCCAGTCTCCCACTCGAACGGCGCGGTGTCCGGGGATCTGCCACGATGCCAGACATGGAACACCGCGTGCTGTCCGAGGTCGGAACCCTGCGACGGGTCCTCGTGCACCGGCCGGGACCGGAGCTGGGGCGACTCGCACCGTCGAACAAGGAGCGCTACCTCTTCGACGAGCTGATCTGGGTGGAACGGGCCCAGCAGGAGCACGACGAGTTCGTGCGGGTACTCGAGGGCGAGGGCGTCGAGGTCCTGGAACTCACCCGGCTGCTGCTTGAGACCGTCTCCAATCCAGAGGCCCGCCGCGAGCTGCTGCGCCGCTCCCTCGACGACCGTTACGTGGGACCGCAGGCCGCCCAGTGGCTGCGCCAGCTGCTCGACGACATGCCCGACGACGAACTGGTCACCCACCTGCTCTCCGGCATCACGCGGACGGAGGCGCACGCCCGCAGCGACCACCCGCCGTCGCTGTTCATGGAGCACCTCGACGCCGGAGACCATGTGCTCGAGCCCCTCCCCAACCATCTCTTCGCCCGCGACGCGTCGTCCTGGACCGCCGCCGGGGTCTGCCTCAACGCCATGCATCGCAGCATTCGACGACGCGAGACCCTCCACTACGACGTGATCTATCGTCACCACCCGCTGTTCGCCGGGGAGGCGAAGCTGCTCTCCCCCGGCCGGGGCGACGGCCCCGCCACCGTCGAGGGCGGCGACGTGCTGGTGCTCGACCAGGAGACCCTGCTCGTCGGACTGTCGGAGCGCACCAACGCAGCGGGGATCGAGCAGCTGTCCCGACGGCTCCTGGGCTCGGGCGCTGCCCGCCGCATCCTGGTGGTGGAGCTGCCCCGGAGCAGGGCGTTCATGCACTTGGACACCGTCCTGACCATGGCCGACCACGACACCTTCCTCCGCTACGCAGGGCTCGCGGAGTTACGGCTGTGGCGCATCACGGGCGGCCGCGCGGCCGATGGCCGGGTGCGATTGGACGTGACCGAGGCCACCGGGCTCGGCCTGGGAGGCCTGCTGTCGGACGCCCTGGGCACGGCCGTGCGCTTCCTGGCGCCGGACCTCGAGCCGCACGAGGCCGCCCGGGAACAGTGGGACGACGGCTGCAACGTGGTCGCCGTGCGCCCCGGCGTCGTCGTCGCCTACGCCCGCAACGTCGCCACCAACGAGGCCCTCCGCCGGGCTGGGATCGAGGTGCTCGAGGTGCCGGGGTCCGAGCTCGGACGCGGCCGGGGCGGACCGCGCTGCATGACCTGCCCCGTCACGAGGGACGCCACCTGACCCCGGCCGCGTGCCAGCATGGTTCGAGGACACCGACGAGAGGGTGGAGCACCATGTCAGGAGAGATTTCGGAGACGGCCGGCATGACCCCCGCTGGCAACGCCACGGGCGACGGCCCGGGAATGAACGACGGCATCCCCCCGGCGGAGGACGCCAAGCAGGCCGCGCAGGGCAAGCCCCAGCCCTACCCTCATGACGACGATTCGGAGCAGCCGCGAGGTGAGTGAGGTGGCGTCACTCCCCCACGCCCGGGGGGCGTGGAGCCGCTACGTGATCGAGGCCCTCGCGGGACCACCGCGCGACCTGCCCGAGCCGCCGGCCCTCCCGGACCGGGTTCGCCGCGACGAGGACGTCCAGCTTGCTCTCTACGTCGCCCAGGAACTCCACTACGGCGGCTGGGAGGGGGTCGACGACGACTGGGAGTGGCACCCGGCGCTCGCACAGGCGCTCCGCCCCCTCCAGGACCGCTTCCTCGCGGAACTTCGAGAGTCCTTCGCGCTGGAGGACTCCGGGGAGCCGCTCTCGACACAGCTGTTCGCGGCGGCGCGAGCCGATGACTCGCCGTCGATGTCCAGCTGGTTCCAGCGCCACGCCACCGTCGAGCAGGCGCGGGAATACCTGGTGCTCCGCTCGGCGGTGCAGCTCAAGGAGGCCGACGCACAGGCCTTCCTCATGCCCCGGTTGCGAGGAGCGGCCAAGGCCCCATTCATCGAGATCATGTGCGACGAGTACGGCAGCGGGAGGCCGGGTCGATTGCACTCGCAGATCTGGGCCCGGTCCATGGCCGGAGTGGGTCTCAGCACCGACGAGCACGCCTTCGTGGACCAGTGGCCGACCGAGGCGATGGCCATCCTGAACGCCCAGACCATCTTCGGGATCCGTCGCTCCCTCCTGGCCGCCGGGATCGGCTTCTACAGCATCGTCGAGATCACGTCGTCGATCCCGATGCGTCGCTACCAGCGCGGGTTCGAACGGCTGGGGTTCGGCGACGACGTCACCGAGTACTTCGCCGAGCACGTGGAGGCCGACGCCACCCATGAGCAGATGATGGCATTGGAGGTCGTGGACCCATTCGGCGACACACGGCAACGCCGAGCCGACGTGCTCTTCGGGGCCGCGGTCTGCCTGGGGCTGGACGGGGACCTGGCGCGCTGGTGCCTGACCCGTTGGGACCAGGGGGCGGCAGCATGAGCGAGCCCCTGCGGATCCGCGTCTGTCCCCAGGGCCCATTGCTGGTGCATGGCGAGTTCGTGCTGGTGGACGAGGACGGCACCGAGACCGTTCCGCAACGCTCCTCGGTGGCGCTGTGTCGGTGCGGGCGTTCGACCATCCAGCCTCTGTGTGACGGTAACCACAAGGTGGGCCGGCCACCCATCGAACCCGGCGAACCGCTGGAGTGCCCGCGACTGGTGGGCTGACGGCTCCCGGGCACAGGGTCCGCTCACAGTGTCACTTCCGTGCTGGTGTTCCATCCCGGATGTGACAGCGTGGTGGTCCGCGCTCAGCGAGCGTCGAGCACCAACTGGCCGTGCTCCCGTCGCACCGTCCCGCCGGGGACGTCAACGCCCCGTTGGCCGCGCCACCCGGTGATGAGCTCATCGACGGCCAGCACGTGGGTGAGGTGCACCTCCGGCGCGGTCCGTCGCAGCCAGCGATGCAGGACGCGAAGTCTCAGCGCCGGGGGCAGGTCCGCGACCGTGCCGACGTCGAGTCGGTCCGCGAGGGAGTCGTCGGGAACGTCGGCCGCTGCCAGTTCGTCGAGCAGGTCAGCGTCGAACCGCGCCAGGGCCGCAGTCCGTGCCAGGTTGGGGGCGACATCGCGCCCGAGGGAGCCCTCCATCCCGGCCAGCAGCTGTCGTGCCCGCACCCGCGTGAACCGGGGATCGGCATTGTGCGGGTCCTCCCACGGCTCGACACCCCAGTCGGTGCACGCTTGGCGCGTGGTGGCGCTCCGAACGTTCAGCAGAGGCCTGATGAACGGCCCACGGCGGGCCGCCATGCCGGCCAGGGAGCGGGTACCGGATCCGCGGAGGAGTCCGAGGAGAACGGACTCGGCCTGGTCGTCGAGCGTGTGGCCGAGCAGCACGGGGACTCCATCGGCCTCCAGCGCGCGCAGCCGCGCGTCGCGGGCAGCCGCCTCGAGCCCGGCGCCCGAATCCACGACGTCGACGCGACGCACCTGGACCTCCAGGTTCCTGTCGACCAGCTGACAACGGACCCGCTCCGCCACCTCCCCGGATCCTGGCTGGAGTTGGTGGTCGACGACGACGACGAGGGGCGCCGCTCCCGTCCGGGGTGCCGCCCAGGCCGCGCCGAGCGCCAGTGCCAGGGAGTCCGCGCCACCCGAGCAGCCCACGATCACGCGGCCCGCGGGGAGCATGGCCCGCACCGCCTGCGCAACCTCGAGCGCGGCGGGCCGGAGCTCACGCCGTGCCATGCACCCTCCGCAGGTACTCCCGCGGCTGTGCGATCTCCGGCAGCGTCGGCAGCGTCTCGGGCGACTCGAAGGCGCGCGCCAGCTTCCTCCTGCCGACCCGGCGGGCGACGGCGCGGCAGAAGGCCAGCCCATCGCGGTACTGCGCGTCCTTGTCGATCGCCGGCCACAGCTTCGCGACGCGTGACGGGGAACCGTCGCGGCTGAAGGCACGTCGCAGCCGTTTGACGGACTTGACGTGGATGCGCCCGGCCGTGTCGGCGACGTAGTCGGCATGGCCCTCGAGCAGCGTCATGGCGGCGGTCACCTCGTCGAGCGCCCGGTGTCCGTCCTGGCTCGCGAAGAGGGCGGACAGGCCGCGGCCGGCGGCGAGGTTGCGCACCATGTCCGCTGACCCGACCTCGTCGCGGGCGATCAGCCGGAGCCGTTCGGAGAGGTGGTCAAGCAGCCAGGGCGCGGCCGAGAACTGCAGGGCGTGGGTCTGCTCGTGGATGGCCACCCAGAGGCGGAAATCGCGAGGCACGAAGCGGCGGCGACGTTCGAGGTCCACGATGTTGGGAGCGATCAGGTAGAGGGGGCGCTGCTCGGAGAAGGGGTCGAACTGGCCCAGCAGCCCGCGGCCCACCAGACCCAGCCCCACTCCGGCCGCGGCGCCATGGCCCAGCGCGGACGCCCTGCGCCCCCACCCGGTCCGCTCGGGCAGGTCAACCGTCGCGAGCATGGCGGCACCAAGGTGGCTGACACCGTCGAGCCAGCCCTGGCGGTCGGTGACCAGCACCGTCGCCGCTGGCTCACCGTCGAGATGGCTGAAGCGCTTGGCGAGGTCCCCGGCCCTGCCTGCCAGCTCGTGGAGAGACGCGACGGCTTGGTGCGCCTCGGGACGCGTCACCTCCGGCAGATCACCCAGCAGGGTTCCGGCGAGCCGCCCAGCGAGCCGCCAGTCCACACTCGGTCGCGTCTGCATCAGCAGCCGCAGTTCGTGACGACGCCGACGCCCTGGTCCACCCAGACCCGGCCAGCCCATCCGTCCGGCGAGCCGTTGGTCATGAAGGCGTAGGCGACGGGACGCTGGTCCGCGGTCACCGTCGTGCCTGCCAGCGTGGCCACGAAGGAGAGCGCGCCGGTCTTGGCCCGCGCGATGCCACGGGCGGGGGCGGCGATGTCGTCGGCGAACCGCTCCCGCAGTGTCCCGGTGGCCCCCGCGACGGGCAGACCATCCATGACGACGCTGAGCCGCGGCTCCGTGGCGACGTGGCGCATGACGCGCGCGAGCATGCCGGCGGGCACGAGGTTGGAGCGAGACAGGCCGGAGGCGTCCCGGATGACGGCCGACTCCTCCCACAACCCCAGCAGCCGGAGTTGCTGTTCCACTGCGGCCACCGAGCCCGCGAAGGTCGCCGGCTCGTCCGTCGCGAGCGCGAGCTGGAATCCGATGACCTCGGTGAAGGAGTTGTTGGAGCGCAGCATCGCCTGCTCGGCCAGCACGTGCAGGGGCAGGGACTCCACCCGCGCCAACTCCACACCGGTCGCCTCCGCGGGTACCAGCTCCTCGCCCACCGCGATGCCGGCTTCCCGCAGCTGGGCCGCGAACGTGGTGGTCGCCAACAGGTCGGGATCGCGGCTCCTGACCCGGGTGGTGGGGTCACGGCCCTCGTCGGCCCAGAGCGCCGTGATGGGCGTGACCTGGTCCCGGTAGTTCTCCGGCCAGGTGTCGTTCCAGCCGTCGTCGACGAAAAGCGTGGAGTCGTAGCCAAGCGTCACCGACGTCGTCCCCTCGGCCTGCAGCGCCTCGGCGGTGAGGCCCGCCAGCTCGCGCAGCGACGGAGGCGCTGGGTAGGTCCCCGGATCGACGGGCTCGCTGGTCAGCAGCGGGTCACCGCCACCGACGAGCACGAGGCGCCCCGGCTCGGGCGCGAGCACCCGGGTGGCGAACGTCTCCGACCCGTCGAACGCGCTGAGGGCCGCAGCGACGGTGAGCAGCTTCGTGGTGGAGGCCGGGATCAGCGGCTGGTCCGCGGCGGAGGCCGACAGCACCTCCCCCGTGGCGAGGTCGACGACGGACCACGCGGTGGTCACCTGCGCGCCCTCGGCCGCGCGCAGCGCCGTGGTGTCGAGGGCCTGCAGCCGCTCCTGCAGGACCGCCATGGCGGGCGGCGGCCCCTCCTCGAGCGGCTCGGCCGCGGCGATGACCCCGGTCCCGATGGGCGGGGAGGCCGGGGGGCTCGGGGGCGGTGAGAGCAGCGTCGGCGGAACCGTCGAGGCGACGCCCGTCACCTCGAGGCCCAGGGCGCGCATGGCGGGGCGGAAGGCCACAGCCCCGGCGAACCCGACGGCGAGCACCAGGCCGACCACGAGCCACGCCCACAGCGCCCGATCCGCTCGGGTTGAACTCTTCATGCACGCTCCAGACGCGGTATTGTGCTGGTCATCGCCCCATCGGGCCACCCCCAATCATAGGAGCGCGAGCTGTGAGTGAAGACGTGGTAGAGAGCATCGAGCTCATCACCGACGAGCGCAAGGTGCTCTTCGACGTGACAGTCGAGATCCCCAAGGGCACCAAGAACAAGTACGAGATGGACCACAACACCGGCCGCATCCGACTCGACCGCACCCTCTTCACCTCCACGCAGTACCCCTACGACTACGGGTTCATCGAGGGCACCCTGGGTCAGGACGGGGATCCCCTGGACGCCATGGTGATAGGCGCCGAGCCCACGTTCCCCGGATGCCTCATCGAGTGCTACGCCGTCGCGATGTTCCGCATGAAGGACGAGATGGGCGGCGACGACAAGGTGCTGTGCGTCCCCACCGCCGACACCCGCCGCAAGCACATGCGCGATCTGGGTGACGTGCCCGAGCACATGCTCCTCGAGATCGAGCACTTCTTCTCGGTCTACAAGGACCTCGAACCCGGCAAGTCCGTCGAGGGCGCCACCTGGGTGGGCGAGCAGGAGGCGGAGGAAGAGGTCAAGGCGTCCTTCGACCGCGCGAAGGGCACCCCCTACGAGCACCACACCGGCCAGCATCACTGAACTGCCGCACCCCGTCACCGGGGTCCGCTTTCCCTCACCCGTCCCGGCCGACTCCGGCTGGCCGGGGGACGTCGCTGATGCCCGGACACCCATCGCCCGTGATCCCGACGCCGTGCGCACGCTCGCGGACGCAGCCCAGTCGGTCAGCGAGTTGGCCGCCCGGGTCAGCGTCTGCCGCGCCTGCCCCCGTCTGGTGGCCTGGCGCGAGGACGTCGCCGTGGAGAAGCGCGCGGCCTTCCGCGGCCAGCCCTACTGGGGGCGCCCCGCGGCCAGCTTCGGCGACGAGCAGCCACGGATGCTCATCGTGGGATTGGCCCCGGCCGCCCACGGGGCCAACCGCACCGGGCGCATGTTCACCGGCGACCGCAGCGGAGACTGGCTCTATGCCGCCCTGCACCGCGCCGGCCTGGCCTCGCAGCCCGACAGCACCCACGCCGGCGACGGATTGACCCTGCGGGGCGTTCGGATCGCCGCCGCGGTCCACTGCGCCCCGCCCGCCAATGCCCCGACAACCGAGGAGAAAGCGACCTGCGCCCCGTGGCTCGACAGGGAGCTGGCCCTCCTCGCACCCGGGCTCGACGGCGTCCTCGCCCTCGGCGGGATCGGCTGGACGGCGGCGCTGCAGGCAGCCCGCCGCCTCGGCTGGGCCGTGCCCCGTCCCGCCCCACGGTTCGGCCATGGAGTCATCGCCGAACTCGCCACGACCAGCGGCCGGAGGGTTCGACTGGTCGGCTGCTATCACGTCAGCCAGCAGAACACCTTCACCGGCAAGCTCACCGAGGCGATGCTCGATGACGCCATCGTGCGCTGCTCGGGCACACTGGGGCCATGCCGTCCTACCTGATGCTGCGCAACCCGTCCGCCAACCGCGTCTATGCCGGTTCGTCGGGCACATTGAGCGCGGCGGAGCTGAGGATCTGCCTCCCCCACGTCTCGGACGTCCGTGACGTCTCCGTCGCCGGAGTGGGCTACCTGGCGTTCGACGCGGCACCGCTCCGCGAGGGCGACCTGGCCGCGCTGGCTGGTCAGTCATCGGCTTTCGCCCTGTTCCAGGACGAGGGCGAACTCCTGCTGCCCATCGCCATGCCGGATACCGACCGGCTGGACGACGACCTGGTCACGATCCCCAAGTATCAGGGCAAGACCAACGAGCAGTTCACCCGGCTCCTGCTCAACGTAACGCTGGCGGCCGTCGCCCGACCGGCCAGCGGCCGCCGCCAAGTGCTCGACCCGATGGCCGGCCGCGGGACGACGCTGTCCACCGCGTGGCTCGCCGGGCACGACGCCTACGGAGTTGAGATCGACTCGAAGGCGTTCGAGCAGATGGTGGCGTTCTACAAGACCTGGCTGCGTCGCAAGCGCCTCAAGCACACCGCAGACGTCTCCCCCGTCCGCCGCGACGGGAAGTCCGTCGGCAAACGGTTCGACGCCAGCGTCACGGCACGAGACGAGAAGCTCTCCCTGACCGTGTTCACCGGTGACACCCGCTCCTCCGCCGAGCTGTTCGGGAAGAAGAGGTTCGACGCCGTTGTCGTCGACGCCCCGTACGGCGTGGTGCACGGTTCCTCGAGCGACGTCAGGGGCGGCGCGCGCGACCGCACCCCCGGCGGCCTCCTCGCCCAGGCCATCGGCGTCTGGGCAGGGCAACTGGTGCACGGCGGGGCGCTTGGCATCTCCTGGAACACCCTGTCACTGCCGCGCGAGGAGTTGGCCGACCTCGTGGCCCGGGCCGGCCTCGAGGCCCTCGAGGGAGGACCGTGGGAGGACTTCGCGCACCGCGTCGACTCCTCCATCCGTCGTGACGTGCTCGTGGCCACCAAGGCCTGACCGCCGGCTGGGTAGGCTGGGCCCGTGCGACGACTGGTACTCATGCGGCATGCCAAGACCGAGAGCAACAACCCCCAGGGCGACAAGGCCAGGGAACTCCTCCCACGGGGCGTCCAGGACGCCCAGGAGGTGGGAACCCAACTCGCAGGCCTGGGGCTCCAGTACGCCCTGGTCTCCTCGAGCACCCGCACCCGACAGACCTTCCACGCGCTGGGGCTCGACGTTCCCGCCGAGTTCCAGGACGCCTTGTACTACGACGGCTCCGACACCATGCTGCAGCGGATCTCTGAGGTCGACGACGACGTGACCGGACTCCTCGTCGTGGGGCACTCGCCGACGATCCCGGACCTCAGCGCCCGGCTCTCCTGGGCCAGCAACCCCAAGGAGGCGGACGCGCTCCAGTGCTGGTTCCCCACCGCCGCCTTCGCCGAATTCACGTTCGAGGGTTCCTGGGCTGAGCTCGACCTCGACGATCTCGGGCACATCTCCCTGCAGCGCATCGAGCGCGTGGGGTCGAAGCCTGCCGGCGGCATCACCTGCGCCTGAGGCCCCCCGTCACGCAACTGGAACCGTGACACCACTGGCCGTTACCTGACGGCGCCCGGGACGAAACGCGACGGGCGTTGGATGAGGCCATGACCCTCTTCGAGATCTCGGCCGGCGACACCGCGTGGGTACTGGTCAGCGCCGCGCTGGTGCTGCTCATGACCCCTGCCCTCGCGTTCTTCTACGGAGGGATGGTGCGCGCCAAGAGCGTGCTGAACATGCTGATGATGTCCGTCACCACCATGGGGGTCGTCGGTGTCCTGTGGGTTCTCGTCGGGTTCTCCATGGCTTTCGGCGACTCGCTGGGTGGGGTCGTCGGCAACCCCCTCCAGTTCCTGGGGCTCTCCGGAGTCATGGCCGCCGACGCCGTGGTCGGTACCATTCCGACCTCCGTGTTCGCCGGCTTCCAAGCCGCGTTCGCGATCATCGCCGTCGCCCTCATCAGTGGCGCGGTCGCGGATCGGATGAAATTCTCCGCCTGGGTCGTCTTCGCAGCGCTCTGGGCGCTCCTGGTGTACTTCCCCGCCGCCCACTGGGTGTTCGCCTTCGACGGCGCCGTCTCCGAGCGAGGCGGTTTCATCGCCAACCAGATCCAGGCGATCGACTTCGCGGGCGGGACCGCCATCCACATCAACGCCGGCGCCGCAGCCCTGGCCCTGGCGATCGTGCTGGGCCCAAGACTCGGATTCGGCCGCACCCCGATGCGCCCCCACAACTTGACCCTGGTGATGCTGGGGGCCGGGCTGCTGTGGTTCGGCTGGTTCGGGTTCAACGCCGGATCCGCGCTGGGCGCCAACACCCTGGCGGGCGTGGCCTGGCTCAACACGTTGGTGGCCGCGGCCGCCGCGATGCTCGCGTGGCTGCTGGTCGAGCGCCTGCGGGATGGGCACGCCACCAGCCTCGGAGCCGCCTCGGGAATCGTGGCAGGACTGGTGGGCATCACGCCGGCGTGTGCCGCAGTCAGCCCGCTCGGCGCCATGCTGATCGGTGCCCTGGCGGGAACCGGTGCTGCGTTCGCCATCGGTCTGAAGCGGGTGTTCGGCTACGACGACTCGCTCGACGTCGTCGGGGTGCACCTGGTGGGAGGCCTGATTGGGACCCTTGCCATCGGGTTCCTGGCGGACCCCGCTTCACCCACCGGAGCCAGTGGCCTCCTCCACGGCGGCGGGCTGTCCCTGCTGTGGGCCCAGTTCCTGGGAGCGCTGGCCGTGCTGGCCTACAGCCTCGTCGTGACGTTCGCGATCGCGAAGGTTCTCGACACGGCCATGGGGATCCGCGTCAAGCCGATGGCGGAGACCGCGGGCATCGACGCCTCCGAGCACGCCGAGAGCGGCTACGACCTCAGCCACGTCGGCTATTCCAGTTACTCCGTCAGGCAGACCATCGTGGTTCCCACCAAGGAGGAGACAACCGCATGAGACTCGTCACGGCCATCGTCCAGCCCACCATGCTCAACGCCGTCCAGGTCGCCCTCGCCCAGCACGGCATCGCCGGCATGACGGTCACCGAGTGCGCGGGCTACGCCCGACAGCGCGGGCACCGGGAGGTGTACCGGGGGGCCGAGTACACCATCGACTTCATCACCAAGGCGAAGATCGAGGTGCTCGTGGCCGAGGAGGACGCCCAGGAGGTGATCGAGGTGATCGTCGCCTCCGCGAGGACGGGATCCGTCGGCGACGGGAAGGTGTGGTCCACGCCCGTCGAGCAGGTGGTGCGGATCCGTACTGGGGAGACGGGAGCCGAGGCGATCTAGTTCACGCGCCACGCGAAGAGCGCCCCGTCCGACGAACTCGGGCGGGGCGCTCTGCTCACGCGTGTGCGGTCACTTGCCGGAGACGGCAGCCTTCAGCTTGGAGCCGGCGGACAGCTTGACGGAGTGGCCGGCGGGGATGTCGATGCTCTCGCCGGTCTGCGGGTTGCGGCCGGTGCGAGCGGCGCGGCTGGTGCGCTCGACGGAGAGCCAACCGGGGACGGTGACCTTCTCGCCGGCGGCGACCTGCTCGGTGAAGACCTCGAAGAGGGCGTCGAGGACGTCGTTGACTGCGGACTGCGAGCTACCGGACTTCTCGGCAACGGCGGCGACGAGTTCCTTGCGGTTCATGGTCATAGGTGTATTCACTCCTGACGTGTGGGGTCCTTGTTGGAATCGGACCGGGCCGGACGTGTTCCGGCCCAACTCTTGAGGAAACTACCACCTACGGGGTGCGCAGCCGCAACATCCGCCGCGTGTTTCCGGGGTTTTCGGGGCTTCAGGCGCTGTTGCGGGCCACCTGGGAGGCAACCTCCTGAGCTGATCGCACCGCGCCCTCCATGTAGCCGTTGAAGCGCGAGGAGTACTCGGCTCCGGCCCAGAACAGCCGTCCCTCGTGTTGGGCCAGCACCGGGCCGTTGGAGGTCCAGATGCCCGGCGCGAAGTGGGCACCGTGGCAACCGCCGGTGAAGCGCTCCGCGCTCCAGTCCCGTTCGATGTAGGCCTGCGGGGCCGCGGCGACGTCCCCGAACATCGCCACGGCGCTGTCGGTGAAGGCCCGCTGGCGCAGGGAGATGGAGCGCTGCGCGAGTGAGGCCGCGTCGGCGCCCTCGAAGAAGCCCATCAGCACGCCGCGACCGTCGTCGTCGGCCGAGGTGTCGAACGTCACGCGCACGGGACCGCTGTCCGCGCTGGACTGGCCGGAAAGGCCCTCGGCACGCCAGAACGGCCGGTCGTAGATGAGGTAGGCCTTGATCACGTTGCCGGCGGCGACCTTGTCCGCCGCCTCGGCGCGCCAGACGGGAAGCGCGGGCTCGTGTTCCAGTGCGACGGCGAGCCGCGGCGGGAGCGTCGAGATGACGTACCGGGCGTCGATCCGTTCCCCGTCCTCCAGGACGAGGGTGGCATGGTCGTCGCCGTGCTCGACCCCGGCCACGATCGCTCCCAGCCGGACGATCTCGCCGAGGCCGTCAGCCATGGCCTGCGCCAGCGCGAACATCCCCCCGTCGACCCGCACCTGGTTGAGTCCGCCGTTGCTGGCGAGCATCGACTCGAGGTTGGGGCCGGAGTTGACCTGGTAGAGACCCTCGAGGAGCGTCTCGCCCGGGGACATGGGACCGAATGCGGCGCGGTAGACCTCCTCGAACCGGCGCTGGGCGCCCTTGGTGCGAAGGTTGGTGCTCACCCATCGGCGAAGATCCTGGCCCAGCCACAGGTGGTTGGCCTGGGACCACGCCTGGTCGGTGCGCAGCCGCTCGGCGAGGCGTCGTAGACGCAGCAGACCCTGACCGAGGTCGGAAACCTCGAACGGGGTCAGTTCGTCCTCATCGTCACCGGAGGCCCCGGGGACCTGGAGGGACTTGCCACGCAGCCGGACGAGGAGGTTGCCCTTGGCGGGGGACTCGACGGTCTCGAGGCCGAACTCGTGCACGAGATCGAGGATGGCGTCGTGGCCGGCACCGATCCACTGGCCGCCCAACTCCACGGTCTCTCCGGCGACCTCGCCGTTCTCGACGCGTCCACCGACGCGGTCCCGGGCCTCGAGGACGACGACGTCCAGACCGCGCCTGACCAGGTCACGGGCAGCGGTCAACCCCGCCAGACCTGCTCCGATGATGGCGCAGTCGTACATGTCCCCTCCTCGACGAACCGTGTGGCGACAGCAGACGTCGCCTCGTCCCACCACACTACAAGGGGCGTTTCGGGCCCCTCGCACCGCCCCGGACAAGGAGGGAGCCCGCACGCGGCGGGAGCGGCTTTGCCACTGCCGGACGTACCTGAAGGGGGCCGGATCGGCGGCGGCAAGGACACTATGTCCTCGGCTTGCACGATCGCGCCCCTCCTGGGCACGCATCAGTCTCGCGCACGCGGCAGCCTCGGTTGCACGCCGAAGAGCGATCATGTGTGGGGACGGCACCCGCTTCGGAACGCCGGCCAACAAGACGAGATCCCAGGCGTCGAGGCCTCGTCCCAGAGGCAGGCCGGGGCCGAAAGCCTCCGGGGTGGTATGGAGCCGCCCACGGGAATCGAACCCGTGACCTACGCTTTACGAGAGCGTCGCTCTGCCTACTGAGCTAGGGCGGCGGACGGGAAGACTATAGCCGGGCCCCCCGGGATCCGTGAAACCAGGTCAGGTGCACGTGGTCTGGTCGTCGGGCACGTCGCCGTCAACGAGGTAGCTCCCGACGACGTCGCTCACGCACTCGTTGCCGCCGGTCACTGCCCCATGACCGGCGCCGTCGTAGGTGAGCAGGATGCCCGATTCAAGCTGCTCCGCCATTGAGACGGCGTGCTCGTAGGGCGTTGCGGAGTCTCCCGTCGTCCCGACGACGAGGATCGGGGGCGCGCCCTCAGCGGTGAGCTTCAGGTAGGGCGCCGAGTCCGCGGTCCAGCGCTCGCACACCAGGTCGATGCCCATGTTGGTCGCGAAGATCGGGGACTTGGAGACCATGCGGCCCCATTCCTGGTACGCGCTCCTGACTCCCTCGTCGGCCCAGTCGGCGCACCGGGTGGCGGGGAAGGCGAAGGCGACGGTCTCGTAGGACGCCGGGCCGCGTCCGTTCAGCTGGTCGGCGGCGCTCAGGAGATCGCCGGCCCGGCCCTCCATGGCGTCGCCGAGGACGAAGGTGAGCCCGGGGTAGGCCTCCTCGTCGGCGTAGAGGAAGAACGCGACTCCGGTGGTGGCGAGCGACTGTGTCAGCTCCCTGTCACCGACCGAGATCGGACTCTCGTCCAGGCCCGCGAGGAACTCGGCGATCTCGGCAAGGACCGCCTCGGCGTCATCGCCGAACGTGCAGCGGTCCTCCGCTGCGCACCACTCGGCGTACGCGCGGAGTGCCCGCTCGAAGCCCTCGGCCTGCGAGACGGTCTCCTCGTCGTCGGTGATGTCGACGGCGGCATCGAGCACCATGCGCCCCACCCGGTCGGGGAACAGCTCGGCGTAAACGGCACCGACGTAGGTGCCGTACGAGACCCCGAAGTAGTTGAGGGCCTCGGCACCCAGGAGGTGGCGCAGCAGGTCGAGATCGCGCACGTTCTCGATGGTGGTGAGGTGGTCGAGCAGGGCTCCGGAGGCGTCGCGGCAGTCCTGGGCGAAGGTGGTCCAGCCGTCCAGGAGAGCTTCCTCCTCGCCGGCGTCGTCGGGCGAGCCGTCGAGTCCGTAGACCGCGTCGGTCTCGCGGGTCTCGCCACACTCGACGGTGGTGGACTGGCCCGTCCCGCGTGGATCCCACCCGACCAGGTCGTAGCCCTGCCAGTAGTCCGCGCCGAGACCGGCCGCGAAGTCCTGGCCCCCGAACCCCGGTCCCCCCGGGTTCACGAACAGCGGCCCCCGGGACCCGTCCGTCGAGGGCACGCGTCGCATCGCGATGTCGATGGCCGCGCGTGACGGATCTTCCCAGTCGAGGGGCACCTGCACCGTGGCACACTCGTGCTCGCCGCAGGCCTCCCACGCCACGGACTGGCTCCAGTAACCGGTCAGGTCCTCGCTCGGGGCCTCATCCAGCAGGACCTCGGGGTCCGGCGCCTCGTAGTCGAGTTGGCGATCAGGATTGCGTGGCTCGCGGTCCGGCCATGTCTCGTGTTCCTCGACCGGGACAAGGGGAACGCCCGGCTGTGGTCCCTCCTCGTCGACGCTGGGCGCGGGCTGCTCCTGCGACGGCGTCGGCACGGGCTGGTCCTGGGGGCGGCCGCCGACCATGCCGAAAGCGAAGAAGGAGACGACCAGGGCGACGGCGATCGCGATCAGGATCCACTGTGCTTTGTCGATCCTGTCACGCTCCATCAAGAGGGTCCCTCCGCCTGCACCGGTTGCTGTCGAACCGACCGTAGGGCCAGCAGGGGGCAGGTGATCACGCCGCCCGCGGTGCGGACGGTCACGGCGTCCTTGAGCGCGGCGTGGGCGACCACGCGTCCGGGTCCCTCCTCGGTCAGCACGGTGGCACCGACGGCGGGGGCGCGGGACCGGAAGTCCGCGTACAGGGGGTGCTCGAACGCCAGGCAGCACAGCAGGCGGCCGCAGGCGCCGGCGATTTGGAGAGGATTGGCCGCGAGTCCCTGGTCCGAGGCATGCCGCGAGGTGACCGGCGGGTCGTCGGAGAGGAAGTTGGCGCAGCACAGGTCGCGACCACAGTTGCCGACGGACCCGGACATGCGCGCAGCGTCCCGGGGGGACACCTGGCGGAGGTCCACCCGCGAGCCGAGGGCGCGCGCGAGCTCGCCCACCAGCGTCCGGAAGTCCACGCGGCCCGGCGCGGTGAAGTAGACCACGCTCAGTTTGTCGACGCCGTCGGTCGGTCGGGAGACGAAGTCGGTGCCCACGATCTTCATGGGCAGCCCCTGCCGGGCGATGAGAGCAGCAGCGACGTCCCGGATCCGGACCCGCTGTCGTCGGTGCTCCGCGTCGCGGCGCACATCATCCTCCGACGCGCGGCCCAGACAGACCGGCACTGCGGTCCGGGAGCCAGCTGAGCGGCGCGGCGCCCAGACGCAGCGCGCCACCACCGGGCCGTCGTCGGTCGGGTACAGCACCCAATCCCCGACCGCGTACTCGACGCCGTCAGGGTCCAAGTAGTGCAGGGCTCCGTGCTCCTCGAACGTCACGGCCATGAGCTCGGCCATGACGTGAGCCTACCCGCGGGTCCTTCGACCCGGCCGGGCGGCCCCTCCGATACTCAGGCGAGCTTCTCTGCCTTCGCGCGGGCCCGGCCGCGGCGGTACGCCCCGTCGACGCCCCAGGCGCCACCACCCAGCGCCAACAGGAGGAAACCGATCACGGCGAGCAGCAGCGTGCGGTCACCCAGGAAACCCTCACGCCCCTCGACGAAGGGGCTGAACGATCCCCAGCGGATGAAAGCGAGGGATCCCACGGCGGCCACGAGCAGGACGACGCCGACGACGCGCTGCAGCATGCCGATCACCAGCAGCAGCGCGAGCACGCCCAGGGTGAACCCCAGGATCCAGCTGACCAGTCGGGGCTCCGGGATCATGGTCTGGCTGAGGAAGTCACTGGTGGCGTCGATGTCCGTGAGGACCTGGTAGCCGATGACCCCGACGACGGCGGCCGTCGCCAGGCGCAGCAGGAACAGCCCAAGGCTGGGAAGGAAGCGGTCGTTGTCTCGCCTCCAGTGCACCACGGGGTCCCGCAGTTCGTCGTCGCCGGAGGTGTCCATGACACCCAGGCGCTCGTTGCGTGCGCGTCGCTCGGCCTCCAGCTGCGCGGCGAGACGCTCGTCCTCGTCGTGGTCCTGGCCGTCGTAGGCGGCCTGGTCCAGCACAGCGGTCTGCTCGGCGGAGTCCGGGTGTGTGGCGGTGGTGTCGTGGCGGTAGATGTCGGCCGGCACGGCCCCGGCCGCAGCCACTGCGGCGGGCGCAGCCGCCAGGGGGGCCAGTCGGGTCCGCTCCTGGGTCTCCGCATCGTCGTCGGCCTCGACCACGGGATGGACGGCGGTCGCGTCCGGGTCGTCTCCCAGCCCGGCAGTCTCCTGCTCCGTCTCGGCGGCAGGCTCGTCGTCCGCGAGTGCCTCGTTCGAGTCCTCGTGGTCCGTGTCCTCGGCGGCGGCCTCCGGGGCGCGATACTCGCGCTCGGCGCGGTACAGCGCATCGGCGTCCGCGGTGTCAGCGTGAACCAGGTCGCTGTCGCGTCCGTGCGGCTGGTCCAGCGGGGATACGGGCTCGGTGCGCTCGGGCTCCATGCCGTCGTCGTCGGTGTCCCCGGCCGGGGCGTCCTCGACCACGTCCGGGTCGTTGGAGCGGTACTCCTCCGCCTCCTCCGGCTCCTGGCCGGGAACCGACGCGTACGGATCGTCGTCGGTGGCCGGCTCCGTCTCCGCCGTGGGGGGCGGGGGCGGGACGGGCGCCGACTGCTCGCTCGCGTAGTCGTCCCACTCGGCGGGGCTCACGGGAGTGCCGTACTCGTTCTGCTCGTCGTCCCAGTCGGGCGCGGCGTCGTCACGCGGGGTGCCTTGGCGCACCCAGTCGCCTCCAGCTTGTCCTGTCATGGTGTCCATCCCTCTCCACACGGGTTCGGGTCCATCTTTCCAGTCGGCAGGCGCGTTGGGCGGTCAACGCGCCCGGGCAGTCAGGAACGGGACGCCTCGGCGAGCGCCAGCATCAGCGCCTCCATGGCCAGCAGTGGCGCGACATTGGTCTCGAGCGCGGTGCGGGCGACGAGGATGGCGTCCAGGGCGCGGATCGTCTGCTCGCCCGTCGACCGGCGCGCGGCGGGTTGGATCTCGTCGGCGAGGTCGGCGTTGATGAGCTCGACCCCCGGCGACGTCTGGGCCGCGAGGATGTCGCGGTAGTAGCCGGTGAGCTCGGTCAGGACCTGGTCAAGTGCATCACGCTGGAGGCGCTTGGTGCGCATCTTCTGCTGCTCCTCCAGCTCCTTGAGGGCTGCCTGCGCGGAGCGGGGCTTGGCCCCCCGGCCGGAGAGTCCCATGGAGCGCTGCAGGTCGGCCAGTTCGCGCGCATCGAGATCGGCGGTGATCTGCTGCGCCTCCTCGGCGCTGGCCGCGACGAGGTTCTCCGCCGCCACGAGACAGTCGGTGACGGTGCGGAGCTGACCGGGCAGCTTCAGCACCTCGCGTCGGCGGATGCGCGCCGACTCGGAACGCGCGAGCACCCGTGCCCGTCCGATGTGTCCCTGTGCCGCGCGGGCACAGTGCGCGGCCAGGGCCGGCGAGATGCCGTCGCGGTTGATGAGCAGCTGCGTGACGGCGTCCACGCCCGGCGTGACCAGCCGCAGCTCACGGCAACGGGAACGGATGGTGACGATGACGTCGTCGGCGCTGGGGGCACACAGCAGCCAGACGGTCTTCGGGGCAGGTTCCTCGAGGGCCTTGAGGAGGGCGTCGGCCCCGCGTTCGGTGACCCTGTCGGCGTCCTCGACGACGACCACCTGGTAGCGGCCCTTCACCGGCGACACGTTGGCCCGTCCCACGAGGGCGCGCACCTCGTCGACGCCGATCGACAGCTTCTCCGTGCGCAGCAGGGTGACGTCGGGATGGGCGCCGGAGAGTGCCGTGCGGCACTCGATGCACTGGCCGCAACCGCCCTGCTGGCACTGCAGTGCGGCCGCGAAGGCCTTGGCCGCGTTGGAGCGCCCGGATCCGGGTGGCCCCACGAAGAGCCACGCGTGCGTCATGGCGTGCCGTCCGCCGCCGACGGCACGTCGCAGCGCCTCGACCGCCTTGTGCTGGCCCACCAGTTCGTCGAAGACGCTCACGTGTTCATCCTGCCAGCAGCAGCTGACGGATCCGCTCGGTGATCTCCGCAGCGAGCTCGTCCCGTGAGCGGCGGGCGTCCAGCACGAGATAGCGTCCTGGATCTTGCGATGCGAGGAGCAGGAAGTGCTCCCTGGCGCGCTGGTGGAAGTCCTCCCCCGCCCCCTCCAGTCGGTCCTTGTCCGCGATCGCGGCGACGGCGTCGGCGGGCTCGGCGTCGAGGACGATCGTGAGGTCGGGACGCAGTCCTCCCGTGGCCCAGTCGGTGAGCCAGGTCACGTCCTGCACCGCGAGGTCCCGGCCAGCACCCTGGTAGGCGATCATCGAGTCGACGTATCGGTCGCTGACGACGACGTCGCCCCGCTCCAGTGCGGGTCGGATGACCTCGTCGACGTGCTGGGCCTTGTCCGCGGCGTAGATGAGGGCCTCCGCGCGCGGGGAGATGTCGGAGTCCCGGTGGTGCAGCACCAACTGGCGGAGCTCGGCACCGACGGCGGTGCCGCCTGGCTGCCGGGTCACCACGTGCCTTCGGCCCTGTTCGGCCAGCCAGGAGACCAGCCGATCCACCTGGGTGGACTTGCCGACCCCGTCGCCTCCCTCGAAGACGATGAAGAGGCCGCTCACCGCTTCTCCCGGGCGCGTCTCAGCTGCTTGGTGATGCGGGCCAGATGGCGCGGCCATCGACCCACGAAGGCGGCGCGACTGACGAGCCGTTCCTGCCGGGTCCTCTCCACTGCGCGTCCCGCCTCGAACGCCTCAGCCGGAGACATGCCGGACGGGTCGACGACTGGGTCGGAACCAATGCAGCGAGACAACTCGTCACGGACCTCGGTGAGAACCTCGAGGGCCTTGGCGCCGCGCCGCCCCAGGACGCGGCCAGCCACCGCCGCCGACGCGGCGAGTTGGTCGGCCGCCTGATGCGCCGCGGTCCAGGAATCCTCACTGTTGGCAGGGTCCAGGACGCGGCACCGATCAGTCAGGATGGCCATGGCCTGTTCCGCCCGACCCAGCAGCAACGGGGCGGCCTCGCGGTGTGAGACGTCGCCCAGGCGCGGCGCTCGGATGGCGGTCACGAAAGCGTCGACGACCCTGTTGGTGGCCTCGGCGGCGTCCGACGGGTCACCGCCACGAGCGTCGTCCAGCGCCTCCATGGTTTCCGTGCACCATTCGGGATCGAGCGCGTGGGCGAACCCGCGGATGTGGTCGTGCGACTGGGAGAGCGCCTCGCGCAGGTCGGAGGCGTCGCCCGTGAGCGCCGCCAGCTCGGCATCCAGGATGCGGCGCAGGTCGCGGGCGAGGACGTGGGTGACCAGCTCCTCCATCGTCGCATGCCGGTGCAGCGGATGCGGTGCCGGGAAGTCGCTGGGGCCGGTGGCGGGGGGCCCGAGTCGCTGCTGCAGCGTCGGGAAGTCATTGACCGGTGACGCGGAGATCGCCAGCATGGCGTCGATCACGAAGTGGCGCTGCTGGACGGTGGCGCGCTTCGTGGTGGCGATGGTGATCTCGCGGTAGCGGGCGGTAGTGACGCCGCCCCGGCGGACCGTCACCTGCTCGTCGGCGATGTCCGCCACGGACCCCTCCTCGACATCCAGGAGGGCGAACGACTGGACGTCCGAGTGCACCGACGCCACGGGCCCGATCAGGGCGCCGCGCGTGAAGGGCCGGATGAGGTGGGCAAAACGGGCCGGGAGCTCGGCGTGGTCCCCGATGTCGGCCGTCTCGGCGTCCGGGAGGTGACTCCATCCGGGCGCAGACAGGAACCATTCCCCCCGGCCCTGGGAGACCCGATGGGCCACCACGACACCGGCTCGCAGGAGACGGTTGTCCACCGTGTCGAGCAGGGTGGTGTCGAGGGCGACGACGGCGGCGCCACGGCGCACGCGGGCGATGCCCACCGCCTCGGAGCGCAACTGCGGCGGATCTGCCGTGTAGGGCACCTGGAATCGCAGCACCGGGGGCTGGGGCATGGCGCGCTCCTAGCTTTGGCCGTCCGCGGGCTTTTTCGTCGTCCGGGACGTGGCCGTCTTCTTCGCGGCGGGCTTCTTGGCGGCGGGCTTCTTGGCAGCCGTGGACCGGCGGGCCGGCTTCTTGGTCGGCCCCTTGGCGCGCTTCTCGGCCAGCAGTTCGAAGGCTCGTTCCGGGGTGATCTCGGCCTCCGAGTCGTCCCGTCGCAGCGTGGCGTTCGTCTCGCCGTCGGTGACGTAGGGACCGAAGCGGCCGGACTTCAGCACAACAGGCTTCCCGGACGCCGGGTCCTCGCCGAACTCCTTGAGTGGGGCAGCGGCAGCTGCCCGCCCCCGCGTCTTCGGTTGGGCGTAGATCTCGAGGGCCTCCTCGAGGGTGATGTCGAAGATCTGGTCCTCGCTGGTCAGTGACCTCGAGTCAGTGCCCCGCTTGAGATAGGGGCCGTACCGGCCGTTCTGGGCCGTGATCTCCTGGCCGTCGGCATCGGTCCCGACCACCCGCGGGAGGCTGAGGAGTCGCCGGGCGGTCTCCAGGTCCACGCTGTCCAGGCTCATCGACGTGAACAGCGACCCGGTGCGCGCCTTGCGTGACTTCGGCGCGTCCTCCGGCAGCACCTCGGTGACGTAGGGGCCGAAGCGTCCGTTCTTGGCGACCACCATGAGCCCGGAGTCCGGGTCGACGCCCAGCTCGCGCTCGTCGTCGAGGGGCTGGCTGAGCAGTTCCTCCGCCACCTCGACGGTCAGGGCGTCGGGGGGGAGGTCCTCGGGGATGTTGGCGCGGCGAGCCTCCCCGTCCTCCACATAGGGACCGTACCGACCCACCCTGACCGCGATGCTCGAGTCGCCGAGGGGGAACGTCGACAGGTCACGGGCATCGATCTCCCCCAGCTCGCTGACCAGGGTGGCGAGTCCGTGATGCTCGGCTCCCTCGGGGCCGCGGTAGAACTCGTTGAGGACCGCGAGCCGCTTGGCGTTGCCGGCGGCGATCTCGTCGAGCAGGTCCTCCAGTTGGGCGGTGAACGTGTAGTCGACGAGTTCCGTGAAGTGCTCCTCGAGGAGCCGGGTGACCGCGAACGCCAGCCACGTGGGCACCAGGGCGGAGCCCTTCTTGTAGACGTAGTCGCGGGCCGTGATGGTGCGGATGATCGACGCGTAGGTGGAGGGCCGGCCGATCTCCAGCTCCTCCAGCTTCGCCACGAGCGACGGCTCCGTGTAGCGGGCCGGCGGCTTGGTCTCGTGCCCGGCGGCCGTCACCGACTCCGGGTGGACCTCGGCGCCCTCGGCCAGGCGCGGCAGCCGGGACTGGGAGTCGTCGGTGGCGGCGTCGTCGTCCACGCCGGCCACGTAGGCGCGGAGGAAGCCGTGGAATGTGATGGTGCGTCCGGAGGAGACGAACTCCGCCTTCCGCACGGCCAACGGGCCAACGGCGACGGCGTCGGCCACCGAGGCGGCGATTCGCACGGTCACCTGCTCGCCCTTCGCGTCGGCCATCTGGGAGGCGACGGTGCGCATCCACACGAGCCGGTAGAGCTTGAGGGCGTCGCCGTGCAGCCCCGAGCTGTCGGGGTGTTGGAAGCTGTCGCCTGCGGGTCGGATGGCCTCGTGGGCCTCCTGGGCGTTCTTGACCTTGGACGCGTAGTGGCGGGGCTTCTCGGGCAGGTACTTCTCGCCGAACAACTCGGCGACCTGGGTGCGTGCAGCCTGGATCGCCGACGCCGAGAGCGTCACCGAGTCGGTACGCATGTAGGTGATGAAGCCCTTCTCGTAGAGCTCCTGGGCCACGGACATGGTGCGCTGCGAGGTGAACCCGAGCTTGCGTCCGGCCTCCTGCTGCAGCGTGGTGGTGCGGAACGGCTCGTACGGGCGTCGGGTGTAGGGCTTGGCCTCCACAGACGTCACACGGAAGCGGCCGGACTCGAGTGCGGCGGCCAGGGCACGTGCGGTGGGTTCGTCGAGGACGACGACGTCGCTGCTGGTGGGCTGGCCGGTGGAGTCGAAGTCACGACCTTGGGCCACGCGGGTGCCTTCGAGGCTGGCCAGCCGGGCGGGGAAGGACCGCGGCTCGGCGTCCGCGCCCGCGTCGAGCACGGCGTCGAGGTCCCAGTAGGAGGCGGTGACGAAGGCCATGCGCTCGCGCTCACGGTCCACGACGAGGCGGGTCGCCACCGATTGGACCCGGCCAGCGGACAGTCGCGGCATCACCTTCTTCCACAGCACCGGCGAGACCTCGTAGCCGTAGAGGCGATCCAGGATGCGGCGGGTCTCCTGGGCGTCGACGAGGTCGGTGTCGAGCTCCCGGGGGTGCGCGACGGCCTCGGCGATGGCGCCGGGGGTGATCTCGTGGAACACCATGCGGCGCGCGGGAACCTTGGGCTTGAGCTCCTGCAGCAGGTGCCAAGCGATGGCCTCCCCCTCGCGGTCACCATCAGTGGCCAGGAGGAGTTCGTCGACCCCGGCAAGCTTGGACTTGAGGTCCCGGATGGTGGCCTTCTTGTCGGCAGCGACGACATAGAGCGGCTGGAAGCCGTCGTCGACGTTCACCCCGGTCCGGGCCCACTTCTCGCCCTTGTACTTCGCCGGCACCTCCGCGGCGCCGGTGGGAAGGTCGCGCACGTGACCACGGCTGGACTCCACGATGTAGCCGTCGCCGAGGTAGCCGGCGATCTTGGTTGCCTTCGTGGGCGACTCGACGATCACGAGCCGCTTCAGCTTGTCAGCCATGCGGTGCCTTTCCTGCTGGCGTTGGACGCTGGGAATGCTAGCCCACGCCCTCGAGTCCCCCACCATACGGCGGTCGCGAGCGGTCGCCGCAACCTCAGGGGACGAGGAACTGTTCAGCCAGGGCGCGCCGCAGCGTGGGCAGCACCTCGGCCTCCACGGCGTCGGTCCCGGCGTCGACGAGCGAGGCGACGGCGGCGGTGACCTGCCCGATGGTGAGGTCGCCGTCGAGGGCACCGAGGACCGCCGCCTCCAGCGTCGACAGCCGCATGGCGCGGAGGAAGCCGCTGGTCTGGCGCAGCACGATGTGCTCGGGATCGGCGGCGCCCGGTGCTCCCAGGGTCTCCTGCCGCACGTCCACCAGCCAGGGGCTGCTGGACAGCAGCTCGACGTCCGACCATCGCGCGGCGTCGATCGCGGCACCGTGCCGGGCGAACGCGTCACCAACGGGTTGGGCGACGGCGTGGGGCCAGCTCTCGAACCGCAGCTCCGGCTCCTCCCGTCCCGCGGCGGTCAGCAGGATCCATCCCATCCCGACCTCGGCGATCCCCAAGTACTCGAAGTAGTCCAGCCACTCGCGATAGGCCGCTGACCACCGCGGGCTCCCCGCGAGCCCGGCATCGGTCAGCCACATCTCGATGTAGGAGAAACGGTCGAGCCGTTCGCGCTCCAGGACCAGGCAGTCGAGGCCCGTGCCCTCGACCCAGCCGCGGAGCCGGTCCTCCCAGTCCTGGCCAGCGACGACGGCCCAGTTCGTGAGGAGCTGCGCGCTCCCGCCGGGCGCGAGGTGGGTGTGGGCGCTGCGAACCACCTGCTCGACCAGTCCGTCGGCCGCGAAGGCACCCTCCCGGTATGTGAGTCGTTGGCCGTCGGCGGTCGGCGGAGACATCACGTAGGGCGGGTTCGACACGATGAGGTCGAAGCGCTCACCGACGACCGGCTCGTACAGCGATCCCTCGCGGAGGTCCACTGCCGTCCCGCTGAGCGCCGCAGACAGCGCCGCGAGCCGGAGCGCGCGCGGGTTGACGTCGGTGCCGACCACACGGCTCGCGTGGCGGGCCAGGTGGAGCGACTGCACGCCGCACCCCGTCCCCAGGTCGAGGGCCGAACCCACCGGACGGCGCATGGTGATCTGGGCCAGGGTCAGTGAGGCGGGAGAGGCCCCCAGGACGTAGTCCGGGCGGGTGGGAGCGGTGAGGGTGTCCATGCCGGGGGTGAGGTCGCTGGCGAGGTAGCCGGTGGCCCCGTCATCCGGGGAGGCGTAGGGGCGGACGTCCACCAGGGCCCGCAACTGGTCGGCATCTACCGCCAGGAGATCCGCACGGAGGAGAGCGGGGACGTCGAGTGCCGCCTCGGCTGCCGTGCGTGGGACGGACTCCTGCAGCAGGAACAGCCGGATGAGGACGGCCAGCGGGTCCAGGTCCTCCCCGAGCGCCACTCGAGCGGGGGTTGTCATGTTGCGCCCCAACCCGGCCTGTCCCTCGTCGCCGATCCGCTCGAGGACGGCGTCGACGGTGTAGTCGGCCTGCTCGAGGCGCTCTCGGAGGGCCGGGATGTCGAGGTCGAGGTCCATGGACCTCACCCTAGGTGCTACCGGCGGCCGCCGACCGGCGGACCTGGGCCGGGGCCATGGGGAGGGCGGGCTGCAGCGGCGCTGACACCGCCACCTCGACGACGAACCCGCCGCCCGCGTTCCGGACGTCGCACCCAGCAAGCGTGACGGAATTGCGTGCCGCAGCGTCGCGTGACGCGGCACATGCGTCGTCGCCCTCGGCAAGCGCAGCCGCGCCAGCGATGGCAGCGAGGTCAGCGGCACCTGACACCTGGCGAGCCAACGCGAACCATGCCACGGCCACGGCCGCACCCCACGCGACGGCGACCAGGGCCACGCACACCCCGACGGTGAACAAGGTGCCGACGCCCCGTTCGTCCCGCCTCACGGCCGGGCGGTGGCTTCCCACCTGCTCCATGCGTGCGCCGACACCTCCACCTCCCCCACACCCAGCAGCGGGACGTCCACTGCGACGGTCACGCTCACGCCCTCGTCGTCCTCCGTCACCTCCTGCGTGGCACCAACCGGAGCCTCCGACAGCGCCTTCGAGGCGGCGGCGTGGTCCCCCCGGGCGAGCTGCCGGGCGACTTCAGCGCTGGCCCCGGCACAGGCGGCCTGGTGGACGCCCAGGGACACGAGGCCCGAGAGGGCCACGGTGAGGACGGCTGCAGTCACGAAGCCGATGGCAAGCTCGACCGTCACCATGCCGCGCTCGGGTGCTGGGCAGCGGCCCGGGGCGGCGTCGCGACCCGCCACCCCGCGCCGCCCGGTCACCGACTGACCTTGGCCAGGTTCGTGAAGATGTCGATGACCCAGTCGTAGAGGAACTGGAAGAACGCGTTGTCGTTGAAGATGCGCATGAGCACGAGCGCGGCCGTGGCAGCCGCGACGAGTCCGATGGCGTACTCGACGGTGGTGAGCCCTCGCTCGGCCAGCTGGCGGGTCGTCGGGCGCGTGCGCGCCGCGGCTGCCGGGTGGTCGTCAACCTCAGTGAGGCCGTGGTCCATGGTGGATTCCTTCCTGTCTGCCCAGATGCCCCTCATCTGGTCGCACTACCACCATGGGTGTGAGCGCCGGGTGATCCCCAGATGCGGGTGGGCCGGTGGAAAAGTCCTCAGCCGTCGAGCAGTTGACGCAGCAACAGGGCGGCGTCGCCGCGGTCCAGCACCTGGTTCGCGTTGCCGCACTTGGGAGACACGATGCAGGCGGGACAACCGTCCTCACACGAGCAGGTCTCGAGCCGCTCCAGGGTGGCGGCCAGCCACTTCTCGGCAACGAGGAACGCGTGGGCGGCGAAGCCTGCTCCCCCGGCCATCCCGTCGTGGACGAAGACGGTGGTGGACCCGGTGTCGGGGTGCATCGGGGTGGAGACACCACCGATGTCCCACCGGTCGCACGGCGCGAAGGCCGGCAGCAGCCCAATGGCGGTGTGCTCCATCGCGTGGGCCGCCGCGCCCAACTGCAGGGCCGGCCACTTCAACCGGTCCTCCATCTCGCGGGGCACGCTCCACCACACCGCCTGCGTGCGCAGGCACCGCTCCGGCATGTCGAGGGGCGTGGAGTCCAGCACCTCGTGCGTGGTCTCGTCGCGCCGGAGATAGCCCGTGACCTGCGAGGTGAGCTGGACGTCGCCAAAGCACAGCTGGGTGGCGCCGAGGTCGCGGCGCCGCAACTCACGCAGCACCTCGATCTCGAACATGGACTGCGGCTGCGTGTAGTAGCGCGGCCTGGCGGAGGTCACGAGCGCCTGGCTGGCCTCCGGATCCAGCGCTGCGACCGCCCAGGCATCGCCTTGGTGCAGGTAGATCGCCCCGGGGTGGACCGTCCGGTCGGCCGCCTCACGGTCCACGACACCGAGGAGACGGCCAGTTTCGCGCTCGATGATCTCGATCGGTGCGGCCTCGGTGGATCGCAGGGAAATGTGGTCGACGGCGCGGTCCGCCCGTGTCCAGAACCACCGGCCGCCCCTGTCCCGGAGCACGCGCTGGGCGGTGAGGGCCTCCAGGAGGGGGACCGTGGAGGGACCGAACCAGCGCTCGTCGTCGGGACTGAGCGGGTACTCCTGAGCGGCCGCCGCCAGGTGCGGGCCGAGGACGTGTGGGTTCTCGGGATGCAGAACGGCGTTCTCGACCGGCGCATCGAAGACCAGTTCCGGGTGACTGAGCAGGTAGGCGTCGAGCGGGTTCTCACGGGCGAGGAGCACGACGAGCGACTCCTGTCCGGCGCGTCCCGCCCTTCCTGCCTGCTGCCAGAACGACGACAGCTTGCCCGGATAACCGGACACGAGGACGGCGGCGACCCCGGCAACGTCGATGCCGAGCTCGAGGGCGTTGGTGGTGGCCAGGCCGGTGATGGCTCCGGACTGCAGGCCGGCCTCGAGTTCCCGTCGGTCCAGCGCGAGGTAGCCGCCCCGGTAGGACGCGATCCGGGCCGCGTCGTCGGACAGTTCCTGGGCTGCGACCGACACGAGTTCCGCCCCGGCGCGGGACGCGACGAAGGCCAGGGTCTGGGCGCCGGCGTCGCTGAGGTTGGCCAGCAACTCCGCCGTGTCGAGGCGCAGCGACGACGTGGGCTGCCACAACGCCACCGAGCGCCCGCCGGCAGGCGCCGTGGACTGGTCGACCACCGCCACCTCCGGCTCGCCGGCCAGTAGGCCGCCGAAGGCGCCGGCGTTGGGCATCGTCGCGGACGACACCAGGATCGTCGGGTTCGCCCCGTGGAGCGCCGCGAGCCGGCGCAGGCGCCGCAGCACCTGCGCGACGTGGGCGCCGAACACCCCCTGGTAGCGATGTGCCTCGTCGACGACGATGTAGCGCAGATTGCCGAGGAAGCCTCCCCAGCGTTCATGCTGCGGGAGGACCGAGAAGTGCAGCATGTCCGGGTTGGTGAACACCAGGTTGGCGTGGTCGCGTGCGTAGCGCCGCTCCGCGGGATCCGAGTCGCCGTCAAGGGTGGCCGCGCGCCAGCCCTCGGGCGCCATCGCCCGCGCTGCTCGGTACTGGTCGTGGGCCAGGGCCTTGGTGGGTGCCAGGTGGATGGCGGTGCTGCGCGGCCGCGCCAGCCTGCGCGGGGAGGGCGGGGGCTCCTCGAAGGCGGCCGCGACCACCGGCATCAGGTACGCCAGCGACTTCCCGGAACCGGTGGGCGTGCAGATCGCGCTGTGCCGACCGGCGTGGGCCAGGGCGGCGAACTCCGACTGATGCCGCCACGGGCGCTGGATCCCGCTGCACCGGATGGCCTCGACCGCGGGCGCAGGCAGCCAGTCCGGCCAGTCGCCCAGGATGCCGTCGCGCCCGGGCAGGTGGCGCAACGCCACCACCTCCGGCCGGTCCAGCACCCATTCCCACTCCACCCGGACCACTCTGCCAAACAGCACAAGTGGCCCCGTCCTGACCCGCCGTCGGAGAGACTGGGCCCATGTCCGACACCGTCGTGGGATCACAGGCCCTGGCCGACCTCGTCGAGGCCGCACTCGACCTCGCGGAGCAGTGGCGCCTCCGCGCCGCGCACGGCGAGACCAGGGCCGAACGCACCACCGGGCGACAGCTGGCCGCCCTCCTCCGCGACGAGGAGGGCCTGGCCCTGGCGGTGCGGTTCGTCGACGAGGTGGCCCGCCCTGAGGACGTGCGCGCGGCGGCCCGGGCGCTGGCGACGCTGCACTCCGACCCCGCATTCCTGGGCACCTCGGACCGACTGCTCCTGGCCGCCGGTCGACGCTTGGCCCCCCTGCTCCCCCGCATCGTCGTCCCGGCGGCGAAGTGGCGGCTGCGGCAGCTCGTCGGGCACCTCGTCGTGGACGCCGACCCCCGGGCACTGGGACGGCATCTGGAGCGGCATCGCGACTCCCGCCTCAACATCAACCTCCTGGGGGAGGCGGTGCTCGGAGAGCAGGAGGCCGCGGCTCGCGCACGGCGCGTCGAGGCTCTCCTCGAGCGCGACGACGTCGACTACGTCTCCATCAAGGTGAGCTCCGTGGTCTCCCAGATCTCCACCTGGGACACGGCAGGCACCGTGGCCCGCGTCGCTGCACGGCTCCGGCCCCTCCTGCAGCGCGCTGCCGGGCGCACACCCCACGCGTTCGTGAACCTGGACATGGAGGAATACCGCGACCTCGACCTCACCCTCGAGGTGTTCGAGGCCCTCCTCTCGGAGCCGGAGCTGCGCCACCTCGAGGCCGGCGTCGTGCTGCAGGCCTACCTGCCGGACTCCGGCGCCGCGCTCGAGCGGCTCATCAGTTTCGCCGGGCGACGGGCAGCCGCGGGAGGGGCCGGCATCAAGGTGCGGCTCGTCAAGGGGGCGAACCTCTCCATGGAGCGGGTGCAGGCCGAGGTCAAGGGTTGGAGGCCCGCCCCGTACGACACCAAGGAGGAGGTCGACGCCAACTACCTGCGCCTCGTCGAACGCGCCCTGCGTGGCGACACGGCACTGCGCGTCGGCGTCGCGAGCCACAACCTCCACGACCTCGCGATGGCGCACCTGCTGGCTCGGCACCGCGGAGTCACGGACCGGATGGACGTCGAGATGCTCCAGGGGATGGCCCCGGCCCTGGCCCGGACGGCGGCGGAGGACGTCGGATCGCTCGTGCTCTACACGCCGGTGGTGGCGAAGCGGGACTTCGACGTCGCCGTCGCCTACCTCGTGCGGCGACTCGAGGAGAACGCGCAGCCGCAGAACTTCCTCCATGCCTGGTTCAGTGCTGACGCCGGGAAGGCGCTGGAGCGGCAGCGGCAGGCTTTCCGGCGCGCAGTGGCTGCCGTGGACGAGACCCGCTCCGAACGACGCCGCCAGCCCGGTCGACCCCAGATCACCGCACGATTCGCCAACACGCCCGACTCGGATCCCGCGCTCCACGAGACGCGGGAGTGGGCCAAGGCGGCGATCGCGGAGCCATCGAGCCCCGCGGCCACAGCCCTGGCCCAGCGCGAGGAGGTGGACCGCGTCGTGGACCGTGGCCGCCGAGCGGGCGAGGTCTGGGCCGCGCAGGATCCGGGTCGGCGCGCGAACATCCTCCTCGAGGTCGCCCGCGTCCTTGATGCGCAGCGAGGAGACCTCCTCCGGGTCATGGCCCACGAGGCCGGCAAGACGGTCGACCAGGCGGACCCCGAGATCAGCGAGGCCGTCGACTTCGCCCGCTACTACGCGGATCGGTGCCGCGAACTGGCACCGGGATCACCTCTGACCGACGGCTCCTCGCCGGTGCCTCGACGGCTCACTCTGGTCACGCCGCCGTGGAACTTCCCCGTCGCGATCCCCGCCGGCGGCGTCCTGGCCGCACTGGCTGCTGGCTCCGCCGTCGTGATCAAACCAGCGCCACAAGTGGTGCGCTGCAGCGAGGTGGCGATGCAGGCCCTGTGGGCAGCCGGCGTGCCGAAGGACCTGCTGCAACTCGTCCGGACGGACGAGGGCGACGTCGGGCGACACTTGGTCAGCCACCCGGGAGTGGACCAGGTGGTGCTGACGGGTGCCATCGAGACGGCCCGGTTGTTCTCCTCCTGGCGTGCGGGTCGGGAGAACGGCCCCCTGGTCAGTGCCGAGACCTCGGGGAAGAACGCCCTCGTCGTGACTCCCGCGGCGGACCTCGACCTCGCGGTTGCGGACCTGGTTGCCTCCGCCTTCGGCCACGCGGGGCAGAAGTGCTCGGCCGCCTCGCTCGGGATCCTCGTCGGCTCCGTCGCGAGGTCCGAGCGGTTCCGTCGCCAGATCGTCGACGCCGTCTCCTCGCTCCGCGTCGGCTGGCCGGACGACCTCGGCACCACGATGGGGCCGCTCATCGAGCCCCCGTCGGACAAGCTCCGCCGGGCACTGACAACCCTGGATGCCGGGGAGAGCTGGCTCGTGGAGCCTCGGCAACTCGACGCGGACGGGCGCTTGTGGTCCCCGGGCGTCAAGGAGGGAGTGCGTCCGGGATCGTTCTTCCACCTCACTGAAGTCTTCGGGCCCGTCCTGGGCCTGATGGCGGCCACCGACCTGGACGAGGCCCTCGAATGGCAGAACGCCCCGGAGTTCGGACTGACCGGCGGCATTCACAGCTTGGACGAGGACGAGATCAGGCGGTGGGTCGAGCACGTCCAGGTGGGGAATGCCTACGTGAACCGCGTGACCACGGGCGCCGTGGTGCGTCGCCAACCGTTCGGCGGCTGGAAGGCGTCCTCGGTAGGGTCCGGCGCCAAGGCCGGTGGCCCCAACTACGTGGCGACACTGACGGGATGGACCGACACCGACCTACCTCGACAGCAGGCACAACCGTCGCCCGAGGTCTCCCAGCTTCTCGAGCTCCTGGCTGCCCTGGCCGGTTCACCGACCGAGGTCGAGTGGTTGCGGACCGCGTGCCGATCCGACGCCCACCACTGGCTCCACGAGTTCTCGCTGCCGCGTGACGAGACAGGTCTCGTCTCCGAACTCAACCTGTTCACCTACCGTCCCCTCCCCGAACTGGTCATCGTGGCAGGCGCTGGTCCGGCCGTGGAGCTCGCACGCGTCATCCTCGCGGCGCGGGCCGCGGGCGTCAGCCCCAGGATCACGCTGCTCCCGGCAGCGGAGCAGTCGGTCCGGGAATGCTGCGACCGCTGCCCCGGGGGCAGGTTGCTGTGGGAGTCCCTGGAACCTCTGCTCGTTGACCCCGCACAGGCGTTCCGGGCGCTGCGCGTCCGGGTGGTCGGGGACGTGGGGGCCCTGCTCGACGAGCTGGTGACGGCGGGCGTCGACGTGCACGGAACGCCGGTGGTGGCCAACGGCCGGCTCGAGATGCTGCACGTCCTGAGGGAGCAGGCAGTGAGCCGGACCCTGCACCGCTACGGACACGTCCTGGCTGGGCGCGACCCCCGCTAGTCAGCCCAGCAGCTCCGTCACGTCCACGTGCCGCCGGCCGAGGGCCTCGCCCACGGCGCGGTTGGTGACCTGGGAGGCGTGCGTGTTCAATCCCAGCGCGAGCGCTGGGTTCCTCCGTATCGCCTCCCGCCAGCCCCTGTCGGCGAGTTCGAGCACGTACGGGAGCGTGGCGTTGGTGAGCGCCAGCGTCGAGCTGTGCGGAACCGCCCCCGGCATGTTGGTGACGCAGTAGAAGATCGAGTCGTGCACCTCGAACGTGGGCTCGGCGTGAGTGGTGGGTCGGGAGTCCTCGAAGCACCCGCCCTGGTCGATGGCGATGTCCACCAGGACGGATCCCGGCTTCATGGCCTCGACCATGGCGTTGCTGACGAGTTGGGGCGCACGGCCCCCGGGCAGCAGCACCGCGCCGATCACCACGTCGGCGGCGGCAACTTCGGACGCGATCGTCAGCTCGTGGGAGGCCAGTTGCTTGATCGTGCCGTGCCACTCCCAGTGGATCTGACGCAGCTTGTCCAGGTTGGTGTCGAGCACCGTGACGTCGGCGCCCATGCCATGGGCAATCGCCGCGGCGTTCTGGCCGGACACCCCGCCGCCCAGGACGACGACCCTCGCGTTGGGAACGCCGCCGATGCCGCCCATCAGCACACCCCTGCCGCCGCGCGGGCGCATCAGGTGGAACGCCGCCACCTGGGGCGCCAGGCAACCGGCCACCTCGCTCATGGGGTGCAGCAGCGGGAGCTGCCCGTTGGCGAGTTGCACGGTCTCGTAGGCAATGGCCGTCGTGCCAGCCTCCAGCAGGGCATCCGCGCAGTCCTGCTCCGCGGCCAGATGGAGGTAGGTGAAGAGCATCTGGTCGTCGCGCAGGAAGTCGAACTCCTGCTGCACCGGCTCCTTGACCTTGAGGACGAGATCCCCGAAGTCCCAGGTCGACGCGGCGTCCGGAAGAATCGTCGCGCCGACCCGCCGGTAGTCGTCGTCGAGCAGGGCGGAGCCACGGCCCGCACCGGTCTCGACGGCGACCTCGTGGCCCCGCCGCACCAGTTCGTTGGCGCCGGTCGGCGTCAGCGCCACCCGGTACTCGTGGTCCTTGGTCTCGCGCGGAACCGCGATCCTCATCAGTCGACTCCTCCACCGCTGCAGGTCCGTTCAGGCTAGCCCGACCGGCTGGTCAGCCGCCGAGGAACCCCGAGACCAGGCCGACGATGATGGGGACCACTCCCACCAGCACGAAGGCCGGCAGGAAGCACACCATGAGCGGCAGCACCGCCCTCACTCCGACCGTACGCGCACGACGGTGGGCCGCCGAAGCGAACTCGCGCCGGAGCTCGGCGGCGTGGACGGTGAGCAGCTCCAGCACCGACGCCCCGGACTCCGCCGCCATCGCCAGGTCGGGCGCGACGGCCGCCCACCCGGGGAGATCCCGGACGCGCAGCCACGCCTCCGGCTCACCCGCGCCGAGCTGCAACGACCCGCGCACCAGGTCGAGAGCCGTGCGTACCTCCTGTTCCGAGACGTCCGAGAGGATCTCCAGCGCGCGCACGAGCGGCACACCCGACGCCAGCGCTTCAGCGAGGAGTTCAAGGACCTCCGGCAGACCCGCCGGGGCCGAGTCCCGTGCGGGACGGGTCACCCGGCTCGACAGCCAATGCCGGAGAGGCGGCACCCTCGGACGCGCGGGTCCCGGTCGGTGAGGGGCTCGCCAGAGCAGGACCACAACGGCCGCCAGGATCGCGGCTCCGACCGCCGTCACGTGCATCTCCCCGCGCTCGTCACGATGCGCTCGCTCCAGACGACTCCGGCCGCTGTCAACGCCACTGCGGCGAGTACGAACCCGGGGCCCCAGGGCCCAGCGACGAGAACCCCGACCGGGTTGGCCCCCACGATGGTCCCAAGCCCGAGCGCAGCCACCGGCAGCATCGCCATGACGTGCGCACTGGCGCGCGCCGAGGCCAGCTCGGCAGCCATCTGGCGCCCGACCTCACGCTTGAGGCGGATGCCCTCCGCCACCGTGGCGACGGCGTCCGCGATGGGAGCACCGGTTCGCTCACTGATGCGCCACGCCGCCGCCAGGGAACGAAGAGCCTCCTGCCCCTCGATCTCGCCCTGCACCAGCAAGGCATCCGTCACGTCACCCCCCAGTCGGGCCACCGACGCGACCGGCACCAGCACCTGGTGGGTCAGTGCGGCCCGGGCCAGCGCAGCACCGGGCAGTTGGCCGGCGCGCAGGAGCATCGACAAGCTGGTCGATGCCCGGGCAGCGGCATCTTCCCTGCGCTCCCGGGTGAGCCTGAGCCGTCGCCGGCGCACACCCCAGAGACCCGTGCCGACCGCCACGAACAGACAGGCTGCCCACGCCAGTCCATGCGCTCCCCCGGCGACGTAGCCCGCGCCCAGCCCGACAAACGCCAACGTCACGGCGCCGAGGAGCCGCCTCGCGTGCGGGCTGCGGGCGGCCGGTCCGGTTCCGGCCCCGGGGGACCAGAGCAGAATCCAGGCGGCGGTGGCCGCCGCGACAGCGGCCGGGATCATGGTTTCCGCCCCACGAGCGCCTCGAGCTTCGAGGCGCCGACGTCACGGACGAGTCTGCCGTCCCGGAAGGTGACCGCCGGCTCGGCGCGTACCCAACCGTCGTCACCCCGGCCGAGTAGGCCGATCTGGTCCACGCGGCGGACCCCGTCCGATCCGCGGGCCACGTGCACCACTACGCGCAGGGCGGATGCGAGTTGCGCGTGGACGGCGGGGCGTGACAGCCCGCCGAGTGCCGCCAGGGCCTCCACCCTCGCAGGGACATCGGCGACGGAGTTGGCATGGATGGTGCCGCAGCCGCCCTCGTGTCCGGTGTTCAGGGCTGCCAGCAGATCAATGACCTCGGCACCCCTGACCTCTCCGATCACCAGCCTGTCCGGTCGCATCCGGAGTGCTTGGCGCACCAGAGTGCTGAGGTCCACCTGCCCGGCGCCCTCGGCGTTCGGCAGCCTGCCCTCCAGCCGGACGCAGTGGGGGTGCCGGGGAGTGAGTTCACGGGCGTCCTCCACGACGACGATGCGTTCCCCGGGCGGCACCTGGGCCAGCAGTGCCGCGAGAAGCGTGGTCTTCCCGCTACCGGTGCCTCCGCTGATCAGGAACGGCACGCGGGTGGCCACCAGTCCGTCCAGCAGGTCCTTACCCGCGGGCGGGAGGTCGCCGCGCGTCACCGCCTGGTCCAGGCTGAGCGTCTGGCGGGCCGGAACGCGCAGCGACACACAGGTACCCGGCTGGGCCAACGGCGCGAGCACCGCGTGGAGCCGTGTGCCGTCGGGCAACCGGCCGTCGACGAACGGCTGGGCATCATCGAGCCGCCGGCCAGCGGCCGCCGCCAGCCGCACGGCGAGTCGGCGAAGGGCCTCCTCGGACTCCAGGCGGAGGTCGACCCGCTCCAGACCACGCCCACGGTCGATGTGGACGGCCTCGGCCCCGTTCACGAGGACGTCGGTGACGCCGGGGAGTTCCAGCAGTTCCTGCAGCGGTCCGGCGCCCGAGCTGTTGAGGCGCAGTTGTTCGAGGGTCTCCCGCAGCGAGCGGTCGGTGACCACCATGCCCAGACCGCGCATGGCCCGGGCGACGTCGCCGGCCGTGTGGTCGCGTCCGAGACGCCCCAGTTCCGATTGCAGTGCGCCCAGCCCGTCCCCCGTCATGCGAGCTGCTCCCAGAGCCGGGCGGTGTCCGTTCGGAACCGACGCGCCGACCCACCGACGATGCCCAGCCCAGCGGCTGCCAGTTGCGGGACGCGTCGATCCTCCCGCAACTCGCCGGCCACCGGCATGCCCAGGGCACGCCCGACGTCCTCGGCGACCAGGGGGCTGTCACGGTGGCGGCGCACCACGAGCCTCGACCCAGCCAGCGACTGGTGTTCGATTCGCATGCGCGCCGCGGCCACGCCACGGACATCGGCCCCGACGAGAACGAGTTGGTCGGCAGCGTCGATCGACTGCAGGGCACTGGGCCGGCAGTCGACGACCACCACCTCGAACGAGCGGGCCAGTGAGGACATCACGGCCGCGACCGCTTGGGGCCCTGGACCTTCGGGCTCGTCCCTGCTGAGGGCCAAGACACTCAGGGCACCGACGGCAGGCAGTTCATCCCGCAGGTCACCCAAGTGCCCATCGGCGCGGTGCAGCGCGTCCCAGCGCAGCCCTCGGCTGGACTCGATCCCCATCAGCAGGTCCAAACCGCCGCCGCAGTCGGCCAACTCGACCACTACGGCTCGGCGGCCGGCGGCAGCGGCGCGGGCCCCCAGCCCCACGGCCAGGGAACTGGCACCCAGTCCCCCACTGGCCCCGGTGACCGCCACGACGCGACCCCGTGACGCCCCCGTCGCGGTGGACGCGAGGAGTTCCGCCAACTGGTCCCCATCCCCCGGCAGCTCCATGGCAGGCACCCGCAGCTCGGCGGAGGCTCGCACCAGCCCCGGCTCACCGAGCCCCACGACCACGCACCCCGACATCCCCAGGCCCATTCCCCTCACACGCCCGGCGAGGTCCACCCCCACCAATCGCAAACGGGCCGCCTGCCACGAAGCCGCGAGCTCCTCCCGGTCGGCGGCCTGCCGCACCTCGACCTGCAGCGCGATGGCCGTGGCTTGCACGGTCTCCACCAGCACAGGGTCCCGCGAGGCCAGCAGGACACATCCATCTCCCCTCGTCAGCTTCTCCACGTCCCCACTGTGTGCGTGCGGACGGGTCGTTGCCCACATCGCGCCGGATGTGTGGATAACCTGAGGGCGACCAGTCGTCGTCGAACCCGGGAAGTCATGTCGAGCACACAAGTCCTTACCTCCGAAGCCATCAGCTGGCTGACCGTGTGGTCGAGGTCCCGCGTGCTGACCCTCGACGGCAGCCCCGCGGTCGCGCGCCGTCTCGTGGAGGAGAATCACAGCGTCTTCGCCATGTCGTCCGACGGCGACACCGTCCGCCATCTCGACTCTGCAGACGGGGTGACCCCCATCTGGGCGCGGCCCGAGGCCATCCCCACGGATCCGTGCCAGTTCGACGTGGTCATCGCCCACCAGGCCTTCCACACCATGGAGCCGCAGAGTGTCCTGGCCCAGGTGGCTCGGGTCCTGCGGCCCGGGGGCTGCTTCAGCGTCTCCTACGTGATCCGGGACGACTCCGTGCCGTGGGTGCGTCGATTCGCTGCACTCCTGCGCCACTACGACCCGATGGCCATGCGCGGTGACTACGGCCAGCAGTCGCTGCAACACCTCGCCGGTTCCAAGTACTTCCCGGAGGTGGAGCAGCGAGCTTTCCGCGTGTGGCAGCCCGTCTCCCTGCTGGACCTGCAGCGACTCGTTGCCCAGCAGCCGCTCCACGCCAAGCTCGACGCCGACCAGCGAGCCCGGCTCGCCAGCGAGGTGCAGGAGTTGTTCCAAGCCTCCGTGCGCCCCGGCGAACGACTGCGCCTGCCGTTCCAGCTGTTGTGCCATCGCGCCTGGGTCAGCCACGACGAACTGACCGCGCCCGTTCGGCTTCCCGACGACGGCATCAAGATCACGATGTGAATCTGCTGCACGCCCGCATCCCGTAGGCTGAGTGGCGTCGAAAGGGCTTCCACGATGACATCTCCTGAAACGCGCACGACCGTCCAGCGGATCCGCGAGGGACTGACGCAGTTCGTCGCCGCCGAGACCGAACTGGCCAAGGCGGAGGTCGTCCCTGCGGCCAAGCACGCAGGCATCGGCTCCGGACTCTTCGCCGGCGCTGCGGCTTTCCTCGGACATGCGCTGTGGATGCTGATCATCGCGCTGGCCCTCGCCATCGGGTGGCTCCTCGACAGCGTCACCGGACTCAGCACGTGGGGTGCGTTCACCCTTGGTTTCGTCATCACTGCGGTGATCTCGATCATCATTGCCGCGATCCTGGCGCTCATCGGAAAGTCCCAGATCAAGAAGGTCCGCAAGCCCGAGGCCACGATCGCCGAGGCGAAGGCCACCATGAGCGCCCTCGCCGACGCCGTGTCCGGCCCCCCCACCATCGACGGCGAGCTCGCGGCCAAGACCGACGCCGAGTTGCGCACCCGGCCGGTGTTCGTCCCCCCGGCGTCAGTCGCGCAGGAACGCTGAGGGGACGTCCACCACGCGCTTCGCGTCCCAGGGGCGCTCCCACCCTGCCAGTGTCAGGGTGAGGTCGACGAGGTGGCCGGTGAACCCCCAGATGAAGAGGTCACCCATGACGAAGGCCGGGCCGACGTAGCCGCCCGGATGCCGGCCGCTGACCCGCTGGCTCGGGTCGGACAGTTCGGAGACACGAAAGCTGTGCACCGAGTGGACCTCGGCGGGATCCGTCGCGGTCAACTCGATCTCTCCCGCCCACGTGGCGATCACCGGGGTCACGTCGTAGCCGCTCTTCGGCACCCACGCCACCGGTAGCCTCCCCAGCACCCTCGCCAGGTCACGCTGGAAACCCACCTCCTCCTCGGCCTCCCGCAGTGCGGCCTCGGTGACGTCGCGGTCCCCCTCCTCCAGGCCGCCGCCGGGGAAGGCGATCTGGCCGGCATGGTTGCGCAGGGTGTGGGCCCGCTGGATGAAGGTCAGTGCCGGGTCGCCGTCCTCGGTGAACAGCAGCAGCACGCCAGCGCGTCGGAGGCCGCGCGGACGCCTGCCCGCGGGCTGCCCGATGCGGTCGGGGCCATGCCGCAGCGCCCGGTCGAGTTCGTCGAACGGCCCGTTCACGATGTCCCCAGGTGCTCGACCATGAGGTCCTGGAGTTGCTCGGTCGACGTGACGGGTCCGACATGCCTGCCAGCGATGACGCCGTCGGCATCGACGAAGAGGGTCACTGGGAGTCCCGGCACCCGCAGTGGACCCTGGAGGGTCTTCTCGACGTCGACGACGTGCGGGTAGCGCCAGCCCACCAGGCCCGCGAATTCGATGGCCCAGTCCTCTTGGGGGTCCTGGTAGTTGATGCCCACGAAGCGGACGTCCGTCGTCTCCTGGAAAGCCTCGCGCAGGAAGGGGGACTCCTCGCGGCACGGACCGCACCACTGCGCCCAGAGGTTCACCACCATCGGCTCGCGGGGCAGCCCGGCGAGGTTCACCGGGTCACCCTCGCCGATGCAGGGGAGCTCGGTCTGAGGCAGGCCGCCCTCGACGGCGGGCACGTCGCGGTCGGTGGTGGGGCAGGCCGGGAGCTCGTACTGGACACGGAGGGCGGGCAGGTCGGGGGCCTGCGCCGGCGACGCGGGGGTGGTGGTCAGCTCTGTCGTGGCTGTTTCCGCGGACGGCGTGCAGGCGACCAGCAGCACCGCGGGCAGGACCGCCACGAGCAGACCCCTGCCCCTCACGCGCGCGGCTCCCGGAGCAGGGTGGCGGCGACCTCCGGGTCGGTCTCACCGGTACCGAAGCTGGGGCACAGCTGGCTGAGGGCGCAGGCACCGCAGGCTGGGCGCCGGGCGTGGCAGCACCGGCGGCCGTGCCAGATCACGCGATGGCAGACCATGACCCACTCGGACGGCTCGAACAGGTCACCCACCGCCCGCTCGACGTCGTCGGGTTTGGTGGAGGCCACCCAGCCAAGCCGGTTGGCGACCCGAATGAGGTGGGTGTCGGCGGTGACTCCAGGGATGCCGAAGGCGTTGCCGAGCACGACGTTCGCCGTCTTGCGCCCGACGCCCGGGAGCTTCACCAGGTCCGCGAGAGTGGTCGGAACCTCCCCGTCGTGCTCGTCGACCAGCGCCCTGGACAGTCCGATGATGGCCGCCGTCTTGTTGCGGAAGAAGCCGACCGGTCCGATGATCCGCTCGACGTCGTCGACGTCGGCCCCTGCCAGCGCCTGCGAGTCGGGATAGTGCCGAAAAAGCTCGGGCGTCACGCCGTTGACGCGCCGGTCCGTCGACTGCGCCGAGAGCACAGTGGCCACGAGCAACTGGAAAGGCGTGGCGAAATCGAGCTCACAGTCCGCGTCGGGGTAGGTGGCCGCCAGGAGCAGGTTCACCTCCGCGGCCTGGGCTCGCTCGTCCACCTCAGGCCTCGACCACCAGTTCGACCTCCACGGGCGCGTCGAGCGGGAGCACGGAGACACCAACGGCGCTCCGGACGTGAGTACCCGCCTCCCCGAAAACCTGCTGGAGCAATTCGGAGGCTCCGTTCGCCACCGTCGGCTGCCCCGTGAACTCGGGTGCCGAGGCAACGAAGACGACAACCTTGACCACCCGTGCGATGGCGTCCAAGCCGCCAGCGATGGCGGCTGCCGCAGCGACGGCGTTGAGCGCGGCCACGCGCGCGGCCGCGGCAGCCTCGTCCGGCGACACCTCGGTACCCACCTTGCCGGTGGCCACGAGAGCGCCGTCGCGGGTGGGGAGCTGACCGGAGGTGTGGATCAACGAGCCGACGGCCAGGGCCGGGACATAGGCCGCAAGCGGCGTGGCCACGGGCGGAAGCTCCAACCCGAGGTCCGCCAACCGCTGCGAGGCGGAGGTCATCAGCCCTCCAAGGGCCGCTTGAAGTATCCGACCAGGGTGTCGGGGTTGGGGCCCGGTGCGAGCTGGACGAGCTCCCAGCCCTCCGAGCCGAAGTTGTTCAGAATCTGCTGTGCCACGTGGGACAGGATCGGCGCGGTGAAGTACTCCCATTTCTGCATGGCCCAAGCCTGCCACCATGCAATTGCATCACCAAGCGGTGATCAACCTGCCTTCGCCTCGGGTGCACAATCCACCAGGACGGCGTGCCAGTTCGTGATGTCGGGCCTGGTGCGCAGCAGGTGCCTGCGCTCCCGCTCGGTCATCCCGCCCCAGACTCCCCATTCAATCCGGTTGTCGAGTGCCTCGGCGAGGCATTCGGAGCGAACCGGGCAGCCCAGACACACGAGGCGCGCCCGCTTCTGGTCCTTGCCCTCGGGGAAGAGTGCGTCAGCCATGTCCTTGCACCTGGCCTTGAGTGTCCATTCACTCGCCTCTGCCAACGACATCTGGTGCCCTCCTTCGCGCAGTCGATGTGTGGTTGTGAATATGACGCTATCGCATTTGTCTGACGTCGCAACAGGGGGGTGAGGCTGCACTTCACCCTTGTGAGCACCGCAAATTGCGTGCAATACAGCCAGCCGGCGGATTTGGCAAGAGGGGATTTTCCAGCGCGTCACGTAGACTTGGGGTATGAAGTCTGCCTCCCTCAGCCGACAGGCTTACTCGGTGCTGATGTTCCTGGCCGTCAGCGTCCTGGCCGGCCTGCTCGTCGCCGGACTCGGTGTGCCCTTCGCGGCGCTCGCGGGCGGCACGACGAAGATGGCCGCCGACAGCGTCGAGTACCTGCCACAGGAGTTCGACACCCCCGAACAGTCGGAACGGTCGAAGATCCTCATGGCCAACGGCGAGGAGTTGGCGACGTTCTACGACGAGAACCGCGTCTATGTCCCCCTTGAGAAGATCTCGCCGGTGATGCAGGACGCGCAGATCGCCATCGAGGACCACCGGTTCTACGAGCACGGAGCGATCGACCCGGCCGGCCTGATCCGCGCCTTCTTCAAGACCGCCACGGGTGACACCCAGGGCGCCTCCACCCTCACCCAGCAGTACGTCAAGCAGGTACAGGTCGAAGCCGCCAAGGACAAGGGCGACGAGGAAGCGATGCGGGAGGCCACCGAGGTCACCGTCGAGCGGAAGATCCGCGAAATGCGCTACGCCATGGCCGTGGAGGAGAAGTTCAGCAAGCAGGAGATCCTGGAGCGCTACCTCAACATCGCCTACTACGGGGGCGGCGCCTACGGCGTGGAAGCTGCCGCGCACCGCTTCTGGGGCACGACGGCCGCCGAGCTCACGCTCGACCAGGCGGCCATGCTGGCCGGATTGGTCAAGAACCCCGTCGCCGATGATCCCCTGCGGCACCCGGAGCGTGCCATCGAACGTCGCAATGTCGTGCTCAACCGTATGGCAGAACTCGGCATGATCACCGAAGCCGAGCGTGACGCCGCGAAGGCCGTACCGTTCGACCCGGCCGGTGGCGAGAAGGTCCCCAACGGGTGCGTCGCCTCCCCCTTCCCCCACATGTGCGACTACGTGCGGCGCACACTGCTCGAGCTCCCTGCCCTCGGGGAGAACCGGGAGGAGCGCGAGCACATGCTGAACCGCGGCGGCCTAACCATCCAGACGCTCATCGACCCGGAGGCCCAGCGTGCGGCCGAGGCGGCCGTCGCGCAGCAGATCTCGCCCGTCGACCCGGTGATCGCCGGCTCCGTCCTGATCCAGCCCTCGACGGGCCTCATCGTGGCGATGGCCCAGTCCCGGCCTGAAATGGGCGACGGTGAGGGACAGACCTATTGGAACTACATGGCGGATGCCGCCATGGGCGGCGCCGAGGGCTACCAGCCGGGCTCCACCATGAAGGCCTTCACCATCGCGGCGGCATTGGCTGCTGGTGCGACGCCGTCGCTTGAGTACAACGCCCCGAACCGGCTGAAGACCGACGGGATGATGTTCAAGACGTGCTCCGGCATGCGCGAGCTGAACGAGGACTGGAACCCCAAGAACTACGACCGCGGTTACGGCGAGATCGACATGATGAAGGCTGCCCAGAACTCGGTCAACACCTACTTCATCCAACTCATCCGCGACATCGGCGTCTGCGAGACCGCCACCATCGCCCAGGCGTCCGGCGTGAAGATGGCAACCGGTGAAAACCTTGTTGAGAGCCAGGGCAACAACCCCTCCCTGACCCTCGGGACGACCGAGGTCAGCCCGCTGTCCATGGCCGAGGCCTACGCCACCCTGGCCAATCGCGGCATGCACTGCACCCCGATCATCCTGAAGTCCGTCACCACCAAGGAGGGGAAGGAGCTGGAGGTTCCCCAATCGGAGTGCACCCAGGTGATGGACCCGGCCGTGGCCGACGGCGTCAGCTACGTCCTCGAGTCCGTCATGACGAAGGGCACCGGACGACCGGCGCGTCTGGCAGACGGCCGTCCCCACGCGGGCAAGACGGGTACCACCAACGAGGCGGAAGCCGTGTGGTTCGCCGGATACACGCCAGAGATGGCGGGCATTGCGCTGATCGCGTCGGACAAGACCCATCCGCACTGGGAGGGCAAGACGAAGCGTCCGTTGACCAACCTTCGCCTCGCCAACGGTGATCGGCTGCGCGGCAGCGGCGGCGGCGATGCCGGCCTGATCTGGAAAGCCGCCATGGCGTCCGCGCTCAAGGACCTCCCGAAGACGGACTTCACGGCACCGACGAAGAAGATCCTCCAGGGCGAGAAGATCCCGGTGCCCGACGTCCGCGGCATGGGCTACAACGAGGCCAAGCGCACACTCGAGGAGGCCGGCTTCCAGACCACCCGGGTCCGCGAGTACAGCAGCTACCGCGAGGGCACGTTCCTCGGGGTCCGGCCGAACGACGAAGCGGTGAAGTTCTCCACGATCACCATGCGGGTCTCGATGGGTCCCAAGCCGGCTCCCCCGCCGCCTCCGCCCCCGCCGCCCGATCCCAAGCCGGAGCCCGAACCGGACCCGAAGCCCGAACCGGAACCTGAACCAGAGGCGCCGGCGCCGCCACCGGAGGGCAACAACGGTCGCGGCAACGGCAACGGCAACGACGCGGGCGACGACGACTGATGCCGACAGCTGCACGCACGGCTGCCAGGGTGGGGGCGGCCGTGGCGGCCGTCGGCGCGGGCGGGTTCGCCTGGGGCCTGGCCGAAGCTGCCATGTTCCGCCTCCGACGCCACGAGCTGGCGGTCCTGCCGGCGGGGTCGGAGCCGATCCGCGTTCTGCATGTCTCGGACATCCATGCCACCGCTCGCCAGCACACCAAGCTGGACTTCGTGCGGCAGCTGGCTGGAGTGCGGCCTGACCTCGTCGTCAACACCGGCGACAACATCGCCGACCCCCGCGTCATCGAGCCGCTGATGTCCGCCTTCGGGCAGCTGCGTTTCGTCCCGGGGGTGTACGTCTGGGGCTCGAATGACTACTACGCCCCACGGTTCAAGAACCCCCTCGACTACATCCTCCCCGGTTCGTGGTCGCGGACCCCGCCCCACCCCAAGCGGCTCCCCACCGACCGTCTGAAGGCCGAGTTCGACGCCGTCGGCTGGCACGACCTCACCCACACGCGCACCACGCTGGAGATCAAGGGCCTGAGGATCGAGTTCCGTGGCACCGACGATGCACACCTGGAACGCGACGACTACTCGCTCATCGCCGGTGCGCCGGCCGAGGGTGTCGACGTCAGCGTCGGCGTCACCCACGCCCCCTACCTGAGGCTGCTCGACGCGATGGCCGACGACCGGCTGGACCTGATCCTGGCCGGCCACACCCACGGCGGGCAGGTCTGCGTCCCGGGGTACGGCGCATTGGTGACCAACTGCGACCTCGACACCGACCGCGTCAAGGGGCCGTCGACGCACACCCACGGTGGGCACACCTCCGCGCTGCACGTCTCCGGCGGTGTCGGGACCTCCCCCTACGCCCCGTACCGGTTCGCGTGCCGTCCGGAGGCCTCACTGCTGACCCTCGTGCCGCGCTGATACCGTTTCGCGCGGCGGGAGCGCGTCGGCTAGTATGTCCGATGGCTCATTGAGCATCGGGGTGTGGCGCAGCTTGGTAGCGCGCGTCGTTCGGGACGACGAGGCCGCAGGTTCAAATCCTGTCACCCCGACCAAACAGGCAGCGATGACGAATCCAGTCTCGCTGCTTTTTGTTTGCCCCGACCCCAGCTGCCAGGAGCCCCATGACCGCGTCCATCGAGACCCGCGCCCATCGTCCCCGAGGCGGGTGACCGCGAGACCTCCACGCTCGCCGCCCTGCGCAACCCACGCCGCCTCCGCACCGAGGTGCTTGCCGGGCTCGTCCGTCGCCCTCGCGTTGTTCCCGGAGGCGATCTCGTTCTCGAGCATCGCCGGCGTGGACCCGCGGGTGGGGCTGTTCTCGAGCTTCGTCATGGCGGTCACCATCGCCTTCGTCGGCGGCCGGCCTGCCATGATCACCGCCGCCACGGGCGCCGTCGCGCTCGTCATCGCGCCGGTCGCTCGCGACCACGGGATGGACTACTTCATTGCCACGGTGCTGCTCGCCGGGGTGCTCCAGATCCTGCTGTCGGTCCTTGGCGTCGCACGGCTCATGAGGTTCATCCCACGCATGGTGATGGTCGGGTTCGTGAACGCGCTGGCCATCCTCATCTTCACCGCGCAGCTCCCCCACCTGCTGGGCGTGCCGTGGCTGGTGTACCCGATGGTGGGACTCGGCATCGCGGTCATGGTGTTCCTGCCGCGCGTCACGACAGTCGTCCCGGCACCGCTCGCGGCCATTGTCGCCATCACCACGCTGGTGTGGGCCGCGGGCTGGCAGCTGCCCGACGTCGCCGACCAGGGGGAACTCCCCCACTCCCTGCCCGAGCTGTTCGTCCCCAACGTGCCGCTGACCCTCGAGACGCTCCAGATCATCGCGCCCTACGCGCTGGCGATGGCCCTGGTCGGGCTGCTGGAGTCCCTCATGGCGGCCAAGCTGGTCGACGGCATCACCGACACCCACTCCAACAAGACCCGCGAGGGCTGGGGCCAGGGCGTCGCCAACCTCGCCTCCGGGTTCTTCGGGGGCATGGGCGGGTGCGCGATGATCGGCCAGACGATGATCAACGTCAAGGTCTCCGGCGCCTGCACGCGCATCTCGACGTTCCTGGCCGGCATCTTCCTGCTGGTCCTCGTCGTCGGCTTCGGACCCGCCGTCGGGATGATCCCGATGGCCGCGCTCGTCGCGGTGATGATCATGGTCTCCGTGGCGACGATGGACTGGCACAGCATCCACCCCGCCACCCTGCGCCGCATGCCGCACAGCGAGAACATCGTCATGCTGCTGACCGTTGGAGTGACCGTCGCCACCCACAACCTGGCCTACGGCGTCATCGTCGGCATCAACGCCGCCATCATCGTCTTCGCCCGGCGGGTGGCGCACTTCGCCGACGTCGAGAAGGTGACCGAGGCCGACGTGAACGGTGACGGCGTCGGGGACGTCCGCGTCTATCGGGTGGTGGGCGAGCTCTTCTTCGCCACCAGCAACGATCTGGTCTACCAGTTCGACTACAGCGCGTACCCGGCCCAGGTGGTCATCGACCTCAGCGACAGCCACGTCTGGGACGCCTCCACCGTCGCCACCCTCGACGCCATCTGCACCAAGTACGAGCGGCTCGGCAAGACCGTCGAGATCCGAGGGCTCAACCGCTCGTCCGAGGCTCGTTTCAAGCTCCTCAGCGGCCAGCTGGGCGAGTCGCACTAGCGGGTCGTGACAGAACTCACACCAGTGCCGCCCCCGGCGCCGTGTCGCTGCGGTAGCGGTCGCTGGGGTGAGTCCTGTCACGGTGTCGGCCGGAGCGACGTGGCAGACGCTCCCCTCAGCGTCGGCCAGGCGGCTGCGTCGGCTTGCCGGTTCCCGGTGACGGGTGGCCCGGCTTCTCGGCGTAGCCGACCAGCACCACCGCGGTGCGCGCCGGGACGGTCAGGGCGCCGTCCTCGGAGACCCACACCGTCTCCCTCACGACGGCGTACGTATTTCACGGACTCCTGCGGCTGGGAGGCCAACCCGGCGGGTGAGCCGTTGTGGTCCAGCTCGGTGCCGGACTTGACCTGGCCGTCCGAGGCCTCGAAGGTCAGCGCCTTGAGGTTACCTGCCATGGCCAGCCGCACCAGATCGGTGGCGTGCCGAAGCTGGGCGAGCTGCTGCTCCGACGACGCGTCCGACATGTAACCTGCTTTCAGCAAACTACATGTGTCTCGCAGGAATGCTGACACCCTTGGGGGTGGGGTCCCGGGGCCTCGACTCAGGCCTCAATGCGCCCCAACACGACGGGCGTCGGGTCCGGAGCCAGGGCCCCGACGTCGACGGCTCCCGCCAGCGCCTCCAGAGCCCGTTCGAAGCGCTGCTCGGTGTCCGTGTGCAGGGTGAACAGCGGCTCCCCCGCGGTCACCTGGTCGCCCGGCTTCGCGTGCATCTCGACACCGGCTCCGGCCTGCACCCGGTCCTCCTTGCGCGCCCGGCCGGCGCCCAGGCGCCACGCCGCCACACCCACCGCCATGGCGTCCATCCGCGTGACGAAACCACTCTGCTCCGCGACGACGGTGTGCGTGTGCCTCGCCCGTGGGAGGTCGGCGTCGGGATCGCCGCCCTGGGCGGTGATCATCCGTCGCCACACGTCCATGGCACGCCCATCGACGAGCGCCTCGGAAGGGTCGACGTCGGGCTTCCCGGCTGCCGCCAGCATCTCTCGCGCCAGGGTCACGGTCAGCTCGACGACGTCTGCCGGCCCGCCGCCGCCCAGGACCTCGACGGACTCCCGCACCTCGAGCGCGTTGCCTGCGGTGAGGCCGAGCGGAGTGTCCATGTTGGTCAGCAGCGCGACCGTGGTGACACCGGCGTCGGCGCCGAGGTCCACCATGGTGCGGGCGAGCTCCTCCGCCTGGCCGAGGGACTTCATGAATGCGCCGGAGCCGACCTTCACGTCGAGCACCAGCGAGTCCGTGCCCTCGGCGATCTTCTTGCTCATGATCGAGCTCGCGATGAGCGGGATCGCCTCGACGGTCCCGGTAATGTCACGCAGCGCGTAGAGCTTCTTGTCGGCGGGCGCGAGACCGGAACCGGCGGCACAGATCACGGCGCCGACGTCGCGGAGCTGGGCCAGCATCTCGTCGTTGCTGAGGGCGGCTCGCCATCCCGGGATCGCCTCGAGTTTGTCCAGCGTCCCTCCGGTGTGGCCGAGTCCGCGGCCCGACAGCTGCGGCACCGCGACGTCGAACACCGCCACGAGCGGGGCCAACGGCAGCGTGATCTTGTCCCCCACGCCCCCCGTGGAGTGCTTGTCCGCCGTCGGCCGGCCGAGCGAGGAGAAGTCCATCCGCTCCCCCGACGCGATCATCGCCGCAGTCCACTGCGCGATCTCCTCGCGGTCCATGCCGTTGAGCAGGATCGCCATGGCCAGCGCGGACATTTGCTCGTCGGCAACGACGCCGTCGGTGTACGCGGCGATCACCCAGTCGATCTGCTCGCGCGTGAGCCGGCCCTTGTCCCGCTTGGTGCGGATCACATCGATGACGTCAGTTCCCATGCCAGCATCGTAGGGCGCGGAACTCACCCGAATAGGCCGATTGGGAACCCTCCCAGCCACGGCCTAGAGTGAGGGACGAACCCCACCCCTCCTCTCCCGGAGCGCAGACCCGTGCACACCCACATCCCCGCCGAGGCCCGGCGCGCCCGTCGGGGCGTCATCCTCCTGTTCTGGCTGAACGGCGTCGCATGGTCGTCGATCATCCCGCGGTACCCGGAGATCAAGCCCATGTTGGGACTCTCCGACACCTGGTGGGGCATCTCCGTGGGCCTCGGTCCCGTGGGCGGCCTGCTGGCCGGCCTGGCGACGGCCAAGCTCATGCGGCGCTACAACTCGGCCACCGTCGCGGTCACGGCACTGCTCGGCGGCATCACGATGCTCAACGTCATCGGCAACGCCACGGTGGGCTGGGTCTTCGCGATGGGCCTGGTGCTCATGGCGGCCTTCGACGCCCTCACCGACATCGCCATGAACGCCCACGGGTTGCGGGTCCAGAAGCTCTACGGCCGCAGCATCCTCAACAGCTTCCACGGCTGGTGGTCCATCGGCGCGGTCTCGGGCGGTTTCCTCGGATCGGTGGCGGCGCAGATCGGGATGGCCATCTGGTTGCAGGCGGTCATCGCGACCGTCGTCTTCGGTGCCGTTGCCGTGTTCTCGAAGAGCCTGCTGCTGCCGGGCAAGGACAACGAGGCCGTCGACTCCACCGACATCACGCACCCGACCGCAGGCGGCCGCAAGGTCTCGCCCGCCGTCTGGGTGCGGCTCGTGGCGCTGGGCCTGCTCGGCGCGTCGGCGGGCCTCATCGAGGAGTCCGGCGCGTCGTGGGGCGCCATCTACATGGATCGCGCGTTCGACGTCGTCCCCTTCATGGCGGGTATGGCGTTCGTCGCCCTGCAGGGCACCCAGACCGTGGGCCGCTTCACCGGAGACATGCTCGTGAACCGCATCGGCGCCATCCCCGCGCTGGTCCAGGGCGCGACGTTCGCCGTCGTCGGCATGACCGCCGCTGTCCTGGCGCCCTCGCCCTGGCTCACTCTGGTCGGGTTCGCCGCCGCCGGCTGGGGCGTCGCGACGGCCATCCCGTCCGCCATGCACAGCGCGGACGAACTCCCCGGCCTCAAGCACGGCAGCGGCCTGACGATCGTCACCTGGCTGATGCGCCTCGGGTTCTTCGTCGGCCCGCCGCTGATCGGTGTGATCGGCGACGCCGTCTCGCTCCGCTGGGCCCTGCTGGTGGTGCCCGGCGCGGCCCTCGTGATGTTGGCCCTCACGCCGGCGCTCAAGCCGATCCGTCGAGCGACCGCCTCCTCCTGAGGACGGCGAAACGGGCGGGTCCCGCAGGACCCACCCGCACATGTGCATCGAGCTACTTGCGTGCCGCCATACGGCGCTTGTTCACCAGGTCGAAGGCGACGGCGAGCAGCAGGACCAGGCCCTTGACGACCTGCTGCGTCGGCGACTCCACGCCCAGCAGCTGCATGCCGTTGGTCATGACGGCCATGATCATGCCACCGATGATGGCGCCGACGACCGTACCCACACCGCCCGTGACGGCCGCACCACCGATGAAGCAGGCGGCGATGGCGTCGAGCTCGAACATGTTGCCGGCACCGGGCTGGGCGCCGTTCGAACGGGATGAATACACGACACCGGCGATGCCGGTGAGCAGACCCATGTTCACGTAGACCTTGAAGATGGTCCGCGGGACGTGCACGCCGGAGAGCCGTGCGGCATGGATGTTGCCGCCGATGGCGTAGACGTGCCGGCCGTAGATGGAGTTCTTCGAGATGTACGAGTAGACCATGATCAGCACGGCCATGATGATCAGCACGATCGGCATGCCGCGGTTGGTGGCCAGCTGGTAGGCGAAGAACATCACGACCACAGCGACGGCCACGAACTTCACGATCATGAACACCAGCGAGTCGACGGGCTGGTCATAGCGCTGGCGCTGGCGCCGCGTGCGGATGGTGGCCACGATGAAGCCCGCGACCGCCAGGGCGCCGATCACGAGCGTGAACACGTCGATCCCCTGACCGCCGAACAACCCGTTCAGGAAGCCCGTGGCGATCTGCTGGTACTCAGCGCTCATCGGTGAGAGCGAGATGGAGTTCAGCACCATGTAGGTGGCGCCGCGGAACAGGAGCATGCCGGAAAGGGTGACGATGAAGCCGGGGATCCCGACGTACGCCACCCAGAAACCGTGCCAGGCGCCGATGGCGATGCCGACCGCGATGCCCGCGATGACCGCGACCCACCAGGGCTGGCCCTGCTTCACCACCAGCGTGGCCGCGACGGCACCCACCAGCGCGACGACCGAACCCACCGACAGGTCGATGTGGCCGACGACGATGACGAAGAGCATGCCGATCGCGAGGATCAGGATGTAGGAGTACTGCAGGACGATGTTGGTAACGTTTCCAGCACTGAGCAGCATGCCGCCGGTCCAGATCTGGAACAGCAGGACGATGGCAATGAGGGCGATGAAGATGCCGCTCTGGCGCAGGCTGCCCGACAGGAAGTCCCTGACCTTGGTCATCAGGCCGCCTCCCTTTCCTTGGTCATGAGAGTCATGAGGTTCTCTTGGTTGGCTTCACCGCGCGCGATCTGACCGGTGATGCGGCCGAAGGCGAGCGTGAAGATGCGGTCACAAATGCCGAGCAGCTCGGGCAGCTCGGAAGAGATCACGATGACGCCCTTGCCGGCGTCGGCCAGCTGGTTGATGATCGTGTAGATCTCGTACTTGGCGCCGACGTCGATGCCGCGCGTCGGCTCGTCGAGGATCAGCACCTCGGGCTCCGTCATCATCCACTTCGACAGGGCGACCTTCTGCTGGTTACCGCCGGAGAGGTTGTTGACGATCGTCATGACGGTGGGCGTCTTGATGCGCATGGACTGCCGGTAGGTCTCGGAACGTGCGATCTCCTCGGCGCCGTTGACGAAGCCGAGCTTGTCGCGCAGCTTCTTCAGCGAGGCCGCCGAGATGTTGTGGCGCACGTCGTCGATGAGGTTCAGCCCGAACCTCTTGCGGTCCTCGGAGGCGTAGGCCAAGCCTGCATCCAGAGCCTGCTCAACGTCGGGGATGCGGATCTCCTTGCCGCGGAGGTACGCCTTGCCGGAGGTCTTGACGCCGTAGGACTCGCCGAAGATGCTCATGGCGAGCTCCGTGCGGCCCGCGCCCATGAGGCCGGCGATCCCGACGATCTCACCCGCCCGCACGTCCAGGCTGGCGCTGTCGATGACAGTGCGGCCCGGAATGGTCGGGTGCTGCACCGTCCAGTCCTCGATGCGGAACAGCTCCTCTCCGATCTTCGGCTCGTGCTCCGGATAGAGGTGCTCGAGGTCCCGGCCCACCATGCCCTTGATGATGCGGGCCTGGTTCATCTCCGGGCCCTTCTCCAGGGTTTCGATGGTCGAGCCGTCGCGGATGATCGTGGTGGAGTCGGCGATGGAGATGATCTCGTTCAGCTTGTGGGAGATCATGATCGACGTCATCCCCTCATCCTTGAGCTGCCGCAGCAAGCCCAGGAGGTGGGCGGAGTCGGTGTCGTTGAGTGCGGCCGTCGGCTCGTCGAGGATGAGGAGTCGTACCTTCTTGGAGAGGGCCTTGGCGATCTCGACGAGCTGCTGCTTGCCGACGCCGATGTCCATGATCCGGGTGGTGGGGTTCTCGTTGAGTCCGACGCGCTTCAGCAGCTTGTCGGCCTCGGCGTTGGTCTTGTTCCAGTCGATCCGGCCGTACTCCACCACCTCGTTGCCCAAGAAGATGTTCTCGGCGATCGACAGAGTCGGTACCAGCGCGAGTTCCTGGTGGATGATGACGATGCCGACGTCCTCGCTCTGGTTGATGGAGTGGAAGTGACGCACCTGGCCGTCGAAGTGGATCTCACCGTCGTAGCTCCCCGATGGGTACACCCCGGAGAGCACCTTCATCAGGGTTGACTTGCCGGCCCCGTTCTCGCCGCAGATGGCGTGGATCTCGCCCTCCTCGACGCTGAGGTTGACATCGGACAGTGCCTTGACGCCCGGGAACTCCTTCGTGATGTCGCGCATCTCCAGGATGGTCTTTGCCATGGATGTTGCCTTTCACGGGAGAGGTCGGTGGGCGCAACGGGGCGCCCACCGACCTGTCATCAGATGATGTGGGTGATCAGGCGACGCCCGAGTCGACCTGCTCCTGGGTCCAGTAGCCGGTGTCCACCAGTGCCTCGACGACGTTGTCCTTGGTAACGGTGACCACGTCGAGCAGGTACGCGGGGACGACCTTGACGCCGTTCTCGTAGGTCTCGGTGTCGTTGGCCTCCGGCTCCTCGCCGTTCAGCAGAGACACGCCGGCCTTGACGGCCTGCTCGGCCAGCAGACGGGTGTCCTTGAAGATCGTCGAGTACTGGACGTCGTCCATGATCAGCTTGACCGAGGCGATCTCGGCGTCCTGGCCGGTGACGATCGGCATGTCGGGCGCGGAGTAGCCGGCGTTCTGCAGGGCGGTGATGATGCCACGGGAGAGACCGTCGTATGCGGACAGCACACCGTGGATCTCCTTGTCGCCATAGTGGGCGGTGAGGAGGTCCTCCATGCGGCGCTGGGCGGTTTCCTGCTGCCAGCGCAGGATGGCGGCCTGCTCGATGCTGGTCTGGCCGGAGGGGACGACCAGCTTGCCGCTGTCGATGTGGGGCTGGATGACCGACATGGCGCCGTCGAAGAAGAAGTGGGCGTTGTTGTCGTCCAGCGAACCTGCGAAGAGCTCGACGTTGAACGGGCCGGCCTCGTCGGTCTCGTTGCCATCCGCGTCGACCAGACCCAGGCCCTCGAGGAGCGAGGTGCCCTGCGCCACGCCGACCTTGAAGTTGTCGAAGGAGACGTAGAAGTCGACGTGCTCGGAGTCACGGATCAGACGGTCGTAGGCGATGATCTTGATGCCCTCGGCGGCGGCGGCGTCGAGCTGCGGGGCGAGCGCGGTGCCGTCGATCGAGGCGATGATGAGGACCTTGGCGCCCTGGAGGATCATCTGGTCGATCTGCTGCGACTGGGTGGGGATGTCATCATTGGCGAACTGCAGGTCCACCTCGAAGCCGGCCTCTTCCAGCTGGGACTTGACGGCCTCGCCGTCGGCGATCCAGCGCTCGGAGGTCTGCGTCGGCATCGACACGCCAACCTTGCCGCCCTCGGTGGCGGCGCCGGTGGTCTCGGCGGCCGTGGTCTCGGCTGCCGTGGTCTCGCCCCCGGCAGCGGCAGACGTGGTCGGATTGGACGTGGTGCCAGCGCCCTCGCCGCCACACGCTGCGAGTGCAGCGGTGGTGGCCGACAGCGCCGCCAGTCCGATGAAGTTACGGCGGTTGATGGTCATGTGGGGAGTCCTTCCGTCAAACAAGCTGTGGCCATGCCTCGGCCTCCCTTGACCGGGCACAGCGCCGCCCGCGCGGCTACCAGTTGACGCTCACTCTGGACCCATTTGACGTACTCGGCAACCTGAACCGCAATATTCGAAGGTATCGATTTGATAACGTTCACATTCGTGCAACGGCTCGCGGGAGACCGCTCCCCCGAGTAGGGCGCGCAACCCCCCACTCCGTTCCCCGAGTAGGGCGCGCAGCGCCCGTGTCGAGGGGAACAACACCACGCCTCGACACGCCGCCTCCGGCGGCTACTCGGCGAGCGGGTGAAGACGGCGGCTACTCGGCGACCAGGGGACGGAGATGCCGCCTGACGGGTCCGTCCCAGCGGTGACCTCCCGACAGCTCACGACCGCGCCGCACCCGTGAGGGGCGGCGCGGTCGTGCGGTGTGGGGGCTCAGGCGACTCGTGCCGCGCTGCGTCCCCTGTTCTGGCTGGGGCGACGACGACGGCGCTGCTGCGACCCGCCCGCGGGCTGGACCGACGTCGGGGCGGCGGCCTGAGGCGCGACGAAGCGGCGCTCGCCGGGGGCCAGTTCCTGCAGCAGGTCGGAGCGGGCGTCCACCCGTGTGGTGGTGGGCTTGATTCCCGCCTTCCGCGTGAGGTCCCGGACGTCGCGGACCTGCTCGTCAAGCATCATGGTCACGACGGTGCCGGAGCTGCCGGCGCGGGCGGTACGGCCGGAGCGGTGCAGGTAGGCCTTGTGCTCGACCGGCGGGTCGGCGTGGATGACCAGAGCAACGTCGTCGACGTGGATGCCGCGGGCAGCGATGTCGGTGGCCACGAGGGTCTCCGCCTTGCCGCTATGGAAGGCCTCCATGGTGCGCACGCGTGCGTTCTGGCTTAGGTTGCCGTGGAGCTCGACGGCAGGGACGCCCTGCGCGTTGAGCTGTTTCGCCAGCCGCTTGGCCCGATGCTTCGTGCGGGTGAAGACAATGGTGCGCCCGGGCGCCGAGGTGAGGTTCACGAGGACCGGCAGGTGCGCGTCGGAGCTCACGTGCAGGACGTGGTGGGCCATCGTCGAGACCGGTGACTGCGCCGAGTCGGCCTCGTGCGTGACCGGCTGGTCGAGGAAGCGCTTGACCAGGGTGTTGACCCCGGAGTCGAGCGTGGCGGAGAACAGCAGTCGCTGGGCGCGGCGCGGAGTGGCGTTCAGGATGCGGGTGACGCCGGGCAGGAAGCCCAGGTCGGCCATGTGGTCGGCCTCGTCGATGACGGAGACCTCGACGGCGGACAGGTCGATCTCGCCCTGCTTCATGAGGTCCTCGAGCCGGCCGGGGCAGGCGATGACGACGTCGACGCCGCGGCGCAGTGCGCTGACCTGCGGGTTCTGGCCGACGCCGCCGAAGACGGTGCGGGAGTTGAGGCGGGCGGCGGAGGCCAGCGGGGCCAAGGCCTCCTCGATCTGCGTTGCGAGCTCCCGGGTGGGAGCCAGGACCAACGCGCGGGGACGCTTGGGTTGGCGACGGGTGCCCGACGTGGTCAGACGGGCCACGATCGGCAGCAGGAAGGCGTAGGTCTTCCCGGAGCCGGTGCGACCGCGGCCAAGGACGTCACGTCCTGCCAGGGAATCGGGCAGCGTCGCGGCCTGGATGGGGGTTGGGTCGGTGATCCCGCGCTGGGCGAGGACGTCGACGAGGGAGCTGGGCACACCGAGCGCGCCAAAGGGTGAGGACAAGAGGAAGTCTCTTTCGAATCAGTGAATGCTGTCGGTTCTGCCCGGGGCGATATCCGCCGCGCGATGGCATCGACACAAGGAATCTGTGGTGGCCCGAGGCAGAACTATCCGGGCCGTGGGGATCACTCTACCGCACGGCCCTCGCACAAGCCGCATCGTGACATCGGGCTCGCGCGCCGACCCCCGCCACGGTGCCGGGCAGAGATGACGAAAAAGTCGCACGATCGGCGTCCTTCACCCCTTCCGGAGGCTGAGGCGTCCCGATCGTGCGACTTCTTCGTCACGTCGGCTCCTGTCATGGCCCAGAAACACTGAAAAACGCACAACAGTCGCGCCTCTCATGCCCCTGAAGGGCCGAGACATGCCGATCGTGTGCGTTTTTCAGGGTTCCGGACCGGCCGGCGGTCCCTACGGCGCCAACGTCAGACCCCTCGACACGGGCACTGCGTGCCCTGCTCGGGGAGCGGGAGACGTACCTCAGTCGGGGAACGGGAAGGCGCGCCCACTCCGGGAAGGAATGGGACGCACCCTGCCTCGCAACGATCAGAAGATGGCCGCGTTGATGGCGTCCAACTCGTCCTTGCTGAGCTCCAGTGTCATCGCCTTTGCGGAGTCGGTGATGGACTCCGGTCGCGACGCCCCCGGGATCGGAATGACGTGCGTGCCCAGGGACAGTTCCCAGGCCAAGGTCACCTGCTGCGGGCTGACGCCGTGGGCCTCGGCTGCTTGCATGATGGCCGGGTACTTCTCGCCGACCTTCTTCGCGCGACCGCCCGTGCCACCCAACGGCGACCACGGCAGGAATGCGACGCCATGCTGGCCGCAGAAGTCGAGTTCCTTCTTGCTGGTGTGGTGGAACCGCGGGGAGAACTCGTTCTGCACCGCGGCCAGCCCACCCTCACCGAGAACATCGATGGCCACTTGGATCTCTTCTGTGTTGGCGTTGGAGATGCCGATCTCCTTGATCAGTCCATCCGCCTTGAGCGCGGCCAGAGCCTTGACGCCGTCGGCGTAGGGGCGCGACCGATCCGGGCGGTGCCAGTAGTAGAGGTCGATCTGGTCCACGCCCAAGGCCTTGAGCGACTTCTCCACGGCGCTGCGGAAGTACTCCTCGGAGCCGTCACGACCCCACTTGTCGCCGTCGCGGGTGATGCCGCCCTTGGAGGCGATCACGAGGTTCTCGGGCCGGCCGCCGTACTCCTTCAGGGCCTTGGCGATGAGTCGCTCGTTGTGACCCATCTCGGGGCCCGAGGGCGCGTAGATGTCGGCGGTGTCGATGAAGGTGATGCCGGCGTCCAGCGCCGCGTGCACGGTGGCGATGGCACGCTCCTCGGGCGGCAGTTCGCCGTCGCTCATGGAGAAGGGCATTGCACCCAGGCCGATGGGAGTCACACTCAGCGAGCCGATGGTCCTGTTGGTAATGGTCATGGACGAAACCCTACTCAGGCGCAGGGCCTCCTGCGCCTCGTTGTGCGCACACGAGGCGCTGGCTGACGACGTCGGAATAGAGCACCAGTTGCGGCAGGTCCGCGACGTGCACCACGTCGTCGAGGCCCGTCTCGCCGATCAGGGACGGAAGGAGGTTGGGTTGCGCGGTGACCTGGGCGGGGTTGAAGCCGACGCCGCGCCGGCTGCGGTCGATCGCAGCGAAGAAGATGCCGGTCTCCACGAGGTCCTGGAAGAAATGGCTGCCGAAGCTGAGCTCGGGGGTGAAGTCCATGGACGGATCGGTGACCTCGACGAGGACGGCTGCCCGATTGATCTCGGCGAATGCGACGGGCACACCCAGTCCCGTGGTGGAGGTTCCCCAACGACCGGGCGCGATGAACATCGTGTTCCCGTCCAGGGTGCGGTTCACCTCGCCCAAAGCGCGGGCGACGGCGTAGCGCTGCTGCTGCCCGAGCCGTAGATAGCGCTCGGGTCGCACGAGGACCACGTGGTCGATGCGGAGGCGGACGTTGCCCCCCATGAAGCCGCCGGTGGCGTGGAAGAGGCAGTAGACGGGTTCCACGTCCGGCATTCGCACCGAGGCCCCCACACCCCGGGTCTGCAGCGGCCGACACTGGACCAGGCAGACGCGGAAGTCACCGTCGGGGGTGAGGTTCACGGTGAACTCGATGTCGACCGGGTAGTCGTAGGCGTCGCTGAGTGTCTGGAGCATGGTGCGCATATAGTCGGCGAACCCCGATCGCATGAGCCCGGCGAAGTCGACGACGACCGGAGTCTCGCGCGGGGTGCGTCGCAGCTCGCGCCACCGTCGCAATTGGGCGCGGTCGGGACTGAGGAACGGCGACCAGTCCATGTCGAGCGCGCGGAGCCGGGAGAGGTGCACCGTCTTCTTCTCGTTGAGGCTGAGGTCCATGACGTCCGCCGAGCGCTGGGTGTAGCGGCTGGCGTCCTCGGCGGCGATCGGGGTGCGGCGCCAGTCGTCGAGGGTGACGACGCGGGCGTAGTCGTCGGTGATGTGGTCGACGGCGCGGGTGCCGAGCCCCACCACGAGCCGGAGTGCTCCGGCTTCGGGGTCGATGTCAGAGGCGTAGACGTAGAGGTTGTGCGAGTTCCCCACACCGCCCGCGTGCGGGAAGAACAGGTCCTCATGGTGGTCGCCGGAGACCCGCTGCACGAGGACGGCCATCTGCTCATCGTCGGCCACCAGGTCGCGACGCTGCCGGTAGGCCAGCGCCTCCGGACTCATCGCCGACGAGTACACCGCCCGGACCGCGTCCTCGAAGGCGCGGTGACGAGCCTCCGGGGTGCCCTGATTGGCCAGGAAGGTGCTCTCGTACTTGCCCGCGAACGCGTTGCCGAAGTTGTCCTCCAGCAACGAGCTGGAGCGCACGATGATCGGCGACTGACCGAAGTACTCCAGCAGCCGCAGGAATCGCTCGCGCACGGGCGGCGGGAAGGAGCCGTGGCGCAGCTTCTCGTGCAGCTCGGCGCCGACGGTGTAGTAGCCCTCCTCCGTCTTCTGGGCCATCCACTCCTTCCACCAGCCGTTGGCGATGATGTAGGTGAAGAACAGGTCGGAACCCAGGTAGAACGAGTCGTGCTCCTCGAGTCGCGGAGCGAGGTCCGGATGTGCGGCGACGATGGCCCCCGCAGTCAACATGCCGACGCTCTTGCCACCGATGAAGCCGGTGCCGATCTCCCGGTCGGCGATCTCCAGGAGGTCCTCGAGCTGGAGATTCGACGCCGCCAGCTCCACCATTCGGCCACCCCGACCCAGCAGCAGGCCGGACAGCAGCCGGTGGATGCGGTCCTGTTCGGCGCGGTCGTCGGAGGTAACGGCATCCCAGCCCTGCCGCATGAGCGTGCGCCAGCGGTCCTCGGGCTCCTCCTGCCGGTTCATGTGGCCGAAGAGGCGGGACGACTCCTGGCTGGAGGTGACAGGGGTGGCGGAGTCCTCCGACACGCGGTGGGGGAAGAACATCGTCGGCGAGTAGCGGCTGAACACCTTCAGCGCGTGGAGGTAGACGACGTCGCTGATGTGGTGGAGTTCCAGCAGCAACTGGGTCGTCTCGCGGATCCCGGCGACGGTCGCGAAGGAGTGCTGCCCCCGCAGCAGGCAGAAGTAGGCGACGGTGTCGAGATCGTAGAGGTACGGACAGGTGACCTTGAAGAAGTTCAGCACCATCAGGTCGGAGCGCCACGCATCGAGCAACTCGGTCAGAGAGTCGAACACGTAGAACGCTCCAGGCCCCTCATCGGTGACGAGCCGGTGCACAGCGGTCGCGAAGTGCTCGAAACCCGGGGTCGGGTCGAGCAGGTGCACCGCGTCCGCCACCCCGTCGTCGACGAGAGGGGCGTGGGAGGCGAAACGCACGTAGACAATGCGACGTCCGTCCTGGGCGGCCTGCGCAACGAACGGTGACACGACGGAGCGATAGGAGGAGATGTCGTCGGTCTGCCAGACGACGTTGTCACCCAGCCGCAGTGCGTCGACCACCCAATCAATGCCACGATGACCGGTGCTGACCCGCCGGTAGCCCTCCATGGCCGCCACTCTACGGCCCAGGCGAACGCCCCCTTCGGCTGTGCTGTTCAATGGGCGATGTGCCAGCACTACCGGTCATCACCGACGCCCGGCGACGGATCGGCCGGCGTTCCTTCGACTTTGACGCGCGCGTGGCTGTGATGGCCATCGTCAACCGCACGAAGGACTCGTTCTTCGACGCTGGCCGCACCTTCGAGCTGCAGCCCGCAGTGGAGGCGGCGCTGGCGGCTGCTGAGCAGGGAGCGGACATCGTCGACATCGGCGGGGTCCCCTTCTCCCCCGACGCCAGAGACGTCTCCGAGGCTGAGGAGATCGACCTCATCACTCCGTTCGTCGCCGAGGTCACCCGGTTGAGCGACGTCGTCGTCTCGGTGGACACGTTCCGGTCGGCTGTCGCGGCGGCCGCCATCGACGCGGGTGCCTCGATCATCAACGACACTTCCGGCCTCGCGGACCGGGAGTTGGCCCCACTGGCGGCGCGGACCGGCGCGACGCTGGTCCTCACCCACAGCAAGGCCGCGCCCCGGACGCACCTCCCCCGGCCTACTTACGACGATGTGGTGGGCGAGGTGCGGGGCTTCCTCGCCGAACGCCTGCAGCGCGCCCTGTCGGTCGGCGTGCGGCCGGACCAGCTGGTGGTTGACCCGGGCCCGGACCTCAACAAGAACACCCTCCACACACTGGAGATCTGTCGTCGGTTCGAGGAGTTCACGACGTTGGGGCCTCCGGTGCTCGCTGCGCTGTCGAACAAGGACTTCATCGGCGAGACCCTCGACCGCCCGAAGGAGCGCCGGCTCGCCGGCACCGTCGCGACGACGATGTGGTGCCTCGAGCGGGGTGCCCGGCTCGTTCGCGCGCACGACGTCGCGGCTGCGGTCGACGCCGCGCGAATGGCGGAGGCACTGCTGGGGCTGCGGGAGCCCGGGTACCTGCGCCACAACATGTGACGGGACAGGCGCCTCGTTCCCGAGTAGGGCGCGAAGCGCGGGGCGAGAACACGTTCCCCGAGTAGGGCACGCAGTGCCCGTGTCGAGGGGAAACCAGAGACGCCTCGACACGCGACGACGTCGCTACTCGGCGACCGGAGAAGGGTACGGCGCTACTCGGCGACCGTGACCTTCGGTTCCGGCGCGAACATCGCGCGCCGCCCCTCGAAGGCGCGCCCCAGGGTGACCTGGTCCGCGTACTCGAGGTCGCCGCCGACCGGCAGCCCACTCGCCGGGCGCGTCACCTTCACCCCGAAATCGCGCAGCATTCGGCTGAGGTAGGCGGCCGTCGCCTCCCCCTGGGTGTCGGGGTCCGTCGCGAGGATGACCTCCTCCACCTCGCCGTCGGCCAGCCGCTGGAACAGCTCCCGCGTATGGAGGTCGCCGGGACCGCGGCCGTCGATCGGCGAGATCGAGCCGCCCAGCACGTGGTAGAGGCCCCGGAACTCGCCGGTGCGCTCGATGGCGATGACGTCCTTGGACTCCTCCACCACGCAGATCATGGAGCGATCGCGGCGGGGGTCACGGCAGACCCGGCAGCGCTCCTCCTGGGACACGTTGAAGCAGACCTCGCAGAACTTGGCGGACTGCTTCACCCTGCGCAGCGTGTCGGCGAGCAGGTAGACCTCCTCCTCGGGGGCGTCGAGGAGGTGGAAAGCGATGCGTTGCGCGCTGCGGGGACCGACGCCGGGCAACCGGGACAGCTCGTCGATCAGGTCCTGGATCGGGCCTTCGTACACTCACTCACATCCTGCCGGTCAGAACCCGAGGCCGGGCATCTGCGGCATCTGGGGGATGTTGGCCTGTGCGGCCTCGTCGGCCTTGCCCTTCGCGTCGCGGAAGGCAGCAATCACCAACGCCGCCAGGGTCTCGGTGTCCTCGGGGTCGACGGCCTCGGGTGCAAGGACCAGTTCCTTGATGTCCCCGGAGCCGGAGATCGTGACCTTGACCATCTCCCCGCCCGCGCTGCCGTGGAACTCGCTGTTGGCAAGGTCCTCCTGGGCCTGCATCAGGTCCGCCTGCATCTTCTGCGCCTGCTCCAGCAGGGCGTTCATGTCCAAACCTTCGAACATCCGGGTTCCTCTCCTCGGTGGTGCTCGTCCAGCATAGGTGCGGGGTCGAGCGGGATGGTGTCAGTCGGTCCGCGTCTGGTCCTCGACATCGATGACCTCCGCACCGAAGGCGTTGGCGAGCAGCCCGACGGCGGCCGCGTCCGGGTCCACGATCGCCTCGTCCTCCTCGCCGATCTCCTGGTCCGGCTCGTGACGTTCCGGAGGCGACGGAGGGGTGGCCGACGACGCGGGCTGGGCAGGGGGTTCGCCGGCCGGCCGCTGGGCTGGCCGCTGCTCCTGCCGTTCCGACTGGTTGGTCACCACGGACTGCACGCGGAGCTCCACGCCGATCACCTCGATGAGGCTGTCGACCAGGATGTCGAGGCTGCCGCTGGACGCGAAGTGCTCCTTGGCGCCCGGGTTCGCGAACCCCAGCAGCAACTGCCCGTCGCTCACGTCGAGGACCTGGGCGTTCTGTGACAGCGTCATGTACGTGAATCGGCGACGGCGCCGCACCTCGTCCAGGACCTCGGGCCACACGCGCCGGAGCTCGACGGCGGACATCGCGGGCGTGCCGGCTCGCGGGCTCGGGCGCGCCGGAGTCGGTTCGGCTTGGGGCTGGGTGCTCGCTCGCCCGGCCGGCGGGGCGCCTGCAGGTCGCTGCTTCGTCGTCTCCTGCGCCGGAGGGTTCGGCGCTTCCTGGGGAGCGCGAGCGGGCGACTCTGGGCTCGTCGGGGCCTCTGTTCGCGTCGAGGCCTGGGGCGCTGTGGGCGTCTGCGGCCGAGGCGCTGCCGCCAGCGGTGGGGCCTCACTCGGGGAGGGTCGGCTCTCGTCGGTTGGACGGGCAGTCGGCTCGCCGTCTCCCATCATTCCGACGCGGCGCTCGAGCCTGTCGATCCGGGCGTGCAGGCCGCGTTCGTCGGTGTCGGCGCCGGGCAGCAGCACCCGGGCACACATCAGCTCGAGGTGGAGCCGGGGTGCGGTGGTGCCGCGCATGTCCGTCAGTCCCGCCGCCACGACCTCAGCCGCCCGGGTCAGCTCCCCCGCCCCCATGCCCGCCACCTGCGTGGCAAGGCGTTGCGCCTGGTCCCCGGAGACCTCCAGCATGCCGTTCTCGGCAGCCTCGGGAACCGCGGACAGGATGACGAGGTCCCGGAGGCGCCGCAGCAGGTCCTCGGCGAAGCGCCTCGGGTCCTGTCCCACCTCGATGACCCGGTCGATGGTGTGGAAGACCGCAGCCGCGTCGCCGGCGGCGAACGCGTCCATGATGTCGTCGAGCAGTGCGTCGGGCGTGTAGCCCAGGAGCGCGGCTGCCTGCTCGTACTCGATGCCGTCGGGTCCGGACCCGCCCAGCAACTGGTCCAGCACCGACATGGAGTCACGCACCGACCCGCCGCCCGCTCGCACGACGAGCGGGATGGCGGCCGGGTCCACCCGAACCTCCTCCGCCTCGCAGATCTGCGTCAGGTAGTCCCCCAGGACGCGCGGGGGCACGAGCCGGAAGGGATAGTGGTGCGTCCGGGAGCGGATGGTGCCGATGACCTTGTCCGGCTCGGTGGTGGCGAAGACGAACTTGGCATGCGGGGGCGGCTCCTCCACGAGCTTCAGCAGCGCGTTGAAGCCGGCCGTGGTGACCATGTGGGCCTCGTCGACGATGTAGATCTTGTAGCGGCTGTGGACCGGCGCGAAGAACGCGCGTTCGCGCAGGTCACGCGCGTCGTCGACGCCACCGTGGGAGGCGGCGTCGATCTCGATGACGTCGATGCTGCCCGGGCCGCCGCGGGCGAGGTCCCGGCAGGATCGGCACTCGCCGCACGGGGTCGACGTCGGCCCCTGCTCACAGTTGAGGCAACGGGCCAGGATGCGTGCCGACGTCGTCTTGCCACAGCCCCGGGGCCCGGAGAAGAGGTAGGCATGGTTGACGCGGTTGTTGTCCAGAGCCCGCTGGAGCGGGACGGTGACGTGCTCCTGGCCGATGACTTCGGCGAACGTGTCCGGCCGGTAGCGCCGGTACAGCGCGAGCGGCGCGGAGGAGTTGGGGTTCCGTTCCTCAGCCGGCGCCGAAACGGAAGCGGCCGGCGCGGCGACGGGCTCAGGCGCGGGGGGCTGGTCCACCGTCTCGGGCTCGGCAGGAGGCGAGGCGTCGTCGACCTCACCGAACAGGTCGGGGCCATCCTGCTCCACTGGCGGCAGCGCGTCGTCGAACAGGCCTGGGCCGTCCTGCGGCTCGGCCAGCAGCGCGTACTCGTCGCCCTCGTAGTCCTCGTCCACGCACCCAACCCTATTCCAGAGCCCAGACATGAAAAGAGCCCCTCGCGCACCCGGAAGAGCTCACTTACCCTTGCTGCCTTCCGACCCTGGGGGAGTTGGGCGAGGTACCGCCGCGCGAGGGACCTGTAGGCAGTCTACTGCATGGGAACAGGGGCGCATCCCTCGGCGATGTGGTAATCGATTGCTCCGCCCTGGACTTGGGCGGGGGCACGAAAGTACCCCGAGTTCAATTCTGTCGGCAGTTCCGATTACTGTGATGGCGAATAGTTGACCAATAAGGCACGAGGGTGATGAGCACAGCACAGGACAGTCCTCCCGATTCCCCCCAGCGAAGGTCCCTCAGCGCTGCGCTGGCGCGCCTGACGCAGAGGCTGCCCGTGACGTGGCGACGCGTCCTCCTCATGGCGTGGGACTCTTTCGCCTGGGTGCTGGCGTTGATGGTGTTCCTGGCAGTCCGATACGACCTCAGCCTCAGCGGCTCCCAATGGACCTGGGCGCTGCTGTACACACTGCTCGCCGTGCTGTTGCAGATCGTGCTCGGACTCCTCACCCAAGTCTACCTGGGCCGCAGTCGGATAGGGAGCTTCAGCGAGGCCACGTGGATGGGCAGCGTCGTGGCCCTCATCGGCTTCCCTCTGGGCATGATCATGACGATCCTGTCGCCCGATTTCCCCCGGGGTGTAGGCCTCATGCTGCCACCGATGGCCCTCACGTTCATGGCGGCTGCGCGGTGGTTCTTTCGAGCGGCGATGTCGGCAGCCCAGCGCAATGGCGGCACGGATGGCGTCCCCGTCATCGTCTATGGCGCCGGCGAAGCCGGCCACCAGGTTGCCAACCTGGTGGACAAGGCGGTGGAACCGCCCTACCGCATCGTGGGCTTCGTCGACGACGACGTGCACAAGCGCTTCCTCCGAGTCCGCCGGTACAGGGTCTACGGCACAGGGGACGACCTCATCGAGGTGGCCCGGGCCCGGGGGGCCGAGATGGTCATCCTCGCCATCTCCGCCGCCTCCGCCGAGCTCCTCAAGGAGGTGGAGGAGCGCACGCGGAGACACGGCCTCAAGCTCGTGGTGGTACCGCCAGTCAGTGAGATGATCGGGGGGCGGATCTCCCTGACGTCGCTGCGGGAATTCAACGTTGCCGACCTCCTGGGTCGGCGACCCATCAGGACCGACCTCAGCGCGATCTCCGAATACGTCAACGGCAAGGTGGTTCTGGTCACCGGCGCGGGGGGCTCCATCGGAGCAGAGTTGGCCAAGCAGGTGTACCAGCTCGGCCCCTCCAAGCTCGTCCTGCTCGACCGCGATGAGTCCGTGCTGCACGGCGTGCAGCTGGAGCTCTACGGAAACGGCCTGCTCGACAGCGACGACATCGTCCTCTGTGACATCCGGGACCACGAAGCACTCTGCAAGGTCTTTGAACACCACCGCCCGCAAGTCGTCTTCCACGCGGCAGCGCTCAAGCACCTCCCGATGCTCGAGCGGTTCCCGGACGAGGGATGGAAAACCAACGTCCTGGGCAGCCTCAACGTCCTGCGCTGCGCCCACCGAGTCGGAGTCACCCAGTACGTCAACATCTCCACCGACAAGGCTGCGGATGCCACGAGTGTGCTGGGCCAGACCAAGCGACTGGCCGAACGCCTCACAGCCTGGTACGCCGAGACCTACAACCTGCCCTACCTCTCGGTGCGGTTCGGGAACGTCCTGGGTTCGAGGGGCTCCGTGCTCCACTCCTTCCGCGCGCAGATCGAGCGCGGCGGACCCATCACTGTCACCCATCCCGATGTCACGCGCTACTTCATGACGATCCCGGAGGCGTGTGAACTCGTGCTGCAGGCCGGCGCCATCGGCATTCCCGGTGACGTGCTGGTACTCGACATGGGGCAACCGGTGAAGATCGTCGACGTGGCCAAGCGCCTCATCGCCGAGTCAGGCAAGGACATCGACATCCGATTCACAGGACTCCGCCAGGGCGAGAAGCTCCACGAGGTGTTGTTCAGCGATCTCGAGGCCCGCACGCCGAGCGTCCACCCCTTGATCTCACAGGTCTCCGTACCTGCGCTCAACCCCGCTGACCTCAGCGACGCGGAGGTATCCTCCCCGTCCCTCTGACCCCGCCGGGAATGCAGTGGGGGCGTCCTTGCCGCCATGGCAAAGACGCCCCCACTGCCTACAGCTCACTGGTCAAGCCTTGGTTGGCACCTTCTTGCCGTGCGATCCGTACTCTGCGTAGTAGCTTCCGTAGCCACTGATCCGGGCCGGCACGTCGTTCAACACCACGCCGAGCAGTGAAACCGACCCAGCCTCGAGGAGCTCCTGAGCCGCCTCGAATTCCGGCCGCTTGACCTTTCCCGAGCGGGCCACCATGATCGCGCCGCCGGTCTGCGATGCGAGGACCACCGAGTCGGTGACAGGGAGCAGCGGGGGCGCGTCGAAGATGACGTGGTCGTAGCGTCGCTCCAAGGCTGACAGCAGGTGGGACATCGCGTCGGAGCCCAGTAACTCCGACGGGTTGGGCGGGACGGTCCCGGCGGGCAGGACGGCGAAGTATCCGGGGTACACATCGATCACGGCCTCCTCGAATGACCCTCGACTGGTGAGGACGTCCGACAGACCGAACTCACTGTCCACTCCGAGGCGAGCTGCAACCTGGGGCCGCCTGAGGTCCGCGTCCACCAGCAACACCGATTCTCCCGCCTGCGCCATGACGCGAGCCAATTGGATGGCCGTTTGTGTCTTGCCCTCTGCTTCGATCGATGACGTCATCACGATGGAGGGGCGTCGTTCGCCACCCAGCCCCAGGAACCCGACGTTGGTACGCAGTCGTCGGTAGGCCTCCTGGTTGGCCCAGTGGGTTCCCTGGGCGTCAGTCGCCCGCGCCGGCGTCTCGTCGGTGTGGCCGATGACTCCGAGCACCGGCGCATCGGTCACGTCCTCGACGTCGTCCGACGTGCGGAGCCTGGTGTCCAGGAGCTGCCGCACCAAGGCCTGCCCCACACCGAGGAGAGCTCCCAGCAGTGCGCCCAGCACCAGGTTCATCGCTGGACGCGGAGACGTGGGTGAGGCGGACGGCAGTGCCGGTTCGATCTCGGTGGCCAAGACAAGACGATTGCCGTCGGGACCGGGAGGCACAAGCTCAAGGACCTTTTCGGCCAAGCTCCCCGACACCGCGTTGGCGATAGCCGCTGCCTGCACCGGGTCCTCATCGCTGACCGAGATGTCGATGATGGAGGTGGCCGTCGGTGAGGTCACGGTGACGCGCGACGCCAGTTCGTTCGGCGTGGCGTCCAGCCCCAGGTCAGCGATGACCGGCTGCAGCACCGCCGAGGTCTTCGCCACCGCGATGAAGGACTTGACCTGGCGCTCCGCATAGGTAGCACCTTGGGAAAGTTCCCCCGGCGTTCCACCGCTGTCGACCGAGAGGTAGAGCGAGGCCTCCGATGAGTACACCGGCTTCTGCACCAGCGTCCAGATGGCCGCAAGGGCGATACAGGCCAGGAAGGTCGCCAAGGCACTTCGCCAGTAGCGCTTCACGATCTGGATATATTGCTGAAGTTCCATGCCTACCTTTTTTGACGGACCAGCCCGGGATCCCTGCTAGTAACGCCGAATAAACGCACGGCACAATTGGCGTGCCTGTTGGTCGTCTGTCCCGGATTAGAGTAAAAGAGAGCAAGCCCAAAGGGGTAATCAGCGGCATAATCCTCCGGGACACCTGTCGCACCCGACCTAAGGACAGCATGCGCAACAAGGAAAGCCTGATCACAGTCGTCGGCTTGGCAACACTGGCGCTCCTGGCGGCTTTCCTGAGCATCGCCGCGCTCCTCCACACGCGCCCGACCACGCTGGACGCCGCTCCAGTAGAGACTTCGACCCCAGGCGCGTCGGTGCAGAAGACCCCCCTCCCCTCAGCGACACCCTCATCTCAACCTGATCCCCAGGAGACCACGGCCAGCCCGGGAACTCCGGGGACCATCGGCCCCGTCGCCGTCGTCCTCGGCGACCGTCACTCCCGAGCGGATCTGGACCCCCTGTGGGTGGAGCAGGTTGCGACGGAACTCGGCTGGTCCGAGGTGGTCAACCTGTCCGATCCGGGGCGCGGATACCAGGCGGCTCCCGAGGAGTGCTCCGCAGTCGACACCTGCGCCAACTTCTCCGGGACGATCGACGCGGTCGTCGCCGCTGACCCGGACCTGGTGGTCACCTTCGGCGGCACAGCCGACGGTGACTACGACATGACCGAACAGATCACGTCCTACTACACGGCCCTGCGTCGAGCGCTCCCTGACGCCGAGCTCATAGCGATCTCCCCCGTCACCTCAGCCGACGAGGCGGAGTACTGGCTGACGATGCACGCCCGCAACATCGAGAACGCTGTGACCTCCGTGGGCGGCACCTTCGTCGACGTCGGCCAGCCAGGCGTCGGCGACGGTGCCGAACTGTCCGCTCCCGCGCAGGCGGAACTCGCGGACGCCATCATCGACGCCCTGTCCTGATCCATCCCCCCGACCGGGAGGAATTCCCCGCATGCACGCTCCATCAGTCAAGCGGACTGCCATCCCAGGGCTGCTCATCGTGGACCTGGGATCGCAGTACAACGATGCTGGCTGGTTCAAGGAGAACTGGCATCGGGAGAAGATGCTCGCCCTGGGCGTGCCCGACTTCAGTCCCGTCCAACACAACGTCACCCACGTCGAGTCGCGGGGAACAACCCGCGGCTTCCTAGCGGAACCGTGGGACCGGTTGGTGAGCCTGACGAGCGGGCGCATGTTCGGTGCTTGGATCGACCTGCGCAAGGGCGACGCCTACGGCCGGGTCGTCACCCACGAAGTCTCCCCCTCGAGCGCCGTCTTCGTGCCGCATGGGGTGGCCTCGGCACACCAGACGCTGGAGGACCACACCTCGTTCTCGCAACTGATGTCGCACCATTGGACGGCCAGCGCACGGACACGTTTCTCGACAGTGAACCCGTTCGATCCGGCACTGCGGATCGAATGGCCCATCCCGCGGGAGAACGCCCTGACGGCAGCGAATCTCGCCCACCTGCCGCTGTTGCGGGACGCCACCCCGGTGGAACCTCGCGGTGTCCTGGTGGTCGGAAGCGAGACTGCACTGGGCCGCGCCCTGACACGCCAGTGGCCCGACGCCGTCGGCGTGTCCCGCGCCGACCTGAACTCCCCCGACGGCATCGACTGGTCCCGCCACCACACGCTCGTCAACACACTGACGGGCGCAATGGAGCCGTCCGGGGGCTGGCACGACCAGGCCGAGCTCGTACGGATGTTGACCGACGTCGCCCGTCGCCACCACCAGCACTACGTCCACCTCACCGTCGACCCGACCTTCAAACGCACGGCGCCGGCCCATTCCGAGGACGCTCGTCTCGCAATGGCGACGCCACGCGACCAGGCACTCGCGGTAGGCGAGGTGGTCGCCGCGACCGTTCCCCGGCATCTGATCATCCGCACCACGTGGCTGGTCGGCGAGGACGACCAACGGCTCAACGCCTGGCTCTCCGCTGCCCGGACCGGACAGCTGGTCCAGGCCTCCGACGGCCAGCACGGCCGCCTGACCTTCATCTCCCAGCTCGCCGCCGGTATCCGACACCTTCTGGACGGCTCGCCGTCGGGAACCTACAACCTCACGGGCGAGGGGCCCGTCTTGTCCTGGGCCGACGTCGCGCGACGGGTCTTCGAGGCGAGCGGCCGTCCCGCAACCGACGTTCGCGGCACTTCTGGGGACCCCCAGGCACCGGGCGCCGTGCTCGACATCACCAGGCTTCACAAGGATGGATTCAAGCCAGGCAATTCGTGGTTGCTCCTCGACGACTATCTCCGGGCGGATTCCTCCCACGAGGCCGTCCCGACAGTCGCCACCGGCCATGCAGCGGGACCGTTCAAGGTCCTCTTCGTCTGCACCGCCAACATCTGTCGCTCGGCCTACGCCGACGTGACAGCCCGAGCCCGGCACATCCCGGGACTCGAATTCGCGTCGGCCGGCACCCACGCCCTGGTCGGACAGCCCATGGACCCGCCCATCGGCGCCTGCGTCCGCCACCACGGGCAGCCCGACACCCACCGCGCCCAGCAGCTCAACCGGAAGCTGGTCGAGGAAGCCGACCTGGTCCTCACCATGGCGCAGGAGCACCGACGCTACATCCTCGATGAGTGGCCGTCGCTCGGCCGCAAGGCCTTCGTCATCGGACACGCGGCGCGCGAGATGGCATCGCTGCCGGCCGACGTGACCCTCGACGGGTTGGCGTCCTACCTGTGGCGGCACCGCACGCTCAACCGGGGTGACGACGTCCCCGACCCGTACAATCGGGGACCGGAGGCGGCTGCCTCCGCCACCCGGCTGATCGACGAGCACCTCGAGGTCATCCTCGGAGCCCTCGCCTCCCTGGTCCAGCGATCGGAGCACCCATGACCGACCAGTTCTTCCGCGACGACTCGGACGACGCCTACGACGAGCCCGCCGAGCCCGCGCGTCGGTCGCCGGGTCGACGGCGCTGGCTCTGGGTGGTGCTCGCCGTGCTCGTCGCGATCGCGTTGGTCATCGTCGGGGTGCTGGGCTACTACTCGAAGGCCGCGCTCGACGGGCTGGACACCGTCAAGCGCGATCCGACGCTGATGCCGTCGAAGACCGAGGCACGGCCCGAGCCCGTCCCCACCAAGGAGGGCGAGTCCAACCCGCCGATCAACGTCGTGCTCATGGGCACCGACGCCCGAAACCCCGACACGGAACGGGGGCGCTCCGACGTGTTGATCGTGATGCACATCCCCGGTAATCGCGAAAATGCCTACCTGGTCTCGTTCCCACGCGACTACTGGGTGGAGATCCCCGGCCACGGCACCGCCAAGATCAACGCTGCCTACTCCTACGGCGGCCCAGCGCTGGCGGTGGAGACCCTGGAGCAGCTGCTCGACGTCCCGATGAACCACACCGCAATCATCAACTTCGAGGGCTTCATCAACGTCATCGACACCCTCGGAGGCGTGACGGTCCAGAACAAGCACGCCTCGTCGTCCGGCGGATTCAGCTTCCCGCGCGGACCTGTCGAGCTGAACGGCGAGAGCGCTCTGGTCTACGTGCGCGAGCGCTACCAGCTCCCCGAGGGCGATTTCGACCGCACCGAGCGCCAGCGAGCTGTCATCCAGGCGATCGTCGGCAAGGTGCTCTCCGCCGAAGTGTTGACCAACCCGGCAAAGTTCCGCGACGTCGTGGCCGCGCTGGGGCCGAACTTCACCGTGGACGAGGGACTCAGCTCCACGAACCTCATCAACCTGGGGATCTCGATGCGCATCAACAGCGGTGAGGACATCCGGTCGTTGATGGCGCCGACGGGCGGTCTGAGCACCAGCGCCGACGGACAGTCGATCGTGCTGGTGGATGAGGCGAAGCTGGCGGAGTTGGCCGCGGCGATGCGCGAGGACCGGATGAACGAGTACTACGCCCAGAACAGCTGACCGGAACTCAGCAGCCCGGGCGGAGAGGATCGGCAACAGGGCTGAACCTGACAAAGACGAAGCTGTGGGAAACCCCTATTGAGACCCGCTCTGTCCAGCCGCTCCCTCGGACCCGGTACGTGGTGGGGCCGAGCTTCTCCAGTAGTGCATTCTCTGCGCTGACTTGGTCCGGAATACTGTCGCGGCAGACGTGCTCCGCCAGATCCACCGTGGCTTCCCACGGGACGGGCCAAGGGGAGCTGCTCGTAATGGTGATGGTCAACGCAGCCGAGTAGCGGTTAGTGTTCAACCCATCCACCTCCACCTGTGGCGGATCGTACAGCGTGGCGTCAAGAGGAGGTGTCGCGGCGGAGTTTGTGCAGTACTGGAACGTTGTCTCTTGCCCCGGCCGGAGTGTGGCATTCCAATCCACACCCCCGACAGCCCATCGACCGGACGAGGCGTCGAAGGAGTTCGTCACGGCACTCGTCAGGCTGACGCTCTGCGGGCCGAGGCCCCACAGGGGCGGCCGCTTCACATCAAAAACGACCTGCCACGTCAGCGGCGATGCCGTGGTATTGCGAACGTCAAACACGGCGCAGAGAGTATTGGGTTCTCCTTTCCCGTGCGGCGTGTATGTCCAACGGGAGACCAGTCCTTCGGTGATCTCGACCGGATCGAAAGCGGAACCGGCCGGGTTCGGGGTCGGGCTGGGGGAAGGCGTGGGCGTCGGGGTGGGCTCCGGCTCTGTGATGTCGAGGGAGGCACCGGCCGTGCTGACGGCATGCATGGACGGCGGCGCTGACGGCTGAAGCAGGTGCGGCTGCAGTACCGCCAGTGAGTATCCTGCCACCCGGGACGCACGCGGCAGTTCTTCCAGAACAGCACTCAGGTCGATGGTGAACCTCACTCCGTCCGTGACGCTGACCGCTTTGTCGCCTGCTTCGACGACCAGACGGATGTCATCAGCCGACTTCATGTCGAGTGCCAGGTAGATGCGCGCACCCGACGAGGGTGCCTCATCCACCGTCACCGAGACGCTCGCCAGGCGTTGTGAGGCCTCGGCAGTCACCAGCGTGTAGTTCCCGGCGGCAGCGTCGGGATCCACGACGTCGCCGGTGAAAGCGGCGATGGTGCCGAAGACGTCACCGAGGTTGCTTCCGAGCTGGATGGCCCTGCCGTCACTGACTGCGACGGCGTGCACATTCCTGATGTCCGTGAGCTCCAGGGCGCAGTCGTCGTCGAAGGTGACGAGGAGGGGATCGGCGGTCGTCGTCGCGGTGGCGGAGGCGGTGCAACTCTGGGAGGGTCCCACGGCGGTGACTTCGATGCGCTCGCCGCTCCTCCAGTCGGCATCGACGGGGTCGATTTCGACGTTGTGGAGTTCGAGGAAGGTGTCGGGCTCGACGTCGACGTTCCAGTCGAGCGTGACCGGAGTATCGGAGGCGACCTGGGCCGAGGCAGCCCCCAGTGAGGCGGCACTGAGGCCGCCGAGCGTGGCGGCGGAGCTGGAGACCATGCTGGCACCCAGGCCAAGCGCGACGAGGGCCACGGCGGCGCGTCGCTGGGACAGGCGCCGGGTCATGCTCACTCCTCTTGTGGGTCGCTGGCTCGCCGGGCCGGCGCTGTGGTCGTCTTGCTGGGCCACACCAGGGCGAAGACGAGGAAAGCGGCTGCGGCGGCGATGATGACTTGCTGGGTTGACGAGCCCATTATCCCACCAAGGCCGGGGACGTGGGTGACCGCGCGGCCCATCACATGGTCGGGTGGAATGAGCCATGGGTCGGGCTCCGCGTTGTTGTCGCCAAGCGTGACGTAGGCCTCGCCCGACTCGGAGGTGCGGACTTCACTGATGCGGTGGATGGCTCGCCCCCCCGCCCCGGCCTGCCCGTCCGGGACCTGGAACGAGATGACATCGCCGACCTCGTAGGCGGCCTGCCGCTGAGTCACGACCAGGTCGTCGGTGACATAGGTGGGCTCCATGGAGCGGCCTTGCACGAGGGTCAGCCCGAACACACCGCCCCACACCGCTGGCCAGAGCAGCGCGACCAACGCGACGGTGACGACCCACGCGGCAGCGCGCCGGAGCGTTCCTCCGGCGCGCTGGGGCCCTTCGGCGGCAAAGCGGACGGCCCCATCATGGGCGCTCACGACCTGTGCTGCCGACATGGGGTTGGAGATCAGTCCTCGACACTCACGGGGGCAGGAACACCGTTGATGACGACGGCCACACCCTCGAGGTCTCGAGCGTTGATGTCTGCCGCATCCAGCTCGAGAGTGAGCGAGCCGGCATCCGACCCAACAACGCCCGACGCATCACCGAGCACGTTCCTCGCTTCGCCGTAGAACGTGACGTCGTACTCGGCACCCTGAGGCAGCAACTCGTCTCCAAGCGTAGCAAGGGTGGCTCCAACAACCTGGTAAGCACCTTCCGCATACTCAGTATCGAAGGTGACCACGACGCCCTCGGTCAGAATTTCCTCCAGGTCGCCCTGTTCGGCGCCGAGGCGATCGACGTTCAGGCCGCCGAGCGTTGCGGCTGAGGCAGAGACGATGGCGAAGGTGGCAGCGGCGGCGATGATGGCGCCGACCCGACGCTTGGAGATCCTGGACTCGTTGGTGGTCATGGCAATTCCTTGGGGGTTCGGTACGCCTACGCGTACGGCGGGTGGCTTTCGCCTGTGGTGTCTGAGTTGTTCGGCGTCCAGTTCCCTCGACGCCCTCCCGTTGACGGGCTTGGTCGATTACTACTGTCATCGAAGTTTGTTGGCGACCGGGCGAATTTGGGCTGGGTGAAGCGCTCTCTCCATCCCGGCGACGGTACGAATGGCGCCCACAAGGTACTTTCGTGCCCAAGTTCGAGACGTTTCGCGAAATGCTCCTCAGAAGCTGGCACGGAATTCCACCCGCTATTTCACCCGCTTCACCCACCCGCGGGCACGACTGGGCTCAGATCAGCCCCCGGGCACGCGCGATGGCCACCGCACTGTCGCGGTCTCCCGCACCCAGGCGCTTGTACGCGGCCTTGGCTGTGGAACGCACGGTCTCCGTACTGACGAGGAGCCGCCTGGCGACGTCCTTCATGGTTCCACCCTCGGCCAAGGCCTGCAGGATGTCGCGCTGCCGTGGTGTCAGGACCGTGCCGTCGGACCCGGGGCGCGATCCCTGCGAAGCCGACAGGCCGGTGTGGGCCGACGCCTTCTCCTCGAGCACGGGCGCGAGGATCCTCAGGGCGGAATCGGGAAGGACGGCGAGAGTCCCCAAGGCGCTCGTCCAGTCCTGGGAGTGGACGAGCGCGAGGACGTCGTCGGCTCGGGCGGGGTCGTCGACGAGGCAGGCGATCTTCACACCGGTGGCGACGATGCGCCAGCGGTTCGACAGCTGGTCCGAGCGGAGGGCGTGGTCGAGTTGTGCCGCGGCGGCGCCGGTGTGGCCGGCAGCGCAGTCCACGGCGGCCTGGAGAACCGCCTCGAGAGAACTCGGAACCTTGGCGCGTTCCAGAGTGCTCTTCGCATCAGCCACCATGCCGACACGAAGGAGCAACATGACGAGCACGCCGTGGAGAGGCCACCACTCCCAGACGGGGCGACTGGCCCAGGACGCTCGCTGCAGCATGGAGGACGCCCACTGGGCCCCTGCCTCCGCGCCTCTGTCCAGCGCGATGGCGAGCGCCCGCACCGTCGATTCGTGGGGCGCCCACTCCCGGTCCGGGTCGATGAGCGCAACCGCGTCCGCCATACCGGCCTGACCGCTGTCCAGCCTGGCGTAGGACTCCGCAAGGGCGGCCAGGTCGTCCTGTGTGGGCTCCGGCGCCACCCGGCAGCGCTCCGCTTCGGCGAGATGCGCGCGGGCGACCCTCGGCAGGCCCCCATGCGAGGCCATCAGAGCAGCACGCAGGATAACCCCACGCCTCAGGCCCGAGTAGTGGTCCATCCTCGGCCCCATGTCAGCGCTGATGCGCACCGCAGCGGCGGAGCACTCTCGGGCCACCCCCATCTCCCCCAACAACAGACCCGCGTCGGTGGCTCCCACGAGCAACCCGGCAAGCAGCGCTGAGTCGTCGTCGCGGCGTCTGTCCGTCGACACACCGGAGGCTGTCTCGGTGAGCAGCCAACGGGCGACCCAGAGAAGTTGTCGCCGCGCCTCGACGAGGTTCACCGATCGACCACCACTGGCCAGGGGCTCGAACCATTCCCGCACCCTGGCCACCATGGATCCGGGCTCAGGTGCCTCCTGGGACGACAGGAGGTACCCCAGATCGAGCCAGGTCTCCGGTGTAGCGGAACCGACGCGGGGCGGACGCTCCAGGCCGTCGAGGTATCGGCGCCCGCGGGACAGATACTTCAGGCTGGGCGGGAAATGCCGCGGCCAGGACCCGCGGACACACATCTGGTGCATCGTGCTGGCGTGCACGAGGAGGTGCATGGACGTCGACATCGTCTGGTCCACCCGCTCCCAGTCGCCCAGCGTCGCAAAGACGCGAATGCGTTCGAGGCCGGTGAGGTCGAGGGCGACGGCGTCAACGGCGTGCAGCACGTCGGCCAACCAACGGTCCGCGCCGTGGGCGTCCAGCTCGTAGCCGAGCTTTCGGAGCGCGGCAGCCAGACCGTCGGGGAAAGAGGCATAGTGACCTCCCACCACGGTCACCGCGGTGGACGACTCGCGCAGTTCCCGGACTTCCTGCACACCGACGGGTCGCTCCAGGAGACGGGTGGCGATGGCCGCGACGGTGTCCTCCCCCGCACGCCCGAGCGTCGCCTGCAGCCGGAGGAGCCGATCGCTGACGATGCGCGGCAGCAGGTCCTCGGCCCACTCACCAGCAGCCTCCTCGACGGCCACCGCGTAGCGGCGGGCATCGCCGTGAGCCACAGCGACCAGCGCCGGCACACCCCCGGACAGGTGGATGATGGAGTGCAGCACGGCGGGATCGACGGCTTCCGGGTGGACCTCCAGGATCTCCGACTCGGTCAGTACGAGGTCCCGGTGGCCAAACACGGCGTCGAAGGACAACAGTTCGGCCCAGTCGCAATGCTCGCGCTCAGCCGTGACGACGATACGGGCATCCAAGAGTCCCGGGTCAACGAGCAGCCGTCTCATCTCGGCGACGCCGTCCCCGTCGGCACCCTCGACGTGCAGGACCACCACGTCGCCCACACCGACCACGTCCGGGAGCGTCCCGCCGGGGAGTTGGAGGCGATGCACCATTGGCGCGTTGAGGTGCGCGGCGGCCCGGTCGACGATGCGGCGAGGAAGATAGGTTCTGGGCGCGCAGACGAGCGCGCGTGTGATGTGGCGGAGCTGGCAAGCCAAGCGGCGGGCGACGCCATCGGTCACCGAGTGGGGGGTGGCGTGCACGGGTGTCCCACCCCCTTCGAGAAGCGCCGTGCTTCCCTGTCGCGGCGCTGAATACTATCTGGCACTATGCCGTGTCGTAGACGCTCGGTCAACGTTACGGATGAATATCCGGCCCAGTCAGATGGCCGTTGGGGCGGGTTTGGATCGTCTGCGACACGTTCGGTAAGCTAGCCCACGGAGGATTCGCCTAGAGGCCTATGGCGCTCGCTTGGAAAGCGGGTTGGGTTCACGCCCTCACGAGTTCGAATCTCGTATCCTCCGCCACCACCCCCGCCCGTGGCGGGGGTTTTTGCTGGGCCCGCCCGGCAACCCGACGAGGAGCACGCATGCAGCTGCCACCTGTCCGAACCCGACTGAGGAACGCGCGTCAGCCCGGCGGGTTCTACGGCTGGCACATCACCCTCTTTGCCGCCATCCTCCTGATGGCGACGGCGCCCGGCCAGACCGCTGGTGTCTCCACGTTCATCGACCCCATGATCGCCGACCTCGACATCGATCGATCCGCCATCTCCACCGCCTATCTGTTCGGGACCCTCACGGGCGCTGTGGTCGTCCCACGCATCGGGCAACTCATCGACCGCTACGGCGTGCGCCGCGTCACGCTGATCATCGGGACGCTCTTCGGCGCTGTGCTGCTCGCGGTGTCGCTCGTCGGGGGCTACGTCGGACTGCTCCTGGGTTTCATGGGCATCCGGTCCCTGGGCCAGGGGGCCCTTGGCTTGGCTGCGACGACGGCGGCCGCCCGTTGGTTCGAGGACGTCGCGGCCGGGCGCTGGGCATTGTCTCCGCGGTGGGCTCCATCGGCATCTCCATGGTGCCGGTGTTCTCCGAGTGGCTCATCACCCGCAACGACTGGCGCACCGCGTGGTTCGTCATGGGGATCCTGGTGTGGGTGCTCGTGATCCCCGTGGCTGGATTCGGGGTCCGCGACGACCCGTCCGAGCTCGGGCAGGTTCCCGACGGCGGCACACCGTCGAAGGACAGACAGGACTGGCGCTGGGGCCTCACACGCCGTCAGGCCATCCGCGAGCCCTACTTCTGGGTGCTGGCCAGTGGGGTGGCGATGTCGGGGATGCTGTTCACGGCCGTCGCGTTCCACCAGATCGCGCTGCTCGGCGAGAAGGGCCTCACGCCGTCGGAGGCGGCGGCCAACTTCATCCCGCAGACGGTGGCGGGCCTGGTCGCGACGCTGCTCGTGGGCCATCTCATCGATCGCGTCGACATCCGCTGGGTCGTGCTCGTCTCCATGGCCCTCCACACGACGGCGCTGCTGTGGCTGCTGTTCGTCACGCCGGGTTTGTCGGCCATCGCCTACGGCATCCTCGTCGGTGCCGGTGGGTCGTCGATCCGGATCGCCGAGGCGGCGGCTCTGCCCGCGTACTTCGGCGTGCTGCACCTGGGCAGCATCCGGGGCATCGTGGCGTCGATCAGCGTGGGCTCGACGGCGTTCGGGCCGCTGCTGTTCTCGCTCGGCCGCGACCTGACCGGATCCTTCGACGCCGTCGCCACGATCAGCGCGATCCTGCCTGTCTTCGTGGCGGTGGCCGGGTTCGTCTTCAAACCTCCTCGGGCAGCCTTGGAGGCACGGGCGTCAACTCGCTGACCCGATCCATCCCTTCGTCTGCCGCAGCGCCAAGGACACCCGGCGAGCAGGATGGGCGGCGCGAGCTGAAGACACTGAAAAACGCACACGATCGGCACGCAAGTGGCTCTCCAGAGGCCCAGGGGCGCCGCTGTTGTGCGTTTTTCAGTCTTTTCACGCCGTGACCGCTGGCCAGATGACGAAAAACTCGCACAATCGGCACGTCTGGGGCGCTCAGAGGGGTGAAGGACGCCGATCGTGCGACTTTTTCGTCAGCTCAGGCCGGCACCCGAGCGTGAACCCGTTCCAAGGCGCCCATGAGGTCGCGGTGCTCCTCCAGGACATCGAGCCCCAGGCCCTCCAGCATCAGCCGCGGGCGACGCCGCCAGTGCTCTCCCATCACCGGCACCGTCACGGCATCCATCACGGCCTGCACCAGGCGCACCGGCCGCGCCGAGGCCTCCACGTGGTCCAGGAGCAGCAGGTCGCCGCTGGGTCGGAGCACCCGCGCCGCCTCGCGCAACGCACGGCCGTGGTCGGGGATGCCGCACAGCGAGAGCGTGATGACCACCGCATCGAAGGATCCGTCGGCGAAGGGCAGGCTCTCCGCGTCAGCGACGGCGATCGCCACCTTCCGCCCCTGCTCGCGTGCCTTGCGGCGTGCCGACCGCAGCATCTCCGGACTCCAGTCCACGGCAACGAGCTCGACGTCGCGATCGAAGTGCTCGAAGTTCCCGCCAGTCCCGGCGGCGACGTCCAGCACCCGCCCGTGCGCCCGGCTCGCCACCCAGCGACGTGCCCGTCCGAGCCCGACCCACTCCAGCGGGGCCAGCATCCGATCGAAGGACGCGGCGTGCTTGTCCCAGTGCTCCGTGAGGTCCTCGGGCTCGAGGTCCGCCGCGTCCCGTGGTGCCGCATCGGCCTCAAGTACCAGCCAGGCCGCGAGCTGCGAGGACAGCTCTGGCTCCCGGCCCTCGGGTTGCGTGTCTACTGCCGCGCGCGCCGGCTCCCAAGAGAAGACACGGGCGCCCGCACGTCGACCCTGCCACAGTGCATCGGCGGTGGCGGAGACGAGTTCGGCGGCGAGCCCGCGCACATCCTGGGACAACGGGTCGGCACGTGCGGCGAGCGCCAGGTAGCGGGCCAGGATGCCATGGAACAGCATCCCGTCATCGCCGTGCCGCGCGCGCAGCACGCGCCGCCCCTCCCAGTCGTCGGTCAGCCGGTCCGCGACGGCTCGCACCAGCGCACCGGCCCGCCGCAGGTCCTCTCCATCGCCCAGTTCCAGCAGCAGCCCCAGCACCAGCCCCTGGTTGTAGGTGTAGAGCTGGGCGACGACGGAACCATCGCCACGCACGCCGTCGAAGTAGAGGCCCGTGTCCTCATCGCGAAGGTACTCATCCAGCCAGCCCATGAGTTCCCGCGCCTCGGCCCGGTAGCCGCGTCGTGCCCAGTGGAGCGCGAGTGGCGCGACGGCGGGCGTGTTGCGGAAGTCGCTCCCCACGTGCCAGACGACACCGCCGTCGTCGTGCAGCCCGCGCCGCAGGTACGCCTCGAGTTCCAGCCGCGCTGGCCACAGCGACAGCGCCCGCATGCGCCGCCCCAGTACCTGCTCGAGTCCCGCCAGCCGGTCGACGGCCAAGGCCATCCACGCCAGGTCGTCGAAGAAGTCCACCCGGAGCGTGCCGAACCGTCGACGTCGTACCCCGGACAGTATCCGGTGGCCGGCGTCCGCGACCCGCCTCGCGCCCGCGACGTCGCCCGCTTCCAGATGCCGGTGGGCCTGGTCGACGTGGGCATCGAGGAGGTGGGCCTGCCACCAGTAGTGCCAGGTGCCCCGTCCCGCTCGTGCCCGTACCGCGCTGGCCGCGACGCCCGCTCGTGCGCCCACGTCGGGCTCCTCAGCATCCATGGGCCGAACCTACTCAGTCCGCGGACCGTGACCCGCCCACCGGCTAGTTTCTTCTGATCCCCCACCCCAGAGGAGGTCACGCATGCAGCCGTACGAGTTCGTCGGAGACTGGTCCGGCCAGCTGGTCGCGACGTCGATCCACGCCGGCCACGACTTGCGGCCGGAGGTCGCTGACCTCATGGTCCTCGACGAGGACGTCCGGTTCCGCGAGGAGGACCCCTTCACCGATCGCATCACCGCGCGCCTGCCCGCCCGCGTCCTGGTGCACCGCTCCCGTTTCGAGACCGACCTCAACCGCATCCGGGAGAAGGCCATCTACCGACGTCCGGAGGACTGCTGGGACCTGGATGTGTGGCGCGACCGGGAACTGCCCGACGACGTGGTGCAGCGCTCCCTCGAGGTCTACGACGGCTTCTTCGACGCGCTCGCCGAGCGCCTGGACCCTCTGGCCGAGCGTGGCCCGTTCGTCATCTACGACGTCCACTCGTACAACCACCGCCGCAACGGAGCCGACGCGCCACCCGAGTCGCCTGAGGAGAATCCGGAGGTCAACCTGGGCACCGGCTCGGTGGACCTGGAGCGCTTCGGTGACGTCGTCAACGCGTTCCGCACCTCCATGGCCGACCAGGGCTTCGACATCCGTGAGAACGTGAAGTTCAAGGGGCAGAACCTAGCCTGGTGGACGCACGAGCGCTACGCCGGGGTCGGCGTCGTCCTGGCGCTGGAGTTCAAGAAGACGTTCATGGACGAGTGGACCGGGCAGGTCGACGACTCTCGCGTCCAGTACCTGGCGAACGCCCTGGACCAGACCACCGGCCCCGTCCTGGAGGCGCTCGGCCGATGAGTAACCCGCTGTCCGCCCAGGACCAGGCCATCGACCACCAGCTCGCGCAGCTGGCGATGAGTTATCGGTTCATCCTGGACCTCACCCCCGTGGACGCGAACGAGGCCCGAAAAGACTTCCTCGACGGCGACTCGAAGGAACCCGAGTTCACCTACCGCGAGCTGGAGTCGGACCCCGAGGTGCTCCGCGCCCAGCTGGACGCCATCGACGTCGACGGCGTCGAGGACGACACCGTGCGCTCCCTCCTACGCAACAAGCGTCGTGAGATGGAACTGCAGCTGGACATGCTGCGCGCCCGCTGCAGCGACGACTTCCTGGACCTCAGCAAGCAGCTCTACGGGGAGATCCCGGAGGAGCTCATCCACGTCGCCGAGACGATCCTTGCCCGCGTCGCGCCGGGAGACGTCCATCACGACCGACTCGACGCCGAGGAATTCCTCGAGCTGGCACGCGCCGAGATCGACTACTACCGCGGCCTCGAGCCGGACATCGACATCCACGCGGACATCCGCCCCGACTCGAGCGGCGTGATGGTCGTCGACAACCAACTGCTGATCGGTCCCGAGTCCGGGGTGGCCCGCGTCAGAGCCAACGCGTTGGTGCAGCACGAAGTGGGGACCCACCTCGTCACCCAGGTCAACGGCTCCCACCAGCCTCTCCGTATCCTCGGCACCGGCCTCGCCGGCTACGACGAAACCCAGGAGGGCCTCGGCGTCCTGAGCGAGATTGGCGTGGGCGAACTCACGGCATCACGACTCCGGCAGCTCGCCGGTCGGGTGACGGCCGTCGTGGGGCTCATCGACGGTGCGTCCTTCCGCGACAACTTCGACGCCCTCGTCGAGCATGGGTTCACCCCGAACAGCGCTTTCACCACAACGATGCGCGTTCACCGCTCCGGCGGGCTCACCAAGGACGCCATCTACCTCCGAGGGCTCCTGGAGCTCCTCGCGTTCATCGACAAGGGCGGCGAACTCGATGCCTTCTTCCTGGGGAAGTTCGCGATGGCCGACCTTGACCACATCGAGGAACTCCTGGCCCGCGGCATCCTCCAGTCACCCGTCCTCATCCCCCGCTGGTACGACGACCCGATCGAGCGAGCGCGCATCGAGGAAGCAGCACACGACACCGACATCACCCACCTCATCCAAGGAGCAACAGAATGAAGATCGGATTCGTCGTCAACGACGTCACCACCGAGAAACCCACCTACACCACCACCCGGCTGGCCATGCAGGCCACCAACATGGGCCACGAGGCCTACCTGATGGGGATGGGCGACTTCGCCTACGAGCCGGACGGTTCACTCAGCGCCAAGTGCCGGGGCGGCGCGGGCAAGCACTACCGCTCCCTCGAGCGTTACCTGGACGACGTCCAGAAGCCGGAGGTCGAAGACCAGTTGACGCTGTCGGACTTCGACGTCGTCATGCTCCGCTCCGACCCCGCCGACGACGCCCACGAGGCGGCCTGGGCCAACAATGCCGGAGTCGCGTTCGGTCAGCTGATCGCCTCGACGGGCGTGCTCGTCGTCAACGACCCGGGCAGCCTCGCCAACGCGCTCTCCAAGGCCTACTTCCAGCACTTCCCCGAGGCCGTCCGGCCACGCACGCTCATCTCGCGGGACGAGAAGAAGATCGAGAAGTTCGTCGCCGACCTTGGTGGTAAGGCCGTCCTGAAGCCGCTGCAGGGCTCGGGCGGCAGCGGCGTGTTCCTCGTGAACTCCAAGGAATCCCCCAACCTCAACCAGATCATCGAAGCCATCGCCCGCGACGGCTACGTCGTGGCCCAGGAGTACCTGGACGAGGCGAAGAACGGCGACATCCGCATGTTCGTCATGAACGGCAAGCCACTCAAGGTCAACGGCAAGTACGCCGCCTTCCGCCGCAAGAGCAGCAGCGACGACATCCGCTCCAACATGTCCGCAGGCGGCAAGGCCCAACCCGTGACCGTCACCGAGGAGATGCTGCGACTCGTCGAGGTGGTCAAGCCCAAGCTGATCGCCGACGGCATGTTCCTCGTCGGGCTCGACATCGTCGGCGACAAGCTCATGGAGGTCAACGTCTTCAGCCCTGGGGGCCTCGGAAGCTGCCAGAGCCTCTACGACGAGAACTTCTCGGTCGCCATCATCGAGGACCTCGAGCGGAAGATGGAGATCCGCCGCCACTACAACGGGGCCTTGGAGAACGTGAGCCTCGCCACGCTCTGAGTCAGTGCTGGCCGTGGCCCTTCAGCACCATCATCATGATGTTCCCCGCATTGACGATGAAGCGCCACAGTTGGACCACGACGTTCTGCCGGCGGCGCAGGGTCCGCGCCGTCGGCAACGGGGCGTCCGGGTAGGACGTGATGACCGGTGACTGGTGCTCACTCATGGCTCACTCCGGAATCAGCGACCACCCGGGCCGCGCCTTCGCCTTGTACAGGAACAGGTGGTGGAGCATCAGCTTCATCCAGTGCCCGGCCAGGCCGATCTCGCCGTGGGTGCCCTTGAGGTCCCGTCCGCCGCTGTCGGGGTAGCGCTGGTAGTCCGGCACCACCGGGAACATCGTCATCGACGCCGCCGATCCGGTCAGCATGCCGGTCCCGGCGGAGGCGACGCAGGCCGCTCCGAGCCCCGACATCGCCGCGGCGTGGGCGGGCGCCTGCTTGCCCTGGATGCGGTCCGCGATCGTCATCGCCACCGTCTTGCCCATGACGCCCGAGGGCATTCCGGTCCGTGGTGGCGACGGTGCGATCACGGTGCCGCTGGGGCTCTTCCGGGGGCGGGAGATCGGGTGCGGCGGCGCGAACGCGATGCCGACGGCGAAGATGTCCGGGTGGCCCGGCACCTCGTAGGTGTGGGGCCAGTCCTCCGCCCGCCACTGCTCGTAGGGCTTGGGGGTGTAGTCGCCGTCGACCTTCATGAAGCCACCGGGGTTGAGGAACTGGTCGCCGAGATCGGCGCCATCCTTGCCGACGACCCTCAGCCCCGCGCCGCCGAACGGCGGCAGCAGCATCGCGAAGTCGAACGGCTGGGTCCAGGTGTTCCCGTCCAAGGTTTCGTAGTGAATCAGCCCCGGCTCGACCTCGGTGACGTGGGCTCCCAGAATCGAGTGGACGTCGCGCTCGGTGAACAGCGATTCGGCCCACATTCGGGACGTCTGCGTGAATCCCTGCTGGCGGAAGGTCATGCCGTCGACGCCGAAGTCGCCGAGCTGCGCCTCATTGGTCAGGTAGATCAGCTGCGCCTTGTCCCGGACCCCGGCCTCGCGGAGCTCGTGGTCGACGTTGAAGACGTACTCGAACGCCGCGCCCTCGCAGGTGCAGGTCCCGTGCCCCATGCCGACGACGAGCACCTGCCGCTCGCCCCTGCGCATGCGGTCGATGCAAGCGGCCAGGACCTCGGCCGCGTGGGCGGCGTGGGAGTCGGTGCACACCGAGACGGTGTTGCCGCCGTCGGGGCCCAGACCGGGGGTGGCCTCGAACCGCAGCTTCGGTCCGGTGGCGTTGATGAGGTAGTCGTAGGTGACCAGCTCGACCTCGCCGTCCCGGGCCGGCGTCGTGTACTCGACCTCGACGAAGCCCTGGTCACGCTCGGCGTCGCCGTCGGGGTGGATGGCCGTCGCCCGGGCCTGGATGAACTCGATGTGCTGCCGGCGGTAGACGGGTGCGAGGGGGAAGACCACCTTCTCGCGCGGCATCACCCCGACGCCCACCCAGATGTTGGAGGGGATCCAGTTCCACTGAGAGTTGGGCGAGACGACGGTGATGGTGTGCTCCCTGCCGAGCAGTCGGCGCAGGTGCAGTGCCGCGGTGTGTCCCGACACGCCAGCTCCCAGGATGACGACGCGAGCCATGGCAACTCCTTCGTGCTGTGCTTCGACACTACGCCTGCGATCCCGTGGATGCCCGGGATTCGGACAATCGCGGACGGCGCCCGCTCTCAGGCGTCGCGACGGCGCAGCAGCACCACCGCGACCACCAGGGCGGACACCACGTAGACCATGAAGACGCCGTAGCCGGTCCAGGGGTCGAGTACCTGGATGCCCCCGGCGTCCCCCGGTGCGACGGCGGGTCCGGCGATGCGTTCCCCCGCCACGGACGGCAGGTACGGGTACAGCCTGGTGAACCAGTCGGAGGTCATCATCAGCAGCTGCCAGAACGTCGAGAGCATCAGCAGGATTCCGAGCACCAGGGTGATCGCTCCGGCAGAGTGCCGGATGATGACGCCGATGCCGAGTCCGAGCAGGCCGACGCCGGCCAGGTACAGCGCGGAGCCCCAGAAGATCCGCTGGACCTCGGGATCCGCGAGGTCCGCGGCACCCGCGGATCCGAGCAGTGGGTAGCTCGCGGCCCAGGCTGCGGCCACGCCCAGCAGTCCGAGCGCACCGCCGACGAAGGCGATGATCAGGGCCTTGGCGGCGAGCACCGGCCAGCGGCGCGGGACGGCGGCCAGGGTCGAGCGGATCATGCCGGTGGAGTACTCGCCGGTGACCGTGAGGACGCCGAGCACGGCCACGACCACCTGGGCGAACGTGTAGCCCATTTGGATGGCCATGGTGCCGTTGAAGCCCGCGGCGACGGCCTCGTCGTCGATCCGGGAGGTGAAGCCGACGACGACGGCGATGAACACCATCGCGGCCAGCGTGGCGGCCACGGTCCAGTAGGTGGAGCGCAGGCTCCACAGCTTGATCCACTCGGCCAGCACCACCCGGGGGAAGGTGACGGGGTGGGCTGTGCGGGCGTCGGTGGATCGGGCAGTGGTGGCGATGGTCATCGTGGACTTCCTTCGGTGGTGGGCTCGGAGCGGTATTCGACCGAGTCGCGGGTGAGTTCCATGAAGGCGTCCTCGAGGGAGGCCCGCACGGGCGTGAGCTCGTGGAGCGCCACCTGGTGGGCGGCGGCCAGGTCCCCGATCGCGGGTGCGCCGAGGTCGGTGACCTCCAGCTGTCCGAACGGGAGGTCCCGGACGGTGGCCCCCCGTGCGACGAGCAGCGGGACGAGGGTGCCGGCGTCGGGGGTGGCGAGCCGCACGGTGGGCGACGTCGCGCGGGTCAGGATGTCGTCGATCGGTCCGGCGGTGATGATCCGGCCGCGCCCGATGACCACCAGTTGGTCGGCGGTCTGCGCCATCTCGCTCATGAGGTGGGAGGACAGGAACACGGTGCGGCCGTCGTCGGCGAGCTGCCGCACGAGCGTGCGCACCCACTTGACACCCTCGGGGTCGAGGCCGTTGACGGGCTCGTCGAGGATGAGGGTCCGCGGGTCGCCGAGCAGGGCGGCGGCGATGCCCAGCCGCTGTCCCATGCCGAGCGAGAACCCGCCGACGCGCCGGTTGGCGACCTGTTCCAGACCGGTGATCCGGATCACCTCGGCCACCCGGTCCTGGCTGATGCCGTGGGTGGCGGCCATGGCGTGCAGGTGCTGGCGGGCGCTGCGGCCACCGTGGACGGCGCTGGCGTCGAGCAGGACGCCGACTTCCCGCAGCGGCGCACGGTGCTCGACGTAGGGCTTGCCGTTGACGGTGACGGTGCCGGCGCTGGGACGGTCGAGGCCGACGATCATGCGCATCGTCGTGGACTTGCCGGCGCCGTTGGGGCCGAGGAAGCCGGTGACGGTGCCGGGCTGGACCTGGAAGGAGATGCCGTCGACGGCGACGGTGTCGCCGTGGTGCTTGGTGAGGTTCACTGCCTCGATCATGAGGTTCCTTCTGGTGGGAGCTTCGCTTGTGCTTCCACGCTAGGTGGCACGGCGTCTCGGCACATCGGTCGCGAGGACGGACTTTTCCGCGCTCCTCTCCTCCTCGAGGAGGAGGCCCATCTCCTCCCGAGGGAGGGCGACGGGCGGGGGTCGCGTGACTAGATTGGGTCCATGCTCAGCGGCACGGGGGTCCGGGCCTGGTTGCGGGAGCCGTCGCACGTCGACTGGCTGGTCGCCGGAGGGGCGCTGCTCCTCGCGTCCGTCTCGTACGCCACGGCGACCGTGCCGATGTCGGTGCTCGACCGGGCCGTCGTCGCCATGGCCGTCCTGGTGCAGGCAGTGGCGCTGCTCCAGAGACGGCGCGCCCCGGTCGTCGTGCTGGCACTGGGGACGGTCGTCCTGCTGGCCACCACTCTCATTGTCGGTGACCCCGTCGCGACGGAGCTGCCGGTGATCCTCATGGTGTACTCCGTGGCCGCGCACCGGCCGGCGCGGGTCACGTGGGCGAGTGTCGGGATGGTGTTCGTCGTCGTGACGCTCACCTATGCGCTGGCCGTGCGGGCCCCGGTCTCCGCCGCCGCACCGGAGTGGGCGACGGCGGCCCTCACCCAGGGGGTCGGGTTCCTGGTGTCGCTGCTGGTCGCTGTGGCTGTGGGCTTGACGGTGCGGGGGCGCCGCCAGCAGATCGAGATGCAGGAGGAGCGCACCCGGCAGCTGGCGCTGGAGCGCGACCAGCACGCCCAGCTCGAGGTGCTCGCCGAGCGCGAGCGGATGGCGCGTGAGATGCACGACCTCGTCGCCCACTCCGTCGCCGTCATGGTGACGCTGGCGCACGGGGCGTCGTCGGCCATGGGGCGGAATCCTGAGATGGCGCGGCGGGCGCTCGACGAGCTGACGCGGACGGGCAGCGAGTCGCTGCGGGACATGCGACGGGTACTGGGCCTGCTGCGCGACGGCGGGATCGACGGCGACGGTGTCGCCAGCCAGTCCCCGGAGTCGATCGCGGACCTCGTGGGGACGTTCCGGGGCGTCGGGCTGCCGGTGCAGCTGTCCATGGTCGGGGCCCCGCCGGAGTCGCACTCACTGCTGCACCACACCGTCTATCGGGTCGTCCAGGAATGCCTGACGAATGTGTTGCGCCATGCGCCGGGCAGCAGCGCCGTCGACGTGTCGCTGGAGTGGGGCGACGACGTGGTGACGATCGAGGTCCGCAACACCGGCGACAAGGGGTGGGACGAGAGTGCGGAGCGACCGGGAGGGCACGGGCTGCGCGGTCTGCGGGAGCGGGTGGCGGCGTTCGCGGGGAGCGTCGAGGCGGGTCCCTTGGCGAACGGGTGGCACGTGCGGGCTACGCTGAACCATGGCGACAGCTGAGCAGCCATGACCGCCCCCGACGCGCCGATCCGTGTGCTGCTGGCCGACGACCAGTCGCTGGTGCGGATGGGCCTGCGGATGGTGCTGGAGAACGACGAGGGCATCCACGTAGTCGGCGAAGCCGGCGACGGCGACGCGGCCGTCGAGCTGTGTCGCGAACTTGGGCCCGACGTGGCGTTGCTCGACGTGCAGATGCCGCGGGCCTCAGGGTTGGAGGCGACGCAGCGCATCCTGGCGGAGAACGCCAGCACGCGGGTGATCATCCTCACGACCTTCGACCTCGACGAGTACGTCTACCAGGCGCTCCGCGCGGGGGCGAGCGGCTTCCTGCTGAAGGACACCGCCCCCGCCGAACTGCTCGCTGCCGTCCACGCGGTGGCCGGCGGCGAGGCCGTCATCGCGCCCCGCGTCACGAAGCGGCTCCTGGAGCGCTTCGGACCGCGACTCCCGGACCAGCCAGCAGCACCCGACCCGGGCAGCCCGCACCCGAGGCTGGCGCACCTGACTGACCGGGAATTGGACGTGCTGCACCTGGTGGCGCAGGGCCTGTCGAACGCGGAGATCGCCTCCGAGCTGCACCTGTCCCTGACGACAGTGAAGTCCCACGTCAGCGCCATCCTCGCCAAGATCCACGCCCGCGACCGCGTCCACGCGGTGATCGCCGCCTACGAGACGGGCCTCGTCAGCTGACGTGTCGATCCCCGCGTGGGGCGCGACGCCTCGACACGCCGCCTGCGGCGGCTACTCGGCGACCGAAACGACCGATCCTCGAGTAGAGCGCGCAGTGCAGGTACGAAACCACGATCCCCGAGTAGGGCACGAAGTGCAGGTACGAACCACGATCCCTGAGTAGGGCACGAAGTGCCCGTGTCGAGGGGTCACACGTGCACGCCTCGACACGCCGCCTGCGGCGGCTACTCGGCGACCGTCACGCCCGATCCCCGAGTAGGGCGCGCAGTGCAGGTACGAAACCACGATCCCCGAGTAGGGCACGAAGTGCCCGTGTCGAGGGGTCACACGTGCCGGGCGGCTGCCTCCGCGACCAGCCACAGCTCGTCGTGCATCTCCTCCGGCACCTTGCTACCCAGCGATCTCAGCCAGCGCCGCAGCCGCGGCAGCTCGTCGGCCCATTCGCTCGGCGAGACGCCCAGACAGGCGGCGACGGCGTCGTCGCTGATGTCGAGCCCGCTCAGGTCGAGGTCCTCGGGGTGCGGCACGAGCCCGGCCGGCGTCGCCTTGGCGTCGACCTTTCCCTCGAGCCTCTCCACGATCCACTTCAGCACCCTCGAGTTCTCGCCGAAGCCCGGCCACAGGAATGTGTGCTGCTCGTCGCGTCGGAACCAGTTGACGTAGAAGATCTTCGGCAGCTTGTCCGGGTCAGTGGCGGCGCCGACGTCGATCCAGTGCTGGAGGTAGTCCCCGACGTGGTAGCCGATGAACGGCAACATCGCCATGGGGTCGCGCCGCAGCACGCCGACCGCCCCTGACGCCGCAGCAGTGGTCTCGGACGAACAGGTCGCGCCCATGAACACACCATGCGCCCACGAGCGGGACTGCGCCACGAGCGGGATCGTGTTCTCCCGACGCCCGCCGAAGATGATTGCGTCGATCGGCACGCCGCGCGGGTCGTGGTACTCGTCGGCCAGGATCTCCAGCTGCTCGATCGGCGTGCAGAACCGGCTGTTGGGGTGCGCGGCCTTCTCGCCCTTCCGCCCGCCCTCGGGCCCCAGCTCGGCCGTCCAGCGGCGCCCCTTCCAGTCCGTCAACGCCTCCGGCGGCTCAGGGGTCATGTCCTCCCACCACACGTCGCCGTCGTCGGTCATGGCGACGTTGGTGAAGATGGAGTTGCCGCGCTCGACGGCGGTCATCGCGTGCGGGTTGGTCCTCACCCCGGTGCCGGGCGCGACGCCGAACAGCCCCGTCTCCGGGTTCACGGCCCACAGTCGGCCGTCCTCGCGCAGCCGTAGCCACGCGATGTCGTCGCCCAACGTCTCGACGTGCCAGCCGGGCAGCGTGGGCTGCAGCATCGCCAGGTTGGTCTTCCCGCACGCTGACGGGAACGCCGCGCACACGTGGTACGCCCTGCCCTCGGGCGAGGTGATCCTGAGGATCAGCATGTGTTCCGCCAGCCAGCCCTCGTCCCGGGCCATGACGGACGCGATCCTCAGCGCATAGCACTTCTTGCCCAGCAGCGAGTTACCGCCGTAGCCCGAGCCGTAGGACCAGATCATCCGCTCCTCGGGGAAGTGGACGATGTACTTCTCGTCGTTGCACGGCCACGGCACGTCGGGCGTCGACTCGTCCAAGGGCATGCCGACGGAGTGGAGCGCCGGCACGAACGGCGCCTGCGTGCGTTCCAGGGCCGCGGTGACGTCGGCGCCCATTCTGGTCATGATCTTCATCGAGATCGCGACGTAGGCGGAGTCGGTGACCTCGACTCCGAACTTCGGTTCGTCGGCGTCGATGTGCCCCATGCAGAACGGGATGACGTACATGGTGCGGCCACGCATGGCGCCGTCGAAACGGTCGGTGAGGATGGTCTTCATCTTCTCCGGGTCCATCCAGTGATTGGTGGGCCCGGCGTCGTTCTCATCGACGGAGCAGATGAAGGTGGAGTCCTCCACGCGCGCGACGTCGTCGGGATCGGTGCGGGCAAGGATCGAGTTGGGTTTCTTGTCCTCCGACAGCCGCACGACGGTGCCGCTGTCAACGAGCCTCTGCACCAGCTCCTGGTATTCGTCGTCAGATCCGTCGCAGACGTGGACAGCGTCCGGCTTGGTGAGCGCCGCCACCTCCTCCAGCCACGCGACGATGCCGTCATGGCGGGGCAGCTGCCCGACGAGCGGCAGGGAATCCAGGGCAGAGGCGACTGCGGCAACCACGTCCACTCCCTCGTGAGATCCGGTACCTACTCGGCACCATAGCCCTGCGACGGCGGGGTCGCGCCGGGTTGGGAAAACGACGAGGGAACGCCTCGCGACTTCGTTCTCCGAGTAGCCGCCGAAGGCGGCGTGTCGAGGCGTCGCCTTGTTCCCCTCGACACGGGCACTCCGTGCCCCACTCGGGGAACGGCAAGAGAACGGTCGCCGAGTAGCCGCCGACGGCGGCGTGTCGAGGCGCCCATAACGCCCTGCTAGGCTCGAATCGCCGGGGTGCCCTACCAGAGGGCTGAGATCACACCCGTCGAACCTGATCTAGTTCGTCCTAGCGAAGGGAGCCACGCGTGACGGCTTTCACCCACGTCCTGACCAACCTGCGCGAGCAGTCCCCACTGGTGCACTGCATGACCAACACCGTCGTGCCGGAGATCACCGCCAATGTGCTGCTCGCCATCGGCGCCGCCCCCGCCATGATCGATCTCCCGGAGGAGGCCGAGATCTTCGCCGGGATCGCTTCCGCGCTGCTGCTCAACGTCGGGAACGGGTCGTCCGAGCAGCACCAGGGGATGCGGGTCGCCGCCCCCGCCGCGAAGGCCGCCGGCCGACCCTGGGTGCTCGATCCCGTGGCGGTCGGCGCGCTGCCCGTCCGTACCGCCCTGGCCCGCGAGCTGCTGGCGCACTCCCCCGCCGCCATCCGCGGCAACGCATCGGAGATCCTGGGCCTGGCAGGCGCCTCGGCCGGCGGCCGCGGCGTCGACTCCACCGACGAGGTGGATGCCGTGATCGACGTGGCCCGCGAGCTGGCCACCACCCACGGCACCGTGGTCGGGGTCTCGGGGCCGGTCGACGTGATCGTCTCCGCCGACCGCACCGCCCGCGTGACCGGCGGGGACCCGCTCATGACGCTGGTCATCGGCACGGGATGCGCGCTCGGCGCCACGGTCGCCGCCTGCCTGGCCGCCGCCGGCGACGAGGACCCGCACACCGCCGTCGTCGCCGCCCACGCCCTGTTCGGTGCGGCCGGGATCCTTGCCGCCGAGCAGACCCAGGCCCCCGGCAGCTACCGGGTCGCGTGGCTGGACGCCCTCCACACCCTCACCCCGGACGAGGTCGCAGGCCTGGTGAAGGTCGATGAGGGCTGACATCGACTGGCGGGTCTACTTCGTCACCGACACCACATACTGCGGGGGCCTCGATCGAGTGCCCGTCGTGGTGGAGCAGGCCGTGCGCGGCGGTGCTGGCGTGGTCCAGGTCCGGGACAAGGACGTCGACGACGCCGCCTTCCTCCAGCTGACGAGGCAGTGCCTCGCCGCGATCGACCGAGCCTTCGACGCCAGCGGACACCGCGCCCTGCTCGTGGTCAACGACCGGCTTCAGGTGGCAGAGGAGCTGGGGCTGGCCTTCCACCAGGGGCAGGACGACGGCGACATTCGCGACGCTCGACGTCGCCTGGGTTCCGACGCGATCATCGGGCTCAGCATCAGCACCCGCGCACAGCTGGAGGCTGAACTCGTCGACCCCACCGCCGACGTCCTCGGCCTCTCCCCCATCTGGGCCACCCCCACCAAGACCGACGCCGCGCCCGGGCTCGGGCTCGACAAAGCCCGACGGTTCGCCGACGCCGCCCGCGCCTCGCACACCGTCGTCGCGATCGGCGGCATCAACGCCTCCAACGCCGCCGACGTCATCGCCACCGGCGTGGACGGGATCTGCGTGGTCTCCGCCATCGCAGCGGCACCCGATCCCGAGGCCGCAGCCAGAGAACTCCTCGAGAAGTGGAGCACGCCATGAGACCCCCGATCGTGTTGTCCATCGCAGGCTCAGATCCCTCCGGCGGCGCCGGGATCCAGGCCGACCTCAAGACGTTCACCGCCCTCGGCGTGTACGGCGCCGCGGCCATCACGGGCCTGACGGTCCAGAACACCCAGGGCGTTCGACGGGCGGAGGTGATGGCACCCGATCTCGTGGTCGAACAGGTCACGGCTGTCCTGGATGACCTCCCCGTCGCCGCGACCAAGATCGGGATGCTGGGCAACGCCGCCGTGACATCCGCCGTCGCACGCCTGGTGGCCCAGCGGCGGCATGAGTTCGGCATCCTGGTGCTGGACCCGGTGATGGTTGCCACCTCCGGCGACCGACTGCTGGACGAGGCCGCCGTCGCAGCTCTCCGGGACGAGTTCATGCCGTTGGCCGACGTCGTGACCCCCAATCTTCCCGAAGCGGGCGTCCTGTTGGGCGAGGAGCCAGCCACGGACCCTGATGGCATGGAGAGGCAGGCGCGGGCGCTGCTCGACGAGGGTGCGCGTGCGGTGCTGCTCAAGGGCGGGCACCTGGCAGGAGGGCGGTTGGTGGACGTGTTTGCGACCCCGGGCCACGTCAGCCGCTTCACGGGTGAGTTGATCGAGACCCGGAACACCCACGGCACCGGCTGCACGCTCTCGTCCGCCATCGCAGCCAAGGCCGCCCTCGTCGGAAGACTGGACGCCGACGTCATCGCGGCGGCCCGCGACTACCTGACGGCGGCCATCGCATCGGGGGCGGAGTGGGGGTGGTCACGCCACCCGGGCACCGGGCACGGGCCGGTCAACCACCTCGTGGAGGGGTTCTGATGGAGTGGAGACTGGGCACCTTCTCGGCGCAGGCTTGGGAGGCGACGGAGTCCATCCGGCGGCGGATCGACCAGCTACCGCTGCTGGTGGAGCTGGCCGACGGCTCGCTGGACCCGGCCCGCTTTGTCGAGTACATCGTGCAGGACGATTTCTACCTCCGCGGCTACTCCCGGGCGCTGTCGCTGCTGGGAGCGAGGGCGCCGCATTCGTTGGCCACGGAGTTCTGGGCCACCAGCGCCGGTGGTGCTGTCGCCGCGGAGCAGATCATGCATCGGCAGGTCCTGGGTGATCCGCGGCTGGCGGCGGCAGTCAGGCCCGGCGTCGCCTCCCCCACCACCCGGGCGTACGTGAACTTCCTCCAGACCGCCGTGGCCTATGAGTCGTACCCCGTGGGTGTCGCGGCCGTGCTGCCCTGCTACTGGGTCTACGCCGACGTCGGCCTGTCGCTCGCCGAACGTGCCGGCGAGCTGAGCGGCCACCCGTACAGCGTGTGGGTGGCGGCGTACGCGGACCAGAGCTTCCTCCAGGCCACGCAGCGGGCGATCGAGCTGCTGGACGAGGCCGCCGAGGGCGCGGACGGCGCCACGCGGCACCACATGCTGACGGCCTTCGTGGACGCGACCCACTACGAGGAACTCTTCTGGAAGCGGAGCTACGAGCGGGAGGTCTGGGCGCCCGTATAAGGGCGGCGCCACGATCCCCGAGTGGGGCCGTCAGGCCCGTGTCGAGGGGATCCCACGCCAACGTCTCGACGGCCGCTGCGCGGCCCATTCGGCGAGCGGTTGGCGTCGTCTCAGGCGGGAAGGGGCGCCCCTCCTCAAGCGGTACCTCAGAGAGCGTGCACGAAGGGGGCCGAATCGGAGTCGGCGTGGACTTCACGTCCTCGCCTGTCTCGATTCGGCCCCCTTCGGGTACGGTCCCCTCGCTACTGCGCCTCCGGCTCCTCGGCGACCTCCCGTTCCCGGGCCGTCAGGTAGAGGCGATGCACTGTGATCACCACCGCCAGCCACGCCAGGCCCAGCGCCCACGCGGCGACCACATCGGTGAACCAGTGGTGACCGAGGAACACCCGGCTGAGCCCCATCGTGATGGCGAACACCACCGCAATCGTGACGGCCGTGATGCGGGCGGCCCGTGACTGCAACCGCAGGATCAGCACGTACGCGATGATCCCGGCGATCACTGTGGCGTTGAGCGCATGGCCCGAGGGGAACGACGGCGAGTCCTCGTACGGCGGCACAGCGTCGGCCAGGTCCGGTCGCGTCCGACCGATCAACTCCTTGCCGGCCACCGTCATCAGCAGCGACCCGAGGCTCGCGGCCGCAATGAGGATCACCGGAGTCCAACGACGGCGTCGGATTGCCAGGAACACCATCACGGCGACCGTGATGATCGGCATGGAGATGGTCCCGCCGATGTGGGTGAACCAGGTCACGGTGGTGTCGGCCACGGGTGAGCGCAGTTCGAGCGCGGCGTCGAGAATGGGCTCGTCAAGCTGGTAGAGGCCGTCCTCATCGGTGACGGCCTCGTACACCTCGGACGCGAGGTAGGTCATGAGGGCGGCAACGGCGGCGCCGATCGCCAGCACGACCGCTAGCCCGGTGTACGAACCGAGCACGTTGCTCACAGCCCGCGCCAGCCGGGCCATCCAGCGCCCGAGAGTGGAGCGCCATTCGGTCAGGTCGCGGGTGCCGACCCGGCGGTCCTCCTCGATCCCGTGGTCGGGGACGTGTGGATCGGCGTCGTCGGCTCGGCGTGGCAGGCGGAAGGACATCCCGCCATTGTTCCAGCGAGGCGAGTCAGCGCGCGGTGATCGCCAGTCGGCGGCGGGCGTGGTAGCGGCCATGGTGCACCGCACCCGACGCCTCGGCGGTGAAGATGCGCGCCTCGTGGGGCATCTCCTGCAGCCGATGGAACGCCTCGTTCAACCGATTCACCTGGGCCTGCAGCGACTCCACCTGCTCCTCGAGCTGCAGGATCCGACGGATGCCCTCGAGGTTGATGCCCTCGTCCTGGCTGAGTCGCTGGATGTGGCGGAGCTTCGCGACGTCGCGCAACGTGTAGCGACGGCCCCGGCCACGCGCCCGCTGCGGAACCACCAGCCCGAGCCGGTCGTAGCCGCGCAGGGTCTGGGGGTGCATGTCGGCCAACTGGGCCGCCACGGAGACGGGGAACACGGGGTCATCGACGTCGAACTGCTGGGGAAGGTTGTCAACCATGGGGCATCAACTCCCGAACAGCGCGGCGCGCGGATCCTCTTGCCCGGACGCCTGCGCGTACTCCAGTAGTGCCTGCTTGGCGGCGTCGCTGAGGTGGTCGGGGACCTGGACGCGCAGGGTGACCAGCAGGTCGCCCATCGAGCCGTCGCCCTTCCGCACACCCTTGCCCCGCACCCGCATGGTGCGACCGTTGGGGGTGTTGGCGGGCACCTTCAGCTTCACCTTCGCGCCCTTGAGCGTGGGGATGGAGATCTCCGCGCCCAGCGACGCCTCCGCGAACGTGACCGGCACGTCGAGGGTCAGGTTGTGTCCGTCGCGGCCGAAGATCTTGTGCGGCGTGACGTGCACGGTGACGTACAGGTCACCGGCGGGCCCGCCGTTCTCCCCGCCCGCGCCCTTGCCCTTGATGCGGATGCGCTGGCCATCCTGCACCCCGGCGGGGATGCGCACGTTCATGGTCTTTGACGACCGCGCACGCCCCGAGCCACTGCACTCCGGGCAGGGGTCCTCGACGCGGAGCCCGCGGCCCAGGCAGTCGGTGCAGGGCTCGCTCATCGCGAAGACACCGCCCTGCAGCGAGTGCTGCATGCCGGAGCCCTCACACGTGGGGCACACCTTCGGCAGCGTGCCGGCCTTCGCGCCGGTCCCACGACAGGCTGGACAGGGCTGGTCGGAGGGGAAGCGCATGGCGACGGTGTGGCCGTCGACGGCCTGCTCGAACGTCAGCGTCACCTCACCCTCGATGTCCGCGCCGCGACGCGGGCCGCGGGTGGTCGAGCGGCGATGGGTTCCCGCCCCGGTCCCGGCGCCCCCGGCGAAGAGGTTGCCGAACAGGTCCCCGAGGCCACCTTGGCCGGCAGCGCCGGCGTTGCGGAAGAGGTCCTCGAAGCCGCCACCACCGGGGGTCCCACCGGCCTGTCCGGCTCCGGGCTGGTAGCGGCGGAACGGGCCGGCGCCACCGAACAGGCTGCGGGCCTCGTCGTACTCCTTGCGGGTCTTGGGGTCGCTGAGGACGGAGTTGGCCTCGGAGGCCTCCTTGAAGCGGGCCTCGGCCTTCTTGTTGTCGGGGTTCTGGTCCGGGTGGTTCTCGCGGGCGATCTTCCGGAAGGCCTTCTTGATCTCGTCGGCGCTCGCGTTCTTGGAGACGCCGAGGATCTTGTAGTAGTCCTTCTCGAGCCAGTCCTTGGTGCTCATCGGGCGTCCCCTCCTCCTCGGTGTAGTCGCGGGTCTTCAGGACATGATGGCCGCTCCCGGGTGGTGTTCCCGTGAGCGACCCCCATGTCGGTCAGGATTGCGGCCGGGCCACTCCCACCCGGGCGGGGCGCACGACGCGGTCCCCGAGTGCGTAGCCGGGCTGCATGACCTGGGAAATCGTGTCCACCTCGACGGGCTCGTCCAGGGGCACTTCCATCAGCGCGTCGTGGCGGTTCGGGTCGAACGCGTCGCCCACCTCGCCGAAGCTGGTCAGACCGTGCTTGTTCGCGACCTTCTCCAGCTCGTCGGCCACCATCTTGAAGCCGCCGGTCATGTCGTCGTGGGTGCGGGCCAGCGAGATGCTGTCCAGCACCGGCATGAGGTCCATGACGACGGCCTCCACGCCCGCCTGGCGGGAGAGGTGCCGGTCGCGGTCGACGCGCTTCTTGTAGTTGACGTACTCGGCCTGCAGGCGCTGGAGGTCGGCGGTGCGCTCGGCGGCCACCGACTCCCAGTCCTTGGCGGGCGCCTGGTCCGCGAAGGGGTCCTCGCTGCCCTGCGCCGCCTCGGCGACGGTGTCGGGCTGGTCGACGACCTCGCCCTCCACCGCCTCCTCGGCCACGTCCTCGGTGGGCTCGTCGTGCGGGACCTTCACCAGGTCCTCGTGCTCGACGTGCTCAGTGTTCTCGGAGGTCACTTGGTATCACCCTCGTTGTCCTCTTCGACGATCTCGGCGTCCACGACGTCGTCCGCCCCGGCATCGCCGGAGTCGGTCTCGGTCGCGCCCTCGCCCTCAGCGGACTGGGCCTGCTGCGCGGCCTGTGCGGCGGCGTACATGGCCTGGCCCATGGCGGCGGCCTTGGTGTTGAGGTCGTCGACGGCGGACTTCACCGCGTCGTCGTCCTCGCCCTTCAGGGCCTCCTTGAGGGTGTTGAGGGCCTCCTCGACGGGGGCCTTCACGTCCTCGGTGATCTGCTCCTTGTTGTCCTCGAGCAGCTTCTCCGTGCGGAAGACGAGCGAGTCGGCCTCGTTCCGCATCTCGACGGCCTCGCGGCGCTTGCGGTCCTCCTCGGCGTGGGCCTCGGCGTCGCGCACCATGCGGTCGATGTCCTCCTTGCCGAGGGCGGAGCCGCCGGTCACCGTCATGGACTGCTCCTTGCCGGTGGCGAGGTCCTTGGCGGAGACGTGGACGATGCCGTTGGCGTCGATGTCGAAGGTGACCTCGATCTGCGGCACGGAGCGCGGCGCCGGCAGGATGCCGGTGAGCTCGAAGTTGCCGAGCGACTTGTTGTCGCGGGCGAAGTCACGCTCGCCCTGGTACACCTGGATCATCACGGCCGGCTGGTTGTCCTCGGCGGTGGTGAACACCTCGGAGCGCTTGGTCGGGATGGTGGTGTTGCGCTCGATGATCTTGGTCATCACGCCGCCCTTGGTCTCGATGCCGAGGCTCAGCGGGGTGACGTCGAGGAGCAGCACGTCCTTGACCTCGCCCTTCAGCACGCCGGCCTGCAGGGAGGCGCCCAGGGCCACGACCTCGTCGGGGTTCACGCCCTTGTTGGGCTCCTTGCCGCCGGTCAGCTCCTTGACGACGTCGACGACGGCGGGCATCCGGGTGGAGCCGCCGACCAAGAGCACCTGGTCGATCTTGTCGACGGAGATCTTGGCGTCCTTGATCACCGCGTTGAACGGGGCGCGGACGCGGTCCAGGAGGTCCTGGGTCATGCGCTGGAACTCGGAGCGGGTGAGCTTCTCATCCAGGTGGAGCGGGCCCTCCGCGGAAGCGGTGATGTAGGGCAGGTTGATCGAGGTCTCGGAGGCCGAGGACAGCTCGATCTTGGCGCGCTCGGCGGCCTCCTGCAGACGCTGGCGGGCCATCTTGTCCTTGGACAGGTCCACGCCATGCTTGTTCTTGAATTGCGTCACCAGCCAGTCGACGACCTTCTGGTCCCAGTCGTCGCCACCCAGGCGGTTGTCGCCGTTGGTGGCCTTGACCTCGAACACGCCGTCGGCGATGTCGAGCAGGGAGACGTCGAAGGTGCCGCCACCGAGGTCGAAGACCAGGACGGTCTGCTCGATGTCACCCTTGTCGAGGCCGTAGGCCAGCGCCGCGGCGGTGGGCTCGTTGATGATGCGGTCCACGGTCAGGCCCGCGATCTCGCCGGCCTCCTTGGTGGCCTGGCGCTCGGCGTCGGAGAAGTACGCGGGCACGGTGATGACGGCGTTGGTGACGGACTCGCCCAGGTAGGCCTCGGCGTCGCGCTTCAGCTTCTGCAGCACGAACGCGGAGATCTGCTGCGGGCGGTAGTCCTTGGCGTCGACGGTGGTCTTCCAGTCGGTGCCCATGTGGCGCTTGACGGAGCGGATGGTGCGGTCGACGTTGGTGACGGCCTGCCGCTTGGCGACCTCACCGACGAGCACCTCGCCGGACTGCGAGAACGCGACCACCGACGGGGTGGTGCGGGCGCCCTCGGCGTTGGGGATGACGGTGGGCTCGCCACCCTCGAGAACGGCGACCACCGAGTTGGTGGTGCCCAGGTCAATTCCTACTGCACGAGCCATGCGGATACTCCTTGGATAGACGTCTGCATACTTGAGTCGATGTGACTCAAGTTAACCAGAGGAGCGGCTCAGGTTCAAATCTCCTTGAGCCCAGCGGACTCAAGGGGGCGCAAACCTCAATCGAGCTTCTGCTCGATCACCCGCTTCACCGCCTCGGGATCATTGGCCACTGACATGGTCCGCCTCGGACGATCCTCGATCCCGTCGAAGACCGCCGGCCGGGGCACCTCGACCGCGCCGAGCGCCTCCCGAATGGTCCCCGCGAACTTGATCGGCAGAGCTGTCTCCAGGGCGATGACGCTCCCCGGCACGTGCAGCGCCCGGGCGACGGCGACCGCGTCGGCCGTGTGCGGGTCGATGAGCACTCCGTCGTCGGCGTAGGTGCGGCGGATCTGCTCGAGCCGCTGGGCGTGCGACGACGATGCCGAGACGAAACCAAAGCGCTCGGCCTGCTCCCGGAACGCGGGCTCGTCCGACAGGTCGATGCGACCCTCCTCGGGGATGTCCCGGCCGAAGAGCCACGCGATGCGGTCGCCGTCGCGCTCCAGCAGGTCGGCCACGAAGCGCTCGAAGTTCGACGCCTTGGAGATATCCATGCTCGGCGACGACGTCTCGTGCGTCTCCGCCGCGGTGCGGACGCGGTAGACACCCGTGCGGAAGAACTCGTCGAGCACGTTGTTCTCGTTGGTGGCCACCACGAGGCGGTCGATCGGGAGGCCCATCTGCCGGGCCACGTGCCCGGCGGCGATGTTTCCGAAGTTACCGGACGGGACGACGAAGCTCACGGGCGCACCGTCGGGGGACACCTGCAGCCAGGCGGCGACGTAGTAGACCACCTGGGCCACGAGCCGGGCCCAGTTGATGGAGTTCACGGCACCAATGCCGTAGCGCTGCTTGAACGCGGCGTCGGCGTTGATCTGCTTGACGAGGTCCTGGCAGTCGTCGAACACACCATCGACCACGATGTTGGTGATGCCCGGGTCGTCGATGGAGTACATCTGTGCCTGCTGGAAGGGCGTCATGCGGCCCTTCGGTGAGAGCATGAACACGGAGATGTTCGGCCGCCCCATGAGGGCGTACTCGGCTGCCGAGCCGGTGTCTCCGCTGGTGGCGCCCAGAATGGTGAGCGTGGCGCCCCGACGGTCCAGCTCGTAGGAGAAGAGCTCACCCAGCAGCTGCATGGCCATGTCCTTGAACGCCGCGCTGGGCCCGTTCGACAGGTGCGCGAGCCACAGCCCGTCGGAGAGCTGGCTGACCGGGACGATCGCCGGGTCGAGGAACTTCCGCGGCGCGTAGGCGCGCTCGCAGATGCCGCGCAGGTCGTCGTCGGGGATGTCGTCGACGAACAGCGAGATCACGCGGTGGGCGAGGGCGGCGTAGCCCTGCTCGGCCAGGAGGCGCCGCCACTCCTCCAGCGTCGCCGCGTCCACCTGGGGGTAGGCCTCGGGCAGGTAGAGGCCGCCGTCGGGGGCGAGGCCCTCGAGGAGGATGTCGCAGAACTGCTTTCCGGGCTGGCCGGAGGAGTCGCGGGTGGAGACGTAGCGCACGTCGCCACACTACCGGCGACGCCGTCGCACGCCAGGTCATGACCGTGGCGGCTGCGGATGGCCCGCCAGCTTGTGAGACTGGACTCCATGAACGCCATCGACATCCTCATCGACGCCGCCGGTCGCCCTCTGGAGGCGCTGGAGGCCACCCGCGACCGGATCACCGCCGAGAACCTCAACGCCCACCCCGCCGGGCACGACAACTCCATCGCATGGCTGCTGTGGCACACGGGCCGGGAGATCGATGCACAACTCGCGGCGCTCTCGGGTGGGGATGAGGTCTGGTCGGCTGCGGGGTTCCGTCAGCGCGTGGGACTGGGAGAGCTGGGCGACGGCATCGGCTACGGCCACACGCCGGAGCAGGCGCGGGCCGTGGTGGCCCAGGACGCGCAGGCGCTCGTCGACTACGTGGAGGCCACCACCGAGGCGCTCATCGAGTACCTGGGTGGCCTGTCGGACGAGGATCTCGACGACGTCATCGACGCCGCCTACGACCCCCCGGTGACCCGCGGCGTGCGGCTGGTGAGCATCATCGACGACGCGGCCCAGCACATCGCGCAGGTGGCGTTCGTCTGCGGGATGGAGATCCCCTCGACACGGGCCTGACGGCCCTACTCGGGGAACGGAGCCGACGACCGCCGAGTAGACCGCGAAGCGGCCGTGTCGAGGCGTTGGGGCGCGTCAACCTCGCTGTGGGCGGGACGCGGACTTCACGTCGTTGCCGGCCCAGAACAGCACTCCCTTGAGGATGAGCGTGCCATTGGAGCCGTCGCCCTTGGCGGACTGGGCGATGTCGTTGCCGGCCATGATGGCGATGGACTCGTCGACCACGCGCACGCCGTCGGGGACCAGCACGTCGTGGCCCGCCATGATCGCATGCAGCTCCAGGGTCACCACGGCACCGGGGCCCATGGCGTCGGAGACGTCGATGGTGTCCCCGCCCCAGAAGGCGAAGTTGCGATACAGCCGGGTGCCGGGCTGGAGGGTGACGTCCTTCCCGGCCATGATCGTCACGGTCGTTTGTTCCGGCAGCTGTGCTGGCGGCACACTCGGGCGCGGGGTGAGAGGTACGCCGACGCGCCGGGCGAGTTGGTGCCCCTCGGGCAGGTCGTCGACCAGCGGGTCCAGCTCGTCGACGTACGTCGCCCGCAGCGCCCGGTCCTGGCGCTCCCCCAGCTCGTCGACGCTCAGTCGACCGGCGGCGTAGGCGTTCTGCAGGACGGTGATCACCTCGTCGCGCTCGGCGTCCCCGGCGCGCAGGCGGCGCTGGGGCACCAGATCGTCAGCCATCGGGCTCAGTCCCTCCACCAGTCATGGAGAAGAGTGGCCGGGGTGGTGCGCTTGTGGCGGGTGATGCGCCACTTGGCCTCGATCCTCTCGGCCGCAGCCTCTGGGACCTCACGACCCTCGAGGTAATCGTCGATGTGGTCGTAGGTGATACCGAGCTCGGCCTCGTCGGACTGGAGCGGCTTGCCATCGAGCAGGTCGGCCGTCGGGACCTTCTGCCAGAGGTGGTCGGGGGCCCCCATGTGCCGCAGCAGCTGCCGGTTCTGGCGCTTGTTCAACCCAAAGAGCGGCAGGATGTCGGCCGCGCCGTCGCCGAACTTGGTGAAGAAGCCGGTGACGGACTCGGCGCCGTGGTCCGTGCCGATGACCAGCAGGTTCCGCTCCCCCGCCAGGGCGTACTGCGCGATCATCCGCATTCGGGCCTTGACGTTGCCCTTGTTGAAGTCGGTGATCTCCCGGCCGACGGCCTCCTCGAAGGCGGCCTCCATGCCGTCGACGGCCGCCGCGATGTTCAGGCGGTGCTCCTCATCGGGCTGGATGAAGTCGAGCGCATCCTCGGCGTCGTGCGCGTCGGCCTGGACGCCGTAGGGCAGGCGAACGCCGACGAAGACGGCGTCGACCCCCTCGGCGCGCAGACGCTCCGCGGCGAGTTGGGCCAGACGGCCGGCGAGGGTGGAGTCGAGTCCGCCGGAGATGCCCAGCACGAAGCCGCCGGTGCGACTGGTGCGGACGTAGTCGACCAGGAACTGGATCCGACGCTCGACTTCCTCGGCGGGGTCGATCTCGGGCCTCACACCCATCTCGTCGATGATGATCGCTTGGAGTTCACGCATGGCTCCCAGCCTACGGTCTGGGCCGCTCGGGGGAGGGCAGTGACTCCGTTGACCTGGTCGGAGGCGAATCCACTGAAGAACGCACACGATCGGCGCGTCTTACCCCCTCAGAGGGCGCAACACTCTCGATCGTGTGCGTTTTTCAGTCAGAGGACGCCCTGGAAGCTGAACCGGAAGGTCAACTCCTTGCCATCGGGCAGTCGGTACTCCGGGTGCGTCATGGAGCCCCACGAGTCGTCGCCGCCCACGCCGCGGCGCATGAGCGCCGGCCGGATCACGGTGCGCTGGATCGGCGGCAGGTCCACCGGGTGCGCCGCATTCTCCACTTCGAACGGCGTCCACGGCAGCGCCGAGAACTCCATCGGCTGGTCCGCCTCGAACCGGAGGCCGGCACCCTGGGCGTCGGTCACCGTCGCCCAGCGGACACCGGTGTGGCTGCCGGACTCCTGCGGCCGGATGTAGGGCGTCAGCTGGTCCGAGACGTCACCGGAGTACACCCCGAGCCGCGCGCCGAGGCGGCGGTCCACGTAGCATTCGTCCGGGCCCTCGCCGTACCAAGTGAGCATCCCGTAGTCGGCGTCGGCGGTGAACAGCATCCCGAACTCCGGCATGTCCGGCAGGCCGTCCCCGGGACGCACGGTCAACGTCACCTCCACCCGGCCGTCGCCGTCCACCAGGTACGCCACGTCGCACTCCCCGGCCGGCTCGCTGGGCAGCAGGTAGGTGTAGCGAACCTCGACGGCGCCGTCACGCTCGGTGACCTGCGGGCCGCCGTCGGCCGCCTTGGCATACCGGCTGGCGAGCAGCCACTGGCCGTCGCGGAAGGGCATGCCCCAGCCGCGCTCGTTCGACGTCGGCGCGTGCCAGAAGTTCGGCTTCGGGATGCTGCGCAGGAGTTCCCGACCACCGTCGGGAGTGAGGCCGTAGCGGTACGACACGAGTCCGCCGTAGAGCTTGGAGAACAGCGCCGTGAAGTGCCGGCCGCGGACTCCGATGTTGTGGATGCCGTCGACCACCTCCGGAGCGGGCGCCGTCGGGCGCACCTCCCCTCCGTCGACGCGGAACACGCCCTGCTCGAACGCCACCTCATGACCGGCCGGCGCCCAGCGGGTGGCCTCCTTGAGCCGGAAGGAGACGTCGACGGCATACTCGCCCGCCGCGGACGGCAGCTCGACCGGCAGGTCGTAGCGAGCCGTCTGCCCGGGCGCGACGGTGGTCCCGACCGTTCCCTCCGCCAGCACGCGACCCTCACGAGACAGGGTGACCACGCAGTCGTAGGCATCGGTGTTGGTGAACAAGAACCGGTTCGTGACGTCGAACGACCCCTCCTCGACGGCGATCTTCAAACCTTGATAGACCTTGCGGACCTCCTGGATCCGCGGGGTCGGGCTGTGGTCGGCGAAGTAGATGCCGTTGCCGGAGAACTCGGCGTCGTGCGGGGCCTCGAGGTTGTCGCCGCCGTAGCCGAAGTACTGCTTTCCGTGGCGGTCGGTCATGGGAATCGCCTGGTCGGCGAAGTCCCAGATGAAACCGCCCTGGAACAACGGCTCCCGGTGGGCCAGCTCGACGTACTTGTCGACGGCTCCGAACGAGTTGCCCATCGCATGGGCGTACTCGCAGAGGATGAACGGCTTGTCCCGATTCTCCCGCAGGAACTCCTCGATCGTCGCCGCCGGCGTGTACATCTGGCTGACGACGTCGGTGGTCTCCGGGTACCGGGGATCCCAGGTGACGCCCTCGTAATGGACCGGCCGGTCGTCGACGGAGCGGAACCAGTCGGCGACGTCGCGGAGGTTGGCGCCTCCGAACGACTCATTGCCGCAGGACCACATCACGATGCTCGCGTGGTTCTTGTCGCGCTCTACCATGGAGGCGGCGCGGGCCAGCAGCGTGTCGCGCCACTCGGGGAGGTCACCGGGGACCGCCTGGTCGATCGGGATGCGACCGAAGCGCACCGCGTCCCACATGCCGTGCGACTCCAGGTTCATCTCGTCGATGACATAGAGGCCGTAGATGTCGCAGAGCTCGTAGAGGAAGGAGTTGTTCGGGTAGTGCGAGGTCCTGACCGCGTTGATGTTGGCGAGCTTCATGGCCTTCAGGTCGGCTTCGGTCTGCTCGCGGGTCATCACGCGACCCTGCAGCCCGAACTCGTGGCGGTTGACGCCGTTGAACACGACCCGCTGGCCGTTGATCTTCAGCACGCCGTCCTCGATTCCGAACCGGCGGATGCCCACCTGCTGCGGGATCACTTCGGTGACCGCACCGGAGGAGTCGAGCACCTCGACGGTCAACCCGTACAGCTGCGGGTCCTCGGCGGACCACAGCCGGGGCCCGTCGACGGCGACGCGCAGCACGCCGTCGTCGCCGGGTTCGAGCTCTCCGACCCCCTCCAGGGTGGCGCGGACGGAGCCCTCGCCGTCGAGCTTGACGGCGAGCCGGACCGTCGCGGCGGCGAGATCGTCGGCGACGTCCGTGGTGATCCGCAGGTCCTCCGCGTGCACGGCGGGACGGCGGAGGAGCACAACGTCGCGGAAGATGCCGGAGAACCGGTAGAAGTCCTGGTCCTCGATCCACGCCTGACCGCTCCACTTGTACACCTGCGCCGCGAGCCGGTTCTCGCCGTCGACGAGGTGGTCGGTGAGGTCGAACTCCGACGGCGTGAACGCGTCGGTGCCGTAGCCCACGTACGTCCCGTTGAGCCAGAGCGCGATGGAGCTCTCGGCGCCCTTGAAGGAGACGCTCAGGCGTTCACCATCAGCGAGTGGGCGTCCGAGGGTGAAGTGGGTGACATAGCTGCCCACGGGATTGAACCGCGTCGGGATCTCGCCGGGCTGGATGTCCTCGAACCCATCCCACGGGTGTTGGACGTTGGCGTACTGGGGACGGTCGTAGCCCTGCAGCTGGATGTGCGCCGGGACGGGGATGTCGTCCCAGGCGTCGGCGTCGAAGTCGAGGGCCTCGAAGCCCTGCGGGGCCAGCGCAGGGTTCTTGGCGTAGTGGAACTTCCACGTCCCGTTCAGGGACTGCTCGAACGAGCTGTCACCCAGGCGCGCCTCGTCGGCATCGCAGAACCAGCGGTGGTCGGAGTGGAAGGGCATCCGGTTCTCGGCGACAAAGGTGGGGTCGGCGCTCCGGCTGGGGTCGAACGTCACTTGATGGCTCCTGTGATTCCCTGGGCGAACTGGCGCTGGAGGACGAGGAAGATCACCATCGCGGGGAGCGAGGCGATCAGCACCGCCAGCATGAGCACGCCGTAGTCGGTGACGTATCCGGCGCGCAGGTTGGAGATGAGCATGGGCATGGTCTGGTTCGCATTGTTGACGATGATCACCCGCGGCCAGAGGAAGTTGTTCCAGGAGAACATGAACGTGATGACGGCGGCGGCGGCCAGCGTCGACTTCATGGTGGGCAGGAAGATCCGGAAGAAGATCGCGATCTCGCTCAGCCCGTCGAGGCGGGCGGCCTCCACGATCTCGTGCGGGAACGAGCGCGCGGCCTGCCGGAACAGCAGGACCAGCAGGGGGGTGGCGATGAACGGCACGACGACGGCGAACCACGAGTTGACCAGTCCGAAGTCGGCGAACATGCGGAACAGGGGGATCATCGTGGCCGCGAACGGGATCATGATCGCGAGCAGGAGGACTGCCATGAGGATGTCCTTGCCGCGCGAGTGGAACACCTCGAAGCCGTAGCCGGCGATCGAGCAGACGATGAGCGCCAGGACGGTGGTGCCGATCGCAATGATCGACGAGTAGAACATGGCAGAACCGATGTCCTGCTGGGCCGTGAGCTTCGAGAAGTTCTCGAACAAGTGCGTGCCGGGCAGCAGCTTGGAGCCCAGCACCTCCTGGCTGGTGTTCGTCGACGAGACCACCATGAAGTACAGCGGGAACAACGACAGGATCGCGGAGACGGTCAGGAACGCGTAGCCGGGGACGCGACGGAGCTGGGTCCTAGTCACGCTTGTCACCCACCTTCATCTGGAATGCTGCGAGGATCGCGACCATCACGAGGATCACGTAGGACAGGGCGGCGCCGTAGCCGAAGTTGGGGTTCCGCTGGAACGACACCTCGAACAGGTAGTGCGACATCGTCATCGATGTGTACGCGGGACCACCCTGGGTCAGGTTCCACGACTCGTCGAACAGCTGCAGGGTGCCGTTGGTGGAGAGGATGGCGGTGAGCAGGATCATCGGCTTCAGCTGCGGGATGGTCACGTACCAGAACGTCTTGAGCGAGTTGGCGCCGTCGATCTTGGCCGCCTCGATCGACGAATGGTCGATGTTCTGCAGCGCGGCCAGGTAGAAGACCATGTTGTAGCCGGTCCAGCGCCAGAGCAGGCCGAGGATGATGACGAACCGGGCGGTGTCGGTCTCACCCAGCCAGTTGATCGGTGAGTCGATGAACCCGAGCCACAGCAGCGCGTCGTTGGCGAAGCCGTCGGTGGCGAACATCGTTCGGAACACCAGGGAGTAGCTCACCAGCGACACGGCGGCAGGAAGGAAGATCGCGGTGCGCCAGAACGCCTTGAACCTCAGGTTGGGGTCGTTCAGGAGGTTGGCGAGGATCAGCGCCAGGACCAGCATGATCGGTACCTGCACGATCAGGTACAGGAACGTGTTGGTGACGGTCAGCTTGAAGATGTCGTCGCTGAACAGCCGCTCGTAGTTGAACCAGAGCGGGTCGGCGTAGTCCATGCGGCTCCCGCGCCCCGTCTGGAGGGAGAGCAGGAAGGCGCGAAACATCGGGTAGAAGTTCATCCAGAGGATGAGGAGGGCGGCCGGGAGGAGGAACATCCAGCCGGTCAGGTTGCGGCGCTGCTCGATGCCGAAGCGGCCGCGTGTGCGCGCGGGCCCGGAGCCCGCCTCGTCAGGTGGGGCGACGCTCCGTCGTTCCGCCACCGAGGTGCTGCGTGACATGGTCAGGTCCCTTCAGGCACGGGTGGGGGCCGGTGACCGGCCCCCACCCACGGTGGTTGTCAGCGGTGGGTCACCCCATCGCGAACTCGACGTTGGCCTGGGCCTCCTCGAGAGCGGTGTTGGGGTCGGTGCCGTCCATGATCTTGGTGACGGCGGCGCTCACGGCGTCGCGGCCCTCGTAGTAGTAGGCACCGGTGTTGTTGCTGGGGACCTGCTCGGCGTACTCGATCACCTTGGTGAACACCGGCTCACCACCGAAGTACTCGTGCGCCTCGGCGTAGACGTCGCTCTCGGCTGCCGGCAGCCAGTTGGCGACCGCACCGGAAGCGGGAAGGATGGTGTCGTACAGTTCCGCGGAGCCGGCGAAGGTCTTGTTCAGGAAGTCGGCGGCGAGCTCCTTGTCGGCGTTGGAGCTGATGGCCCACGACGAGCCACCGTTGGCGGTGTAGTTGGTGGCTCCGTCGATGTCCGAGAACTTGGGCACGTTGGTGATGCCCCACAGGCCCGACTGGTCCTCGGCGCTCTGGATGGAGCCCATGATCCAGACACCCTGCATGGTGCCGGCCACGTTGCCGTTGACGAAGGAGCCGATGTACTCGTCCCACGAGTTGACCTCGAGGAAGATGCCCTTTTCGACGAGCTCCTGGTAGACCTCGATGGACTTCAACAGGGCCTCGTTGCCGACGATGGTGGGGTTGCCCTCCTCGTCGAACAGGCTGGCACCCGCGGACTGGAGCATCATCATGATCGTGTCGGAGGCGCCTGCCTGGCCGGACATCAGCGGCTTGCCCGTCTTGGCCAGGACGTCCTCACCCTTGGTGATGAAGTCCTCCCACGTGATGTCGGTGAAGTCGTCGAGTGTGTACCCGGCCTCCTCGAGCACGTCGGTGCGCAGGGCGAAGATGGCAGTGCCGTTGTCGAAGGGGACGCCATAGTGCTCGTCGTCGATGACCGAGTACGAGACCACGCCGTCCGGGAACTGGCTGAAGTCGATCTCGGTGTCATCGAGCGGCACCACGAGGTCGGGGTAGTTGATGACGTTCTTCTGGAACGCGTTGTTCTGCATCAGGAAGATGTCGGGGAGCTCGCCCAACTCCTGGGACTGGGCGAGGGTGGTGAGCTTGGTCTGCAGGTCATCCCAAGGGACTTCCTCGATCTCGACCTCGACGTCGGGATTCTCCGCCTGGTAGATCTTCTCGGCCTCCTCCATCGCGTAGATGTTGAATGCCGGGTCCCAGGTCCAGACGGTGAGGGTGCCGCCGCCCTCGGCCGGGTTGCCGTCGCCGTTGGCGTCGTCAGGGGTGTCGCCGGTGTCGCCGCCGCAGGCCGCGGCCGCGAGTGCGAGCGGGGTGAGCAGCGAGATGGCTGCGAGCTTCTTCCACTTCGTCATTGAGGACTTCCTTCGAGTCGCTGGTGGACTGTGCCGAGGTGACGGGTCGGCTTTCCCGGATGAGCCCCGCTGACGTCGAGGGACTCATGTTTACGTAAACGTAGCACCAGCGCCGCCGGGTGTCAGAGACTCCGCATAACAGTCAGATAACGATTTTGGCCGAACAATTGCGGATCGCGTTTCCGGGATGTTCACCTAAACATCATCGCGGCCGTCTAGACTCCCCGACATGCGCGGATCAGGCCCGCGGGGCCGCAAGACCGGGCCGTCGATCCAGGACGTCGCCCGGCTGGCCGGCGTGTCCGCGCAGACCGTCTCCCGCGTCTCCACCGGGTCCCAGCCAGTCCGCCCCGCGACGCGAGCCTTGGTCCTCGACGCAATGGCCCAGCTCGGCTACAGCCCAAATCGGGCGGCCCGGGCACTGCGCAACGGCACCTTCGGCACCATCGGGATCCTGGCCCACCGCTACGAGCGCACCGGGGAAGCCCTGAGCACGGCGGCCGTCGTCGAGGCCGCCGAAGAGAACGGCTACGCGGTCTCGCTCGTCTCGATCACCACCCCCGATGCGGACCACTGGGAACAGGGCGCCCACCGCATCTCGCACCAGGCGATCGACGGGCTCATCATCATCCGCGCCGAGACCGCGACTCCGGACACACTGACGCTCCCGGCCGGGATGCCGGTGGCGGTGTCCGACTCGCGGCTGATCGGGCACTACCCGGCCGTCACCGCGGACCAGATCGGCGGCAGCGCCGCCGCAACCCAGCACCTGCTGGACCTGGGGCATGCCACGGTGCACCACATCGCGGGACCCGAGGACTCCGAGCCGGCGTTCATCCGAAAGTCCTCCTGGCGGCGCACCCTCGAGGCAGCGGGAATCCGCGCGCCGGAGCCGTGGCAGGGCGACTGGACGCCCCGGTCGGGGTACGAGGTGGGCAAGCTGATCGCCGCGGATCCGGACGTGACCGCGGTCTACAGCGCGAACGACGAGATGGCATTCGGGCTGCTGCGCGCCCTGCACGAGGCCGGGTGTCGCGTGCCGGAAGACGTCTCCGTCGTGGGGTTCGACGGGATCGCCGTCGGCGAGTTCGCGTACCCGCCGCTGACCACCGTGAAACAGGACTTCCACGCGATCGGCCACGAACTCGTCGACATCCTGCTGCGACAGATCCGCGGCCACGGCACGGGCTACCGTCCCCCGGACCGGACCGTGGTGCCCACCGAGTTCATCCTGCGGGCGACGACCGCCCCGCCCGGCGGGTAACGCCTCAGACCAGCACGTCCTTGCGGCGGAATGCCCACACGGCCAACGCTGTGACGACGATGAGGATGATCGCCGCGTAGTTGAACGACTGCCAGAACGTCAGGATCGTCTCCAGCTCGTAGGACTCGGGACCCCAGTGCTCGTAGCTCCCGTCCACCAGCGTCACGAGGTTCGGCCACGGCATCAGACGCAGCACCAGGGATGCGCTCGGCAGGGACGAGCTCACCACCAGGGACCCGAAGGCCACGGCCATGATCAGCCCGCCCGCCCAACCGGAGGACCCGAGACCCAACGTCGCCGCGGCACCGAGGAGGGCGAGCATGGCACCGACGAGCAGGAGGCGCAGTATCGCGAGCGGCAGTTCCGGACCGGCCGTGACGTCGTCGGCGCCTCTCATCAGGAGGTGGCTGAGGGTGCCGATGATGACGGTACTTGCCGCGAAGGTGAGCGCGATCAACGCTCCCCCGGCCACGGCCGCCGTCACTTTGGTGACGAAGGTCCGGTTGCGTTCCGGGGTGAAGGTGAGCTGCGTCCCGAGCGTCCCGGCGTTGATCTCGCCGCCCACCATCCCGATCCCGAGGAAGAGCGACCCGATGAGCGCCACGAAGGAGCCGCCGAACAGGGAGTTGTCCAGGTAGTCGGCGTAGCTCCACACCTCACGCTCGTACTGGTCCCGCGTCGGGCGGGGCCAGTCCCCACAGTCTGCGGGCTCGTCCCCGCATGCCTCCTCCCAGGCCACGAGCTCATTCTCGTGGATCTGCTGCGCCTCCTGCTGCTCAGCGACGGACAGGGGCTCGGTGAGACCCAGATTCGTGAGTGTGACGATGGCACCCAGCGCCGCGACTCCGAGCAGCAGCGCCCACAGGATGCGCCGGCTGACGAGGCGCAGGAACTCGGCTGTGAGCAGGTCGGTCATGACGCCACCTCCTGCTGTCGGCCCTGGGTGGCGGTGAGGTGCTCGCCCGCGGTCAGCCCCAGGAAGACCTGCTCCAGGGTGGAGCTCTCCAGGCCGAGCCGACTGGGCCAGACGTCGACGGCACCGAGCACGCGGGCGACGTCGGATGGGTCCGGCGATTGCTGGTCACGTCGAACGACGTGCAGTTGCCCGCCGACGACGCGGGGAGAGTAGCCACCCACCCGCAGCGCCTCGAAGGCGACGCACTGGTCGTCCACCTCGACGACGACGTGCGCACCACCGTCGGCGAGGAACTGGCCCAGCTCCCCCTCCGCCAAGACACGGCCGCGGCCAATGATGGACACGGTGTCGGCGATCTGTTCGATCTCCGAGAGCAGGTGGCTGGAGACCAGTACGGTGCGGCCGGAGTCGGCCAACGCCCGCATGGTGGTGCGGATCTCCTGGATGCCGGCCGGGTCCAGCCCATTGGTCGGCTCGTCGAAGATGAACAGCTCCGGCTCCTTGAGCAGGGTCGCGGCGATGGCCATGCGCTGCTTCATCCCCAGTGAGCACTGGTGGTAGCGGCTCTCCGCGCGACCGCCCAGTCCCACCTCCAGCAGGACCTCGGTGACCCGACGCGTGGGGACGCCGATCGAGGTGGCGAGGATCTCCAGGTTCCGCCGGAGCGTCATCGTCGGGTAGAAGGCCGGCGACTCGACAATGGCACCCACCCGGCCGATTACCTCCGGAAGACGCGCGGGCACGGGGACGCCGAACAGCTCCATGGACCCCGCATTGGCCTGCAGGAGGCCGAGCAACAGCCGGATGGTCGTGGTCTTGCCGGAGCCGTTGGGCCCGAGCAGGGCATGCACCCCGCCCAGCGGGATGTTGAGGTCCAGCCCCGAGACTGCGACGGTGCTGCGGAACCGCTTGGTGAGGCCGCGCGTGCGGACGGCCCACGCCGCCGGCTCGCGAGTCCATCGATGGTGCGTCATGGCACCCAACCTAGGGTTCGCCGGCCCGGGTCCGCATCGGCCCAACGGCGTCGACCGCGTCAGACCGTGGTCGCGGATCGCTCGAGGACGGGGGTGGCGTCGCGGCGCAGTCGACGCCACAGCAGCCAGCCCGGGAACGCCAACAACGCCATGGCCGCGTAGGGGGCCATCACGTCCTGCAGGGCGGGGATGACACCGGCCAGCACGACTGCCAGCAACCAGGCGTGCTGCCACAGCAGGCGCGGCCGGGCCAGCGCGACGAACGGCACCACCCAGGTGAGGTACCAGGGCTGCAGCGCCGGGCCGAGGACGGCGAAGGCCAACAGGCTTCCCGACGCCACGAGCCATGGCCGCCCGGCTGAGGTCGGCGGCCTCGGACCCGCCCTGAGCACCAGGACCACGACGGCGGCGAGCACCAGTCCGAAGCTCACGCCCGTCAGGACGGTCACGATGGTCTCCTCGGGCAGCAGCTCGTGGAAGCGGGCGAAGGACGCCACCCAGGAGATGGGCGTGTTCGACGTCGCCTCCAGTGGGCTGCCGGCCGTCGGGTTGCGCCAGCCGAGTCCCAGCCCCGTGACCCACGCGATCACCGCAAACGCGGCGATCGCCACCACACCGGCGGCCACGGCACGCCTCGCCAACCCCCACCAGGTGCGCAGGTGTAAGGGGAGGTGTGGTGCGGCGGCCGACCAGGCCAGCGCGACGACGCCCAGCCCGGCGAGCGCCGCGGACTGCTTGACAGACATCGCAATTCCGATCAGTGCACCGCCCAGGAGCATGCCCCGCCAGCCGCGCCAGGCCGCGTCGTGTGCGGCCAGGAACGCCCACGCGATCAGGGCGACCATCACCGCATCGTTGTGGATCCCACCCACCCACTGCACCAGGATGAGCGGATTGGACAGGCCCGCCCACAGCACGGTCGACGACGGAATCCGGGCCCGCCGCGCGAGCATCGGGAGCAGCACGGCCATCGCGACCAGCGCCAGCACGTTCGGCACCCGCATGGCGATGGCGGTCCAGTAGAGGTCGCTGTCGGTGAGCCGGGTGACCCACTCGAAGACCTTCAACGACAGCGGCGGGTAGACCGACGTGGTCTCGAACCAGTGGACGCCCACGAGCAGGCCCGGGAGGTCGGCGTCGCCGGACGGGACCGTGTACGGGTCGTGGCCGTGGCGGAGCAGCCACCCCTGGGCGGCGTAGGAGTATGCGTCGCGGCTGTGCATGGGCGGCACCAGGAGCATGGGCAGGGACCACAGCGCTGCTGTCAGCCGCGGACGTCGCCACCGGGGGCCCAGCTTCCACCAGGCCCACAGCAGCAGCGCGTGGCCGGGCAGGGTGACCAGCGCCCGCCACGGTTCGGCGCCCACCTCGAGGAGGCCGTCGGTGTCGAGTGTGGTCGCCGTCGCCACCAGCAGTATCCCGGCCAGACCGGCGAGCACCCACCACCACCCTGCGGCAGGCGGCGCCGACGTCGTCGGCGGCGGGGACGGCGTGGTCACGGGGGCCTCTCTGTGATGCGGCGGGGCTGGGTCAGCTTAACCGGGCGGTCACCCCCGGGGCCGGAACCCGGGCAGCGACTAACCTTGCGCCATGAGGATCTCGATGTGCAGCATCCACGTGTCGGACCCGGCGCACGCGTTCCGGTTCTACACCGACGTGCTGGGCTTCGACACCTACGCCACGATGCCCGAGCACAACGTCTACATCGTCCGCGCGCCCGGCCAGGACGTCGGACTGCTGCTGGAACCCATCGACGACGACGTCACCCGCGCCTACACGCGAAAGCTGCGCCAGGACGCGATCCCGGTCATCGTTTTCGGGGTCGAGGACCTCGACGCGGAGGTGGAGCGGCTGCGAGCACGCGGAGTCGCCGTCGGAAAGATCTTCGAGGACCCGTCTGGCCGCGGGGTGAACATCGACGACAGCGTCGGCAACGTCGTCCAGATCCACGAGGGGGCAGAATGAGCCGCAGACGACACCGCGTCGTCATCATTGGATCGGGCTTCGGTGGGCTGTTCAGCGCCAAGGCGCTCAAGCGAACCGACGTCGACATCACGCTGATCGCGCGCACCACCCATCACCTGTTCCAGCCACTGCTCTACCAGGTGGCCACCGGCGTGCTGTCGGAGGGTGAGATCGCACCCGCGACACGCGAAATCCTCCGCCGCCAGCGCAACGTCCAGGTGCTGCTCGGGCTGGTCGAGGACGTCGACATCGTCAACAAGGTCGTCAAGTGGCGTTTCCACGACGAGTACCAGGAGACCCTCTACGACTCGCTCATCGTCGCCACCGGCGCGGGGCAGTCGTACTTCGGCAAGGACGAGTTCGCCACCTTCGCCCCGGGCATGAAGACGATCGACGATGCGCTCGAGCTACGGGCCCGTATCTTCAAGGCCTTCGAGGTGGCCGAGTTCACCTCCGATGCAGCGGAACGCCGCCGTCTCATGACCTTCGTGGTGGTGGGTGCGGGTCCCACCGGCGTGGAGATGGCCGGGCAGATCCGCGAACTGGCGGCCTCCACGCTGAAACGGGATTTCCGCGCCATCGACCCGTCCGAGGCCCGTGTCATCCTGGTCGACGGCGCCGACCAGGTGCTCCCGCCGTTCGGACCGGAACTCGGGGCGTGGACGCAGGAGAAGCTCGAGTCCCTGGGTGTCGAGGTGCGGCTGAACTCGATCGTCACCGACGTCGATGCCCGCGGCATCGAGATGCGCAACGCCGACGGCACGACGGAGCGGATCGAGTGCTTCGCCAAGGTGTGGGCAGCAGGCGTCCAGGGAGACGAGCTGGGGCAGACGCTGGCCGAGCAGTCGGGTGCCGAGCTGGACCGGGCCGGACGCGTCATCGTGCAGAGCGACCTGACCCTGCCAGGGTTTCCGGACGTGTTCGTCATCGGGGACCTGATGTCCTTCCCGGACGTGCCCGGCGTGGCGCAGGGCGCGATCCAATCCGCCCAGCACGCCGCCGCCACCATCCGCTCGAAGGTGGAGGGCACCCCGCCGCCCGGGGACTTCCATTACGTCGACAAGGGCTCGATGGCCACCATCTCGAAGTACTCGGCCGTGGTCAAGGCGGGCCGTATCAAGCTCACCGGCTTCATCGCGTGGGCGGCGTGGCTGTTCCTGCACCTGCTCTACATCGCCGGGTTCAAGCAGCGCGTCACGACTCTGGTCAGCTGGGCGCTGAGCTTCATGACCAATGGGCGTTCCCAGCGGGTGGTGACCAACCAGCAGCTCGTGGGCCGGCTGGCGATGCAGCGGCTTGGTCCCTACACCTCCGGTCGGTTGATCCGCGGCGACGAGACTGTGGCGAGCCACGACGACGAGCCGGACGCGGTCCCCTACGATGGCGAGGAACCACGTAGTTAGGAGCACGTCGATGTCCGCTTTCCTGCGAGCCGTGCGTGACTTCGCCCTCCTGGTGGCCCGGATCGTCATCGGCGTCGTGCTGGTGGCCCACGGCTGGCACCGGTGGCAGGTCACGGGCATCGCGGAGCAGGCGGGCATCATCGAGGCCGCCGGGTTGCCGTCGGCATCCACGCTGGCATGGGCGGTGATCGCGTTCGAACTGATCGGCGGGCTGCTCCTCATCTTCGGTCTGGGGACGCCTCTCATCGGGCTGGGGATCGCGCTGCAGAACTTCGCCGTCGCGTACCTGACGAAGGACGGGTTCTACGCCCACGAGGACGGCTGGGAGTACAACGTCGTCTTGGCCGTGGCCGGTCTGCTCCTCATGGCCCACGGTTCCGGCCGGTTGGGGCTGGACCATCTCTTCATCCGGCCCAGGGACGACGGCGACGGGCGCCTGATCGACGACCGCGGTCTGGACTGACCCTCCGCTGTGGACTGACCCTCCGCTACTGTGCGGCCCGGCGGCCCCACCCCCCCCCGCTCACCCCGCCCCGAAAATCGATCAGTCGGAAGGTGTCAAGCTGTTTGGAGTCGTTGTTGGCTGTTTTCCATGTTGAGGCGGACGGCT
>CANMNB010000009.1 GCA_947499145.1 uncultured Arachnia sp.
AGGATCCCACGGTGACCGCGCTGACGTCCCTGACGGTCACGGCCACCGAGGGCTACACCACTATGAGGGACTTAACTGATGCGGACGGGCGTTGGGGTGACCTTCTGGCAGCACGAGACCGACTGGAAGCAGAGGAGTTCTAGCCATGGATCCAGAGAACACAGCTATCCCCGCTCGGTTGTGGAGTCGCTGCACGAAAACGTGGAGCGTCGTCGCAGACTCCTTCATGTGGGAACAGGCGGCACTACGCCTCGATCGCCCCGGCGGGCTCGACGACTTCATCGAGTTCTCCGATGTCTTCGCCGCCGCCTGGCTGGCTCGAATGTGGAAGATCCAACCGGTGGCGGTGGGGATCCCGGATCCTTGGGACACGACGACGGACGATCAACAGAGCGAACTCGATGAAGGGGAGTGAGAAGATGTGGCTTGCGCCGTTAAATGGCGGGGTTCTGTAGGTGATATGTGGCGGACCCGGTCAACTGACGCCGATGACGAGAGTGCTGGCGGCGGCTTCGATGACGTCGTTGGTGATGGTGTCGAGTTCGTTGATCTTCAGGACGCGCTCGATCTGGGGGAAGAGTCGTTCCAGAAGCCGGAAGTTACCTCGGGTGATCCGGGCGATGGCGGCGATGGCTTGGGCGTCGGTGAAGTCCTCTGGGTCGAGGATCTTACCGAGGGCGCGCCAATGCCGTTGCAGGACGAAGAGCAGTTCCTCCTTGCCCAGGGGCCGGTACTGGTGGGCGAAGCCGACGCGGCTGTAGAACTGGGGATAGTGGCTGAACTGCTTCTCCAGACCGGGCATGCCGATCAGGATGAGGGCAAGGTTTTCTCGGTCGTAGCGATCGCGCAGCAGTTCCATTGCGGTGGGGCGGAGGCGTTCGGACTCATCGACGATGACCAGCTCCACGTAGTTCCTGCTGTGGCGCCATCCGCGCGTCTCTGGCGTGACCTGCCCGGCCGGCGCGAGGTGCTGCTCGATGCAGATGTTGGTGCGGGTGATGACCTGGTCGAGTTCGTCCTTCAAGGCTCGTGGCGTGGTCAGCACGCTGGGGGTGTAGAGCACGGTGCGGCTCTTGGCCAGCGCAGCGTAGACCTGCGCGTCACTGTCGGAGCGCGGTCCCCAGTAGGTCAGCAGGTCGTGGACCTTGTCCCAGCGGGCGTAGCGGCGCGCGGAGAGCGTCTTGCCCACGCCGGCTGGGCCAAAGCACAGGCCGATGGTGTGCCCGCGCCGCACGGCGTCGGCGAACTCGGTGAAGCGGCGGTGTTCTTTGGTCACGATGAAGCGCTGACTCACCTTAGGTCCTCTCTGTAAACCTTCAACTTCCGCCGTGGCGCCGGTGGCGGCGCCTCGGTCGCTGGTGGCGTTTCGGTGGTGTGGGTGGCCACGACGGCGATCCGCTCGTTGATGCCCTCCCGCAACGCCCGGCGCCGGGCGTTGCGGGAGGCCTGGACCTCCTTGAAGCTGACCTTCTGGTCGTGGTGGTCCTGGTTGATGGCCTTACAGACGAACTCCTCGTGGTCGAACACGCGGATCTCGGTGATGTCCCTGGGGTCGTAACGGATCACGACCGCCCGGCCGACATAGCCAGCCAGGGTCGGGGAGATGTAGCGCAGGCCCTGGAAGTGGATGCCATCGCGGCGCACCACCCTGGTCTGGGCGACGGTGAGCAGCAGCCCGTCGAGGTCCTCCAGGCTCTCCGGCATGCGCGGAAGCCAGCCATCGGCGATCCAGGCAGCGCGCGGGGAGGTGCCGAGCTCGCTGTGAGTCCGGTCGTTGTAGGTGATCACGAACTCCTCCAGCGCAGCGTCGAGCTCAGCCAGGGACAGCTTTGGCGTTGGCCAGGGGTGGCCCTCGGCGATGTACCCAGGCAGACCAGCCAGCAGCTCGGTGTTCACGGTCCCGAAGATCCTCTCCACCTTGCCGCGACCCTGAGGACGAGCGACAGCAGAGTGGATGAGCCGGATATGCAGGTCCACGGCTGTGCCGGTGAGTTGGTTGCTGATGAAGTCGCTGCAGTGATCGACGTAGAGCACATCGGGCAGGCCGCACATCGGCCAGGAGAGGACGGCCTTGTGCCAGATCGCCTGGCGCAGCGCCAAGGCGGTGTTCATCGCCGAGGGCGCGCCGAGGAAGACGGTGTAACCGCAGATCGCCCGGGAGTGGTCATCGATGATCGTGGTCAGCCATGGCCGGGCAGGCTTGCCGTCGGTGCCCACCACGAGGATGTCGAGCATCGTGTGGTCGGCCTGCCACATCGCATTGGGGTGCTCGGCCTGCCGTCGCAGCGCCAGTTCGTACTTGTCGCGATACGACGTCGGCCCTTCCAGGGCAAGGGTGACCATGCCCGGGTCGAGGTCGGCGATGATCGCGCGCACCACGCCATAGGAGGGCGCCGGCCATCCCCCCTCCTCGCAGATGGCGCTGATCTTGCGGTGGATGGTGATGATCGTCGGGCGGGGCTTGCTCAATGCCAGCCCCTCGATCAAGGACACGAGCTCGGAGGGCAGGTGATGGCTGCCGGCATCAGCGCGTCTGCGCGTACCGAGGCCCGTGTACCCCTCGGTGCGGTAGCGGGCGTGCCAGCGCTCCAGGGTGCGCAGCCCGACACCGGTGTCCCGGGCCAGGGCGGCGAGCGGGATCTGGTCCTCGACGTGAAGCCTGAGGATCTGCCAGCGCCCGGCCGCGTCCATGACCTACACGGCGCTTCTCGACTGTCGTGGTTCGACCACTGGGACACTTTGGCGGTTGAGCGCGCGGTAGATGGTGGCGCGGCTGACGCCCAGGACCGCACCGATCTTCGCCACCGTCATCTCATTCTGCTCATACATCCGACGGGCCGCCTTGACCTGGTCCGGCGACAGTGCGGGCGGTCGCCCGCCTTTGCGGCCACGGGCCCGGGCGGCGGCCAGTCCTGCGTTGGTGCGCTCACGGATCAGGTCACGTTCGAACTCGGCCAGCGCGGCGAAGACGTGGAACACCAGCCGCCCGCCCGAGGAGGTCGTGTCGATCGTCTCCTGCAAGGAGCGGAACCCCACGCCCTGCTCGGACAAGATCTGCAGCTGGTCGATAAGATGCCGGATCGAGCGACCCAACCGGTCCAGCCGCCACACCACCAGCGTGTCCCCCGGGCGCAACTGGTCCATCAGCTTCGTCAGCTCGGGACGGTGATCCAGGGAGCCAGAGATCGTGTCGACGAAGACCCGGTAACACCCCGCGGCAGTCAGCGCATCGACCTGCAGCGCAGCGTCCTGATCAGTCGTCGACACACGCGCATAACCCAGCAGATGCCCCACGGTACTGACTGTAGCGATACTCATCCAGCACTGGAAGTATCGAGCCATAGAATCCGGCACTGAGTTCCGCTACAAACGCCGTGGGTTGAGAGCCGCGAAGCGTTGTCAATGTCCGAAGTCATCGGCACTTCTGTCCGAAGTCCTCAACACTCGTGTGCGTCAGCCGATCGCGCGAGGTGGGGCGACTGTCTCGTATCCCATGGGTTTCGAGACACCGAAGTTCTGAGACACCTCAATCGGCTTGCGTAGAAGATCAGTTGAGGATTCACACAAGCCTGTTGCGTACACGTGCAGGCGGGCCCCCTGCGCAAGAGAAACACCGTGCGCCGATAGGTCACTCCCCGTATGTGCGGCGGCGTCGAGGCCCCACCCAGCGTCGCATGACAGGTCCACTTGTCCATTAGTCTGCTAATGGACTAGAGTACTTTCGTGTTCACCAGTGACGGACCGGTCTTCCAGCAGTTGGCGGCTCGCATCGCCGACGACATCGTCGCGGGTGTCTATCCCGAGGAGACCGCCGTCCCCTCGGCGACCGACTTCGCGGCGTTCCTCCAGATGAACCCGGCGACCGCGAGCAAGGGAGTGAACCTGCTGGTCGAGCTGGGAGTGCTCTACAAGAGACGGGGAATTGGGATGTTCGTGGCCGCCGGCGCAAGGGAGATCCTGTTGCGCCGCCGCCGCGAGACGTTCCGCGAGCAGTACATGCGCCCGCTGTTGCGGGAGGCCCGGACGATCGGGATCGAGCCGGGCGAGCTCCACACCATGGTCGACGAACGAGACGAGGACTGATGATGACCGACGCAATCGAACTGACGGCCGTGACCCGCCGCTTCGGCGGCACCGCGGCACTGGACGACGTGACCCTCACGATCCCCGAGGGCTCGATCTGCGGGCTCCTCGGCCGCAACGGCGCGGGTAAGACCACGCTGATGTCCATCGTCTCCGGACAGGACCGCCCGGATTCGGGAAAGGTGCGCGTGTTCGGCGAGCAGCCCTTCGAGAACGAGGGCGTGCTGTCACAACTGAACTACATGCGCGACAACCAGCGCTACCCCGACAACTACCGGCTGCGGCACGTGCTGAGGATCGCCCCGGAGTACGCGCCGAACTGGAGCGACGAGCTCGCAGCGGAACTCGTGGAAGGCCTGCGAATCCCCGAGAAGACGCTCATCAAGAAGTTCTCCCGCGGACAACTCTCCGCGGTGGCGATCGTACTCGGCCTCGCCTCCCGCTCGCCGCTGACCCTGCTCGACGAGCCCTACCTCGGCCTCGACGTCACGGCACGAGTGCTCTTCCACCGAACATTACTGCGCGACGTCGTCGAGCATCCGCGCACAATCCTCCTCTCGACCCACCTGATCGAAGAGTCCGAGGCGCTCTTCGACCGCGTCGTCATCCTCGAACGCGGCCAGGTGCGGGTCGACAACGCCGCCGAGGAGATCGCCGAGCTTGCCGTCATTGTGAGCGGGATGGCGGATGCGGTGACCGCGCTCACCGCGCGTTACCCCGTGCTGAGCCGTCACGCGACCGGCGGGCTCGCCTCCGCCACCCTACGCGGGCCGCTCGACGAGGCAACCCTCAACGAGGCTCGCAGACTCGGGATCCGGTTCGCCCCGGCATCCCTGCAGGAACTGGTCGCCGCCTACGGCGAGAGCGAAACCACCGATCCTGCCACCGAAAAGGAGATGCTCGCATGAGCACAGTGATCGCCACCGTCAAGCTGCACACCAACCAGCGGGAGCAGTCGCTGCTCGTGCCGCTCTACATCACCGGGACCGTCGCCGTGATCTCGGTACTCATCTCACTCGTCTTCTGGCGCTCGGGCAGCATCCCCGGGACGGATGAATGGATCCAGGGCTCCCAGTTCAATCCCGGCATCGGGTACGCGCTGGTCGGCTTCCTCGTCTACGCAGGCGTCGCGGCCGTGGCAACGACCTTCCCGTTCGCGCTCAGCCTCGGCACCTCGCGACGCGCTTTCACCGCAGGCACACTGCTTTGGCAGGCCCTCACCGCCGCTTACATCGCGCTCATCCTGCTGGTCCTGCTCGGCGTCGAACTCGCGACCGACCACTGGTTCTTCGGCTTCTACATCTTCGACATCTTCCTGCTCGGCGCCGGCGACCCGCTCCGCCTACTGGCCATCGTGTTCCTCGGCGTGCTCACCTCGTTGAGCGTCGGCGGGGTGTTCGCGGCCGCCTGGGTGCGGTTCGGCGCCCGCGGCCCGCAGTTCATCGCCGCGGGCCTGGTCCTCGTGATCCTGGTGGCGGTGCTCGTGGCTATCCCGAGCTTTGCCGCCCTCGCGGCTGCTTTCGAACTGTGGTGGCTCGCCGCCCTCGCCGGCGGCGTCATCCTGCTCTCCTCGGCTGGCTCCTGGCTGCTGCTGCGCAGGGCGATCGTGCGGTAAGCATTGCCCACAGCGGCGACACCGTGACCCGTGCCCGGTGTGTCGTATCTCATCGTTTACGGGACGACAGGCCGTCCCATATGACGCACCGTCACCGGACAACCCTTCTCGGGCGGTCTTGCGAACATTCGGGCGTGGGTTTCCGCCGATGACCTGCACCGCCTCCGCAACGGGTTCCTCCTACGGGACGGACAACTGGACCGACCGCAACCGCTGCGAGGGCGGACCACTGAGCGTTAGGGGGTCCCGTCCGGCTCCGATGCCCTCTCCAGGCTTCGGACCACTGCCAGGCGGTGGAGCTCAGACCGTCGGATGAGGAGTGCGGCAACGGGCGCCCGCGATCGCGCTGGCGGCGTGCTGATTGGTCGTCATTCGCGCCCTTTGGTTCCTTCGCGCACCATCCGACGATGTTCGCCGCGGCCGGCGGCGTGCCCGCGTTGCGGGCGGAGTCGTTCAGTCGCGAGCGATGCGAAGGGCGACCCAGAGCGCGCACCTTCGGCAGATGTAGGCCGGTTCGCTCCCGAGTGCGTGGAGCGACCTTCGTGGCCGCTGGCGGCCGCAGCACGAGCATCGTTGCTGGGTGTCATCGGCCATGTCGCGATGGTGCCACGGGCCGGTGACCTTCGCGGGTCACAGGTAGCGGCAGACGTCCTCGGGGGAGCATGTGGCCGGGTCGCCGGTGGTGGCGTGCTCGCGCAGGATGGCGATCGTGGTGCGTAGCTGCGCGAGCTCGGCGAGCTGCCGGTCGATGACCGCGAGGCGGGTGTCGAGCAGGTCGGTGACGTGCTGGCAGGGGGCCTGGCCCCGGTCTCGGATGGCCAGCACCTGGCCGATCTGGGCCAGGGTCAGCCCGGCGGCTTGGCCCCGGCGGATGAAGTGCAGCCGGTCGAGCACCTCGGGGCCGTAGTCCCGGTACCCCGCCGGGCTGCGGTCGGGGTCGGGGAGGAGTCCGACGTCCTCGTAGTACCGCAGGGTCTTAGCTGTCGTGCCCGACGCCTGAGCCACCTCACCGATCCGCATGCCACTCATTCTGCCTTGACCTTCCAGTGCACTGGAAGGTCGATCCTGGTCCTGAGGCGCGGCAACAAGGGAGGACTTATGACGGCAACGGACAAGGGCAGGTCGTATGACCTGGCAGTGATCGGGTCCGGTGGGGCGGCGTTCGCGGCCGCGATCCGCGCCACCACCCTGGGCAAGCGGGTGGTGATGATCGAGCGCGGCACCATCGGCGGTACCTGCGTGAACACCGGGTGTGTACCCTCCAAAGCCCTGCTCGCGGCCGCCGAGGCCCGCCACGTCACACTCGACGCCGCCCGGTTCCCCGGTCTGCCACTCCCCGACGCCCCACCGGTCGACATGCCCGCCATGGTCGCCGGCAAGGACAAGCTCGTCGGATCGCTGCGCAGCGAGAAGTACGCGGCCCTGGCCGCCGAGTACGGGTGGGCCCTCCACCCCGGCGAGGCCACCTTCGTCGGCACACCGACTGAGCCGGCACTCCGCGTGACCGGCCCGGACGGCACGGCGGAAACCGTCCGGGCCGCGCACCACCTCATCGCTACCGGCTCCACGCCCTGGGCGCCGCCGGTCCCCGGCCTGCAGGAGGCCGGTTATCTGACCTCGACGACCGCGATGGAGCTGGACCACGTCCCGGAGTCGCTGCTGGTCATCGGCGGCGGCTACGTCGCCATGGAGCAGGCCCAGCTCTTCTCCCGCCTCGGTGCCCAGGTCACCATGCTCGTCCGCTCACGGCTGGCCTCCCACGAGGAACCCGAGGCCGCCACCGCCCTGGAAGAAATCCTCGCCGACGAAGGCATCGAGATCATCCGCGGCGCGGTGCCCACCGCGGTGCGCCGCGACCCGGCCACCGGCGAGGTCACGGTCACCGCCACCACCGCCGACGGCTCACACGAGCTCCGCGCGGCCGAGCTCCTCGTTGCCACCGGCCGCCGCCCGGTCACCGGCACGCTCGGCCTCGACACCATCGGCGTGCGCGCCGGCAAGCGCGGCGAGGTCATCATCGACAGCCACCTGCGCACCACGAACCCGCGGATCTGGGCCGCGGGTGACGTCACCGCCCACCCGCAGTTCGTGTACGTCGCCGCGGCCCACGGCGCCCTGGTCGCCGACAACGCCCTCACCGGAGCCGGCCGGGAGGTCGACTACCGCCACCTGCCCCGGGTCGTGTTCACCAGCCCCGCCCTGGCCTCCGTCGGAATGACCGACCAGCAGGCCCGCACTGCCGGGATCCGCTGCGACAGCCGCGTCCTGCCCCTGGCGCACGTCCCGCGCGCCATCGTCAACCGTGACACCCGCGGGCTCATCAAGATCGTCACCGACGCCGACACCGGCCGCATCATCGGCATCACCGCCCTCGCCCAGGACGCCGGTGACCTCGCCGCCGCCAGCGTCTACATCCTCGAGGCCGGCATGACCACCGACCAGGTCGCCAACCTCTGGAGCCCCTACCTGACCATGGCCGAAGGCCTCAAACTCACCGCCCAAACCTTCACCACCGACATCACCAAACTCTCCTGCTGCGCAGCATGAACCCGCACAGGGATCCCTATACCGGAGCGTCGAGCCTGGCGACCTCTCTCGTTCGCTTTGGCTCCGTCAGAGACCGAACGCTCCTCCGCTGACGAGGATGACGATGCCGAGGCCGATCAGGACGATGGGGAACAGGATGTGTTCCCAGCGCTCGAGGACTTCAGCGATCGGCGGCCGGGTGGCAACGAACTTGGCGACTACGACCAGGACCGCGACGAGCGCGAGGAAGACGAGGCAGTAGGCGACCACTGCGATGGGTTCCACGCTGAGGAAGACGGGGACATAGACGCCGATGTTGTCTCCGCCGTTGGCGAAGGTGACTCCTGCGACGGTCCACGCGCTGACCTTCGTGCCCGTGACCTTGGCGTCATCGTCGTCATCGTCTCCGCGCCAGGCCCGCCATGCAGCCCAGAGACCGAGGGCCAGGGGGATGAGCCCGAAGTACGGGATAGCTGCTGAGGGCAGGAATGCTCCGGCTCCGATAGTCACCAGCACAGCGGCACCGAGGATGCAGGCGAACCCCACGTACTGGCCGACCAAGATGCGGGTGGTCGTCCCGCGTTGGCCCGCGCCGCGGGCGAAGAACAAGGAGAGCACGATGATGTCGTCGATGTTGGTCGCGATGAACAGGCCGATTGCCTGCAGGACCGCAGCCAGGATCACGCGCCCGCCTCTGCTGCGTCGCATCCGTGCACCGAGCAGGCAGGATCGATGCACGGGGCGTTCTCGTCAACCGCGAGGGTGACGTCAACCAGGGCGGTCAGCGCCTGCGTCAGGTGGGGATCGGCGATCTCGTAGCGCGTCTTGCGGCCCTCGGGTTCGGCAGCAACGATGCCGCAGTCGCGCAGGCACGCCAGATGATTGGACACGTTGGAGCGTGTGAGGTCCAGATCGCGGGCCAGCTCTGCCGGGTAGGCCGGCCGGTCGAGCAGCGTCAGGATGATCCGGGACCTGGTCGGGTCGGCCAGCGCGCGGCCCAACCGGTTCATCACGTCCAGGCGAGAAGCAATGGTCAGCATGCGCTGAACTATACAGCGAGGACTGAAGTGGTTTTACGCAGCCCGGAGTCGCTAAGCGTGCGAACGAGGCTGTGTCAGTTGGGGATCGACCCACGGGACGATTCGCCCGATCATCAGGGAACTCACGAAGCGGCGACAGAACCCCGCCACATAACGGCCAAGGCCACAGTTTCGGTCACGCGGGATGAGTCCGCCACAAGGCCGACGCGAAAGTCTGGGGATTCCGCGGACGTTGTGCGACGGGGGTGGAGGATCGGTTACGCGCGTGTCTCGTCCAGCGACCAGAACACTGCTCGTCAAGAAGCTGCTCTCTGGGATGTTGACGAGATGCACACCGACCATGCGTCGGGGGCGACGAGGGAGGGCCGTCCGGGACTCCGTGCTGTTCTTGCATCGCTGCGACCGGGCGATACCGTCGTGGTTCAAAGTCTTGACCGGTTGGCGCGATCGGTGCGGGACGCTTGCGACATCGTCGACGAGATCACTGCGCGGCGGGCCTCACTCCACATCCTCGACCTGGCGGTCGACACTTCAACACCGGCTGGCAAGTTCATGCTCCAGGTGTTTGCCGCCGTGGCTGAATTGGAGCGCGCGCAGATCCGGAATCGCCAAGCTCAGGGCATCGCCGCAGCGAGGAAGCGCGGTACTCACCTCGGACGCCGACCAGCACTTTCCACAGACCAGATCAAGGCAGTGAGAGCGCTGCGCGATACGGGTGCCAGCCTGCGTACCCTGGCGACGACCTTCGCCGTGTCGCCGCGCACCATCGAACGCGCACTTCAACAGACGAAGGACGACGCGGGTGACTGACAGTTGCAGGCCCACTCCCGCCGAGGTGAAGCCGGATCAGGGGGCGCCCGACGCCGGGGATACAGCCCACGTCTTCGGTCGTTGTCTCGTGGCTCGTTAGGCGGCGCGCCTGAGGGTTTCTAGACCTGCAGCGGTGGGACTCGCGGAGATCTGGGGAGTCCTGGATCCTGCGTTCTCGAAGAGGACTGAACAGGCCCGTACGGCATCCGCCGACAGCGGGGGAGAATTGCGGGCGTAGTCGCGAATCATCCCAAGAACATGCTCACCGGACAGAGCAGAATTGAGGTTGTCTTCCATACCCAGTTACATGCGCAACCCACCCGAACCGCGCGCGCATTCTTCATTGAGACGGGAACCAACGGAGCACGGAACATCGCCTTGGTGGCGCAGCTAGTGAAGCCGTTCGGAGCTCAGGAGGCGGGTTCGCGCCACGTGACTGAAACGCTGTCAGGGTGTGCAATCCAGTTCCCATCGGGCAGGCGCAGTCGGGCCCGTTCCTTGACTCCTGGGGGCAGTATCGCTACCTCGACGAGTGCGCGGACAATCTGTCGACGGGCGTCCGTCTCAAGCGCGATCCACGCCTCCCGGTGGTCGCTAGCGGAGATGAGTTCCGTCAGGGGGCCGATGGTCGTGCTGCTCGGCATCTGCGCTTCGAGTCGGGCAATCGCGGCGTCATTTGCCTGCACGATCTCGAGGAACTCGTTCCGTGAGATGTAGCCCGCCCCCGCGTCCGCAGCAAAGTCACGCTTGATGGCCTCCAGCCGCTCAATCTCTCGTCTGAGGGCCTCCCCATCCGAACCCTGATTGCGGCGACTTCTCTCAGTGAGGGAGCGAACTGCGTCAGGCTGCGACAGCCGCTCCAAGACATGCTCTACCACGAACCGGTCAACCGGGTCGGCCTCGCGGTGGAAACATGACTTGGATGTCACTCCGTCCGCGGCGATGCTCCCGCATCGGTACCGGTGCGTTCGCTCCCCGGCAGAGTCGACCCGGGTTCCACCGGAGATGACTTTCCCGCCGCATTTCCCGCAGATGGCCACGCCCGCCAGCAGCGTTTTCGACCACATCTGCTCATTCGTTCGGCGGACCGGGTTCCTCAGAACCGCCTGCAAGCGGTGCCACGTCTCCGCTGGAACGATCGGAGGCCAGGCAGCGGCGACCGGTACACCATCACCGTCCCTGACGATCGCGCCGCGATATTCGCGCATCCCGGCTATCCGTGCAGTCTCGAGCGTTCGACGAACCACAGAGCCGTTCCATAGGCGCTGCTTCTGCGGCCCGCGGAACCCGTCTTCGTTCCAGCGCCGAGCGACAGAGCGAAGCGAACCTCCATTCAGGATTTCCTGAACCCCCCAGCGAATTGCGTCAGCTTCATCATCCCGGACTGTGACACCGTCGGGCTCATACCCGAACGGACGCCTAGTGACATGCGGCTTTCCCGCGGCAGCTCTCTGTGCATTGGCCCGCCGCTGGCGATCAGCCTTCATCTCGCTCTCATGACGTGCGACAGCACCCAAAACGCGGGCAGTCATTCGACCAGCGGCGTGGGTTAGATCGACTTCACCGCCGCGGACCGTGTACGTCGGAACGCTGCGAGGCTCGCATAGCTCAATGTAGGCCTCCAAATCCTGCGTTCGGCGGTACAAGCGGTCGACACTCCACGCCACCACGACATCGATACGACCATCCCTTATCGCAGCGCAAAGAGCCTCGTACCCCGGACGCTTCTTTCCCGTGTAGGCCGAGGTCGAGCCATCACTGAAGACATGTTCAACAGCAAAACCCTTTGCCGTGCAGAGCCGCCGGCAGTCCTCCTCCTGCCGAGCCACGCCGGCCCCCTCCCCAGTCGAGTCCCGAGAGATCCGAACGTAGATTCCAGCGCGCGTCATAGAGGAACACTAGCCTCGAGGGATCAGCCCATTCGATGGACGGTATCGAAGTCTCACCCATCGCGGGCCCGACCATCCGAGGGGCCAGAGACAATGTCTTCATACCGACGGAGGCAGCATCCCGGGGCAGTAGGCACCGATCCACCCCACGAAGACGCAGCGGCCCCTCGCCAAAAGGGGCCGCTGCTAACGTGCATTGCCGACGCCATGACGGACCGTGACTGCGGCCAAGGCCGAGGAGCGTCAACTCCGACCGGCCGATTCAGTTTTCCCCCGCACAGAAGGTGCGGTTCGAACATAGATCGAATTCATCTGTCCCGGGAGCAGCCCCAGCAGGCGTGTCGGTGGCACCATCGAACTGGTCATCAACCGGCGGTCCTGACGATGAGCCGGTTCGCACAGAGCCATACCGCCACTTGACGCCTAAGCCCCTGTCCGGTTCTTGACCGTCGCACCTCATCCAGGTCCGGTGGACGCTACTGGCGCCCCTCCGTGTCAAGAGGCAGCTGCGATGGGCGTCTCGTGAGGTTCAAGCTGGGGTGTGGCGGGTCCGGGTTGTAGCTTGTCCGAGGTGCCGGTGCTACGAGACCGAGGGATCGACACCCTCCCCAACACAAAGCCGAGCGACAGAATTGGACTGGAAACTGTTCACTCTTCGACCGCAGGAACTGACCAGATTTCAAGCGCCGTTGACATCAGTCCGCGTGCGACACAGCTCTGAGACCTGCGGACGGACCTCGCTGTTACCGTCTCTTGCCCAGACCCGGCAGTCCACCGCCGACTACATGAACGTAGGGAGCTCTCGGTCTAGGCTCTGTAAAGCTAGGCCGTTTGGCACGTCTTGCTTTCCGGCCGGCCGCCTTCGGAACTGACGCGGTGCTCGCGATTTCCTCCACTTCCCGCATCACCTGGGGAGGTAGTTGCTTCTTGGATTCCGCGCAAACTCGAGAACCTCCATAGCGAATCTCAAAGTGCTCGAAGACGCGACCCGTCGATTTGTCTACTCGCGTCCGCTGGCTGCATACCGGGCACCGGTACGGGTAGCTTGCAGGGAACTCACCTAGCGGTTGTGATCTCCGTCGTGGCACTTTGACTCTCCTCGGCAACGCGGGCCTGATCCATGAACCCCTGATGGAATTGTGTGGCGCCACTCGATTAGCGGTTCCACCCGTACCCAGCCATATGCGGCGCAGCATCCTAGTTGGTGCGCACGTTCGACCCTCATACTAAGCCGCCGTCATGTCGCTGTGCTCGAATGGGTCGATATCGGACGGCTAGCTGTGCTCACCGTGTCCCGCGTCAAGTAGTTGGCAGGATTTCTTCTTGTTCAAAGGTGGGTGTTGTCGTGCTGGCGCGGCCGAGGTGGA
>CANMNB010000010.1 GCA_947499145.1 uncultured Arachnia sp.
TCACTGGTGGTCTTCCCATGTCGGACTCTCCTTCAGGACCTACATAACAGCCCTGCCACTAAGTCTGACGCGCGACACACCCACCTCCGCAGGCAAGCAACCCTCGACACACTCGCCCAGGCCCACCCCCACCGCTGGAAGCAACACCCGCGACTACGCACCCCTTACGCAGCCGTCCGCCTCAACATGGAAAACAGCCAACAACGACTCCAAACAGCTTGACACCTTCCGACTGATCGATTTTCGGAAGAGCGGGGCGGCGGGCGTGGGGACATACGCACGTTCGCGGTGGGCATAATGGCACGCATGTCGGCAGCGGACGCTTACCTCGGATCCGGGTTCGTCGCCATGGCGCATCGGGGCGGGGCACTGCTCCCCCGGAACCTGGGCATCGAGAACACCCTCACCGCGTTCCGCCACGCCATGGAACTGGGCATTCGATACCTCGAGACCGACGTGCACGCCACGAGTGACGGACAGCTCGTGGCATTCCACGACGCGAGTCTGGATCGCGTGACGGACACGAGCGGCGAGATCTCGAAACTGACCTACGACGAGGTCCGCCGGGTCACGGTGGGCGGCCGCGAGCAGATCCCCTCTCTGGACGAACTGTTCGAGAGCTTTCCCGACGCTCGAATCAACCTCGACATCAAGGCGGCAGGTGCCGTTCGACCGCTGGCAACGGCGATCCGTCGGCATGCGGCCCAGCACCGGGTCTGCGTCGGCAGCTTCTCCCATCCGCGCCTCACGGCGTTTCGTCGGCTCCTGCCCGACGTCCTGACCGCCGTCTCGCCCGTGGGTGTGATGGCATTATCACGTGGGCTGGTGCGCAGGCGCGGTGTCGGCAGAGTCTTCCAGATTCCGCTCCACCACCGTGTGGGGCCCACTACAGTGCGCATCCTGACCCCCGAGCGGGTGGCGGCCATCCACCGCACTGGACGCACGGTGCACGTATGGACCATCAATTCCACCGAGCAGATGCACGAGCTCATCGACTGGGGTGTCGACGGCATCGTGACGGACCGGCCTGATCTCTTGAAAGAGGTTCTGCAGAACCGGGGCATGTGGTCTACTCGGTAGCGGAACACCAGGCGTGGTCCGTTCGTTGGGACCGGTGAGGAGGGGATCCATGGCTGATCGAGCATTGAGGGGCGTCGGACTGGGCGCCAAGAGCTTCGAGGATGAGCAGGGCATCGAGTTCGCCGAACGGAACCGTGTGGGCTTCGACTGCCCGAAGGGCCACCACTTCGAGGTGACGTTTGCGGTGGAGGCGGAGTTGCCCACCGAGTGGGAGTGCAAGAAGTGCGGCCGGATGGCCGTCCGCTCAGACGGGTCCGTGGGCGAGGAGAAGGAGACCAAGCACCAGCGGACGCACTGGGACATGCTCCGGGAACGTCGATCGATCCCCGAGCTGGAGGACATCTTGGCTGAGCAGCTGGACAAGCTCAGGGACGCGGAGTCCCAGGAGCCACGGGACTGACCCGGGTCACGCGCCCCCACGGTGGGGGCTGATGCGCGGCACGATCGTGTTGTCGTCTTCTTCCACCACTTCCCCGGACACGATCGAGCCGTCGTCCTGGGTGCGGTCCGTGTACTTCTGCAGGGCTCTCCCCGCCCACCATCCGAGCGACGAGCGCACCCAGGGACGCGTGAACGGGAGCAGCAGCAGCAAACCGACCACGTCGCCGACGAAGCCCGGCACGATGAGCAGGATCCCACCCATGAGTACGAGTACCGCGTCGGCCGTGCGCCCCGGGGGCAGGGAGCCCGTGCGGATGGCGTCGGCCAGACCTCCCCAGGCCTTGCGCCACTCCCGCTGCAGTAGGTAGGCACCCAGCAGAGTGGTGCCCGCCATGAGCGCCAAGGTCCACCAGCCGACGGCGGTGGAGACCCACACCAGCACGGTGATCTCGGCGAAGATCAGCAGCAGGAACGGCACCACCACCACGAGCAGGCCCGTCAGGGCCGATCGGCGCGGGCTGTCAGCCATCGTGGGGCTCCAGCGCCCGGGGACGCCGCCACTTCGTCAGGAGGTTCTTGAGCTGGCGGCCGCGGTGGTCGACGCCCCAGATGGCGGTGCGGAGCATGGCCTCGCCGACGATCGACTTGCTCATCTTGGAGTCGCCGAACTCACGCTCCACGAACTCGATCGGCACCTCGACGACGGTGAAACCCTTCTTCAGTGCACGCCAGGCGAGGTCGATCTGGAAGCAGTAGCCGGCTGAGGCGACTTCGTCGAGGTCGATGCCCCGGAGGGTATCCGCCCGGAACGCGTTGAACCCGCCCGTCGTGTCCTTGAGCGGGACTCCCAGCCACATGCGGGTCCACAGGTTGCCGCCGCGGGACAGGATCTCCCGGGACTTGGGCCAGTTCACGACGCTCCCGCCCGGCACCCATCGGGAACCCTTCACCATGTCGGCGTTCTCGAGGGCCTTGAGGAGCAGCGGTAGCTGCTCGGGCTGGTGCGAGCCATCGGCGTCGTGCTCGACGATGACTCCGTACCCGCGCTCGAGGCCCCATCGGAAGCCGGCGAGGTAGGCGGCGCCCAGCCCTTCCTTGCCCTTGCGGTGCAACACGTGGACGTGGTCGTCGTGCTCGGCCAGCCGGTCAGCCAGAGCACCCGTCCCGTCGGGAGAGTTGTCGTCGGCGACCAACACGTGGGCATCCGGCACGGCCTTGCGCAGCCGCGTGGTGATGCTCTCGATGTTCTGGGCCTCGTTGTACGTGGGGATCACGACGAGGACGTCGCCCAAGGGCGGGTAGGACTTCATGGTCGGCATTTCCGTTCGGGTCTGGAGGTCCTCTCAGGCTACCGCAGCGTCCCGACGGAAACGGCCCGCCACGGCACCGATCACGGCCGCGACCGTGCCGGCGACGATCGCCCATCCGAGCCAGGGGCTCACCACCACGGCCGGTGTCAGGTGCGTGGCGGCCGGGATCGCGAACGTCCGGTTCGCGGCCGTGAACTCACGAGTCAGGCCCACGACATCCCCATCGGACTCGATGAGGGCGGAGGTGGAGTTCAGCGTGGACGCCACGACGTCGCGCCGCAGTTCCATGGCCCGGACGCGGTTCAGCTGGAGCTGCTGTGGTACCTGGAGGGTGGCGCCGTAGGTGTTGGTGTTGGACTGCGAGACGAGTAGCTCGGCGCCGTGTCGCACCGTGTCGTAGACGGTCGAGTCCCAGGCCAGCTCGAAGCAGATCACCCCGCCGACAACCAGGCCCGGACGGTCGGCCACGGGGGCCGGGAGCACTCCGGGCCCCTCACCCGGGATGGACTGGCGGCCGATCTGCTCCAGGATGGGCATCCGGGGCAGGAGCACCTCGCGGAAGGGGATCCACTCTCCAAAGGGCACCAGGTTGCGCTTGTCGTAGCGGGCGCTGGCTCCGTCATGAGGGTCCCACCACAGTGCCGACGTCTGCCGCTCGGTGATCGGATCGGGACCGTCCATCACGGCGCCGACGAGGATCGGGACATCCGCCAAGCCGGCAGCGAGGTCCACTGTGGCGCGGGTGTCCGCGTCGCTGAGTGGATCGACGTCGGTGGCGTTCTCGGGCCAGACCACGAAGTCGAGCGGTTCCTCGCTGGTGGCTCGATTCCGGGCGAGCAGGAAGATGGTCTCCGACAGGTGGTTGTTGGTGACCTGCGAGGCGTAGAAGGAGGTGCCCTTCGCGGCCCGGTTCACGTTGCCCTGCACCATGCCGACGGTGAGGTGATCGTCTGACTCCTGGGCGAAGGGCACCAGGGACACGACAACTCCACCCGCGAAGAGCGCGACCCCGGCCACCAGCGCCGGAAGGCGGCGGCCTCCTCGCCAGGGCAGCATGAGCAGCAGGTGTGCCGCGAGCGCCACGAGATAGCTGACCCCGACCGAACCCACAATCGGCAGCCATTCGCCGAGGGGCTGGTCGACGGTGGTGTAGGCCAAGCGGTTCCAGGGGAAGCCACCGAACGGCACGGAACCGCTCAGTTGTTCCACGAGCACCCAGGCGCCAGGAATGGAGAGGGCCCACAGCCTCTGCCGGGACAAGACGGCGACAAGACCGCCGAGGAGCCCGGTCCACGTGGACATGAAGATGATGAGCACGGCCGCCACGGCTGTCCCCAACACGCTGATCCACTGGATGGTCACCAGGTTCATCGCGAGCCCTGCAAGGGATCCGAGCGCGACCGACGCCCAGAAGCCCCGCCCCACGACGGCCCACGTCAGCATCGCGACCCCGACCAACGGCCCCATCCAGATGTCGATGGGGGCGAATCCGACGCCCAGGGCGACCCCTGCCAACGCCGCCATCACGGCGGCCAGCCAGTCCGGCACCGGGTTGCGCAGCAGGGGATCCACGTCCTCCAGCCTACAGCGACGCCGCCGAGGGGCTGTGCCACGATGGGGCGATGACGACGCTGATGGCGGTGGACACGCCGTACTTGTACTTCCGCTCCTTCCACGGCATCCCCACGTCCATGACGTCTCCGTCGGGCGAGCCGGTCAACGCCATCCGTGGCGTGCTGGACGGTCTCGCCACCCTCCTGCGCCATCACCGCCCGGACGCGCTCGTCTGCGCCTGGGACGCGAACTGGCGACCGCAGTGGCGGGTTGACCTGGTGCCCTCCTACAAGACGCACCGCCTCGCCGCGGAACGGCGAGATGAGGACGTGGAGGAGGTGCCGGACCTACTCACGCCGCAGATTCCCGTCATCAGGGAGATCCTCGAGGCGCTCGGGCTGCCGGCGGTGGGTGTCGCCGAACACGAGGCCGACGACGTCCTGGGCTCCTACGCCCGCTCCCACGATGGCAGGTCACTCGTCGTCACGGGGGACCGGGATCTGTTCCAATTGGTCGACGACGACTGCAGGGTGGTCTACATCGGCCGCGGGGTCGCCAAGGCCCAGGTGGTCGACGACGCCTGGCTCCGCGAGACGTACGGCCTGCCGGGCTCCCGCTACACGGACTTCGCGGTGCTGCGGGGTGATCCGTCCGACGGGCTGCCGGGCGTCTCCGGCATCGGAGAGAAGACCGCTGCAAGGATGGTCGCGGAGTTCGACGACCTGGACTCGCTCATCGCCGCAGCGGAGCAGGGCGTCGGTGGCCTCGGGCCCGCCAACCGCAGCCGCCTGGTGGACGCCGCGGACTACATCCGGCGCGCACGTCGCGTCGTCGACGTCGTCACCGACCTGCCGGTGCCTCCCCCGTCGACGCTGCCCGCGCCCGTCGACCTCGAGCGCGTGGCGGCCCTGGCTGAGCGGTGGGGGCTGGGCGGTTCGATGGCCAGAGTGCTCGAACAGGTGGCCTGAACGCTCAGCGCTGGGCGTGCAGCAGGTAGACCGCCGAGCTCGCGACGAGGTTCGCGGCCAGGTTCCCGACCGGATGCTGGCCGCCCCGCGCGTCGAGCGCGATGCGCCGATCGACCCGCAGCCCCAAGCCGGCGAACAGGGGCTCCAGGTCGGCCAACGAGGTGAAGTGCAGGTTGGGCGTGTCGTACCACTCGAACGGTAGGTCCTCCGACATCGGCATTCTCCCGCGCAGCAGACGCAGCCGGTTGCGCCAGTGGGCGAAGTTGGGCATGGAGACCACCGAGTGCACCGCGATCCGTGAGATCTGCCTCAGTACCTCCGCAGGCTTCTGGACGTTCTGCAGCGTCCGTGACACCACCACCACGTCATAGGAATCGCTGGCGAACTCGCCCAGCTCCGTGTTGAGGTCGAGTTCGATCACGTCCACACCCGCGGCCAGGGCCGCGACGATTTCCGAGTGCTCGATCTCCACACCCGTCCCCGAACAGTCCTTCGAACGCAGCATGCGAAGCAGTTCACCGTCACCGCACCCCAGGTCGAGCACTCGCGAGCCCGCGGGGATCATCCGCGCGATGAGTTCGAGGTCGGGGCGCCCGTTCATGCCCACTCCCCCGCCATCCGGCCGAGAAACGCCCGCACGGTCTCGTGGTATTCGGGGACCCGGAGCAGGAACGAGTCATGACCCCAGGGCGAGGCGATCTCGCGGAACGATGTGGGGATGCGGGCCTGTTCGAGGTGGCGCACGATGCGGCGGGAGTGTTCGGTGGAGAAGCGCCAGTCGGAGTCGAAGCTCACGACGAGGAACTTCACGGGGTCCGCCCGCAGGGCGTCGAGTGCGCCGTCGTCGGAGAAGGGGTCGAAGTAGTCCATGACCCGGGTCAGGTAGAGGTAGCTCAGGGCGTCGAAGCGGGAGAGAAATGCCTCGCCCTGGTGCTCCAGGTAACTCTCGACCGCGAAGTCGACGCCGAAGTTGCGGCTCAATTCCCCAGCCTGTGCCTCTCTGCCGAACTTCTCCTGGAAGGCCGCCTCCGACAGGTAGGTGATGTGCGCCATCATCCGGGCGACGGAGAGACCCTTGTTGGGCGCGGTGCCCAGGGAGAGGAATCGGCCGTCGCGGAATCCCGAGTCACGCATGATCGCCTGCCGACCGACCGCCGAGAAGGCGATGTTCTGGGCAGTCAGGCGGGACGATGCCGCGACGACGACGGCGTTGCGCAGGTCCTGTGGATGGCTGAGGGCCCACTGCAGGACCTGCATGCCGCCCAGGGAGCCCCCGATCACCGCTGCCCATTGTTCGATCCCCAGATGAGCTGAGAGCGCACGATGCGCGGTGACGAAGTCCGCCATCGCCAGCAGGGGGAAGTCGAGTCCGTAGGGTTCGCCGGTGTGGGGGTTGGTCGAGGACGGACCGGTGCTGCCCTGGCAGCCGCCCACGAGATTCGGGCAGACGACGAACCAGACGTTGGTGTCCACGGGCTTGCCCGGCCCGATCATGGTGTCCCACCAGCCCGGCCGTCGGTCACCCTCGCGCCAGCCGGCCGCATGCGCATCACCGGTGAGGGCATGGGCGATGAAGACTGCGTTGGACGCGTCGTCGTTGAGGGTCCCGTAGGTCTCGTACCGGACGACCACCTCGTCCAGGACCGCACCGCTGACCAGCCGCATCGGCGACGCGGCTGTGAACAGCGTCACGTCATGGCTGGTGCCGATGGCGCTCGCGTCGGGGGTGGTCACGGGCCCCATTGTGGTCCATGTCGGCGGTGGACTCGACCGATGACCGCGATCAGGCGATCTGGACACCCAACAGCAGGCCGACGACCCAGGTGGCGGTGAGTGCCAGGGTGCCGCCGACCACCACGCGGCCCACGGCCCGGGCCACTGGTGCGCCGCCGAGCTTCGCACCCAGGCCTCCGGTGAGGGCGAGGGCCACGAGGACGGAGACGAATGTCACGGGGATCCGCCACTCCACGGGCGCGACGAGGATGGTGGTCAGGGGTAGGGCGGCGCCGGCGAGGAAGGACAGGCCGGAGGCGATGGCCGCGTGCCAGGGGCTGACGACCTCGTCCTCGGCCAGGTGGTAGCGGCTGGTGAGGTGGGCCGCGACGGCATCGTGCGAGGTCAGCTCCTCAGCGACGAGGCGCGCGGTGGCGGCGCTCAGGCCGCGGGACCGGTAGGACGCGGCCAACTGGTCGAGAGCGTCGTCAGGGTCGTGGACGAGACGGCTGCGCAGGCCCGAGATGATGGTTCGCTGGCTGTCGGCGGCGCTGCTGACCGAGACATACTCCCCGAGGGCCATGGACAGGGCGCCCGCGATCACCGCCGCAACCCCGGCCAGGAGGACGGGGGTGACGGATGAGGTGGCGGCCGCCACCCCGACCACCGTGGCGGCGATCGAGACGATGCCGTCGTTGGCGCCGAGCACACCAGCGCGCAACCAGTTCAGCCGCTCCGACAGGGCGGCCGATTCGCGCTGCTCCAGCGCGGGCGCGGCTGCGAGGGGTGGTGTCGCCATGTCTCCATGACACACCACCCCTCCCGATACCGCCAGCAAGGTGAGGTGTGGCTAGCCTCAGAGCCGGGAGAAGGCCTGTTCCAGGTCGGCGATCAGGTCATCGACGTGCTCGATGCCGATGGACAAACGCACCATCTCGGCGGGCACCCCCGCCTGGGCGAGTTCCTCGTCGGTCAGTTGGGAGTGCGTGGTGGAGGCGTTGTGGATCACCAGGGATTTGGCGTCACCGATGTTGGCCAGGTGGCTGAACAGTTCCAGCGCCTCGACGAACTTGGTGCCCGCCTCGCGACCCGCCTTCAGGCCGAAGGAGACCAGGCCCCCGAAGAAGCCGGGCGCCAGGACGCGCTTGGCGACCTCGTGCGAGGGGCTGGATTCGAGGCCCGGATGATTCACCCAGGCCACCGCGTCGTGGGACTCGAGGTAGCGGGCAACGGCCAGCGCATTGGCGTTGTGGCGCTCCATGCGCAGGTGCAGCGTCTCGAGGCCCTGCAACATCAGCCAGGCGTTGAGCGGGGCTATCGCGGCACCGGTGTTGCGCAACAGCACCGTGCGGGCCCGGATGATGTAGGCCGCGGGGCCGGCGGCGTCGGTCCACACCACTCCGTGGTAGGCATCGTCAGGCGCGGTGAGGCCTGGGAATCGGTCCGCGTGGGCCGCCCAGTCGAAGTTGCCCGAATCCACGATGACCCCACCCATCGAGGTGCCATGACCGCCGATGTACTTCGTCGCTGCGTGCACGACGACGTCGACCCCGTGGTCGAAGGCGCGTGTCCCGAACGGAGTGGCGACGGTGTTGTCCAGGATGAACGGCAAGCCCTGTGCATGGGCGGCGTCACTCCAGGCGTCGAGGTCGATGACGTTGAGGGCCGGGTTGCCGATGGTCTCCCCGAACACCAGTCGAGTCCGGTCGTCGACGGCCGCGGCCAGGTCCTCGGGGCGTGCCGGGTCCACGAAGCGCGTCTCGATCCCGAACTGCGGCAGCGTGTGCGCGAACAGGGCATAGGTGCCGCCGTAGAGCGTGGAGAGTGCGACGATGTTGTCGCCGGTGCTGGCCAGGTTCAGCACCGCGTAGGTCACCGCTGAGGCACCCGAGGCGGTCGCCAGGGACGCCACGCCACCCTCGAGCGCGGTGATCCGCTCCTCGAAGACGTTCTGGGTGGGGTTCATGATCCGCGTGTAGATGTTGCCCGGCTTGCGCAGGGCGAAGAGGTCCGCGGCGTGCGCTGCGTCGTCGAAGACGTAGGACGTGGTCTGGTAGATGGGGACGGCGCGGGAGTTGGTGGCGGAGTCAGCGGACTCCTGCCCGGCGTGCACAGCCAGGGTCTCGGGCTGGTAGGTCATGGTGCTCCTCGGTGATGTGACGGGCTGGTGGACCCGACAACCCGGAAGTCTGCGTGCCTATTCCCCCGGCTCCGGTGCGTCTCACGATGCGATCAGCCCTCGGCTCCGGGGTCGTCGTCCAGATCGTTCGGCTCCGTCTCCGGATCAAGCGGTGCCCCGGACATGTACGCCGCTCGCGCGAGGGCGTTCGAGGCGACGGACGAGACGAGGATGAAGGCCAGGACGGCTGCCAGGGACTTCAGCAGGATCGCCCAGCTGAAGCCGTCGACCAGGAACCGCCCCAGCATCGCGCCCGCGGCCACCAGGGGCAGTCCGAGGGACGTGACGATGCCGAACGAGTTGATCCGGGACACCGCGTCCTTCTCGGCGAATAGCGAACGTGCCCCGGTGGCCACCGCCAGGGCCCCCAACAGGAGCAGGGTGGAGGCCAGAAGTTCGAGGATGAGCGTCATCGTCGCCCCCTGGTGAGGATGCGGGCGAGCGCCAGGGTGGCCACGATGCCCAGGATGGCGGCGATGAGTGAGAGGTCGACGGAGACAACCGAGCGTTGCAGCATGCCCTGGACGACGAGGATCCCGACGCAGGAGAAGAAGACCAGGTCGGCCACCACCGTGCGGGTGGCGGCGTCCTCGGCGCTGTAGGCGCGCCACAGGCCGCCCAGCACGCTCAGGGCCAGGATGGCGGTGGCCGCCCAGGCGGTGACGGTCAGAATCATCGCTTGCCCCCCACCAACGCAATGACCCGGCTCTCCAACTCAGTGAGCTCCTCCATGACGCGCTCGCGATCGTTGTCGTAGACGCTGTGCACGAAGATCGTGGCGCCGTCGTCGCCGCGCCCCGCCGCGGTGCCCAACACGATGGTGCCGGGCGGGATTGCGATCGAGGCCGTGAAGACGGAGATCTCCACGTCGGAACGGCAACGCAGGGGGACTTCGAGAATTGCCGGTGCGGCCGGATGGCCCAGCCACGCGGAACGCGCGACACGCACGCAGCCGCGAGTGATCTCCCCGGTCATGAGCACCAGGTAGCGCCACAGGGCGATGAGCCTCATCCTCCGAACACCGCCTCCACGTAGGGGTCCAACGTGACGAGCGCGAGCGCCGCACGTTGGAACAGCGGCCAGACAGCGCCCACCAGTGCGAACATGGCGACCGAGGCTCCGATGAGGACGACCGGAGGCACCAGGAGTCTGCGGTGGACACGCGTGGTCTCGGTGACGCGTGCCCGTCGTCCGCGGTGGGTCAGCGGGTCGTCCGGCAGGAACTCGCGGATGGGCGGCCCCCAGAACACCTCCCGCCAGAAGTGCTGGAGCGCAAGCAGCGAGCTGATCGAGGCGAGCGCGACGGCGGTCAGCAGGAGAGCCACCCGCCACGAAGGTCCGACGGTGGCGCTGCCGAGGAGCATGACCTTGCCCCACAGGCCCGAGGTGGGGGGCAGGCCCACCAGGGACAGGAGGCCCAGCGCCATGGTCACGGCCAGCATCGCCTCACGCTTCATCAGGCCGCTCAGGCGGTCGAAGCGGCCGCTGCCATAGGTCTCCTCCAACGCGCCTGCGCCCAGGATCAGCCCGCCCATGGTCAGCATGTGGTGGACCATGTAGAAGAGACCGGCCGCGATGGAGAACTGGGTGAACACCACGAGCCCGATGAGGATCTGGCCCACTCCGGTCACCATCTGGAACGCCAGGGCGCCGCGCATACGGCGTTCGCCGAGGGTTCCGACGGCGCCCAGGACGATCGTGACGAGGACGACGATGAGCAGGACCCAGTCGTAGGGCGCCGCCCCGTCGAAAACGGTGGCGTAGACGCGGTACAGGGCGTAGAGCCCCATCTTGGTGTGCAGCGCCGAGAAGAGTCCCATGATGGCGGCGGAGGTGCCGGGGTAGCCACGGACGAGCCACCCGTGTGCCGGCACTGCCCCACCCTTGACGAGGAGCGCCAACAACACCACAGCTATCGCGAGCGCGGCCTGCGGGTTCTCGGCCCCGACGCCCCGCAGCATCGCGAGGTTGACCGTCCCGGTGGCGCCGTAGACGAGCCCGACCCCGGTGACGAGGATCGTCGAGGCCACGAGGTTGACGATGATGAACATGCGTCCGATCCCCAACCGCCGCCACGTGCCGCTCACCGCGATCAGCGCGTAGCTCGGCATGAGCATGACCTCGACGAAGACGAAGAGGTTGAACAGGTCCCCGGTCAGCAGGATGCCGTTGACGCCGGCGCCGAGCATGACGACGAGGGGGGTGACGAAACGGTACCGATCCTCCCCCGTTGCCACCAGGAAGGCGGACGCCACCACGGTGATCGCGGCCGTCACAACGAGGAGCAGCGCCGATAGTGAGTCGGAGACGAAGACGATGGCGATGCCGGGCAGGAAGGAACCGACGGCGTGCGCGATAGCCGGCTCCCCCGCATGGGTGACGAGCAGCCAGACGCCCGCCCCCACGGTGAGTGCAGGGGACACGAACAGGACGGTGCGTTGGAACGCTGCCCGGCGCCACAGCAGGGAGACTGCCGAGAGCAGGAGCGGGATCGCGACGAGGAGCGGCAGGAGGGCTGGGTTCATGCTTCGTGGCTCTCCCCCGTGTCGGGATGCCGGTACATGTCGTCGTTGTGACCGATGACAGACATGGCCAGCATGAGGATGGTGGCAGCCAGAGTGATGACGATGGCGGTGAGCACGAAGGCCTGCGGCAGGGGGTCCGCTGCGGTGTAGGTCGAGGAGACGTTGGTGAGTGGCTCGTCACGCCAACCGGGTACGCCCGAGGTCAGCAGGACGAAGTTCGCCGCGTGGCTCAGCAGGCCGATGCCGAAGACGGCCCGAACCATGCTGCGCTGCAGCAGCAGGTAGACCCCTCCGGTGACGAGGACGAAAATCGTGGCGATCAGGACCATCGGCTGCCCTCCTCGCGCGGTGCCTCGTCGTCGTGCAGGAAGGTGCTGCCGACGGCAACACGGCCGGGCCGCTCGCCCCGCACGGTCTCCAGCGGGCCGGCGAGCTCGCCCTCGGCGGACTCATCGACGCGCTCGCGGGTGGCCTCGCCGCGCTCGCTCTCCTGTGTCGAGCCCAGGAGGTTGAACGAGAAGATGATGAGGCCGAGGACCGCGGCGTAGACGCCCACGTCGAAGAGCAGCGACGTGGTGAGGTGGAGCTCCCCGATGTACCAGTGGATGGGCTGCAGGAAGGAGCCCTTGAGCACCAGGTTGGCGAGGCCGGTGGTGATGGCCACCACGACACCGCCGGCAATGAGCCAGATCGGCAGGCGAGGCGGACCGACGGATCGGTCGTAGGACGTGGAGAGATAGATCAGGCCCACGAGCGCTGCCGCCACGAGGGCCGCGTTGAAGCCGCCACCGGGCGAGTTGTGCCCGCGCCAGAAGAGCGTCACGGAGATGATGGCCAGCACCGGGGTGACCAGGCGGACCATGAGGTGGAGGGGCACCGTGTTGGACCAGGCGACCGTGATGGCGCGGTAGGCGGTGCTCGTCTCGTCGCTCCGCAGCGGGAGGGTCCCGGGGTCGACGGCAGCCGGGTCCGGTCGGTCGGGGTCCAGGTAACGATCCCGGACGGTGGAGAAGATCGCGACCATGGACACCCCGGCCATCCCGAGCACTGTCAGCTCCCCCAGCGTGTCCAGGGCGCGGAACTCGACGAGGATGACGTTGACGACGTTGTAGCCGCCGGTGAGTTCCTTGGTGTATTCGAGGAAGTACTCCGCCAGTGCCGAACGACTCCGCCGCGCGTTGAGCGCCCATGTCAGCCCGGCCACAGAAGCGCCGACAGCGACGGCGACGCCCAGCGTGATCAGGTTGTTGCGTCGGGTCCGGACTGGGAATCGCACGGGCAGCTTCTGCAGCACAAGCATGATCACGATGATGGAGAGCGACTCGACCAGCAGCTGGGTCAGGGCGACGTCGGGGGCACCCAAGGCAAGGATCTGCACCGTGGCGAGGATGCCGACGGAGGCCAGGGCCACCACCGCGCCCAATCGGATCCGCGCAACGCAGACCCCGACCACTGCGGCTGTCAGGAGGACGAGGAGCACGACATCGATCGGCCGTGACAGGTTCTCACGCTGCGGAGGAAGGCCTGCGTCGGCGACGATGACGGTGCCCACGATGCCCAGCCCGGCCAGCGATCCGAGGACCGGCAGGACCTGGCGCCCCGCATCGTCGGCACCGGTGAGGCGTCCGGTCCACAGACCGGCGTGACGCAACAGGTTGGTCAGTCCGGCGATGACCCGCTCGCCGTCGAAGGGGAACCGCCGTGCGGCCACGGCTCTGAACACCGCTCGACGACGAAGCGCGATGGCGACGCCCGCGGCCAGCACCAGCAGCGTTGCCATGAGCTCCGGGGTCAGCCCGTGCCAGAGGTAGAAGTGTGTGTCGTCGCCGCCACCGCCCAGTGCGGCCGTAACGCCTCGCGCCACAGGCGTGTCGAGGACTCCCACGACTGGAACCAGTGCGGCGGTGGCGAGGATCGGGAGCGCCGCGGCACCCACGAGCAGCGGGTCAGACGGTTCGACCCGGCGCCTGTGGTCCGGCCCGTCGACGAAGGTGCCCAGGACGATCTTGACGCAGTAGCCGATGGTCAACACAGCGCTGGCGGACGTCAGGACGAACACGGCCCATGGCCAGAAGGCGCCGCCGGGGGTCTCCAGCGTGGCGGCGAGGACCGCCTCCTTGGAGATGAAGCCGAGCAGCGGCGGGAGTCCTGCCATGGAGGCGGCACCGAGCGTGGTCACGGCGAACGTGACGGGCATCCGCGCGTAGAGCTTCGGCGGCAAGCGTCTGAGGTCGCGGGTGTGCGTGGCGTGGTCGACGACGCCCACCATCATGAACAGTCCCGACTTGAACAGGGCGTGCGTCACGGTGTGGATGAGTGCAGCCGCGATGGCCGCCTCGGTGCCCACTCCAATGGCGATGACGATCAGACCCAGCTGGCTGACCGTCGAATAGGCCATGAGGCGTTTGAGGTCGGTGGCCTGCAGCGCGAACCAGCCGCCGACGAACGTCGTGATGAGCCCCGAGCCCAGCAGCAACACCTCCCAGGCGACGACGTCGTGGAAGAGGGGGCTGAACCGCAGGAGGAGGAAGATGCCGGCCTTCACCACCGCGGCGGCGTGCAGGTAGGCGCTCACGGGGGTGATCGCGGCCATCGCGTCAGGGAGCCAGACGTGGAACGGGAACTGGGCTGCCTTCGTCATCGCGGCCAGGGCCACGAGCACGGCAACGGTCGTGGTGAAGGCCGGGTCACTGGCCCAGACCTCGTGGGCGAAGACGGCTCTGAGTTCGGCCGTACCGGTTCGGGTCCACGTCAGCGCGACGGCCAGCAGCAGGAACACACCACCGACGAACGTGATGAACAGGGTCCGCATGGACGCTGCCTCACCGGGGTGGCCGGAGCGTGCGATGAGGAGGAACGACGCCAATGACGTGAGCTCCCAGCAGAGGAAGAGCACCAGGAGGTCGGAGGCCAGGACGAGACCGGTCATCGCCAGCGTGAACAGGACCATGACGAGGAAGAAGCTCAGCTGTCGTCCGGGGGCCAGGTAGCGTGCCGAGTAGGCAAGGACCACCGCCCCGATCACGAGGGCAAGTCCGGCGAAGATGATCCCGAGGCCGTCCGCGGCCAGGGCGAAGGTGACCCCCAGAGCAGGTACCCATTCAATCGACCACTCTGGACGTCTGCCGGACCAGACCTCCATCGCGACGGGGACGAGGAGGGCCGCCACCCCAAGGTAGACCCCGGCGAGCACCCAACCCGAGTTGCGCCCGAGCGCGCGCGTGAGCAGCGGCGTGAGCAGCAGGGTGGCGGCCAGGATGGCCAGCGCGAGGGGCAGGAGCATGGTGCTCAGAGCCTATCGGGCGGTGCAAAGCCCACTAGATCTTCCGATGTCATGAGTTGGACAACACCACTGGGCGGTTGGAGCAGCGCTTCGCAGGCCAGTAGTCTGGAATCCGGTGTGTCGGGAAGCCTGGTCGACGCTCAGGACGGCAGCGCCGTCGCCACACGACTCCGAGGAGCCCCATGACACATCCGGCCGCGAGCTCTCGTCTCGCACGCCTCGCTCGCTTCGTCTCGCGCGACAAGGTGGGTGGCCTCCTGCTCATCGGTGCGGCCCTGGTGGCGCTGGTGGTGGCCAACTCGCCGCTGGCCGAGTGGTACCACGCGGTGGCGGAGACTCGCATCGGACCGGAGTCCCTCCATCTGGACCTCACCGTCGCGGCGTGGGCGGCTGATGGACTCCTCGCCATCTTCTTCTTCGTGGTTGGCCTGGAACTCAAGCACGAGATCGTCGCGGGCTCGCTGCGGTCACCGACCAAGGCCGCGGTTCCCGTCGCTGCCGCGATCGGAGGCATGGCGGTGCCGGCCCTGATCTACGTGGCCATCACCGCCACACTCGACCCGACCGCCATCCATGGCTGGGCCATTCCCTCAGCCACCGACATCGCCTTCGCGCTCGCGATCCTGGCCATCTTCGGCTCCACCCTGCCTGCAGCCATCAGGACGTTCCTGCTGACGCTCGCCGTCGTCGACGACTTGCTTGCCATCATCATCATCGCCGCCTTCTACACCTCGGGCCTCGCCCCGCTCCCCCTGTTCGGCAGCGTGGCCCTCGTGCTGCTCTTCGCCTGGCTGGCCCGCCGTCGCCGAATGCAGTGGTGGCTGCTGCTGCCGGTGGCCGTCGTGGCCTGGGTGCTGATGCACGAGTCCGGCGTCCACGCCACCATCGCAGGTGTCCTCGTGGGCTTCGTCGTTCCCGCTGTCGCGATGCACGGGGAGCGCGACAGCCGCACGCACCAGCTCGAGCACCGCGTCCGTCCCATCTCGGCCGGCATCGCGCTGCCGATTTTCGCCTTCTTCTCCTCCGGCGTCAGCGTGATCGGTGACGAGGCGGCCACGGGGTCAGTGCTGGCCCAACCTGTCGTGCTGGCCGTCTCAGCCGGTCTCGTGCTCGGCAAGCTCCTCGGCGTCCTCGGGACCACGAAGCTCGTCACCTCGTTCACCCGTCTCCGGCTGGCCGACAGCATCGGCATGCGGGACCTCATCCCCGTCGGATTCCTCACCGGCATCGGATTCACGGTCTCCCTCCTGATCGCGGAACTCAGCTTCCCCGACGCCACCCACACGGCCGCCGCCAAGATCGGCATTTTGTTGGGCACCGCCATCGCCGCGCTTCTCGCCGCGATCTCCCTCGGATGGAACTCGCGACAGCTGCGGGCCATCGACATGAATGAGGACGGCGTTGCCGACGTCGACACCGTCTCCATCGAGGAGGAGGAGGACGGTTGGATTCACGAACATCCCCACAGCGGTGATGGGACATCTCGGTGACCGGCGACTCGCCGTTGGTGTCGGCAGCTGACCTGTTGGTCATCCTCGAGGCGAATGAGCGCGTCGCGCTGCTCGACGTGCGCTGGGCCGGCCCTGGATCGGCCGATGGATACGTCGCCTACCTTGCCGGGCACCTGCCCGGCGCCGTCCACGTCGATCTCGAGAACGCGTTGAGTGGGCCGCCGTCCCCCACCGCTGGCGGCCGCCATCCGCTCCCGTCCCGAGATCGCTTCCAGCGCGCCATGCGGGATGCGGGCGTCACCAACGCCGTGGCGGTGGTCATCTACGACGACTGGTACTCCATCGCCGCTGCACGCGCGTGGTGGCTGCTGCGGCTCCACGGGCACAGCGACGTCCGGATTCTCGACGGAGGCCTGGGCGCATGGACGGCCCTCGGCGGCCCGCTCGAGCTGGGGGATGTCGTCGTCGAGCGCGGGGACTTCATCGCTGAACAGCCGCGGTTGCCGGTGCTGGATGCTGCGGAAGCGGCTGCGTTGGCCGACAGCGGCGTCCTGCTCGACGGGCGTCCACACAACCGGTACCTCGGTCGGGATGAGACGGTCGACCCGGTGGCGGGCCACATCCCCGGCGCCGAGTCACTGCCCGCGCTGGAACTCGTTCGCCCGGATGGACGACTCCTGCCCGCCCCGGAGCTTCGTCAACGCTTCGACGCGGTGGGCGCCGGCGGAGCCACACCCATCGGCGCCTACTGCGGTTCAGGTGTGCAGGCCTGTCACGTCGCGCTCGCCGCAGCCGTGGCGGGGCTGGGCGACATCGGAGTCTACGCGGGTTCCTGGAGTGATTGGATCACCGATCCGGCTCGTCCGGTGGCCTGAGCTCCTCCCGGTCCTGGCTGCGCTTCATCAGCCAGTCGCGGCGAGCCCTGTCGAACACCGCGCGCCGTGAGGTGTCCTCCCCCGCCGGAACCCCGGGTGGCCTGACACGACTCCCCAGGGCCGAGACCCCGACGATCGCCGCCAGGAGCACCGCGATAGCGATGCCCTCCAGCCATCCCATCAGCGCCCTCCCACCGCGTTCAGGTCGAGCGCGTCCAAGACGGCGTCAGCGATGTCCGTGACCGGTCGCGCCACGTTGGTGATCACGGCGTCCTCGTCGTCTCCGGGCACCTCCAGGGTTTCGATCTGCGACTCGAGGAGACGGGGTGGCATGAAGTGCCCCTCTCGATCTGAGGCGCGTGACGCCAGCAGCTCGGGGGTACCGTGCAGGTGGACGATGCACACCTCGGGCGCGTGCCGGCGTATCCGGTCCCGGTAGGAGCGTCGAAGTGCTGAGCACGCGACCACCACACCGTGCTCGTGCTCCTGGAGTACGCGGCCCACCGCGTCGAGCCACGGCCAGCGGTCCTCGTCGGTGAGGGGTATCCCGGAGCGCATCTTCTCGACGTTGGCCTCCGGGTGGAGGTCGTCCCCGTCGACGAACGGCAGGTCGAGGCGCTGGGCGACCAACTCCCCCACCGTCGACTTTCCGGAGGCCGACACCCCCATGACGAGGATGCGCGGGACGACGGGCGGGGGGTGTGGTGTCATGCGTCGGTTTCTCCTCGGGCGTGCTTGAAGGCTGTCAGTTCCAACTCCAGCATCTCAACTCGACGGCGCAACGCAAGGATGTGCCGCACACCGGCCAGCGTCACGCCCTCATCCGTGAGGCTGATGACCTCACGGATGCGTTCGAGCTCGCGCATGGAGTATCGGCGCTGGCCTCCGTGCGAACGGCCGGGTGAGACGATCTGTTCATCGTCCAGTCTGCGCAGCGCAGCCGGTTGCATGCCGAGTACCTCGGCGACCTGGCCGATCGTGTAGAAGGGTGTGTCCAGGTCCACGGGGGCTGCGGTGTCTCCGCCGTCCCGGGTTTCAGCCATAGCAATCACCGCCGTCCGGCCGTGGAGGGGACCTCGTGCCGACGTCCCCTCATAACGGAAGCATACCTCTGACGAGAATATAATAATCTATACCATTTTGGTGATCCCGGCGGGGTTCCATACCCATGGATCGACGCCGATACTTGAGACATGCGGGGGCATGGCCGCGACGGTCCGTTCGAGGACCTGTTCGACGAGGATCTGCACGCCGCGCTGGAGCGGGCGGCGGCAGAGCACCGAGCCGTGCTCACACGACACCTCCTGGCCGGACTCTCCCGCGTCAGGAACCGGGGTACCCCCTTGCGAGGCGCGGAGGCGTTCGACTCGAGCGGGACCGTCCGATTGCGGTTCGCCGACGGGACGACGGTGCTGGCGCGGGGCGACGGCAAGGGTGGGTTGGCCCTGGCCGCTGTCGCGGCCCTCCAGGGGCATGCCGTGCTCTTGACCGAGGTGGAGGACGACGGGCTCGCTGTGCATGCCGTGTTGAGCTGGTCGCGACGACATCACGTCACCATCGAGGTGCTGGGGGACGACCAGCCCGGCTGAGGTGAGGTCTGATACTCGGCCCCCCGGTCAAGCACTCGGCGCCGGCTCATCCTCCGTCTCCGCGTGGGTCGTCACCCAGAAAAGCCCCGCCACCGCCAGACCGAGCGCCAGGAGACCGGAGGTCAGGAGGAAGGGCCAGCTGCGGTCCATGCCTGAGAGCCAGCCGCTGATCCAGCCGAAGGGTGCGGTGACCAACATCACGCACGTGCGCTGGATCGCCATGACCCGCGAGCGCTCGTGGCGGTCGACGTGGAGGGCCACCAAGGACTCGGCGAGCATGAACAAGATGCCCCCACCGAAGGCGTCGAGCAGCAGGCACACCGCGAGAAGTGCGTAGGTGGTGGGGCCTGCTGCCCCGTCGGCAGCTGGGATTCCCACGAGCAAGAGTTGGCCTGCGAGGTAGACGCCGAAGCCGATGAGGGTGGGGCTCTTCAGGTGCCGCGTGTGGGTGAGCAGCGGAATGAGCGTGAAGAAGAAGAGCACGGAGAGCAGCGAGCGCACCATCGGGAAGAAGGGCAGCAGCGCGTCGGGAACGCCGAGACGCTGGTTGATGACGACCTGCCAGAAGGTGCCGTTCACCAAGGTGACCGCACCGACGATGGCGGCGATCGTCAGTGAGAAGAGGGTGCCCCGCGAGTGGATGATGAGCCCGAGCACACCCCGGTACTCGGACAGGGACTTCCAGATGCTCACACCCCGGGTCTGCTCCATGCGGACCCGGCCGGTGGCGGTCTCGGTGGTGTATCGGTAGAGGAGCCAGATCTTCACCGACATGATGAGGAAGGCATTGAGGTACAGGATCCGCACAGCGAGCTCGAGCCCGAGGCTGGAGACGAGGAGAGCGGCGATCGGTGCGAACAGCGCCGAGAACTCGGCGGCCACCTTCACCAATGAGTAGACCTTGGGGATCTCCGAACGCTCGACGTCCTCGACGAGCAGGCAGTCCCACGAGTTCTGCGTCACCTGCCAGGCGCCGTTGATGATGGAAGCGACGAGGAACCACCAGAAGTTCTGGGCGAAAGCCCAGATCAGGCACGGGATCGCCCAAGCGATGATGTCGAAGACGGCGGTGGTCATCCTGCGGCCGAGCTTGTCGGTGATCACCCCGCTCAACAGGCCGAAGACCACCTGGGACAGCATGGCAATGGTGGCCAGCAGGCCGATCTGCGTGTCGCCGACACCCAGGGCCAGCATGAACACCGACGCGTAGGGCAGCACCAGCATCATCGACAGGCCCCACAAGGGCTCGGTGTAGACCGAGGCGCGACCGTTCCCCCTCAGGTTGAGGAGGGTCACAATCATCGGGTTGCGCACGCGGAGCACCGGCTCATTCAAGCCCCGAGCCGACCCCTTGTCCAACCGGACGGGCGCACGTTCTCGCGGCGACCCCTGCTCACCCCCGCGATCGCGAGGTCGCGTCGTCGCCTGACCGCATGATCCTGATGGGCCCGGACCCGGGCAGGCTCTCCACAAGCTGGGGACCCAGCAGCATGGACGGGGTGTAGCTACCCCCGGCCACGGGGGCTTCCAGCAGGTTCTGGACGACGGCCAGCGAACCGGTCACGGTTAGGGCGTAGGCGTTGGCCGTGATGATCCGCGCAGTGCGCGCTTCTCCTCCGGCATTGCGCACTTCTCCCCAGACGTGGGTCGCTCCCCGATCTCGGGTCGCCTCGTCGGGCCCGGTGGCGTACCGCCCCGCGAGTGACCTGAGCGCCCTGCGCACCGGCTCGGCGCGCAGCACCGGGCGCAGCAGGTTCGCCATTCTGGCGAGGGCGATGACGGGAACCCGAACGGGCACGTAGACGCCGATGTTGGGGATCCCCGTGCCGTAGTGGGCGGTGACCACATCTCCCCATGGGATCGTCATCGCCGTCGTCGTCCCGCGGCCGAAGTCGATGCGGCGTGGTGCATACCCAAGCGGCACCTTGATCAACTGGCCGTCGCGACGGATCCTGCCGCCCTCGCCGGCGGACTCCGCTGCCGTCCTGGCCGTGCCGGGCGAGACGCCCCCGTCGGCATCGAAGCCGAGCAGGAGTTGCGTGGCGTCGGGCAGGGCGTCCGCCAAGGCGCTGGCGACGCAGTCGGTCGGGATGACGTCGAAACCGACTCCCGGGCACAGCACCACTCCAGCGTCGCGCGCCCGCTCATCCTGCGCGTATGCGTGCTCGAAGACGGAGATCTCGCCGGTGATGTCGAGATACTGGGATGCTGCGCGCAGGCAGCCCTCGATCATGGGAGCACTCGTTCGGGAGAACGGCCCCGCACAATGCAGCACCAGACCGATGCCCTCGAGCCCTCGAGCCACCTCGTCCGGCTCGTCGAGGGGGAAAGTCCGCACCTCGAGCCCCAGCTCGTCGGCCAGTGGGCGCAGCTTGGCTGCGTTGCGTCCGGCAATCACGGGCCTCATGCCGCGCGCCTTCGCTTCCCTCGCGATGAGCGTCCCGGTGTACCCATTGGCACCGTAGATCATCCACTCCACGCACTGCCCCCCTTCGTCCCGGCTACTCAGCGAACCCTGACCGGCAGCCTGTTGCATCCGTCTCCGCCGATCCGTTGCCGTAGAGGATTCCACGACCACACTACGAGGCATCGAGTCCTCGGACCCTGCGCGTAGTCGCCGCTCGGGCCACGCCCCGTGAGGTGGGAGTACCGTGGGCGGATGATCCAGGCGTCCAATGCGGTGCCACCCCCTCCTCGATGGCATCGCGCCCTCGGGTTCCTGGGGATTACGGCCCACTTCGGGGTGGGCTACTTCTACCTCGTGGCGGGGCTCGTCACGCCCGCACCGTGGCATGTTGTGTTCCTGCTTGTCTGGGTGGTGCTGCTGATCGTCGGCGTGTGGTTGATGCGCCGACACCCGCTGCGGGTCCTGTTGGTTCCCGTACTGGCGTTGGGGCTCCTGGTCGGGGGCGTTTCGCTCGGCGGAAGTCTCTTGGGGTGGACGGCGTGAGGAGCTGGCGGGGCTCAGTGGACCGAGGAGGGCGCCGACCACCCGGTGTTAGGGTCAGCATGGTTGACCATGTCACGCCGAACCTCCCGTCGCGCAGTTAGGATGTCCCGGTCCCGTTCTACGAGGCACTTGGTCTCACGACCGTGTTCCGGGACAGGGAATGGTTGATCCTTGGAGATCACGGCCTCATTCTCGAGTTCTTCCCGCACCCTGGCCTTGACCCTGCAACGTCGTCCTTCGGTGCGTGCCTCCGACTTGATGATGTCGACGCGTTCTTCCGTCGATGTCGCGATGCCGGTGTCCCCGAGGCGACGGGCGGCTGGTCACGCGTCCAGCCGCCCGTCCTGGAGGAGTCGGGCATGTGGATAGGTGCCCTGATCGACCCCGACGGCTCACTGCTCCGGCTGGTTCAGAACCCCGCGCCGTGACGTCGAACCTCTGTTCTGCGTCACCTCTTTCGAAGCCACCGTGGGGCATGATGGATCGATGACGAGTCTCGATCTGACGAGGATGCGGGCGGAACTCAACGCGAAGGAAGACGACCTGCGGCGCTCCATCGAGCGGCTGACGGCACCGGCGGCCGAGGGTGCCCCGATCGGCTTTGGCAAGCGCATCGGAGAGGGCACCACCCAGGCGATCCAGCAGATGGCCGACGCCTCGTCCGCGCAGGCACTCAGTGCCACCCTTGACGCCGTGCTGCGCGCTCAGGCCAAGCTGGCCGACGGCAGCTACGGGAACTGTGATGTCTGCGGTGAGCCGATCGGCGAAGACCGGCTGGAGTTCCGTCCCTGGTCGACGCGCTGCATCGAGCACGCCTGACCATGCTGCGTCCCCCATCCACACGACGGCTCACGCGCGTGGGGGTGCGGTCGACTCCCGCCAGATGATCCGGCCCGGGGTCGACTCCTCCGTCTCCGGCCAGTCCTGTCCGCGCATGTCCGCAATCAGCCGCCTCATGGCGCGGCTGCCGGCACCAGCGCGGTCGTTGTCCACGGTCGTGAGCGAGGGCCACAGGAACGGACTCACGTCGTAGTTGTCCCAGCCGGTCACGCTCACGTCACCCGGCACTGACCAGCCACGCTCAGCCGCTCCCCGCATCACGCCGATGGCGACCAGGTCGTTCGCGGCGATGATCGCGAGCGGGGGCGCGTCGTCGGGCAGTGCCCGCATGGCGTCTGCTCCGGCGTCGCCGGTCCAGGCGTGCCCGACCACGCCGAGCGATTCGACCCCGAGCCGCGCGACCGTAGAGGTGTACACGCGCACGCGACCGTCAGCGGATGCGAATCCCCGCTCGCCGGCCACATGAAGGAATCGCCGATGCCCGAGGGCCACCAGCTCTTCGATGAGGGCCTCCACGGGCCCGGCATCGGCCAACTCGCCGGCAGCGTGCATCTGCTCGTCGAAGCTCGCCGCCGTCAAGAAGGAGACATCGCCGGGGACCGCCCCGGGAACCATGGGCGAGGTGGGGACGAAGGAGAGGACCGCCTCGTACTGTCCCGAACCGGCGAGCTCGACGATGCGCGCGCTGCGCTCATTGACGTCTCCGTCCACGCTGTGCACCTCCATCGCGAACCCCTCCGCCTTGGCCGCGGCCCCGGCGCCGGCGAGCATCGACACCGGGTTGTAGATGGGTATGCCCATGACCACGGCGATGCGGCCGGTCTTGCGCGTGCGCATGGCGCGCGCGGCGAGGTTCGGCTGATAACCCAGCACCTCTGCGGCCGCCTTGACGCGCTCGCGGGTTTCCGCCGAGATCGAGCCCTTTCCGGAGAGGGCGTACGACACGGTGGCCTGCGTCACCCCTGCGAGCCGTGCGACATCCCGGCTCGTGACACGCCCTGGCATGCTCACCGCTCCCCGATCTCGAAGTGGTTGACACTTCTCGTGAGGCCAAGAATAATGCCACTTATACGTATAAGTGCTGGAATCACCCGGTTCCGCTCCGTACGTGAAGCCTGGGGCGCAAGGTGCGCCTTCCTGTGCACGCATCAAGGGGGATGTGGATGGCGGTCACCGAAGTGCGCACGCCGGCCGAGGATCGTCGACGCTAGCACGGCGCCGCCCCGCCACTCCCCCTCGAGAAGAAGGATGAGAACGGCCATGCTGAGAATCGGGATCATCGGTGTCGGCAATATCGCCGACCAGCACATCCGCGGATACCTCACGTTCTCCGACGATTGCGAGATCGTCGCGCTCACCGACCTGTCCGCACAGAGAGCCGAAGCGAAGCGGGCGGCGTTCGGCCTCGACAACGCCGTCGTGTACGCCGACCCCGAGCAGCTCATCACCGAAGCGGACGTCGACCTCGTGAGTATCGCCACACCGCCCTCCAGCCACGCACCGATCTCCATCGCGGCGTTGCGCGCGGGCATCCATGTCATCGTGGAGAAGCCGATGGCCGCGTCATTGGAGGACTGCGACGCCATGCTCGCCGCGCAGCGCGAATCGGGCCGGCTGCTCTCCGTTGTCGCGCAGAACCGCTTCCGCGACGACCTGGCAGTTCTCAAGGAGGTCCTCGAATCCGGCCTCATCGGCTCGATCTCGCACGTGCGGATCGACTCCGCGTGGTGGCGCGGACTGCCCTACTACGACCTCTGGTGGCGCGGGACGTGGGAGTCCGAGGGGGGCGGCCCGACACTCAACCACGCCATCCATCACATCGATCTCAGCCTGTGGCTGCTCGGCCGCCCCGATGCCGTGGTCTCGATGATCACCAACGTGCAGCACGAGAACGCGGAGGTGGAGGACCTCTCGGTCGCCATCCTGCGTTACGGACGTGCGCTCGCCCAGCTGACGAGTTCCGTGGTCCACCACGGCGAACGTCAGGAGATCGTGATCCAGGGCTCGCGCGCACAGATCGCGCAGCCGTGGAGCGTGGTTGCGGACGCCTCCCAACCCAACGGTTTCCCGGCACAGGGCGGCAATCGCGAGGTCGTGAGCGAGATCGAGGCAGTCGTCGCCGCACACCAGCCACTCGCGCATGTGGGGCACACTGGCCAGATCGCCGACGTGCTGCAGGCGATCGCGACAGGCCGCCGGCCGGCTGTCGACGGGGAGGACGGCCGCAACGCCGTCGAGCTGGTCTCGGCGATCTACGAGTCGGGCATCGAGCGATCCGTGGTCGATCTGCCGCTCCGCCCTGATGATCCCTACTACCGCACCGGCTCGCTCGTCGAACGCGCCCCGCGGTTCTATCGCAAACGCGAGTCCGTCCACGATCAGGACGGCTCGATCATCGTCGGCGCTTCGAGCGTCTGATCCGAGGAAGGGACTTACGCATGCCCGCATCAGAAGGCGCACGCTACGCGCCATCACCCATGCCACAGCCCGTCGTCGCCGACGGCGAGTTCGTCTTCGCCGCCGCCCATCTCGACCACGGCCACATCTACGGGATGAGCGAGGGCCTCATCGGCGCGGGGGCGAGTCTGAAGTGGGTGTACGACCGGGACCCCGCCAAGGTGCAGGACTTCGTCCAGCGCTTCCCCCAGGTCCGGGTCGCGCGCTCAGAACAGGAGATCCTCGACGACGATGCCGTCCACCTCGTCGCCGGCGCCGCGGTCACATCCGAACGCGCCGACCTCGGCCTGCGCGTGATGGACGCCGGCAAGGACTACTTCACCGACAAGGCGCCTCTGACGACGTTCGAGCAACTCGCGGCGGTGCGTGAGGCGACCGCGCGGACCGGGCGCAAGTACGCCGTGTACTACTCCGAGCGCATCCACGTCGAGTCGGCGGTGCTGGCCGGTCAGCTCATCGAGCAGGGCGCCATCGGCCGCGTGCTCCAGGTGATCGGTCTCGGACCGCATCGGATCGGCAACCCGTCCACCAGACCGGCGTGGTTTTTCGAAAAGGAGAAATACGGCGGCATCCTCTGCGACATCGGCAGCCACAATTTCGAGCAGATCCTCTTCTTCACCGGGGCGACGGATGCCGAGATCGTGAGCTCATCAATCGCCAACTACGCCCACCCGGAGTTTCCCGAACTCGACGACTACGGCGACGCCCACGTCGTCACCAACAACGGTGCCACAGGTTTCGTGCGGGTGGACTGGTTCACCCCCGACGGTCTGAGCACCTGGGGTGACGGCCGCACCATCCTCTTGGGTACCGAGGGCTACATCGAGTTGCGCAAGTACACCAACATCGCGACCGACGATGGGCCGGGACAACTGTTCCTCGTGGACGGCGAGGGCGAGCATCGCATCCCCACCACCGGCACCGTCGGCTACCCGTTCTTCGGCCAGCTGATCCGCGACTGCCTGGACCGCACCGAGACCGCCATGACGCAGGCGCACGCACTGAAGGCGGCCGAGTTGAGCCTGCAGGCCCAGGCGGGGGCGCGGGTCCTCGCCCGGCAGTGACCGTGGAGGGAATCCCCCGCAACTTGCCGAGGCGGCGTGACCGTGACGTCAAGGATGGGTCTTGACGACCTCGACGGGGCAGCGTGGGCCGGTGGATCGTGAGAGGCGCCTGTCACCGGTAAGCAGGGGCGCTTGGAGTGCTTCGGCGAGGGCGACGTAGGCGGCGTCATAGATCGTGAGGTTGTCCCGTAGTTCCCAGCAGCGCACCAGCAGCGGTGTGTGCTCGATGCGCTGGAGTGGGAGCTCCTGCAGGTCTTCGAGGGCAAGCCCGACCCGACGCGGGTCCAGGTGCCCGCCGCGGGCCAGACCGCGCCACACTGAGGCCACTTCGAGGTCGATCAGTGCGGGTGCGGCGAGTTGTTCACCGCGCAGCCTGTCCCGCACTGTGTCACCGTCCTGGCCGTCGTCAAGCAGGGCGACGGCCAGGACGCTGGCGTCAATGACGAGCACGATCGAACCGCAACGCGCTCACCGCGTCGGCAAGCGGCAGCGATCCACCGGCCCGCCCGCCGGCCCTGGCCAACACCTCGTCCAGCGTCGGCTGGGCGGCCTCGGCGATCAGCTTCGAGCGCAGGTACTCCTGAAGTGACTGGTGCGCCGCGCTCGCCCGCTGTCGCAGCACAGCGTGCGTCTCGTCCGGCACGTCCTTGATCTGAATGTTCGGCATGGAGCCATTATGGCGCCACCCGCGCCGTTACGGAAGCGGACGCCGTTCGGCAGATCCGCACGCTCCTTGAGTGGGGAACCGAGGTCTCGCGCACGAGCAATGTGGTCTGGACAGATCCTGGTGAGCCTGGCATCGCAGAATCGTCGAAGCACGGCTCGGGTCCTCCGGATCCCAGAGCATCCCCTCCCAATGCGTTCCGAGCTCCGAGCGTTAGCCGAGATTCCCAGGACGAAGAAGAAAAGGCGGCTTCGGATCTCTCCGAAACCGCCTCTGACTAGCTCCTCATCGCGTCGGGCTCCTGCGAAACTACTGCCAACAAGTGCGGAAAACCGCGGAACTGGCCGAGCTCCTGGCCACGGCACGCGAGTCGACACGAGAGGTCAACGACCGCCGGCTCCCTCAGCAGAACGCCCTCCACAGGTCCGTCGTCAAGCTCCTGATCGCGGACTACGAAGCCGGAGCGTCCACGTACGAGCTTGCCGAGCGGTACAACGTGCGACGAAACACCGTCCGCGACACGCTCCGCCGCGCAGGGTTCGACCTCACTGTCAAGGCGAAGCGTGCAGCCCTCAGCGAGGAACAGAAGGCCGAGGCGCGACGCCTGTTCGATGACGGGACGACCCGTCGCGAGCTGATGGAGATGTACGGAGTGAGCGAGTCGACGATCAGGCGAGTGTTGCGCCGGTGATGAACAGCACCTACTCCTCGTCGGAAGGCTCAGCAGTCGCGAAGCCCTCCTTCCCCATGATGCGGCGCGCCATCGCGAGTGCATGCGCTCCAGGAGCGGAACGCTCTTGTCGCGATAGGCGTCGTCGTTGACGAGTAGCCGGGCGGCTCAGATCAGTTGAAACGGAACGTGCGGTACGAGCTCTGTACGTTGAAGCGGCGGCCTTCCTTCCGTCGCTGCAGGAACCCCGCGACGGTGTCAACGTCGTCCGGCCGCATGCCGAGTGCCCGGCACTTGGCGCGCACCTGTTCGACGGTGATCGGCACCCAGCGATCCGGCCTGTTCATCATGTCTGCTTTGAGTTTGTCTTCTTCATTCCACTTCAAACCCGACGAGTAGCCAGCCGCCATCGCCGCGATGTGCGCGAGAATCCCATCCACCCCGTTCGGCAACGGTTCCTGCCGATCTGCTGGCTCCTCGACAGGCTGAGGCTCGACGGTGCGCCCATGAAACAGTTGGACAGGGTTGGCGTCTTCGATCCACTCCGCCGTCTCGTCCTCATTCCACTCGATGACCGCAAGCGCGTCAGCGTCAACGCCCCACAGGCCATTCAGGTGCTTCCGGTTCGGCCAGGCGTAGAGCACACGGCGGCCCGCGAGCGACCCCGTCGAGAAGCCCCTAAATGAGAGATGAGTGACTCCCGATGTCGCCACCAGCCGCTTCAGGATGTCGCTGTGCACCTGCTTCTCCGGCGTCACGACAACGACAGGACCGCCAGGTTGATCCGCGAGCCACTGAATCGCACGCAGGTTCTGCGGCTCGCGAGAGGTCTCCCCCTCGCTGAGCCGCGAGATCGCGACGGGGAACTGATAGGCGTCGGAAGTCATTGCACATCTCCTCGCTTGGGATCGCGAGACTCACGGTATTTGCAGCCTCCGACAGTCCTCCGATTGGCCAACCGACCCGCCTCAGACCTCTGACGGCCCTCTTCTTCGATGTCGGGGGGTACGGGTAGAATGGAAGCACAACAAAACAGTGCTCGTTGATTGAGGTGCCCGAGCGGGAGAGGGTTCGACCCCCTCGCCTTGGCAGGAATCCTTGCAGCAACTGTGACGCTCGCAGCTATTCGTCTTTTTTCCGAAATTCGAATTGACAAGAGGGCGAGGCATCGCATGGAAACTAATTGGAAAACAAGGCAACACCGCAGTACCAAAACAAATATCCCGAGAAAGTTCTGGCAGTACCTATTGGAGACAATCTGGGCGATGGCTGCGGGAGCTTCGGTTAGCTCGCTCGGTTCCTGAGTCAACGAACACACGGCATCGTTGCCCAGCACGGCGTCCTCATCCGGTCGCATCCCAAGTACCCGAGTTAAGTCCCTCATAGTGGTGTAGCCCTCGGTGGCCGTGACCGTCAGGGACGTCAGCGCGGTCACCGTGGGATCC
>CANMNB010000011.1 GCA_947499145.1 uncultured Arachnia sp.
CCCTCGCCGTCGATGAGGACGAAGCCGTGGCCGGGCATTCCGGGGTGCATGCCCTTGTCGAGGACGTCGTAGGCCTTTGACACGGTGCCGTCGTCCAGGAGGAAGGGGGTGGTCACCCCGAACTGCTGCATGTCGGGGATGATCTGCTCGGCGGTGTTCATGACGATCGGGAGCACGCGGATGCCGGCTTCCGCGAAGCCGGGGTGTTTCTCGATCTCGGCCATCTGCATGGTGCAGGAGGCGCAGCCTGCGCCCTCGTTGAAGTAGATGATCACGGGGCTGGGTCGCAGCTCGCTGAGCGTGACCGTCTCGCCGTTGGTGGCGGTGAGTGTGAAGTCGGGGGCGAGGCGTGCGCTCTCGCCCTGTTCCGGGACGGCGGTCCACAGCCCGTAGGCGGTGACTCCGAGGATGATCGCCAGGACGAGCGCGCTGAGCGCCCTGGTCCGGGAACGGATGCGCTTCGAGCGTTCAAGCTCTGCGCGCTGTTTGGCCTTCAGCTCCTCTCGTCTTGACGTGCCGGGATTGGCTGTTTGCGTCATCGTGGCTCCTCAGAAGGAATCGCTGTGTCATGGAATTGAGTCGCATCGACATCGGGACTCGTCTGCCCGGTGTGGCAGTGGTCATGGGCCGTGATGGGTGTCGGCCCGTTGGGCCGCGGGCGGTCTCGCAGGGTGGCGACGACGAACACCGAGACCAGGGCCAGCAGCGCCAGGCCGAGCAGCGCTTCGGGGACGGGGGCGGTGATTGCGATGAGCCAGGCGAAGGCGTCGCTCAGCCAGGCCCCGAAACCGACCAGCGGGGCGTCGGCGCCGGTCATCTCGGTGGCGCCCGCCTGGCCGATCACCAGGACGCCCATGACCACGAACCCCACGGCGACCGCCAGGTTGACGGTGTTGGTGGCCAGGGTGAAGCCGCCCAGCCGGAGGCGCACCGGCTTCGCTCGGAGGCTGCGCATCCGTTCCGGCCGCTTGTCCCACAACAGGGCCATCACGAACAGGGGGATCACCATCCCGAACACGTAGGCCAGGCCCAGGAGCAGGCCACCGACCGGGGTTCCAGACAGCGCCGAGAGCGTCATGACGCCCGCCAGCACGGGGGCGCAGCAGCTGGATGCGATCCCGGAGAAAACCCCCAGGCTGAAGAATGTGGCCGTGTCACCGCGGGCCGTGTCCGGGGCCTTGAGGAACGAGGGCATGGACCACATCGCACCCGACAGCGCCAACAGGCCCAGCCCGATCATCAAGAGGCCGCCGGCCCAGTACAGGACGACGTGGTACATGGAGATCGCACCGGCGATGAGGCTGACACCCATCGTGATCGGCACGAGCACCAGGGCCAGCCCGCCGGCGAACACGAACGTGAGGGGCAGCAGCCGCCAGCGTCGGTTCTTCGCCGCGGCCGCCAGGTAGCTGGGGGCCAGGAACACGATGCAGCACGGGGCGAAGAGCGCGACGCCGCCGGCCAGGAAGGCCGCCAGCACGCCACCTGCTCCCAGGAGGTCCGCACCCATCAGGCCACCTCCAACCGCTCGGCCAGCCGGGCCAGCTTGCCCCGGGGAATCCGACCGTCGTTGAAGAACCGCCCGTCCAGCAGGGTAAGGGGGAACATGCGCGGCCGATGCTCGGCAATCAGCGCCTGACCGGCCGCAGAATCCGCCGGCACCGTCACCAGCCTCAGGAGACCCCGCACGGCCAAGGCCATCAGTCGCTCATGGGCGTCGTCACAGAAATGGCACGCGGGTGCGGTGACCAGCGTGACAGTCACCACGTCAGCCGGGACAGTTGGCAGTGCAGGCAACGGGATTTCATTCACGATTCCATACTCAACCCACCAGATCAGGGAGCAGTTCAGCACCGGTCAAGGTTCGACCAAGATCAGTGCTGTTGAGGTCTGACGGCGTGGGGTGGCGGGTGTCTGTATGCCAATAATGTGCACATGACTGAGCCCCGAAGGTCCGGTGTCCTGGTGATCGATGACGAGCGCCCGCTGGCCGGGATCATCGCCTCCTACCTGGAGCGGGCGGGCTTCGCCACCTCGCTGGCCCACTCCGGGCCGGAAGGCGTGAGTTCGGCGCGGGACCTGGACCCGGACGTCATCATCCTCGACCTCGGACTGCCCGGGATGGACGGCATCGAGGTGTGCCGCACGATCCGCACGTTCTCGGACTGCTACATCCTGATGCTCACGGCCCGGGTCGACGAGGTGGACAAACTCATCGGGCTGTCGGTCGGCGCCGACGACTACCTCACCAAACCCTTCAGCCCCCGCGAACTCGTCGCCCGCGTGAACACCGTGCTGCGCCGGCCCCGTCGACCAGCCACCGGGCCCGCCCCCGCGGCACCGACGAGGCAGTTCGGACGCCTGCGGGTGGACGCCGGCGGACGCGACGTCTGGCTCGGGGAAGAGGCCGTGCCGCTGACCCGCACGGAATTCGACATCTTGGACGCCCTGTCGGCCCGGCCCAACCTGGCACTCAGCCGCCGCCAGATCATCGACGACGTGTGGGGACCGAGCTGGATCGGCGACGAACACGTCGTGGACGTCCACGTCGCCAACCTCCGAAAGAAGCTCGACGATCCGCCCGCGGAACCCCGCTACATCCTCACCGTGCGCGGAGTCGGCTACCGCATGGGCGCTGGACGATGAAGCGCCTGCGCGGCTACATCGTCCGAATGCGCTGGGCGACCCGGACCTTCCTCACGCAGGCGCTGGTCGTGACCGCGGGTGTGGTGACAGCGGCCCTGGTTGCGATAGTGGTCGGGCCTCCCCTGTTCCATGATCACATGCAACAGCTGGGACACTCCGGCGGCTCTCTTGAGATGGCACACGTCGAACAGGCTTTGGTCGCGGCTGCCGTGCGGTCTCTAGGTCTGGGACTCGTTGTGGCGCTCACGCTGGCGATCGGCCTGGCCTGGCTGGAGACCAATCGGCTGCGCCGGCCACTGGAGCAGTTGACCGCGGCGGCCGCCCTTCTCGAAGCCGGCGACTACACGGCTCGCGTCCCCGTTGCTGGCCAGAGCCCAGAGTTCGATGCCGTGGGCGAAGCTTTCAACGATATGGCCAACAGGCTGCACTCCACCGAGGAGACTCGACGACGGCTCCTGAGTGACGTGGCGCACGAACTCCGGACCCCGCTCGCCACGCTGTCTGCCGAGCTCGAGGCCGTCATTGACAAGGTGGTGCCGTGGGACGACGCCAGCCAAGAGCTACTCACTGTGCAGGCCGTCCGCCTCAAGAAGATCGCCGCCGACCTGGATGACGTGTCCCGGGCCGAGGAGGGCCGCTTCACCCTCTACACCCAAACCCAAGCCGTTGGGGACCTCATCGAACCCGCCGTCGCCTCTGTGTTCGGCCGATATGCGGCGAAAGGGGTCGCTTTGAGTGTGGACTCAGACCCGTTCTTCGTGGTGGCAGATCCGCAGCGGGTGGGCCAGGTCCTGGGCAATCTCCTCGACAATGCGCTACGACACACCCCAGCCGGCGGAGAGGTCCGCATCGCGGCACACCCGACGACGGGTGGGGCGGTGATCGCCGTGACCGACACCGGCGATGGCCTGACTCCCGATCAGTTCACGAAGGTGTTCGAACGGTTCTACCGTGCCGACGCCGCGCGCACGCGCGAAGCATCAGGCTCCGGGATAGGCCTGACGATCGCCCGCAGCCTGGCACTCGCCCATGGCGGCTCCCTGAGCGCCACCAGCCCGGGACCCGGGAAGGGCTCCACGTTCACCTTGATCCTTCCGCTCGCGACAGCGCAGGTGTCCGAACGGATCTTGATTGATTCTTGATCCGTGACGCTTGGGTCCTGACCTGAGGCGCCATAGCCTCACCTCAGGCCCGGCGAGGACGTCGGTCTACGAACGGAGAACACCCATGTCACGCACCAACCGGATCGCCAGCGCTCTCGCAGGGCTGGTCCTGACGGCATCCCTCGCGGCCTGCGGGGACCCGGCCACCACCGCAGACTCCACGGCGGTCACCGCCGAGCCCGCGACCACGAGCTCGACCGGCACCCGCACGGAAGCCCCCACGGTCCACAACGACGCGGACACCACCTTCGCGCAGATGATGATCATCCACCACGAGGGCGCTGTCGAGATGTCTGAGCTGGCGATCGAACGCGCCGAGGCACCCGAGGTCGTCGCGCTCGCCGAGCGCATCTCCGCCGCCCAAGGACCCGAGATCAACCAGATGCACGCCTGGCTGACCGCCTGGGACGAGGAGGCCTCTCCCATGGATCACGGGGGAATGGATCACGGCGGTATGGACATGGGCGGGATGAGCCAGGAGGAGATGATGAGCCAACTCGAGAGCCTCTCGGGCACGGAGTTCGATGCCACCTTCCTGGAGGGCATGATCGCCCACCACGAGGGCGCCGTCGTGATGGCCGAGGCCCAACTGGCCGACGGTCAGAACGCCGAAGCCCTCACCCTCGCAGAGAAGATCATCAGCGACCAGAAGGCCGAGATCACCGAGATGGAGGACCTGCTCGCAGGGTTGTGACCTTACCTGCAGCTCGCGGATCTGCACCCACCCAGCCGTCAACGGCCGGGTGGGTGCAGTCTTTGTGGCCCCGCGGATGGAGCTGCCGGGGCGGGCGAGTTCAGGTGGTGGGGCTTTCGGCTAGACGTTCGGCGTCGAAGAGGTCTTGGCAGCGTCGGCAGCAGAAGTAGTACCGCTGGCCTTCGAGGTCGCGGAACAGTCCGGCCGCTTCCGCGGTGGACCTCAAGGTCGTGGTCCCCTGCACCACGCAGGTAACCAGCTTGTCGCCAGGTCCAGCCACCGCATCATGCTGACAGTGGTGGCCCCCGTGCTGGCTGCCCTCAGCCTGGCCACCGCCGCAACATCCGCCTGCCTGGTGGTTTCCGTGTCCGTTATCGCACATGTGTTTCCTTCTCTCATTGTGGTGGTGTGCTGGTCTTGCTCATGGTCGGCGTTGGTGCCGGAGCTCGCAGCCTGTTGGTGTGGCTACTCGTGGTGCCCGGCGTGCTCTTCTGGGCTGGTCGCGCTGGCGTCGGCTGTTGGGGCGGGAACGGTGGGTTCGTCTGACGCGGCAGGGTTGAAGAGGGGGCCGATCACGAACGCGGAGATGGCGAAGAACCCGCTGAACACTGCGACTCCGAGCATGGGGGCCTTCCAGGTGCCGAACCGCCGGCGAAGCCGGCCCAGCAGCGGGATGCTCAACAGCATCCCCAGCCCGTACAGGACCGCGTTGCCGAGGAAGCCCGTGAGGATAGCCGCTCCGGCCAGGAACCCGATGTGATGCATCACATGAGGGGCCAGTCCCATGAGCCCGCCGATAGTTGCCCGCGCGCCCGCCCACATTGCGCCCCAGAACCCACGGCGAGTACGCGTCACATCCGCACTAGCGAGATCCATCGTGTGCACTCTCGTTCACCGCCCTGCGGGTTCCGGGCTGAGCGCCGACGCGCTCGATGCGCTCTCAGTCGACACCGCAGTCGCGGTCCGGGAGCCGCGAGTGTCTCGGATGATCAGGATCACTCCTAGGACCGCGCTGGCGATCCCGATGAGTTGTGCTTCGGTGAGTCCGATCAGGACGCGTTGGTTGATCCGCACGACCTCTGCAAGCAGCCTGGCCAGACCGCTGAACACCAGATAGGAGCCGAACACCGCCAAGGGCTGGAGATGACGTCCCAGCGCCCACAGTATGGCAGCGATCAGGAATGCGCCTGCCGCCTCATACAGCTGGACCGGATGCACCGGCACGTCTACTGGCACCGCCCCGTTCGGGAATGCCATCCCCCAAGGCAGATCAGTGGGTTTGCCGTACGTGCCGTCACCAGCCAGGAAACAGCCAATCCGGCCGATACCGTAAGCCACCGACAGCGGCGCAGCCATTGCCCCCGCGACACGCGCCAACGAAAGCCCGTGGCGTCTCGTGAGCACGACCACCGCAACTGTCCCGCCGATCAGCCCGCCGTACCAGACGAACCCGGACCCGCCCAGCATGTGCCAACTCAGGTGATCAAGGTTCGCGACGATGAAGTACAGCTTGGCTGCGACGAATCCCCAGATCGTGGCCCACAGGGCTATGGAGTGGGCGAGGTCCTTGTCGTAGCCAATCCGCGTGAACTCGCGGCCCAACAGGTAAGCACCGGCCAACAAGGCCAGTGCTTTGCTGAGCCCGTAGGACTGGATCCCCACACCAAATACCGAGAACAACTCAGGCCACACAGCCAACTCCCATCGTGGAAACACCTCCCGGCGCGTGCAGTCGCCGCACGGCCTTACCACCTCAGTCTCAGCCGGGCACATGAAGTAACAGGTCGGAGCCGGGCAAGGTTTGGTCAAGATCTCCGCAGATGCTCGCCGTCATCAAGTTCGATGGCGGCCACAGCCGACCGCGGTTCCGGTCGCCGGACACTCATGCGGAACAGGGGGCGCTGCCCCCAGCGGGCTACCAGTCTTTCCCGGATCTTGACCGCACCATGACCGGTCCCGGACACGGTGGGGAGATCATCGACAGGACACGCGAAGTCGGCGAGACGAGGAAGGGTGATTGGGCGTGACGAAGATGACACAAACCACCTACGGTGTGCGCGGACTCAGCTGCTGGCGCTGCATGGTCAGCGCCATCGAAGCAGTGCGGGCCCTGCCGGGGGTACACACCGTCGGCATGAACTTGGAACCGCTGGGTGAGTCGCTGCTAACCCTGGCCCCGGCCGGGGCCGTGACCAGTGATCAAGTACGTGCCACGCTCGACCGCTCCGGGTTCACACTGACCCGTCGACGTAACCTGCGGCCCCGATCCGTCCAGCAACACCGGGCCTCCCCTGCAGTCCGCGCCCCGAAGTCTTGACCGAAGCCTGACCGCCTCCGGGTCGTTTCCCGACGATACCGGCCTACCCTCGGGGTATACCCCCCCAGGGTATGGGGTTGGGTGTCGTGAGAAGAGGAGAGATGTGATGTTCTGGCTGATCGTAGGTGGCGCCGGGGTCCTGACGGGGCTGCTGCTGTGGTTCTTCTTCGGACCCAAGCGCGCAGGGACGGTCCGGATCGAGGACGGCGTTCAGGTGGTTGATGTCACCGTCGACGGGGGATACAGCCCTGGCGTGATCGAGGGGGTGCGTCCCGGGATGCCGGTGAGGATGCTCTTCGACCGCAAGGAGGGAGGGGAATGCACCTCACGGGTGGTGATGCCGGAATTCAAGATCAACGCGAGCCTTCCGGCCTTCCGCACCACGGCCGTTGAGTTCACCCCCACCGAGGCCGGCGAGTTCCGGTTCGCGTGCGGCATGAACATGGTCTCGGGCCTGATCCGCGTCACGGGTGAACCTGCCACCACACCGGCCCCCACGGCCGCAACCCAGCACCCCGTCCAGCAAACCGGCTCGTCGGCGGCCAACCTGCCGACGGAGGACGAGGATGACGAAACGGAGCGCAGCACGGAAATCCGGGATCTGACCCGCCGGGTGATCATCGGCGCCATCCTGACGACCCCCACCGTGATCGCGGTGATGGCCGCCGAACTGTTCCGCGCCGCATGGGTGCCGGAAATCTTGATGAACCCGTGGTTGCAGCTCGCTCTGATCGCACCGGTCATGCTGTGGTCGGGATGGCCGATCCACCGCGTTGGGTGGCGTGCGCTGTCGAACCGCACCGCGGACATGAACTCGCTGATCACGCTGGGCACCGTCGCCGCCTTCGGCTACAGCCTGGTGGTCACCGTCGCGCCCGGCTTCCTGCCCGAAGAGCTGCGGCAGGTCTATTACGAAGCCGTGGGCGTGATCATCACCTTGATCCTGCTCGGCCGACTCCTCGAAACCAAAGCCAAGGCTGGAACCGGTGAAGCAATCCGCAAGCTCATCGGTCTGCAACCACGCACCGCCAGGGTCCTGCGTGACGACGCCGAGGTGGAGATCCCGGTCGAGGACGTCGCCGTCGGCGATGTCATCCTGATCCGTCCAGGCGAGAAGATGCCCGTCGACGGCGAAGTGGTCAGCGGATCCTCATCAGTTGACGAGTCCATGGTGACTGGCGAGTCAATTCCCGCGGCCAAGACCGTCGGTGACACCATCATCGGCGCCACCATCAACGCCACCGGGGCACTTCGCTATGTCGCCACCAAGGTCGGCTCCGACACCATGCTCGCCCAGATCATCAAACTGGTCCGCGAGGCACAGGGCTCCAAAGCGCCCATCCAACGGCTGGTGGACAAGGTCTCGAGCTTCTTCGTCCCTGTCGTGATCATCATTGCGGTGTGGACCCTGGCGATCTGGTTGCTGGTCGGTCCCCCGCCGGTGTTTGTGTTTGCGCTCGTCGCAGCAGTCTCGGTTCTGATCATCGCCTGCCCCTGCGCCTTGGGGCTCGCTACACCGATGTCGATCACGGTGGGCACCGGCAAGGGCGCCGAACACGGCATCCTGATCCGCTCCGCCGAAGCACTCGAAACCGCCCACAAACTCGACGCCATCATCCTCGACAAGACCGGCACCATCACCAAGGGAGTCCCGACGCTCACCGACGTCGTCACCGTCGGAGGATTCGACGAGGACCAACTCCTCGGCTGGGTGGCCGCGGTGGAGAACAGCTCCGAGCACCCACTCGCGGCGGCGATCGTCACCGGAGCCAGCGACCGAAGGCTCATCCTGGGCGAGGTCACTGACTTCGACTCGATCACCGGTCAAGGCGTCCGAGGCCTCGTCGACGGCCACGACATCCTCGTCGGAAACCGTCGCCTCCTCGACGAATCCGGCGTACCCACCGCTGCGCTACTGCCGCTGCATGACGCCCTCGCCTCCGGCGGCAAGACCCCGATGCTGATCGCCGTCGACGGACTCCCAGCGGGCATCGTGGCCGTCGCCGACACCATCAAGGACGGCTCCCCGGCCGCCGTAGCGGCCCTGCAGGAACGCGGCATCGAGGTCATCATGATGACCGGCGATAACCGCGCCACCGCCGCCGCCATAGCCGCACAGGTCGGGATCTCGCGTGTGGTTGCTGAAGTCATGCCCGCCCACAAGGCGGCAGAGGTCCGCCGCCTCCAGGACGAAGGCAAGATCGTCGGGATGGTCGGCGACGGCATCAATGACGCCCCCGCCCTGGCCCAGGCCGACGTCGGTTCCGCCATCGGCACCGGCACCGACGTCGCCATCGAATCCTCCGACATCACCCTCATCTCCGGGGCCCTGGCGGGGGTGGTCACCGCGGTCGATCTCTCACGCGCCACCATGCGCAACATCAAACAGAACCTGGTGTTCGCGTTCCTCTACAACACCCTCGGCATCCCCATCGCCGCCGGCCTGCTCTACCCCTTCTTCGGCATCCTCCTCAGCCCCATGGTCGCCGCCGCGGCCATGGCACTGTCGTCGCTGTCCGTGGTCACCAACGCCAACCGGCTCCGCGGCTGGACACCTCACCCCATCCAGGAACCCCACGCAACCCGCACCGCCGTAACGCCAGCCGTCGAAATCGGCGGCGCCACAACCACCTCCACCCCCCACACCACCGGAAAGGACACCACCATGTTCGGCAAGAAGAAAACCGCCGCCACCCACATCGATCCCATCTGCGGCATGAAGGTCAAGCCCGGCAACGCGGCCGCCATCCGCACCATCGGCGACACCACGACCTACTTCTGCTCCACTCACTGCGCCGAAACCTTCGACGCGGACCCTGCTAGCCACCGACTTCCCCAAACCGCGGCTGAGCACCAGCACGAGGCGCAGGCCAGCACCCCGCACCACCACTAAGCGCCATCCGAAACCAGGTCCAGGAGACATGACCAGCAACGACACGCGCCAAGAAGTCATCGGCCAACTCGCCGTGGTCGAGGGTCACATCCGCGCCATCGCCAGCATGGTCACCCAGCACGCCAACTGCACCGAGATCCTCACCGCGACCTCAGCAGTAGCCGACTCCCTGCGCTCAGTCGCCCTGAACCTGGTCGGTAACCACCTCGACCACTGCCTCACCCAAGCCATCGATTCACCCGACCCCCGCTACCAGGACGCCAAGGTCCGCGAAGCCTCTACGGCCATCGCGCGCTTCATCCGCATCTGAACTACGGGATCACAGAACGAGAGAACCCACGCTCATGAGTCTCCAGAAACATCCTCGCCCCGATTCCAAACCACACACGCCACCGACAGTTACTGGAGCGGCCAATCAGCACCGAGGCAGCGGCGGCCACATGTGGCACATGCTCCTGATGTGCCTACCGTTGATTGCTCTCGGGCTGTGGTCGCTGTTGAGCGGCGGCGGCGCCGGCGCCCTCATCGCCGGCCTCCTTTGCGCCGGCATGATGCTCTTCATGCACGGCAACATGGGCTCCCGCCACAAGCACTAGAACGTGCGATCGTGCAGCGACCTGCCCGAGATGTCCTGCAACCTCGACTTGGCTGATCGTTCTCGGGATCAGAATGCCGAATCCCCCCAGGGGACGGCCGACGCACGTGGCTCACAGTCCACCGAATGTGCAACACAGCCATCACCCGTCCGCACACGTCCGCAGTGCTGGCTCACTGTAATCGGGGACCTCACGTGTGGCTGCCTCTTCGGGGGTGGATGCGATGCCATTGCGCTCGATGTCTTCGATCAGCCAGTCCATCTCGAAGATCTCTCGGCGTTGCGCTTCGCTGATCTCGACGGCGAGTTCACAGACCCTGACGTCCTGGAGCGAGGCTCGCTCGGACCGCGTGATGGCCAGCGAATGGTGCGGGATCATGCCGCGCATGAAGGCGTTGTCGTCCACGGTGGTTTGACTACGGTCGAGATAGGCGCCGCCCCCCAGGAGTAGGAGGCTCACCACAACAATGGCCACGTTCGCCTTGGCGTTCTTGTACATGTTGAGCATCCAGCCGAACATGACCAGCCCCATTGCCCCGCCCATGGTGAGCGCCATGAAGATGCGGCTCTGGCTGAAACGGATGTGGCTCCATTCCCAAGAGCCCACGAACATGGTGAAGTACATGACGACCATGCCGGTCAGGATCATGGCCCCGAACCGCAGATACATGTTCTTCTGCTCATGCGATTGGGATCCAGTGGCGTCCTCATGCGTGCGTTCTTCATGATCATTGGACATGCGAAGCCCCTCCCAGACTCTCCTCGATTGCCCAAGAAGCTACAGCCCGCCGGGTTCATGACTCATTGGACTCCTTGCCCACACGGCTGTTCTGACTTGAACGCGCGGTCACGCGGTCGCAGAACCCTGGGGTGACGCCGCGGACGAGGTCGCCCAGCCCATCACAGCTTCCATGCCGCCGTTGTTGGCGCTGTAGACGGTGGAGTCGCCCGGAGCGCGTCGAGCACCGCGACGGCGTCCTTGGACTGCCCCCAGAGGCGGTCAAGTCGCCATGGAGCGAGCCCAGCATGGCTCTCTCGATGCTCTTGCCGAACGCACCTTCGGCGGTGTGGGTGATGGCCGGAGGGAGAAACCGAGACCGGACACGGCGTCCCAGCCGCGAGGAGGCCGACCACACCCGTGAACGCTCCGGCCGCCTATGCCCCCCTTGGACTTGCCTCGGCCGCTCTGCACGGGAAGCGCCAGCCCCACAGGCCTTCCGTGAAAGCGATTGGGCTGCAACACCTAGGCCGGCAGGGGTTCCGGCGACACGGATACCCCGACTTGACAAAACTTGAGCCCCACCCTGACCGAACCAATATCTTCCGGTGCGAGTGTGGTTTCAGTAGCGCTCAAGCTGCCAGGAAGAACAATGGGAGGGACAACATGAAGAGAGTCAAGAGGATCACAGCATCCGTCGCCGCCGCCACGGCCTTGGTCGCCGTGACCGCCGGGACCGCGAGCGCCGAGGAACCAGCCGAACGTCACTTCGCCGAGCACGTTCGGATGCACGCATCCGACACGGGCTTCAGCGGTTCCCACAACCCGGGAGTGATGCACCAGGGGTTCTCCGGCTGGGACGCGTCACACCACGACCAACACATGCCCGGCCACTGAGCTCAGGCGGGGACACCACGGCGACGCGCGGGGTGTCCCCGCCCGTCCCCGGCGCAGCCAAGGTGTGACTGAGGTTCTGAAAGCCCCCAGTACGGACGCACCGGACACAACCACCCACCGACGTACTGCCCCAGGCCGCAGGAATTACGCTCGTCGGTCCAAGACCTTTCAACGCCAAACAACACAGCCAGCGCCAGCGCACCCCGTCGGGAATCACTTGTGGCGCACCCAGCAAGACGGGACGCGGTAAGGACCTCATCATCAGTGGTGGTCAGCCGCCCACCCGCACGACCGCCATCATGCCCGCGTCCTCGTGGTCCAGGATGTGGCAGTGATAGACACTCCGCCCGGGGAAGGTCTCGAACGCGACACGCACCGTCCTACTCTCACCAGCAGGCACCGGCACGACATCGCGCCAGTAGGGCTCTGCGATCGACGCACCATTGGCGGCCACCACCTGCATCGGCCAAACGTGCAGATGGAACGGGTGGTCCATGGGCGTCGAATTGACGATCGTCCACTCCTCCACCGTGCCCAGACGGGGCTCCTGGTCCGTACGGTCCGGATCGAACTCCCGACCGTTGAAGCCGAACGACATACCTGCCCCCATCCCCATGTCCATGGTGAAGGCAATGCTGCGTCGCGCAGCCGGTTCAGCGCCGCGCAGGTCACGCAGGAGCGCCTGCTCCGACCATCCACTGTGGCCGCCATCGTCCGCCCCGCGGCCGCTCCCGGCCTCCACCGTGAACAGGACAACGTCGTCGTCGCCGGCACGTGGTTGCCCTCCCCCCATCATTCCCATCCCCCCGCGGTCATGGCGAAGGCTGCGGACCTCGAAGGAACCGACATCAGCGGTCACAAGGAGCTCGGCACGGTTGCCGGGGGCAAGCACCAGGTCGCCGAGGTCGCGGGGCGCGTGACGATCGATGTCGACGCCGAAGACTTGAACATCCTGACTTGGGATGTCCAATCGGAGATGGCGGGAGACGCACGTGTTGATGACGCGCCAGCGCTCGGTCCGACCCGCTGTCGCAACCATGCGCGGCTGGACCTGCCCGTTCACCAGGACGACCTCACCCTCGCGGCCCATCATGCGATCCGGCATCCCCAGCGCGGCCACCTCGCCCTGGCCGGTGAGCGAGACGTCGGAAATGAGAAGCAGGCGTTCGTCGTCGCGAGGCAATCCCTCCTCCACGATGATGGCGCCGTAGAGTCCCGAAAAGACCTGGTCCGCCACATTGCCATGGTGGTGGGGGTGGTACCAGAACGTTCCGACGGGATGATCCGAAGGAAGCGTGAACTCGTAGGCGAAGGTCTCGCCGGGTTCAATCGCGAGGAACGGGTTGTCCCCATTGCCCTCCGGCGACACATGGAGACCATGGACGTGAAGGTTCGTGGGCTCATCGATGTTGTTGGTGAGCGACACACGCAATGTGTCACCCGGCCGGAGTCGCAGGGTTGGACCCGGGACGGTGCCGTTGTAGGCCTGCATCCGGACGTTTCGATCCGCGAGAACCAACTCGGCGGGGGCCATCTCGAGCTCGACCTCGAGCAAGCCTCCGCTGCTACTCAAAACCTGCGGCTGCGCGAGGTCCGCGCCGATGCCTGCCCGGGTCACCCCGGGACCCTGTTCCCACGGCAGGCCGGTCCGGGACAGGCCAACGGCGCCCGCCACCAGCGCCCCGACGCCCGCACCCCCCAGGAGCAGCGCCTCTCGGCGCGTCATCTCCCCCACGCTCACTCCTCCCGGAGAGTGCGGAGCCGCTCCTCGTACTCCGACAGCTCGATCTCCCCGCGCGCGTACCGCTCCGCAAGGATCTGCCGAGCACGCTCATTCCCGGAGCCATGACCACCGGCGCTCGGCGTCTCCCGTTGGTCGGAATCCCTGCCGGGGCCGGCCTGCGTGGAACCGCCGGGACCCATGTACCGGATCGCCCACACAACAAGAATGACGATTCCGACGATCAGCAGGGTCAGGAACAGCCAACCCCACCCCATGCCCATACCGTGCCCATCCCACATGAGTAACCCCCACGCCTCTCGACAACTGCCCGACCAACCTGTACCCAAATACCCTACAGGGTATGTACGGCCGGCCATGTTGAACATGTCTGCTGCAGAGGAGAGTAGGGACTCGAACCCCTGTCTAAACGCTTCTGACTAGGAGTTTATCCAAGATCAAGCAACGACGTGCTGCGAACGTGCTACGAGCCAAACGATTCGCGGACTCCGTCACCACACGGCTGGCTCTGGCATTTCTCCTACTCCGCGCGCGCAGCGTCCCGATGCGCGCTGCCTCGCGACCCGAGCTGTGCTCGCCTGCAGCCCCTGACCACACAACCTAACGGGCCCGGGGAGCCTCAAATGTCCGCTCGCGGCGGCCGCGAGCCGCGAGCCAGCTCTCGCGCTCACAATGCCGCGTTCAGGACGTCCGGACCACAGATTACAGCGCGATCTGGCGCCGCTGCGACGTCAGTCGACACTGAAACCTTCCGCTCAGCAGGCAGCGCATTGGCCGCGTCCGCACTTGCTGACAGACATAACGGCAGATTGATAGCCCAGGGTAGAGAGTCAAGCGTTGGTGCGCGGCGAGCGGTCATCGATGGATCGAAACGTACTTCCGACGCCGCCGCCAAACCTGGCTCTCCCCGCTGCCCCAAGCGAGTCCGAGACCATCATGCCCACAAACGGCCCTGTATGCCGCCCACTCAACCTGTCACCCCAAACCGGCAGCAGTCCCATACACCGGGTAGCATTTTCGACATGCATGAAGTCATGGACTACCTCAAGTCAATGTCCGGAGTTAACGAAGCCCACGAAGTACACATCTTCGACGTTTGGATGGATGGTGAGCAGATCAGAGTGGAACTCAGCGACGGGGGTGAGGGTGGGGGCAATCAGCGCTTTAGCGCGACTGCCCGGTCGATGCAGGTGGCTGTCGAAGAAGCGATCCACAACACCCGCGGGTTTACGAGCGGGAATCCCGATTCCACTGCTCGAGGGGCGCTCATGAATCTGCACTGGAACATCTTTCCGACGACTCGGTGAGCCGAGAGCTGACGAGCACCAAGGGCAGAATGAGTCTGTCTCTCGCTAGCTAGGAACAGGCACTGCGCAAGCGCGGTGAGAATTTTCAAGACGCAAGCGGACGCCGTTACAGAGTCAGTGGGATTCTGGGCCAGAGGCCCGCTTGCCACGAGACTTGTTGATGCCATGGGCACTCGGGGGTCGCCGGTCAGCTCTTACCTGGGGGAGGCGAGGTCAACCCGCAGGATGTCTGCGTCAGAAGCTCGTGCCGTGGTGAACGAATTGCGCTCTTTGTTGAAGCAGCCTAGTTGACCATCGCTGTTCAGTCGATCAGCGACCGATCCCTGCTGTGTAGATCAGTGATCTAGCGGTCTGGTAGGCGGCAAACGCGTCAGCCTCAGCTAGCTCTTCAACCAACCCATCAACACGCTGGCTATCCCTCACCCAAGCCCGTCGCACCAAGGACCCCTCGTGCATCGGAGGCTAGAATGGGCCGACGCCTTGCGCGCCTCGTTCATCAGGTTCAACGGCTTCCGAAGGTCTGACGGAACGATCTCGCGCTTCCCCGCTTCCTCAAGCAGCCGCCCGAGCCCCCAACGGGTCCACGACCGGTGCAGCGATTCCTCGTCGAGACCTGAGGAGCCCCGCCAGATGCCGTTCACAAGCAGAATGGCTACAGAGCAAGGAAGCAAGCCAGAGGCCATCGACCAGTGCCTGAGCGGCCTCGTCGAGCAGCCAGACACTCTCGCTTCCGCCGTGGACCAAGGCTCCCCAGTTATGCATGCATCGCTCGTCTATCTCTCGCACGTGCAGCGAACGCCTCGCGCGAGATAGCCGCGTGTCGCTGTCAGCGAGGTAGAACTTCGCCGTGATTGAGTTTAGGTCCTCGTCGCTTTCATCGTTTCGGGCCAGCCACAACTCAACGCTCTGGACCGCATTCAACTCCGCGATCCCGGGTAGCGTCAGCTCAGGCTGCGCGAGAACTATCTGCGGTTCCTCGGGACCTCGGTGCGTCACGAGATCCAACTACCTAGGCCAGAGATTGCGGGGAGTTGCATCCGGACAGGGGCGAGCGGGGAGACTCCTCTGCATGGACGAGGATGCATTGAATGCGGTTGAGGGACTCGCGCTGTTCGCCTTTGGCGAGGTCCGTGTCGTTCTCGGTTCGGCTGCCCGCATTTGAGCTGTGGATGCAGGCCGTTGTGGACTCGCGGCTGGTGGTGACGCCAATCGGACGTAGTCCAACCGAGTTCGGGCGTCTGGCGTTTCAGGCCTCCACGCACCGGAAGACGGTGCCATCACAGGCAGTGATCTGGATTGGGAGAAGGACCGGTTTGGCATTAATTCCCGGGTGAGGCTCGGGCGGGCGTCTCGTCGTGGCCTTGAATCGTGCACGGGCGCTGGTGATCAGAAACTTGTGATGGTATTGGGAAAGGTCGAGAGCAAGCCAGAATCGCATGTCGCGCACATTGGCGATGTCCATACCTTGGCTGATTCCTGGCGCCTGTCTCGTCACTATCCGGACGAACTCGGACTCAGCGTCAGCATCGGCCCAGAATGTCACGCCCTTTGAGCTTCCACCTCCCACACCAACGAATGGTCTGACGCGTCCCCAGGCCTCGGTCTCCCTGGAGCCATCGAGCTCGCCGATCCGCTGCCAGCTTGAGTTGAGGGCGCCGTCAATCAGCGCGGTGTCAGGTTGCGCCTGCGTTGAGACGTAGAGATCTGGTCGCACAGTCAGCACCCTATCGTTCCGCAGTTTTAGGCGTCATAGTCTGACGAGCAGCCTGAAATTGCGGAACCGTTCCGACCTGCGGGTTGAGACCAGGGCCGGCGAAATCTGTCTGAGAACTGCTGGCAGCCAAGCGGGTTGGGTCTGACGGGCCAGCCGAATCCGGGTTAGGGGCCGCCTGCAAGTACGGATTTGCCGCGATGGACACACGCGCTCCGGCTGCCATTCGACGACGCAGTCCCAGCAGTCAGCCGCGCTTCCGCTGATCCTGGGGCACCCTGGCTGGCACGCACGAGGCAGGGGGACGCAGGTCGGCTCGCCGTCTGCCAGTCAGGGCCTACCACATTGGCGCCCAACCGAGGTAGCGGCTTGGGCGACGGCTCGGTTGGGGCGCGCCCTTCTCCCCCCAGCAATTCAGTTGGGGGAGGAGGCGTTCGGAGAGCCCTACCGTCACCGTTGCGTCGCTGCGTTGCGGGAGGCGGACGTCGTGGTGGGTCAGCTGCGGAGTACAGCTGTGCTCGAGCCTCTGCGTCGCTGCGGGCGCAGATCAGCGTCACGGAGGCGTTCCGTGCTGCGCCGTGTACTTGACCCCGTCCAGGCTTCTCACGTCAGCCGGGGAGGGATATACGCTGACTATCTCCCTTTGGTGCCTACTTACTCATAGAATCCTCGCAAAGGGGGCTGCGTGCATACACCGTTGTCGTTTCTCATCGACTCCAACGTGGTGATCGCCGCGGAGCCGTTCGCTGGACGGCTTGAAGAGCTGCAGCCCGTCATCAGCTCCTTTCTTCGTCTGGCTGCGCAGCATGGCCATAGGGTGTGCGTGCACCCAGCGACTCTAGACGACCTGAAAGAGACGCAAGATGCGACGCATCGGACTCAGAATGTCGCGGCCTATGGCAAGTACCCATCGCTCGAAGAAATCGACGTCCCGGCGCACGTCTCGTCGGTGTTCCCGTCGCCCAGGTGCCCAAATGACGACCGTGACGCACGTATTCTCACCGCGCTAGACGCAGGGGCTGTGCACTTCCTTGTCACCAGCGACCGAAAGCTACGGAAGCGGGCGATCCAGCTCGGCCACGACTTCCGGGTCCTAGGCCCCGGAGAAGCGGCACAACAGCTGGCAGCGTGGCACCCGGACGCACCGTCGCCCCCTCCCGCGGTTGAGGAAGTCAAGCCGTACGCCCTGGATACTTCCCAAGAGATCTTCGATGCCCTTCGAGTCGATTACCAGGGTTTCGACGATTGGATCGGCAAGGTTAAGAAGGAGGCTGCGACGCGGCGCGCTTGGATAGTGCGAAACTCGGCTGGCGTCTACGAGGCCATCGCGATAGTGAAGATGAGTGACGCGCATCCCTCCAAGACTGGAAGGACGGCGATCAAGCTGTCGACGTTCAAGGTGGCCGATGCGGGCTCTGGCCGCCGCCTCGGCGAGCTTCTTCTCAAGACCGTCCTGCGGTGGGCTGCAGAAGAACCGGGTCGTCCTCCCGAGATGTTCGTTGAGGTGAGGGCGGCTCGTGAGCGGCTTCTAGACTTCCTCGAAGACTTCGGTTTTACGATGGTGGCGACAAAGGTGGGCGATCCCCAGGAGCAGGTCTGGCTGAAGGCACTGGAGCCGCCAGTGGGATCGTGCCTCGATGGGTTTGCACACCACAAGACGTTTGGGCCGCCAGCTATCCGTGCCGGCCAGCCGATATTCGTCGTCCCGATCATCCCCAAGTGGTACGAGGATCTCTTTCCAGACGCTGAGACGCTGAGCCCAACGGGGATGATCCCGCTACCGGGGACGAATCCTGAGCCGCGAGCGCACGGCAACGCGATCCGTAAGGCATACCTCTGTCGGAGCCCGACGAAAGAGGTCCCTGAGGGCTCGACCTTGTTGTTCTACCGTAGCCAAGGTCGACTGGCAGGCGACGGGGCGGTGGTTGCAGTCGGAGTTGCCGAGGGTTCGATCAAGACGACCGACCCACTCGTGACCATTGGAGAGTCGTTCAAGCGCACTGTCTACACAGAGGCAGATGTCATCGACCTGCACGGGCATGGCAGCGCCGTTCTCAGCATCTTGTTCCGACACGACCGGTTCGTCGAGCCACCTTGGCGGGTGGATGAGCTGATAGGCCATAAAGTGTTCACGAGACCGCCGCAGTCGGTGATGCGTGTCCGTGACCCGGAGGGAATGACGTGGATCGAGGAGCAACTCAACGCGTGGCGTTGATGGCGATTCACAGGGAGTATGCGGACGCCATCATGGACGGCATCAAACGCGTGGAGTTCCGGAAGCGACGGATAGCGGAAGACATTGATACCGTTTGGGTCTACGCGACCGCCCCCATTAGTATGGTAATCGGCCGATTCACCGTTGAAGAGGTCGTGAGAGCGAGTCCGCAGGAGATTTGGGATCGTTACGGAACCGTCGGGATTATCGAGCAGGACGCGTTTTTCGCTTACTACGGCAATGCGACCAGCGCGGTGGCAATCGTCGTCGGTGAGGCGGAGCGCTTGACGTCTCCTGTCGCATTGCGTGAATTGAACCCGCCGCCAGCAGTACCGCAGAGTTTCACGTATATCTCGGCGACCTCGACGCCTCAGGTCCGAAGGGCGAGCCGGCCTGACGCCTCACGCGGCGGCAACCGCTCCCCGCGAGCCAGTCTCAGATCGTCCAAGTCTCCGGCGAACCGCAGGATGTCCGCGTAACCTAAGACCAGTCAGGCGTCCATGACATCGAGGTACGCGCCCTGTCACGCGCCCCTTCCACGCATCGAGGTGCTCGAAGTTGACTGACTATGACGGCTCTTCACAATTGAGATGGGGTCAGCGGATGGTGGGTGAGTAGACGTGGGGAACCTTCCCGCTGATCTCACGACTACTCCGGGTCGGCCTCGGCCATGATGTCGTCCATCTCGTAAGCCAACTTGAGTAGCTGCTCGGTGAACTTAGCGACGTCTAGGGCCAGCTCCTCGCCGGGAGGGTTCAGTTCGTGGTTCGCGTCGTTGCCGACGTCTTTGACCCGATCCACCCATGGGCGCATCCGCTTGGTGATGATCCCCTCCGCTTCCAGATGATCCACGCACTCAACGAAAGAGGGAGCTCGGTCCTTGTGGTTCTTCGCAGGCAGTCCATCGCCGACCGCCACGTGCATCAGTAGCTTGCGGCACAACATCACCGACGCGGTGTACGCACCGACGCTGAGGCAGGCCCGGACCTCAGCCCAAGCCTCCGCCTCGACCTTCGGCAAGCCCCGTGGCACACCCAGCGGCCGGACGCCGGGCGAGACGACACCGTAGTTCTCCACGAGCCCCATGCCGCAACTCGTGCAGCGCAGCCAGGACAACTCATCTGGCGCGTCTGCGTATCCGATCCGACAAAGCTGGACTGTTCCGCACTCTGGACAGTGTCCGGAGCTCCAAGCAACATCGTCCTTGCGCTCATAGTGCCGATTTGATCGTGAAAAGACTGTCCAACACGTTCGCCATGGGACAAGGATGGCACGGGCCTCCGACGAAGCTCGGTGCCGCTGCCCGGGCGGCACGGCAGAATCTCCACTCTCATCTGTGAAGAGCCACTATGGCGAGACCGGACGGGCCGCAAGAGACCAATGCTGTCGGTACTACTGATCGGAACGAGAGTTGACCGATTGCAGGTGTGCGACTTTCAGACGCGCCCCTCGCTAGGGGTGGCGAAGGTCACTCGACGCCTCAAGAGCGTCCGCTACAGCCGCGAACTCCTCCAGTGCAGCGGTCAGATCCTCGACGATTTCGCGCGCGATGATTTCGGGGGCCGGTAGATTGTCCAGGTCCTCGAGCGTCTCGTCTCGGAGCCAAGTGATGTCCAGGTTCACCTTGTCACGCGCGATGAGCTCGTCGTAGCCGAACGACTTGAAGCGCTCACTCTCGGAACGCTCGTCGCGTGCCCCACCGGGCATGAAGCCGTCGACGAAGTCGTCGAGGTGGGCGCGCGTGAGCGGGTTCTGCTTCAGGGTGAAGTGCTGGTTGGTTCGAAGGTCGTAGACCCAGAGCCGAGAGGTCCAGGGGGTCTCTGATGCGGGCTTGCGGTCGAAGAACAAGACGTTGGCCTTCACGCCCTGGGCATAGAACAATCCGGTGGGCAGCCGCAAGAGTGTGTGGAAGTCGAAGTCGTTGAGCAGCCGACGCCGCAGCGTCTCCCCCGCGCCACCTTCAAAAAGGACGTTGTCGGGCAGGACGACGGCCGCCCGGCCGTTGATCTCCAGGATCGTCATGATGTGCTGCAGGAAGTTGAGCTGCTTGTTCGACGTGGTGACGACGAAGTCCTGACGCTCCACGGCGCGGTCCTCGGACACCTCGCGGCCGTCGGCACCAACCATCGTCAGCGACGACTTCGTCCCGAACGGCGGGTTGGCCAGCACGACCGACCAGCGGTCCCCAGGGTCGTGAGCCAGAGAGTCCCGCACTTCGATCAGCGATTCACCATTGGGCTCCCCCATCCCGTGCAGGAGGAGGTTCATCGCGGCCAGGCGTGCCGTGCCGTCGACCAGCTCGACACCATGGACGAACGTCTCCTTGAGGTGCTTCCGCTCCGGCGGCGTCATCGTCTCTGCCCCCCGCGAGGCGTATTCATGGGCCGCGAGCAGGAAGCCGCCGGTGCCGCACGCCGGATCGACGACGGAGTCCGCCACCGTCGGTTGAACGCAGTCCACCATCGCCGCAATCACCGAGCGCGGCGTGAAGTACTGCCCAGCCCCGGACCCCTTGTCCGAGGCGCCCCTCGCGAGCAGTGACTCGTAGGCGTCTCCGTTGATGTCCGTGCCGGCCGATGACCATTGCTCCTTGTCGATGAGGTCGTGGATCAGGCGCTTGAGCTTGGCCGGGTCCTGGATCCGGTTCTGGGCCTTGCGGAAGATCGTGCCGAGGGTGCCCGGCTGCTTGCCCAGCCCCTGAAGGATCTCGGTGTAGGCCGTCTCAAGCTTGACGCCTTCCGCATCGAGCAAACGCTGCCAGGAAAACTCCTCCGGCACGATCTGCTCGGGGCGCAGTGACCGGGTGGCGCGCTCGTGCGCCATCTTCAGAAACAGCAGATACGTCAGCTGCTCGGTGTACTCAAGTACTCCAACCCCGTCGTCACGCAGAACGTGCGCGTAGGACCAGATCTTGTCGACCAACCGACGCGCGTCAGCCACCGGACACCTCTCTCACCATCACGACACCTCAGACGCCAGCGGCATCGCCGACGACGAGCACAGGCGTCAACGGGATGCGCAGCCTCCAGCGCTCCGGCAGCTTCGCATAGTTCTCCAGGAACAGTGTCACCAAGTCCTCGCCGGAGACCAGCCGAAGACCCGAGCGCTGGCGTTCAATCGACACGGCATCACGGCTGTAGCTGCCGAGGGTCACGAAGAGGAGGTACTCCCCCGCACCCTGTGTGCCGATCAGTTGCTGCACCTCGGGCGCCCCGACGGTGCTGGTGAGATGCTTGCACTGCACCTTGATCTGGGGCGGTTCGACGCCGAGGGGATCACGATGCGCAATGACGTCCACTCCCCCGTCCTGGCTGTACTGCGTGACCCTGGCCTGATAGCCGAGCGCGCGGAGCAGATCTGCCGTGAAATCCTCGAACTCGGCGTGGGAGAGCTCCTTGTGCAGCGCCTCCAGCACGAAGTCGCGCGTGTGACGCTCGATCCGCGACGCCCGCGGCTCATCGGCTGCCTCCTCGTCCGGATCGTCCTTCGCGACGGCCTCGACCACGCGAGTCATCTCATCGACGGACTCATCCCCGGAGCGGAGCGCCGCGAGGAACTCATCAGCATGCTTGCGGATACGGAAGATCGTCAGGAATGATCCCAGTTCGTAGAGCGCTGGCTGCGTGAAGATCGTCCGTGAGAGCCCGATCTTGCGCCACTCGACCGGCCGCCGATGGCGGTGGGTGGGTGCGTCGGCCGCGAACTCATACTCGCCGGTGATGATCCCGACGTTGATCGTGCTGTCCGGCTTGTATGGCGCGACGACGATGTCGCCCGGCTGCATCTCGTCCCGTAGTCGAACCAGAATGCCTGCCCATCCTGCGATGGCCCTCGGCTTGGAGTTCGGCATCACTCGGGCCAGCGCCTCCTTCAGCCCCTCCCGCCCGTGCGGGACGGCACGAAGGTCGCTCATCTCGTCCCAGCCGACGCTGATGAATCCTTCGTCGACGAGCTCATCAGTCAGAGTGTCGTTGTGTACGCCCCAGATCGTGATCACGCGGTCCACGCCTCCTGCTCTCTCTCGTTATCCTCCAACGCCCTGTCCACCCCAGCTGCCCGGGTCAGGAGAGGGCAGCCGTCAGCAAAGAACGTCTGAGCGAGCCAGCTCTCACTGAAGCCATCTCCACGGAACGCTGACCTGCTTCAAGGCGTTCGTTCAACTCGGCCATCCGCGCGACACAAGAAGCTTGTTGCTGCAAGGACGGCACCGGCAACTGGATGCTTCTGAGATCACCCTGGTTGACCTTGTAAATGCCGGCAGTAGTCCGAGCCAGTCGCTCAATCTGCCTTCGGACAACGCGCGAGTTCCACAGGAACACAAGAAAATCTGGACGAATGAGCGCACGGTTGGGGCGGACTCTGATCATCGTGTCAGGGAAGGCAATCGGATAAGGCTCCCCATCCACGTATGCGGCACGACCGACGAGTCGAAGGCTGCCATTGCCCCGCGAGACGAACACGTCTCCTGCGTTGACCAAGAACGACTCTGCCTCAAATCGTGACCAGAGCCCTGATTTCCGCTCGGACAGATTTATGATCCCGTTGTGCATAGCTGTCAGCCGGAGGACCGGAAACCCGCCTTCAGCCGTGGGAACGGATCGTCCGCTCCTGAGAGGCTCCGCAAGGAGATCCTCCAGCCTGGCATTCTGAGCCATACCGATCTCGGCGCTGACGTATGCGCTTTCCACGGCATCGAGTCTGGCCTCAGCCGCGCTGAGGTGGTTCATACCAGCGTCGAGCTTGGAGAGGTGTACTTCAAGGATCTCGACGATCCGCCGCTGTTCGGGGAGCGAGGGGTATGCGACAGGTATGCGTCGTATGGCACCCTGCGTGAGTTTTAGTCGAGTTGTACCGTTTGCATAACCTCGGTAGTCGAAAGCGTTTAGATAATGCTCAAGGTATCGCCAATCAAGATGCTGGCCGACCCGAAGGACATGGGCGTGGTTGTTGACCCAGGAAGGTCCGGAAATCCGATAAGCCTTTGGCTTGTGGGGGTCGAAAAAGGACACGCCATCTTCACCGAGAAGGACAAGGTCCTCATTGAACAACGCTCTATCGATCATCCCAACTAGCCCGGTTGCGCCGTAGTAGGGGACGTTACCGGGGCGCGCCGCCCGTTCTCTTGCGTTCACCGGGACGCGTCGGCTGTCGAGAATCTCGACCATCTCAGATAGCGGGCTTACCGTCCAGTGAACTGGGATTGCGTGAGTCACGCGGTCAGCTCTCGATTCAGTGCCTCGAGCAGGTCCGCCGCGCCGTCGCCGAGATCTCGAAGTGCCCCATAGATGCCACCCCGCTCATCGAATGGAGCGTCGTCCAGGTCATCGGCGGTGATGCCGGCGGAGTTCGAGATCACGTCGACCATGCGGTCGAGCCACCACCTTTGCTTCTCGTTGAACGTCGCTCCGGATTGCTCCTGCGACAGGAGCCAGCCAGCGTAGCGTCGCTGGACGGTATCGGCGAACGGGATGAGTTCGTCGTCAAGTTCGAGCGTGTAGCGGACCAATGACACAACATCTGTGAGCCTCGACCGATCGCGGTGCTGCACGCTGCCCACGTCTACCAGCTCGTAGGCCGTCCACACCATGTCAGGCGTCCAGTTCCTGGGCGGTCGGGCGATGCGGTCGGCGAGTTCCTTGATCGCATCGAACGGGATGCGCCGCGTCTTGGCCTCATCCATGAGCTGGATTGCGGTGATCTCGTTGCGGTGGGTCGTCAAGTACTCCTTCCAGTCGCGAACCAGCGAACGGGCTTCCTCCGGGTCCACTACCCCATGGGCGGCGAGGAGCCGGTCGGCGTTCACCTCGTCGATGATTTGATCGTGGGTGCTGCGCAGTTCCATGATGCGGCTGCGCAACTCGGGATTGGCGGCCAACGGCTCAATCGCCGCCTCAGTCAGCTGCGCCACCACCGTCGCGACATCGGCTCCCTCCCCTGCTGCTTCGAGAGCCGTCGCCTGCATATCGGGATCGACAGCATCGACGAGCCCACGCACTATCGCCTTGAGCGGCTGCCCGGCCACCTTGTCGAGTTCGGCGCGCTCGTCTGGCGTGAGTTGCAGCTCGAGCGCCGACAGTCGGGAGGCGAGCGTCGCGGTCTCGTCCTCCGTGATGGTGAGGTTCGCCGCCTTCTTGAGCAGCTGCTCCAACGAGATGGAGCGGGTCCGGTTGAGCGGAGGCTCGACGAAGTCGTGCTCGGTGACGCCGACGGCGTCGACGATCACGAACCTGGTCTTCTGCTTGGCCTTCGGATCCGGGGTGACTGCTTGGAAGTCCGCGGCCGCGATGGTCCTGGCGCCGCGACCCTTCATCTGCTCGTAGTACTGCGCGGTCTTGACGTCCCGGAGGAAGAACACGCATTCGAGCGGCTTCACGTCTGTGCCGGTGGCGATCATGTCCACTGTGACGGCGATGCGCAGCTTCGGGGACGTGCGAAAGGCTTGCAGCTGCCCCTTGGGATCAGTGGCGGTGTAGGTGATCTTGGCGGCGAAGTCGTTGCCCTTGCCGAACACCTGCCTCACCAGTGTCACGATCTGCTCGGCGTGGTTGTCGTCCTTCGCGAAGATGAGCGTCTTCGGGACGGCCGAGCGGCCCGGAAAGATATCGGTGAACAGCCTGTCGCGGAAGGTCTCCAGCACCAGTCGGATCTGGTTTGGGTTGCTCACCGCACGGTCGAGCTGGCCGCCGGTGTAATGGACGTCCTCGTCGATCTCCTCGATGCGCTGCACTCTGGTGCGCTTGTCGAGCTTTGGCACAAAGGTACCCGCCTCGATCCTCGCGCCCTGCTCCGTGATCTCGGTGCGGATGCGGTAGATGTCGAAGTCGACGTTGACGCCGTCGGAGACCGACTCCTGGTAGGTGTACGAGGAGACGAGGTTCTGGCGGAAGAACGCGAACGTCTGCTTGCCCGGTGTTGCGGTGAGACCGACGACGTGGGCATCGAAGTACTCCAATACTCCACGCCACACGCCGTAGATGGAGCGATGCGCCTCGTCCACGATCACGAGGTCGAACGTTTCCGGCGGCAACTCAGGGTTGTAGGCCACGGTGACCGGCTGCTCCGGGACGTACCCATCCAGCTGAGGATCATCCGCGTCAGCCACCTCGTTACCGCGCAGCACCGAGTGGACCCGCTGAATCGTGGAGATCACAACGTTGGAGCTGGCCAGCATCCCGGCACCCGTGAGCTTGTCGACGTTGTAGATCTCGGAGAACCGGCGTCCGTCGTCGGGGGTGGCGTAGTTCTGGAACTCGGCCAGGGCCTGATCGGCGAGGTTGTTCCGGTCCACCAGGAACAGGACCCGCGAGAAGCCGCCGAACTTGATGAGGCGGTAGGCGAGCGTGACCGCGGTGTAGGTCTTGCCGGCGCCGGTGGCCATCTGGATGAGCGATCGGTCGAAGCGCTGCTCGGCCAGGGACTGCTCGACGCCGTTGATCGCGACGATCTGTGCCGGTCTCAGCCCCGCTTCATCCAGCGGAGGAAGAGCGCGGGCCTTCGAACGCCACGTCGGGCGCTCCGGATCGGCGTCCGCATCGCGAAGGATCCGGGCGAGCGTCGAGGGCTTGGGGAACGCGAACACCTTCCGTGATCGGGGGTCAGGGTCGAATCCGTTGGTGAAGTGGGTCTCGCTGCCGGAGGCCTCGAACACGAACGGTAGGCGGTCGTCGACCAACCGAGCCCGCGTGCGGTGGGACTCGGGGAGCCCGGTGGCGTACATCGCCGACTGCCACTCAACGCCCGACAGGGTCGTGCCGATGGGCTTGGCCTCGATGACGCCGACGACTCTCTTGTCCACGTAGAGCAGGTAGTCGACGCGCCCGTGGCCCGGCGCCATCACGACCTCGCGCACGGCTATGCCCTGACCTGCGAACAGGTTCATCGCCTTGCCATCTTGAACAACCCACCCGGCACCCTGGAGTTGCTCGTCGATGAGCACACGCGCCCGCTGCTCAGCGGCAAGTCGGGCGGCATCCGTCACCAGTCGATCCTAGCCAGAGAAGAAGCGCACGACTCGCTGCGGCGGCAGTCGAAGCCTGCTCACGGCCAGCCCAAACCGAACCGGTAGGTCGGCAATGGGAACCCGACCCCGGCACGGATCTTCGTGGCTGACGTACCCCGAGACGGAAGTGCCACACACCCACTGCACCGTCGGAGGCGGTTTGCGCGTTTGGGTGGTCGAGTCGGGGTTCTCATATGCATGGGGGTATCCCTGCACAAGCTGACCGCTGGGTCGGGGTATGACTACCTGACCCGGCAGGTTGCTGCGCACGACACGACGGAGAAGGGCCACGCGACGCTGGCCTCCTATTACTCGGAACGTGGCGAGTCACCCGGGTCGTGGCGCGGCCGCGGCCTAGCGGGGCTCGGCGACCTCGCAGTCGGCGACGAGGTGACAGCGGAGCAGATGCGTGCCCTGTTCGGCGCCGGTTTTCATCCGAACATGCAGGCCCGGCTGGACGCGTTGCCGAGTGATGCGTCGACGGCGATGATCCGCGAGGCCGCCCGACTCGGCCGACCATTCCCGGTGCTCGGTGCGGTCAACGAAGTCCGTCTCAAGGTGGAGAAGCGGACCGCGGCATGGCGCGTCTCACAGGGGGTGCCGGCCACGGCAGCCGTGCCCACCGACGTTCGCGCCGACATTGTGAGCGCCGTCGCGAGCGAGGCGTTTGAGGCGCGGATCGGCCGGGCGCCGACGTTGGAGGAGTTGGCGGCGGAGGTGTCGCGGTTGAGTCGGCAGTCGTCGACGGCGTGCGCGGGTTACGACATGACGTTCACCCCGGTGAAGTCGGTCTCCGCGTTGTGGGCGATCGCCCCGCGCGCGGTCGCTGACGCGATCGAACGGGCCCACGACGCGGCGGTCGACGACGCGCTGCGCTTCCTGGAAGACGAGGCGCTGTACTCACGCGCAGGCCACGCGGGCGTGAGGCAGATCGACGTCGCCGGTCTGATCGCAGCCTCCTTCACGCATCGCGATTCACGTGCCGGGGATCCGAACCTGCACACGCATGTGGCGATTGCGAACAAGGTGCAGGGGTTGGATGGGAAGTGGCGCTCGATCGATGGCCGCCTGATCTACCAGGCACGGGTGGCCGTGAGCGAGACCTACAACACGCAGCTGGAGGCCCACCTGCGCCAGTCTTTGGGGATCGAGTTCGCCGAACGAGAGCCCCGTACTCTGGAGCGACGAGCGGTCCGGGAAATCATCGGCATACCCCCCGAACTGGTCGGGCTCTGGTCGTCGCGCAGAATGCTGATCGAGTCTCGCCAGGCAAAGCTCGCGGCCGAGTTCCAGACACGCCATCATCGCCCTCCCACACCGGCCGAAGCGATCCGGCTGGCCCAGCAGGCCACCCTAGAAACAAGGGAGGCGAAGCACCTGCCCCGCTCCCATGGTGAACAGCGCACCACCTGGCGGGAACAGGCCGAACGTGCCATCGGAACCGACGGGATCAGACGTGCCCTCGCCCACTCGCTTGGCCGCGCCGCCGCGCCGGACGGCGACGTCACCGTGGAGCAGTTGAATCGCGTGGCGGGCGAAGTGGTCGATCGGGTCGCCCGGGCGCGGGCATCCTGGCAGGTGTGGCATCTGCGCGGTGAGGCGTCTCGACGTGCCCGCGAAATCGCCGCAACCTCAGCCCAGGCCGAGCTCCTCACGAAGGAGCTCCTTGACCGAGCACTCGCCATCTCCGTTCCCTTGACGGTCGTCGGGGATGGGATCGAAGAGCCTTCCGAGTTGCGGCGCAGCGACGGGTCCTCGATGTACGAGGTGGCAGGATCTCGCCTCTACACCTCGCTGGCCGTGCTCGACGCGGAACGGCGAATCGTCGCAGCCGGGTGGCTCGCCGCGGGCCGCCGGGCTCCCGCTTTCGCGGTGGAGATCGCCCTCCTGGAGTCGACCGCCAACGGCGTCTCGCTGAACGACGGACAGGCACGGATGTTGCGGTCCATGGCCACCAGCGGGGCCCAACTGCAACTCGGGTTGGCCGCCGCCGGCACCGGCAAGACAACCGCGATGCGGGTCCTCACCCGGGCCTGGGAAGAGTCCGGCGGAACCGTCCTGGGCCTGGCCCCCTCCGCCGCCGCGGCCGCCACCCTCGCAGAGGCGACCGGCCGGGCCACCACCGTCGCCAAACTGCTCTGGGACCTCCACCGCGGCGATACCCACGGGGTGGACGCCTCGACGCTGATCATCGTGGACGAGGCAGGAATGACCGACACCCTCTCCCTCGCGGAGCTCCTCGACTTCGCCCTCTCCCGAGGCGCCTCCGTCCGGTTGATCGGCGACGACCGCCAGCTGTCCGCCATCGGCGCCGGCGGCGTGCTGCGCGACCTGCGACGCGTGCACGGCGCCGTCGAACTCGACGAGGTGCTGCGCTTCGTCGACAACGGCGAGAAGGCCGCCTCCCTCGCCCTCCGCGATGGCGACCCCACTGCGCTGGGCTGGTACCTCGACCGCGACCGCATCCATGCCGGCAGCGCCGAAACGGTGCTGGACGGCGCGCTGCGTGCCTGGAAGACCGACATCGATCGTGGCCTCGACTCGCTGATGCTGGCCAGCACCCGTCAGGACGTCGCCGAACTCAACCGCCGAGCCCGCCACCTCCTCGCCGACAAGAACGCGAGCGGCGTGGCGTTGTCCGACGGGAACCTGGCCGGCGTCGGCGATGTGATCCTCACCAGGCGAAACGATCGACGCCTCCGGACCTCCGCCACTGGCTTCGTCATGAACGGCGACCGCTGGATCGTCCAGGCCGTCAATCGCGACGGCGGGCTCCTGGTGCGGCACCGCACCACCGGGCACCGCGCGTGGCTGCCCGCGGCTTACGTCGCCGACCACACCGAGCTCGGCTACGCCACCACCATCCACACTGCCCAAGGCTCGACCGTCGACACCGCCCACACCATCCTCACCGGCACGGAAAACCGCCGCCTGCTCTACGTCGCCATGACCCGCGGGCGCCAGGCCAACCACAGCTACGTCACCACCGTCGGCGACGGCAACGCCCACTCCGCGTTCACGCCCGAGACGCTGCGGCCGCCCACCGCCGTCGAGATCCTCGAAACCGTACTGGCCCGCGAGGGCGCCGCCCGCTCCGTCACCAGCGACATCGCGCACGCCCACGACCCGGCCGTGCGGCTCGCTGACGCGGTCAACCGGTACCGCGACGCCCTAACCCTCGCCCTCGAAAACCGCCACGCCCCCGAGCTGAAGATCCTCGACCACCGAGCTGACGGCGTCGTCCCCGGCCTCACCGACGCCAACGCCTGGCCAACACTCCGGCAACGGCTCCTCGCAACCACCGACGGCCACAGCCTGCTCGACGGGCTACGCCAGATCGCAGCCGGCCACCGCTTCGACGACATCGCCGACCCGGCAGCCTTCCTCGCCACGCTCATCCCCGAACCCACCGGCGGCCCCCTCCCCTGGCTCCCCCGCATCCCAGCCTCCATAGCCGACCACGCGCGCTGGGGTCCCTACCTCACCGCACGCGCCCAACACGTCACCAACCTCGCCAACCAGGTACGCCTCGACACGCTCCAGGCCCCGCCCCCGAGATGGACGCCCAGCAACACGACCCTCCCAGAGCAGCTGACCGGCGACGTGGCCGTCTGGCGAGCCGCCACCGGCGTCGAACCCGACGACCACCACCCCACCGGAGCACGGGCACAGGCCGGAGCCGCGAGGCGGTACCAAGACCACCTCGACAGACAACTCCTCACCGCGATACCCAGCGTGAACATCGCGCAACTGCGGGCCCTGGGCCAGGGCCTCGACCACGACCCCGCCGTCCCCGGGGTGGCCAGACACCTCTCCCTACTCGAAGAACGCGGCCTCCCAGTTGGGGCCCTCGTCGCCCGCGCGCTGGCCGAAGGACCACTCCCAGCAGAGCGACCCGCGGCCGCCCTCTTCTGGCGGATCCAGCAACACACGCCCAACCCCGCACCGACAGGCACCCACACCGACGAGCCACGCGCAGATCAGCCATCATCCCGGCCGCGACCCGAACACCTACGCATTCCATCCCGAGACGCCGGAAGTCCCCGGCGATGACCGCTCTCGCCCCGTCAGCCGTCAGAGCGCCCACACTTTGCCGTGGGGCACCCCTGGACGTGGTGAAACAAACCGTCCTCAGATAGACTTATCGGGATACGTTTTGTTTCAGACAAGGAGGGCGCCGGGGCATGGCACCACTCACACCCGCCACCGCGCGGCAGCAGGGGATGTCCCGAAGCACCCTCCACCGTGCCGCCCGCGACGGCAAACTGGAACGCATCGCACGTGGAATCTACCTGCCCGCCGACGCCAACACCGCGGACTGGGAATGGATCGAAGCCGCCAGCCGGCGCCCAGAAGCCACGATCTGTCTGACCTCCGCCATGGCCCTCCATGACCTCACCGACGAAATCCCCGCCACGCTTAATGTGGCCATCCACCGGGAAGCACGCATCCCAGCTGGCACCTCAGCAATCAGCTGGCACCGCTTCCACACGGCAACCTTCGATCTGGGACGAGAAGAGGTCCCCATCCCCGGCACTGACCAGACGATCGCGCTCTACACCCCCGAGCGATCCATCGTCGACGCCTTCCGGTTGAGGGGCATGATCGGTTACGAACTCCCCCTCGAGGCCCTCAAAGAGTGGCTGCGCCGCGGAGGCGAGCCCAACCGCCTCGTCGCACTCGCGAGGCAACTCCCCCGCTCGCAGGGTCCCCTCATCGCGGCCTTGGAGACGCTGACATGACGCCCATCAGTCAGCCCTTGAGGACCACCGCGGCATCGGTCTGTCGCTCCGTCCGTCAGGTCACGTCGTCAAGCGGCCACCTGAGACCGAGCCCGAGCGCCGCGCTCGCCACGCCAGGGCAACAGTCAACCGGTCAGCGTCTTGAGGCCGCCGGCGCTTGCGACCACGAGCTCGTCCAATTCGTCCAAGTCGACCATCACCCGGCGTCCAACGCGGTACCGAATCAGCGAACCGTCGCTGAAGCGTCGGGTCAAGGTCTTGGGATGAACACGAACGTACTCAGCGGCCTCATTCAGGGAGGCCCAACGTCGCGCCCCGGCCTTCGGTGTGGGCGCTGAGGTGTTACGGGTGCTCATTGGGAGTCCTCCTACTCATACCGCTATGAACCCCCACGGCCGACACCCAGCGCGAGAAGGGTCATCTGAACTGTGCCGGTTCAGTCTCGACCGAAGCGCTGGTAGGCAGCCTGACGGGTCGTGTCGAGCGCGGCCCCGATAACGGTCCAGGAGTCGCCGGCCTCACGGGCCTCGTGGACTGCGTCTCGGAGTTCCTGTTCAGCATCCGCCACTGCCTTCCGGGCAGCGAGAATCCGGCGGAAGTGCGCGGCGTCGCGGGCTGGATTCGTACGGACGTCTAGCTGGTCCAGCCCGGTCGAGTCATTGTGTGTCTTGATGGTCATGGCGTTCACCTCACCTCAGGTAGTCGTAGAACTTCGGTCGTAGTCGATCAGCGTGGATGATCCGAGTCGGTTCATCTGCAGGCACAGCAACGAGTTCCAGCAAGCGTCCGTGCTGGTCAGGCCCGATCACCAACAGGCGTTCCTGACCGTGGTATTCATACTCGACGAGCCTTATGGCGTGGTGCCAAGCATGTTCGATCTCTGCATCCGTGATCCCGTGCTTGCGCGCCGAACCGCGGATCTCCATGTGTAAAGACTACCTTTACATCCTGCCCTCGTCAAGAGAACCTTTACACGTAGAGAGGCGATCGGAGCAGACAGCACGCCTCATCCCACCCCACAATCGGGGACCGGTCCAGGCACATCCGCACTTCCGCACGTGGGACAACCTCTCCCCCTGTACCGCCAGCGCAAGAGAATCACCACGAAGAGAGCCACTGCCAAGCTCGCCTCATGCCACGACGACTGTGAGGCCCTTGAGCGCTTCGTCCTGCTTGGGGCCGACGCTCTCGACCCGGCGTGGAAAGACGCGGCTGTAGACCTCAAGCGCCATCCGAGAGTCGCTCCACCCCAGCAAGAGCATGACTTCCGCGATCGTGTACCCCTCGCTGAAGAGCCACGCGGCGTACGAAGCACGAAGGTCGTGCAGCGTGATGTGGTCCTCCTTCGGTACCGGAAGACCCTTCCGCCACAATCGGCGCCGCTCCGCCTCCGGGGTCCGCAACCCCATATTGGCCAGCGCCCTGTTATGCCGCCGGTCTGCCTCAGCCGGCCCCATCGGCTTACCGTTGCCCACGGTGAACACGAGCTGCTCCGGCGACCTCGGATGCAGCGTGAGGTGATCCCGCAGAATCGTCACCAACGTCGTCGACATCGGCAGCGAGCGGATGCCAGCCGACGTCTTGGGAACCTTCACACCCACGCGGTAAGCATCGCCGTCCTTGCCATGCTCGATCGCCTGGCGCACGAAGATCCGCCGCCCCTCGAGGTCGAGGTCCATCCGACGCAGACCCCGGACCTCACCCGATCTCAACCCGCCCAATGCCACCGTGGCCAACATCGCCACGTGCTGAGGCTCGGCGGCCTGCAGATAGCGGCGAACATCATCCAGATCGAACACATGACGCTGCTCCATCGCTTTCGTCTTACGCGGGATGCTCACCCCCGCGGCGGGGTTCTTGTCGATCCATCCCCAGTGGGTGGCCTTCGTCAACAACTCCTTGAACAAGGCCAGGGTGGACCGGTCACGACGCCGTTCAGCACCCAGCGGACCCTGACGCCACTGCCACACCTCATCGTGGGTGATGCTCTTCACATCCCGCTCGGCCCCCCAATGGGGCACGATCCGCAGACGCCAGTCCTGCTCATACGCGGTGAGAGTGGATAGAGCCAGCGGCCGCGGACGCTGGGCCAGGAAGCGTTCATAGGTCTCCTGAAGGGTGTGTAACTCCGGCCTCTGGGCAGCCTCCTCTTCAGGGGAGAGCCACTCGCCTCGTTCAATCGCCCTCTGCTGGAGTCTCAGCCAGTGCTCGGCGTCACTCTTGTGCGTGAAGGTGATCGGGGCAGCGACTCTGCGCGTGGAATCGTGGGGGTGGACGAAGCTTGCCCGATAGCGCTGGCTGGGCAGCCTCTTGATAGATCCGAACTGTCTCATGCCCATAGGAACCCCGCCAGAATCGGTCTACAGCGTTCCACGAACGTTCCATGAGGATGCGCTCTGATGTCCCTCTGGGGACACTTGGGTCTAAGATGAAACAAGTAAACTCCCTAGTCAAATGCGTTTGACTAGGGAGTTCTGCTGTGGAGCATAGGGGACTCGAACCCCTAACTTCCACCTTGCAAAGGTGGCACTCTACCAATTGAGTTAATGCCCCGGATGTACCAGCGACCAGCATAACCGCAGAGACATCGTCGGCGGAAACCGGCGTGGTGGCCGGCGAACGGTGGTAGTGCCAGACTGCCCGCATGCTCGTCGTCGTCATCTCCGACACCCATGCACCGTCGCGCTGGCGCGGACTTCCCCACGAGGTGGTCCCGGACCTCGAGCGCGCTGACGCCGTCCTCCACGGGGGCGACGTCTGCACCCCCGACGTCCTTGACCTCCTGTCCGGATTCGCGCCAGTGCACGTCGTCGCCGGCAACAACGATGGCGCCGACGTCGTCGCCTGGGGTGCCTCCGAGACATGGGAGACCAAATGGGAGGGGGTGCGACTGGCGATGATCCACGATGCCGGGCCGAAGCAGGGTCGCGCCGGGCGCATGCGTCGTCGCTTCCCTGAGGCCGGCGTCGTGGTCTTCGGGCACAGCCACCTACCACTCGACGACCGGGAGGGCCCCGTCCACCTCTTCAACCCCGGCTCCCTCACCGACGCACGCAGGCACCCCTGGCCCAGCTACGGGCTCCTCGAGTTGGCCGACGGCGACGTGCGGTCGCGCGTCGTGCCCCTCCCGCGGCCGGTGCCGAAGTCGCAGCTGCGCCGTCGGGAAGCGCCGAGCTGACGCGCGCCGTCGTGTGGCAAAAAGCGGGAGTCAACGAAGCATTCTCGGAAGCGGACGGGGGAAGATCGATCACTCGGAAGGTGTCAAGCTGTTTGGAGTCGTTGTTGGCTGTTTTCCATGTTGAGGCGGACGGCTGCGTAGGGGGTGCGTATGTCGCGCGTCAGACTTAGTGGCAGGGCTGTTATGTAGGTCCTGAAGGAGAGTCCGACATGGGAAGACCACCAGTGA
>CANMNB010000012.1 GCA_947499145.1 uncultured Arachnia sp.
CCGTCTTCTCCTGCGCAGTCCAACGCCCCATCATCGCCTCCCCAGTGACTCACACTCAGGATGACAACTACGGACTGATCGATTTTCGGGAGGGCGGCCGGTGGCCACAGAGATCGGAAAGCGCTTGCCAAATCGCCGGGCGGCATGAAGAATGGCGGGCATGAATCGTGTCGCCGTCGTCACGGGTGGCAGTCGGGGTATTGGCCTCGGCGTCTCCCAGTCCCTCATCGCCCAGGGCTTCCGGGTCGCCGTCGTGGCCACCCGACCCGAACCCGAGGGCCTGGTAGAGAGCCTCGGCGGGCCTGAGACGGCCTCCTACTTCCAGGGGCGGGTGGACGACGTCGACTCGCACGCCGGACTCGTGGCCGACATCGTGGACCAGCACGGACGCATCGACGTGCTGGTCAACAACGCGGGAGTCGCACCCGAGGAGCGCCGCGACCTGCTGGAGGCCACACCGGAGAGCTACGACCGGGTGATGGGCATCAACCTGCGCGGCCCGTACTTCCTCACCCAGGCCGTCGCGCGGCAGATGCTGGAGCAGGACGCCGGGGACCTGCCGGTCCGCGGCACGATCGTCAACGTCTCCTCCATCTCCGCGACGACGGTGTCCATCAACCGCGGCGAGTACTGCCTCTCCAAGGCCGGAGTCTCGATGGCCACCCGGCTGTGGGCCGCCAGGCTCGCTCCCGAGGGCATCCTCGTCTACGAGGTCCGTCCCGGCGTCATCGCCACCGACATGACCGCCGGCGTCCAGGAGCGCTACGACGCCCTCTTCGCGCAAGGGCTGGCGCCGATGCCCCGCTGGGGGCAGCCGGCCGACGTCGGCGGCGCCGTCGCCGGCCTCGCCACAGGCCAGATGCCCTACTCCACCGGCGACGTGATCCACGTCGACGGCGGCATGCACCTCCCCCGACTCTGAGGACCCGACATGGCTGAGCCCACCCTCGACCACCTGACCATCGGCGACGAGCGCGTGCCCGTCGTCAGCACCACCAGCCTGGTCATCGGCACCGGCTCCGCCGGGTACTGCGCGGCGGAGCGGCTCGCCGGCTTCGGCGCCGGCGACGTCGTCATGGTGGCGGACAAGATCCGGGCCGGCGCGTCCCGCAACGCCGGTTCCGACAAGCAGACCTACTACAAGCTGACCCTCTCCGGCAGCGAGCCGGACTCGGTGCGCTCCATGGCCGAGACGCTGTTCAGCGGCGGGTCGATGGATGGCGACAACGCCCTGGCCGAGGCGGCGCTGAGTGCCCGCTGCTTCTACCACCTCATCGAGGCGGGCGTCCCGTTCCCCGCCAACCACTCCGGGGAGTTCGTGGGCTACAAGACCGACCACGACCCGCGCCAGCGCGCGACCTCCGTCGGCCCGTTCACCAGCAAATCCATGGTGGAGTCCCTGGAGTCGCGGGTACGCGGACAAGACATTCCGGTCATCGGCAACTGCCGCTTGGTCGACCTGCTCATCGACGACGGGGAGATCCGTGGCGCCCTCTTCCTGCGCACCGACGTGGGCGGGGCCAGGAACGCCCCGCAGGAGGAGGACCCGGTCGAGACGAACGTCGGCGAGGCCCCTGCACCCGAACCACAGGGGACACTCGTCGAGCGGCTGGCTCAGGAGACCTCGCGGTTCCTCCTCGTGCACGCCCGTAACGTCGTCCAGGCCACCGGCGGGCCGGCCGGCATGTACGCCGACTCCGTGTTCCCCCACGGCCAGTGGGGCGGAGCCGGGGCGGCACTGCGCAACGGCGCCCGTGGCCACAACCTGACGGAGTGGCAGTTCGGCATGGCGTCGATCAAGCCCCGCTGGAACGTGTCGGGCACCTACATGCAGGTGGTGCCGCGGTTCGTGTCCACCAACGTCGACGGCGGCGACGAGCGGGAGTTCCTCGCCGACGTCATCTCCGACCCCAACCAACTGGCCAGCCTGGTGTTCCTCAAGGGCTACCAGTGGCCCTTCGACATCCGCAAGGCGCGGGACGGCTCCAGCCTCGTCGACCTGCTCGTCTACCGCGAGACGGTGATGCGCGGCCGCCGCGTCTTCCTCGACTTCCGCAGCAACCCCGTCGGGGACCTCGACGCCTCCAGCATCGACGAGCAGGCCAGGAACTACTTGGAGCGGGCAGGTGTCGCCGATCTCGCCGGGACGACGCCCATCCAGCGGCTGCGGCACATGAACGAGCCCTCCTACCAGTTCTACCTGGGCCGCAATCCGGGCGTCGACCTGGAGCGCGACATGCTCGAGATCGCGGTCTGCGCCCAGCACAACAACGGCGGTATCGCCGTCGACGACTGGTGGCACTCGGCCGTCGTGGAGGGGCTGTTCCCCGTCGGAGAGGCAGCGGGCGCCCACGGGGTCTACCGACCCGGAGGCGCCGCCCTCAACTCGGGACAGGTGGGAGCGACACGGGCAGCGCAGTACATCGCCGCCCACCGGAATGACTCCCCGATGGCGGAGGGTTTCGACGCGGTGGCGGGCCCTCGGGTACGAAGCGCGCTGGCACTCCTCGACGCGGCCGTGGCCCGGTTCCGCTCGGGCGCCGAGGACAACACGGGGTCGCTCATCACCGAGGTCACCAAGCTGATGAGCCGCAACGCCGGCCTGGTCAGGTCCCGGCAGTCCGTGATCGAGGCGCTGGAGCAGGTGACGCGGTGGCTCGCGGACTACGACGAGATGATCGTCGTCGACGACTCGTCACGTCGCAGCGTGAACCGGCTCTTCCTCGTCCACGACATCCTCACCAGCCAGTTCGTCTACCTGCACGCGATGAAGGACTACCTCGATCGGGGCGGCAACTCCCGCGGCTCGGTCCTCTACACCGACCCGTCGGGCGACCTGCCGTGGCCTGAGCAGGACCTTGGCCTGACCGAGGAATTCCGCTTCGTGCTCGACAGTGGCGCCCTCGACGGTGTGACCCAGGAGGTGGACTGGGACGGCACCGGCGAGCCGCAGTTCTCGTGGCGCGACGTGCGCCCGATTCCCAGCGACGACGACTTCTTCGAGAACGTCTGGCGCACCTTCCGTTCCGACCGCGGGGTGCCGGCCCGACGCTCCTGACCGGTGCGCTCCGGGAACTCCGAGTGCTGGCACCCTGCGGGGTTAGCATCGCGTGGTCCGGGCTCTCCTCGCTTCCGCGTGCCGGGCGAGGACGCCACCATGGCCGTCCGGTTGGGGCGGCCGGAAGGAGGTTCGGGGTGATGAGCGGCAGCGGAAAAGACAGGCCCAGGTTGCTCTCCGGGGGCAACCCCCAGATCCCGAAGGGCGAGGGCAACGGCCCCGTCCAGCGCTACATCCAGGCCATGCCGGGCTGGAAGCGGGAGGTGGGTCGCCAACTCGACGAGTTGGTCGTCCGGACCGTCCCGGAGGTCCACAAGGCCGTCAAGTGGAACCAACCTTTCTACGGTCGAGTCCCCGGGAGCTGGTTCCTCTCCTTCAGGTGCTACACGCACTACGTTCAGGTTCAGTTCTTCCGTGGAACGTCCCTGTCCCCCATGCCCCCGAAGAAGTCGAAGCACGAGCACGTGCGGTACCTCGACATCCATGAGGACGACGGGGTCGACGAAGCGCAGCTGGAATCCTGGATCCGGCAGGCCAGCGAACTCCCGGGCGAAGAGATGTAGGCGGGGGTGGATTCAGCGGATCTGGCTGAACGAGAAGGTCCGCGGGTCCTGCCCGATCCGGTTGCCCGACTCGAGGGCATCGAGCCGCGCTCGCTGCTCCGCGTCGAAGCTGATCGCCTCGAGGTCGGAGTTCTCCGCCATCCGCTGGGCCGAGACGGACTTCGGGATGATGATGTTGCCCCGGTCAAGGTGCCAGCGCAGGACCACCTGGGCGGGCGTGACGCCGAGGTCGGAAGCGATCTCCACCACCGCGTCAGTTCCCAGGTCAGCTCCCTGCCCCAGCGGCGAGTAGGCCTCGACGTGCACGTCGTTGGCTCGGCACCATTCGACAACCTTCGCCTGTTGGTAGGTCGGGTGGAGCTCAATCTGGTTCGCGTGGGGCATCAGGCCGCCGCGATCCCGGAGTTCCTCGAGGTGCTCCACGAGGAAGTTCGACACACCGATTGACCGGACCCGCTGGGCCTCGTAGAGGCTCTGGAGCTGCTCCCAGCTCTCCTGCCAGAGTCCTGCCACCGGGTTCGGCCAGTGGATGAGGTAGAGGTCGAGGAAGTCCAGGCCCAAGCGCTCGCACGACTCCTCATAGGCCCGGAGCGCCGATGCCCGCCCTTGGTCACCGTTGCGCAGCTTGGAGGTGACGAACACCTCCTGGCGCGGCAGGCCGGACGCCCGCAGAGCGGCTCCGACCTCCTTCTCGTTGGCGTAGGCGGCAGCCGTGTCGATGTGCCGATAGCCGAGCTCGAGGGCCTGTTCCACCACGGACTGCGCGGATCCACTGTCGACCTGGAAGACGCCCAGGCCGACCTGCGGCACCTGCACGCCATTGGCGAGGGTGATCCTGCGATTCAGGGATGATGTCACGACACGCTCCTCCTCCCCCGGCGCGGCGCCAGCGGGGCGCACGGCCGGCTCCTTCGATGGCTGCGTCTGGCAAGCTACCACCCGCCTGCACCAGCAGGCTCACCGATAGGGTGGAACCGTGCGAAACCTGAGTGCTGAGCAACTGGCGGAGAAGATCGCCGAGGGATCGCGCGGCCACATCGCCCGCGCGATCACGCTCGTCGAGTCCACCAGACCCTCCCACCGGGAGATCGCCCACGAGCTCCTGCGTCGTATCGCCCCATTCACCGGGAAGGCTTTCCGGGTCGGGATCTCCGGTGTCCCCGGGGCGGGCAAGTCGACCTTCATCGACGCCATGGGGGTCAAGCTCATCGCGGAGCGTGGGCACAAGGTCGCGGTGCTGGCGGTGGACCCGTCGTCGACCCGTACGGGCGGCTCAATCCTGGGTGACCGCACGCGCATGGCCGACTTGGCCAACCGTCCGGAGGCCTTCGTGCGGCCGTCCCCGTCGGCCGGTCACCTGGGCGGCGTGGCGCGCGCCACGCGAGAATCCATGCTGGTCCTGGAGGCCGCGGGCTACGACGTCGTACTGGTGGAAACCGTCGGCGTGGGACAGTCCGAGGTCGCGGTCGCGGGGATGGTGGACACCTTCCTCATGCTGCAAGTGGCACGGACCGGCGACATGCTCCAGGGCATCAAGCGCGGCATTCTGGAACTCGCCGACGTGATCGCGATCACGAAGGCCGACGGCGACAACGAGCAAGCCGCCCGTGTCGCCGCCCGCGAACTCTCCATCGCGATGAAGCTCATCACCTCGGACACCGAGAAGCGGCGGGCCCCGGTGCTGACCTGCAGTTCGTACACGGGGGCCGGGCTGGACGAGCTCTGGGAAGCGGTCCTGCAGCACCGCGCCGACCTCGAAGCCGACGGCCGCCTCACCGACCGACGGCTCTCCCAGCAACGCGACTGGCTGTGGAACATGGTGCGCGAGGAGATCCTCGACTCCCTGCACACGTCGCCTCTCGTGCGCGAGGTGGCGGTCGACGTCGAGGCACGGGTGGCCGCTGAGGAGATCAGCGCGCTCGAGGGCTCCCACGAGATCCTGAAGGCCTACGCGCGGGCGGTCCCGGGATTCAGCTGGGCTGCTGGGTAAGCTGGGTCGGGACTGTCGACGAGCAAGCTACGAGCGAAGGAGGACGGATGGGGGTGTTCGACCGCGCCGAGAAGCGCATCGGAGCCGCCGTGGACAAGGTCTTCGCGCGAGCATTCAAGGGCGACGTCCAGCCCGTGGAGATCGCCGCGGGCATCCAGCGCGAACTCGACGCCGAGGCCAAGCTCCTCAGCCGAGAACGTCGTCTCGTCCCGAACGACTTCACCGTCTACCTGTCGAGCCACGATTACAACCGTCTCTTCCCCTACTCCAAGACCCTCAACGCGGAGATCGTCCCGGGCCTGCGGGAGCATGCGGCGGAGCGGGGCTACGTCTTCAACGGTCCCATCTCCATCGCCTATGTCCGCGACGGCTCCCTTCCCACAGGCCAGTTCAAGGTGGCGAGCGACGCGGTGTCACCGGAAGATCCCGCGCCCCTGTCCCGGAAGAAGCGGGCGCTCGTCCTGGAGGTGGCGGGCATCCGCCACCCGCTGCGGCCGCCCGGCCTCGTCATCGGGCGGGGCTCGGAGGCCGATCTTCGCATCAACGACCCGAGCATCTCCCGACGCCACGCACTCGTGACCGTCGGTGGCTCCGAGCGCGAACCCGAGGTCCGCATCGAGGACCTCGGCTCGACGAACGGCATCGTCGTCGACGGATCCAAGGTCCAGGAGGCCCCGCTCAAGGACGGCTCACGAATCGAGATCGGCAACACGAGGATGTTGGTGCACTCGCCGACGGAGAGCTGATGAGCGACCTGATCGTGGCGGTCATCAAGATCGTCTTCCTCGCGCTGCTGTGGTTGTTCATCGGATTCGTCGCCAACGTGGTGAAGCAGGACATGTTCGGCCGGCGCGTACCCGCCACCTCCCTGCGAACCCTGCCCGCTGATCGCCCCTCCCGGAGACGCCGACGCAACCCCACCCGCTTCGCCGTCACCCAGGGACGGCAACAGGGCCTGTCCGTCCCGTTGGAACCCACTATCAACCTGGGCCGTGCCGCCGACAGCACCTTCCACCTGGACGATGACTACGCCTCCGCGAGACACGCCCAACTGGTCCAGCGCGACGCCAGCACCTGGGTCCTGCACGACCTGGACTCCACGAACGGCACCTACGTCAACGGCCGCCGCGTTGACGAGCCAACCCCCATCACCGTCGGGGACGTCATCAGGATCGGCAAGACGATGATGCGTCTGGAGGTCTGAGACGATGACGTTCTCCCTGCACTACGCCGCCCACTCCGAGGTCGGGCGCGTCCGGAAGAACAACCAGGATGCCGCGTATGCCTCGCCAACGATGCTGTTGGTCGCCGACGGCATGGGGGGAGCAGCTGCTGGGGACTTGGCCTCCGCCGTGGCCGCAACGGAGGCGGCGGCGAGTGACACATCGGTGCCAGCCGAGCGCATGCTCGACCACATGGCCGGCATCATCGCGCGCGCCAACGCGACGCTCCACGACCTCGTGACCGCCGATCCGCTGCTCGACGGCATGGGGACCACGTTCTGCGGGGCGGCGTTCTCCGGCGAGCAGCTTGGGCTGGCACACATCGGCGACTCGCGGTGCTACCGCTGGCGCGCACATACGCTCACCCAACTCACCCACGACCACTCCTGGGTCCAGGCCCTCATCGACGAGGGCCGACTGACCCCGGAACAAGCGGCTGTCCATCCCCACCGGTCCCTGATCCTCAAGGTCTTGAACGGCCACTCGACGATGGAAGCGGACTACGAGGTCCTGGACGTCGAGGAGTCGGACCGCTACTTGTTCTGCTCCGACGGTTTGAGCGGGATGCTGGACGACAGCGCCATCGCGGCTGCGTTGGCGGTCCCCGACCTCGACGAGGCCGTCGCGCGCTTGGCCAGGGAGGCGAACGACGCCGGCGGACATGACAACATCACGCTCGTGTTGGCCGACGTGGTCGCGCAGGACGACGCGTTGGCCCTAGCCACTCCGCTGCTGGTGGGGTCTGCCGTCGAGCGACAGATACCGGACGTCGAGGACCTGGCGGCCGAGTACGCAGCCTCCCTCTACCCACCGGTGGAGCCCCCGCAGGACGACCCGCGCGACCACGACGACACGGAGCAGGCACGGTATGCCCCGCTGGACCACCAGCCGCGACGCTGGCCCGGGGTGCTGGCGGCCGTGCTGGCCGTCGCCCTCCTGCTCGGCGGGGCGGGATGGTCCGTCGTGTCCTACGCACAGTCCCGCTACTTCATCGCCGAGACCGACGGCACGGTCGGCATCTACAACGGGCTGCCGGGCTCGCTGTTGGGGTGGGAGCTGAGTGAGCTGGTGGAGCTGACGGCCACACAGGTCGACGACCTCCCCAGCTTCTACCGCCGCGCAGTCACGAACACCATTGGGGTCGACTCGCTCACCGACGCCCACGACACTGCGGATCGTCTTGCCAGGCTGGCTGACAACTGCATCCAGCTGCGGGCCGAGCGTGAGAACCGGCCCCCGCCCACCCCTTCGCCCACACCGACCCCGTCGGGACTCTCGACATCCCAGCCGAACTACCCCACCTATCTGGCACCGGTCACTCCCACCGGCGCCGAGGAAGCCGATCCCGAGGCCTGCTGATGTCCGTCCTGCAGCAGCCCGCGGCCACCGGCGAGGTGGTCATCCACCACCGACGACGCAACGTCGAGCTGTTCCTCATCCTCTTCGCCCAGACCTTCGGACTCGCTGGCTGGGTCATCACCACGCTGACCCTCAATGACGCCCTGCCGCCGGACCTGTGGCGCGTGGCCGGGATCTGGTTCGCGATGGGCATCGCCGCCCACGCCGTCGTCCGCTGGCGGATCCCCTGGGCGGATCCGCTCATACTTCCGTTGGTCTTCCTGCTCAACGGCCTGGGCCTGGCGATGATCCACCGGCTGGACCAGATCCCTGACCCTCCTCGCACGGATTCCGCGACGCAGCTGTTGTGGACCGGGCTGGGCGTCGCTCTCTTCATCGGCGTCCTCGTGGTGCTGCGGGACCATCGCCGCCTCCAGCGTTACCCCTACCTGCTCTTCATCGCTGGCCTCGTCCTGCTGCTGCTCCCCCTGGTGCCCGGACTCGGGGTCTCCGCCGGCGGCGCCCAGATCTGGATTCGGTTGTTCGGCTTCAGCTTCCAGCCGGCCGAGGTGGCCAAGCTGTTGCTGGCCGTGGCGTTCGCCGCCTACTTCTACGAGAAGCGCGACGTCCTCGCCCTCGCCGGAAAGCGGGTGATGGGCATCGACCTGCCCCGCGCTCGCGACCTCGGACCGATCGCCGTCATGTGGCTGGCGGCTTTGGCGGTCATGGTCTTCCAGAACGACCTCGGTACGGCGCTGCTGTTCTTCGGGTTGTTCACCGTCATGATCTACATCGCAACGGAGCGGGTGGCCTGGCCCATACTCGCCTCCCTGATGTTCGCCGTCGCCGGCTTCATGGCGTACCAGTTCACCCACCACGTCCCGCGACGCGTCAATGCCTGGCTCGACCCCTTCAGCGACTACGACGCGAACCTCCAGATCATCTCGGCCCAGTTCGGCTACGCCTGGGGCGGGCTGTTCGGTCGGGGCTGGGGCCTGGGTCGACCCGGACTCACGCCCCTGCCCAAGAGTGACTTCATTGCGGCAAGCCTGGCCGAGGAACTGGGAATGGTGGCGTTCCTGGCCCTCGTCATGGTCTATGCGCTGATCGCCGCACGAGGCATGAAGGCGGCCCTCACCTGCCCCGACGGCTTCGGGAAGCTCTTGGCGGGCGGGCTGTCCTTCGTCTTCGCCCTCCAGGTCTTCGCCATCCTCGGTGGCATCACGCGTCTGCTGCCGCTCACGGGCCTCACCACCCCGTTCATGTCCCAGGGCGGCTCCAGCCTCATCGCGAACTGGATCCTCGTGGCCCTCCTCCTGCTCATCTCGCACCGCGCCCGCATGCCCCAGGCCGCGACCGCGACGCCGCGTGAGCTCACCTTCGACGACACGACGGCGGTGGTGGAGCGATGAACGGACCGCTGCGCAAGGTCAGCGGCTTCATCGCCCTCATGATGGCGGCCCTGTTGCTGAACATCACCTACATCTCTGTGTTCCGCACGGACGAGATGCTGGCCGAGCCGCGCAACAGACGAGTGCGCGACGCGGAGTTCGCCCAGAACCGGGGCGCGATCCTGGTGGGCAACCAACCGATCGCCGTCACCACACGCTCCGACAACGGGCGCTTCCCCTTCGAGCGCAGCTACCCGCAGGGTCCCACGTGGTCCTCCGTCACCGGCTGGTACAGCTATGACTTCGCTCGCCAGGAACTCGAGAGCAGCTACAACGAGGAACTCGCGGGCACGCACCGGGAGCAGGCCTTCTCGCGCGTCATCGACGTCCTGACGGGGCGGCCGCTACAGGGCGCGAACATCTCGACGACCCTCAACCCCGGCGCCCAGGCCGCCGCGGTTCGCGCCCTGGGGGATGCCCAGGGCGCCGCCATAGCCATGAATTACACAACCGGGGAGATCCTGGCCCTCGCCTCCACCCCCACCTATGACCCCAACCGCCTGTCGACCACCGACCTGGGGTCCGAGCGCGAGGCCTGGCAGGCGTTGCTCAATGCCCCCGACGAGCCGTTGAAGAACCGGGCAGTCCGTGAGGTATTCCCCCCTGGGTCCACCTTCAAGCTCGTCACCGCAGCGGCCGCTCTCGAGGCCGGGATGACACCGGACACCGAGCTCGATGCCCCGCAGTCCCTCACCCTGCCCAACTCGTCTCACACGATGGGCAACTCGACCAACTGTGGCGGGACAACCGTCACACTCCGCCAGGCGCTGGAGACGTCCTGCAACACCGCCTTCGGATCCCTGGGAATGGACCTCGGCGCCGAAGCCCTGACGGGCATGGCCGAGGCCTTCGGGTTCAACACCGAGTCCCCGATCGACCTGCCGTCCGTCGAGTCCCGCTTCCCCACGGAGCTCGACGAGGCCCAGACCGCACTCGCCTCCATCGGCCAGTTCGACGTGGCCGCGACCCCCCTGCAGATGCTCATGGTCACTTCGGCGATCGCGAACGACGGCGCCCTCATGCGTCCCTATATCGTCTCGACGGTCTCCGGGCGCGACCTCAAGGTCATCTCGGCCCAGGAGCCCGAGGAACTCTCGCGCCCCCTGTCAGCGGCCAACGCCGAAGCCCTGCAGGACATGATGGTCTCGGTCGTCACCGACGGCACGGGCCGCCCGGCGCGGATCGACGGCGTCGAGGTGGGCGGGAAGACGGGGACGGCACAGTCCGCGCCCGACCGGCCGCCGTACGCCTGGTTCGTCGGGTACGCGGAGGACCCGAGCGTCGCCGTCGTGGCCTTCGTGCAGTCGTCAGAGACGGCGCGTGACGACATCTCCGGCGGCCGCGTCGCCGCCCCCATCTTCACCGCGATCGTGGAGGCGCTGCGATGAGCGCCCCGCGGTCGCGCTTTCAACGATTCCCGGGCCCATGGACAACAATGGAGCCGACACGACCGGAAGGAACCATGCGATGACGGAGCGTGGGACACTGCTTGGCCAGCGCTACGAGCTCGACCAGATCATCGGCCGGGGCGGCATGGCCGAGGTCTGGCGCGCCCGTGACACCAGGCTGGGCCGCGACGTCGCCATCAAACGCCTGCGCATCGACCTGGCCAGCGATCCCACCTTCCAGGAGCGTTTCCGCCGCGAGGCACAGTCCGCCGCCGGGCTCAACCACCCCAACATCGTGGCTGTCTACGACACCGGCGAGGAGCTCGACACCAAGTCCGACGTCTCCGTCCCCTACATCGTGATGGAACTGGTGGAGGGCGTCACGCTGCGCGAAGTGCTCCGCGATGGACGCAGAATCGTGCCGCAACGGGCGCTCGAGTTCACCACCGGGGTCCTCGAGGCGCTCGCCTACAGCCACCGCGCCGGGATCATCCACCGGGACATCAAGCCCGCCAACGTCATGCTCACGCCCGGCGGCACGGTGAAGGTGATGGACTTCGGCATCGCCCGGGCCGTGGCGGACACCTCCGCCACCATGACCCAGACCGCCGCCGTCATCGGCACCGCCCAGTACCTCTCCCCCGAACAGGCCCGCGGGGAGCGAGTCGACAACCGCTCCGACATCTACGCCGTCGGGTGCCTGCTCTACGAACTCCTCGTCGGTCAGCCGCCGTTCAAGGGTGACTCCCCGGTGAGCGTCGCCTACCAACACGTGCGCGAGACTCCCGTCGCCCCGAGCCGACTCGATCCCGAAGTCACGTCCGACATGGACGCCATCACCCTCAAGGCGTTGGAGAAGGACCCCGCCGACCGCTACCAGGACGCCCGCGACATGCGCGCCGACATCCTGCGGGCGCTCGGCGGACACCCCGTCCAGGCGGCACTGCCCACCGCAACGGCCGCGACCGCCCTGCTGCCCCATGAGCAGCCCACGGCACCGCACGCAGCGGTCCCACCGATCACGCCCACTCCCTCACCGGACGAACTCGAGGCGAATGAGGAGGAACCCCGCAGCCGCAAGGGTCTCGTCGCATTGGCGGTCCTCGGCGCGGTGCTGCTCGTCGGCCTCATCGCCGGGGTATGGATGCTGCTCAATCCCCCGCCACCCGAGGTGGCCATGTCCGACGTCCCACGAGTGACGGGCATGACGGAAGCCGCCGCCCGGAACTCCATCCTCAACGAGGGGCTGGAGCCGGTCGTCCAGTACGAAGCAGGCACCAACCAGGACGTGGGCCAAGTCCTGAGACAGAACCCGGAGGGCGGACTGTCCGTACCCGAGGGCAGCAACGTGACCATCTGGGTCAGCCAGGGACCGGACCAGTTGACCATCCCCGCGAACCTGGTGGGCATGACCGAGGAGGAAGCGTTGGCTGCGCTCGACGCCGCCGGCTTCGACCTCGCGAACGTCGATGTCCGCGACGCCGACCCGGCCGACGAACCGGTGGACGCCGAGGCAGGCACCGTGGTCGACTCCGAGCCCGCGGCAAACGCCGAGGTGTCACCGGACCGGGAGGTCGTGCTGCTGGTGGCGACGGGACGCTCGTTGGTTCCCGAGCTCAAGGGACTCGACGAGCAGGAGCTGCGCGAGGCGGTCGAGCGCGCCGGCTTCTCCCTGGAGAACCTGGAGGTCGACGAGGTCAACGCGAGCGGCGGCGAGAATCTCGTGACGTCGCAGACACCGGAGGCCGCAACCCCTCTCGATCGGACGGGCACCATCACCGTCACCATCACGCGGCCGCTGACCGAGACCGAGGTCCCCACCCTGCGCGGCCTGACCGAGGACGAGGCGCGCCAGGCCGTGGCGGACGCCGGCTTCACCGCCGAACTCGACGTGAGGACCGAGGAGACCAACGAACAGCCACCGAACCTCGTCTTCGACCAGGACCCGGCGCCCGGCGTCGTGCACGGACTCGGTGACCCGATCAGGGTGACGATCGCCATTCCGGAGGCCGCTCCCGAGCAGCTGCGCGTGCCGAACCTGACGGGGATGACCGAGGAGCGGGCCAACGAGGAGATCGGAACGGCCGGCTTCACCAGTCCCCTGCAGGTCACCTACGTGGAGACCAACGACGAGACCGCTGGCGAGGTCTTCGAGCAGGAACCGGCACCGGGCGAGATGCTCGAACCCGGAGACCCGATCCAAGTGAGCATCGCGGTACCGCTTCCCGAGGAATCCCCGACGGCGGAGGGGTAGGCGTCAGCCCGCCTCAACCTCGATGAGTGGCGACAGCCGCTCTGCCCGCCGGGGGGCGTCAGCGTCGCCGCACTCGGCCAGCCAGTTGGCCAGCATCTGGTACCCGCCCTCCGTCAGGACCGATTCCGGGTGGAACTGCACTGCCTCGAGCGGCCACTCCCGGTGGCGGGCCCCCATGATCACCCCGGACTCGGTCCGGGCAGTGACGACGAACTCTTCGGGGAGCGTGTCCTGGACGATCGCGAGCGAGTGGTACCGCGTGGTCCGCACCGGCGACGGCAGGCCGGCGAACACGCCACCGCCCTCATGGAAGACCTCGGACACCTTGCCGTGCAGGAGCTCCGGCGCCCGGTCGACGACGGCACCGAGTGCGACACCCATGGCCTGAAGTCCGAGGCAGACTCCGAACATCGGGATCCGGCCGCCGAGGGTTCGGATCACGTCGATGCAGACACCTGCGTCCTCCGGGGTGCCGGGGCCGGGTGACAGCAGCACCCCGTCGAACCCCTCGTGCCAGCCCTCAGCGCTGAAACGCGCATCGTCGTTGCGCCAGACCTCCACCTCTGCGCCGATCTGGGCGAGGTACTGCACGAGGTTGTAGACGAACGAGTCGTAGTTGTCGATGACGAGGATCCGGGCCACCCCGCCATTGTGGCACCGAGCACCAGCGATCCCGCCCCCTGACCGTGGGGCTGCTGCCCAACTGGCATGCTGGTGCCGTCGGCTTCAACGCAGAAGGGTGTCGTCAGCATGGGACGTCTCGTCGTACTCGGTTCCGCCAGCCAGGACCTCCACCTGGAGATGCCCCGGCACCCGCATACGGGCGAAACGGTGCTCTCCGGTGACATCGAGTACCGGTTCGGCGGCAAGGGCGGCAACCAGTCCGTGGCGGGCGCCAGGGCGGGTGTCGAGTGCGCGTTCGTCGGACGCCTGGGCGACGACGCCCCGGGGCGCGAGTACATCCGCCGGCTGGAGGCTTACGGCGTGGACACGTCCCACATCACCCTGGACGCGTCGGCGCCCACCGGGACGGCGATCATCTACATCAACGACGAGCGCGACAACATGATCGTCGTGGCGCCCGGCGCGAACAGCCTCGTGGGCGAGCACGAACTGGGGGCGCTGGACGGCCTCTCAGCCGGCGACGTGCTGCTCATGCCCCTCGAGATCCCCCTCGACATCGTGGAGCGCGCAGCGGTAACCGCCAAGGGGCACGGGGCCACCGTGGTCATCAACATGGCGCCGTACGCCGCGGTCTCCGCCCACACACTGGAGAACACCGACCTGGTCATCGTCAATGAGCACGAGGATGCCCTCATGCGCGAGGACGGGCTACAACCGGCCGACGTCCTCGTGACGTTGGGCGCGGAGGGGTCGAGATGGGGCGACGTCGTCGTCCCAGCCGAGCGCGTTACACCCCTGGACACGACCGGAGCGGGCGACGCCTACTGCGGGACGCTCGCCGCCTGCCTGGCCCGGGGCGACTCTCGCCAAGAGGCGATGCAGGCCGCCACGCGAGCGGCGGCTGCCAACGTGCAGCACCACGGCGCGCAACCACCCCTGGGGTGAGGCCCGACGCCCGTCCGTGGTCTATCTGAGGACCTGTGCCTCGTCGATGCCGACCGAACCGGCAAAACCGGGCATGCGGAGCGTGCCGACGCGCTCCTGGGAGTACCCCAGCCCGAATGCCTCGGCGTACTGGCGATAGACCTGGAGCGCCTCCGAGTCGGCCAGCGCGCGCTCCATGCGCCCCTGGTCGCCGATGGCATCGATGACATACGGGGGTGCGTACGGCACACCATGGAGGACGACGGAGTTCCCGACGCACTTGATCCCGGTGGTGGAGACGACCCGCTGGCCCTGGATGGTCATGGCTTCCGCTCCCGCGCTCCACAAGGCATTCACGACGGCCTGGATGTCCTGCTGGTGGACGATGAGGGCGTCGTCGTCGATCCCGGCGGGCTTGACGTCGGCCGGGGCATCGGTCAGCACCACACGCATCCCCGGACCGGTCATCGCCACGGTGGAGGAGATGACACCGGCCTGGGCCAGGTCCTCACCCAGAGCCGGGTCCGCCCCCTGAACGCGACGCAGGTCATCGATCTCCTGGCGCAGCGTCTCGGCCTCGGCGCGAAGGTCCTCGTTCCGCGTGCGCTGCGACAAGATGAGTTCGCGCATGTCAGCGCTGCGGTCCGCGCGGAGATCGGTGCCCCGGGAGGCCAGGGCGGAGACGGTCATCATGAACCCGGCGAGCACACAGACCACCACGGTCATGGTGCGCCCGGCCGGGCTCCGCTCTGCCACGGCACCAGCCTACGCGCGCCCGAGGACCCCACCAGTGCAGCAGGATGCCCCGATCTCCAGCATCCTCGGATAATCTGTCGTCGAGACCCGAACCGAGAGGTGACACGTGCCCGAGTCCAAGACGCGAGCGTCCGCGAAGCAGAAGCTCAAGCGCAAGCACGCCGCGGAGGCGGCCGAAGAGCGCGCCGACCGGCAACGGCTGACCGGCCCCCACCGGGACTGGGTTCCGTGGGTGGCGCTCCCCGTCGGTCTGCTCGGCGTGATCTGGATGGTCGTCTACAACCTCGCCGGCAGCGCGATCGGCTTCCTGCGCGTGCTGGGCGACTGGAACGTCGTGATCGGTCTCGGCCTGATCATCGTCTCGTTCTCCCTCATGACCCTGTGGAAGTAGGCGCGATCGAGGGGCGACGATTCGCCGCCGTCGTCCTCGACTTCGACGGCACCCTGGTCGACTCCCACGCCGCCATGGTGCGCGCCTACACCCGATGGGCGGACGAGTTCAGCGTCGACCTGCGTGAGCTGCCCAAATACCTCGGAATGCCCACCGGCGCCGTGACCCGCGCCCTGCTGCCTGCGGAGGTCTTCGACGTGGCCGCGGCGCGCATCGAGGAACTGGAGGTCACCGACACCGACGGCGTCGTCCCACTCCCCGGCTCCCACGAGACGCTCGCCCTCCTCGGCCGGCGGTGCGCCATTGCCACCTCGTGCACCCGTCCCCTGCTCGAGTCGCGCATCCGTGCCGCCGGGCTCCCCGAGCCCCACGTGGTCGTCACCCGGGACGACGTGGCGGAGGGCAAGCCCGCGCCGGACTCCTTCCTCCGGGCGGCCGAACGTCTCGGAGTCGCTCCCGATCGCGTCCTGGTGATCGAGGATGCCCCGGCGGGCGTGGCCGCCGCGCGCGCAGCCGGCTCCGCCGTGCTCGGCATCCTCACGACCCGGACGGCCTCCGAGTTGGGCGCCGACGCGCATGCCCCGAACCTCGCCTCCGTGGCCTGGCACGTCGACGTGGATGGGATCTCGTTCACCGTGGTCTAGACCCCTGTCCTCCTAGGATCGATCCGAACGCAATCGAGGAGGACTGATGAGTGAACGACTGAAGCAACTGAGCGACGCCGGCGTCTCGATCTGGCTCGACGACCTGTCCCGCGACCGACTGCGCAGCGGCAACCTGCAGCGCATGATCGAGGAACGCCACGTGGTGGGAGTCACCACGAATCCGAGCATCTTCGCCAAGGCCCTGTCGCAGGGGGACGACTACTCCGCGCAGCTCAGGGAGTTGAAGGCGGGCGGCGCGTCGCTCCAGGAGGTGGTCACCACCCTCACCAGCGACGACGTCCGCGAGGCGTGCGACCTGCTCGCGGGGACCTACCGGTCCTCCGGCGGATTCGACGGCCGAGTCTCGATCGAGGTCGACCCGCGTCTGGCCCACGAGACGGACACCACCGTCGACCAGGCGCGCCAGCTGCACGCGCTGGTCGACCGAGAGAACCTGCTGGTCAAGATCCCCGCCACCGACGCCGGCCTGCCAGCGATCACCCAGACGATCGCTGCCGGCATCAGTGTCAACGTCACCCTGATCTTCTCGGTGGAGCGCTACACCCAGGTGCTCGAGGCGTGGCTGGCTGGCCTGGAGCAGGCCCACGCGGACGGCCGGGACCTGACCGGCGTCCACTCCGTCGCGTCCGTCTTCGTGTCCCGGACGGACACGGCTGTCGACACGCGGTTGGAGGAGATCGGCACCGAGGCGGCCTCGGAGTTGCGAGGGCAGGCGGCCATCGCCGTCGCACGGCTCTGCTTCGAGGCCTACGAGCAGGTCATGGCCACCGAGCGCTGGAAGCGGCTCGAGGCCGCTGGGGCCAATCCGCAGCGTCCGCTCTGGGCCTCGACGAGCACCAAGGATCCGAGCTACCGCGACACGATGTACGTCGAACAGCTGGTCACCCGCGGCACGGTCAACACCATGCCCGAGGAGACGCTCCTGGCGTTCGCCGACCACGGCGAGGTCCACGGGGACACGGTTCGCGGGACCTACGACGAGGCGCGGAACACGCTGGACGCCGTCGAGGCTGTCGGCGTCAACCTGGTGGATGTCTTCCGCCAGCTCGAGGCCGAGGGCGTGCAGAAGTTCATCACGCCGTGGGAGGGCCTGCTCGAGACCATGAAGGAGCAGCTCGCTCAGGCCTGAGTTCCGGGGCGGGGCAGGTAGGATCAGCTTCCGTGACTGACCAGAGCCCCGCCCCCATCAGCGACTCCGAGCAGACCGCGATCCGCAAGGAGAAGCGGGAACGACTGCTGGCCGGCGGACACGAGCCCTACCCGGCGGATCTCAGGCGCAGCCACACGCTTGCCGAGGTACGCGACCAGTGGGGCGACCTCGAGGCCGGGGAGGAGACCGACGACGTGGTCTCCGTCGGCGGCAGGGTGGTGTTCATCCGCAACACCGGCAAGCTGTGCTTCGCCACGTTGCAGGACGGCTTCACGGCCGACAACAACGGGGAGCGGCTCCAGGTGATGCTGTCGCTGGCGGAGGTGGGCGAGGAGCAACTGGCTGCATGGAAGGCCGACGTCGACCTGGGCGACCATGTCTTCGTCACGGGCCGGGTCATCGCGTCAAAGCGCGGCGAGCTGTCGGTGATGGCCAGCACGTGGCGAATGGCGAGCAAGGCACTGCGTCCCCTCCCCGTGCTCCACAAGGAGCTCTCGGAGGAAGCGCGGGTGCGCCGTCGGTACGTCGACTTGATCGCCCGCGACGAGGCACGCGCCATGGTCCGTACGCGCGCGGCAGTCACTCGCTCGATCCGCGAGACGCTGCACGACCGCGGGTACATCGAGGTCGAGACCCCGACGCTCCAGCTCATCCACGGTGGCGCTGCTGCCCGCCCCTTCACCACGCACCTCAACGCCTTCGACATCGACATGACACTCCGGATCGCTCTTGAACTCCACCTGAAGCGGACGATGGTCGGCGGTGCGGACCGGGTGTTCGAGATGGGCAGGATTTTCCGCAACGAGGGAATCGACTCCTCCCACTCCGCGGAGTTCACGATGCTCGAGGCCTACCAGAGCTGGGGGGACCAGGAGACCATCGCGCAACTCATCCAGGACATCATCGTTGCCGCCGCCGACGCCGTCGGATCCCGGCAGGTCGAGTCCGCCCACGGCACGATCAACCTCGACGGCGACTGGCCATGGATCCGATTCTTCGACGCCCTGTCGGAGGAACTCGGCCGGACGATCACCGTCGACACCCCCGTGGCGGACCTCCACACAATGGCCGACGCTCGGGAGATCGAGTACGACCCGAAGTGGGACGCGGGGAAACTGGCGATGGAGCTGTTCGGCGATCTTGTCGAACCGCGGCTGATCCAGCCCACTTTCGTGTACGACTACCCGTCGATCGCCCAGCCGCTGGCGCGCCAGCACCGCAGCGAGCCGGGCAAGGTCGAGGCTTGGGACCTCATCATCGGAGGTATGGAACGCGGCACCGGGTTCACCGAGCTGATCGACCCGGTGGTACAGCGCAAGGTCCTGACGGCGCAGTCGCTCAAGGCTGCGGCAGGCGACCCGGAGGCAATGCAGTTGGATGAGGACTTCCTCGAGGCGCTCGAGTACGGCGCCCCGCCGATGGGTGGGCTCGGACTGGGCGTGGACCGGTTGGTCATGCTCTTCACCGGCGCCGGCATCAGGGAGACGATCCTCTACCCGCTCCTGCGCCCCCAGCACTGACCGGCGGCGACCTCTCGCGCTGCGGCACCGCGGGACTCGGAACGGGTCCCGGGATCCAAGCTGGCGCGCCGGGTGCGGTACACAAATCTGCGCATGGGTAGCGATCTTCCACATGTGCAGACATCGGCACCCATGGGAAGATCCGTGGCCCAACGGTTCTCCACAGAGCGGTGACGGGCTTGGTCATCGCACCTCCTTCACAACCACAGTGACTGTGTGGCCACGTCCCCGCTCCTCTCCTACCAAGACCTCCTCGCCGACAGCGTGACCAGACGTCGCATCCGAACCCTGCTTGCCTCGGGCCAACTGACGCGAGTCGCTCGCGGGTGGTACACCGTCGGGCAGCCTGACCCCGACGTCGTCACCGCCATCCGTGCTGGCGGAAGGCTCGGGTGCCTGAGCGGGTGTCGTCATCACGGTCTGTGGGTCCCACCACACGCGGGCGTGCACGTCGTTGGGGGCCGGGGCTGGAACCCTGCCTGGGCCCCGGGGCTGGTGCTGCACCCCGGCGCCTCGGCCCAGACCGGCCTCCCTGTATGGCCAGTGGCGGACTGTGTGGCACAAGTCGCGCACCGGCATGGCCTTGAACCTGGCCTCATCGTCGCCGAGTCCGCCGTCCATCTGGGAAGGCTGGGTCTCGACGACGCACGCGCAGCCCTCGCGCATACCCCTCGGTTGGATCGGGGCCAACTGGACTGGCTCGCGCCGGCGGAGTCCGGCAGCGAGACCCGGGTGAGGCTGTTCCTGCGGCAGAGTCGGGTGCCCGTTCGAGCGCAGCAGCTCGTTCCAGAGGTCGGTCGCGTCGACCTCCTCGTCGGCGACTCGCTCATCATCGAGTGCGACAGCGCAGCCCATCATGGCGAAACCAACTACGAGGCGGACCGCCGCAGGGACCTGCGCGCCCGCAACCTCGGCTACGACACTCTCCGGCTCAGCTACCAACAGATCTGGAACGAGTGGAAGAGCACCACGGCGAGCCTGTACAGGATCATCCGGCAACGTCGACACCTCAGAGGGCCACAGATCTGTACATAGGTGGTGATCTTGTCCATGGACAGACATCGGCACGCATGGGCAGATTTGTGGCCCGCTGGAGTCACCCGAGTGTTGGGGGGAGGGTCTGCTGCCCGAGGCAGACGCCGCCCATGCCCACAGCTTCGGCATTACCGCCACGCTCGCAGCCTTGCTGAGTGAGCACTCACTCACTAGACTTGCCCGGTGACCCGAGCCACCCCACTCCCCCCCGAGGAACGGCGAGCTGCCATCATCGCCGCCACCGTCCCACTCCTCCAGACCCAGGGGGAGATGATCACCACCAAGCAGATCGCCCAAGCCGCCGGCGTGGCCGAGGGCACCCTCTTCAGGGTCTTCGACTCCCTCTCCGACATCCTCGACGCCACCGTCGCCGCCTACCTGTCCGTCGATCGCCTGGACGAACAGCTGGCGCACACCGAACTCGGAACCACCATCGAGGAGAAGACCCGCTCGGCGATCGCCTGGATCGACGAGGACTTCGGCGCGATGCGAACGCTCTTTGCCGCCGCCCACCTCAACGGCGGCGCCCAGCCCCACGCATCGTCCTGCCTCCGCGACCAACTCGGCCTCCGCGCCCAGGCCGTCACCGAATGGTTGCAGGGCCAGTTCGCGCCGAACACCCATGAACTGGCTGTCGACGCCGCAACCTACGTCGAGTTGCTGCGCACCCTGGCGCTTGGGCATGCGAGCCGCTTCGGCACCCCGGTACTCGACATCGACCAACTCACCCGCTTCGCCCTCGACGGCGCACGTCGGAAGGACGCCGCATGATCGGCCGCCTCGCCCGCCTCATCAACCGGTTCATCCGCCCCTACTGGGGACTGCTCGGCATGGTCATCGCCCTCCAGACGGTGGCGACGATCATGTCGCTCTACCTGCCCACCCTCAACGCCCGCATCATCGACGAGGGCGTCGTCGTCGGCGACACCGACTACATCTGGTCGGCGGGTGGCCTGATGCTGCTGTTCGCCCTCGTCCAAGCGGCCGGGCAGATCGGAGCCGTCTACTTCGGAGCGCGGGCGGCGATGCTGTTCGGCCGGGACGTTCGGGCGGCCATCTTCGAGCGGGCCCTCGACTACTCCGCCCGCGAGCTCAACCACTTCGGCGCGCCGTCGCTCATCACCCGCACCACGAACGACGTGCAGCAGGTCCAGATGCTCGTGCTGATGACCTGCATCATGCTGGTCAGCGCCCCGATCACCATGGTCGGCGGTGTGATCATGGCGCTGCGGGAGGACCCCGGCCTCAGCTGGATCATCGGCGTCGCGGTCCTCGTCCTGGCACTGGCCATCCTTGCGCTGGTGGTCCGCATGGGCCCGCTGTTCGAGAAAATGCAGAAGCGGATCGACAACCTGAACCGCGTGCTGCGCGAACAGATCACCGGCATCCGGGTGGTCCGCGCGTTCGTGCGGGAGGACCACGAGGCGGCCCGCTATGAGCGCGCGAACGCCGAGCTGGTCGACGTCGCCACCCGCGTCGGGCGTCTCATGGCCGCCATGTTCCCGATCGTCGGGCTCGTGATGAACGTGTCCACCGTCGGGGTGATGTGGTTCGGCGGCCTGAGGGTCGACTCCGGCGACATCCAGATCGGCCAGCTCACCGCCTTCATCTCCTACCTGATCCAGATCCTCATCTCCGTGATGATGACCACGATGCTCCTGGTGATGGCGCCGCGCGCCGCCGTCTGCGCCGACCGCATCATGGAGGTCCTCGAGACCGAGACCTCCGTGGTCCTGCCCGACCACCCCATCGCCCCGGCCGAGGAACACGGCCACGTCGAGTTCCGCGGGGTCAGCTTTGCCTACCCCGGCGCCGAGGAGCCCGTCCTGAAGTCCCTCGATCTGGAGCTCCGCCCCGGCACGACCACAGCCGTCATCGGCTCGACGGGCTCCGGCAAGACCACCCTCGTCGGACTCATCCCCCGCCTGTTCGACGCCACCGGCGGCTCCGTGCTCGTCGACGGCGTCGACGTTAGGAACCTCGACCCGGAGGCACTGTGGTCCCGGGTTGGCCTGGTGCCGCAGAAGCCGTACCTGTTCACCGGAACCGTCGCAAGCAATCTGCGCTACGGCAACCCCGACGCGACCGACGAGCAGCTCTGGGCGGCACTCCGCGTCGCCCAGGCCGAGGACTTCGTCCGGGAACGCGACGGTGGGCTCGACTCCCCCATCTCGCAGGGCGGCACCAACGTCTCCGGCGGCCAGCGGCAGCGCCTGGCCATCGCCCGTGCGCTCGTCACGGACGCCGAGGTCTACATCTTCGACGACTCGTTCTCGGCCCTCGACGTCACGACCGACGCCCGCCTCCGTGCAGCACTGGCCCCCACCATCCGGGAGAAGGCAGTGCTGACCGTCGCGCAGCGTGTCGCCACGATCCGCGACGCCGACACCATCCTCGTGCTGGAGAACGGGGAGATCGTCGGCCGCGGCACCCATGACGAACTGCTCGCCACCTGCGAGACCTACCAGGAGATCGTCGAGTCCCAGCTGAGTGTGGAGGAGGCAGCATGAGCGAGGAGAAGAAGGACACCGCAGCGCCTCCGGCGCCTCCGCCCCGACGCGGACCGGGACACGGCCCGCCGCTGCCCGGCGAGAAGGCCAACCACTTCCGGGCATCGCTGAAGCGACTCGTCGGGGCCCTGCGTCCCGAACGCCCCCGGATGCTGACAGCCATCCTCCTGGGGTTCTTCTCGGTGGCGCTGGCGGTGGTGGGGCCCAAGATCCTCGGCCGGGCCACGGACCTACTGCTCGCGGGGTTTGTCGGGAAGCAGATGCCTGCCAGCGCCACGCGGGACCAGGTCATCGCCCAAGCCGAGCAGTCCGGAGAGGCTGACTTCGCCGACCTCCTGCGCCGGCTCGACTTCGTCCCGGGCGAGGGGGTCGACTTCGGCGCCGTCGCCTCCATCCTGCTCCTGGTCCTCGTGCTGTACGTCATCTCAGGAGTCATGTCCTACCTGCAGGGCTGGATCCTCAATGACGCCGTGCAGAAGTCGATCTACCGCATGCGCCAACTGGTCTCGGCGAAATTGGACCGGTTGCCACTGTCGTACTTCGACAAGCAGCCTCGCGGGGAGCTCCTCAGCCGGGTCACCAATGACATCGACAACGTCTCCCAAACCCTCCAGCAGACCCTGTCCCAGTTGCTGAACGCCCTCCTGATGGTGCTGGGCGTGATTGTCATGATGGTCTGGATCTCGCCAACGCTGGCCCTCGTGGCGCTCGCCAGCATCCCCGTCGCGATGGTGGTCGTCTCGGTCATCGGGAAGCGATCCCAGAAGCTGTTCGCGCAGAACTGGAAGTCCACCGGCGAACTCAACGCCCACATCGAGGAGGCCTACACCGGTCATTCCCTGGTCAAGGTGTTCGGCCGTCAGAAGGAGGTCCGTGAGGAGTTCCGTCGACGCAACCAGGAACTGTTCGAAGCAGGCTTCGGCGCCCAGTTCATCTCCGGCATCATCATGCCCGTGATGTTCCTCGTCGGGAACATCAACTACGTCATCATCGCCGTGCTGGGCGGGCTGCGTGTGGCGTCGGGGCAGATGAACATCGGGGACGTCCAGGCGTTCATCCAGTACTCGCGCCAGTTCACCCAGCCGCTGACGCAGGTGGCTTCCATGGCGAACCTGCTGCAGTCCGGCGTCGCCTCGGCGGAGCGTGTCTTCGAGTTGCTGGACGCTGACGAGATGACGTCGGAACCGACCGGCGACCTGGCTCCGCTGCGCGGGCACGTGCTGTTCGACGACGTCACATTCTCCTACACCGACGAACCGCTCATCCGTGAGCTGCACCTGGAGGCCCTGCCCGGCCAGACGGTGGCGATCGTGGGACCCACCGGGGCCGGCAAGACCACTCTCGTGAATCTCCTGATGCGGTTCTACGACCTGGACGACGGCCGGATCCTCCTGGACGGCGTCGACATCTCGTCCGTCCCTCGCGGGGAACTGCGCAGCCGCATGGGCATGGTCCTGCAGGACACCTGGCTCTTCGGCGGCACCATCCGGGAGAACATCGCCTACGGACGTCCCGCCGCCACTGAATCGGAGATCGTCGAGGCGGCCACCGCTGCGTTCGTCGACCGCTTCGTCCACGCGCTCCCGGACGGCTACGACACGGTCATCGACGAGGAGGGCTCCAACGTCTCCTCGGGCGAGAAACAGCTCATCACCATCGCCCGCGCCTTCCTGGCCGACCCCGGCCTGCTCATCCTGGACGAGGCGACGAGCTCGGTGGACACCCGCACCGAGCTCCTGCTCCAGCAGGCGATGTCGGCGCTGCGACACGGTCGGACGTCGTTCGTGATCGCCCACCGGCTGTCAACCATCCGGGACGCCGACGTGATCCTCGTGATGGAGGACGGGCGCATCGTCGAGCAGGGCACCCATGCGGCTCTGCTGGAGGCCGAGGGCGCGTACCACAGGCTCTACCAGTCCCAGTTCAACGCGGCCGTCACCACGTAGAGTGGGACGACCATGACACCAGACCAGCTGAACTTCGTCGTCCTGGCGGCGTGCGCGGTCCTGCTGGCCGGTGTCGCGGCGGTCCGGATCTCGTCGCGCAGCGGCATGCCTGGCCTGCTGCTCTACCTTGCCATCGGCCTGGTGATCGGTGAGGCCGGCCTGGGCCTCGAGTTCGACGACGGCCAGCTCGCCTACAACCTGGCCACGATCATGCTCGCGATCCTCCTGACCGACGGCGGGTTCACCACCAACTGGCGAGACCTGCGCCCCGTCGCAGCACGCTCAGGGCTCATGGCCTCCGTCGGGGTGCTGCTCTCCGTGGCCGTGGCGGCCACCCTGGCCATGCTGCTGCTCGGCATCGACCTGCGCACCGCCATCCTGCTGTCCGCAATGGTGTCCTCCACCGACGCCGCTGCGGTGTTCTCGGTCCTGCGGCGCCTGCCCATCAAGACCCGGGTCCGCACGACCCTCGAGGGCGAGTCCGGTTTCAACGACCCGCCAGCCATCATCATCGTGACCGTGGTGGTCTCCGATGCCTGGAACGAGGGGTCGATCATCGCGATGATCGGCACCGGCCTGTACCAGCTCGTCATCGGGATCCTGCTCGGCATGGTGATCGCACGACTCGGCCAGATCCTGCTCAGCCGCATCTCCCTGCCCGCCTCCGGCCTCTACCCCCTGGCCACGCTCGCCATCGCGATGACGGCGTTCGCCGTCGCGGGCATCGCCGGCGCGTCGGGGCTGCTGGCGGCCTATGCCGCCGGATTGTGGCTCGGGAACCAGGCACTGCCGCACCACCGGGCAACGGAGGGCTTCACCGAAGCCCTCGGCTGGCTGGCCCAGATCGGGCTGTTCGTCATGCTCGGCCTCCTGGCCTCCCCGTCGGAGCTGCCGGCCGCGGTCGTCCCCGCGCTCGTCATCGGTTCAGCGCTGACGTTCGTGGCCCGCCCTCTGTCGGTGTTCCTGTGCCTGACACCGTTCAAAGTGCCGTGGCGGGAACAGGTGTTCACCTCCTGGGCAGGCCTCCGTGGCGCGGTGCCCATCATGCTGGCCACCATCCCGCTCACCGTCGGGCTGCCCGACGCTCGCCACATGTTCCACGTCATCTTCCTGCTCGTGGTGACCTTCACGCTGCTGCAAGGGCCGACGCTGCCGCTCGCGGCGCGACTCACCCGGGTGACGCAGCCGCTCACCCCCAACGAGGTCCACTTCGACTCCTCCCCCATGGAGGGCATCCATGCCTCGCTCGTCCAGTTCCAGGTGCCCGAACACAGCAAGTTGATCGGACTCCACGTCTCGGACCTCCGGCTCCCCCGCGGCGCGGTGATCTCGATGATCGTGCGCGGCCAGGACATCCTGATCCCCGACGGCGGCCGGCGACTTCGAGGCTCGGACAAGCTCCTCCTCGCCGTGCCGGCGCACCTCGTGGAACGCACACAGAACCGCCTGCTGCTGCTGTCCGAGCACGGCATGCTGGCCCGCTGGCTGGAGGGCGGCCGCAACCGACGCGCCCTCATCGGCGGTCGCACCCGGCAGGACCCCGAGGCCTGAGCCCAGGCGTCGTCGCCACCGCCGTGGGGCCGACGCCCGCCACGAAAATCGATCAGTGGTCGATTCTCCCCCGTCCGCTCACGAGAATGCATCACTGACCCCCCGATGTGTGCGACGGAGCCCGGCGCGGACCGCTCCGCTGGAATAATCGGCCGGAACGACGGAAGGACAGTCATGGCCGAGAACCTCTGGACCACCGATCCCCGCGAGGCCCTGCGGGCCCACCCCGGCTTCACGCTGGCCAGCATGGACCGCCGCGCGACGCCCGGCTGGGGAGGCGACAAGGCACAGGGCAAGGCCTTCATGGACTCACGCGCCTCGCTGCTGAGCGAACTCCAGGAACGGCTGTTCGCCGAGGGCCGGGTCGGGGGCAAGCGCTCGGTCCTGGTCGTCGTCCAGGGGCTCGACACCGCGGGGAAGGGCGGCATGGTGCGCCACGTCATGGGATACGTGGATCCGCAGGGGGTCTCGCTCGCCTCCTTCGGCGTGCCGACCGAGGAAGAGCGCCAGCACCACTACCTGTGGCGCATCGAGAACAAGCTCCCGACCCCAGGACGCATCGGCGTCTTCGATCGTTCCCACTACGAGGACGTCCTCGTCGTGCGGGTGGACGAACTCATCGAGGAGAGCGTCTGGTCCGAGCGCTACGACGAGATCAACGAGTGGGAGAAGCAACTGGTCGAGAGCGGGACCACCATCCTCAAGTTTGCACTGATGGTCTCCCACGAGGAGCAGGGCATCCGCCTCATGGAGCGTCTCGACCGGCCGGACAAGCGTTGGAAGTACTCCACCGGCGACCTCGACACTCGCGCGAAGTGGCATGCCTTCCAGGAGGCGTACCAGGCGGTCTTCGACCGCACCAGCACGGAGCACGCACCGTGGTACGTCCTCCCCGCGGATCGCAAGTGGTTCTCACGCCTGGCGCTCACCGAGATCCTGACCCGCACCCTGGTTGAGATGGAGATCGGCTGGCCCAGTGTCAGGTGGAGCCCCGAGGTCCAGAGGCGCAACCTCGCCAAGTCCATGTCGACGGCGTCCTTGGTCGAGTCCTATGAGGACACCCCTGCGGTGGTCACCGAGGCCATGGAGGAGACCCTGGAGGTCCGCCGGGACTCGGCAGACCTGCTTGACGCCGACCCCGACGCCAGCGAGCAACGTATCGCTGCCCGACGGGCCGAGTGGCTGACCGATCTGGAGGAGACCCTGGCCCACAAGCGGGAACTCCTGGCCGCCCGCGACGACGCTCCCGCCCTGACCGCGGACATCCCGGGCATCGGCAGCAAGACGAAGAAGGCTGCCAAGTCGAAGAAGAGCAAGAAGGGCAAGAAGAAGAGCAAGAAATAGCCGCGCTCAGCGCAGCTCCGCTTCGACGAGCCGCAGCGCCTCCGCCCGCACGTCGTCGGGGAGGCCACGGAGGTCCTCGACGATCTCCCGGGCCGCAACCACCGCCTGGGGATCAGCCGCGCGATAGTGCCAGGCCCGGTCCACCCGCTCCCGCGCCGCCAGCCCCTTCTTCGCGAGGCGGTCGAGGACGGTCATGACGGTGGTGTAGGCCAGGTCCCGATCCTCGTTCAGCCTGGCGAGCACGTCAGCGACCGTGAGGGGACCCGTGGTGGCCCACAGGATCTCCATGATCGTCTGTTCCAGCTCGCCGCGTCGTGGCATGGCAGTCATCATAAGGGGCTTGGGGACGCACGGTTGTGTAAGAATTGAACGCTACGACTCCAAGTAGTAGCTTCGATGCATGGATCCGGTCACGCTGGCGCGGTGGCAGTTCGGCATCACCACCGTCTACCACTATCTCTTCGTCCCCATCACCATCGGGCTGTCGATGCTGGTGGCGGTGCTGCAGACCTTCTGGGTCCGCACCGGCAACGAGCGCTACCTGCAGCTGACCAAGTTCTACGGGAAGCTCTTCCTGATCAACTTCGCCCTCGGCGTCGTCACCGGCATCGTGCAGGAGTTCCAGTTCGGCATGAACTGGTCCGAGTACTCTCGCTTCGTCGGCGACGTGTTCGGCGCACCCCTCGCGCTCGAAGCACTCCTCGCGTTCTTCCTGGAGTCGACGTTCATCGGGTTGTGGATCTTCGGCTGGGACAAGCTGCCCAAGAAGCTGCACCTGGCCACGATCTACGCCGCAGCGTTCGGGACCATGCTCTCGGCCATCTTCATCCTGGCCGCAAACTCCTGGATGCAGAACCCTGTCGGAACCACCTTCCGCAACGGACGCGCGGAGCTCGACGGCGTCGAGGGTTTCCTCGAGGTCCTGACCAACCCGGTCTTCCTCGTGACGTTCCCGCACGTCATGGCGGGCGCCTACATGGTGGCCGGCGGCATCCTGGCCGGTGTCAGCGGCTGGCATCTGGCCAAGCTCCGCTCCGCCGGCGCGGAGACCGCCAGCGACGACGTGCGCTCGCACCGGTTCGCTGCCCGACTCGGCGCCTGGGTCCTGCTCGCGGCCTCGGTGGTCGTCGTCTTCACCGGTGACCTGCAGTCCAAGGTCATGATCGACGTCCAGCCGGTGAAAATGGCCGCCGCCGAGGGCCTGTACGAGACCGAGACCAACGCAGGCTTCTCCGTCCTGACCATCGGCAGCCTCGACGGGACCGAGGAGGTCTGGGCGCTGAAGGTCCCAGGCCTGTTGTCCGTCATGTCCGGCCACGAGACCATCCGTGGGATCGACGACCTCCGCGCGGACTACGACGAGCAGGGCTTCCTGCGCTTCGACGGCACGAAGAACCAGCTGCAGTCCGAGTACGCCGCCGAGCTGGAGGCCAACTACCCCGGCATCGACCCGATCCCCAACATCTTCCTCTCCTACTGGACGTTCCGCCTCATGATCACCTTGGGGATGATGGGCGCCGCCATCGCCGTGTTCCTGCTGTGGGTGACCCGCAAGGACCACCTGCCGCCGACGGCTCGGTGGTGGACCTGGCTCATGTTCGCCATCCCGCTCCTGCCCACGTTCGGCAACTCGTTCGGCTGGATCTTCACCGAGATGGGTCGCCAGCCGTGGATCGTGGCCGGCGTGATGCCGACGACCGCAGGCATTTCGCCCACGACGTCGGTCACCGACATCTGGATCTCGATGATCGTGTACACGCTGCTGTACGGCGCCCTGGCCGTCATCGAGGTGACGCTTTTCCTGAAGTACGCCCGCATGGACCTGCCCGACGTGACGCCGCCCGAGGTCCAGACCGACGACGACGCTCCCCTGTCGTTCGCCTACTGAGACGAAGAGAGAAGCCACGATGATCCTCCTCGAAACCGTCGGCACGCTGCCGATCGTGTGGTTCGCCCTCATCGCCGTCCTGTGGATCGGGTTCTTCTTCCTGGAAGGCTTCGACTTCGGCGTCGGCATGTTGCTCCCCGTCCTCGGCCGGTCCGAGAAGGAGCGGCGCGTCATGATCAACACCATCGGTCCCGTCTGGGACGGCAACGAGGTGTGGCTCATCACCGCGGGCGGCGCCATGTTCGCGGCCTTCCCAGGCTGGTACGCGTCGCTCTTCTCTGCCCTCTACCTTCCTCTCCTGCTGGTGCTGGTCGGACTGATCCTGCGCGGCGTCGCCTTCGAGTACCGCGCCAAGAACACCGCCACACGCTGGCGCCAGATGCTGGACACCTTCGCCATCGTCGGGTCGTTCCTCCCCAGCCTCGTGTTCGGGGTGGGATTCGCCAACTTCATCATCGGGCTCGAGAACGACGGGCTTCTGTTCGACGGCACGTTCCTCGGCCTCTTCAGCCCGTTCGCCCTGCTGGGAGGGGTGCTCCTGGTGGTGGTCTTCCTGTACCACGGCTCCACCTTCCTCGCCCTGAAGACCAAGGGCGGCATCCACGAGCGCGCCGAGGGCTTCGCGGGGCGCATCGGCTGGCCCGCCGTCGCTCTCCTGGCCATCTTCGTGGCCTGCCAGAACATCTTCTGGCCCGCCACCTCGGGATTCGGCGACTTCTCCCTCCTCGTCTGGATCATCGGGATCGTGTCCGTGCTGGCGCTCGCAGCGTCGGTGGCCATGACACGCCTGGGCCGTGACGGCTGGGGCTTCGTACTGGGCGGCGCCTCCATCGTCACCCTCTTCGCCGGCATCTTCCTCAAGATGTACGGCAACCTCGGCTTCGCGCAGGATGAGGCGGTCGCCGCCACGGAGCGGCTCAACATCATCACTGCAGCGTCCTCGCCGACGACGCTGACCATCATGACCTGGGCGGCCGTCATCTTCGTGCCCCTCGTGCTCGCCTACCAGACCTGGACCTACTGGGTGTTCTCGAAGCGCATCAGCACCAGCAACATCCCCGACGACGTGCAGGCGGCGGTCTGACGCGTGACGGGACCCATCCACCCGAGGCTGCTCGCGAGGGCAGGGGCGACCAGGAAGTACCTGGTCGCCTCTGTGCTTGTGGGCATCGTCACCTCCGGCCTCCTGATCCTCCAGGCGTGGCTCCTCTCGCAGGGCATCACCCAGGTCGTGACCGCCGGCGCGCTGCCGCCGGACTGGGTCGGCCTCCTGCTGGGGCTCGCCGCGGTCTTCGCAGGGCGTGCTGCCCTCGGCTGGCTGTCGGAGGTCCTGGCCCACCGCTCCGCCGCGCGCGTGAAGTCCCAACTCCGTCGTGACCTGCTCAGCGCCCGACTGACGCGGCCGGTCGGAGGGACGACGTCGTCGGCCACGCTGGTCCAGCTCGCGACGAAGGGCCTCGACGCGCTCGACGGGTACTTTTCCAAGTACCTGCCCCAGCTCGGCCTGGCCGCCACCGTTCCGCTCATCGTCGGCGGCGCGATCCTCCTCGCGGACTGGGGCTCGGCCCTCATCATCGCCTTCACCCTCCCCCTGATCCCGGTGTTCATGGCGCTCGTGGGCTGGACCACCGAGAAGGCCACAACCCGGAGCTATGCCGTCGCTGACAGGCTGGCGAACCACTTCGCCGACCTGATCGAGGGGCTGCCCACGTTGCAGGCCTTCGCCCGTGCACGGGCACAGCGCCGAGGCGTCGAACTGGGTGAGGAGACGTACCGCGGCGCCACGATGAGGGTGCTGTCGGTGTCGTTCGTCTCGGCCCTCGTGCTGGAACTGTTGGCCACCCTGTCAGTCGCGGTCGTGGCCGTCACGGTCGGCTTCCGCCTCGTCTACGGCCTGGTGCCGTTCGACGTCGCGCTCTTCGTCCTCATCCTCGCTCCGGAGGCTTTCCTGCCGGTGCGCCAAGTGGGCGTCCACTTCCACGACTCGGCCGACGGCGTGGCTGCGGCCGACGCCGCCTTCGCCGTCATCGACGACGCCGCACCCGCGACGACGGGGGCCCCGGCTCCGTCCCTGACCGACCACCCGGTCATCCTCGACGGTGTCAGCTATCGGTGGCCCGGCGCGGGGACGGCGGCGGTCGCCGACCTCAACCTCACGCTCGCCCCCGGCGAGGTGGTGGCGGTGCGCGGCGCCTCCGGCGGCGGCAAGTCCACGGCCCTGGCGCTGCTGATGGGGTTCCTCGCGCCGGACGAGGGACGTATCACGATCGGTGGCCGGGACTTGGCCGAGTTGGACCTCGACACCTGGCGACGGCAGCTCGCCTGGGTGGCGCAGGACCCGGGGATGCTCAACGGCTCGGTGGCCGACAACGTGCGGCTCGGGGATTCCTCGGCCTCGGACGATGCCGTCGACGCCGCACTACGGGAAGCGGGCGCCGACTTCCCCAGCTCCAAACCGGTCGGTGACGACGGGGAGGGGCTGTCCGCGGGAGAGCGGCGACGAGTCGCGCTGGCGCGGGCCCTGCTGCGGATCCGCGCCGGAGCCCGGCTGCTCGTGCTCGACGAACCCACCGCCGGCCTGGACGCCTCCACCGAGGCGGCTGTCATCGGGGCGGTGCGCCGCACGGGCGCGGGCGCCGTCGTGGTCACTCACCGCCCGGCCGTGCTCGAGGCCGCCGACCGCGTGGTCCACCTCGCCCCCGCCCCGGTGGGTGAGCCGTGAGGCGCCCCGCGTCGTGGCGGCTGCTCGCGGAACTGGTCGCCGCCGTGCCGGGCGGCCGGAAGCGGTTCTCCCTGGCAGTACTGCTGGCCTCCCTCGCCTCCGGCGCCTCCGTCGCCCTCATGGGACTGTCGGCGTGGCTCATCAGCCGGGCTGCGGAAATGCCTCCGGTTCTCTACCTGCAGGCCGCCGCCGTCGGCGTCAGGTTCTTCGGGATCTCGAGAGGCGTCTTCCGCTACGTGGAACGCCTCGTGGGCCACGACGTCGCCCTGCGCCTGCAGTCCGCGCTGCGCATCCGCACCTACGACTCGCTCTCCGCCACCACGCTCGTCGGCCGACGTCGCGGCGACCTGCTCAGCCGCGTCGTCGCCGACGTGGCAGCCGTCCAGGACCTCGTGGTTCGGGTTGTCATCCCGACGCTCGCAGCATCACTGGTGATCGTCGGCACCACAGTGATGCTCGGTCGATTCAGCTGGTCATCCGCGCTCGTCCTGCTGGGCTCAGCGGCGCTCGCCGGAGTGGTCGCGCCCGCTGTGGCCTCCCGCGCCTCCCGTGCCGTCGACCGGGCAGCCGTCCCCACCCGAGGACGGCTGGCCGACGGTGTCCGCGAGCTGGTGCGCACCTCCGACGACCTCGTGGCCTATTCCGCCGACGGTGTCGCACTCGACAGCCTCCTCGCCGTCGACGACGAACTGCGCCGGCAGGAGTCGCGGGCCGCCTGGGTGCGGGGACTCGGGACGGCGCTGCAGGTGGTCGCCGCCGGCATCGCCGTGCTCGCTGCGCTCGTGATCGGCGGTCAGGCCGTGGTGTCCGGTGACCTGGCCCCCCGCCTGCTGGCCGTGCTGGTCCTCACGCCGCTGGCCATGCACGAGGTGCTGGCCACCTTCAGCCAGGCCGCCCAGGTGCACACCCGAGCCGGCGCCGCGCTGGAGCGGCTCGCCGAGGTCATCGACGCCGAGCCCATCGGGTCCGGCGACGCTCGGCCGGGAACCGACGACGTCGCCGGCCTGGTCATCGACGCCGCCAGCGTCGGGTGGCCTGGCTCCGGACCCGTGGTGGAGCGCCTCAGCCTGCGGGTCGCCCCGGGTGAGCGTGTGGCGCTGGTGGGGCCGTCGGGCGTGGGCAAGACCACCGTCGCGGCGACGGTGATGGGCCTCATCCCACCGTTGGCAGGGACCATCCGCCGATCCGGCCAGGTCGGCTACCTGGCGCAGGACGCCCACATCTTCGCCACGTCCGTGGCCGAGAACGTGCGGATCGGGAACAAGGACGCCACTGATGCCGAGGTGGCGCGGGCCCTGGATCGGGCCGGCCTGCGCCTGGACCCCGAGCGGATCATCGGGGAGGCGGGGAGCACCCTCTCCGGTGGGGAGGTGCGCCGCCTCGCCCTGGCCCGGGTCCTGGCGGCGCCTCGAGACATCCTCGTCCTCGACGAGCCGACCGAACACCTCGACCAGGAGACGGCGGCACGGCTGATGGCCGATGTGTGGGCCTCCACGTCGGATCGTGCCGTGCTCGTAATCACCCACGATCCGGACGTCGTGGTGGCCTGCGACCGCGTCGTCGCTCTGGGCGACGCCACAGGCAGAAGCTAGAGTGAGCGGCGTGACTGACGCCCCCCGCGATGCTGCCGGCCCTCGGCACCTGACGGTCGCGCAGTTCACCGACAACTACGGGCCGGGCAGCAACGGACTGATGTACGCCGTCCAGCAACTGGAGGGAAACCTGCTGGACGCGGGACACTCCGTGATCGTCGTCGCCCCGCGCGCCAAGGGCCCCAACCCGCACGCAGGCCGCGACGGCCGCACGGAGATCCGGCTGCCCTCGGTGCGCGTCCCCAACATGCCCACTCGAGTGGCCAACGGCCGCCACTTCGAACGCACCATGGCACGGATCGCCGAACTCGCCCCGGACGTCATCCACGTCCATGGCTTCGGGACGGTCGGCGTGCTGGGGGTCTGGGTCGCCAAACGTCTGGGGATCCCCCTGCTGATGACGTGGCACACCGACTTCGACGCCTACGCGGACCACTACGCCGCCGTCCTCCCGCTCCTGACAGGCGTGTTGAAGGCCTTCGGGAAGTTGACCCACGGCGAAGTCTTCAGCTCCGCGGACCTGCAGGTGGCCGCCATCCGCTACGAGGACCGGGGACGATCCACCGCATCGCTGCTGGGGCTGTGCCAGAAGATGCTCGAGTCCTCGGACCTGGTGACCACCCCGTCACCGAAGACCGCGGACCGGTGTCGCGAGATCGCGCCCGGCGCGCACGTCATGGTGGTGCCCAACGGGGTCGACCCGCTTCCGTCGGGTCCGCCCCCGGTTGAGCGCGGACCCGGCCCCCTCGTCCTCTACGCCGGAAGGATCGCCCCAGAAAAGGGCATCCCCCTGCTGGTGGAAGCCTTCGAACTGGTCAGGGTCCAGCGCCCGGATACGCAACTCATGGTGGTCGGGGACTGGCAGCGCTACCCCCGCATCAGGCGCGTCCTGGCAGCCAGTGCAGCGACGGGAAACGTCATCCTCCCGGGGGAGCAGCCCCGGGAGAAGCTGGGCGCCTTCTACCAGATGGCCGACGTGTTCGCCTTCCCCAGCCAGACGGACACCCAGGCGCTGGTGCTGCACGAGGCGGCGCTGGCGGGCCTGCCCATCGTTTCCGTGGACCCCGCGCTGCGCCTGGTGCTGGAGCCGGGCACGAACGGGGAGTTGGCGCGACCCACCGCCCCCTCGATGGCGGCGGGCCTGTTGCGCGTCATCTCCCGCCTCGAGGACCCCCAATGGCGCAACAACGCCGCGGAGACCTCGCGCCGTCTCGCGTCGCAGTGGTCCATCGCCTCACAGGCAGATGCCATGCTCGCGCTCTACGCCGAGGTGGCTGACAGCCGCCGCCTCGAGGGGCTCATCGGCGCCGGGCGCTAGAACGGGCTCCACCAGCTGCCGCTTCGCCCTAGATTGGGGACCATGAACCTTCCCGTGCCACGCACCCCCGACCCAGCCGAGGCTCCCCCTCTGCGCTGGGGCATCCTGGCCCCCGGCGGCATCGCCGCCACGTTCGTCGATGCCCTGCGCAAGCACACTCGGCAGGAGGTCGTCGCCGTCGGATCCCGTTCCGGCAAGCGCGCCGCCGCCTTCGCCGCTCGGTTCGACATCGCTCGCAGCTACGACGACTACGAGCAACTCGTCGCCGATCCCGGTGTCGACGCCATCTACGTGGCCTCACCGCACAGCCATCACGCCGAACAGTCGCTGCTGGCGATCTCCGCCGGCAAGCACGTGCTCGTGGAGAAGGCCTTCACGCCCTCCACCGAGCAGGCCCAGCAGGTTGTCGACGCCGCGGCCACCGCGGGTGTCACGCTCATGGAGGCGATGTGGACACGCTTCCTGCCCCACATCGACATCGTTCGACAGCTGCTCGAGGATGGTGCCCTCGGAGAGGTCGAAACCGTCATCGCCGACCATGGCCAGTGGTTCCCGAACGACCCAACCCATCGCCTCCACGACCCGGCCCTCGCCGGAGGCGCCATGTGGGACCTGGGGGTCTACCCCGTTTCCTTCGCGGCGTTCGTGCTGGGGCTTCCAGGCAGGGTGACGGCTGTCGGTTCTCGGACACCCCTGGGCGTCGACCGCCAGGCCTCGGTCGTCCTGGACGGCTTCCAACCGCAGCAGCATGCCAACGCGGTGATCAACACGACCCTCGCCGCTGTCACGCCGACGACAGCCAGCGTCTCGGGCAGCGAGGGCTTCGTTGACGTCCCCGGCGCCTTCTACTCCCCGCAGCGTGTGCGCTTCGTGCCGCGGCACCAGGAACCCGTGCTCTCGGATGAGCCCGTCATTCAGGGTCACGAAGGGCTGGCCTTCGAGGCGGCACACTTCGCCCAGCTCGTCGCCGACGACCGACGCGAGTCGCCGCTCCTCCCCTGGGCCGAGACCGTGGGGATCGTCTCTGTGATGGAGCAGGCCCTGGCGCAGATCTGACCGGTGATACGCAGAAGCCCCGCCGACCTCAAGGTGGCGGGGCTTCTGTCTGTCAACGACCAGCGGTCAGGGCTTGCAGCTCCACGGCTGGAGGCCACGGATCGCGTAGAGCCGGTTGGCGACGGTGATCTGCTCGGCGCGGCTCGCCTGGTGCGGGTAGGCGGCGAAGTCCTGGCCGTCAACCGAGCGCCAGGTGGCGAGGTTGAACTGCAGGCCACCGTAGTAGCCGTTTCCGGTGTTGATGCTCCAGTTGCCGGACGACTCGCACTGGGCGATCGAGTCCCACATGGAGGCCCGAGCGAGGTTGATGCCAACGCCGGAGGAGCTGCTCGTCGAGGTGCTGGAGCTCGATGCGCTGGAGCTCGAGGAGCTGCTGGATCCGGACGTGGAGCTGGTGGCCTTCTTCGGCTCGGGCTTGGCGGCAGGCTTGGGAGCCGGCTTCACGTAAGTGCCGACGGAGGTGACCTGCGTGACGGGCTCCGTGGTGACCTCGGAGCCTGCGAGCTCCGAGGAGACGAGGGTGCCGTCCTCGTAGACCTCGGTCCAGGTCTCCTTCTTGACGCCCGGAACGCCCTTCGTGGTCACCTTGGAGGTGCCCTTATTGAGCTTGCTCGTCTTCACCGAAGTCTTCTTGAAGGGGATCTCGACGTCCTTGTCCACCTGCTTGACCTCGACGGCCACGAAGGAGACCTCCATGCCGTCGGTCAGCATCGTGTCGGCGGCCGGGGTGACCTTGTCGTCGGCGTCAGGAGTGGCGCCGACCTCCTTCAAGGCATCAGCAACGGTTCCGGCGACGCTCACCTGGGCGGGCTTGCCCGCGACGGTGATGGTGATGTCCTTCGGGGTGATGACTTCGAGTTCGAGGCCTTCGCGGGAGATGGAGGCAGAGCGCGAGGTAGAGAGCTTGGAGCCTTCCTCGTCGAGGCTCAGCAGAGCGAGTGCGTCATCGACGGTGCGGGCGGTGGTCCACACCGTGCGGTCCTCGCCGTCGACGGTCAGCTCCAGGGGGCGGCCATAGGAGACTGAGATCTCCATCTGGTCGGTGACCTCTGTCGAGGGGGCGGGCAGGACGACGTCGTGCGCACCGAGCTTGATCTCCTCGAGCGCCAGCACCTCCGCGACGGTGTCCTCGCGGACCGCGATGGTCACGGGCTCTCCGTCGATGACGAGGGTGACGTCATTCTTGTGCAGGGCCGTGGCGACGCCTGCTGTCGCGGCGATCGCGATGGCGCTGACGGCCGAGGTGGCGGGGATCCAGAATTTGCGAGCCATGTGTGGGGTTCTCCGGTATGTCATGCAGGCGCGAGCGCCTTATCAGATGTGGGGCCGAATGTCCGGCTCCACCAGAGTAACCCTTTCCTGAGGGATTCCCAAACAAAGACTGAGAGTTTCTCAGGACGCTTCGGGCTGGGGCGCCTTCTCCCCCTTGAATCCCCGCAGTCGCAGGCTGTTCAGGACCACGAAGACGCTGGAGAAAGCCATCGCCGCGCCCGCGATCATCGGCGTCAGCATTCCCATGGCAGCGATCGGGATCGCTGCCACGTTGTAGAGGAACGCCCAGACCAGGTTGGACTTGATCGTGGAGTCTGTTGCTCGGGACAGGCGCACCGCGTCCACCACGGACAACAGGTCGTCGCGCATGAGCGTGATGTCGCTCGAGGCGATGGCGGCGTCCGTCCCCTTGCCCATCGCGATCCCGAGATCCGCGCCCGCCAATGCCGCGGCGTCGTTCACGCCGTCTCCGACCATGGCGACCTTGCGCCCCTCCGCCTGAAGCCCGGCGACCGCCAGCGCCTTCTCCTGGGGCAGGACGCCGGCGCGGACGTCGTCGATCCCGACGGACGCAGCCACACGTCGTGCCGCTGCTTCGTTGTCGCCGGTGAGCAGGACGGGTGTGAGCCCGAGTTCACGCAACCGGGCGACGGCGCGAGCTGCCGACGGCTTGAGCTCATCACCCACCACGATCCGCCCGAGCAGCGTGGCGCCGCGCGCCACGTAGACATGGCTGCCGGTGGGGCCGTCTCCGTCCCAGCTCGGGTCGACGGTGGAGCCGTCGGCCTCCACGAGTGAGCGTGAACCGACGGAGACCTCGTCAGGGGTGCCACCATCGTGGGACACCTGCGCCGTGATGCCGGCTCCCGGGACGGCGCGGTGTGCCGCGGCGGTGGCCGCCGAACGGTGCCCGGCGGAGGCAGCGGCGTCGACGACGGCGCGCGCGATCGGGTGCTCGGAGCCCTCCTCCACCGCGGCCGCGGTAGCCAGGAGCTCGCGCTCCGTGACCCCGTCCGCGGGACGAACCTCGAGGACCGACATGTGACCGGTGGTCAGGGTGCCGGTCTTGTCCAGCGCGATCGTGTCGATGGCGCGCGCCTTCTCCAAGGACTGCGCGCCCCGGATGATGGTGCCGAGTTCCGCACCCCGACCGGTGCCGACGAGCAGCGCCGACGGCGTGGCCAGCCCGAGGGCGCAGGGACAGGCGATGATGAGGACGGCGATGGCGGCCGTGAGGGCGAACGTGATGCCCGAGCCCAGGAGCCAGTGGACAACGAACGTGGCGAGGGCGATCAGGATCACCGCGGGGACGAAGAACGTGGTGATGCGGTCGGCGATGCGCTGTGCCGCCGCCTTTCCCGTCTGCGCCTCCTCCACGAGCTTGGCGATCTGGGACAGCTGGGTGGCGGACCCCACAGCAGTCGCCCGCACGACGACCCGGCCAGTGGTGTTGAGGGAGCCGCCGACGACATGGCTGCCGGGTCCCACCTCGACGGGTAGGGACTCGCCCGTGATGATGGAGGCGTCGACTGCGGAATGGCCCTCGACGAGCTCGCCGTCGGCCGGGAACTTCTGACCCGGGCGGACCACCAGCAGATCGGCCACGGCGAGTTCACCGACGGGGACGGTCTCCTCCGCACCGTCGCGCAGCACCGTCGCCTCCTTGGCCCCGACCTCGGCCAGTGCGCGGACGGCAGCCCCCGCCTCCTTCTTCGACCTCGCCTCGATCCAGCGCCCCAGCAGGAGGAACGCGATGATGGCGGCGGCCGCCTCGAAGTAGACGTTGCCCATCGGGTCCGAGTGACCGAGCGACAGGCTGAACTCGTGCGTGAGTCCGATGCGGCCGGCGTGCCCGAAAACCATCGCCACGACCGACCAGCCATAGGCCGCCAGCGTGCCCATGGAGACCAGCGTGTCCATGGTGGTGGTGCCGTGACGCAGGTTGGTCCACGCTGCAGCATGGAACGAACGTCCTGCCCAGAACACGATGACGGTGGTCAGCACCAGGGCGACCCACTGCCAGGCCGGGAACTGCAGTGCCGGGACCATGGACACGAGGATGACCGGAACCCCGAGGCCGAATGCGAGTAGGACCCGCGGCTTCAGCACCTCCGCACGGTCCGTCGCGGGCGCCTCCGGCGCGGTCTCGCGGGCTCCGTAGCCCGCTTGCTCGACGACGGCAATCAACTCTGAGACAGGTATGGGCCGCTCCAGGTTCACCGTCGCCTTCTCGGTCGCATAGTTGACCGTGGCAACGACACCTCCCACCTTGTTGAGCTTCTTCTCAATGCGGTTGGCGCACGAGGCGCAGGTCATGCCCTCGATGTCGAGCTGGACGCCCTGGTTGGTTTGCGTGGTTGCGCTCATGACGGGCGACGGCCCTCCTGGATCTGGGATGTGTGGACGTCTCCGGCCGTCAGGCCTCGACGACCGAGTAGTTGCCCGCCTCCTTGACAGCCTCCACGATGGAGTCGAACGGGATGTGCTCCTCGGACTCCACCACCATGACGCCGGTCTCGTGCGAGACGTTCACGCCGGTCACGCCGTCGATCTCGGAGACTTCTTCCGTGACATGGGCGGAGCAATTGCCGCAGGTCATTCCGGTGACGTTGTACTTGCTGATCATTGGTCTTCCTCCTCTGGGATCTATTTGGCCAGCCGCTTCACGGCCGCCATGACCTCGTCGAACTTCTCCTGGGCGGTCTCCCCGCCCTCGCGCACCGCCTCGGCGACGCAGTGTTCGAGGTGGTCCTTGAGAAGAGCCAGGTTGACCGCCTTCAGGGCACTGGTGATGGCGGAGGTCTGCGTGAGCACGTCAATGCAGTACTCATCCGCTTCCACCATCCGCGCAACACCGCGGACCTGCCCCTCGATCAGCTTCAGACGCCGGAGGTACTCCTGCTTCTGGGGCGAGTACCCATGCGTGTGGCAGGCGTCTGGAGCGATCTCCTGTGTGGTCATGTCCTGTTCCTCCTGAGGTCCAGCATACCCCCAGGGGGTATGTAATCAAGACGAGCGGAGGCCGCCAACCATCCACAGCAGCGGATGCCGCCTGTGGACAACTGAGACTCCTCTGGAGATGCCCTCCGCCCCACCAGCCTCCCAGACGTCATCCCACGGCCTGGCGGCGGGGTAGAGATGGGTCTCCGAGCCCTAAACCCCCTAGTCAGGCGGGGGTCCTGGGAGACCCGCCCCACCGGAGCCCTGCGGTTTCCGATCCATGGATCGCGCTCTCCCCAAATCGTTTATAACGATTTGGTAACAACGCTATGCCGACTTTTCCGAGACTGTCCACAGCCTCGCCCCACCCATGCGTGAGGTGCACGATTTCCTTCCACACTGTCCCCACAGGCTTGTCCACCGGAGCGGACTGTCAGGCCTGCTGCGTAGCGTTTGGGGTGGGCCAATAGCCCGTGGAAGTCCACTAGGGTAATGACCTTGTCGGCTTCGCCGGGCGCAAAGGAGGAGGTCGCTGATGTTGGAGTCCCAAGCAGGCGGCCACGCCCTGGGAGAGCTGGATCGCACGCCGCCACAGGACCTGGCGGCTGAGCAGAGCGTGCTGGGCGCCATGATGATGAGCAAGGACGCCATCTCCGACGCCGTCGAAGTGCTCCGCGGCGTCGACTTCTACCGCCCCAACCACGAGGCCATCTTTGAGGCCATCGTCAGCCTCTACGGGCGCGGCGAGCCAGCGGACCCGATCACGGTCGCCGCCGAGCTGGGCAAGACCGGAGAGCTGTCGAAGGTGGGAGGCGCGGTCTACCTGCACGACCTCCTCGCCAGCGTCTCCATCGCCGCGAACGCGGTCTACTACGCCGAGCTCGTCCGGGAGAAGGCGGTCCTGCGCCGGCTCGTCAACGCATCCATCCGCATCGCCCAGCTGGGATACCAGGGACAGGGCGAGGTCGAGAAGATCGTCGACGAGGCCCAGCAGACCCTGTTCGAGGTCACCGAGTCCAAGACCTCGGAGGACTACAAGAGCCTCCACGAGTTGCTCGAGCCCACGTTCGACGAGATCGAGTCCATCCACAACTCCGGCGAGGGCCTCTCCGGGGTGCCCACGGGGTTCCACGACCTCGACCGGATGACCAACGGGTTCCACCCCGGGCAGATGATCATCGTCGCTGCCCGCCCGGGTGCCGGCAAGTCCACCTTCGCGCTCGATATCTGCCGCAGCGCCGCCATCCACCATGACCTCTGCACCGCCTTCTTCTCCCTTGAGATGAGCCGTACTGAGATCGTCATGAAGGTCCTGAGCGCCGAGGCCTCGATCCCGCTCGGCAAGATCCGCGGCAGCAGCGGCAAGCTCGACGAGTCCGACTGGCAACGCATCACCGACAAGTCCGTGCTGCTGGACTCCAAGCCGTTCTTCATCGACGACTCCCCCAACCTGACGATGATGGAGATCCGGGCCAAGGCCCGTCGCCTCAAGCAGCGCCACAACCTGCAGCTCGTGGCCATCGACTACATACAGCTCATGAGCTCCGGCAAGAAGGTCGAGTCACGGCAGCTCGAGGTCTCGGAGTTCTCCCGCCAGATCAAGCTGCTCGCCAAGGAGCTCAACGTCCCGGTGATCGCCCTCAGCCAGCTCAGCCGAAACACCGAGCAGCGCAAGGACGCGGTACCCGCCCTGTCCGACCTCCGCGAGTCCGGCTCGCTGGAGCAGGACGCCGACATGGTCATCATGATCCACCGCCCGGAGATGTACACCACCAACCCCAGCGACGACGAGCGCGGCGTGGCCAACCTCTACATCCCCAAGCACCGCAACGGAGAGACCGGGAAGATCGACGCCCTCTTCCAGGGCCACTACTCGCGCTTCACCAACCCGCCGTTCTGACGGCCACACCGGTGCTCGACCTCCCCACGCTCTCGTGGCTCGCGCTCGCCGCTGCGGCCCTCCTCATCGGGGTTGCCAAGACCGCCCTGCCCGGCGCGGCCACCCTGTCCGTGGCGGTGTTCGCCGCCGTGCTGCCGGCACGCGAGTCGACGGCGGCCCTCCTGCTGCTCCTGATCACCGGGGACCTCGTCGCGATCTGGACCTACCGCAGGGACGCTGATGTCCGCACCCTCCTGACGCTGGTTCCGACCGTCCTCGTCGGTCTCGTCGTCGGCGCGGCGTTCCTGGCTTGGGCCAACGACGTCGTCATGCGCCGCACCATCGGCGCGATCCTCCTCGTGCTCATCGCCAGCACCCTCCTCCTCATGCACAAGGGGTTGCTGAACCCCGACTCGACGCTGGCCGATCCTCGCGTCCGCGGCATCTATGGAGTGCTCGGGGGCTTCACGACCATGGCCGCCAACGCGGGCGGGCCGGTGATGACGCTGTACTTCCTCGCGGCGAAGTTCGAGGTGGTGCGATTCCTGGCGACGCAGGCGTGGTTCTTCTTCGCCGTGAACGTCGCAAAACTCCCGTTCTCACTCGGGTTGGGCCTGCTGCGGCGTGAGACGCTGCCGGTGATCGGGTTGTTGGCGCCGCTGGTGCTGGCGGGAGCCTTCTTCGGTCGAGTCTGGGTCAGGCGGCTGGACAAGCGGGTCTTCGACCGTGTGGTGCTGGCGCTCACCGTGGTCTCCGCGGTCTACCTACTGCGGTGACCTCGATGGCTGTGTGGCCACCCGTCGAGGCAGCGGTATCGCTCCAGCCAGCCCCTGCTCGACGGTCTCATCAGGCGCTTGAGACCTCCGACGAACGCCAGTCCGCAAACTCAGTCAGGCAAGCGACCAGGTCCTCAATCATCAAGCGGACATCGATGGCCGAGAACACGCGAATTTCCTTGCCGTCGAAGGCGAGTGGGTGACCGTCCTCACCCAGCCGAACAGCGGAACGCAGGGCTGACCGAGAGGAGGCAGGCGTGCTCTCGAAAATCGTCTGCAGTGACGTGAGGCTCACGAGGGGGCTGTCACCGATGACATAGGTGGCATGCCGGACGCCGAACGCCCCGGCAACCCACTGCTCCACACGCCTGAGTTCGTCGTAGAGGAACCGGCCCACATCGCCGAGCGGCCGTATCCGCGTACGAAGCTCGGCATCACTGATCAGGCACTGACGGTAGACGTCACGCGGCACCTGCCAGATCTCCGCCTCGGACTCGAAAAGGGCCTGGGCCGCAGGGATGTCGATGCCGAGGTTGTACTCCACCGGGTTGCCGGGAACCGGCTCCGTCGTGTCAGGGTACTCGGGCCCTCCGATCCACACGACGGTGAGTCGCGAAGCGATGTCCGGGGCACTCAACAATGCGCTGGCAATGTCGGTCAGGCCGCCACCGCACACCACGTAGAGCGGCCGAGGGTCATCGGAGCGCGCCTCCCGGATGATGAGATCAACGCCGTCGCTGGAGACGGGAGTGGACCGGTCGGGCATCGACACTTCCGATCCCGTCACCAGCCGACCAGCCAGGTCCAGGTCCATGACCGAGGCCAGGCGCTCCACCTCTCGGCGCGCTTGGAGGGCGGTCTCCTTAACCTTCGTGAAGGGATCGTCCGGCCGCAGGTGTGACGCGACGATGCCCCGGATTTCGGCGCCCGGGTTCAGCAGGTGGTGGGCGAGTTGGACGAAGTCGTCCGGGTCTCCTGCGAAGTCATTGTCGATCACGACCCGTACGGACGGAGGTACTGGGCTGAGGTCGTCCTCAATCCAGGGGTGGGTGCCGATGGTCCAGGTCATGGGGTACTCCTTGGGTTTTCGGGGTGTCTCATTGTTGGAGCAGCGCGGCCGCAGTGTGGTGGTCGGTGATGAGGACGTCGCACCAGCCACCGAGCAGGGCGCCGCGGATGGCGGCAACCTTCCGCGGCCCACCCGCGACGGCGACCCTCCGGGGGATGGCCTTGAGGGTCGCGGCATCAATACCGAGAGTCCGGCCCACCAGGTCGGAGGCCACGGCCGTGCCCTCTGGGTCGAAGAAGTTGAGGCAGGCGTCCCCCACCGCACCCTTGGCGCGCAGGCTGTCCAGGTCGGCGCGGGGCAGTGTGTTCCCGGAGGAGACCAGGAGCGCGGAAGGCTCAACGCTGCCGATGCCCACGAGTGCCATGGTGAGGTCCTCCCACGAGTCCCGCACCGCGGCGATCTGGGGGTCCGACAGCAGCGAGTCGCGCACCTCCGGGCTGGAGACGACGCCGGGAGCCGGGAAGTACATCACGCTTGCCCCCGTGACCTGCGCGAGTCTCTCGGCCAGGCGGGTGGCCTGGACCTGGGCTGCCGGATCCCCCACACCGCCCAGTAGCTGCACGATGGACTCGGCAGACCGTGTCGGTCGGGGCGACATGGCGTCGACTACCGCGAGCAGTGACGCGGACCACGACGACAGGCCCACCCGGTCGGTGGGCAACATGGTCGACTCGAGGTATCGGGCGCCGGCGGCACCCATGGCCGCCAGGATGCTGAACTCACTGTCGCCGTGCTGTTCGCTGACCCCTGCGACGACGACGTCGCGGAGCGCATAGCGATCCCTGACGGCCTCCTCGAGCTCCGAGAAGAACCCGGGCGGCTCGACCACGATCGTGCGCACAATGCCCGCGCCGACGCCCTCCTTGAGGAGCCGAGAGACCCGGGATTGGGACATGTTCAGCCGGCTCGCGATCTCAGGCTGACGCAGCCCCTGCTCGTGGTAGAGCCGAGCGACCTTGAGGATGAGAGGGAGGCGGTCGGACACATCGCGGGCTGGCACCCGACGAAAGCTAGCACGCGACGTGCCCGGCACTTGTGGACTTCCCGACTCAGCCGTAGAGGGCCTGCTGGACCAGGCGGTTGGCAGCCACGGCGTCCTGCCGATCCTGCGCTTCGACGAGCGCGTCGACGTCGAGGCGGTCGAGGGCTGCGTCGACGCGCTTCAGGAACTCAATCGCCAGGTTGGCCGCGTCGACGGAGTCCTCACGGAACGGGAACTGGTCGAGCTGCCAGACGCCCTCCCAGTTGTTGCGCCGCAGCACGTAGAAGAATTCCATGAGCTCGGTGGGGTGCACCGTGCCGGCGATCATGTCGTCGTCCCAGCTGCGCAGGTTGTCGTTGACGTCCATCCCGAAGAGGCGGCCGTAGTCGATGGCGAGTTGGGCGGAGTCGGCCGGGGACTCGCCGCCGAAGAGCGCATGCCCGAAGTCGAGGAGGATGCCGATGTTGGGCAGCCCGATCTTCTCGAGGCCGAGCAGCGTGCGGGAGACGGAGTCGAAGGCCATGTGGACCCGGGGCTCGCGGGGCTTGTACTCCACCACGAACTTGAGGTCGGGGTTCTCGCTCGCGAGCTGCCCGAGTCCGTCGAGTGACAGCTGCCAGAGCTTCTTGTGGTCCACCTGGAACGGGTAGTCCCAACCGTCCTGCCCCGGCCAGAGCTTGACGTAATCCGCGCCGAAGTAGCGCACGACGTCGGCCGCCTCCGTGATCAGGTCGTGGGCGAGTCGACGAACGCCCGGATCGGGGTTGGTGAACGCGCCCTTGGCGAAGACCCTCGTGTAGATCTCCGGCGTGATGCCGATCGCCCGCAGGCGCTGCGCCTCCAGCGCGTTCTTCACCTGCTCGTTGCTGAAGTCGCCACCGAAGAACGGGTAGTTGAGGTCGACCACGGACAGGTCATCCACCTGGCCGGCGAGCTCGATGGCGTCGAGGATGGAGCGGGGTTCGCCGTAACCGTCGGTCGCGTAGCGATCCACGTAGGTGGCGAAGTGCCAGATTCCGGCGCCGAACGTGAGGTTGGACATGTCAATTCTCCTTGCGGGTGAGGTTGAGTGCCGAGGCCCAGGCTGATCGGGCGACGGCATTGTCGCGTTGGGGTCGGAAGGTGTCGGATTCCACGGCCGTGAACCCACCGCCCAGCGTATCGATGGCCAGTTGCGCAGCGCCGCGCGCGGACAATCCGGCGAGAGCGGGACGGTGGACGGTGCGCCCAGCCACGTCGGCCTGGAGTTGCATGAGGAAGTCGTCGGCGGCTGGGGCTCCGTCTGCGAGGATCGCCTCCACGGGCGCAGCTGCGGCAGCGGCCTCGACGACGTCGGTGATCTGATGGGCGATGGCCTCGATGGCTGCCCGTGCAAGGACGGCCGGGTCGGTGCCGAGGTCGAAACCGACGAGCACCGCGCGCGCTTCGGGATCCCAGTGCGGTGCTCCCAGACCGGCGACGGCGGGCACGAGCACCACTCCGTGGTCCTCCGGAACTCCGCGTGCCAGCGTCGTGAGTTCCTCGACGCTGCGGCCCAGCAGCCGCGACAACCAGGCCACGGTGGCGCCGCTGGCCAGGATGTTGCCCTCGACTCCGATGGCGGTCCGGCCCCCGAGCCGCCACGCCAGGGTGCCGACGAGACCGTCGGGCACGTCAGCGGCTGAATCCACGAGTCCCATAACAGACGACCCGGTGCCGTAGGTGGCCTTGAGAGCCCCGGGAGCCCGGACGCCATGGCCGTACAACGCGGCGTGCGAATCCCCCAGCACGGCGAGCACGCGCCTTCCGGCCAGCCCACTGATCTCGTCGGTTGGCTCGTCCGAATCCGCGACCCGGGGAAGCACAGCCGCCGGGATGTCGAAGAGTTCGCAGAGTTCCGCACTCCACTCCCCCGTGGACAGGTCCAGGAGCTGGGTCCGGGAGGCGTTGCCCGCCTCGATTCGATGCTCACCGGTCAGGCGTGTGACGAGCCACGAGTCGACGGTGCCGACGGCGAGCTCTCCACGCCGCGAGCGGTTGCGGTCGGGGTCCACTTGGTCGAGCAGCCACTGGAGCTTGAGCGCCGAGAACATGGGGTCGAGCGGGAGCCCACTGATCGCACGCACGCGGGGGGCGCTGTCAGCCAGTTCGGACACTCGGGCTGTCGTGCGCCGGTCCTGCCAGCCCAGCATGGGACCCACCGGCTCCCCGGTGGCCCGGTCCCACACCAGAGCCGATTCGCGCTGGGTGCTGAGAGCCACTGCCTCGACGTCGTGCTGGCCAGCCATCTCTTCCAGGACGCTTATCACGCCATCGAGGATCTCGACCGCGTCCTGCTCGACCCATCCCGGACGGGGGTGCGCCTGTCCCAAAGGAGTCGAGACCGAGCCCATGGGCGTGCCAGCCGCGTCGAAGATCGTGGCCTTCGTCGAGCTGGTGCCCTGGTCGACGGCCAAGATCACAGCTGCGCCTTCGCCGTTGCCGCGATGTTGTCCGGAGTGAGGCCGAAGTGCTCCAGCAACCACTCAGTGCTGCCCGTGGGCGCGAAGTGGTCCAGACCAAGCGGGACGACCCGGGTGGTGACCCCCAGCATCGCGACTTGCTGCGCGACGGCTGCGCCGAGACCGCCGGCGATGTTGGCCTCCTCAGCGACAACGATGGCCCGCGTCTCCGTGGCTGCGGCGACGATTGCCTCCCGGTCCAACGGGGAGATCCAGCCGGCGTTCAGCACCCGCGCGGAGATGCCATCCTCGGCCAGGAGATCTGCGGCGGCCAGAGTTCGCGACACCGTGGTGCCGAGTCCGATGAGAGTGACGTCCGAGCCTTCGCGGGCCACGGCGAAGCGGCCGCGCTCCCAGCCGTCGGTCTCCGTGGTGACGTCTGGGACCTTCGTCCGCCCGACCCGCATGTAGGTGGGCCGTGGCTGTGCGACCAGCGCCTCAATCGCCCGGCGCGTCTGGAGACGGTCGGCCGGCACGATGAGGTCGAGACCCGGGAGGGCGCGCATCCAGGAGAGGTCCTCCACCGAGTGGTGAGTGGGCCCCAGCTCGCCGTAGGCCATGCCCGGACTCATCGCACACAGGATGACATTGTGCTGCGAGTAGGCGACGTCGGCCTTGATCTGCTCCGTGGCACGCCCGCTGAGGAAGGGCCCTGCGGCGCAGACGAACGGGATGAGGCCCGTCGCCGCGAGGCCCGCGCCGACCCCGACCATGTTCTGCTCGGCGATTCCGACGTTGATGAGCCGGTCCGGGTAGGCGGCCTTGAAGCCGCCCATGTTGGACGATCCGACCGAGTCGTTGACCACGGCGACGATGCGCTCGTCCGTGGCCGCCAGTTCGATGAGGGTCTCGGCAAACGTCACTCGGTTGTCGTAGGTCTCGCTCATGCCAGCTCCTCCAGCGCCTGTGCGACCTGCTCGGCAGACGGCACCTTGTGGTGCCACTCCACGCGGTCCTCGATGAATGACACGCCCTTGCCCTTCGTGGTGTTGGCGATGACGGCGACCGGCTTGCCCGTGGTGGACGGGTCGAACGCCCCCAGCAGCTGGACGACGTCGTGACCGTCGACTTCCCTGACCTCGCACCCGAAGGCTCCGAGCCGGTCGGCGAGGGGATCCAGACCATTGGTCTCCTCGGTCCTGGCACCCTGCTGGAGTCGGTTCCTGTCAACGACGACCGTCAGGTTCTCCAGCCCGAAGTGGCCCGCCGACATCAGGGCCTCCCAGTTGGACCCCTCCTGGAGCTCCCCGTCGCCTGTCACGACGAACACACGCCGGTCAACGCCCTGCAGACGCAGTCCGAGAGATTCGCCAACGGCGACGGGAAGGCCGTGGCCCAGCGGGCCGGTGTTGGTCTCCACGCCCGGGACCTTGTTCCGGTTCGGATGTCCATTGAGCGCGGAGCCGGGCGCCATGAACGAGTCCAACTCGGCTTCATCGAAGTAGCCGACGCGCGCCAGCGTGGAGTACAGCGCCGCCGCGCAGTGGCCCTTGGACAGAATGAAGCGGTCGCGCTCCAGGGCGTCGCCCTCCGCCGGGTCCAGGTCGAGCACGCCGAAGTACAGCGTGGCCAGGATGTCGGTGACACTGAGGTCACCACCGATGTGGCCGGCCCTCGCGGCATCGATGGTCGTCACGACCAGGCGGCGGATGAGCCGCGCCTCCTCAGCGATCAGCGCCGCTCTATCGGCGGCGTCCAGGCGGGAGGCCTGCTGGCGCAGACTCCGCCACTCGGCGACCCGCTCGTGGTTGGGTTGCAGCATTGTCATCATTTGCATATCCATTCATCTCTGAATTATCTACCATACTACAGGCGACTGACCCCACCGTGTCAATGGGGGGCGGATCAATCGGCGCCCAGCACCTCGATCACCACGCGCTTGCACGTCGTGAGTGGCGGTGTGCCGGAGTCGGTCGCCTCGAAGATCACATGCAGCGTCTCCCCCGACGCGGCACCGTCAGGGATGGTGAACCCCACTACGTTGTTGCGAGCCTCCAACTCGAGCCCGACCGGCGACGTCCCGGCCTCGCGGTACTGCCACCAGCGGTACGTGAGCTGGTCCCCATCGGGATCAACGGCGCGAGCTGTGAGCTGCACCCTGGTGCCAGCGGGACGTTGCAGGTCCACGCCCTCCTCGATCACCACGCGCGGATGGTGATTGGCGGCACCCGGGTCGTCGGTCACGGTCCAACGCAGCCGTGCCGCGAAGTCGTTCTGGAACATTCGCAGCCAGCGCGCCGCGGCCCAGTCGTCCCGGGGGGTCCCGTCCGGCCCGAGGTCCCTGACCCCCTGGTTGGTGGAGGATCGCGGGTCCTCCGGATCGGCGCGCTGACGGCCGCCCCAGCCTCCCCACGTCGGGTGTTCCCAGTTGCGCAGGCCGTTGGCGACGAGAAGTGCGAAGTTGGACGAGTCCCCCTCCGAGATGAAGCCGCCTGGGGCCTGGGGCGGCATCCAGACCCAGTAATCCATGTCCTTCAGTTGCTCCGCGGTGAGGTCGCTGAGTCCGAAGTAGTCCTCGTGATCGAACCCTGCTGCCATCTGGCGGCCGTCTCCCCAGACCCGGTATGCAGCACCCATGGGGCCGACGCTGCTGACGTTCTCCCGCATCCAGCCCGGCTCCAGGAGGTGCACGTCTGCCTCATCGGCGACGTTCCGAGCGAAGTACCCCCAGATGGTGGTGGCTACCTCACGGTTCTCGATGCCGGGCCACGTGGGCTTGATGTATTCGGTGAACGTCGTGTCCTGCTGCCCGAAGCTGGTGATCACGGCCTTGGCCTCGATCCGGGAACGAACCGCCTCCCAGTCCGGCGCGTCCCGGTACTGCTCCTCGATGGACTTCAGCGCCCGCGCGATCGTGTTGGGACCGCCCCACACCTGAAGGAAAATCTGGCCGGGCTCGTCGTCGAGCAGCGCCTCCCGGATCAGCTGGGAACCCGGCGTCTCCTCGCGCATGTCGCCGACATCGTCGACGTTGCCCCAGGCGACGATTCCGCGGAGGCGCTCAGGGCTCGGGTACGCGGGGTCGTGACGCACGAGGTTCTCATAGCACTCGGCGTAGGCGTCGATGGCCTCGTCGATGTGGAAGACGCTCCCCGGTTCGGGCCAGCGATGGGGCTCGACGCCGAGTTGGGGATTCCCTGCCCAGTGGTGCTGGCTGGAGCTGTAGACCAAGCCGCGGATGTCGATCTCGTTGCTGTACAGCAGAAGCCGCAGCATGGAGTTGAGGTCATCCAGTTCCGGATCGGTGGTGATGATCGTCCGCGGGGCCCTGGGCTCCTGGGGTGCGATGGGTCGTTCGGGCATCTGGTCTCCACTTCCTCGGTCCGGGCGGGTGCCGGTGTCTAGCGGGCGAACAATTCGTTGATGGCCCCGGCCGCACGCACAGCCCGGGCATCGCCCCCACCCGGCCACTGGCCACGCGGCAGGACGAACGCGAACGAGACTCCCGTGGACGGGTCCACGCACGCGACGGCTCCCATGGCGCCGTCGTGGCCGAAGGACCGTGGCCCTCCCCAGGAGAGCTGCGCGGAGGGCTTCTGGAAGATGATCGCGTGGGCCCGGTCGTGCTGGCCGAGGACCTCGTCGTACCCTCGCACCTGCTGCTCCCCGATCTTGGCCACGGTGTCGGCTCCCAGAAGCGGAGCCTCGCCTTCCACGCCGGTCACAGCCACCGCCAGCAGACGTGCCAGACCGCGCGCCGTCCCGATCCCCGAAGCGGCCGGATGCCCGAAGCGCCAGCTGCGCTCGTCGTTGCCGAGGTCGAGGCCGGGTGCGGCCGGCGTGAACGCCAGTCGCCCCACCGGCGTGGGGGCTGGACGCTGTTCGGCATCCTGCGGTGGGATCATGGGCAGGAGAGGCACCCGCCTCTTCTCTAGTCCGGGGGGCAAGCCGAGGTAGAAGTCGATCCCGTGGGGCTCCCGGATGTGCGCTTCGTAGTAGTCGTGCAGCGTGTGGCCCGTGACCCGGAAGATCAGCTCCGAAGCCAGGTTCCCGACGGTGAGGGCGTGATAGCCAAACGCCGAACCCGGCCGCCAGAAGGGCCGAGTCGCCGCAAGTCGATCGGCGCCGCGGTGGTGGTCCAGCAGCTCGTCCAATCGCAGCGGCGGCTCGGCCTGGGGCAGTCCGGCCTGGTGCGACAGGAGCTGTCGAACGGTCACCCGGTCCTTGTCACGGGCTGCGAACTCCGGCCAGTACGACGCGACCTTTTCGTCGAGGTCCAGTTCGCCGCGCTCAACGGCCAGTCCGACGACGACCCCGATGACGTTCTTGGTGACGGAGTACGGCACCATCATCGTCTCCTCGGACACGTTCGGTCCCGCCCACGCATCGAGGATGACGCGGCCCTCGTGCCGAGCAGCCACTTGGAAGGAGTAGTCGGGATCGGCAGCGAGGTCACGCGCGAGCTCGGACACGATGGCGTGGAGGCGGTCATCGACGTGACCGTGCACGGCAGGGATGTCCATCAAGGGGTTCCTTTCAGAGCTTCCTGAGCGCCTGGTCCACGGCGTTCAGCAGGGACGGTGGCGCGAAGAGGAAGGCGCCACGAAGTGGGCGACGTCGCCCCCAGACCACACGGTTCGTGAAGTCCACCGACAGGTGCGGCGCCTGCTTCCGCAGGACCCCGAGGACGGCTTCGAGCGCGGCCGGGTCATCGATGATGTCTGCAGCGGGTGAGTCCAGGTCGAGGGGTCGAGGCGGGACCAGGTCAGGTCGGTCGGCGAAGCTCCATGCGTGACTTCCGGATCCCACTGTGAATTCCGCGAGGCCCGGGAGACGGACCACCGCGTTCGTATTGGCCGGCACGACTGCCCGGACCTCGATAGTGCGCCCGACGCGCACCCAAGCAACCGACGCGTGTCCGTATGGCGTCTCCAGCCAGGCGTGCGCGTCGCCGAGGTTCCGCAGCGGGTGCGGGGCGATGCGCAGAGTCGCATATCCGGGCTCGGCGAGGTCAAGCCCGGCGACAACGCGGTGGAGCCAGTCAGCCACTGCACCCAACGCGTAGTGGTTGAACGACGTCATCTCGCCCGGGTTGATGGAGCCGTCGGGCAGCATCGAGTCCCAGCGCTCCCAGATCGTGGTGGCCCCCATGGTGACCGGGTACAACCACGACGGGCAGCCGGTCTGCAGAAGTAGCCGCTCCGCCTCGTCGAGATGTCCTGCGTCGGTGAGGGCGTCGGCCACCAGTGGCGTTCCGACGAAGCCCGTGGCGATGTGGTAGCCACCCTCCCGCACCAGCTCCGCGAGGCGGTCCCCCAGACGGCGACGGAGCTCCTCGTCAGCGACGAGATCGAATCGGAGCGCCAGTGCGTAGGCGGTGACCGCGTCGGAGACCATCAGGCCGGCCGGGGTCACGAAGGCCGCCTCGAACGCAGCTCGTGATCGTTCCGACTCCTGCGTGTAGCGCTCATGATCACGGTCGTGTCCGAGTACCCCGGCGGCATCGGCCAGAATGCGGGTCGAGAGCACCAGGTAGGCGCTGGCGACGATGTCCGCGGAGGTCTTGGCCGCGGCCGGGTTGTCCGGCGGGGCACTGGGGTCGAGCCAATCCCCGAGCTGCATGCGGCCACGCCAGAGACCCGTGCCCTCCGTGTCCTTGAGGACGGTGTCGACCCAGGCTTTCATCGACGGGTACGCCTCGTCCAACACTCCGACGTCGCCGTAGCGTTCGTACAACGTCCAGGGCACGACCGTCGCCGCGTCACCCCAAGCTGCGGTGGGTTTGCTGAAGAGGCCCACCTGCCCCAGGACATTGGGTATGACGAGCGGGACGTTCGTGCCATCGGCGTGCTGGTCGGCGGCGAGGTCACGCAGCCAGTTGCGCAGGAACCCTCGCACGTCGAACAGCCGGGTGGCGGTGGGCGCGAACACTTGGATGTCGCCGGTCCACCCAAGACGTTCGTCCCTCTGGGGGCAATCCGTCGGCACGGCGAGAAAGTTGCCGCGCATGCTCCAACGAACGTTGTCGTGCAGGCGCTGAACCAGGGGGTGGGACGTTTCGAAACCTCCGGTGGGGGGCATGTCGTTGTGGAGGACGACAGCAACCACCGCCGCTGGATCGAACTCTCCCGGCCAGTTGTCGATCTGGGCATAGCGGAAGCCATGGAAGGTGAACTCGGGTTCCCAGCACTCCTCCCCGTCGCCCCTCAGCGTGTAGTCGTCGGTGGCCGCCGCCACACGCAACGGTCGGATGCCCAGTTCACCGTTCTCGAGCACCTCCGCGTGCCTCAGCCGTACGGTGTGCCCGGCGGGCCCGGACACCCGGATCCGAAGCCGCCCGACCAGGTTCTGGCCGAAGTCGAGCAGGGTGGCGCCGCTCGGCGAGGTGAGCACGTCTTGGACTCCCACCTCCTCGACGCGCCGTACCGGCGGCATGATGTGGGGCTCGGGGCGGGGGAACGGCGCATCGACGACGGCAGCCGACTGCCAGTCGCTGTCGTCGAAGCCCGGCGCATCCCAGCCCTCGTCCACGCGTCGGGCGTCGTAGCGCTCGCCGGCGTACAGGCCGCTGTCGACGATGGGACCGTCGCCCCGGGCGCGCCAGGTGTCGTCGCTGAGGACCACGGAGCTCGATCCATCGCGGTGTTCGAGATCCAGACGCATCGCGAAGGCGGGCTGCTCACCGAAGACCGGGCGGCCCTGACCGTGGAAGCCGTAGTGCTCCGTGTACCAACAACCGGCGAGCCTGACCCCTATGGCATTGCCGCCCTCCGCTATGAGAGCAGTCACATCCTCCGTCTCGTGGACGAGTCGGTGGTGGTAGCTGGGCCAGCCGGGCGCAAGCACAGCATCGGACGTGGCCTGACCGTTCAGCGCCACCGTGGCGACACCCAGCGAGGTCCAGCGCAATGTGGCGCTCACCACGTCAGCGGCATCGAACTCCGTTCTGAGCTCCACCGGCTGCGCATGTCGTTCCGGATCCCCCAGCCCGATCAATCGCCCCCAGGTTGCGTCCTCGGGGAGTTCTGCGTTGGTGACCGTCAGCGTGTCACTCCACTCACTCACGGCGCCCGACGTGGCCGTGACCCGCACGCGAACCGTCGACGTTTGACCGGGACCGAGGGGTTCGAATGGCCACGCGACGAGGTTGCTCTCGCGCCCGGCGACGTTCGCGACCGTGGCTCCGCATTCCAGCTCCGCCGACTGCTGGACCCAGTCCGGCCCAGCGGCCTCGACGACCCAACTGAGTCGTGGCGTGGCCGTACCCACGAACGGTGCGTCGTGACGCATCTCGACGGCGAGGCGGACACGCGTGCTCACGAGTTGTCCCCGCGATAGTCGATGCGGTCAAAGGCCACAGCACCCGAGACGGCGTACACGCCGAACACCCTGCCGGTGAAGGATCCGGCGACCTCGTTGGACAGGTAACGAGCGTCCACCTCCTCCATGACGGTGATCTCGCCGTCGGTTCCCAGGAACCCGAGGGACACCATGTCACTGGACACGTGGCCCATCCCCTCCGAGCGTGGCGGAGCCGAGGAGAGCACCAAGGTGATCGGTGTCTCCGGCGCGGGAACAGATGACTCGCGGACGAACCCCGGGACCACGGCCCTGGCGGTCACCCGACCGCCGCCCACCTCGACCTCGTAGTGGAAGTCCTCGTCGTAGCGGACCGCGAGCCCGCCGACGCCCTCCGAAGCATCGACGACGGCACGGATCTCGCAGGTCTGGTGTTGCTGGCGATGGCCGACGAACACGGGACGGAACGCCGCCATGCCCTCCCCCTCGCCGGTGAGCGTGAGCCAGCCGGGCCTGGAATCCAGGTCAGCCAGCTGGTCCGGTCGGCGGCGGACACCGACCCACTCCGGGCCCAGCGGCCCGTCGAAGTCCTCCGACCACCCGAAGGAGGCCCGGGGGTTGAGCTCGACCGGATCGATCTCGAGCCAACCGTCGGCCGTCCAGCGAGCCGGCGAGATGAAGGTCTCGCGGCCCAGCGCAGAGAAGGAGCGCACCATGCCGCGGGGCCGGGTGCCGAGCATCACGACGTACCACTCCCCGTCATGGGCCTGGAACAGATCCCCGTGACCGGTGCACTGGACTGGGCGCGCGGTGCCGCGTGCGGTGACCAACGGATTGCTCGGGCAGGAGGTGAACGGACCCCGGGGCGAGTCGGAACGAGCGATCGAGATCGAGTGCCCGCGCTCTGTCCCGCCCTCGGCGACCATCAGGTACCAGGTGTCCTCCACGTGGTAGAGGTGTGGCGCCTCCGGAAACATGCCCCCGTCGCCGGACCAGAGGGACCGTTTGGGCTCGAGGACCTGACCGGTGGCGACGTCGACGAGGATCTGCTCGATACCGCGGTGCGTGCCGATGTCCGGGCCGGAGAGCACCAGGCCCGAGTACGTGACGTAGGCGTTGCCGTGCTCGTCCCAAGCGAGATCAGGATCGATGCCCTCCAGCTCCACGACCACACCGTCGCTCCAGTCCCCCGCCGGGTCGGTGGCCGTGAAGATGCAGGTGCCGCGGCCGGCGGTGTCGGTGACGATCAGGTGGAACAGACCGTCGTGGAAGCGGATGGTCGGCGCCCAGACGCCCAAGTTGGTGGGCGCGTTGACCACGCCCAGCTGTTCGTCGCGGACGGCGACGTTGGCGACATGCGTCCAGGTGACCAGATCACGCGAGTGATAGATGGGAAGCCCGGGGAGGTACTCGAAGGTCGAGGTGGCGAGGTAGTAGTCCTCACCCACCCTCACGATGCTCGGGTCCGGGTTGAAGCCGGGGATGAGGGGATTGGGCAGGGTCACGAGAGCTCGGCCTCCACAGCCAGGGGGGTGTCGATGACGGACGAGCCCACGTGCAGGGCGAAGGTTCCCGGCTCCAGATTCCAGCCGTCGGAGAAGTGCTCGAAGCGACGACGGGGGACGGCGATCTCCACAGTGGCTGATTTCCCGGCGGCCAGACGAACCGGTGAGAACCCGACCAGCCAGCGAACGGGGCGGTCCACTTCGCTGTCAGCGCGCGACGCGTAGACCTGGACGACGTGCTTGCCCGCGCGGTCCCCTGCGTTGGTGACGCTGACCCTGACCGTCGCGCCGTCGGCGCCCGTCTCGACGGCAGCATCGGCAAGCTCCCAGGACGTGTACCCCAAGCCGTGCCCGAACGCGAACGCCGGCTCGGTTCCGGCCTTCAGCCAGGCACGGTGCCCCATGTGGATTCCCTCGTCGTAACGCACTGAGCCTGCGCCGTCGGGAGTGCAGTTGAGCACCGGCACGTCCTCGAGGGTGGCCGGCCAGGTGGTGGGCAAGCGGCCACCGGGCTCGGTTGCGCCAAGGATCACGTCGGCAATGGCGTTGCCGAACTCCTGCCCGCCGAAATAGCCCAGCAGGACAGCCGCAACCTCACCACGCCACGGCATGAGGACAGGAGAGCCGGAGTTGACCACGACGATGGTGCGCGGGTTGACGGCAGCGACGGCGCGGACCAGATCGTCCTGACGCCCGGGCAGATCGAGGTTCTCACGGTCATAGCCCTCCGACTCCACCTTCGAGTTCGTCCCGACCACGACGACGGCCACCTCGGCCGCAGCCGCCGCTGCTGCGGCCTCGCGGATGAGCTCGTCCGGGTCGTGTGAAGCCGGGGCGGTTCCGAACGTGACGCCGATCGCACCGGCCACGGCAAATTTGGTGGAGGCGAGGTCGAACTCGACTCGCAGGTCCACTGGCTGCCCCGCAGTGAAATGGACCGGACGCGTCTCCGAGGGCGGCGCGAGCAGCGCCGCGCCGAGATCGGTGCCGGTCACCACCGGCTGGTCCTCGAAGAGGAGCTCCCCGTCGACGAACACGCGGCCACGCATCGAGGTGGCGAAGCCGAGCTCGCGCTCCTCGGAGGTTTCGGGCGTGTACCGCATGTCGAGGGCCAGGACGGCAGCCTGCTTGATGACGTCGACACCGCCACCGAACCACGTCAGCGAGGTCGCGAACCGGTCCTCTGTCATGAGTTCGGCGCCATCGGAGTCAAGGAAGGAGGCCACCAGGCCGGGGCCTCCCGTGCGGGGGTTGGTCAGCTGGTCCGGGCTGAGGGCCGCGACGCCCTCCTGCACGACCGCCCCGAGGGAATAGGTCACCTCGGCGTCCGGGAGCGCCGCGCGGAGCCCGTCGAGGGGGTTGACGACGCGCTCCGGTACGACGGTGGCACTGCCGCCGCCCTGGGTCCGGGCCTCGTCCGCGTTGTGCCCAATGACCGCCACCGTCCGGATCGTCTGGGCGTCCAGCGGGAGGATACCGTCGTTGGCGAGCAGGACCATCCCGTCGGCCGCCGCCCGACGCACGAAGGCGACGCCGTCCACCGTTGCCGCAGTCAACGGCTCGGATTCGCCGAGTGCACCCACACGCTCTGCGAGGATGAGGATGCGGGCCACGTGCCGGTCAATGGCCTCCTCGGACACCTCGCCGGCTTCGACGGCCTTGAGGAGCGCGTCCCCCCATACCCCGGGCGCCGGCATCTCGAGGTCCTGTTCGGCGTTGGCGGCATCGGTGCTGCGCACGGCTGTCCAGTCGCTGACGACGACCCCGTCCCAGCCCCAGTCGGTCCTGAGCGGGTGCTCGAGCAGGTCGTTCTCCGTCATCGTGATGCCGTTGACCGAGTTGTAGGCGCTCATGATCGACCACGTGTCCGCCTCGACTGCGCGCTCGAACGGCGCCAGGTAGACCTCGCGGAGGGTTCGCTCGTCGACGACGACGTCGACGGTGAAGCGGTCGGTCTCGAAGTCGTTGCCGACATAGTGCTTGGGGGTGGCGGCAACCCCGTTCCCCTGCAACCCCGTGACGTAGGCGGAAGCGAGCTCACCCGTCAGGACCGGGTCCTCGCTGAAGCATTCGAAGTGCCGGCCCCCGAGCGGGGAACGGTGCAGGTTGATGGTGGGACCGAGGACCCAGTCAACTCCCTTGCGTCTCGCCTCGAAGGCGGCAGCAACGCCGTACTCACGCGCGAGGTCGGTGTCCCAGGCAGAGGCGAGCGCGGTGGCCGAGGGCATGTTGAGCGACGGGGAACGCTCGTCCCACACAGGCCCGCGCACACCGGAGGGACCGTCCGACAACGTCATCTTCCGCAGCCCGATCTCCGGCAGCTCGATGGTGGTCCAGAAGTCCTCGCCGGTGAGGAGGCGGATCCTCGTGGGGAGGTCGAGTCGGTCGACGAGTGCGTCGATGTCAGTCATGTCATGTCCGTTCAGGTGCTGGTGGGTGGCTGCTGCTGGGGTGGGAGGGATCAGAGCGCGTCGAGTTCAAGGCCGGCGCCGGCCTGTTCACGCATCTCGGCCTGGGAGGCCAGCATCCGCTGGCGCTGGGCGCGACGCTCCTCCTGACGATCCGGATCGGGAACCGGGGCGGCCATGAACAGTCGCTGCGTGTACGGGTGTTCCGGGGTCCTGGTGACCTCGTCCACCGGGCCGGACTCGACGATCTCGCCGCGGTACAGCACGGCGACGCGGTGGCTCACGTGGCGCACCACGGCCAGGTCATGCGTCACGAAGAGAAGGGCGACGCCCGTCGCCTCCTGGATCTCCACGAACAGGTCCAGCACGCGCGCCTGGGTCGACAGGTCGAGCGCCGAGACGGCCTCGTCGGCCACGATCAACCGCGGGTCGAGTGCCAGTGCCCGGGCGATCGCGATCCGCTGCCTCTGTCCGCCCGAGAATTCCTTCGGGAGGCGGCCCCCGGCGTCGGAGGGCATGTGCACCCGATCCAGCAGGTCCTTGACCCGGGACCGGGCCACCTTGCCCTCGATCCCGTTGGCGGTCAGGGGCTCGGCCAGGATCTGTTCGATCGTCATCGAGGGGTTGAGGGACGAGTAGGGGTCCTGGAACACCACCTGGATGTCCTTGGCGAGCTTCCGGCGCTCACGCCGACCCAAGTGCGAGATGTCCTGGCCATCGAAGTGGATCGAGCCACCGCTGACCGGGGCCAGACCCAGCACGGCACGGCCGAGCGTGGTCTTGCCGGAGCCGGATTCGCCAACAAGGCCCACCGTCTCACCGGGCAGGATGTCCAGGGAGACGGACGTGAGGGCCTGGAAGGGCTTGCGTCCACCACCACCGGGGTAGATGACATCGAGGTCCGTGACCTCGAGCAGGGGCTGGCTCATGCGACGCCTCCTTGGATGAGCGGCGAGCGGACCGGACCATCCTCGTCGAGCATGGCGTCGAGGAGGGACTGGGTGTACGGGTGCTGAGGTGCCTTGAAGATCGCCCGCAAGGGACCGGTTTCCACGATGAGGCCCTCCTTCATGACGGAGACGCGGTCACAGAGATCCGCGACGACGCCGAAGTTGTGGGTCACCAGGAGGACGGCCATGTGGAATTCGCTCTGGAGGTCGCGGATGAGGTCGAGCACCTCTGCCTGGATCGTCACGTCCAGAGCCGTGGTCGGCTCGTCCGCGATGAGCAGGTCCGGGTCGGAGGACACAGCACCGGCGATGAGGACGCGTTGCGCCATGCCGCCGGACACCTGGTGCGGGTAGGCGTTGAACGTTCGCTCCGGATCAGGGATGCCGACGCGTGCCAGCAGCGCCAGCGCTCGCTCCTTGGCGGCCCGCTTGTCCAGACCCATGGTCTTGCGAAGCGGCTCCGTGAGCTGGCTGCCGATGGTGAACATCGGGTCCAGGTTGCTCATCGGCTCCTGCGGGATGTACGCGATCTTCTTGCCCCGAACGGCCGCTTGTGCGCGTGAACTGCCGGAGACGAGATCCGCCCCCTCGAAGCCGATGGACCCATCCAGGACCCGGCCTCCCGTGGGGAGCAAGCCGAGAACCGCGAACGAGGTCTGTGTCTTGCCGGAGCCCGACTCGCCGATCAGGCCGTGGACCTCGCCCCGCCGAATCGTGAGGTCCACGCCGTGGACCACCTCGACGACGCTGCCGTCGGGTTGGTCATATCCCACCCGAAGGTCCCGGACGTCGAGGAGTACCTCGCCGGTCCGCTCGGAGGCGCGGACGTCGTCGTCGTGCTGGATCGCGGCGGGGGCGGCCGGTCGGTCCTGCGTGATCCGCCTGCGTCGCTTCCTGCCGGACGTGGCGGTGCGCTCCAGCGCGTCCCGCATGGCGTTGGCCAACAGCGTCAACGCCACAGTGGTCACGCCGATGGCAAGGGAGGGCCAGAGCATGTTGATCGGCTTGCGGTACATCACGTCGAAGCCGTCCTTGAGCATCGAACCCCAGGTGGGGGTCTGGGCGTCACCGATGCCCAGGAATTCGAGGCCGGACTGGATCGCGATGGCGATGGCCAGGATCATGGAGGACTGGATGATGATCGGGGCGCGGACCACCCCGAGGATGTGCCGGCTGATGATCCGGGCATCCGACAGTCCCGCGACCCTGGCGGCGTCAACGTACAGCTCCTCGCGCACGGCGCTGACGGAGGCGTACACGAGCCGGTAGAACGAGGGGCTCATGAGGAAACCGAAGATGACCATCGACCAGTACACCGAGGGCCCCACGACGGCACGGGCGGCCAAGAGCACGATGATGCCCGGCAGCGCCATGGTCATGGCCGTGACCCAGCTGAACACCGAGTCCAACCAGCCCTTGTAGTAGCCGGCGAGGAGACCGGCGGAGACGCCGACGACCAGTGCGACCACGAGCGCCACGAGTGCGGCGCCGATGGAGATCTGGGTGGCCGACAGCAGGCGGGAGAAGATGTCGCGGCCAGCGCCGTCGTACCCGAGCAGGGAGCCTTCACCCGGATCCGCCAGGATTCGGTAGGCGTCGGCGCGGTTGCCGTCCATGGGAGCGAGCAGGGGGCCGAATGCGGCGGCGAAGCCGATGAGCGCGATGACACCGAGTGCCAGTGCACCCACGGGGTTCCGGAGGACACGGCGCAGGAGGCCGGTGCGTTTGATGCCGGGTTCGACGGCCGGCACGTCGATGGTTGTTTCCTGGCTCATCCGAGCCTCACCTTCGGATTCAGCAACCCCTGGGCGATGTCGATCAGGAGGTTGACGATGATGACGATGATCGCGGTGGCGACCACGAGGCCCATGACGATCGGGATGTCGCCCTGTGTGGTGGCACCCACGGACAACTGCCCGAGACCCGGCATCTGGAAGACCTGCTCGACGATCACGGCACCACCGAGCATGCCGATGAACTGCACGTTGAGGACGGCAAGGGCCGGCCCCAGCGAGTTGCGGAGCACGTGCTTGAAGACGACGCTACGGGTGTCGAGACCTCGTGAGCGGAGGGTTCGCACATAGTCCTTCTGCAAGGCGTCGACGACGGAACCGCGAATCTGTTGGGCGACCGAGGACGAGCCCCCGATGGCCAGGGCCGTGATCGGCAGCGCCACGGAGCGCGCCCACCCCCCGAACCCATCGGAGATCCGTGAGTACCCGGTGGCGTTGAACCATCCGATCTCGATGGCGAACACAAGGACGAGCGCCACGGCGATGAGGAACCCGGGGACCGCCATGCCGAGCACGGTGAGGAACTGGATCGTGCGGTCGACCCACCCTCCCGCCAGCGCTGCGAGGACTCCCAGCACGACGGCCACCGTGGCGGTGATGATCGTGGCCCCGATGACCAGTGACAACGTCACCATCAAACGGTTGGTCACCCCGTCGATGACGAGTTGACCGGAGAACCACGAGCGGCCCAGGTCACCTGTCACCGCGTTGGCCAACCAGGATCCGTATTGTTCCCAGATCGGCCGGTCGAGCCCCAGTTGGGCGGCCTTTGCAGCCACCTGCTCATGGGTGGCGGTCTGACCGACGAGGCGACGGGCGATGTCGCCACCGCCGAGGTACAGCAGGAGGAACGCCAGGGTGGTGATGGCGAAGACCAGCACCACCCCGGCGACCACTCTGCGTGCGATGAATCGCAGCATGGCAGGGTCTCCGGATCAGCCCGCGGGCTTGGTGTCGTAGAGGTTCGGGATGGTGTTGGTCGGCAGCATCTCGACGGTGGTGTCGGGATCCGTGGCGATGACGCCCTCGATGCGGTAGAAGGGGGCGAACCACGCCTGCTCGACGATGTACGCGTTGAGCTCCTTGATGAGCTCCTCGCGGCGGGACTCATCGGCCGTGCGGTACTCCTCCAGGATGCCGGAGACCGTCTCGTCGGCGTACTTGTAAGGGTTGAAGACCGCACCCTCCGCGATCATGAACTGCGTGAGCTGCCAGTCGGGGTTCTGCTCCAGCGCCATGAAGGCCGCAGCGAACTTCGGGGCCAGCAGGTCGGCGATGAAGTTCTGACCCGGCTCGACGTAGTTGACGGTGATGTTGATCTCGGACAACGCCTGGGCGATCAACGCGTACACGGCGGAGCCCAGAATCGGTGAGCTCGGCATCTCTATCGAGAAGCCGCCCTCGTAGCCGGCTTCGGCCATCAGGCTCTTGGCCTTCTCGACGTCGAAGGGGTAGCGCTCGTCCAGTGCCGGGTCGTAGGCCACGGAGGTGGGCGGGAAGACCTGGGTGGTCACCGTCCCATAGCCCAGTGCGACGGCCTCCAGCATGGCCGCACGGTCGAACACGTGGTTGATGGCCTGGCGCACACGCACGTCGGCCAGCTCGGGAACCTGCGTGCCAGCGCGGTCCAGGAGCAGCAGGCCCTGGAAGTCCAGTTCGTTCTTGTTGAGCGTCCAGCCCGCGCCCTCTGCCTCGGGGAAGGTCTCGGCTGCGGACAGCTTGGCGTAGTTGATCTCCCCCGCACGCAGGGCGTTCAGCATGGCGGTGGTGTCGTTGAAGACGCGCATGACGATGGTGTCGTAGTGCTGGACGTCCGGGTTCCAGTAGCCGTCGCGCTTGACGAACGTGTAGCTGGTGTCGGTGACGGTGTTGGCCACGTCGAGGGTGTAGGGACCGGAGCCGACGGGGTTCGTCGGCAGGTCCTCGTTGTCGACAGCCGCCGGGCTGGCGACGAGACCCGCCGTGCGCGTGAGGTAGTTGAGGAACGCCGGGTCCGGCGCAGTGAAGGTCACGACGACGGTGGTCTCGCCGTCCGCGGTGATGGTGTCGACGTTGCGCATGTAGCCGGCGTCGGGACCCGTGCCGTCCTTGAACCTGTTCATGCTCAGCGCCACGGCCTCGGCGTTCAACGGCTCGCCGTCGGAGAAGGTGACGTCGTCGCGAAGCGTGAGGGTCAGCGTGGTCTGGGCCTCGTCGTACTCCCACTCGGTGGCGAGCCACGGGTCGATCGTGTTCTCCGGCGTCGCCACGAGGAGCGTGTCATACACGGCCTGGTAGTAGGGCAGCCGGTTGCCCCACTCGGCCACCGAGGGATCGAACGACATGGGAGCGGTGATGAGACCCATCACGAGCTCACCGCCACTGGTGCTGCCACTCCCCTGCGTCTCGCCGCCCGTCTCCGTCGCCGTGCCGTTGCCGCCCCCGGCGACGTCCTCGTCATCCGAACACGCCGTGGTCACGCCAACTGCTGCGACGGCGATGGAGGCGGCTCCGAGCCGGAGGAAATCTCTACGGATCATCTTTGGTCCCTTCAAGAACTGGGGTCGCGCACCCTCGCGGCGACCGTCTTGGGAAAACCGTAACACGAATACCGAGTAAGCGGTAGGTTTTGATCACCCGGGATTTCTGGGAGAATGACGTCGACCACAGGAGGTTGTCGTGGCGCTGTCGCCGATCGTCCGGGAGGACGTTCCCGCGGGCCCCCGCGGGGCCTACCGCAAGACCGCCGTCACGAGGGCGCGCATCCTCGACGCCGCCCTGGAGGTCTTCGGCTCACAGGGGTACGAGAGCGGTTCGCTCCGGCATGTGGCCGAGTTGGCCGGCATCAGCCAGGCCGGGCTGCTCCACCACTACCCCAACAAGGTCGCGCTGCTCTCCGCCGTCCTCGAGCGCCGCGACGAGGCAGCCATGGACCACGTTGCGGGCTCCCCGCAGGGCATCGAGCTGTTGGCGTCGATGGTCGAGTACGCCCGCGACAGCGCGAACCGACCCGGTGAGATCGACCTGTTCGCCGTGCTCTCGGCGGAGTCAACCCGTGCCGGGCACCCAGCGCATGAGTACATGGCACGTCGCTACGAGTGGGTGACGCAGGTGGCGGTGGGCTCGTTCGAGGCGGCCCGCCGGGCGGGCCACCTGCGATCCGGGGTGGATGTCCACAAGACCGCCGCCCAACTGCTCGCCCTGTGGGACGGTCTTCAGATCCAGTGGCTGATGGGCGTGAACGACATCGACGTGGCGGAGGGGCTGGAGCACTTCTTGGACGTCCACCTGGTCAAGCCGCTCCGTGAGCTGCTCGCCGAGCTGGCGGCGTCGTGATTGCCGAAACGCCGGCCATACGCGCCCTCACGGAGCTCGGCGTGCCGCACACCGTCGTCGCGCACGGCCCCGTCAACTCCCTCGCCGAGGCAGCGGCCGCCCGCGGCGTCGAGCCCCGCGACCTGGTCAAGACGCTGGTGGTTCGTCGCGCCGACGACGACTACCTCTTCGTCCTCGTCCCGGGAGATCGTGAGTTCTCCTGGGCCAAGCTCCGCGACCTGCTCGGCGTGAACCGCCTCTCCATGCCCGACGCCGCGACCGCCCAGGCCGTCACGGGCTACGCCCGCGGCACCATCACCCCGTTCGGTTCCACACGGCCCTGGCCGGTGATCGCCGACGCCAGCATCGTCGGCCGCTCCATCTCGATGGGAGGCGGCCAGCACCATGTGGGAGTCATGCTGGAGGCAGACGACGTCATCCGCGCGCTGGGCGCACAGGTCGCCGACGTCACCTCCTGATCGGGCGCGCCCCCAGGTAGCTGGTGGGCGTGGCGCCGCCAGCACCGCCCACGATCGTCTCGGCGTCCTCGATGCGGTCGGTGTTGTGGGCACTGACGGCGCGCCACCCCAACTCGTCGTTCCTCACAAGGATGAACGAGAACACCCCCTCACGGTCCCCGACCGCGGCCCCGCCGGGATCCACCTGGCCGGCCATCTCCCAGAGGCAATGGACGACAGCGGCATCCAACCCGAGCCGTCTCGTCTTCACCCGAGTGAGCTGCATGGTCGAGAGCCCGAACATGACCCGGAACCCGCGGGCGTGGGCGCGCCGGATATCCTCTCGGTCCTCCCACCAGAGCCCGACCACGTTGACGAAGTCCGCGTCATCGACGAAGAGCTGGGCCAGCGCGTCGGCGTCGTGGTCGTTCCAGGCCTCGACGAAAGCCCGGGCGACGTCAGCGGGCTCGGCGATCTGCATGTCCGCTTGCTAGGCCGTCAGGAACATCAGGAAGGCGAGGCTCAAGAGGCCCAGAACCAGGAGCATCACCACGACGGTTGCGAGCATGGCCCAACCAGGGTGCGCGAGCACCCAGGGCAGGAGCCTCGGCCACCGAGATCGAACTTCCTCGGGTGTCAGGGAGGGGACCGTCGTCACAGCCGCCGCGATGCGCCCGAGCGTCCGGACCAACTTCGGGTCCCAGTAGTTGTCCACGGATCGCCACAGCGGATTCCCATCGTGATCGAGAACGGCCAGGTAGCCCTCGATGGATCCCACCACCTCGAGGCTCATCACGTGGACGACGTGGGCCATGTCCTCGCGGGGAACGGTCTTGGTGCCACGCCATGACCGGATCCTCATCCCCAACGGGGTGACCTGAACCCGGCCGAGTGACATGAGCCAGAGGAGCGCAGCGAAAACCGTGGCCAATCCAACGCTCATGGTCAAGACCGTCCCAATGCTTACCTCACGAGTGAACAGCACGATGACCGCGGCCAGCAGGAAGTAGAAGTAGAGCTCGAGGACGGTACGCCCGATGGCTTTGCCATGCGCAGGCCGCCAGGCGGCCTCGTAGATCACTTGCTCCGTCGACATCACTACCCCTCGACTCCAGCCTAGCGACGGGATCAAACCTGGCGCTGCGCGACTCGAGGGAACGAGAGAGCATGGCGGCGGCCCCTCTCCCGTTCTCGGGGAGGGGCCACCACGCTCGTCAAGCGGTCACTTCTCGGCGTTCAGCACCGCCTTCGCCGCGGCGAACCTGGCGATCGGGACGCGGAACGGCGAGCAGGACACGTAGTCCAGTCCGGCGCCATGGAAGAACTCGATCGAGTCCGGGTCGCCACCGTGCTCACCGCAGACACCGGTCTTGAGCTTCGGTTTGGTGCGCCGACCCTTCTCGACGCCGATCTCCACCAGCTGGCCCACACCCTCGACGTCGATGGACTCGAACGGGTTGCGCTCCAGCACTCGGTCCATCACGTACTGCGTCAGGAAGCCGTTCTCGGCGTCGTCGCGGGAGATGCCGATGCCGGTCTGGGTGAGGTCATTGGTGCCGAAGCTGAAGAAGTCCGCGTGCTCCGCGATCTTGTCCGCCACCAGCGCCGCCCGCGGCAACTCGATCATGGTGCCGATCGTGTACTCCAGCTCCGCGCCGGCAGCCTCGAGCTCCTCCTTCACGGCCCGCTCGACGATGCGACGCTGGACCTCGAGCTCCTTGCTCAGCGCCACCAGCGGGATCATGATCTCGACGCCGACCGTCTCGCCCTCGCGCTCCTTGATCGCGAGCGCCGCGCGGATGATGGCGCGGGCCTGCATGTCGGGGATCTCGGGGTAAAGCATCGCGAGGCGGCAGCCTCGGGTGCCGAGCATCGGGTTCAGCTCGTGCAGGCGCTTGACCTGGGCCAGCGTCTCACGCGCCTTGCCGAGTTCCTCCTCGTTTCCGCCCTCGAACTCCAGCCGCTGGACGAGCAGCGACTGCTCGACCAGGTTGGGCAGGAACTCGTGAAGCGGTGGGTCGAGCAGTCGGACAGTGACGGGCAGCCCCTTCATGGCGGTGAAGATGCCCTCGAAGTCCGCCTGCTGCATCGGCAGGATCTCCGCCAGCGCGTCGGCCCGCGACTCCGGGGAGTCCGCCAGGATCATGCGGCGGACGGCCGGGAGGCGGTCCTGGGCCATGAACATGTGCTCCGTGCGGCACAGCCCGATGCCCTCCGCGCCCAGCTCGCGGGCCTTGGTGGCGTCCTCGAAGTTGTCCGCGTTGGCCCGCACACCGAGCGTGCGGATCTCGTCGGCCCACTGGACGACACGCTGGAAGTCCTCGTTGATCTGCGGCGGGATGAGGTCGAGCGCCTCGCCGTACACGTCCCCGGTGGTGCCGTCGAGGGTGATGGTCTCGCCCTCCCGGATCACGCGGTCACCGATGGTGAGGGCCCTGCCGGCCACGTCGATCTTGATCCCGGCTGCACCGGCGACACAGGGCTTGCCCATGCCGCGCGCCACGACGGCCGCGTGGGACGTCATGCCGCCGTGAGCGGTCAGGATGCCCTGGGCGACGATGACGCCGTGGATGTCGTCGGGTGTGGTCTCGTAGCGCACCAGCACCACCGGCTCACCCTTGCCACCGCGCTCGGCGGCGGTGTCGGCGTCGAAGACGACCTCGCCGACGGCGGCACCCGGGGAGGCCGGGAGTCCCTTGGCGATCGGCTTGCGTCCGTGGCTGGGGTCGATGGCGGGGTGCAGGAGTTGGTCGAGCTGGGAGGGCTCGATCCGCAACAGTGCGGTGCGCTGGTCGATCACGCCCTCGTCGACGAGGTCCGAGGCCACCTTGAGCGCGGCGGCGGCGGTCCGCTTGCCGTTGCGCGTCTGCAGCAGGAAGAGCTTGCCATTCTCGATGGTGAACTCCATGTCCTGCATGTCCTTGTAGTGCTGCTCCATCTTGTGCATCGTCGCGATGAGCTCGTCGTACGCCTCGGGCAGCACCTCCTTCATCTCCTCCAGCGGCCGCGGGGTGCGGATGCCGGCGACGACGTCCTCGCCCTGGGCGTTGACGAGGAACTCGCCGTAGAGCGCCTTCTCACCGGTGGACGGGTTGCGGGTGAAGCAGACGCCGGTGGCGGAGGTGTCGCCACGGTTGCCGAAGACCATCTGCATGACGTTGACGGCGGTGCCCAGCGACGCGGGGATGTTGTTGGCCCGGCGGTACACCTCGGCACGCGGGTTGCCCCACGACTTGAATACGGCGTTGACTGCGCGGTGCAGCTGTTCGTGCGGGTCGGTGGTCCAGTCGCCCCCGAGGTGCTCCTTGGAGATCTCCTTGAAGCTCACCACGAGCTCCTGGAGGTCCTCGGCGCTGAGATCGGTGTCGTTCTCGACGCCGCGCTTGGACTTGAGCGCCGAGAGCGCATCCTCGTAGGCGTGTCCGGGCACGCCCTCGACGACCTCGCCGTACATCTGGATGAAGCGGCGGTAGCAGTCCCACGCGAAGCGCGCGTTGCCGGACTCCTCGGCGACGGCGACGACCGACTCGTCGGAGATCCCGAGGTTGAGGATGGTGTCCATCATCCCGGGCATGGAGTGGACGGCGCCGGAGCGTACGGAGACGAGCAACGGGTTCTGGCCCCCGCCCAGCTTCTTCCCGGTGCGCTCTTCGAGACGCACCAGCGCGGCGTCGATCTCCGCATCGAGACCGTCGGGCCACTCGCCGGACCGGTTCATGGTCTCGACGCAGGCCGTCGTGGTCACGGTGAACGCATCGGGGACGGGGACTCCAACCCGGGCCATCTCTGCGACGCCGGCTCCCTTGCCACCCAGCAAGTTGCGCATCGAGGCGTCGCCCTCGGAGAGGTCATAGATGTAACGCTTGTCGCTCATTCGCCTTCAATCTCCTTCGACTGGCGGACTGCTCGGGACTTCCGCGTCCCGTTTGACCCTCAGCCTAGACCTGTGCTCCGGGGCCTCGTGGGCGGGTCGGGCAAACCAATCCGCCTCCGGCAGGCCACGGGACCTGCGGGTCCCCGACGGAGTCAGGGGGTGAAGTGCGTGCCCGAGCGCGTGGTGCCCGGAGGCCGACGCAGCCTGGCCCCGACGCGTCCGGCGCGGTCGTCGACGATCTCGATGACCCGCGAGGCCGCCTCCTCGATCGCGACCCCGGTGGTGTCGATGACGGGGCAGCCGAGCTTGCGCTGCCAGCGGCCGATCTCGTCGAGTTCGTCGTAGATCTTGGCCAGGTCCGCGTAGCCGTCCTTGGTGCCGAAGCCCCCCATCCCCCGGACCCGCTGGCCCCGGATCAGCATGAGCCGCTCGGCGTCCATCGTGAGCCCGACGATGCGCCAGCGGTCCAGTTCGAACAGCTCCGACGGCGGGGCGATCCCCGGCACCAGCGGCACGTTGACGGCCTTGTAGCCGAGGTAGGCGAGGTAGATCGACAGGGGCGTCTTACCGCTGCGGGACGGCCCGACGAGGCAGATGTCGCACTCGCGCAGCGCTGCCGGGATGGACCCATCGTCCATGCGAACCGCGAAGTCGATGGCCGACATGCGCACGAAGTACTCGGCCTCGACTCCCGGCGGCCGCATGGGCACTTGGTCCGCCTCGATCCCCGTGATGGTCTCGAGGGCATGCATGGCCTCGGTCATCAGATCCGCGGAGGGGATGTCGGCGTCACGACAGAAGCTGCGCACCAGCCCCGCCAGCTCCTCGTTGACGAGGGTGAAGAAGACCGCGACGAGCCCGTGGTCGCGTCGCTCCTTGACCGCCTCCAACGCACTCATCAGCGACGCCGTCGTGTTCATCTTGCGGTGCCGCACGGTCCGGAACTCCCGCGTCGGGAACTGGGTGATCGCCGCTCGGGCGATGCGGGCGGCGGACTCACCGGTCGAGTCGGCGATGATGTGGATCTCCAGCGGCTCTGCTGACATGGCCCCCACTGCAACCACGAGCATTTGTCGGGGTCTCGGCACCCGACGGATGGGCCGGGTCTAGTGTGGAAGCAGACGTCACAGGCGACGTCGTGACAACTCCAAGGAGGCTTCATCATGGAAACTGTTGCGGAGGAGACGATCGAGACGAGCAGTGTTCGGGTGACCCGCCAGGTCGACCGCCCGCTCGCCCAGGTCTGGGACACGTTGATGAGACCGGGCGGAGCGAGCCTGATCCTCGGACCGGGCGGCGAGCTCGGCAACAAGGGCGAGGATTGGCAGGCCGACGACGGCACCTACGGGATCACCCGGAGCTTCCACCCCAAGGAACAGATCAGGTTCTCCTGGCACGCGTATGACGGCGCCCCCCGAACGCTCGTGGACCTCCAGCTCCACGCAGCCGGCGAGGATGCCACCGCGCTGGAGCTGGTGCACGAACACCTCCCCGAGGACGCGGACCGCGACGGGCTCCGCAAGCACTGGGAGGATGCCCTCGACCGGATCGCCACAGCCGCAGAGTAGGACCCCCGGCGCGGGGGCCGCGCCAGCGATCCCGACCCCCGCGCCCGCTCCGCTACTACACGGCGTAGCATCAACCGCGATGGGCGACGACGCCCCAGTTCACGCAGGAGTGATGGACATGGAAGGACACCCCCAGACCTCGGTGGCCACTCCCGGCAATGCTCGACGGCGCCTCCGCGCCGCCGCTGCACTAGCCGCGGCCACGGTGGCGCTCACCTCATGCGCAGCGCCCGAGGCTCCACCCGGCGAGCACCAGATGGGGGGCGAAGCGAACCTGCAACTACCGGACCTCGGATCGGTGACGATGCTGGGACTGCCCGGCGACGTGCTGCTGGGCCTCGGCCTCATCGTCTGCGCGCTCGGCCTCGCGTTCGGCCTCATGACGTACACCCAGCTGAACAAGATGCCCGTGCACCGGGCAATGCGTGAGATCTCCGAACTCATCTACACCACCTGCAAGGCGTACCTGCTGCAGCAGGGCAAGTTCCTGCTGATCCTGTGGGCGTTCATCGCCTCGATCATCATCGTCTACTACCTGTTCCTCGCCGACTTCGGGCTTGGCCGGACAGCGATTGTCATCGGCTTCTCCCTGGTCGGCATGGCCGGCTCCTACGCCGTCGCCTGGTACGGCATTCGCGTCAACACGCTCGCGAACTCGCGCACCGCCTACGCCGCGCTGCGAGGCAAGCCCTACCCGGCACACGACATCCCGCTGCGCTCCGGCATGAGCATCGGCATGGTCCTGATCTCCGTCGAGCTCGCGATCATGCTCGGGATCATGGTCTTCCTCCCCGGCGAGATCGCCGGCGCCTGCTTCATCGGCTTCGCCATCGGCGAGTCCCTCGGCGCCGCAGCCCTCCGCATCGCCGGCGGCATCTTCACCAAGATCGCCGACATCGGCGCCGACCTGATGAAGATCACGTTCGGCATCAAGGAGGACGACGCCCGCAACCCCGGCGTCATCGCCGACTGCACCGGCGACAACGCGGGCGACTCCGTCGGCCCCTCCGCGGACGGCTTCGAGACCTACGGCGTCACCGGCGTCGCGCTGATCACCTTCATCCTGCTCGGCGTCACGGAGCCGACGGTCCAGGTCCAGCTGCTCGTGTGGCTGTTCGTCATCCGCGCCGTCATGGTCGTGGCCTCGGGCATCTCCTACTACGCCAACGCCGCGATGACGCGTTCGCGCTACGCGACGGCGGACGAGATGGACTTCGAGAAGCCGCTGACCTCGCTGGTGTGGATCACCTCGATCGTCTGCATCGCCTCGACGTTCCTCAGCTCGCTGCTGCTCATCCCCGGCCTCGGGGACGGCCTGTGGTGGAAGCTCTCGCTCATCGTGTCCTGCGGCACGCTGGCCGGGGCGTTGATCCCGGAGCTGGTGAAGGTCTTCACCTCGACCAACTCCAAGCATGCGCGCGAAGTCGTCGTGTCCTCCAACAAGGGCGGGCCGTCGCTCAACATCCTTTCCGGCCTGGTGGCCGGCAACTTCTCCGCCTACTGGATCGGCCTCGCCATCGCCGGGCTGATGGGCATCTCCTACCTGATCTCGACGCTCGGGCTGGGCGACATCATGATCGCGCCTGCGGTCTTCTCCTTCGGTCTGGTGGCCTTCGGCTTCCTGGGCATGGGGCCGGTGACGATCGCCGTCGACTCCTACGGGCCGGTCACCGACAACGCGCAGTCCGTCTACGAACTGTCGATGATCGAGGACGTCCCCGGCATCGAGGACGAACTGACTCGCGAGTTCGGCTCCGCCCCCGACTTCGAGAAGGGCAAGTACCTCCTCGAGGCCAACGACGGTGCCGGCAACACCTTCAAGGCAACCGCCAAGCCGGTCCTTATTGGGACGGCCGTCGTCGGTGCGACCACCATGATCTTCTCGATCATGATGGGCCTGACCGACAAGCTCACGGCGAACCTCGACAAGCTGTCGCTGCTGCACGCCCCGTTCCTGCTGGGCCTCATCGTCGGCGGCGCTGTCATCTACTGGTTCACCGGCGCCTCCATCCAGGCGGTGACCACGGGCGCCTACCGGGCGGTGGAGTTCATCAGGGACAACATCCGCCTCGACGGCGTCACCCGCGCCAGCGAGGAGGACTCCTCGAAGGTGGTCCAGATCTGCACGCAGTACGCGCAGAAGGGCATGTTCAACATCTTCTTGGGCATCTTCTTCGCCACGCTGGCGTTCGCCTTCCTGGAGCCCTTCTTCTTCATCGGCTACCTGATCGCGATGGCGATCTTCGGCCTGTACCAGGCGATCTTCATGGCCAACGCCGGCGGCGCCTGGGACAACGCGAAGAAGCTGGTCGAAGTGGACCTCGACGCCAAGGGCACCGCACTGCACGAGGCCACCGTCGTCGGCGACACCGTCGGCGATCCCTACAAGGACACCTCGTCCGTGGCTCTCAACCCGGTCATCAAGTTCACCACGCTCTTCGGCCTGCTCGCCGTGGAGCTGGCGATCAGCCTCAACTACCAGTACGGGTCCACGCTGACCGGCATTCTGTCCGCGGTGTTCTTCCTGGTCTCCACCTACTTCGTGTGGCGTTCGTTCTACGGCATGCGGATCAACGAGAAGATGGAAGACATCGAGATCCACCAGACCCCGGTGGTCGCGACCGAAGGTCCCTAACCCCGCACCGTGCGACGGCGGCCCGCGATCCCCGGGCCGCCGTCGCTCCATGTCCGGGCCCCGTGCGTCTCCGGAAAATCGATCAGTGGTCGATTTTCCCCCGTCCGCTTCAGCGAATCGATCTCTTACTCCCCGTTCTCGCCACCAGACTGACTTTGGCTGCCCGTCGCAAGTCGGGAGTCAGTGTTCGGCTTTCGGACCCGGACAGGGGGAAATCGATCAGTGATCGATTTTCGGACGGAGGGTGACCACCGGACGCGACGGCGGGGTCAGGCGGCAGCGACGGGCGTGGCGGCAGCCCTCAGCGAGGGCGCACCATCCGCCACTCGTAGGCGTCGAGTTCCAAGGTCTCGACGGCGTCGCCGGTCAGCACGTCCGTACCGGCCAGCGCCACCTCGGTCCGCTCGGCCGAATGGTTGATCACCGTCAGAACGTCCCCGCGCCGGGCCACCTCGACGAACTCGCTCGCTCCCGCCACCAGCGGCTCGACGCCGGCCTCCGCGAGCAGCCACGCCGTCAGGCCGCCTGTCGTCACCTCGTCCGGGACCGTGGCCAGGTAGTACGCCCGGCCGGCCCCGGTTCGCTTGCGGGTGAGCGCCGGGTCGCCGGAGCGACGTCCCTCGGTGAAGTGCGCGAGCACCTCGGCATCGACGACGTCCAGCTCCTCGGCCAACAGGGTGCCGGTGCCGCTGCCGAACGGCCCGTCGAACGGTGCGAACCGCTCCCCGGGCGCGGAGGCATCGAACTCGGGCGGGACGAGGGCGCCGAACTCCTTCACCTGGGCCCCCAAGAGGTCACGGAGCGCGACGGTGAACCCGCCGTCCCGGAACGCATCGGACTCGTCGACGACGTCGGAGAAGGCCGTCACCAAGAGGTGTCCGCCACGCTCGACGAAGCCCCGCAGGTTGGCCGCGGCGGCATCGGTCACGAGGTACTGCTGCGCAGCGATGACCAACGAGTACCCGCCCAGGTCACCCTCGGGATGCACGATGTCAACCATGACGTGCCGACGGTGCAGCGCGGCGTACCAACGAGTCACGAGCGCCCCGTAATCCAGTTCGACGGGGTGGTCACTGCCCTCGACGGCCCACCAGTTCTCCCAGTCGAACACGAGCGCCACCCTGGCTCGACCGTCCGCACCCCCGACGTCGCCGAGGGCCTTGAGGTCCGCCCCGAGCTGGGCGACCTCCCGCCACGTGCGGGTCCCCGTCCCCGCGTGCGGGAGCATCGCGGAGTGGAATTTCTCCGCCCCCCGTCGTGACTGCCGCCACTGGAAGAACATGACGCCGTCGGCGCCGCGCCCCACGGCCTGCATGCTGAGGGCTGCCATCTGGCCGGGGGCCTTGGGCGCGTTGGTGGGCCGCCAGTTGACCGCACCTGCAGCCTGCTCCATGAGGATCCACGGCTGCTGTCCCCCCAGGGAGCGCATGAGGTCGCGCGTGAAGGCTGCGGTCCGGAAGGCCTCGGGGTCGTTGGGGTCCGGGTAGCTGTCATCGCTGATGATGTCGATCTCCGGCGCCCACTTCCAGTAGTCAGCGGCCGCGAAGGCCCCCATGAAATTGGTCGTGATCGGCTGGGTCGCACCATGGGAGAGCAGGATGTCGCGTTCCATCGTGTAGAGCTCGAGGAGGGCGTCGCTGCTGAAGCGCTTGAAGTCGAGCAGCCCGGCCGGGTTCACGCTGTAGGGCGCCTTCCGTGGCGGGTGGACCTGCTCGAAGTCTGTGACGAGGGAGGACCAGAAGGCGTTGCCCCACGCCTCGTTCAGGGTGCCGACGTCGCCGTACTTGGCCCGCAACCACTGGCGGAATGCGGCTGCCGCATTGTCCGAGTAGTCGTGACGGAGGTGGCAGGCGTACTCGTTGTTGACGTGCCACATGACCACCGCCGGGTGGTTCACGTAGCGTTCGGCGATGGCGTGCACCAGTTCGGCGGCCAGCCGCCGGTAGCTCGGCGACGTCGGGGCATAGTGCTGACGGCTGCCCGGCCAGTACCGGGCGCCGTTCTCGTCCTGCGGGAGGATGTCCGGGTACTGCTGGACGGCCCACGGTGGCGGGGAGGCCGTCGCGGTGGCGAGGTCGACGGCGATGCCGCCGTCGTGGAGGAGGCCGATCACGCGGTCGAGCCACTCGAAATCGAACTTGCCCTCGGCCGGCTGAATCCGTGACCAGGCGAAGATGCCCAGACTGACCAGCGTGACGCCGGCCTCCTGCATCCGGACGACGTCCTCCTCCCAGACGTGTGGGGGGAACTGCTCGGGGTTGTAGTCGCCGCCGTAGTACATGGACAACAACCCTAGTGTGGTGCCCGGCGGGCGAACACCCGGACCACTGTCCGAGCCCTGTGCCACAGTGGATCCGTCATCCCGTCGAAAGGACAGGCCCCATGTCGCAACCACACCCCTTCGGCCCCGCCGGCCAGGAGACCCCCAACAATCCCGAGCGCTTCTCCAACGGCGAGGGATTCGGATCCACCAGCCCCGGCGAGTCCGCGCCCGGCTTCGCCGAGCCGGGCCAACCCGGCGGCCAGGCACCGTACGAGCAGCAGCACTACCAGGGCTCCCCCGGCACCTATGGTCAGCAGCCGCCGCCCTACCAGGAGAACACCGTCCCGCAACCTCCCTACGGGGGACAGGACCAGTACGGCCAGGAACCGTACGGCCAGGGCGGGTGGCAGCCGACGCCGCCGCCTCCCCCGCCGGGCAGTCGCCTCGCCGACGAGTCCACGGGCTTCTTCGCTGCCCTGTTCGACTTCAACTTCCAGCACTTCGTCACGCCGAAGATCATCAAGGTGGTCTACATCGTCATCACCGTGCTGATTGCGCTCGGCGCCATCGGCTTCCTGATCGCAGCGCTGGCCTCCGGTGAGGGCGGCGCCATCTTCGCGGCCCTGATCTTCGTGCCGCTCGGCGCCCTCATCTACCTGGCGTTGGCACGGATGTCGCTGGAGCTGTACTACGCAGTCATCCGCCTCTCCGAGGACGTCAACGACCGCCTCCCCCGCCAGTAGCGCAGAGCGTGCCTGGTCCGCGGGATCAGGCTCCCCGGGACCCGCTCACGGTAGGTTGGAGCCGTGACGATCTCGGTGAGACCCATCCCCGCGGACCAGCACCTCGCGTTCATCACAGAGCGAGGGTCGGCCAGTTTCCTGCAAACCCCGGCCTGGGCGAGGGTGAAGCCGGACTGGCAGGGCGAGTCGATCGGCTTCTTCGACGGCAAGGAACTCACCGGCGTCGGTCTGGTCCTCTATCGGCAGCTGCCCAAGCTGCGACGCAGCCTCGCCTACCTGCCCGAGGGCCCGGTCCTCCGGTGGGAGCGTCCGGACGTGGGCGCCCACCTCGAGGCCCTCGTGGAGCACGCACGCCGCCGCAGGGCCTTTGCGGTGCGCATCGGCCCCGCCCTGGTCCACCGTCGCTGGGGGGCAGCCACCATCAAGGAGGCCGTGGCCGACGAGTCGGTGACCAAGCTCTCCGACGTCGAGCCCGACGACACCTCCCTCGTCGCGGTGCGGGTTATCCGCCAGCTGGAACACCTCGGCTGGCAGTCCGAACCGGAAGGATCCGGCTTTGCGGCCGGCCAGCCCAAGTTCAACTTCCAGCTCCCGCTGCGCCACCCCGATGGCACCCAGAAGACCGAGGACGAGCTCCTCAAGGGCATGAACCAGCTCTGGCGCCGCAACATCAAGAAGGCGGACAAGTCCGGGGTCCAGGTTCGCCTCGGCGAGCGCGAGGACCTCGCTCGCTTCCACCGCATCTACCTCGAGACCGCCGAGCGGGACGGCTTCACAGGCCGGGCACTCAGCTACTTCGAGACGATGTGGGACGCGCTACGGGCCGAGGACCCCGACCGCATGCGGCTCTACCTCGCCGAGCACCACGGCGACCTCGTCGCGGCCACGACGATGGTGCAGGTCGGCGATCACGCCTGGTACTCCTACGGCGCGTCCACCTCCGCCAAGCGCGAGGTGCGCGGCTCGAATGCGATCCAATGGCGCATGATCCGCGATGCGCTGGCTGCCGGTTGCGCCGTCTACGACCTCCGCGGCATCACCGAGGGCGTCGCCGCCGACGACCCGGAGATCGGCCTGATCCAGTTCAAGGTCGGCACCGGCGGCGAGGCGGTGGCCCATCTCGGCGAGTGGGACAAGCCCCTCAACCGAGTACTGCACCTGGCCTTCAACGAGTACATGAAGAGGCGTTGACCCGATGACCCTGACACTGTCCGTCGACACGCGCCGCTGGCGCGACCACCTCCGGACTCTGCAGTCCGACGTGCCGGGGCTGGTGCCCGTCGCCAAGGGCAACGGCTACGGGTTCGGGCTCGAGGTGTTGGCCCGAGAGGCCATGCGGATCCGCGCCAGCGCCATCGCCGTCGGGGTGGCCGAGGAGGTCACCCAGGTCCGGCTGGCCGGCTACACGCGCGACGTCGTTGTCCTGAATCCCTGGCGGCCCGGCGACGCCGTCCACACCGCCCTGCTCTCCGACCCCCGCGTCGTCACCACCGTTTCCCGACCGGAGGACCTCGCTGCAATATCAGCCCAAGCCCCGCGTGCCCGCGTGCAGCTGGAGCTCCTCACCTCCATGCGCCGCCACGGACTCACCCTCGAGCAGCTCGAGGGAATCGACCTCCACGACCTCACATTCGAGGGCTGGACCATCCACCTGCCCGCAACGGGATCACTCACGGAGGCCGAGGAGCTCGCCAGAGCTGCTCTGGCTGTCCACCGCGGTGCCGTGTGGGTCTCCCACCTCGACGTAGCGGACTACCGGCTCCTGCGCACCAGGCTCGGTGTCCAGACGCGGATGCGGATCGGCACCAGGCTCTGGCTGGGGGCACCCGAGACACTCACCACGCGCGCCACCGTGCTGGACGTCCACCGGATCACGCGGGGACAGCGGCTCGGCTACCACCAGTCCCGTGCGCCGCGGGATGGCTGGATCGTCGTCGTCTCCGGCGGCACGGCGCACGGGATTGCCCTTGCCGCCCCCGTCCCGCAACGATCGCTACGGCAGCGCGGGGTCACCGTCGCCGAGGGGCTGTTGGAGGCCGCTGGACAGAGCCTCTCACCGTTCACCCTTGGGCGGCGGAAGCGGCCGTTCGCCGAGCCCCCGCACATGCACTCATCCATGCTCTTCGTGCCGGGGCGTCACCCCGGCGTCGCCGTGGGCGACGAGGTCCCCGTCACCTGTCGCATGACCACCACCCGGTTCGACCAGATCGCCTGGCGCTGACCGCCTCGGCGGAGGCAGCGCCTCGAGCACCTCTCCGTCGTTCAGAACCCCACCGATCGGGTCGCTGACGTCCGGGGTGCGCTGCGGGTCGGTTACCGGATGGGCGACATCGCCCAGCACCCGCAGAAGAATCCAGACCTCCGCCACCACCCGGATGATGATGGTGAGGTAGTACAGGTTGGTGGGCCCGTACTTGTCCGCCGTCAGGTGTCCCGAGAGCCAGCCCCACACTGCCGCCCAGTGGATGACCTCGGCTGCGGTGAGCACCGCCAGTTCCGTGCGGTACGGGCGGGCCAGGACGACGGCGAGCAGCAGCCAGAGCCCCAGTTGCGGCGGCTGCGACGGAGCAGCGACGGCCCAAACCAGGACCGCGACGCCCACGGCGCTCCCCACCCGCGGCCGGCGCCGCCTGACGTACCAGCCGGCGATGACCACCAGCCCAACGGTCACGGCAAGGAGGAGTCCCAGGTTGCCCGCGGCACGCACGTCCCAGCCGAACGCGCGCATGAGGTACCACAAGGAGCCGAATGACGCTTCCGACTCGATCTGGCCGCGGTAGTAAGCGACGACGACGTCCGGCTGGGTGAGCAGGTAGGGGGCGTGGATCAGCAGCCACGCACCCGACGCTGAACCGACGTACGAGGCGAGCACCCGCCGACTGCCCCGGAGCCAGATGACCACCGCGAGCGCCAGCGCGACGAGACCGGCGAGTGGTCCGGCCGACATGGCCGCGGCCAGCACGAGGCCCGCGGCCCACGCGTTGCGCCGGGCGAACAGCCACAACCCGGCAGCGGACAGCGACACGGGCACGAGGTCCCAGTTGATGAGACCGGCGGCCAACACCACCGGTGATGCCGCAACCCAGAACAGGATCCAGCCCCGCTCGCGCCCGAACAGGCCCCGCAGCGCCACCACGAGGCCCAGGAACGCGAGGTAGAGCACGAGCGCCGAGGTGCCCATGAACAGCCCCAGGCCGTCGAGTTGGGTCTGGAGGTCCGATGCCGGTCGCACCTCTGCCCCGAGTCCGTCCACCATCCTCACCACCAGCATGACGAGGAAGCCCAGCAGCGGGGGCACGCTCCAGACGTCGCCCCCGACCGGGGGCAGGCCCTCGGCCAGCCCACCGGTCCACGCCACGGGAAGGTCGGAGTAACAGAGCCTGATGTAGGCATTGATGGCGTTGTCCGCCTCTGTCTGCAGGCACGGCCACTGGCGCAGCGCCAGCACCAGGAAGAGGGCCGACGCGGTGAGCAGCAACCACGGCAGCGGCTCGAACCAGACCCCGCGCGGGCGGGCATGGCGCCCCATGGGGCCGCCCAGTCCGGGCAACAGCGCGTTGGTCACTGGCCCAGACTAGGGCCAGGATCAGGCGTCAGCGCCGAGACTGACCGACGGCAACGGGATGGGGTCCTCCTGCCCCGGAGGTTTCGGCCGAGCGGTTGGGCGGCCTGCGGCGTCGCCCCCGCCGCCAGGCGACGGCGGGTCGCTCGAGACGGGCGGCTCCTCCGAGGGGACAGGCTCCTCCGACGGCTCCGGTTCGGGGCTCGGCTCCTCGCTGGGTTCAGTCGGCTCCGGGGAAGACTCCTCCGGCGTCGACTCGGGGGTGGTCTCCTCGGTCGTCGACTCCTCGGGCGTCGGCGATTCCGACTCCTCGGGAGTCGGGCTCGATTCGACCTCGGTGGGTTCCGTCTCGGTCGGGGTCGGGCTCGGCGAAGGAGATTGGGACTCGTTGATGCCGTCGATGGGCTCGGGCTCGTCGAACTCGAGGACCTCCATACCCTCGGACGCCACGCGCATGTAGTCCACCCATGTCATGAGCGGGTAGCTGGAGCCGTAGAAGGTCCGGTCCTGCGGGCGCTTGTAGGGCTCGAGGTCACCGATGCCGTCGTCGCCGACGACGTACATCACCGCGGTGGAGATCTGACGGGTGTAGCCAACGAACCACGCGGACTGGATCTCGTCCTCGACGCCGTGGGTACCTGTCTTGCCGGCCACCGGTCGCCCGAGGTCGGAGGCCCGCGTACCGCTGCCTTCGGTGACGACGCTCGTGAGCGCATCTGTGAGGTTGGCGGCCACGTTGCGCTCCACCTGCGGGCGGCGCTCGACGTCGGCCTGGTACAGGACGCTGCCGTTGCGGTCCTCGACACGGGCGACGAAGTGGGTGTCCTTGTAGTGGCCCTCGTCGGCGAAGGTGGCGTAGGAGTTGGCCATATCGAGCGGACTCACCTCGGCGGCTCCGAGCGCAATGCGAGAGTTGCGGTTCCAGCCCGCGTCGGGTGCCCCGGAGTCGGTCGCCGCCCGCACAACTTCCTCGGGGCCTCCCTCCATCTGCTCGGTCATGTCCACCATGGCGGTGTTGATGGAGTCGGCGACGGCCTGGCGCAGCGTCACGGGACCGTACTCCTGGGAGAACTGGTTCCGGATCGGTTGGGTGTCGCCGCGCGGCACGAACGTGTCGCCCTTGAGGATGCTGTCCAGCGAGAACCCGTTGCGCAGGCCTGCCAGCGTGGCGAACGCCTTGAACGTCGACGCCGCCGCGCGCGGGGTGGTGGCCCAGTTGCGCTGGTCGTCGACGTAGTTGGGTCCCCCGTACATGGCCAGGACGGCACCGGACGCCGTGTCGACGCTGGAGATGGCGACCTTCAGCTCGTTCGGGTCCTGCGGCTCCTCCGCGTTCGCGGCCGCTTCTGCGGTGTAGCGCTGGGCCGTCTCGACGGCCGCGTCCTGCAAGCGCGTGTCGATGGTGGTGACCACTTTGAGGCCCCCGCCTTGGATCTCGCCCTCGCTGAAGCCCGCGTCGATGAGTTCGCGCTCCACCTGCTTGATCAGGAAGCCGGTGGGGCCGCCGTAGCGATCATTGGTGGGGACCTCCGGAAACTCCGGCAGGGAGGCCCGTGCCTCCTGGTGCTCGGCCGCGGTGATGTGGCCCATCTCCAGCATGCCGTCCAGGACGTAGCCGTAGCGCCCCTCCAGGCGCTCCACGTTCTCCGACCCACCGGACGGATTGAAGGCGGCGGGATTGTTGAGGATGGCGGCCAGCGCAGCCGATTCCTGCAGCGTGAGTTCCGCTGCGGGCTTCAGGAAGTAAGACTTGGACGCGGCCTCGATGCCGTAGGCCCCGCGCCCGAAGTAGATGGTGTTGAGGTAGCCCTCGAGGATCTCCTCCTTGGGCACCTGTCGGCCCATCTTCGTGGCCAGCACCAATTCATCGACCTTGCGGCTGATGGTCTGCCCCGAGTGGAGGTAGAAGATCTTGATGTACTGCTGCGTGATGGTGGAGCCGCCCTGGATCTCTCCGCCCGTGAGAATGCTCCATGCGCCTCGCGCCATCCCCCGCACGGAGAACCCGGGATCCTCCCAGAAGGAGCGGTTCTCGGCCGCGACGACGGCGTCCTTGACAACTTGGGGGATCTCCTCGTAGTCCAGGCTCACCCGGTTCTGCACCGCGAGGGAACCAAGCTGGGTCTCGCCGTCACTGTGGAAGAGGAACGTGGTGTTGGTGGTGAAGTCCTCGTTGGGGTCCGGGAGGTCCCGCGTCGCGTAGAGGTAGGCGAAGGCCCCCAATCCGGCCAGGCCGAGCAGCACGAGGACTGCCAGGGCGCCGACGGCGATCCGACCCCAGATGCGGCGGGCAGAGGACTTCTTCGCCCGACGGGTCCGCTGGGGCTTCTGCGGGGCCGACTTGCTAGCCATAGATGTCCTCCACGGTCTTCTGGCGTCGCGGTGGACGCCTGGTCACTCCATCACCTAGAACGAAGGCGCGGATCATGTGGTTCCACCGGCAGTCGGTGCACACCTCGACGACGCACACCTTGAACTCCCCGAACTCGTCCTGCATCTCCTCCAGCTCCCTGGTGGAACGGATGCGTCCGGAGTACTGCCCGAGCTGCTCCCCGAACACGTAGTTCAGCGTCACGAGGCGCTCCCCGCAGACAGGACAGGGGGGATCGTGGTCCTCGCCGTGGTGCTGGGCGGCCCGCACCAGGAGTGGGTCTGCGTCGCAGACCTCCGGCCCGAGCGCGCGCGCCGGTCGCCGCGCCGCCTCGAGCGTCGCCCGGCGCTGCAGCGCGTAATCGACTTCCTGTCTGCGTGACCACATCAGGCGTCCAGCCTAGTGGCCGGCATCAAGCATTCGGCTGTCCCGTGGCGGGGATCGGGAGGATCGGTCCGCGGACCCCTGCGGCCGCGAGGGACACCTGCGCGCGACGCCTGACCTCACGCATGACACCCCAGTGCTGGTCGGGTCCAGTCCTCACCATGACCCGCATGACCATGGTGCCCCCCGCCATTGAGTCGACACCCAAGACGGTCGGGTTCTCCATCAGGACCGACCAGTCGGGATCCTCCGACATGCCCGCCACGGCCCCGCGCAGGACCTCGGTGACGCGCACGGGGTCCTCGTCGATGGCCACCGGGATGTCCACGAACGCCACCGAGTGACCCTGTGACACGTTGCCCAGGGTGAGGATCTCCCCATTGCGGATGTACCAGACAGTGCCCAGCGGCTCACGGATCTTCGTCACGCGCAACGTGACCTCCTGCACGGTTCCCTTCAGGTCGCCGACCATGATCAGGTCACCGACCCCGAACTGGTCCTCAGCAAGCATGAAGATGCCCGACAGGTAGTCCTTCACCAGGGACTGTGCGCCGAAGCCGATCGCGACACCGCCGACTCCGGCCGACGCCAACAGCGGAGTCATCGGAACCCCGGCGATCGCCAGGACCGTGAGCAGCGCCACGGCCACGACAACGACGTCGACGACGTTCTTCAGCAGCGACGACAGGGTCAGCACCCGCTGTCGGTGTCGCTCCTCCTGCACCCCGCTCGCGCGGGCGAGCATCCGACGAGCCGTCGCTCCCAGACTGTCCTCCGTCGGGGCCGGCCCCCTGGCCAGCAGGGTGCCCGTGACGCGTTTGATGGCTGTGCGCAGGATCGCACGCAGCACGATCGCCAGCACGATGACGAGCGCCGCCAGCACGACCTTCTCGGTGATCTCCTCAGGCATACCCGCCATCATGCCCGCTCGAGGACGTGCCGCCGTCGGGCAACGCGTAGAATGGCCCCTCGTGCCCAGCCTCACCGAAGCCCAGACGAACGCCGTCCAGCAGTTGATGCGGATCTCCGGCGTCATCGACGCTTTGGGTGAACGATTTCGGGGGGCCGGCCACAGCCTCTACCTCGTCGGCGGATCCGTGCGGGACGCGCTGCTCGGACGGCTCGGCCACGACCTCGACTTCACCACCTCCGCACGCCCCGATGAGACCGAGTCCATCCTGAAGTCGCTGACCCCGACCACATGGGACGTGGGGCGCGAGTTCGGGACCATCGGAGCGCTCATGCGGGAGGCCGACGAGGAATGGTTGGTGGAGATCACCACCTACCGCGCCGACGCCTACCAGCAGCACTCCCGCAAGCCGGAGGTCCGCTTCGGCGACACCCTGGAGGGCGACCTCGTACGCCGGGACTTCACCGTCAACGCGATGGCCGTCGACGTCGCGACGCGGGCCTTCGTGGACCCGTACGGAGGTCTGGACGACCTCGCCGACCAAGTGCTGCGGACGCCGTCGACCCCGCAGGTCTCGTTCTCCGACGACCCGTTGCGAATGATGAGGGCTGCACGCTTCGCCTCTCGGCTCGGATTCCTCGTCGCCGATGACGTCGAGGCCGCGATGGCCGACATGGCGGAGCGCATCACCATCGTCTCGCCGGAACGCATCCAGGCCGAACTCAGCGGCCTCCTCCTCACCGACTCCCCCCGGGCCGGGCTGGACCTGCTGGTGCGCACCGGCATCGCCGACCACGTCCTGCCCGAACTGCCGGCCCTCAGGCTGGAGCGCGACGAGCACCACCGTCACAAGGACGTCTACCAGCACTCCCTGACGGTGCTGGAGCAGTCCATCGACCTCGAGAAGTCGCGCGGCCACGAGCCCGACCTCGTCGGACGCCTGGCGGCGCTGCTGCACGACATCGGCAAGCCTGCGACGCGCCGGTTCGAGGGGAACAAGGTCACCTTCCACCACCACGACGTCGTGGGCGCCAAGCTCGCCACGAAGCGGCTGCGGGCGCTCAACTACCCCAGCGCGGTGGTGAAGTCCGTGGCACTGCTGATCGAGCTGCACCTCCGGTTCCACGGGTACTCCGACGGCGCCTGGAGCGACTCCGCGGTGCGCCGCTACGTTCGCGACGCGGGAAGCCAGCTGGAGCGGCTGCACATCCTCACCCGCTCGGACTGCACGACGCGCAACATGAAGAAGGCCACCCGGCTGCGCCGCGCCTACGAGGAGCTCGAGTGGCGGATCGACGAGCTCGCCGCACAGGAGGAGCTGGAGTCCATCCGCCCCGACCTCGACGGACAGCAGATCATGGAGATCCTCGGGCTGGAACCCGGTCCGGCCGTCGGGCGAGCGTACAAGTTCCTGCTGGAGCAGCGGATGGAGCACGGCCCCATGGCCCCGGAGCGCGCCGAGGCCGTCCTCCGCGAGTGGTGGGCCGAACAGGGTGAGGCCTGACCCGTACGATGACATGGTGAGGCGGGTGCGCAGGGCCGTGGCGGTGGCGGCGACGCTGGCGCTGCTGTCGCTGACCCCGGCGGCCGTGTCGATGCCTGCCGCCGCCGACGAACGGGCCGCCTTCGACGTGACCATCACGGACCTGTCGACCCCGGTGGTGGACCCGCGGCAGGGCGACGAGGTGATCGAGCTGCGGGGCACCATCGAGAACGTCTCCGACGAGGCGGTGCGCTACCTGAGCGTGAACTTCTGGAGCTCCTCGCAGCCGCTCACCACGCGGGACGAACTGCAGGTGGCCCTCGCCTCAGCACCCACGGAGCCCCTGGGTGAGCGGATCCAGCCCCCGACGATCGAATCCGGCCACGTCGAGGTGATCGCCCAGGAGGATGACTTCGCCCCGGGCGAGCAGGCGGAGTTCACGGTGAGCGCCACCGTGGCCGAGCTGGGGCTCGCCGATGACCCCGCGGCCTACCTGGTGGGCGTGCACGTCCGCGGCGTGCCGGCGTCGGGCGGCAACCAGACCTTGGGCCGAGGCCGCGTCCTGCTCACCGCCTCACCGGAGCCGTTGCGAGCCGCAGCGGTCGTCGAACTCAGTGCCACGCCTACACTCATGGCCGGCGGGGAGTTCCGGGACGATTCCCTGGTCACAGACATCGACGCACGACTGTCCGACCTCCTGGATGCTGCCCGTGACCTTGACGCCACCGTCCTCCTGGATCCCTTGCTGCTGCTGGAGGCTGATGCCCTCGCCCGCCCACACATCATGGCGGGAGAGGATCACGAGGCCCACCCGGCGGCCCAGCAGTTCGTCGACGCACTGAGGCAACTGATCGACGCCGGCAAGGTGATGCGATTGCCGCTGGCCGACGTCGACGTACCGCGCGCATCCGCCGCCGACCGCCTCGACCTGCTCCTGGACTGGGCGGCTGCGGAGTCCGCCGAGCTCCCGGACGTGGCGGGTCTGCCACTTGCCGCCGATCTCGATGACCGGGGGACGCGTGCCCTGGTGAGCCAGCTGACGTCCGCCGGCGTCGGCCGCGTCTTCGTCGCCAATGCCACGGGATCCGGTTCCGGGGTGGGGGGCGTCGTCGTGACCGAACCGCTGGACCTGCCCGGGCTCGCTTCCTCGCCCGACAGCGCCCTCCAGCGGCACACCCGGCAATGGGCCGAGGATGTCGTGGCCACGACTCCACGCGTCCACCTGGCCGATGATGCGGACGACGTCGCCGGGCTACGGGCGTTGGACTCCCAGCGAGCCTGGACGTCCGTGCCGCGCTCCGGTGGGGCGGTGCTGTTCTCCCCGCCCACCGCCACCACCGACTGGGAGGAATGGGGGGAGCGCTTCGAGGAGGTCCTGGACCAGGCCGAGTTCGCCCAGGACCTCACGGGCAGCGACCTCTCGGTCCTCATGCGACACGTCCTGCTGCGCTCGGCGTCCGAGGGGTTCGGGAGCGAGGCGGCGGCCGTCGACTGGATCACCGACCATCCCTCGCTGGCGCCAGACCCGTCGGGCGTTCGCGTGTCGGCGGCGGGCTCTTTCGTCATGGGGTCGCGTACCAGCGACTTCCCGGTGACCCTGACCAATGAGCTGGCGGTCCCGGTGACGGCGCGGCTGGTGTTCGACAGCGAGTTCCCGCAGCGCATCGACGTGCCCGCCACGGACCTGGTGACGGTGCAGCCGGGACAGAACCTAACTCTCAACGTCTCCCCGGAGGCGACGGCCAACGGGGTGGCCCGGGTGACGGCACGGCTGCAGACCGCGGGAGGCCACACCTTCGGCGAACCGGTGGACATGGAGATCACGGCCACCGAGTTCGGGCGAGTCGGCTGGATCATCATCGTGGTATCCGGTGCAGTGGTCCTGGGAGGGACCGTGATGCGTATCCGAGCGGTGCAGAAGGAACGGGCTGGGGAGAACAGTGGCGGTTGAGGTCAGCAGTACACGCAAGCTCGTCTCGGCGAGCGCCCTGATGGCGTCGGGAACGCTCATCTCCCGTGCCCTCGGACTGGTGCGGGTCATGCTCATCGCGTTCATCCTCGGCAACGGCACGCGCCAAGCCGACATGCTGGCCCTTGCCACGATGGTCCCCAACTCGCTGTACATCCTGTTCGCCGGTGGTGCGCTGAACACCGTCCTCGTCCCGCAGATCGTGCGCGCCATCAAGCACGACCCCGACGGCGGCGAGGCCTACACGAACCGCATCATGACGGCCTTCATGCTGATCGTCGCCGCGGTGGCAATGGTCGTCACGATCGCAGCCCCGGTTGTCACCTCGATCTACTCCTCCAGCGAGTGGCGCACCCCGGAACTGGCCGCCCAGTACGGCTCCATGGTGGCGCTGACGTACCTGACCCTCCCCCAGATCTTCTTCTACGGTGCGTTCTTCCTGCTCGGCCAGGTCCTCAACGCCCGCGACAGGTTCGGTCCGATGATGTGGGCGCCGATCGCCAACAACGTCATCTCCGTGCTGGTGCTGTCCACGTATTTCCTCGTCTTCGGCAACGACGGCGACCGGGGCACGGCGTTCACCACCCCCCAGCTGCTCCTGCTCGGCATCGGTTCGACGGTGGGCATCGCGGCCCAGACGGCCGTCCTCATCCCGTACCTGCGGAAGGTGGGCTTCTCGTTCAGGCCGCGCCTCGACCTGCGCGGCACCGGTCTCGGCAAGACCTTCTCCCTGACCAAGTGGACCATGGGCTTCGTCGCGGTCAACCAGTTGGCCCTGATGGTGATCACCCGGCTCGGCACCTCCGCCACGGCGGCCGGCGCGGGCGGCGGCGTCGACGTCTACTCCAAGGCACACCTCATCTGGATCCTCCCCCACTCACTGATCACCGTGTCCCTGGCCACGGCGATGCTCCCGAACGCCTCCCGGCTCGCCGCCGCCGGCGACATGGACTCCGTCGCGCTGGAGTCGACCCGCACGACGCGGCTGGCGCTCATCGCGATCGTCCCGGCGGCCGTCGGGTTCTTCACACTCGCCGGACCCATCGCGGACCTCCTGTTCGGCCACGGGCAGGGATCCTCCGACTCCCAGTGGGTCGCCTGGGCACTCATGGGCTTCGCCGTCGGACTCGTGCCCTTCACCGTGCAGTTCATCTGTCTGCGCACCTTCTACGCCCTCGAGAACACCCGGACGCCGTTCCTGCTGCAACTCGTCATCGCCGGACTGAACGCGGGACTCGCGATCCTGTTCGTCTGGCTGGTCGGCGACCCGAGCTGGGTGGCGGCCATGCTGGCCCTCGCCTACTCCGTCGCGTACCTCACCGGGGTGCTGTTCAGCTGGCGCGCGCTGTCACGAAGGCTCCCGGCGCTGGATGGACGGTCGATGCTCCTCCACGTCGTCCGGCTGGTGCTCGGCGCATCACTGGGAGGCGTCGTCGCCTACTTCCTCGCCCGCTGGGTCGCCGACTCGCTGGAGGGCGGCATCATCGGCAACCTGCTCGGCATCCTGGCCGGGCTGGCCGTGATCGGCGGGGTCTACGTCGGGGTCGCCAAGTTGCTCAAGGTCCGCGAACTGCGCAGCCTGTCCGAGCTCGTGCGGACGCGCCTGGGTCGGCGGGGCTCCGCGGCGCAGCCGGCCACCGTCACGGGTCACGACGCCAGTTCCGTGGAAGAGACCCGCGTGAACCCCGTGGTGCGGGAAGATGCAGTGATGGCAGACGACGACCCTGCGGACTTCGACGACGAGGAGCTGAGCCAGTCGACCCGGCTCAACCCCGTCGTTCCGGCTGCCAGCATGGGGCCGGCGCAGCGCGTCGAGGAGCCTCGAACCGAGGACCTGATCGGCGAGCCTGGAATGCTGCTCAGCACCCGGTTCCGTGCCGACCAACTGATGGTGGTGCGGTTCGGCGTCGAGACGTGGCGCGCCCACGATTTGGTGCTGTCCCGCGACGTCGTGGCCCACATCATGAAGGCCGGCGACCCGCGCATCGACGAAGTGCTGCACTCGGCCCGCAAGGGTGCCGTCGCGACGGATTCCCGATTCCTCCGCGTCCTCGACGCGATGCCGACACCCGACCACGAGCTCGGAATCGGTGCCTACATCGTCTGCGAGTACGCCGCGGGCTGCACGCTGACCGAGATCCTCTCCGCGGGTCCCCTCAGCGCACTCGAGGCCGGCTGGATCACTCGGGAGCTCGCCGACGCCCTGACCTCCCTGCACGCGCAGGGCCTCTACCACGAGCACCTCAATCCCGACAACGTCATCATCACTCCCACCGGGGCTGTGCGATTGGTGGGATTCGGTGTCGACTCCGCCCTCATCCGCCATGAGGACCACCCGCTCAGCTGGGGCGAGCGCGAGAAGCGGGACGTAATCGGGCTCGGCCAACTGCTCTACGCAACGCTGGTCCACCGCTGGCCTGGCGAGGCCGCCTACGGCATGGAGGCGGCCCCCATCATCGCCGGGGAGCCCGCCAGCCCCCACATCGTGCGCGCCGGGGTCTCCCCTGCTCTTGACCGCATCGCGACGGTGACGCTGACGCAGAGGGGCGCCGCCGGGGAGAGCAGGATCCAGACCATCGGCGACCTCGCCCGGGCACTCGACACGGTGCTCGGCTCGGCGGACGCCTCCCTGGACCTCGAACACCGCGTGCGTGCCCTCGGCGTGACCCCGCGTCGCGGCGAACCGGTCCCCACGGCAGGGCCGGCGCTGGCCCACGAGGCAGCGTTCCCCACCCAGCCCCGCACCTTCGACTCGGCGGGCTACTCCCCCATCCCCGCACCACTCGCCACGCCCTCCGAGCACGACGACATGCACCGCAGGCAGGAACGCCGGCGCCCCGTCGACGTCGAGGCCATCGGGGCCGATCCGCTGCGCGAGGACGAGAAGCGTGGCAGCGGCCGCGGGTTGATGTGGCTCATCCTGGCCCTCGCCGTCGGAACCCTGGTCATCGCCCTGATCATCGTCGGCGCCAACAGCGCACGGGACAATGCCACCCCGGGGACCCGGGGCAGCGCCACGGCAACCGCCACGCCCGAGCCCACGGACACGACCCCGGAGGAGGGCACCGAAACCAGCGCGCCATCCTCCGAGACGCCCTCGGAGACTCCCGCCGGCGAGCCCCAGGAGGTCCCGGTGGTCGGCGTCGTCGACTTCGACCCCGAGGCGGATGGCGGCAACGCGGAGGAGAACACCGACGCCCTCGGCCGCATCACCGATGACGACCCGTCCAGCGGCTGGCCCACCCTGCGCTACCACAACCGCCCCGACCTGGGCGGCCTGAAGCCTGGCATCGGCGTCGTGCTGGACCTCGGCGAACCGCGCGCCGTCTCGACCGTGCAGGTGCTGTTCGAGGATGCCGGGACCACCGTGGAGCTGCGCGTCCCCGCGGAGGCCGGCGCGACGTCGGCGCCGATGGGGTCGCAGTCGGACTGGGAGGCCGTGGCGACGCAGGAAGACGCTCCGGCGGAGACGACCTTCACGCTCGAGCAGCCACGGGAGACCCAGTTCCTGCTGCTCTACCTGACGAGCCTGCCGCAGGTGGAGACCGCACGGTACCGGACGCAGATCAACGACGTCACCGTTAACGCGCTGGTCACCGAGTAGAACCGCCCCTTCGGTAGATCCAGCGGCCCGCGCCTGCCCCCGCGCCCCCTCACGAAAATCGATCAGTGATCGATCTTCCCCCGTCCGCCTCCGAGAATGCACCACTGACTCGGCCGTAGGCTGCCTGCATGGACCTCACGGACGTCGACGGTGCCCTGTCACGCTTGGCGGAACGCCAGCAATTCTCCGGCGCCGTCCTTGTCAGATGCGGCGGTGAGGTGCTCCTCGATCGCGGCTACGGCCTTGCCTCCCACACCTGGGGCGTGCCTGCGACGTCGGACACCCGCTTCGACACGGCGTCGATCACCAAGCTCTTCACGGCCGTCGCGGTCCTGCAGCAGGTGCGAGCCGGCGCCTTCGCGCTGACGACGGCCGCCGTCGACTACCTCGGACTTGAGGGCACCACGATCAGCTCGGGCGCCACCGTCCACCACCTCCTCAGCCACACGTCGGGCATCGGGGACGATGCCGACGAGGAGGCCGGGGAGAGCTACGAGGCCCTGTTCCGCGACCGGCCGAGCTACTCCGTGCGCGACGCCGCCGATCTCCTGCCCGGCTTCGCGCAGAAGCCGGCCAACTTCGCGCCAGGCGAGGGATGTCGCTACTGCAATGCGGGATACGTCCTGCTGGGCATGATGGTGGAGAGGGCGACGGGAACCGCCTACCGCGACTACGTTCGCCAGCACATCCTCACGCCCGCGGGCATGACCCGCTCGGGATTCTTCGCGATGGACCGTGTCGAAGCCGACGTGGCCGAGGGCGTCGAGCCCGTCCGCGACGGCGACACGATCGTCGGCTGGCGTCGGAACATCTACTCCTACCCACCGATCGGCACGCCCGACGGCGGCGCCCACTGCACCGTCGGCGACCTCGTGCGCTTCCATGATGCGCTCCTGGACGGCTCCCTGCTCGAGCGCCGCGACGTCGACCTGATGCTCGCGCCCCATGGGCTGCAGGAGACGCGCGACGACGGCGTCGAGCACTGGGTCGGCTACGGCTTCGAGTTCGAACGCAACCCCGACGGCTCGACCAGGTCCTGGTGGAAGGAGGGCATCAACGTCGGTGCCAGCGGAATCCTCCGGCACTACCCCGCTTCCGGAACCACGCTCGCGGTGCTGAGCAACCTGGAGGACGGCGCCTGGGGACCGATAAGCCTCCTCGACGACGCCCTCACCAACTGAGCCCTGCCCAGGAAGGGGCAAACAACCGCGGTCAGTGGTGCATTTTCGGAAGCGGACGGGGGAAGATCGACCACTGATCGATTTTCGTGAGGGGGCGCAGCAGAACGCCGGGCGGCGAGGTTGCCCCCACCGCCCGGCGATGCTGCGATTCTCAGACGCGGATCACTCCACGACGTCGTCGTCCACCCAGTCGAACGTCCGGGTGACGGCCTTCTTCCAGTTGCGGTACAGGCGCTCGCGCTCCTTCTCGTCCATCGACGGGGCCCAGCGCTTGTCCTCTGCCCAGTTGTCGATGACGTCCTGCTCGCCCTGCCAGTAGCCGGTGGCGATGCCAGCAGCGTAGGCAGCGCCCAGAGCCGTGGTCTCCGCGACGACGGGGCGAACCACGTCGACGCCGAGCATGTCGGCCTGGAACTGCATGAGCGTCTCGTTGGCGGTCATGCCGCCGTCGACCTTGAGCTCGGCCAGCGTCACACCCGAGTCGGCTTCCATGGCGTCCAGCACCTCACGGGTCTGGAAGGCCGTGGCCTCCAGGACCGCGCGGGCGATGTGGCCGCGGTTGACGTAACGGGTGAGGCCGACCAGCGCACCGCGTGCGTTGGACTTCCAGTACGGGGCGAACAGGCCGGAGAACGCCGGCACGAAGTACGCGCCACCGTTGTCCTCGACCGTCGCTGCCAGCTCCTCGACCTCAGGCGTGGAGCTGAACATCTTCAGGTTGTCGCGCAGCCACTGCACCAGCGAACCGGTGACGGCGATCGAGCCCTCGAGTGCGTAGATCGGAGCCTTGTCGCCGATCTTGTAGCACACGGTGGTCAGGAGGCCGTTCTTGGACGGAACGATCTCGGTGCCGGTGTTGAGCAGCATGAAGTTGCCCGTGCCGTAGGTGTTCTTGGCCATGCCGACCTCGAAGCAGGCCTGGCCGAACGTGGCGGCCTGCTGGTCACCGAGGATGCCGGCGATCGGGACGCCGGAGAGCATGCCCTGCGGCCGACCCTCGCCGTAGACCTCGGCCGAGCTGCGGATCTCGGGGAGCATCGACATGGGGATGCCCATGTCCTTGGCGATCTCCTCGTCCCAGCTGAGGGTCTTGAGGTCCATCAGCATGGTGCGCGACGCGTTGGTCACGTCGGTGACGAGCACGCCACCGTTCACGCCGCCGGTCATGTTCCACAGCACCCAGGTGTCCATGGTGCCCATGACGAGGTCGCCGGCCTCCGCCTTCTCACGTGCGCCCTCGACGTTGTCGAGGACCCACTTGACCTTCGGTCCGGAGAAGTAGGTCGCGAGCGGCAGGCCGACGCGCGCCTTGTACTTGTCCTGGCCCTCCTCGCCGCCCAGGTCGTCGATGATCTTGGCGGTACGGGTGTCCTGCCACACGATCGCGTTGTAGACGGGCTCACCGGTGGTCTTGTCCCACACCAGCGTGGTCTCGCGCTGGTTGGTGATGCCGCAGGCGGCGATGTCGGCCTGGTTGAGGCTGGCCTTGCTCAGCGCCTCGGCGACGACGGAACGAACGTTGTCCCAGATCTCCTTGGCGTCGTGCTCCACCCAGCCCGCCCGGGGGAAGATCTGCTCGTGCTCCTTCTGGCCGACGGAGATGATCTTGCCGCCGTGGTCGAAGATGATGGCGCGCGAGCTGGTCGTGCCCTGGTCGATGGCCAGTACGTACTTGTCAGTCATGTTCTGGTTTCACTCCTTCGTGATGTGTGTGTGACTGTGGGGTGAGCTGTCGAGCCCGGTCAGGGCAGCAGCACGTTGCCGAGCAGACCGGCGAGGACGCCACCGATCAGGGGGCCGACGATCGGGACCCAGGAGTAGCCCCAGTCCGAGCCACCCTTGCCCTTGATGGGCAGCAGGGCGTGGACGATACGGGGGCCGAGGTCACGAGTGGGGTTGATGGCGTAGCCGGTGGGACCACCGAGGCTCATGCCGATCGAGAAGACCAACAGGCCGACGCCGAGAGCACCGAGCCAGCCGAGGTTGGCGGGGGCTTCGGGGTTGTTGTTGGTGAAGGCGCCCGCGGCGAGCACGCCGAACACCAGGACGAACGTGCCGATGATCTCGGTGACGGTGTTCCAGATGGGGTTGCGGATCTCGGGAGCGGTGGAGAAGACGCCCAGCTTGAGGGCCGGGTTGGGCTCCGCGTCGAAGTGCTCCTTGTAGGTGAGCCAGACGAGGAAGGCGCCGAGCATGGCACCGACGAGCTCACCGGCGAAGTAGACGAGGGTCGAGGTGACGGTGACGGGGATGCCCGGCACGAACTCCTCGGCGCCGTTGGCGATGAGGCCGACGGTGACGGCCGGGTTCAGGTGGCCGCCGGACGCGTACGAGGCGATGACGCCGACGAACACGCCCATGCCCCAGCCCCAGTTCACGAAGAGGAAGCCGGTGCCGTTGCCCTTGGTCTTGACCAACAGGGTGTTGGCCACGACGCCACCACCGAGCAGCAGCAGAAGCATCGATCCGACGGTCTCTGACAGGAAGATCGTTCCTAGCGAGACTTCCAGCAGTTCCATGTGTGACTCCGATCCTGACAACTGTGTCAGCTAGGGCGTCCCAGACGGGACGCCACATCCAATTGTGCGAGGACTGCTCGCGGGTGTTGCCCCGACGACAGCCTTGAGGCCGGCTTGGTCGCCGGTATGAGTTCAGACAACCGCCCTCTGCACGTCGTTGCAAATACCTTGCACAATCGTGCAGAAGGACGAGTCCCGCCTGCACGGGGGGCCGGGATTCTTCGCGAACCGCCCGGTTCGGAGCCGAGGTAGTCACCATGGAACGCCGCCGCACCCTCCGTCGTCGGGCCCGGCCGAGGGTAGGCTTCCCCCTCGTGAATGAACCCGTCATCCTGGCGTCGGGCCTCCGGAAGTCCTACGGCGACGTCGAGGCCGTGCGCGGGATCGACTTCCACGTCGCTCCCGGCGAGTCCTTCGGGCTGCTCGGGCCCAATGGCGCAGGCAAGTCCACGACAATGCGCATGATCGGCGGCGTCTCCAGTCGCTCCGGCGGCAGCCTCAGCATCCTCGGCATGGACCCGGAGAAGGAGGGTTCCCGGGTCCGGGCCCACCTGGGCGTCGTCCCGCAGCAGGACAACCTGGACTCCGACTTGAGCGTCATCGACAACCTGATCTCCTACGGACGCTACTTCGGCCTGCCCAAGTCGTACCTCTACCCCAAGGCCGACCTCCTGCTCGAGTTCGCCCAGCTCACCGCCAAGAAGAAGTCCAAGACCGACGACCTGTCCGGCGGCATGAAGCGACGCCTCACCATCGCCCGCTCCCTGATATCGGACCCCAGGATCCTCCTGCTCGACGAACCCACCACCGGACTCGACCCGCAGGCCCGGCACATCCTCTGGGATCGGCTCTTCCGACTGAAGGAGCAGGGCATCACGCTCGTGCTGACGACGCACCACATGGACGAGGCCGAACAGCTGTGCGACCGGCTGGTCGTCGTCGACCACGGCCGCATCGTCGCCGAGGGCTCGCCCGCAGCCCTGGTCCGGGAGCACGCCGGGCGCGAGGTGGTGGAGATGCGGTTCGGTTCCGACCGGAACGCCGCAGTCGCCACGTCCCTCGACGGCGTGGGTGATCGTGTGGAGGTGCTGCCGGACCGGATTCTCGTCTACGCCACCGACGGCGAGGCCGCCTTGGAGCGCGTCAATGCCCTGGGACTGCACCCCAAGTCGTCGCTCGTGCGTCGCTGCTCGCTGGAGGACGTCTTCCTGCGGCTGACCGGTCGGAGCCTCATTGACTGAGCACTCCACCACCCCCCACGTCGCCGCCTCCGACCTGGCGCGGAAGGTGACCTCGCTGGCCGCGCCCATGACCCACGACGAGATGGCATCCGCCGTCGCCCGGCGGGGTCCCGTGTACTACATGGAGTTCTGGCTGCTGCAGGCCAAGGCGTACGTCGGCAGCATCCTCGGGGTCGGACTGTTGTCCCCGTTGCTCTACCTGATGGCCATGGGTATCGGCCTCGGCGTCGTCGTCGACCAGACCACCGGCCAGGACCTCGGCATGCCGTACCTGCACTTCGTGGCCCCCGCGTTGCTCCTGTCCACCGCGATCCAGGCGGCCACCGAGGAGAACACCTACACCGTCATGGCCGGGTTCAAGTGGCGCCGCACCTACTACGCGGGACAGGTGACCCCGCTGACCCCCGGCCAAATCGCCGACGGCCACGTCATGGGCGTCACCCTGCGCTACGTCGTGACGCTGGTGATCTACTTCGCCGTGCTGGCCGCTTTCGGGGCCATCCCGGAGTGGGGCGGCCTGTGGCTGCTGCCGATCGGTCTGCTCACGGCCTCCGCGGTCGGGCTGCCGATCATGGCCTGGGCGGCCACCCTGACGGAGGAGCGCGGCCAGTTCGCCCTCATGCAGCGCTTCGTCATCATGCCCATGACTCTCTTCTCGGGAACCTTCTTCCCGCTCGAGACCCTCCCGGTCTACCTCAGGCCCCTCGGCTGGGTCTCGCCGCTGTGGCACGGGGTCGAACTGGGCCGGCACGCCGCCACGCCGATCGACGTCACGAGATGGCTGGTCGCGGTCCACGTCGCGTACCTCGTGGTGCTGAGCGCCGCCGGCTGGTGGTTCGCCCGGCGCACCTACAACCGGAGGCTGGTCGGATGACCTCGCCCACACTCGCGCAGCGCGAAGCCCGCCTGCCCGACGGCCAGGACCTGGTCCGCCCCCCGCGCCGGTCGGCCATGTACAGCGGCAACGCCCGCTCCGTCTTCGCCCGTGGTCTGAAAACGCAGTGGCAGGGCAACATCTGGGTCATGGTCTCCGGCTTCGTCGAGCCGGTGCTCTACCTGCTCGCCATGGGCCTCGGGTTGGGGGCCATGATCGGCACCATCACCGACGACGCCGGCCGCGAGGTCGCCTACGCCGCGTACATCGCTCCTGCCCTGCTGGCCACGTCGGCAATGAACGGCGCGGTTTTCGACTCCACGTGGAACGTCTTCTTCAAGCTGCGCATCTCCAAGCTCTACGAGGGCATGCTCAACACCTCGCTCGGCCCGATGGACGTCGCGCTCGGTGAGATCGCCGTCGCCCTGGTCCGCGGCGCCGCCTATTCCGCGGCGTTCAGCGTGGTCATGCTGGTCCTGGGACTCATCGAGTCGTGGTGGGCCCTGCTCGCCGTCCCGGTCTGCATCCTCGTCGCGTTCGGTTTCGCCGCCCTCGGGATGGCGGCCACGAGCTTCCTGACAACCTTCCAGCAGATGGACTGGCTGGGGCTGGTGCTGCTGCCCATGTTCCTGTTCGCCGGCACCTTCTACCCGATCGACGTGTATCCCGCGACCGTGCAGTGGGTCGTCATGGCGCTGCCGCTGTGGCACGCCGTGGAGCTCCTGCGGGACCTGACCTTCGGCACCGTCACGTGGATGAGCCTCGGCCACACCGCGTACTTCGTGGTGCTCGCCGTGTTCGGCACGTGGGCCGCGTCCGCCCGGATGAAGGCGTTGTTCCTGCGCTGACGATCAGGCGACGCCGATCCGCCGTCGGAACTGCGCGGCCGTGAGCCTGCGCCGCGTCGCGATGGCGAGGTAGGACAGGCCCAGGGCGATGACACCGATCAGCAGGGCGCCGCCTGCGAGCCCGATGACGCCGGCACCGTCGGCAAGCCACGTCCGCACCAGTTCGAGGCCGTTCTGCACGGGAGAGATCCCCGCCAGCGCGCTCATCCATCCCGGGACCGCCGAGCTCAGGCCGAGGACGACGCTGAGCACCAGCAGCAGTACGGCGATGCCGCGGCCGACGTTGCCCAGCCAGGCCGACAACGCGTGGTTGACCAGCACGAAGGACGCGCCGAGGCCCGCCAGGAGCAGCACCGCACCCAGCCCTCGACCCGCCGGGAGCGCCAAGACCACCGAGGCCACGACACCGAGGACCGCACCCGTTCCCGCCGCCAGCGCAGCGGGCAGGCCCAGGGTCCGACCCCAGAGGGAGACGCTGGGCGCACGCGAGGCGACGAGGTCGCTCGGGACGGGGTTGACGACGACGTACGCGGCCAGCGCCGCGAGCCAGAGGCCAGCCACGACCAGCAGTGCGACGAGGGCCGTGCGGGACGCGTCGATGAGCGAGTCGTCCTGGTCGACAGGGCTGGCGACCACCGACGACAGCGTGGCACGCTGGTCCGGGTCGTAGCTCGGGACTTGGTCGGCCCCGGCCGCGAGCTCCGCGGCGAACGTGTCCAGACCGTCGGCGAGCTGCTCCGCGCCGTCGTCGAGCTGGACCAGTCCGTCGGAGAGCTGGCGCGCGCCGTCGTAGGCGGAGACCACGCCGTCGGCGTACTGGTCGACGCCGCGGCTGTACTGGTCGACGCCGTCGATGTAGGCGCGGACCCCGTCGGCGTACTGGTCGGCGCCGCTGGCGAGCTGCCCGACGCCGGAGTTGAGTTCTCCGACGCCGTCGGCGTACCGGTCGAGGCCGTCGGCCAGCTGCCGGGAGCCCGTCGCGAGCTGCGCAGCGCCGTCGTCGAGCTGGTTCACGCCATCGGGTAGGGCGGAGATCTCGGAGTCGAGCTGCTGGATCCCGACGAGCAGTTGCGTGGCACCGCTGCCGAGCTGGTCCGCGTTGTCGGCCAGGGGCTGCGCCTCGGTGGCGAGCTGGTCGGCCCCGTCGGCCAACTGCTGCAGACCCGCCTGCAGTTGGGCCATCTGTTCGGGGATGCTGGTCAGCCCCGTGACCAGTTCGTCGATCCCGTCCGCCAACTGCTCGGCGCCGTCGGACAACTGCTCGGTGCCCGGCTGCAGCTGCGCCACCCCGTCCACGAGGACCGGGATGTAGGCGGAGAACTCGTCGGCGTTGTCCGCGAGGTACTGCGCCCCGTCCGCGAGCGAGAGGCCCGTCTCCGGGTCCGTGGTGGTGAGGATCGTGGCAGCGGTACCGATGCCGGCGTCGAATCCACCCCGCACGCCTGCGGCCACCGCCGCGCGGAACTGGGCCTCCATCGCGTCGCAGGCCTCAAGGTCCTCGACGGGGCAGGTGAACTCGGCCCGCTCGGCGATCTGGGCAGCCGCCGCGTCCAGCTCGGCGGTCGGGACGCCTCGGCCGGAGGCCAGCGCCTGGATCACCTGGTTGGCCTCGACGACGCCCGTCGCGATGCCCTCGGAGCCGTCTGAGAACTGGCCGAGCTGCTCGGCGAGCTCCTCGTAGTCGACGGGGGCGGCAGCGATGCCGTCAGCCAGCTGGCGCGAGCCGTCCGCGAGGGCACGGGCGCCGGTGGAGAGCTCCTCCAGCTGCGAGAAGTCCTGCTGACCGCCCTGCTCGAGCCCGGCCACCACCTGGTCGAGCCCGTCGCTCAGCTGCCCCACTCCCCCGACCACCTGCTTGACGCCCGCGGTGTAGTCCGGGATGGCGCCGAGCAGCGGCTCGGCCCCGTCCGCCAGTTGGGAGACGCCGTCGACCAGCTGCGGTGTCTGGTCGGCGAACTCACCGATGCCGGCGCTCAGCTGACCCGCACCGTCGGCCAATTCGTCGGCGCCGGTGGCGAGCTCGTTGGCGCCCGCATCCAGCTGGGCCACGCCGTCCGCGAGGCCCGGCAAGCCGGAGACGAGCTGGTCGGTGCCGCTGCGAAGCTGGGCGCCACGCTCGCGGAGGTTCTGACCACCCGCGGTGAGGGCTTCGGCGTTGTCGGCCAGGAGTTCCATGCCGTCGGCAAGTTGGACGGCCCCGTCGGACGCCTCGCCCGTGCCGTCGGCGAGCTGGGAGGCCCCATCGGCGAGCTGGGAGGCCCCGTCGACGATGGTGGTGAACTGCTCGCCCACCTGGTTGAAGCCCAGGTAGATGCCGTCGAGGTAGCCCTCGGTGAGGGTCTCGTTCACCGTGTCGGCCGCGAGGCGCGCGATCTGCTGGGCGAGCGACGTGTCAGTCACAGGAGCGTTGTCCGAGACGTCGACGTCGATGGTCGCCTGGGTCGCCCGGTCGGCGTCGTTCTCGCTGAAGGACGTCGCGGCCGCCGAGAAGCTCCGCGGAATGGTGACGACCGCCGCGTACTCCCCGGTCTCGAGCCCGTCCTTGGCGTTCTTGGCATCGGCCAGGACCCAGTCGATGTTCTCCCCGTCACGCTCCATGATCGCGGCGGCCAGTTGGCGGCCGAGGGGCACGATCTGGCCCTGGACCTCAACGGCCTCGTCCAGGTTGACGACGGCGGCCTGCACGCGCTCGCTGCGGTCGAGGGTCAGTCCCATCAGGGCGCCGACGGCGAGGAGCGGCACGAGCGCCAGTGCGACGATGGCGGGCCAGCTGGTGCGGTGGCCGGGATGGGTGCTCTCGGGCCTCATGCGTTGCTCCTGTCCAGGGTGGCGCCGAGGGCGACCACGCGGTCGGGGTGGAAGTCGTGGAGGTGGGCATCGGCTGCGGCGCAGAGGAAGAGTGCGAACCCGCCGTCGGTGCGGGCGGCGTCGACGAGCCGCTGGAGCGCCCTGCGCTCGGCGTCGGTGCCGACGAGGTCCACCGAGTCGATGATGACCACGCCCGGGACGCGGAATGAGACCCCGTCGAGCGCTGCGGCCGTGTCCCGCACGGTGGCGAGGTCGAGGTAGGTGGTGCGGCGCCGGACGGCGCCAGCGGCCTCCGGGACGAGGGCCCCGGCCACGCGGGCACGTCCGCCCGTGGTCTGCAGCCGGCCGGAGATCGCCAGGGCAGCGCCGGTGCGCGGCCCGACGGACCCGACGAGTCCGACGACCTGGCCGGCCCTCACACGCAGGTCGAGCGGCGCCACGACTCCCTCCACCTCCAAGCCATCGGCGAATACGACGTCGTCGGTTCCCGGCCAGTTCGCCAGGGCGAGCTCCTTGGTCAGGACCTCGCCCTCGACGTCGAAGGTGGGCAGCACCCGGTCCAGCCACGCCGGTAGCCACCAGGCCCGATCGCCGAGCAGCGCCAGGACGGCCGGCACGAGGGTCATGCGCACCACGAAGGCATCGATGGCGACGCCGACGGCCAGCGCGAAGGCGATCTGCTTGATGGGGCCCATGCCCTGCGGCACGAAGAAGGCGAACACCGCGAACATGATGAGCGCCGCTGCGACCACGACGGGACCGGAGGCGACGAAACCGTCACGGATGGCGGACTGCGCATCCTTGCCGTGGACGTACTCCTCCCGCATTCGGGAGACGAGGAAGACCTCGTAGTCCATGGCGAGCCCGAACAGGATGCCCATGAAGAGGATGGGCAGGAAGCTGATGACCGGCATGCCGCGCTCGAGGTTCACCAGTTCCTTGAACCACCCGTCGTTGAACACCAGAGCGGTGGCGCCGAAGGCCGACCCGATGCTGAGCAGGTAGCCCAACGTCGCCTTGACGGGGACCCAGATGGACCGGAACACCGCGGCCAGCAGCACCATGGAGAGGCCGACGACGATGACCCCGAAGGGCAGGAGGGCGCCGGAGAGCTTGTCGGTGACGTCGATCTGGATGGCGGTGAAGCCCGTGACAGCCGTCTCGACGCCGTAGCGGTTCTCCCACACGTCCTGGAGGTCCCGCAGCTGGGCCACCAGGTCGGCGGTGGCCGGGTCGTCGGCGGCCGTGGCCGGGATGATCTGGATGAGCGCCGTGTCGGCGTTCTGGTTGGGGGTGGCCAGCGGGACCGAGGAGACGAGCTCGAGGTCCTCGATGTCGGCCTTGATCGACTCGATGAGCCCGAGCGGGTCGGTGGAGGCGATGATGTCGGCGGTCACGATCAGGGGTCCGTTGAAGCCCTCGCCGAAGTGCTCGGTGATGGCGTCGTAGGCGATCCGGTCGGAGGCGGCCGGGTCGTGCTGGCCGGCGTTCGGCAGCGACATGTCGAGCGAGAGCCCGGGGATGCTGAGCGCACCGAGGACCGTGACCACGACGACGATCGTGGCCACCCGGAAGCGCGTGACGAGATTCACCCACCACCGGAACGCACCGCCACGCGGCTTGGCTGGCGCCTCATCGTCGCGGGCCTTTGCACTGGGCCGCATCCGCTCCCCCACCAAGCCCATGAGGGCCGGCAGCATCGTGAGGGCGATGAGCACGGCGAACGCTACGGTGAGGGCGGCGAAGACACCCATGACGGTGAGGAACGGGATGTTGGCGACGCCCAACCCGAGCAGCGCGATGAAGACGGTCAGGCCGGCGAAGACGACGGCCGAGCCGGCGGTGCCGACGGCGCGGGCGGCGGACTCCTCGACTGCCATGCCCTCGCGCAGCTGATCGCGGTGCCGGGAGAGGATGAACAGTGCGTAGTCGATGCCCACGGCGAGGCCGAGCATGACCGCGAGCATGGGCGTCACCGAGTTGATCGTGGCGATCCGGGTGATGAGGAACAGGATGGCCATCGCCACCCCGACGCCCGTGACGGCCGTGAGGATCGGCAATCCCGCGGCGACGAGCGAGCCGAGAACGACGGTGAGAACACCCAGCGCGACGACGAGGCCGATGGCCTCGATGATCGACAGGTGCGGGAGCTCGACGTTGAACGCCTCGCCGCCCATGTGGACCTCCGTGCCGGCGGGCATGGTGCCCTCAATGCGCTCCGCCGCCTCCGTGATGGTGGCGAGCTGCTGGGACGACGGCGTCTCGGCCACGTCGAGCTGGAGCTGGATGATGGCCGCGGTGTTGCCGTCCGAGACGAGGCCCTCGATGTACTCGTTGAACGGCGTCTGGGCCACGTCGACGATGGGCAGCTCCTGGAACTCCTCGACTCCGGCCTCGATCTCCGGCCGGAGCTCCGTGACGTCGGTGCCGTCGGGCGCGACGACGATCGCCGTGGCGCCGAGAGCCGCGCCCTGCGGGAAGGTCATGCGGAGCTGCTCGAGCGCCTCCTGCGACGCGGAACCAGGGATCTCGAACTGGTCGTTGAAGTCCCCGCGGAGGACGAAGGCCAGGGAACCGAGGACGACGAGGAGCGCGAACCAGGCCGCGATGACGGCCCGTCGCCGGCGGAAACACCAGCGCCCGAGGGCGTAGAGCTGTGCGGACATGGGTCTCTTCCCGGGCGCAGAGAGGGCGGATACAACAGTGCATCGAGTGTAGGTCGGTACGGACCTGTATCCAAATGGCTCCCTGCAAACCAACCCTGCTGTTGCGTCGCAATTACCTGCAAGTTACTGTTATTGAACTGTTAGCTGTTGCGCGTTGTCGAACGTCGCGACAGGTTGGCATACTGGGAACGGTTACAGCCTGTGCCTGACCCAATTGATACGACGAGGTGTCCGACGACGTGAATCCCTGGCCCGCCATCGACGGCATCGCCTACGGCGGCGACTACAACCCCGAGCAGTGGCCGCGCGCCACCTGGGAGGAGGACGTCGCCCTCATGCGCGAGGCCGGCGTCAACCTGGTCAGCGTCGGCATGTTCTCCTGGGGGCTGCTCGAGGTGCGCGAAGGCATCTTCGACTTCTCGTGGATGGACGAGCTGTTCGACCTGCTGCACTCCCACGGCGTCAGTGTGGACCTGGGCACCCCGACCGCCTCCCCGCCCGCCTGGTTCTTCGCCCAGTACCCCGACGCCCGGCAGGTCACCCGGGACGGGACGGTCATGGGCTTCGGGTCACGCGGCATGGCTGCGCACAGCTCGCCGGAGTACCGACGGGCCATCGTGCGCGTGGCCGACGCCCTGGCCGAGCGCTACGCCCAGCACCCCGCCGTCGTCATGTGGCACGTGCACAACGAGTACGGCGTCCCCGTGGGCGAGGACTACTCCCCTCGTTCGGCCGCGGCCTTCCGCGCCTGGTTGCAGCGCCGCTACGGCTCGCTGGAAGCACTCAACGCCGCCTGGGGCACTGCCGTGTGGGGCCAGCATTACGAGGAGTGGGAGCACGTGGCCGTCCCAGCTGTCGCACCGTCGGTGGTCAACCCCGCCCAGCGCCTGGACTTCGTCCGCTTCACCGACGAACAGATCCGCGAGTGCTTCGTGCTGGAGCGCGACGCGATTCGGCGCCACTCTGACAAGCCCGTCACCACCAACTTCATGGCCAACCAGCACTGGGGCAGCGACCTGTGGAAGTGGGCTGCCGAGGTCGACCTGGTCTCCGACGACCACTACCTGGTGGCTGCCGACCCGGAGGCGCACATCGGGCTGGCCATCGCCGCGGACCTGACGCGCTCCGTCGGCGGCGGCAAGCCGTGGATGCTCATGGAGCACTCCACGTCCGGGGTCAACTGGCAGCCCCGAAACGTGGCCAAGCGTCCCGGCGAGATGGCCCGCAACTCGCTCGCCCACGTCGGGCGCGGCTCGGACGCGGTGCTGTTCTTCCAGTGGCGCGCGGCCCGGCACGGTCAGGAGAAGTTCCACTCCGCGATGCTCCCCCACGCCGGCAAGGACTCCCGCGTCTTCCGGGAGGTCGTCGAGCTGGGCCGCACCCTGAAGCGCATCGACGCCATCCGCGGCACCCGCGTCCTCGCCGACGTGGCCGTGCTGTGGGACTTCGAGTCCTTCTGGGCGCAGGATCTTGAATGGCGGCCCTCCGAGGACCTCTCCCACCAGGAGCAGGTCCGCGCCTACTACGAGCGGCTCTGGCGGGACAACATCACCGTCGACTTCGCTCTGCCCAGCCACGACCTGAGCCGCTACCGCCTCGTCGTCGTGCCGTCGCAGTACCTGCTGCGAGCCGAGGACGCCGCCAACCTCAACCGTTACGTCGAGCAGGGCGGCACCCTGGTCGTGTCCTACTTCGCCGCTGTCGTCGACGAACACGACGCCGTCCATCCCGGCGGCTTCATGAGGCCGTTGGAGCCCTCGCTGGGGGTCTGGGTCGAGGAGCACCTGCCCCTGCGCGAGGACGACGCGATGACGCTGTCGTGGACCCACGACAGCCACCACCAACTGTCCGCCGACATGTGGGCGGAGGACCTCGTCGTCACCGACGCCGACGTCGTCGCCCACTACGTCGACGGGCCGGGTGCCGGCAAGCCCGCCATCACCCGGAACCAGCACGGCAGCGGGACCGCGTGGTACGTCAGCACGCGGCTCGATGCCGACTCGCTGGCGCATGTGATGTCGGCGGTCTACGCCGACGCGGGAGTCGCTCCCGCCACGCTGCCCGAAGGCGTCGAGGTGGTCACCCGCCACGGCGACTCCGGCACCTACGTCGTGGCCATCAACCACGCCGACGAAGCCGCGGACCTCACAATCCGCGGCAACGACCTGCTCTCCGGGGACAATGCAGAAGGGACGTTCCGTCTACCCGGCGGCAGCGTCGCCGTCGTCCGCACTGTCAACGAAGACACACACCCCGACAGGGGACCCGGGCAGTGACCCACTGCCCACACCACCACAACCCACTCATGGGAGGAACGCAATGAGGAAGCAACTGGCAACCGCCTTTGCTCTTGGCTCTGCCCTGCTGATCGCGAGCTGCGGCGGCGGAGACACCGACCCGGCCGAGACGACCGAGCCCACGGAGGCCGCCGTCGAGGAGACCACCGCCGAGGCCACCGCCGCGGAGACCACCGCCGAGGAGACCGAGGGCACCACCGACGCCGCCGGCCAGGAGATCGTCATCTGGTCCGACGCCGAGCGCGAGGAGGCCATCAAGGAGCAGGCGCAGCGCTTCATGGACGAGACCGGTGCCACCGTCACCGTCGTCCAGAAGAACTTCGAGGACCTGCGCAACGACTTCATCGCCCAGGTCCCCACCGGCGAGGGCCCCGACATCACCGTCGGCGCCCACGACTGGCTGGGCGCGCTGGTGACCGCCGGCGTCGTCGACACCGTCGACATCGGCGACATGCGTGCTGCCTTCGAGCCCGTCGCGCTCGAGGCCATGACCTACGACGGCCAGCTCTACGCCATGCCGTACTCCCTGGAGGCCGTGGCGCTCATCCAGAACGTCGACCTCGTCGGCGAGGAGGCTCCTGCCACGTGGGACGAGATGATCCAGAAGGGTCTCGACTCCGGCGCGGAGCGCCCGTTCGTCATCAACACCGCTGGTGAGACCGGCGACGGCTACACCATGTACGGCTTCCAGACCTCCTTCGGGGCCCCGGTCTTCGTGCAGGACGAGTCCGGCTCCTACACCACCGAGGTGGGCATGGGTGGCGACGAGGGTCGCGCCTTCGCCCAGTGGCTGTACGACAACGGCATGGCGGGCGAGGGCTACCTCTCCACCACCGTCGACTACGACATCAACAACGAGCTCTTCGCCTCCGGCCAGGCCCCCTACACCGTCGCGGGCCCCTGGGTCATTCCCTCCTACGAGGGCATGAACCTGGCCGTCAACCCGATCCCGTCGGCCGGTGGCGAGACCGCTGCCCCGTTCGTCGGCGTGCAGGGCTTCTTCCTGAGCTCGCAGAGCCAGAACCCGCTGCTGGCCACGGACTTCCTGGTCAACTACCTCGGCACCGAAGCTGGCCAGCGCGCCCTCTACGAGGCCGACCCGCGGATCCCGGCCCTGTCGGCCATCGCCGAGGAGGTCTCCTCCGACCCGATCGTCGGCGGCTTCCTGGCCTCCTCGCAGAACGGCGTCCCCATGCCCAGCATCCCCGAGATGGGCGCTGTGTGGGACTTCTGGAACGCCGCCGAGGCCCAGATCATCGCCGGCGCTGACCCCGTCAGCACCTGGGACACGATGATCGAGAACCTCACCGCCGAGCTCGGCTGAGTGACACACTGAGGGGGTGGAGCGAGTCCGCTCGCCCACCCCCTCACCCCCAACGCTTACCTGCGCACCGAGGAGACACATGGTGGTCAAGGAAGACACCGCGGTTGAGGCGCCTGCCGCCCCCCGCAGGGAATCGCACGCCCGGGGCTGGAAGGGCCTCGGCTGGGGATTCCTCGTCAAGCTGCTTCTCATGGGCGTCGTCAACGCCTTCGGCATCAGTGTCATCCTGAGCGCCTGGGCCGCCGAGTCCTGGGTGATCCTCGGAGCGTCCGTGGTGCTCCTGCTCATCGCCGACTGGGTCTACTTCTCCAAGCGGGCGCTGCCCCTGAAGTACCTGCTCCCCGGGCTGGCCTTCCTCTTCATCTTCCAGATCTTCACCCTGGGCTACACGGGCTACGTCGCGTTCACCAACTACGGCACCGGTCACGCGGGCAGCATGCAGCAGGCCGTCGACGCCGCCCTGATCCAGGACGAGCGCCGCGTCCCCGACTCCCCCACCTATCCGCTCTCCGTCGTTCGACAGGGCGACGTCGTCGGCTTCGCCATCAGCGACGACGGCGAGGTCAAGGTCGGCACGGAGGAGCAGCCGCTCCAGGTGGTCGACGGCGCCGAGACCGCCGAGTCCGGAGCCCCCACGACGGTCCCCGACTGGGAGGTCGTCCCCCGCGCGGAGCTCCTCTCCGACCGCGAGCTGCAGGACGCCGTCCTGAACCTCCGCGTGCCCATGTCCGACGAGGCCGAGGCGGGCTCGCTGCGCACCCGAGAGGGTAGCCGCGGCACCATCTACACCTCCTCGCTCGAGTGGGACGCCGACGCGAAGACGCTGACCGACACCGAGTCCGGCGTCGTCTACTCCCCCAACGACCGCGGCCGATTCGTCGGTGACGACGGCACGACGCTCCCCACGGGGTGGTACGTCAACGTCGGCTTCGACAACTTCGTCCGCGCGGTCACCGACTCCAGCCTGGCCGGGCCGCTGCTGCAGGTCACGTGGTGGACGTTCGCCTTCGCACTGTTGTCGGTGATCGTGAGCTTCGCCGTCGGGTTGCTCTTCGCGATCGTCTACAACGACGACAGAGTCCGTGGCCGCAAGGTCATCCGGACCCTGCTCATCCTCCCCTACGCCTTCCCCGCCTTCATGTCCGCCCTCCTGTGGCGCGGCATGCTGAACGCGGAGTTCGGCGTGATCAACGAGCTCTTCTTCGGTGGGGCCAGCATCGGCTGGCTCTCGTCGGAGTTCCTGGCACGCTTCTCCGTCCTGTTCGTCAACGTGTGGCTCAGCTACCCGTACTGGTTCCTCGTCACCACCGGGGCGCTCCAGGCCCTGCCCGCCGACACCCTCGAGGCCGCCACGCTGGACGGAGCCGGGCGCTGGCGCAAGTTCCAGTCCGTCGTGCTGCCGCTCCTGCTCGTCTCGACGGCACCTCTCGCCATCGCATCGTTCGCCTTCAGCTTCAACAACTTCACGATCATCTACATGCTGACCGAGGGCGGTCCCGCGTTCGTCGGCAACCAGGCCCGCCTGGGTGCCACCGACATCCTGATCTCCGCGATCTACAAGATCTCGGGCGTCTCGGGTGGCGTCGCCGACTACGGCCTCGCCAGCGCACTGTCCATCGTCGTGTTCATCGTCATCGGCGCCATCTCCGCCGTGGCGTTCCGTCAGACCAGGAAGCTGGAGGAATACCAGTGATGTCGACGTCCACCACCCCCACCCGCACCGTCCCCGCGGACGACCGGAACTCCCCCACACGCTCGAAAGCCCGCCGTCGACGCTGGCTGGCCGAGGTCGGCTGGAAGTACCCGCTGGCGCTCCTGCTGATCGCCTACGCGATCTTCCCGCTCCTCTACGTCATCTCGGCCTCGTTCAACCCCCGCGGCTCGCTGGCCGGCAGCAGCGCGATGTTCACGGCCTTCTCGACAGCGAACTACGCGTCCCTGTGGGATACCAGCTACTGGCAGTGGTTCCTCAACACCCTCTACGTCTCCGGCGGGGCCGCGCTCGGCGCCGTCATCATGGGAGCGGCCGCGGCGTACGCGTTCTCGCGGTTCCGTTTCAAGGGTCGCCGGTTCAGCCTCACCACCCTGCTCATCGTCCAGATGTTCCCGCAGACCATCGCCTTCGTCGCCGTCTTCCTGCTGCTGCTCGCGCTCGGCGAGGTGGTCCCGGCGCTGGGCATCAACTCCCGGCTGGCGTTGATCGCCGTCTACCTCGGTGGCGCGCTCGGCGCCAACACGTTCCTGATGTACGGCTTCTTCAACACCATCCCCATGGAGATCGACGAGTCCGCCAAGATCGACGGCGCGTCACACGCCCAGATCTTCTGGCAACTCATCATGCCGCTGGTGGCACCCATCCTCGCAGTCGTCGGCCTGCTGGCGTTCATCTCCTCGTTCGGCGACTTCATCCTGGCGAAGATCATCCTCGTGTCCGAGGACAACTGGACGCTCTCGGTGGGGATGTACCAGTGGGTGTCCAACCAGCTGACCTCGCGCTGGGGTCTGTTCGCCGCCGGTGTGGTGCTCGCCGCCATCCCCGTGCTGACGCTGTTCCTGGCCTTGCAGCGCTACATCGTCGGCGGTCTGACCGCTGGCTCGGTGAAGGGCTGACAACCCAAACGCCCTAGCTGTAGGGTGGTTGCTGGAATACCGGTCACCCCCTACAGCCAGGGGCGGGCAACGATCGCCCGCCCCACAGTTTCCATCAACGACGAGAGGAATCTCATCCACATGCGAAGAATGACAGCTTTGCCGCTCGCCCTGGGAGCGGTCACAGCACAGGCGCTCGGGACCACCGTCCCCGCAGCTGCCGAACCGGTCGACGCCGGCATCTTCGTCGACCCCGTCGTGAACCTCCCCACCGACTTCATCAACGGCGTGGACGTCTCGTCCGTGCTCTCCCTCGAGGAGTCCGGAGTGGAGTTCAAGGACGCCGACGGGAACGTGGCCGACCTCTTCGAGGTGCTGGCCGACCACGGCGTCACCGACGTCAGGATCCGCGTCTGGAACGACCCGTTCGACGCCGAGGGCCGCGGCTACGGAGGCGGCAACGTCGGCGTCGACCGCGCCGTCGAGATCGGGGAGCGCGCAGACGCCGCCGGGCTCGACGTGCTGGTGAACTTCCACTACTCCGACTTCTGGGCGGATCCGAGCAAGCAGCAGGCACCCAAGGCTTGGGCGGACATGGGTGTCACCGAGAAGGCCGATGCCACCTACGCCTTCACCCGGGACGCCCTGCAGCAGTTCGAGGACGCGGGCGTCGACGTCACCATGGTGCAGGTCGGCAACGAGACCAACGGCGCTGTTGCCGGGGTCTCGGGCTTCGACGGCATGTCCGAGATCTTCACGGCCGGTTCCCGGGCGGTCCGCGAAGTATTGCCAGACGCGCTGGTCGCCATCCACTTCACCGATCCCCACCGGGACGGGCACTACGCCCAGGCAGCCGCCGCCCTCGACGAACGCAACGTCGACTACGACGTGTTCGCCTCGTCCTACTACCCGTTCTGGCACGGGTCGCTGGCCAACCTCACGTCGGTCCTGACCCACGTGGCCGACACCTACGACAAGCAGGTCGTGGTGGCGGAGACGTCGTGGGCGTGGACCATGGACGACGGCGACGGGCACACCAACGTCATCGACCAGGCCAGTGAAGCCACCGCCTACCCCGTCAGCGTGCAGGGCCAGGCCACCGCCGTCCGCGACGTCATCCAGGCCGTCGCCGACGTCGGCGACGCCGCTCTGGGCGTCTACTACTGGGAACCGGCCTGGCTGCCCGTCGGGCCACCGGACCAGTGGGAGGCCAACTCGCTGCTGTGGGAGCAGTACGGCTCCGGCTGGGCCACCAGCTACGCGGGTGAGTACGATCCGGAGGATGCCGGCCAGTGGTACGGCGGGTCCGCCTGGGACAACCAGTCGCTCTTCGCCTGGGACGGCACACCCCTGGAGTCGCTGAACGTGTTCCGCTACGCCCGGACCGGGGCCGTTGCTCCGCTCGAGGTCGTGTCCGTGGAGGACGTGGTGCTCGAGTTGCTGCCCGGCGATCCCGTGACACTGCCCACCAGCGTTGCCGTGACGTACAACGACGGTTCGACCGTGGACGACCCGGTGCGTTGGAAGAACAAGGACCTCTTCCGGATCAAGGGGCTCGGGACGTTTGAGGTCGCCGGCCGCACAGCGTCCGGCTTGGAGGTGATGGCCACGGTGATCGTCGACGTCGAGAACCACCTCCTCAATCCCGGTTTCGAGGACGAGGACGTCTCCATGTGGGAATCGGAGGGTCCGGGGGTGACCGTCCGGTCGAATGACACCCCCGCCTCGGGATCACACTCCACCCACTTCTGGAACGATGAGGACTACGCCTTCTCGGTGTGGCAGGACGTGACCGGACTGGCACCGGGCAGCTACCGGGCCGGCGCCACCGTCCAGGGCGGCGATGCCGGTGACGGCTCGCTCCAGCTCGTGGTCAGCGTCGTCGATGGGGATGCCTCGGCAACGGCCGCCCTGGAGCTCAACGGCTGGCAGTCGTGGTTCACGGGCCAGACTGAACCGATCCGCGTCGAGGATGGCCAGACCGTCCGGGTGGCCGTCGTCGCCGATCTGCCCGGTGGTGCCTGGGGTACTATCGACGACCTGCGACTGGGTGTGGCGACATCGGAGAGCAGCGACGGACCCCCTGCGGTTGGTCGCCCGCCCGTTGTTCCTCCCACACTGAACGGGGCAGGTGCCGAACCACCGGCACACGGGAGGCCCACCGCGCCGCCCGCCGGCACGAACAACTGACGTCGTCCCGTCGCTGACCCGCCACTGACCGCCCCTGCCGAGGCCTCTCGGCGGGGGCGGTCACGTCTTGACAGCAACGCGGAACCCCGGGAGTCTGCAGGCATGCACCGCTTCCTGCGCTGGCGACTGGCGGCAGCAGCCCTCGCCGTCGGGTGCGCCGCCGTGGTCGGCTGCGCCGGACCAGGGAACCTTGCGGGCGTGGAGGCGTCACCGGACACGGCCCCACAGGACTCCTCACCGGCCACCGTCACCCCCGTCGCCGAGGGACCCGTTCTCGTCGCCCAGGGCATGGCCTTCGACCAGGTGAGCCACGACGTCGAGCCCGACGAGGACTGCGAGGGCATCGCGGGCCGCGAGACACTCGAGACGTTCGACCGCGCCGCCTGGCCGGAGCTCGACGTCCCGGCCGGCGAGGCGATCATGACGTGCGGCAACGCCCAGGGAGCGGGGTGGCGCCACATCGCCGACGGCCACACGGGCGACTTCACGGAACTCGCGCAACCCGTCGGCTCGGACTGGGAGGACGTGGCCTGGTTCGCGATCGACCGTGCCCTCGAACAGCCCACCCGTGTCGAGGAGTACCGCGACGACATCGTCAACTACGACGTGCTGGTCGAACTGCTTGAGGACGGTGAGGTGACGCGCTCGTGGATCGTCACCGTCGGTGTCGGGCTGCGCACCACCCAGGTCATCACGGCCTTCCCCGACGAGCAGCAGTGACATCTCCTGGCTGCAGAGGGATGAACGCTCGCCCGACGGCCAGTGGATGGGGCCGATGACCTAAGCTGGGGCGAGCCCGACGCCCGAGAAAGTCGACGATGACCGAGACCACACCCCGCCGCGAGATCACCCGCCAGCGCCTCGTCGACGCGGCGATCGTGGAGTTCGCGGAACGCGGGATCGACGCCACCAGCGTCGAGATGCTGTGCGAGGCAGCGGGGTTCACGCGGGGCGCCTTCTACTCCAACTTCAGCAGCAAGGACGACCTCTGCGCCGCGGTGCTGGAAAGCTACCGGGACCAGGTCGTCGCGGGTCTCGCCCAGGCGTTCGCGGAGCCGCCGGAGGACGCGAGCCTCGAGTGGGCCACCGGTGACGCCCTCAACGAGTTCTTCGCCGTCCTCGCCCCCACGGAGCACTTCCAGCTGACCCTCATGGAGATCCGGCTGCGCGCGACGCGAACCCGGGAGCTGGCGGAACGGCTGGCGGCAATCAGCGCTGAGACGAGACCGGAGATGGTGCGCTTCATCGACGGGATCGGCGAGCGCCTCGGACTGCGGTTCCGGTTGCGCACCGACCTCCTGGTGGAGGTGTTCGAAGCCCTCTTCTTCCAGGAGGAGCGTCCCGGGTCCGGGGACTCCGCACGCACGTTGATCGGACCGGTGGCCCTTGCCCTCGCGGAACCCGCCGGCGACTCCTGACTCAGGAGAGGAAGAACATCAGCGCGAACGCGGCCGTCACCACCCAGGCGACCACCTTGTAGCGGTCGTAGTCCGCGAGCTGGTTCGCGCGGGCATCCGTCTGGGCGCCGGCGAGCGTGATGACGAGGTCCACGAGGTACCAGATCCCGAAACCGCCGAAGGTGACGAGCTTCAGCACTCCCGTGCCGGCCTTGCCGAGGTAGAAGCGGTCAACGCCGAAAACGCCCAGCACGAGCGACAGGATCCACGTGACCAGGAACGACTTCGGCTCCGCGCCGCGGGAGTAGGTGGGGTACGCCGGCTGGTAGTACGGGGACACCTCGCTACCGCCCGGGCCCGACGCCGCCTCGTAGTAACCGCCGAGACCCTGGGCATGGTCCGGGTACGTCTGCCGGTACGGATCGACCCCGAGGGTCGGGTCACCGGCCTGCGCCTGCCCGTAGGGGCTGGGGTTCTGCTCCTCGGGTGTCGGGTACGCCCACGTGGGTGCCCGGGGCGGGAACGTCGGCGGCGGCGACGGCTGCTGGTCGGCGACGTGGTCAGTCCACTGGTAGCCGTCCCACCACCGCAGGACGCCCGATCCGTCGTCGTACCAACCCGGCCCGGCAGTCACGTCGAATCCCCCTCGCATTCCGATGTCCATAAGCCTACCGAGGGGGATGATGGGTGGTGACACCGCGCCGCCGCCCAAGGAGTGACCATGGCCCACATCGACCACCTCGTGACCGCCGGCAACAAGGACCCCCAGGGTCCACCGGAGCACGAGAACAACGTCTGGATCGTCGGGGACGCCGTCGAGGTCATCGTCATCGACCCGGCGCACGACCCAGCCGCGATCGCTGCTGCGGTCGCGGGACGCCGCGTGTCCGGGATCGTCTGCACCCACGGGCACTGGGACCACTGCCGCGCCGCGCGCGACTTCGCCGCGCTCGTCGGGAACCCGCCGATCCATCTGGGCGAGGCCGACCGGTTCCTGTGGGCCGAGAGCCACGGCGACGCGTCCTTCACACCCCTCGACGACGGTGACGTCCTGCGCGTCGGCGGCCTCGAGCTCAGGGCGATGGCGACCCCCGGGCACACGCCGGGCTCGACGTGTCTGTACGCGCCGGCCCTGTGCGCGGTCTTCACGGGGGACACCCTCTTCGAGGGCGGACCCGGCGCGACTCGGTGGGGATACGCCAGTTTCCCCGAGATCATCGACTCCATCACCCACCGGTTGTTCACGCTGTCGGCGGAGACGGCCGTGCACACCGGCCACGGACCCTCGACGACCATCGGCGCCGAGCGTCCCCACCTGGACGAGTGGATCGCTCGAGGCTGGTGACCTCCAGCGGTCCCGATACAGGCCAGCAGCACTAGACTGATCCCGGAACACACGCGCGAGAGGACACCATGAAGGTACTGATCACCGGAGGCGCCGGCTACATCGGCAGCACCGTCGCATCCGCCTGTGAGGACGCCGGCCACGAGGTCGTCATCCTCGACGACTTCTCCACCGGTCGCCGCGAGTTCGTCGCGGATCGCCCCATCTACGAGGGCGACATCGCCGACCGCGAACTCATCGCGCGGATCTGCGGCGAGCACGCCGTCGACGCCGTGGTCCACTGCGCCGCCCGCATCGTCGTGCCCGAGTCCGTGGAGGACCCACTCGGCTACTACGAGAACAACGTCTCCAAGACCGTGACACTGCTCGACGAGCTCGACCGACAGGGCATCGAGCGCTTCCTGTTCTCGTCGTCGGCCTCGATCTACGCACCCGACGAGGACTTCATCGTCACCGAGGAGTCACCGCTGCAGCCCGGCTCCCCCTACGCGCGCACCAAGTACATGGTCGAGATGATCCTCGAGGACTTCACCAAGGCCTCCGACATGCGGGTGCTCAGCCTGCGCTACTTCAATCCCATCGGCACGGACCCGAAGCTGCGCTCCGGGCAGCAGCTGGAGAAGCCCAGCCACGTGCTCGCGAAACTCCTCGAGGCGTGGGTGAACAAGGAGACGTTCACCGTGACCGGCGTCAACTGGCCCACCCGCGACGGCTCCGGCATCCGCGACTTCATCCATGTCTGGGACCTCGCCCGGGCACACGTCGCGGCGCTGGAGAAGTTCGACGTCGCCACCGAGTCCGGGCCGTACCAGGTCTTCAACATCGGCACCGGCAACGGCGTCACCGTCAAGGAACTGGCGGCCTCGTTCGAGGAGATCTCGGGCGAGCCCCTGAAGATCCAGTTCGGCGACCCCCGCCCGGGTGACGTCGCCGGCGTCTACACCGTCAGCCAGAAGGCACGCGAGGTGCTGGGGTGGAAGGCCGAGCTGTCGGAAACCGACGCCGTGCGCGACGCGATCGCCTGGCTGCCGGTGCGGCAGGAGATGCTGGGCTACTGACGGCTCACGGGCGGTCGGTGGCCTCCGCCCACAGCTCGCGGCGGCGCTTGGCGCGGCGCGCGTCGACGATCCCGGACGCCACGAACGCCGCGCCCACCATTGCCAGCACCCACAGCAACTTCTTGACCATGGCCCCGAATCTACCCGCAGGTCGTCCCCGGCCGGGATCGTCCCCCGGTCTGCCCGGACCCAACCCCTGGTCTGACGCGCCATGTCGATGGACGGCCCTAGTCTGGCCGGGTGAGCATCGTGCACCCGCGCCACCGGCAGCGACTGGTCGTTGACGGCGCCGTCGCGCTGGCTGCGTTCGCCGCGCTGGTCGTACCGCTGCTCATCGTGGACCAGTCCCGCCACACCTGGGTGGTCTCCGCGTGGTCGACGCTGATGGTGGCCTCGCTCGCGCTGCGTCGGGTGAACCCGATGGCCGCCCTGGCGGTCTGCGCCGTCGCCGGCGCCGGCATGGTCCTCCAACTCGACGGCCCCGCGCCCGCCGTGGTCACTGTCCTGGTCATCGTCTACTCCGTGGCCCGCTACAGCACCCCGGCCTCCGCACTGGTGTTGCTCCCCATCGGGATCGGGGCATCGTTCGCGGGGCCGCTCTCCTGGCTCGGCGGGGTCCCAGCCGACCAGCGCTTCGTGGCCGGTTCCATGCTGGTCACCCTGTGCATCGCCATGGTGTTGGTTGCCTACCTGCTCGGCCGTCGAGTGTCCGACCGCAGCCACGCGGCCGACCTCGAGCGGGAGCTCGCGGAGCAACGCTTCCTTGCCAACGCCGAGCGCAACCAACAGGTCTCACAGCTCGCCCAGGGCCGCGCCCGCACCGAGGTGGCCCGCGAGCTGCACGACGTCGTCGCCCACTCGCTCTCCGTCATCGTCGTCCAGGCCGAGGGGGGACGCGCCGTCCTGACCAACGATCCCGAGCAGGCCTCGCAGGCGCTCGACGTCATCGCCCGCACGGGGCGATCATCGATCGCCGAGATGCGTCGGATCGTGGGGCTGCTGCGCGGCGACGAGTCGGCCGCCTTCGCGCCCACACCGTCCCTCGCCCAAATCGCGGAGATGGTGGACAAGGCCGGCCCCCGCATCCACCTCGAGATGCCCGTGCAGTGCCCGCCCCTGCCCGATTCGATGGGCCTCGCGATCTACCGCGTCGTCCAGGAATCGGTGACCAACTTCCTCAAGCACGCCGGCCCCACGGCCACAGCCACCATCCGCCTCGACTGCGACCCACGGTACGTGCACATCCACGTGACCGACGACGGTCTGGGCGCCCAGGCATCGAAGGAGCCGGCAGGGGCCGGGATCCGGGGCATGCGGGAGCGGGTCCAGGCGATGGGCGGCACGTTCCGGGCGGGCCCCCGCGTCGGCGGTGGTTTCGAGGTCCGGGCGGACGTCCCCATGCCCTCCCAGCTCGGTCGCAGCTGGCTCACGTGAAAGGCACACACAGATGATCAAGGTCCTCCTGGCCGACGACCAGTCCCTCGTGCGCACGGGCTTCCGGATGCTCATCGACTCGGCCGACGACATGACGTGCGTGGGTGAGGTGGGTAACGGCGCCGACGCCGTCGCCGCCGTTCGCCGCGGCGGGATCGACGTCGTGCTGATGGACATCCGGATGCCGATCATGGACGGCACCCGGGCCACCCAGGAGATCACCGACCTCGACACGGACACCAAGGTGCTGGTGCTCACCACCTTCGACCTCGACGAGTACGTCTTCGCAGCCCTGCGCAACGGCGCCTCCGGGTTCCTCCTGAAGGACGCGCTCCCGGACGACCTGCTCGGCGCCATCCGCGCGGTGGCCTCCGGTGGCGCCATCGTCGCCCCCACGGCAACGCGCCGGCTGCTGGACCACGTCGCCTCGAAGCTCCCGGGCAGCGGACGCGACGACTCGCGCCTCGACGCCCTGACCGAGCGCGAGCGGGAGGTGCTGCTGGAGGTGGCGCGAGGCGCGAACAACACCGAGATCGGGCAGCGCCTCTACATGGCGGAGGGCACCGTGAAGACCCATGTGGGGCGACTGCTGGCAAAACTGCAGGCCAGGGACCGGGTGGGGCTGGTGCTCGTGGCCCATGAGTGTGGGCTGCTGGACTGAACCCCGGGGGGCCTTCCGGTCACCGAGTAACGCCTCCCCTCACGGTCACCGAGTAGCGCCGTAGGCGCGTGTCGAGGTGACCTCGCCGGTGACGTCCTCAGTGCCCCGTTCGAACCGCTGTGCTCCCATGCGCCTGGAGATCAGTGAGAACGCCACCGCCGCCAGCACCCACACCGCAGCCTGTCCCCAGAAGCCCGGAACGGAGAGCCCGTCGACGGGCAGCCAGAGAGCAGCGACGAGGGCAGCAAGCACGAACGCGATGTTGAAGAGCATGTCGTAGAACACGAATGCCCGTCCCTTGAACCGCTCGAGGACGTGCGCCTGGACGATGGTGTCCACACTGATCTTGAGGCACTGGGCCGTGAGGCCGATCACGAACGAGGCGGCGAACAACGGCCACATGCCTGGCACCAGCGCCGGGAGCGCGCTCGCGAGGCCGCCCGCCGCCATCAGCCACGTCACGGTTCGACGCAATCCCAGCCAGCGCACCACCACGGGCACGAAGGGGGTGGACAGGACGAAACCGGCCCCCGTGAACAGCCCCCACAGCGTGAGATCGGCGAGCGCGGCCTCCGGGTCGTCGTTGAAGTGGTTCCGCAGCGCCAGGATCACCACGACGCTGAACAGGCCGAACATCAGCCGGGAGATGAACACCAGCAGCAGGCCCAGCGCGGCCGGGGAGCGGTGGCGCAGGTGGTCGAGGGCCTCGCCCAGCCCGGCCAGCACGGCTCGGGCGGACGGCGTCTCGTGCGGGGTTTCCGGGCCGAGGGCGAGCCGGGTGAACCGCCGCGCCGTCAGGACAGACGCCACGAAGAGGACAGCGGAGATGAAGAAGACGAACGCGTCGGCGCGGTGGGCGGGCATGTAGGGGCTCAGCCCCAGCCGCCCGGCGAAGCCCAGGACCATGCCCAGCACGACGCCCAGGGGTCCCACGGCAGGCAGGATCGATGAGGCCATGAGGTACTCGTCGTGGTCGATGGTGTGCTCCATCGCGGCGGACAGACCCGCGAGCATGAACCGGTTGATGCTGAGCGCGAAGAGCAGGAGCAGGTAGAGCACCACCTGCCACGCCCCGGCCGTGCCGCCCGTGAAGATCACGACGCCGATGAGTGCCGCAAGGCCGGCCCGGGCAGCGTCGGACCACACGACAATGTGCCGTCGCGGCCAACGGTCGAGGAACGGGGAGACGAACGGCCCCACCACGGTGAACGGGAGCAGCGTGATGGCCAGCACCCCCGCGATCGCCCAGGCGTTCGGCTGACTCTGCGGCGAAAAGAGGATGTACGAGGCCATGCCCACCTGCAGGGTCCCATCGGCGGCCTGACTGAAGATGCGAACCAGGAGGAGCCGACGGAAGGCCGGGTGCTTCCAGAGACGGCGGAGCGCGACGAGCAGTTGCACGGCCTAGCGGTCGACCACGTCGCCGTGCATGCGGTGCACCCGCTCCAGCGATACGTCGGCGCCGGTCTCGCGCATGAGCTCCTCGACCATTGCCTGGTCGTCGTAGCTCAGCAGGCGATGCTCCAGGGCCAGGATGCGCTGGTACTGCTGCTCGCGCTCGCCCTCGATGCCGTGGTACTCCGTGTGGAGGTAGGACAGGGCGGCGCGGTCGAGTGAGCCGACGGTGCTGGCCACGCGCCCCTTCTTGCTCACCAGCGAGGCGATGACCGTGACCGTGAGGATGCCGAGGATGATGCTGAGCGACGTCCAGACGTCGAATGTGTAGACGTCCACGGGTTCGCCCCCGTTGATGATGCCCAGCTGGTTGGTGTGCAGTGCCTCGAGGACGAGCTTGACGCCGATGAACGCGAGGATCAGGGAGAGGCCGTACTTCAGGTAGATCAGCCGGTCGAGGAGGCCGTCGATGAGGAAGTAGAGCTGGCGCAGCCCCATCAACGAGAACGCCGTGGCTGTGAAGACGACGTAGACGTTGGTGGTCAGGCCGTAGATCGCCGGCACGGAGTCGAGCGCGAACAGTACGTCGGTGCCGCCGATCGCGACCATGACCAGCAGCATGGGCGTCAGCACGCGGCGGCCGTTCTCGACGGTGAACAGCTTGTCGCCGTCGTAGTGGTCCGTGGTGCGCATGTACTTCTTAGCCAGGCGGATGATGAAGTTGTTGGCCTCGTCGTCGCCCTCTTTCTCGGGTGCGAGCAGCTTCCCGGCCGTCAGTAGCAGGATCAGCCCGAAGAAGTAGAAGGCCCACGAGAAGTTCTCGATGATCGCCTTGCCGAGGAAGATGAAGCCGCTGCGGGCGAGCAGCGCGAAGACGATGCCGAACAGCAGCACCTTCTGCTGGTCGGCCCGTGGGACGGCGAACGACCCGATGATCACCAGGAAGACGAAGAGGTTGTCGACGCTGAGTGCCTTCTCCGTGACCCACCCCGAGAAGTACTCCGCACCCATCTGCGCGCCGCCGAAGACGAACACCACGACGCCGAAGGCAAGCGCCAGCCCGACGTAGATCGCCGACCAGATCGCCGCCTCGCGCAGCGTGGGCTCGTGTGCCTGGCGCACGTGGAAGAAGAAGTCGAACATCAGAAGTCCGGCGATCACGGCGATGGTGATGCCCCATACCCACAGGGGTACTTCAAGCACGGTTGGAACTCTCTCTCGGCAGAACAGGAGGTGCGGACATCGCCATCCGGCGGCGTCGCAACATCCTCAAGGGTAACCCGAGCACGGACCCATCCCCCAACGCGGAACTGCCGTCCCCCGGCATGCCGGACCGGGTCTCGTCGGTGGGGGTCGCTAGCCTGTCAGGTGCATCGCAACTGGGAGGCGCCATGGTACGACGGAGACTGGCGGCGGCCGCGCTGGCCGTCGTGCTGCTGCTGACCGGCTGTGGCCCCACCAGCCAGGAGCCCGCGCCGTCGCCGACGCCCTCGGTCTCCTCTGAACCTCCGCAGGGGCTCCCGTCGGCGGAGTCCGACGCGCAGGCGCTGGCCGAGGCCCTCACCACGCAGGACCTCTCGGGCGTCCGGTTCTCCCTGCCTGCCGAAGAGGTCCAGGCGGAGCTCGACACCATCTACGCGGGCATGGATGGGATCGCCCCCACCGTCGAGGTGGCAGGGGTCGAGTACTCGGCGCAGGGCACCGCCACGGTCGACCTCGACCACTTCTACGACATCGGCCTCGAGGGCTGGCGCTTCCAGACCCTGGCGGCGCTGGAGCTGGTCGACGAGGAGTGGGTGGCGACGTGGTCCCCGCAGATCATCCACCCGATGCTCACGAGCGATTCCCGGATGCGGCACCTCCGGACACTGCCGAAGCGCGCCCCCATCAACGACAACCAGGGCCTCGCGCTCGTGGAGGAGCGCACGCTGTACCAGGTCGGGATCGACAAGTCGGTGCTCACCGAGCCGGAGTGGTCCACCTCGGCCGCCCAGCTCGCAGCACTGCTGGAGATTGACCCGGAGGCCTACACCGCCAAGGTCCTCGCAGGCGGGGAGAAGCAGTTCGTCATCGCCGCCACCGTCCAGCAGGAGGCCATCTCCCCCAGCATCAGCGACGTCCCCGGCTCGTACGTGGCCGAGACGACGGCGCCCGTCGCCCCGAACTCGACCTTCGCCGCCAGCCTGCTGGGCACGACGGGCTTCCCCACCGCCGAGCAGGTGGAGGCCTCCGGCGGTGACGTCCTCGCACAGGACACCGTGGGGCGCAGCGGCCTCCAGTCACGCTACGAGGAGCGACTGCGGGGCGTCCCGGGCATCCGCATCGACCTTGTGGGCCGCAGCAGCGAGTCCGACCCGGGTGCCGCCGAGGAGTTCGAGGAGCGGCCGCTCTTCGTCCAGGAGGAGAGCATGGGTGAGGCCCTGCAGCTCAGCCTGGATCGGGAGTTGCAGTTGCGCGCCGAGGAGGTGCTGGCAGGCCAAGCCGGGCTGGCGGCCCTCGTGGTCGTGCGCCCATCCGACGGGGCGCTGCTCGCTGCGGCCAACTCGCCCGCCGCGGGCGTCTACCCGCAGGCGACGTTCGGCAAGTTCGCCCCGGGCTCCACCTTCAAGGTGGTCTCCGCCCTCGCCCTGCTCCGCGAGGGGATGAGTCCGTCGTCCAGCGTCGAGTGTCCCGCCCGCCTCGAGGTGTCCGGCCACGCATTCGGCAACTACACCGGCTATCCGACGTCCCAGACCGGCCGCATCACCCTCGAGCGTGCCCTGGCGCACTCGTGCAACACCGCCTTCGCCGCCGCGGCCGGCGACGTCACCCCCGAGGAGCTCCACGCCGCCGCCGCCAGCCTTGGGGTGGGCACCGACTACGACGCCGGTTTCACCTCGAACTTCGGAACCGTCGAACCGAACAACAGCCCCATCGATCGCGCCGCAAGCATGATCGGGCAGGGGCAGATCACCATGTCACCGCTGGGGATGGCGGGCGTCGCCGCGAGCGTGGCCAGCGGCAGGACCGTGATCCCGTGGCTCGTCGCCGGGGAGCAGGCCACGCCGGACGGCGTCGCGCTCAGTGCAGAGGAGACTGCGCAGCTGCAGCAGGTGATGCAGGCCGTGGTGACGGAGGGCTCCGGCAAGGTGCTGGGCGGCGTCATGACGGGCGCCAAGACCGGCACCGCGGAGTGGGGACCGGTGGGCGACTACAAGACGCACGCCTGGATGATCGCCTACAACGCCGACTACGCCGTCGCGGCGTTCGTGGAGGACGGGGAGTCCGGCTCCGGCACCGCGGCACCGCTGATCCTCGAGCTGTTCAACTGATTCAGCCGAGTTGCACGGCCCGGGCTGCGATGATGCCCAGCGCCACCACCGTGATCGCCCCGACCAGGACCCACTGCATCCGGGGCCGCCTCGCCTTGGGCGTGTACATGACGGCTGCAGCCACTGCGAGCCCGCCCACGAAGCCCCCCAGGTGCCCCTGCCACGAGATGAATGAGGCACCCGCCACCGTGATCACCACGTTGGCACCGATCCACACCAGGATCGTGCGCATGTTCCCCTTGTGCTTGTAGGCGACGAGCGCGATGGCACCCATCAGGCCGAACACTGCTCCGGAGGCGCCGACCGTCGAGGTCCACGTGTTGGCGAACAGCATGATGAACGCCGAGGCCATCACGGCGGCCACCAGGTAGATCGCAAGGAAGCGGGCACGGCCGAAGACCCGCTCCAGCTGGGGACCGAGGAAGTACAGGGCAAGCATGTTGAAGCCGATGTGCATCAGGTCGGCGTGCGTGAACGCATTGCTGAGGACCTGCCACCAGGCTCCGGTCGCGACGCCGTCAACCCACTGCAGGCCCTCCGCGACGCACTGCTGCTGCGGGATGTCGAGGAGTCGGTCGGCGTCGAGCATGCAGTAGCCGCGCGTCTTGATGGCCAGCGCGTCGAAGAGCCGCCCGAAGGCCCCGCCGGTCATCCAGACGCCGACGAATACCAGCGCGTTGAGTGCGATCAGCGCGTAGGAGGTGAGCTCCGGCCGCTGACCGCGCCTGCCCCCGTACGGCAGCACGCCCTGCCGAGTTTCTCGTCGCCCGGCGGCCACGCAGTCCGGGCACTGGAATCCGACCGCGCCCGGGATCATGCACTGGGGACAGATGGGCCTCCCGCACCGCTGGCACGAGATCCTCGTGGGCACCTCGGGGTGGCGGTAGCACGTCGGGGGCGCGTCGAACTCCATGCGTGAAGGCTACCGGCCACCGACGGGGCGACGTCCCGGACCCGGGTGGACTCAGGTGACGGCGCCCAGCTGCCAGGGCACGAACTCGTCGGCACCCAGGTCGAGCTCCTCGGACGCGGTCGTCTCGCCGGAGGCGACGCGGAGGATCAGTTCGAAGAGTTCGTCGGCCACCTGCCCGAGCGTGGCCTCGCCGGTGGCGATGCGCCCGGCGTCGAGGTCCATGTCCTCGCTCATCCGCCGGAAGGTGTCGGAGTTGGTCGAGACCTTGATCGACGGGGTCGGCTTGCACCCCAGCACCGAGCCGCGGCCGGTGGTGAAGACGACGACGTTGGCGCCGCCCGCGACGATGCCCGTCACGGACACCGGGTCGTAGCCGGGAGTGTCCATGAAGGCAAGCCCCCCGGTGGGGACGCGCTCGGCGTACTCCACCACGGCACTGAGCGGCGCGGAGCCCGATTTCGCCACGGCCCCGAGGGACTTCTCGAGGATCGTGGTGAGGCCGCCGGCCTTGTTGCCGGGCGACGGGTTGTTGTCCAAGGTTCCACCGCCGGCCGTCATGTACCCGTCCCACCAGCGCAGGCGCTCCCGGAGCCGCTCCGCCACCTCGTCGGAGACGGCGCGGTCGATCAGCAGGTGCTCGGCCCCGAAGATTTCCGGCGTCTCCGCCAGGATGGACGTGCCGCCCAGCGCCACGATCCGATCCGAGGCCAGGCCCAGGGCCGGGTTGGCGGTGATCCCGGAGTAGCCGTCGGAGCCACCGCAGTTGGTGCCGAGCACGAGGGCCGATACCGGTGCGGGCCGCCGCTCCAGCATCCCGATGGCCTCGATCATCTCCTCGATGGCGGCGATTCCGGCGCGCACCGTCGCGCGGATACCTCCGGTGTCCTGGATGGTCAGGGTGGTGACGGGAACCTCGGGGCGGAGCTCGATGCCGTCGAGGAGCGTCTGTGCGGCCAGCATCTCGCAACCGAGTCCCAGCACCAGCACGCCCACGATATTGGGATGATCGGCGTGGCCCCACAGCGTTCGCTGCGTGATCCAAGCGCCCTCGCTGGTGGGGACCAAACCGCAACCGCTGTCGTGCGTGAACGCCACTACGCCGTCGATGCCGGGAATCTCACGGTGCCGGAACTGGTCCGCGATCAGCTTGGCCGTTGAGGCTGAGCAGTTCACCGACGTCACGATGCCGATGTAGTTGCGGGTCCCGACCCGGCCGTCGCTGCGGTGGTAGCCCAGGAAGGTGCGCTCCTCGGTTGTGGATGGCACCTCCGCGCGCTCGGGTCGGTGACCCAACCGGACGCCGGGCTCGAACCCGAGGTTGTGGATGTGGACGTGGTCGCCCGCCAGGATGTCGCGGGTGGCGTTGCCGATGAACTGGCCGTACTTGACCACCGCATCCCCGGCGGCGATGGGAGCCAGGGCAACCTTGTGCCCGGCCGGTATGTCGACCGAGACGGGCATCGTGGTGCCCCCCTCGAGTTGGATGACCGAACCCGCAGACAGTGGATGGGTGAGCACGGCGACGTTGTCGGTCGGCGCCAGCCTGAGTGCGACGTCGTCGAACCGGTGCAGCGTCATCGGGTCCCCTCGAGCTCGTCTGCGGCCGCCATGACGGCGTCGCGCCACGGCTGGTGACCGGAGAGGTCTCCAAAGATCTCCTCGAGGTCGAGGAGCGCCTCGAACCCTCCACGCGCGACGGTCGCGCGGAGTTGCTCCGTCATCGGGTCGCTCAGCGCGACCGGCCGGCCCTCGATCACGAGTTCGCCCTGCGACGAGGCACGCACGTAGTGGGCCCACTCGGCCACGACGCGGGCCGCCGCCTGTGGCACCTCCCCCGCAGCGACGCGATCCCGCACCGTGCCGAGCAGACGGATCGGCAACTTCTGGGAGCCGTCCATGGCCACCTGCACCGTCGTGTGGCCGAGGGCCGGGTTGGCGAAGCGTTCCAGCACCTCGTCGCGATAGGCGGCGAGGTCGAGACCCTCGGGTGCCCGGAGGGTTGGGAGCACGTCGACGTCGACCAGGGTCCGGGCCAGGTCGAGCAACCCGGGATCTCCGACGGCGTCGGCGATGGTGGCGTATCCCCGCGAGGCGCCGGCGTAGGCGAGCGTGGAGTGCGTGGCGTTGAGGATGCGCAGCTTGGCGTTCTCGAAGGGAGCGACGTCGCTGGTGAGGGTGGCGCCGACCTCCTCCCAGGCCGGGCGGGGGGCCGCGAAGTCGTCCTCGATGACCCACTGCTTGAAGGGCTCAGCGACGACCAGGGCATGGTCCCGCAGGGCGGTGAGCGACTCGGCCCGGGCCCGGTGCCGCTCGTCGGTACGCGGCACGATGCGGTCCACCATGGTGGCGGGGAACCGAACGGATTCGTCCAACCAGGCGCCCAGTTCTGCCGCCGCCGGCGCCCCACTGGCCGAGACGACCCCAGCCACGAGGCGCTCCAGCTGGCGGCCGTTGTGGGTGAGGTTGTCGCAGCACACGACGGTGATCGGGGCTCCGCCCGAGCGCCAGCGTCGGGCCAGGCCGCGCGCCAGCATGCCGATCGGGGTGCGCGCTGCGACGTCGGACGCCGCTCGGGAGTCCAGATCCGCGGCCAGCTGCGCCACGTCGGCCGCGACGTCCGCGTCGTCGAGGTCGGGGCCACCGTCGGCTGCGCGACGGTACCCCTTCTCCGTCACCGTCAGCGTGACCACGTGCGTCGCGGGCGCACCCAGGGCCTCGAGCACGTCGGCGGTCTCCTCGCGCGGGAAGGACACGGCACGCATGACGCCGACCGTCCGGACGGACGCCTCCTCGGCGCCCGTGGCGTCCAGTCCCAGGGTGAGGACGCCATAGAGCCCATCCTGGGGCGCCAGGTCCTCGCGGACCTGGGGGGAGCGCTGGGTCACGCCGTGGATGCCCCACCGGGTGTCCCCCGTCGCTGCCATCGCGTCCTCGGTGAACACCGCCTGGTGTGCCCGGTGGAATGCTCCGACGCCGAGGTGGACGATGCCCATGGAGATCGAGCGGGGCTCCACCAGCGGCCGAGGCGCGGACGAGTCGGCGAGGCTGGCGAGGCTGAGTCGGGGCAGCTGTGTCACGGTTCCTCCTGTGTGGGGGGCGGGGGCGCGGTGGATCCCCGGACGACGAGTTCTCCGGAGAGTCGGTGTCGGGGCGCCTCATGGTCGGAGGCGGTCTGGAACAGCAGGTCGACCGCCTCGCGTCCGGCCTCCGCCAGGGGCAGTGCCACCGTGGTCAGTCCCGGGGTGACGAGACCGGACGCGGGAACATTGTCGAAGCCGGCCACCGACACGTCTCCCGGGACCCGCACCCCGCGTTCGTGCAGCCGGGCCATGGCGCCCAGGGCGATGAGGTCGTTGTAGCAGACCATCGCCGAGGCCCCACTGGCCAGCGCCAGATCGGCAGCCGCGATGCCGCCGCCGTGCACCGGCGGGAAGGCACCGATGTCGACCACCTCCACCGACGGGACCAACCCGAAACCACTGCGGCGCTCGGCGTCCGACCACGACGTCGCGGGCCCGCCCAGGTAGGCCACGCGCCGGTGGCCCAGTGCTCCGAGGTGCCCCAGCAGTCGAGCCATGGAGGACGGGTTGTCGAAGGAGACCGAACCGATTCCCTCGGCCTCCCTGTTGACCAGGACGATGCGTCCGGCCCTGCCGTAGCGGGCCAGCTCCTCGCGGGGCATGCGCGGCGAGCAGAGCACCACGGCGTCGGTGCTGGCCTGCAGGTTGCGCACGAGCTCGCGCTCGAGCGCCACGTCCTCCTCCGCGTCGGCGATCAGCAGGTTCCGGCCGAAGTGCCGCACCCTGCTCTGGACGCCCTTGGCGATGCCGGCGGAGAACGGGCTCCCGAGATCCGGCACCACGAGTCCGATGAGCCCGGTGCGGCCGGTGGCCAGGGCGCGAGCGGAGGGATTGACGCGGTAGCCGAGTTCCTCGGCCGCCTCGAGCACGGCGCGACGCTTGTCCGCGGTGACAGCAGCGGGGCTCGAGAGCGCGCGGGACGCCGTCGCCGGTGAGACTCCGGCGCGTTGGGCTACGTCCCGAAGGGTGGACACAGAACTCCTTGAAAGCGCATTCAGGTGTTTCAAGAGTATCAACCTCTTGGCAACCCCGAAACCTTCCTCCCACCGCAACCGTGTGCCAGAATGGGCGGACCTGAAAACGCATTCATCCAGATCGCGAAGGACCTCAGTATGCCGTCCACCTGGCGCCTCCACCCGGATCGGGCTCTGCCCGCGGACCCGACAACCCGCTCGCTGGCACGGGGCCTACTGGCCCAGACCGAGGACCTGCCCATCGTCTCCATGCACGGGCACGTGGACATCGCGATGCTGGAGCGGAACGAGCCGTTCAACGATCCCGCCGAGGTCTTCGTCATCCCGGACCACTACCTGGTTCGCATGCTCGTGTCGCAGGGCGTTGACCACGACGCGCTCGGGGTTCCGAGACGTGACGGCCAGACGGTGGAGACGGACCCCCGCGCCATCTGGCGGACGTTCGCGGAGCACTGGCACCTGTTCCGCGGCACCCCGACCCGGTTCTGGCTGGAGCACGTCTTCATCGACGTCTTCGGGATCACCGAGCGACTGTCGGCGGAGACGGCTGACGCCGCCTACGACACCATCGCGGAGCACCTGGCCCAGCCCGAGTTCGCGCCGCTGGCGCTGCTCGACCGTTTCAACATCGAGGTCCTCGCCACCACCGACTCCGCCGAGGACGACCTGGGGTCGCACACCCGCCTGTCCGAACGCGGCTACGACGGCCGCCTCGTCCCGACGTTCCGACCGGACGGGTTGCTGCACGTCGACCGTCCCGGCTGGGCGGATGGCATCCGTCGCCTCGGCGAGCGGTCCGGCATCGACGTCGCGGACTACGATCGCTTCATCGAGGCCCTGGAGTCGCGTCGTCGCAGCTTCATCGAGGCCGGGGCGCGCGCCACCGACCACGGCCACCAGAGCGCCGACACCACCCCGCTGGAGGCGTCCGAGGCGCGCCGCATCTTCGCGCAGGCACTCGCCGGGGAGGTCAGCGCCCAGGAGGCCCGGGCGTTCAGTGGGCACATGCTCGGCGAGATGGCCCGGATGTCCTGCGAGGACGGTCTGGTCATGCAACTCCACCCCGGGGTGGTGCGCAACTACGACCCGCGCGTCTTCGCCGAGCGCGGCGCCGACGTCGGCTACGACATCCCCGCCCCGACCGACTACGTCCAGGCTCTCCGGCCTCTCCTCACGCGCTACGGGCACCACCCCAACCTCACGCTGGTGCTGTTCACGGTCGACGAGGACGCCTTCAGCCGCGAGCTGGCGCCGCTGGCCGGCGTGTTCCCGTCGCTGCGGCTGGGCGCACCCTGGTGGTTCCTGGACACACCCGACGCGATGCGGCGCTACCGGGAGGCCGTCACCGACACCGCCGGGTTCTACAACACCGCCGGCTTCGTCGACGACACCCGCGCCTACTTCTCCATCCCCGCCCGCCATGACCTCGCCAGGAGGATCGACGCGGGTCACCTCGCACGCCTCGTCGCCGAGCACCGCCTGGAACTCGACGAGGCCGAGGAACTGGCCCGGCTGCTGGCCTACGACCAGGTCAAGGCCCTCTACCCCGAGCTGCGCGGCTGACGCGAAAGGACACCCACACCGATGGAACACACCTGGCGCTGGTTCGGCCCCAACGACCCGATCTCGCTCGCCGAGATCCGTCAGACAGACGCCACCGGCATCGTCTCCGCCCTGCACCACATCCCCAACGGTGAGGTGTGGCCGGTCGAGGAGATCCTGGCGCGGAAGGCCACCATCGAGGAGGCCGGGCTGAGATGGTCGGTCGTCGAGTCCATCCCCGTTCACGAGCACGTCAAGTGGGGAGGTCCCGAGCGTCGTCGGGCCACCGAGAACTGGGCGCAGTCGGTGCGCAACCTGGCCGAGGCCGGCATCGACACCGTCTGCTACAACTTCATGCCCGTCGTGGACTGGACCCGCACGGACCAGCGCTATCCGCTGCCCTCCGGCGGCTACGCCATGCGGTTCGACTACCTGTCCTACGCCGCGTTCGACCTGTTCGTGCTGAAACGCAAGGACGCGGAGGACGACTACACCGACGACGAGATCCGTGCCGCCGCCCAGCGCATGCAGGAGATCGGCGACGATGAGCTTGCCTCGGTCATCAACACGATCCTGATCGGCCTGCCGGGCTCCGAGGAGTCCTACGACCTGGACACCATGCGTCGCGGCCTCGCCCACTACGACGACCTCACCGCCGACGACGTGCGGGCCAACCTCGGGGAGTTCCTGCGCGCCGTCGTGCCGGCTGCGGAAGAGGTGGGCATTCGACTCGCGATCCACCCCGACGACCCGCCCCGCCCGCTGTACGGGCTGCCCCGGATCGTGTCCGACGCCGACGACGCCCAGTGGCTGCTCGACGCAGCGCCGTCGGAGGCCAACGGCCTGACGATGTGCGTGGGGTCCTACGGCTCGGTGCCGACGAACGACGTCGTCGACATGACCCGTCGCTTCGCCGATCGGATCTACTTCGCCCACCTGCGCAACGTCACGATCGAGGCGGACGGGAAGAGCTTCCACGAGGCCAACCACATCGACGGCGGCAGCGACCTCGTCGCGGTCATCACGGAGCTCGTCAGGGAGGAGCGGCGTCGCGCCGACGCAGGCGTGCCCGGGACACGCATCCCGATGCGCCCCGACCACGGGCATTTCCTCCTCGACGACCTCACCCGCCCGACGTACCCGGGCTACTCGCTGGTGGGACGCCTGAAGGGCCTCGCGCAACTGCGCGGGGTGGAGATGGCGGTCACGCAGCTGCTGGGCTGACCCCGACGGGGAAGTGCCCCTGAGTGGGAGGAGTGGTCGCGAGATCGCCACCAAAGCTCCCACTCAGGCGACGGCGCACGTCACCACGCCTCGACACGCCGCCTCCGGCGGCTACCCGCCGGACGCTACGCTGACCAGCCATGGGGCACTCTCACGGGCACGGCCACCTGAGCGACGTCGAGGTGGGAGCGCGAGCCCGCAACCTCCTCATCGCACTCCTTGCCCTGCTGGGTGTCCTCGCGGCTGCGGGGCTGATCTGGTTGTGGCCGACGCCGTCGCAGGTGGACGCCGCCGTCCAGGTGCAGTACGACGCCCCGGGCGTGACGTACGAGGACGGCACCATCACCGGCATCGAGGAGGGCTGCGAGTCCTCGTCGGAACTGGACTCCAGCACCTGTTACACCGCTCAGGTCGAGCTGCTGACCGGTGAGGACCTCGGGCAGGTCGTGTCCGTGGACCTGCAGGGCCCACAGGCGCAGTCCGGGCTCCGCGCGGGGGACGAGATCGAGATCGCCCGCATCCCCACACCCGACGGTTCCTTCTACACCTACTCCGGCACCAACCGCCTCCCGGTGCTCATCACCCTCGGGGTGCTGTTCGTGCTCGTGGTGCTCGCCGTCGCGCGGCTTCGTGGGCTGATGGCGCTGGTGGGGCTGGGCGTCGCGGCCTTCGTCCTGCTGGGGTTCATGCTGCCGGCACTCATCGTCGACAAGCCCGGCATCCCCGTCGCCCTCGCCGGGTCGACGGCGATCATGTTCGTGGTGCTCTACGTGGCCCACGGCGTGTCGATCCGGACGTCGACGGCGCTGGCGGGCACTTTGCTCGGGCTTGCCGTGACCACCGGGCTGGGCGCCGTCGCGGTCAAGGCCGCCAGACTCTCGGGGTTCGCCGACGAGATGGAGTACGACCTCGCCCAGCTCATCCCCGGCCTGGACTTCCAGGAACTGCTGATGTCGATGATCATCATCGGCGGCCTGGGCGTGCTCAACGACGTGACGATCACGCAGTCGTCCGCCGTGTGGGAGCTCAGGGCTGCCGCGCCCGAGATGACCCGTACCCGGATCTTCGCCGCCGGCATGCGCATCGGGCGCGACCACATCGCGTCGACGATCTACACCATCGTGTTCGCCTACGCGGGCGGCGCGCTGTCGGTGCTCCTGCTGCTCTACTTCTCGAGCCGTGACGTCATCGACCTGTTCGGCGTCGAGATGTTCGCCTCCGAGGGCGTGCGAACGCTCGCGAGCGCCATCGGGCTGGTGCTGTCCGTGCCGATCACCACGGGCATCGCGGCGCTCACCGTAGGCCCCGCCCGGGTACCGGGAGGCCAAGCCATCCCGGAAGATGATGATGCCCCGCATTCCGCTGACTGATCTCCTTCAGCCTGGGGTAGCGGGCCCGCACCGCCTCTTCGATCCGCTCGTGCAGCGTCTGCCCTGCTGCCGGGCAGTCCTCGCAAGCACCCAGGAAGTCGAGGACCAGGACGTCGTCGAGCGCCTCCACGACGTTGATTTCGCCGCCGTGTGACGCGATGTACGAGCCCAGTTGACCACGGATGACGTCGTGGGCGACGAGCTCGAGGAGTTCGTCCGAGCCGGCTGCGACCTCCCAGCCGTCGAGCGGGAGCGCGTTGACGACGGCGTCGCGGATGCGGGAGCCGTGCTCGGTCCAGCGCTGCGGCGGGGTCAGCCAGGTCCAGACTCCCCCGCGTTCGAGCAGGACCTTCTCGAGCACACCGTAGGCCAGCAGCGGACCCAGCGTTCCCGGCGCCCGGTGGACCGCACCGACGGGGAGTTCGCCGGTGTCGACCACCCAGCGCACCGCCGTCGGGTGGTCGAGGACGGACTCGGGGTGGATGGGTCGGCTCACAGCAGTGCCTCCGTGGCGAGACGGGCCAATAGCGCCATCACCCACGCCAGTGCCCCCATGTAGGCGAACGCGATCGCCGGCCACCGCCAGGTACCGGTCTCGCGGCGCATGACGCCGAGGGTGGAGACGCACTGCAGCGCGTAGACGAAGAAGACGAGCAGGGCGGCGATGGTGGGCGGGTCGAAGACGGGCCCTCCGGCGCGTTCGCCGTCGGTGTGGGTCATGTGCGCGAGAGCTGCGGTCGGGTCCTCGGGGTCCTCGGCAGCGGCGACCTGACCCATCGTCGAGACGAAGACCTCGCGGGCCGCCAGGGACGACAGCACGCCGACGTTGACGCGCCAGTCGAAGCCGAGGGGCTCGAAGACGGGGCCGACGGCACGCCCCACGTCGGCGGCCCAGGAGTTGTCGAGGGTGTGCGCGGCGACGGCGACGCTGTCGCCCGGGTCCACGCCGGCGGCGGCGAGCTCGTCCGGGCCCTGGATCGGGAAGTTCAGCAGCGCCCAGAGCGCCAGGGTGGCCACGAGGATGATCCCCGTGACCTTGCGGAGGAACGCCCTGCAGGCGTCCCAGACCGCGACGGCGATCGTGCGGCCCCGGGGGACCCGGTAGGGCGGCATCTCCATGTAGAAGGGGAGCGCCACCCCGGAGCGGCCGACGATGCGCTTGAAGAACCAGGCCGAGACCATCGCCGAGAGTGCACCCAGGAGGTACAGCGCGAACATGATGACGCCCTGGGCTCCAACGGGACCCCACCGCACGTCGGACGGGACGAGCATCCCGATCAGCAGCACGTAGACGGGCAGGCGCGCCGAGCACGTCATGAGCGGGGCGCCCATCATCGTGGCGATCCGGTCCTTCGCTGACGGCAGGGTCCGGGTGGCCATGATGCCGGGGATGGCGCACGCCAAGGAGCTCAGCAGGGCGACGAATGCGCGCCCTTCAAGCCCGGCCATGCTCATGACGCGATCCATGAGGAATGCGGCTCGCGACAGGTAGCCGGTGCCCTCGAGCAACGACACCAGTAGGAACAACAGCGCGATCTGGGGCAGGAACACCAGCACCCCACCCACGCCGGCGATGAGCCCGTCGGCAACGAGGCTGGCAAGCCAGTCGGTCCGGATGCCTGCCCGCGCCAGACCTCCCAGCCAGCCGAAGAGGGATTCGATCCAGCCCTGGACGGGCGCGGCGACGGTGAAGATGAGCTGGAAGAACGTGAACATCGCCGCGAAGAACACGAGCGACCCCCACACCGGATGGAGGAGGACGGCGTCGATGCGACGGGTGCGCGGGTCCGAGCCTGGAGCCCGGAACCGGGCGGACTCCAGCACCGACGTGGCCCAGGCGGCCACCTCGTCGGGGTTTGTCGGCGGCGCGACGATCGGCCGGGGCCAGGTCGCGACGTCGGCCATGGCCTCCGACAGCGCGGCGACGCCGCGTCGCTCGCCAGCGACCACCGGAAGGATGCGGGTGCCGACCGCGCGGGCCAGTGCGTCCACGTCGACGGAGCCGCCGCGACGGGAGAGCTCGTCGGTGAAGGTCAGCACGACCAGGGACGGCAGGTCGAGGTTCTGGACCTGCGCCAGGAGTCCGAGGGAGCGACGGAGGTTGGTGGCGTCGAGAACGACGAGCACGCCGTCGAGGCCCGAGTCGGCGACGGCGCCGGTGGCGAGCGCCTCGGCGACCACCTGCTCATCGGGGCTGATGGCCTCCAGGCTGTAGGCGCCCGGGAGGTCCTCGACGACGACGTCGCGCCCGTCCAGGACGTGGCGGCCCTCGTAGCGGGCGACGGTCACCCCCGGGTAGTTGCCGGTCTTGGCGCGCAGCCCGGTGAGGGAGTTGAAGAGGGTGGTCTTTCCGGCGTTGGGACTGCCGACGAGCGCGAATCGGGGAAGGGCGGTGGCGATGCTGCCGGGCGTCGGGCCGTGGTGGTGACTCATGACTGTTCGACGAGGATGCGGCTGGCCTCCGCCCGGCGCAGCACGATCTCGGTACCGCCGATGGAGAACATCAGCGGGTCCTGCAGGGGTGCGCGGCGGACCAGCTCGGCGGTCTCTCCGGGCGCGAAGCCGAGGTCGAAGAGTCGGCGGGCGACCACGTCGTCGCAGGTGAAGCCGACGATCCGCGCGGGGCAGGCCTTGCCCAGTTCCGCGAGCGTACAGACGCCGTCACCGTCGACACGGGCGCAGCGGCGCTCCTGGAGTCGGCGCGTGATCGGGGTCATGCAGCGAAGTTAGCAGTGCCTTACTTGTGTGAATTTGGCAGGGTCGGGTTTGCGCAATTCGACCAGCCCGGCCGCCCCGACCGGCCGCCGGGCCCGAAAATCGATCAGTGGTCGATTCTCCCCCGTCCGCTTCCGAGAATCGAAGGCTGACCTTCGGTTGTCGGCACCTCCGGAGACGGCGATGGGCCGCGTCCGCGAGGGAGCGCGACCCACCGTCGCAGAGTTGCCGGTTACTCCTGCGTCGACTTGGCCCACAGGTTGATGCCGCCGTCGACGGCGTGCTCGTCGATGGCGGCGAGCTCGTCGTCGGAGAAGTCGAGGTTCTCCAGGGTCCCGAGGTTGGTCTCGAGCTGCTCGACGGAGGACGCGCCGATGAGCGTCGACGTCACCCGCTCGTCGCGCAGCACCCACGCCAGCGCCATCTGGGCGAGTTTCTGGCCGCGCGACTGCGCGATCTCGTTGAGCGCCTGCAGGTGGCGACGGGTCTCGTCGGTCAGGTGGTCCTTGGGGAGCGAACCGCCGCGGGCCATGCGCGAATCCTCCGGGATGCCGCCGAGGTACTTGTCCGTGAGCAGGCCCTGCGCCAGCGCGGTGAACGCGATGATGCCCATGCCCTCGGCCTCGCAGGCGTTGACCAGGTCCGGCTCGATCCAGCGGTTGAGCATCGAGTAGCTGGGCTGGTGGATGAGCAGCGGGGTGCCGAGCTGCCTGGCGATCGACGCCGCCTCGCGCGTCTTGGTGGCCGAGTAGGAGGAGAGGCCGACGTAGAGGGCGCGACCGGACCGGACGGCCTGGTCGAGGGCCATCATCGTCTCCTCGAGAGGCGTGTCGGCGTCGAAGCGGTGCGAGTAGAAGATGTCGACGTAGTCCAGGCCCATCCGCTGCAGCGACTGGTCCAGCGACGCCAGCACGTACTTGCGGCTGCCCCCGCCCTGCCCGTAGGGGCCGGCCCACATGTCGTAACCGGCCTTCGACGAGATGATGAGCTCGTCGCGGAACGGCTTCAGGTCCTGGGCGAAGATCGTTCCGAAGTTGATCTCGGCCTGGCCGTAGGGCGGGCCGTAGTTGTTGGCCAGGTCGAAGTGCGTGATGCCGGCGTCGAACGCGCGGCGGATGATCGCTCGCTGCGTCTCCATGGGCTTGTCGTCACCGAAGTTCTGCCACAGTCCGAGCGAGATCAACGGCAGCTGGAGGCCGGAGCGGCCGCAGTGGCGGAAGGGCATCCGTCCGTTGTAGCGGTCGGGGTTGGGGATGTAGGTGGGGTACATGCCTCCATCCTGCCGCAGTCGAGTTGGCACCGTCGGCGATCCGGGGCACGGGGGCGCAGACGACGGTGGCTGGCGCCAAAACCCGGGGTCAGTGGTGCATTTCCGGAACCGGACGGGGGAAGATCGAGCAGTGATCGATTTTCGGAGGGGGGTCAGCGCGCGACGAGCGCGGCGTCAAGTTCGTCGGCCCACGCGCGGATCCGCTGGGGATCCACGTGGTCCTGGGCCGGCTGCTGCATCGTGCGCAGCAGTAGCCGCTTGAAGAACCCCACCCGCTCGGGCACGTACCGGCCGGCGAATGACTCCTGCGCCACCGGCATCGCCTTGCCCGCCGCGACGGCGTTGTAGCCCAGGGTCTCGTCCCGCTTCTCGGGTTTGGCGGCGTTGAGGCAGACGTTGAACAGGGCGACGGGCACCCCGGAGGCACCGTGCCGGTCCAGCCAGGCGAGCGCCTCCGAGTACCAGGCGCCCGTGTGGATGCCGCTGCCCACGACGGCGAGGTCGTAGCCCCCGGGCGACGGCGACTCCGCCGCGTCACGCACGTCGACGTCGTGGCCGCGGCCGCGCAGACCATCGGAAAGGATTGTGGCGACGTCGGCCGTCGCGCCCGAGCGCGTGGCGTGGACGATGAGGATGCGGGCCATGCACCTGACGATAGACACGCACTCCCTGAAACAATTCCCCGGGGTGGCGCAACGCCTGCGGTGCGCGCCCCGGGCTGAGTAATGTCGGAACCCCACGACCTCGAGGAGTTCTGAGCATGGGCAAGGCCAAGCGCGTCGGAGTGCTGACCGCCGGGGGCGACTCCCCCGGCCTGAACGCCGCCATCCGCGGCCTCGGCAAGGCGGCCATCGGACGCTACGGGATGGAACTCGTCGGGTTCCGCGACGGCGTGCGCGGCCTGGCCGAGAACCGCACCATCCCGCTCGACCGAGCCGCCCTCTCCGGGATCCTCACCACCGGCGGCACGATCCTCGGCACGAGCCGCGACAAGGTGCACAGGATGGTGGTCGACGGCGAGCCGCGCGACATGATCCCCACCATCGCCGAGGTCATCGAGACCAACGAGCTCGACTGCCTCGTCATGCTGGGCGGCGGTGGCACCGCCAAGAACGCGCTCCGCCTGGTCGAGGCGGGCCTCCCGGTGATCCACCTGCCGAAGACCATCGACAAGGACCTCGCCCACACCGACAACACCTTCGGCTTCTCCACCGCCCTCGAGATCGCCACCGACGCGATCGACCGCCTCCACTCGACGGCGCACAGCCACCACCGCGTGATCCTCGCCGAGATCATGGGCCACAAGGCCGGCTGGCTCACCCTCGGGGCCGGCATCGCCGGCGGTGCGGACGTCATCCTTCTGCCCGAGATCCCCTACACCGTCGAGTCCATCGCCAACACCATCCAGGAGCGGCAGAACAGGGGGACGAACTTCAGCGTCATCGCCGTCGCCGAAGGCGCCCGCGACGTCGCCGCGACGGCTGAGCTCGAGGCCGCGGCCGAACTGAAGAAGAACGCGTCGTCGCCGGAGTCGAAGGCGGCCGCCAAGGCCCACCTGGCGAACGTCGAGGACACCCACCGCGAGCACACGTTCACGCTGGCCCGCGAGCTGGAGGAGGCCACCGGGCTCGAGTCCCGCGTCACGATTCTCGGCTACGTGCAGCGTGGCGGAACGCCGTGCGCGGAGGATCGGCTACTGGGCTCCAAGATCGGGTCGGCGGCGGCGGACCTCATCGCGGAGGGTGCGAGCGGCATCATGGTCGCCTCGCGCGGAGAAGGGACCGCGGCCGTGCCGTTGGAGGACGTCGCGGGCAACCTGGCCCTGGTGCCGCAGGACCACGACTGGATCACCACCGCCCGTAACGTCGGCACCGGGCTCGGCGACTGACGCCTCGCCTCCCGCGGCTACCCTTGGAGGTGTGAAGCTCACCCGTCGCGCCCTGCTGCTGGGCGGCGTCTTGGCGACGACGGGTTGCTCCGGAGCCGACGGCGGATTCGAGCCGCCACCCATCCTGCGGGACAACCCCGTCGGCTGCCGGACCCCCGAGGAGCTGACGTACTTCAGCGACGTCGCCGGCGCCGAGTTGGGCTACGAGGTGGATCGGGCTTCGTCGAGCATGCGCTCCGACCCCCGCTTCCTCGAGCGCCTCAACGCGTGGGCGGCCGACTGGGTGGAACTGAGCGGCCTGGGTCCGCTGGCGACGGTGTGGAGCTACGGCGCCTACGTCGACAAGTGCAACTCGTGGCACGCGGCGGGGCGGGCGTTCGACGTCGCGGAGTTGGTGCACGAGGGGGGCACGGTCTCGTGCCGCTTCGACCGATGGACGCCCGGCACCGAGCAGCAGCTGCGCGACTACTGGCGGCTCGCGGCGTCGCTGCACGAGCACTTCGCCTACACCCTCACCTACGCCTACAACTCGTCGCACCACAACCACATCCACGTCGACAACGGTGTCTCCCGCTGGGAGCGGAGTTCGTTCAACCAGCGGTCGCGGGTGCAGGTCCAGTTCGTGCAGCACGCGCTGCGCCACGTCCATGGGGTCGGGATCGAGCTCACCGACTCGTGGGACGCCCAGACGCGCGACGCCCTCCGGCCGGTCCAGGCGCGGTTGGGCATCACCACGCCGATGGGCGAGCCGGAGGGCTGGCGCGCGTTCCTGCGTGCGACGGCGGCGGCGCGCTAGCGGTCAGTCGAAGATCGGACCGACGGTCCGGCTGCGCTTGAGCTCGAAGAAGCCGGGGTAGGCGGTGACCTTGGCGACACCGTCGAACAGGTCGCCGGCCTCCTCGCCCTTCGGGGCCGGCGAGATGACGGGACCGAAGAGGCTCATGCCGTTGATGCGGATGACGGGGGTGCCCACCTCGTCGCCGACGGGATCCATGCCCTCGTGGTGCGAACGTCGGAGGTCGTCGTCGAACTGGTCGGTCTGGGCGACGTCGAGGATGTCGGCGTCGAAGCCGCAGTCGGCGAGCGCCTTGCCGATGGTCTCGTGGGTCTTCGGCTCGTCGTTCGGGTGGTAGCGGGTGCCGAGCGCGGTGTAGAACTCGCGCAGCCCGTCGGACCCGTAGCGCTGCTCGACGGCGAGGCTGGCCCGAGCCCCGACCCACGCCTCGTCCATCGCCTTGCGGTACCCGTCGGGGAGGTCGCGGCCCTCGTTCAGCACCGACAGGCTCATCACGTGGAAGACCGTCGTCACGTCGCGGACCTTCTCCACCTCCAGCATCCAGCGGGAGGTCATCCACGCGAATGGGCAGGACGGATCGAACCAGAAGTCAACCGTTGTCGTCATGTTGCCAATGCAATCACATCCACCAAACCTCGCGTCCGCCGCGGGCCGCCGGTCGGACACCCCCCGCCGCCCCCTCCCGAAAATCGATCAGTGATCGATCTTCCCCCGTCCGCTTCCGAAAGGTGATCACTGACTCCCCCGAAATGTCACCGCGCTGAGCCCCTCGGGGGAAATCGACCACTGATCGATTTTCCCCTGGGGCAGGACACGATGGTCGCGACGCGGGGCACGGGGTCGCGACGCGAGCGGGGCCGGGGGCTCCTCAACGACGGCGACGGCGCCAGACCGCGACGGCCCACCACACGACGAGGCCCCCCACGAGCGCCACGGCGAGGTTCACCCACACGCCGACGACACCGATCCCGAGAGCGAGCGCCCACGGGAACGGCCCACGGAGGTCGCGCAGCAGGGTCACGTGCAGCAGCCCTGCGACGGCGAGCAGTCCCGCCAGCACCACGAGGGGGAAGCCCGCCAGCGCCGTCGGCATGACTGCCCCGAACACGAGCCCCAGGACCACGAGCGCCGCGCCCAGGGCGATCGGCGCACCCCCCGACCGCGCGCCGAAGCTCCGGTGAGCCGTCAACCCGCCCGCACCATGACAGAGCGGCATCCCCGCCACCGCCCCCACCACGACGTTCGCCGCTCCCAAGCTCATCGCCAGCCTGCCCGGCCGCACCCTCGCTGCGGCCTCGCCGAAGTAAGTGCGCGCGACGTCGGCCGTGGCCAGACACGAGTTCGCGAAGGTCAGCGGGAGCTGGGGAAGCACCAACACGACGGCGGCCGTGAGGAATGCCTCGGTCGTGAGCGATGGAGTGGTGATCGCGGACGGGCCCCAGGCGAGGGCACCGTCGAACTGCCACACCATGACGACGACGGCAGCGACGATCAGGAGCAGCGTGACTCCCCGTCGTCGCCAGATGAAGGCGGCTGCTCCAGCCAGCAACGCCCCGCCGATCAGCCACCAAGCGGGCTGGGCGTGGTCGTGGAACGAGGCAGGCGGGTCGGCCACGAGTCCCCACGCCAGCTTGAGGAACAGCAGCCCCACCGACAACTGGATGCCACGGATCACCGGGACGGGGAAGACGCGGGCAGCGGCGTCGATGAGTCCGGTCGCGCCCAGTAGCAGGAACGTGACCCCCATGAGGATCGCCCCGGCGGAGATCTCCGCGACGCCGAGCCCCTGCGCGATGGCGATGGCCCCGAACGCCTTGAGCGGCTGGACGGGGATCGGCAGGCGGTAGACCAGCCCACTGACGACGTACAGAAGCCCGGCGGGCACCAGCACCGCCGTCGCGGACAGTCCGTTGGAGACGATGAGCGCGACGGCGATGGGCACCAGGACGCCGAGGTCGGCGACGGCGCCGGCCAGTTCCCGCCGGTCCCACCGCAGGGGGGCCAACGCGGCGACGGAGCCCCGGTGGTCATGCACAACGGAAGTCTACGATTGCCACCATGTGTGCGAACGCTGCGGTGATCACCGTCTCCGACCGCGCCTCCCGCGGAGAGTACGCCGACCGATCCGGACCTCTCGCCTGCGCGCTGCTCCGCGAGCACGGCTTCACGTGTGGCGACGCCGTCGTGGTGCCGGACGAGGCGGACGACATCACGTCGGCGATCCGCGACGCCGTCAAGGTCGGCGCCCGGCTGGTCCTGACCACTGGCGGAACGGGAGTCGGGCCCCGCGACGTCACCCCCGAGGCGACTGCCGTCCTCGGCGGGCAGCAACTGCCCGGGCTCGCGGAGGCGATCCGACGTCGCGGCGCCGACGCCACGCCGATGGCCGTGCTGTCGCGAGGGCTCGCGACGATCCTGCGCGACGGCGACCGCTCAGCCCTCGTGGTGAACGCCCCCGGGTCGACGGGCGGGGTGCGCGACGCGGTCTCCGTCCTGGCAACCGTCGCCGACCACGTCCTCAGCCAACTGGACGGCGGTGACCACTAGCCTTCACGGTCGGGTCCAGTCCCCCGACCGGCCGCCGGACTTGCCCGTCACCCGCGCGTGCACGATCTCGGCGCTGCGGTCGACCCCCTTGACCATGTCGACGACCGCCAGCGCGGCCACCGTCGCTGCGGTAAGCGCCTCCATCTCGACGCCGGTCCGGTCGGCCGTGCGCACCTCGACGGCGATCTCCACCCCGTCGTCGACGATCTCGAGGTCCACCCGGGCGCCGTGGACGCCGATGACGTGGGCCAGCGGCAGCAGGTCGGGAACCCGCTTCGTGGCCGCAATCCCCGCCACGCGCGCGACCGCGAGCACGTCGCCCTTGGGCACCGTGCCGGAGCGCAGAGCGTGGATCACTTCGGCGGAGCAGGTGACCTTGGCCTCGGCCGTCGCGGTGCGGACCGTCGGCTGCTTTCCGGTGACGTCGACCATGCGCGCCTGGCCGGCCGCGTCGAGATGGGTGAATTCCATGGGCCCAGCGTGGCAGGACAGAGCCTCACCCGCCACCCTTGACAGGTGACTTATTGGTCACCTAACGTGGAGCCATGGACGAGGACCTCGTGTTCAAGGCGTTGGCGGACCCGATCCGCCGGCTCCTCATGGACGCGCTCTTCGAGCGGGACGGCCGCTCGCTCGCGGAGCTCACGGAGCTCGTCCAGGACCATGCGGAGATGACCCGGTTCGGGGTTGCCAAGCACCTCGGCGTCCTCGAGGAGGCCGGCATCATCACGACCCGCAAGCAAGGCCGGGCGAAGCTCCACCATCTCAACCCGGTCCCCATCCAGCAGATCCACGAGCGCTGGATCGGCAAGTACACCGAACGCGCAGGCATCGCATCCGTGTTGCTGCAGCTCAAGCACGTCGTCGAGGATGACCCCCCGAAAGGCTGAACCATGGAGAACACCGTCATCTACAGCATCTACATCAACGCCCCCGCCCAGACGGTGTGGGACGCGATCACCACCTCGGAGTACACCTCCCGGTGGGGCTACGGCGGAGACGTCGAGATCGACCCACGTCCCGGCGGCGTCTATCGGAACCTCTCCACCCCGGAGATGAGGCACATGGGTCTGGGCGACGTCGCCGTCAGCGGCACCGTCGTCGAGATCGACGAGCCGCGCCGTCTGGTCCTGGACTGGGAACCCGCCTGGTACCCCGACGCCGCCGCCACGCGCGTGACCTGGGAGCTCACGGAGTATCCCGGAGGACTGACGAAGCTCGTGCTGACCCACGACATCACGAACAACCCGCAGCTCTTGGCCGAGGTCACCGGCGGAGCCGACCCGGGCTCGGGCGGCGGCGGCTGGCCCTGGTCCCTGTCCGGACTCAAGACACTCCTGGAGACCGGCCGCTCCATGGACGAGCCGGCGGCCTGACCCAGCGGAGGGGCGTCGGGTTCACGTACCCGGCGTCCCTCCCCACGCACCATCGGTCCGGTGCACCCTGACAACGTCGCCGGGTTCCACCCGCTCCACCTCCTGCGGCACGACGGCCAGTCCGTCCGCCAGGTGCAGCGACGCCACCAGGTGGGAGCCCGACCCGAGCCTGTGCGCCGGCAGGACGGCGCCGTCGACGATCCGGACGGGCGCGTACTGTCGCCGCCCGACCGGGCTCCGCCAGCCCTCCGCTGCGGGCAGCTCCAACGAGGGCCACTGCGCTGGCAGGCCCTGCATCGCTGCGATGAGCGGCTGCAGGAACAGCCACGACGAGACGAACACGCTGACCGGGTTGCCGGGAAACGCCAGGAGCGGTACCTGCCGGTCCCCGACCGACCACCTGCCGATCCCCTGGGGTTTGCCGGGCTGCATTGCCACCGTGACGAAGTCGACGTGCTCGCCGGTTGCCTGGCGGACCACCTCGAACGCGCCCGCCGAGACTCCGCCGGTGGTCACGACGACGTCGACGTCCCCCAGTTGGTCCATTGCGGCGCGCATCCCGGCCGGGTCGTCGTCGACGCGCAGCATTGCGGTGACGACCCCACCGAACTGCTCGACCAATCCGGCCAGCATCGGCCCATTGGAGTCCGGGATCTGGCCCGGCCCCGGACGCACCCCGGCGGCGACGAGCTCCGAACCCGTCGACAGCACCGCCACGCGCGGGCGCGGGATGACGCTCCACTCCCCCACTCCAACCGAGATGGCGGCGGCGACGACGGCCGGGGACACACGGGTTCCCGCCCGCAGCACGACGTCCCCGACTCCGACATCCTCGGCCATGCGCCGAACGTGGCGCCCGGGTTGCACGGAAGCTCGCACCTCGACGTGGGCGGGGACGGGCACGTCACCGACCGGCTGGTCGGTGTCCTCCACCGGGACGACGGCGTCGGCGCCCTTGGGCATCGGGGCACCGGTCATGATGCGCAAGGCCTCGCCAGGGTGGACGGTCCTCGTCGGCGCCGTCCCCGCCGGGATGTCCCCCACCACGCGAAGCCGGGTGGGGACGTCAGCGACGTCGGCGGCGCGGACGGCGAACCCATCCATCGCGGAGTTGTCGAACGGCGGGACCGGCAGCGTGGCCGCGAGGTCGTCGGCGAGGACGACGGGCTCGGTGCTGACCGGCTGCCGCACCGGCGCCGCACGTTCCGCCATCGCGAGCACGGTCGCTAGGTGCTCCTCGACCGTTCGCATCCGAGCCCCTTCGTTCAGTGTCACTTCCGTGACGATAGACCAGCACACATGTGCCATTGTCATGACAGCCCGACGCGACGACACCGACGGCAGCGCTTCCTTGTCCCCGCCCATCCCCTCATCGACAGCACCTCGTGCAGCTGCCACGCGACCTCGCACGGACGGTGGATGACGTCGTGCCAGCCGTAACGCAGCGTCTGGAGGCCACGCATCACGAGGCGGTTGTCCCGGGCCATGTCGCGGAACGCCTCCTGGTGCCCCAGGCGACCGTCCAACTCCGCCACCAAGCCGTAGTCGCGCCATAGCGCATCCGTCCGACTACCCCGGACGACTTCTGCTTGACGCTCGGGGGAGGGCAGCCCGTGCGGACGCAGGACCACAGTGTGGAAGCGCCACTCCAAGAGGGACTCCACGCCGTCGCTCGCCTCCTGGCACAGGTCAAAAAGGACCCGACGATGTGACACCCGCGTCGTCGTCGACACGGCCTCGAGGACGCGCGTTGGAGTGGTCAACCTCTGCTGGAAGGCGCGAGTCACGGCTGCCACCGTCACGTCCTCGCTGGACTCCCGTGCGACGTCCAGCAACGCGACTTCCACCGACGCACGTGTGGGATCGCCCCGCCCCACTCGCTGACCCCGCTTCAGGACCACCGCCACGTCGGAGTCGCCGAGGGGACGAAGCCGCGGCCCCCTGTGGAAAATGGTGATCTGCTGAGGCGCCTCCGCGACGAAGCCATGCAGGTATCCAGCCGCAGCACCTGACACCACGCCCGACGGACCTGCGCGCAGCAGACCGGCCCAGCACCAGCTGGCCCACGTCGGCGTCTGCAGGCAGTAGAGGCCGGCTGCCATGGTTGTCCACTCTGTCCTCCAGCGCCTCGACGCAGCACGGGGCGCTGCGAGTCCGAGGAGCTGCGCGCGTGAGATCACGCCAGCCTGGGCCTCGGCCAAGCGCAGCATTGCCGCATCGGGAGATTTCTTCGGGTGCATGTTCCCACTGTGTGAACCGGCAACGCCTGGTCACCGATCCGCTCCGCGGCTGTGGAAAGCTGACGGCGATCTGGCTGTCACTTCTGTGACGAAAGACCAGCATGAAAGTGACACTGATCGCCGCGCTCGACTCTCATCGAGGAGAGTCGGAGGCGACGCCTCGACACGGCCGCTGCGCGGCCTACTCGGCGAACGTTCCCAGGCCGCTGCAGGGCCCACTCGGCGAGCGTCAGCGCGAGGGCGGGCGGATGTCCACGACGTCCCAGCGCGCCCGGAGGGCGTCGAGGATCATCAACCGACCCACCAGCGGCTCGCCGATCCCCGTGATGAGCTTGATCGCCTCCGTTGCCTGCAGCGAACCCATCTGGCCCACCATGGCCCCCAGCACCCCGATCTCGATCGCCCGCGGGTAGTCCGCTTGGTCCGGCTCGACGGGGAAGAGGTCGCGCAGCCACAGCTCCCGACCGTTCGAGGTGGGAACGCCGAAGACGGAGCACTGCCCCTGCATCCCCACGGCCGCTGCCCACACCAGACGCGCTCCGACCTGCTGCGCGGCGTCGCTCAGCATGAACTTCGCGCCGAAGGTGTCGCAGCAGTCGAGGACCAGGTCGTGGCCGGTCATCAGTTCCGCCGCCGACTCCCGGGTCAGCATCTCCGGAACGACGTCGACCACCACGTCGCCGTTCAGGCGTCGCAGGCGATCTGCGGCGGAGACGGCCTTGTTCACGCCCAGGTCGACGTGGAGCACCTGGCGCTGGAGATTGATGAGCTCGACGTCATCACCGTCGGCGACCGTCAGGTGCCCGACGCCCGCTGCGGCCAGGTAGGGCAGCGCGGCGGAACCAAGGCCGCCCGCCCCCACGACGAGGACCCGCGCCTCGAGCAGCTTCTCCTGGCCGTCGACGCCCAGTCCAGGGACATCGATGTTGCGGCGATACCGCTCCAACTGCTTGGGGGTGAGTGTCACGGGCACCCCGACCAGTCGGCGGTGCCGTCGGTGTAGCGCTGGTGCTTCCAGATCGGGAGCAGCTCCTTGACGCGGTCGACGAGGTCGCTGGCACACGAGAATGCCTGGCCCCGATGCGACGCGGCCACGACCGCGAACAGCGCGACGTCCCCGATCGCCAATTCCCCGACGCGGTGGACGACGGCCAGCGCGTGCACCCCCTCGCGGCCCGCGAACTCGTCGGCCACCTGCCGGATCACCTCCTCGGCGCTCGGGTGCCCCGAGTAGTCCAGCGACGCCACGTCCCGGCCCCCGTCGTGGTTGCGTACTGCGCCCACGAAGCTGACGACGGCGCCCGCACGGTCGTCGGCGACGAGCTCCGTCACCGACCCCGTGTCGATCGGCCGGTCGCTGATCACCGCGAGCCGCACCACCTCACTCATCGTCATCAGCTCGGCTTCGGGGCGCCCGGCCGGGCGTAGCGGAACCAGGTGATCGCGATGCAGCCGACCGCCCACACCGCGCCGATGATGTAGAACATCGTCGGGCTCATGATCGTGAGCCCCACACCGAACAGGAAGGGTCCGAAGGCCGCGATGGCCGCGGTCCAGCCGATGACGCCTCCCGCCTGGCGCTTCTCGAAGATCATCGGCATCTGCTTGAAGGTCGACGCGTTGCCGATGCCGGAGAACAGGAAGATCGCCAGCATTCCCCAGAGGAACTGGTTGAAGTCGCCCTTCAGCGCCTCCGCACTGGAGACGTCGGGGGTCAGTGCCGGGATGGTGAACAGGATCGATGCGAGCACGCCGATGCCGGAAATGAGGGTCCAGATCGCGCCACCCATGCGGTCGGTCAGCGGAGAGAACAGCACTCGCGCACCGGCGCCGATCAGCGGACCGAGGAAGACGTACTTGACCGGATCCGGCAGCGCATAGCCCTCGACGAGGATCGTGGCCGTCGACCCCACTCCCTCGACAACCGCCGCATTACCGGCGCTGTAGAGGTTCAGCATGAGCAGTCCGAACTGGGCCGCCAGCCCGGAGAACGTTCCAAACGTCATGATGTAGAGGATCGTCATCCACCAGGTGTCCTGGTTGGAGAAGATGTCGAACTGCTGCTTGATGTTGGCCTTGATGGGGACCGAGCGCAGCACGATGTAGGCCCAGATGGCTCCGGCGACGATGAACGGCAGGTACACCAGAGCCGAGTTCTGGTACCAGACCACAACGGGCTGCTGCCCCGCAAGCGTCATCTGCTGCGAGCCCAGGAACCCGAACATGCCGAAGCTGATCAGCCACGGCGTCATGAGCTGCACGAGGGAGACGCCGAAGTTGCCGATTCCGGCCTGAAGTCCCAACGCGGTGCCCTGCATGCGCTTCGGGAAGAAATAGGACGTCGACGGCATGAAGCCGGAGAACGCGCCGCCGCCGATCCCCGACAGGATCGCCAGCCCCATGAGGCGCCAGTACGGCACGTCCGGATTCGTGACCTCGAAGCCCCATCCCAGGACGGGGAGAATCAGCAGCAGGGTGGTCAGGGTGACCATCTTGCGGGTCCCGATCTTCGGTGGCAGCACCATCCACACCAGACGTAGGAAGCCCGCTGACAGGCCCGGCATCGCGGCCATCCAGTAGAGCTGCGCCTGCGTGAACGTGAAGCCGAGTGCGGTCAGTTTGGGAACGATCGCGCTGGGGAGGAACCAGGCGACGAATGCGAGCGTCAGCGTGAACGTCGTGACCGTCAGCGTGTTCCAGGCGAGCTTCTTGTCCCACTTCTCCGGGTCCTCGGGGTCCCACGACTGCAGCCAGTCGCCCTTGGTCTCCAGCTTCGTGCTCATGCGCGGGCCTCCTCGAGTGGCAGTTCGATGGTGCCGGCAAGCTCGGGCGAGTTGTCGTGCAACATCTTGACGATGGTGAGGTGCATCCACACCGCGCAGACCACGGTGAGGAGGAAGATGACGAAGAAGGTGGAGGTCGGGAACCCGGACCAGACCTTCGTGTAGGCGAACAGCGGCGGTAGGATGAAGCCGCCCAGCCCGCCGAGGGTGCCGACGAGGCCGCCGACCGAACCGACGTTGTCCGGGAAGTACTCCGGGATGTGCTTGAAAACGGCCGCCTTCCCGAGCCCCATGGCGCAGCCCAACAGGAACACCAGCAGGGCGAAGAACCACACGTTCAACTGGTAGGCCAGGTGCTGGGTCTCGGAGCCGTCGGCGTGCGTGATGACGATGTAGCCGTTGGGCATCATGAGGATGCCCGACGTCAGCAGCATCAGCCCGAACGTCCAGTACAGGACGCGGCGAGCGCCGTAGCGGTCCGCCATCCAGCCACCGACCGGCCGCAGGAGCGAGGCGGGGAAGATGAACGTCGCGGTCAGCAGTCCTGCGGTCCCGAGGGGGACGTCGAAGTTGTCGACGTAGTACTTCGGCAGCCATGCGGACAGGGCGACGTAGGCCCCGAACACCGCCACGTAGTACAGGCTGAAGCGCCAGACACGCACGTGCTTCAGCGGGACGAGCATCTCCCGGATGGGCTTGGAGCCGCCGGGGGCCCGATCCTGCCGAGGGACGATGAGCCACGTGGCGACGCCGATCACCAGCAGCAGGACGGCGTAGATGACCGGCACCAGCCGCCAGCCGCCCTCGATCCCGAAGGCGTAGGTGGCGCCGGCGGTGCCCGCGATGAGCGGCGGCCCGATGAACTTGGTCACTGAGGCCCCGACGTTGCCGGCCCCGAACACGCCGAGGGCCAGGCCCTGCCGCCGCCGGGAGAACCACGCGGCGTTCCAGGTGGTGCCGACCGAGAAGAGGTTGCCGGCGAAGCCGACGAGGAAGGCCAGCACGAGCAGGGTGGCGTAGCTGTCGGCCTTGGAGACGAAGAACGATGCGACGGCCGTGGAGAACACCAGGAACAGCGTGACGCGGCGGCCACCGAAGCGGTCGGCCAGGATGCCGGCCGGAAGCCGCCACATCGAACCGTTGAGCACCGCCAGGGCGGAGATCCACGACAGCTCGACGTCACTCAGCCCCAGCTCCTGCTGGAGCGGGACGCCGAGGATGCCGAACATCAGCCATACCGCGAACATCATCGTGAATGCGATGGTCGACATGGTCGCGACGCGACCGGCCCCCTTCCCGGTGTCGTGGACGGGGGCCACTTCGATCAGCCTGGCCATGGGCTAGCGACGGCCCCTCTCACGGTCGGGGGTGCCGATGGGATCCCAGCCGCGTCGCTGTCCGCTCGTGGACCGGGTGGGGACCTGGTCGCGGGAGCGGTAGACGATGTAGGGGCGGAACAGGTAGTGCAGCGGCGCGGTGAACGCGTGCACCAGACGCGTGAACGGCGTGATCGCGAACAGCGCGAACCCGATGAGAACGTGCGTCTTGAACTGCCACGTCGAGGCGGCCATCGCGTCGACGTCGGGCTGCAGCACCAGGAGTGATCGGAACCAGACCGACACGGTCTCCCGGTAGTTGTGATGCTCCCCGCTCGGCGTGGTGTCGCCCGTCAGCGTGGCGACCATGCCAGCGAGGATGACGGCCCCGAGGACCAGGTACATGAACTTGTCGTTGGCCGTCGTTGCGGCGAAGACCCGCCCGGTGCGGCGACGTCGCCAGATCAGCATCGCCAGGCCGGCGATCAGGGCCAACCCCGCCAAGCCACCGCCGTAGAGGGCGCCGGCGTGGTACATCTCCTGGCTCAGACCGATCCAGTCGGTGAACGCCTTGGGGATCAGGAGGCCGACGAGGTGGCCGATGAGGACGGCCAGGAGGGCGAAGTGGAAGACCGGCGAGGCGACCTTCAGCAGCTTTGACTCGTACAGCTGGGAGCTGCGGGTGGTCCAGCCGAACTGGTCGTACTTGTAGCGCCACACGAGTCCACCGACGAGGACGATGACGGTGAGGTAGGGAAGGATTCCCCACAGGAGGAAGTTCATGCTGGCCTGCCTGTCTGGATCTGGTAGGTCTCGAGGCCGACCTGCTCGATCGGCGGGGCGTCCACGAACGTGGCGCCGTAGAGCTTCTGCACATCGGACCGGTCCTGGGCCAGGGGCCCGGGCAACGACCGGCACACGGCCTCGACGACTCCCTCGTGCGGCAGCTTGTCCTTCCGCAGCCCCAGGCGCAGCAACTCGAGGCTCGCCCGGTAACCGTTGAGCAGGCCCAGCCCCCGTTCCTCGTCGCCACGGGCGGCGAACTCGAGGACCATCGGCAGGTAGTCGGGCAGCTCGCCGTCGAGGTCGACCAGCAGCCCCGAGTCACGGTAGGTCTGCTTGATGGCTGCCAGCACCTCCCCGCGCCGGCGGGTGTCGCCGTCGGTCCAGTAGGTCAGGTGCAGGGCATGACGACGGGACAGGTCGAATTCCTGCACGTGGAACTCCTGCAGCTCCCGCAGGGGCAGCGACCGCAGGTGCGCGATCGCCGGCGCGAACAGCGGTCCCGACGACGTCGCCGCCAGGGCTTCCTCCACGAGGTCCAGCGTGGCCAGCAGCTGCTCGTCCGGATAGCTCAGCAGCAGGCTTGCCGCCTGGAAACAGATCCGGGTCTCGGTGCTCATGGTGATCAGTCCATGCTCGTGTCGTGGGCCGCCGCCTGCCGATTCCGGTAACTCTCGATGGTGACCGGCACCGGGCGCCCGGAGGAGCTGCCGTAGGGGCCGTCGCCGTCGTACATCGGATCGCCGTCGAAGTCCACGGAGCAGCCCATCTCCTCGAGGTTGTGGGCCTGCTCGCGGTGGGCGGTGGGGATGACGTAGCGCTCGTCGTACTTGGCGATGGCCAGCAGGCGGTACATCTGCTCCATCGCGCCGCCCGTCATGCCGACGGCGGCCGCGAGCTCCTCGTCGCCGCCCCGACCGAGGGTGACATCGCGCATGTAGCTACGCATGGCGGCGAGCTTCTGCAGGACCTCGACGACGGGCTGCGTGTCACCGGCGGTGAACAGCTCGGCCAGGTACTCCACCGGGATGCGGAGCGTGTCGATGGCACCGAACAGGTTGCCGGCGGCCTCGGCGTCGTGGCCCTGCTCCTTGAGGAGGTCCACCACCGGGGACAGCGGCGGGATGTACCAGACCATCGGCATCGTGCGGTACTCCGGGTGCAGCGGGAGCGCCACCTTGAAGTACTTGCACAGCGCGTAGATCGGGGACTTGGCGGCTGCGAGCAGCCAGTCCTCCGGGATGCCGCTCTCGCGTGCGGCCGCGACGACCTCGGGGTCACGCGGGTCGAGCATGAGGTCGAGCTGCGCCTCGTAGAGGTCCTTCGGGTCCTCGACGGCAGCGGCCTCGGTCACGCGGTCGGCGTCGTAGAGCACGATGCCGATGTAGCGCAGGCGGCCGACGCACGTCTCCGAACACACCGTCGGCAGTCCGACCTCGATGCGCGGATAGCAGAAGTGGCACTTCTCGGCCTTGCCGGTGCGGTGGTTGAAGTAGATCTTCTTGTACGGGCACCCGGTGATGCACTGGCGCCAGCCGCGGCAGCGGTCCTGGTCCACCAGCACGATGCCGTCCTCCTCGCGCTTGTAGATCGCACCCGAGGGGCAGGCGGCCATGCAGGAGGGGTTGAGGCAGTGCTCGCAGATCCGCGGCACGAAGAACATGAACGTCTTCTCGTACTCCGCCTTGATCCGCATGTTCGACTCCTCGCGGAGCTTCGCGATGATCGGATCGTCCTGGATGGTCTCGTGGATGCCGCCCAGCGCGTCGTCCCAGTTGGCCGACGACGTGATGGCCATGTTGTCGCCGGTGATGAGCGACTTCGGCTGCGCCACGGGGAAGTCATCGATCAGGGGCGACTTGATGAGGTTCTCGTAGTCGTAGGTCCAGGGCTCGTAGTAGTCATCCAGACCCGGCTGCACCGGCGAGGCGAAGATGCTGAGCAGCTTCTTGAACCGCCCGCCGGACTTGAGCTTGAGCCGCCCGTTGCGGGTGCGGACCCAGCCGCCCTGCCACTTCTCCTGGTCCTCGTACGTGCGGGGGTAGCCGAGACCGGGGCGGGTCTCGACGTTGTTGAACCACACGTACTCGATGCCGGCCCGGTTGGTCCAGGCCTGCTTGCACGTCACCGAACACGTGTGGCATCCGATGCACTTGTCGAGGTTCATCACCATCGACACCTGCGCCATGACTCGCATCAGTACTGAACCTCCTGGGAGCGACGGCGCACCGTAGAGACGATGTCGCGCTGGACACCGGTGGGGCCGAGGTAGTTGAACGCATAGCTCAGGTGGGCGTAGCCACCGATGAGGTGCGTCGGTTTGAGCAGGATCCGCGTCACCGAGTTGTGGATGCCGCCGCGGCGACCCGTCGCCTCGGACTTCGGGACGTCGATGGTGCGCTCCTGTGCGTGCTGGACGTAGGCGACGCCGTCGGGCAGCTTCGGCGAGACAACCGCCCGGGCCACGAAGACGCCGTTGGCGTTGGTGAGCTCGATCCAGTCGTTGTCCTTCACGCCGATGGACTTCGCGTCCGCGACGCTCAGCCAGGCTTGCGGGCCGCCGCGCCCGAGGCTCAGCATGAACAGGTTGTCCTGGTACTCGGAGTGGATCGACCACTTGTTGTGCACCGTGAGGTAGCGCAGCGTGATGGTCTTCTCACCGTTGGGCCCGAGCTCCGGCTCGCCGAAGCCACGAGTCATGTCCAGCGGCGGCCGGAAGATCGGCAGGTTCTCTCCCGCGTCGGTGAGCCAGTCGTGGTCGAGGAAGAAGTGCATCCGGCCCGACAGCGTGTGCCACGGCTTCAGTCGCTCGACATTGATCGTGAAGGCGGCGTAGCGTCGGCCGCCGGTCTCGGAACCGGACCACTCGGGCGACGTGATCACGGGCTGCGGGGCCTGCTGGGTCTCGATGAACGTGATCTGCTTCTCCTCCAGCCCCTCGGACAGGTCGGCGAGCCTGCGGCCGGTCTTCTTCTCGAGGTCGTGGAAGCCCTGCGTGGCCAGCTCGCCGTTGGTGGTGCCGGAGAAGGTGAGGATGGCCTCGGCGAACCGCTTGTCGGTGTCGACGGCCGGCCGACCGGCGGCCACGCCGTCGGGGAAGACGCCGTGCTTCTTGGCCAGCTTCTCCACCTGGTGGGCGATGTCGTAGGTGATGTTCTTGACCGTGAACCCGAGGCGGTCCGCGAGGGGGCCGACGGAGACGAGCTTGTCGGCGATCGCGGTGTAGTCGCGCTCCACGAGCATCAGGCTCGGCATGTTGACGCCGGGCTGGGCCGGGATCTCGGGCTTCTTCCAATCCCGCTCGATGCCGCCGGGCTGCTTCAGCTGGCCCGGGGTGTCGTGCTGGAGGGGGACGGCGACGACGTCGTAGCGCGTGTCGAGCCGGCCCTTGGCCATCCGGGAGATGGCGCGGGCGAGGTCGACGAACACGTCGAAGTCGGTCTTGGTCTCCCACGGCGGGTTGATGGCCGGGGTGAACGCGTGCACGTAGGGGTGCATGTCGGTGCTGGAGAGGTCGTGCTTCTCGTACCAGGTGGCGGCCGGGAAGACGAGGTCGCTCAGCATCGTCGAGCTGGTCATGCGGAAGTCGGCGGTGATGAGCAGGTCGAGCTTGCCCTCGGGGGCCTCCTCGTGGAAAGCGACCTCCTTCGGGTGCATCCCGGCCCCGTGCTCGTTGGGCATCACGTTGTTGTGCGTGCCCAGCAGGTGCTTGAGGAAGTACTCGTTGCCCTTGGCGGAGGACCCGAACAGGTTGGAGCGCCACAGGATCATCGTGCGCGGCCAGTTCTCCGGCGCATCGACGTCCTCGATCGCCGAGCCCAGTTCCCCGGACTTGAGCTTGGCCGCCACCCAGGAGCTGACATCCGGGGCCTCCCCCGCCTCGACGGCGGCGCGGGCCTCGTCGGCGAGGTCCAGCGGGTTGCGGTCGAACTGGGGGTAGAACGGCATCCAACCCTGCCGCCACGACTTGGCCATGGCATCGGCGCTGTGCAGCCCGTCGAGCGAACCGGTCGACAGCGGGCTGGTGATCGCGTCGGCGGAGTAGCCGTCGGTGCGCCACTGGTCGGTGTGCATGTACCAGTACCCGGTGCCGATCATGGTGCGCGGCGGGCGCGACCAGTCGAGCGCGTTGGCCATGTTGAACCAGCCCGTCATGGGGCGGCACTTCTCCTGGCCGACGTAGTGGGCCCAGCCGCCGCCGTTGCGGCCGATGCAGCCGGTCATCATGAGCAGCGCCATGATCGCGCGATAGGTGGTGTCGGCGTGGTACCAGTGGCAGATGCCCGCGCCGATGATGATCATCGTGCGGCCCTGGGAGTCCTCGGAGTTCTTGGCGAACTCGCGGGCGATCCGGAGGCACGCCTCGGCCGGCACCGCCGTGATGGGCGCCTGCCAGGCGGGGGTGTAGGGGACGGTCTCGTCGTCGTAGCCGCTCGGCCACACACCTGGCAGTCCCTCACGACCCACGCCGTACTGGGCGAGCATCAGGTCGAAGACGGTGGTGACGAGGTGGTCACCGACGCGCATCGTCGGCACGCCGCGCTGCAGGATCGAGCCCTTGCCGCGCGGGTCTTCGAAGCACGGCAGCGCGATCTCGGCGGCGTCCGCGCCGTCAGCCTCGAGCAGTGAGAGGGCCGGGTCGAGATCGCCGAGCTCCAGGTTCCACTTGCCCTGGCCGTCGTCGTTGTACCGGTAGCCGATGGAGCCGTTCGGGACCTGCGGGGTGGCCGTGGCCTTGTCCCAGAGCACGGTCTTCCAGGCGGCGTCGGGGACGTCCTGGCCGAGGTCGGCGGCCGTGAGGAACTTGGCCGCGGTGAGGCCGTGGCCGTCGGGGTGCTCGACGAGGCGCACCAGCATGGTCATGTCGGTGTACTGCTTGACGTAGTCCTCGAAGAACGGGACGCGACGCTCGACGAAGTTCTCCTTGAGCATCACGTGGCCCATCGCCATGGCCAGCGCGCCATCGGTGCCGGCCTGGGCGGGCAGCCACTCGTCGGCGAACTTGACGTTGTCGGCGTAGTCGGGGGCGACGGTGACCACCTTGGTGCCGCGGTAGCGCACCTCGGCCATCCAGTGGGCGTCGGGGGTACGGGTGACCGGGACGTTGGAGCCCCACATCATGAGGTAGGTGGCGTCCCACCAGTCGCCGGACTCGGGGACGTCGGTCTGGTCGCCGAACACCTGCGGCGAGGCGACGGGCAGGTCCGCGTACCAGTCGTAGAAGCTCGTCATGGCGCCACCGAGCAGGTGGGTGAAGCGGGTGCCGATGGCGTGGCTCACCATGCTCATGGCCGGGATCGGGGAGAAGGAGACCAGCCGGTCGGGGCCGTACTCCTTGATGGTGTTGACGTAGCTGGCTGCCGCGATCTCGAGTGCCTCGTTCCAGGAGATCCGCACCAGGCCGCCCTTGCCGCGGGCCTGCTGGTAACGGCGGCGCTTGTCAGGATCAGTCGAGATCTCCTTGAAGGCGGCGACGGGGTCGCCAAGGCGCTTCTTGGCCTCGCGGTACATCTCGATGAGCACGCCACGCCCGTACGGGTAGCGGACCCGGGTGGGCGAGTAGGTGTACCAGGAGAAGGCCGCGCCGCGGGGGCAGCCGCGCGGCTCGTATTCGGGGCGGTCGTTGCCCGTCGTCGGATAGTCGGTCTGCTGCGCCTCCCACGTGATGATCCCGTCCTTGACGTAGACCTTCCACGAGCAGGATCCGGTGCAGTTCACGCCGTGGGTGGAGCGGACCACCTTGTCGTGGCTCCAGCGGTCTCGGTAGAAGACGTCACCCTCGCGTCCGCCGTCGCGGAACACGGCGCGGTTGTCGTCGGTGGTGTCCCACTTGGAGAAGAACTTCCCCAGGTTCAGCAGGGCGTCGCTGGCCGGTCCGTCGAGGCGTGCTTGCTCGGTCGTCATGGACCCATCAAAGCAAATTCTGCCTGTGTATAAACCCCACTCAGGGCACATTTCGGCAACGAATTGGACTGCCTTTTCGCGACGTTTCCCTTGTCAATTTCAAGGCACGCGCTCTCCCGAAAATCGATCACTGATCGATCTTCCCCCGTCCGCTTCCGAGGATCGATCACTGACCCCCCAAAACCGGGCCCCCGACTAGGCCCTCAGGTGAAAATCGACCACTGATCGATTTTCCCGAGGTCGGCGACGAGGAGCGTCACTGACCCCCGAAGGCCGCCTCCAGACGCGCCCACTCGTCGCCGAGCAACGGGAGTACGGCGCCATGCTTGGTGTCCGGAGGCAGGTGGAAGTCGGCGTCGTCCACCGGCCGCCACTCCCCCGACGCCAGGTCCGTCGTGGTCAACGCGTGGTAGCCGTGTGGCATCCGGGAGTACTGGTCGACCCACAGGTACCAGCGCTGCTCCCGGTTGTCCTTGAACACCAGAGGCCCCTCGACGGTGTCGCCGAAGCACTGACCGAGGTTGCGCGCCAGCAGCGCGAAGTCATCGCTCCACACCCCCGTCCCCCGCTGGTGGAACACCTGCCAGGAGTCCGGAGCCCGGTCGTCCTGCTTCGCGAAGCGATGGATGCACCCGTCATCGACGGCGACCGTCATGTCGATCACCCCGACGGGGAGGCGCAAGTACGGCTCGGCGGGGCCAAAGCTCTGGAAGTCTGCGGTTCGGACGGTCATCAGCTGGGCCACCGCATCACCCTGGCGCGACGAATCCGCGTAGAGCTTGGACGCGAAGTGCACCACGTAGTCCCCGGTCTCGGGATCGTGGAACGACTCCGGCGCCCATGCCATCCCGGCCTCCGGGGGCGCAACCTCGACGGCGCGGGGCCCGTCCCAGTGCACCAGGTCACCGGAGTCCCACACCAGGATCGAGCGACTGCCGTGCCGTTGGAAGGCATCCCAGTCCTGGCCCTCCTCGCGCCAGACGCGCAGGTCCGAGGCGACGATGTGGAACTGTCCGTCGCACGCCCGGATGATGTGCGGGTCCCGGACACCGGTGGTGCCGATCGTCGACGAAAGCACCGGTCGTCCACCGTTCAGACGATGCCAGCGGAGTGGGTCGTCACCGTCGCTCAGCGAGAAGTAGATCTTCTCGGCGTGGCCGAGTGGGTCCTCGACGAAGTGCACCAGGAGGTAACCATGTGGGGATGCCATGCGCCCATTATCGCGTATAACGATAAATGCGTATAGTCTGAGCCGAAAACGTGCCGCGACGACCCATCGCTGGGCACGACCAATCCTGTGGAGGCGCCATGGTCACGATGAATGACGTGGCACGGGCGGCCGGCGTCTCCGTCATGACGGTCTCCAACGTGCTCAACGGGCGCCCCAACGTGAGTACCCCCACCCGGGACCGCGTGCTGGAGGTCGTGAGCGACCTGGGTTACCAGATGAACCTCACGGCCCGGCACCTCCGCGCCGGGCGCACCGACTCGATCGCCATGGTCGTCCCCAACTTCAACGGCTATTTCGGCGAACTGGCCGACGACCTGACCCACCTCCTGCAGGACTCCGGACGGCACCTCGTCCTGGAGAGCACCTCCGCCCGGCCCGACGCCGAGCTCCAGGCATTCTCGATGGCACGGCTCCGGATGCACGACGCCGCCATCATCTCCGTGTCGGGACTGAGCGCCGACGAGGTGGCCCGGCTGCGGCCGCTGGTACCCGTCGTGCTGCTCGGTGAGCGGGAGATGCCCGACGACCTGGACCACCTCCAACTCGACAACGTCACAGGCGCACGGATCGCGACGGAGCACCTCATCTCCCGGGGCGCCACGCGCATCGCCATGCTCGGAGGCTCCTCCAACCCCGAGCACGACATGTCGTACCGCCGACGCTGCGGCTGGCAGGAGGCGCTCGAAGCGGCCGGTTTGGAACACGACGCCGAGCTTGTCGCCACCCTCGAGCGCTTCTCGCCCAGCGAGGCACACGGTGCCCTCAAGGAGTTGCGCGCGCGCACGAACTTCGACGGCCTGTTCTGCGCCACCGACACGGCCGCCCAGGGCGCCGTAGCGGCGCTGCACGACGCCGGGCTGCGGGTGCCGGAGGACGTACAGGTGGTCGGCTTCGACAACCTGGCGTCGTCCCGATTCTCGCCTCCATGTGGCCTGACCTCCGTCGGGCCGGAACTGGGCGAACTCCCGCGCCGGGTGCTGGCGATGCTGGAACGCCGGATGAGCGACCCGGACGCGCCCCCACAGCACGTCGTGCTCCCACTGCACCTGTTTGCGCGCGGCACCACGCGCTGACCTCGCCACATTCCTTTTCGACCCCCTCTGGACATCCGCAATATTGATCGTTACACTCGCTGTGGTTGATCGTTACAAACCGCGGGGCGCTGTCGCTCCAACCGCCCGTTCTCCCCAACGGACGGAGCTACAACAACCGGGTAGGCGAGCCGTTCGCCCCCACCTCACCGAGGAGGAAATATGCAACACACCACCCAGACGCGGCACGGGGTGCGCCGCCGGTTGGCAGCCACGGCAGCCGCCACGGCCCTCCTGGCGGTCGCGGCGTGCGGCGGCGACACCGAGGAGCCGAAGGAGGAGATCGACCTTGAGGAGAGCTCCACCGCCATGGCCGACTACGCGGCCGGGGACACGTTCAAGGCGCAGGAGCCGGTGACGTTCTCCATGCTGTGGACCGACTGGCCGGACTACCCGGTCGAGGACAGCTGGTTGCTCTTCGACGAGATCAAGAAGCGCACCAACGTCGACCTCGAACTCACCCACATCCCGTTCAGTGACGCGGTGGAGAAGCGGAGCCTGCTGATCAGCGCCGGCGACGCCCCCTACATCATCCCGCTGACCTACACGGGCGATGAGCGCCAGTTCGCAGCGTCGAAGGCCCTCGTGCCGCTCAGCGACTACGAGGACATGATGCCCCACTTCCAGAAGTACGTGGAGGAGTGGGACCTGCGCGAGATGATCGACAACCTCCGCCAGGAGGACGGCAAGTACTACATGATGCCGGGCCTGCAGGAGGTCTCCGCACCGGTCTTCACCCTCATCATCCGCCAGGACATCTTCGACGAGGTCGGCGCGCCGGCCCCCGAGACGTGGGCGGACCTCGAGGAGGGCCTGAAGCTCATCAAGGAGAAGTACCCGGACAGCTACCCGCTGGCCGATGGCTTCGAGGGCCAGTCCATGCTCAACTACGCCGCCCACGCCTTCGGCACCGTCGCGGGCTGGGGCTACGGCCAGGGCATCTTCTGGAACGAGGAGGCCGGTGAGTTCGAGTACGCCGGCACGTCCGACGGCTACCGCGACATGGTCGAGTACTTCCGTGGCCTCGTGGACCAGGGCCTCCTGGACACCGAGTCCTTCACCGCCGCCAACGACGGCATGGGCACGGTCCTGGAGAAGGTTGCGGCAGAGAAGGTCTTCGCCGCCTCCGGCGCCTCCGGCACCGTCCAGGAGTTCGGCACTGCCCTGAACGAGACCGTGGGCGAAGGCAACTACGAGCTGGTGCAGATCGCTCCCCCGGGCGGCCCGGCCGGTGACATCATCGAGCCGCGCAACTTCTGGCACGGGTTCATGCTGAGCGCCAAGGCCGAGGAGGACCCGAACTTCCCGGCACTCATCCAATTCCTCGACTGGCTGTACTACAGCCCCGAGGCGCGGGAGATGCTCCAGTGGGGCATCGAGGGCCAGACCTACACCAAGGCCGAGGACGGCACCATCACGATCGACGAGAACCATTCGCTGGACAACTTCAACATCAACCCCGACGGTGAGATCGACATCAAGAAGGACCTCGGCTTCGCCAGCGACGTCCTCGCCGGTGCCACCGAGTCCCGCGAGCTGAAGGAGTCCTACAACCCGGACCAGTTCGTCGAGTACCTCGACGCCGTCCTGTCCAGCCGCACGCCCCGGGATCCCTTCCCGCCGGCTCCGCTGAACGAGTCCGAGCTGGAGCAGGCCTCCCTGCTGGGCACTCCGATCAAGGACACCGTCGACACCAACACCCTGGCCTTCATCCTGGGCCAGCGTGACATGAGTGAGTGGGACGCCTACGTGGCCGAGGTGGAGGGCAGTGGCCTCCAGCAGTACCTCGACATCATCAACGGCGCCCACGAGCGCTGGGCGTCGAACCAGTAGTCCACCTGACGGATCCGAGGGTGGCGGGCCGCGCCAACGTGCGGCCCGCCACCCTCCCCACACAAAGGAGTGGAGAGATGGTGGCTGTCCTCGAAACCGAAGAATCCCCTCGCCAAAACAAGAAGGGCGTCGACCCCACGACGTCTGCCCGCATTCCCAAGGTGCCCTGGCGCAAGGCCCTGCGCCGTGACTGGCCCCTCTACGCCATGGCGGCCCTGCCGTTGCTGTTCCTGTTCGTCTTCCGCTACCTGCCCATGGCCGGCAACGCCATCGTGTTCCGACGCTTCCGGCCCGGTGGCAGCATCTTCGGCGAGGAATTCGTCGGGATGCAGTACATCGAGATGTTCATCAACGACCCGAAGTTCTGGAACGTCTTCGCCAACACCGCGATCATCGGCGGCCTGTCGCTGCTGTTCACCTTCCCTCTGCCGATCGTGCTGGCCCTCCTCCTCAACGAGGTGCGGGGCCGGGTGTTCAAGCGCACGGTGCAGTCGATCACGTACCTCCCGCACTTCCTGTCCATCGTGATCGTGGCAGGCATGGTGTTCCAGCTCCTCTCGCTACAGGGCACCGTGAACCAGGTCATCACGGCCGTCGGCGGAGAGGCCATCCCCTTCCTCCAGCGCGCCGAGTGGTTCCGCACCATCTACGTCACCTCGGAGGTCTGGCAGACGGTCGGTTGGGGCACCATCCTCTACCTGGCCGCGCTGACGACCATTGATTCGTCGCTCTACGAGGCCGCGAAGATCGACGGCGCCGGTCGGCTGCGGCAGACCTGGCACGTGACCCTCCCCGGCATTCGCCCGACGATGGTCACGCTGCTGATCCTGAACATCGGAACGTTCCTCAACGTGGGCTTCGAGAAGGTCCTCCTGCTGTACAACCCCCTCACCTACTCGAACGCAGACGTCATCTCCACCTACCTGTACCGGGTGGGTCTGGTGTCCAACAACTTCAGCTACGCCGCTGCCATCGGCCTCTTCCAGGCCCTCATCGGCCTCGGCATGGTCATGGGCGCGAACTACATTTCCCGCCGAGTGGTAGGAGCAAGCCTGTGGTGACCACGCACGACAACGACATCATCGTCCCCCGCGCGGGCCGGGCCCCCAAGTCCGTGGGGCCCCGCGACTCCAACGCATACAAGGCGTTCACCGTGTTCAACACGGTCCTGCTGATCGTGATCTGCCTGATCACGCTCTACCCGTTCATCACGGTGATCGCCCAATCGTTCTCCAGCCCCGGGGCGGTCAAGGCGGGCCTGGTCAACTTCTGGCCGGTGGGCTTCAACGTCGACACGTACGAGGCGGTGGCCAAGAACGAGATGTTCTGGCGCAACTACCGCAACACGGTGGTCTACACGGTCGTCGGGACCACCATCGCCATGGTGCTGACCACCACGTACGCGTTCGTGATCTCCAAGCACCACCTGCGCGGCCGCGGCATCCTCATCGGCCTGGCCGTCTTCACGATGTTCTTCAACGGCGGCATCATCCCGAACTACGTGCTGATCTCGAACCTCGGGCTCAAGAACACGATGTGGTCCGTGGTGCTGCCGGGCGCGATCTCGGTCTTCAACCTGCTGGTCATGAAGTCCTTCTTCGAGAACCTTCCGAAGGAACTCGAGGAGGCGGCGCAGATCGACGGCCTGGGATGGTTCGGGATCTTCTTCCGCATCGTCCTCCCGCTGTCCAAGGCGGTCCTGGCGACGATGATCCTGTTCTACGCGGTGCAGTACTGGAACGACTGGTTCACGGCGTTCCTCTACATCGACCAGCGTGAGCTGTTCCCGGTGACGCTGTTCCTCCGGAACCTCATCGCGGGGGCGTCGACGACGGCGTCGGAGGGCGCTGCCGCCACCGGCATGTCCACCGAGGCTCTCTCGGCGAACATCGAGGCGGTCACCATGATCCTGACGATCCTGCCGATCCTCATGGTCTACCCGTTCGTGCAGCGCTACTTCGTCTCGGGCGTCATGCTCGGCTCGATCAAGGGCTGAGCGATGTCGTCCACCTCCCACCCGATGGATGCCGGGGCCCTGCTCGGCTCCGGCATCCTGTCGCGGGTCACCTTCGCGGTCTACCGCCACCTGGCCCTCGCTCTCTGGCTGGCCCTCTGCTGCGCCCCGGCAGTGGTCGGCATGACACTGCTGGGCGGGCACGCCTCCAACGTGCTCCTCCTGGTCTGGCTCCAGCTCCCCGTGGCACCCTCCGTGGCCGCGGGCCTCTTCTCCGTCCGCGTGTGGCGCAAGGATGGCGACACCTCGCCGTTCGCGCTCTTCCTGCGCGGTCTGCGTCGCAACACGCTCGACGTGCTGCGCTGGTGGGTGCCGGCGCTGGCCGTGGCCTCGGTCCTGGCTGTCAACGTCGTCAATGCCGACGCGGTGCCGGGCGGTTCGGCGCTGAGGATCTGGAGCCTCGGGCTCGGACTGCTGCTCGTCCTGTGGAGCGGACATGCGCTGCTGCTGAGCTCCCACTTCTCCTTCCGCACCCGCGACACCGCGCGCATCGCCCTATACCTGGTGGCGGCCGAGTGGCGCACGACCGTGGCGTTCGTGTCCCTGCTCATCGTGGCGGCCGGCGTCACCTACCTGGCCTCCGAGGCGGTCCTCGTCCTGTTCGCCTGGGCCTTCATCTCCGTCCTTGAGCTGATCAGCCGCCCTGCGCTTGCCCACATCGAAGAGAGGTTCACCGTACGTGACAACTGACCAGGCGCTGCCTTTCGCGTCGGCCACCAACCCTGTGCTGTCCGGCTTCCACCCCGACCCGTCGATCTGTCGCGTCGACGGAGCTGACGGTACCTGGTACTACCTCGCGACCTCAACGTTCGAGTACCTTCCGGGGCTGCCGATCCACCGCTCCCGGGACCTCGTCGAGTGGGAACTGGTGGGGCACGCCATCCACCGCCCGGAGCAGCTGGACCTCAGCCGGGTGGCGGACTCCCAGGGTCTCTTCGCCCCCACCATCCGCCACGACGGCGAAAGGTTCCTCGTCGTCTGCACCGTCGTCGGCGGCACGGATGGTGCGAGCGGAAACTTCGTGGTGACCGCAGAGGATGCGGCTGGTCCCTGGTCGGACCCGATCTGGTGGGAGGGCGGCGGCATCGACCCGTCGCTGTTCCTCGACGACGGCAGCATCTGGGCCCACGGCACGCGTCCCGCCCGGAATCCCGAGTGGGACCAGCAGACCGAAGTGTGGGTGCGGGAGCTGGACCCGGTCACGCTGCAACTGAAGGGCGACGAGCACATCGTCTGGTCCGGGGCCGTCCGGGGGGCGGTCTGGGCCGAAGGCCCACACCTGTACCGGAAGGACGGCCGCGTCTACCTGCTGGCCTCCGAGGGCGGCACGAGCATCCATCACGCCCTGTCCGTGGCGCGCGCAGACCACCCGACGGGCCCCTACGAGGGCTGCAAGGGCAACCCGATCTTCACCCACCGTCATCTCGGCCGCAGCTACCCGGTGATCAACGTCGGTCACGCCGACCTCGTCGAGGCCCCCGACGGCAGCTGGTACTCCGTCGTGCTCGCGAGCCGGCCCGTGGAGGGGGTCGACGTGCTTGGCCGCGAGACCTTCCTCGTCCCCGTGGAGTGGGAGGACGGCTGGCCCGTCTTCGCCCCGGGCACGGGGACACTGGTCGCCGACCCGACGCACCCGACACCCGAGGTGGGGGCTGCACCGGCCCCCGCAGCCTCAGCCTCGGACCTCCTGGCCGTCCGGCGCCTCCCCGAGGAGGTCTGCACCGTCGATGGTGACCGGCTCGTCGTGACGGCGGGCGACGGCCTCGGCGCCCTCCGTCCCGGCTTCGTCGGCCGCCGACTCTCCACCCTGCCAGCCACCGTCGGGGTGACGCTCCAGGAGGTTCCCGACGGAGTCCTCGCCGGCGTCGCGCTGCGCTACGACTCCACGGCCTGGGCCACCGCCCTGGTGGGTCCCGACCCGGACGGGTGCCGGATTCGGCTGCTCCAGGGCGGCTCGGACGGGGAACGGGTGGTGGCGGAACACACCGCGTCGTCTGCCCCGCGGGGCCGGGTTGAACTGGCCATCGAGGGGCTGGAGGCCCGCGCCTCCTGGATGCCGGAGGACGGGGAGCGCCAGGAACTGGGCAGCGTCAGCCTGGCGGAGATGGGCGCGATCCGGTCCGGTGGCTTCGTCGGCACCGCCTTCGGGATCCTCGCCATCGGCGACGGCACCGTGACCGCGGCCGAGCTCCGCCAGGACTGAGGCCGGGCCTCGAGCTCCGCATCGGACGACGGCCGCTGTCCCCCAACTCACCCCACTGGCCGACCCACCTCCCTACACTCGGGGTATGACAGTCGCAGTGATCATCGGCGGAGGGCGTTCCGAGCGCATGGGCACCAACAAGGCTGAGCTGACCCTCGAGGGTCGCACCTTGATGGAACGGGCTGTCGACGCGGTGACCGACGCCGACGTCGTGGTCATCGTCGCGCCCGAGACGCCGCTCAACCCGGCGCGCAACTGGCCGCAGGTGATGTTCACGTTGGAGAACCCTCCCTTCGGAGGCCCCGTGGCGGGTCTCGCCGCCGGCGTCGCGAAGCTGTCCAACCGCGGTGACGAGGAGGAGGTCATCGTCCTGCCGGTGGACATGCCCGCCGTCAGTGATGCGGCCGGAGAACTGGCAGCCGGGACCCCGAAGCGCGACGGCGTCGTGTTGATGGACCAGTCGGGGCACGCCCAGTACCTCACCGCCCGCTATCGCCTGGGGTCCCTGCGACGTGCCCTCGGCGACCTCGGGACGGTGCGCAACGTCTCCATGAGGCGACTCGGCGACCTGCTGGAGGTGGGCCGGGTCAGCGTCCCCAATGACCTCGTGGCGGACCTCGACACCCCCGAGCAGGCGGCGGAGTTCGGCATCCAGGTGCGACCCCGCAAGCGACGCAACGATCCGGAGGAGCTGGCACGGGTGGAGCAGTGGCAGACGAGGCTGCGTGGGGAGCTCGGCGTCGACGCTGCGCCCTGCGACGTCGAGGAGATCCTCTCTCTGGCCGACGTGGTGGCGAAGAAGGTCGCACGACCGGGCGTCCCTGTCACCGGCTACGTCGTCGGACTCGCCGTCGGCGCGGCCCTGGCCCGAGGCGAGGACCCCGAGGCAGCGGCCACGCGGGCGATCGCTCGCGCCAAGGAGCTGGCCGAAGGCTGATCAGCCGCCGGCGAAGGGCGGCAGGACATCCAGCTGGGCGGCGTCCCCGACGGCCGAGCCGCGGTCGTCGACGCGCGCGCCGTCGAGCAGCAGCGAACTGACTTCCAGCACCCGCGCGAGGTGGTCGTCGTTGCCGGCCAGGGAGTCGACGACGTCAGCCACCGTCTGGGTGGGCTCGACGTCGATCGTGCGCAGGGTGGCACCGGCCGCCTCGGCGGCTCCGGCGAAGAACCTCACGTCCATGGTCATCCTCCGATGGCACTCATCGTGCGTTGTGGTGGTTGGAAACCGGGCTCCCCGATCCCGTGCCCGGCCTTCTTCTGGTACTGCGCGCCCTGCCACAGGGCGGCGATCTCCTCGTCGCTCGCGCCGGCTCGCATCGGTCCCCGCAGGTCCGTCTCCGTGCGGGAGAACAAGCAGGTGCGCATCTGGCCGTCGGCGGTGATGCGGGTGCGGTCGCAGGCGCCGCAGAAGGGCGCCGTCACCGAGGCGATGACTCCGATCCTGCCTCCCGGCTGCTCGGCGTCGGGCGCCACCTCCCAGAGGCCGGCCGGGGCCGCACCGCGCGGCTCCGCCACCGGCGACAGGACGTAGCGCTCGGCCAGGGCGTCGAGGATCTCCTGCTGCGTGACGAGCTGCGTGCGATCCCACTCGTGCTTCGGGCCGAGCGGCATCTGCTCGATGTAGCGCAGCTGGTGGCCGCGGCTGAGGCAGTACTCGGCGAGCGGGACGATGTCGGCCTCGTTGGTGTCCCTCATGATGACGGAATTCACCTTGACGGGAGTGAGCCCCACCGCGGCGGCGGCGTCGATGGCCTCGAGGACGTCGGGGAGCCGGTCGCGCCGGGCCAGACGGGCGTAGCGCTCGCGGTCGAGCGAGTCGAGGGAGATGTTGACGCGGTCCAGACCGGCGTCGCGGAGCGCCCGGGCGCGGTGCGCGAGTCCCAACCCATTGGTGGTGAGCATCGTCTCGGGACGCCCGCCGTCGACGATGGTCATGGCGGCCGTCGCCGCGACGATGCCCTCGAGCCCCTTGCGCAGCAACGGCTCCCCACCGGTGAAGCGGACCTTGGTGATGCCGAGCAGTTCGACGGCGATCCGCACCAGTCTCACCACCTCGGCGTCGGTGAGGGCCTCGTCGGTGGGCAGCCACGGCAGTCCCTCCGCGGGCATGCAGTAGGTGCAGCGCAGATTGCAGCGGTCGGTGAGGGAGACACGCAGGTCCCGCGCCGTGCGCCCGAAGGCGTCCACGAGCGGCGTTGCGACAGCGGTCCCCAGCACGGCTCAACTCTAACCGGCAGTTTCTCCACGGGGCAGCCTGATGATCGGCTCGCGAGCACGACGCCTAGCATGGGCGCCATGGACGCCCCCCTCAGCCGCGTGTACTGCCCCGCCAGCCAGCGGGTCGACGACGAGGCGCGCTGCCGCGAGCTCTTGACCGACGTCGGGGCCGCCCTCTGGATCACCGGTACCGACGGTGTCCCGGACGTCACGCTGCTGCCCACCACATGGGAGGGCGACCGCCTGACGGCCCACGCGTCGGGTCACAACCCGCAGTTCCAGCTGTCTGGCGGCGAACCCGTGGCGTGCCGCGTCGTGGTCCAGGGTCCGCACAGCTACGTCAGCCCGCGCTGGTACCCCAGCGTCCAGCCGCCCGCGGAGGGGGGTTCGGCCCGCGGCCGGGCCGAGGGCCGCGCCGTCGGCACGTGGGACTACTCACAGGTGCAGATCGCGGGCTGGCTGCGCGTCCACCACGACCTGGAGCGGCTCCGAGCGGAGGTGATGGGCCAGTCCACGGCCATCGACGCCGCCCGGCTGGCCGACGTCCCGCACGCACCCGACGCCCACCGCGGCCCGTGGACCGACGCCGAGGCTCCCGGCGACTTCATGGACGCCATGCTGCTCGGCATCGTCGGCCTGGAACTGGAGATCACCGAGGTCGTCGGCCGGTTCAAGCTGTCGCGCAACCGCGCCGACGCCGACCGGGCGGGCATCGTCGAGGGCCTGCGGGGTCGTGGACGGGAGCGGGATCGGCAGGTGGCCGACGCCGTCGAGGCGGTCGACCCCCTGCCGCGGGGCACCGGCTACTGAGACTGCCGCACCGTGAACGGCCGCGACATCATCACGAAGCGCAGCACCCGCGCCGCGACCTGCTGGACCTCCCCGAGCCGGACGCCGTTCGGCTTCGCCAGCGACTTCAGCAGGGAGCCGTCCTTGCCGCGCCGCAGCCCGTCGATCGTCGCCCCGGGCATGAGGACGTCGACCCCCGCGCGGACGCGATAGGCGGAGTCCTCGAGGTCGGGGAAGTCGGGATCCTTGTCGTGCTGCATCCACCAGTCGGTCATGACCATGCCGTCGTAGCCCCACTGGCCGCGCAGGATGGTGGTGACGAGCTCGTAGTTGTAGTGGGCCCAGACGCCGTTGACCTTGTTGTAGGAGGTCATAATCGTCTGCGGGCTGGACTCGGCGACACAGATCTCGAAGCCCTTGAGGTAGATCTCGCGGAGCGCACGCTCGGAGACCCGGGAGTCGTGCTTGTTGCGGTTGGTCTCCTGGTTGTTGGCCGCGAAGTGCTTCGGGCAGGCGGCGACGCCCTGGGACTGGACCCCGTTGACGACGGCGGCTGCCGCGCGGCCGGTGACCAGCGGATCCTCAGAAAAGTACTCGAAGTTCCGCCCGCACAGCGGGTCGCGGTGGATGTTCATGCCCGGGCTGAGCAGCACGTCGGAGCCCTTGGCGATCATCTCCTTGCCGTGCTCGGCAGCGAGCTGCTGCACGAGGGCGGGGTTCCAGGTGGACGCGAGCGCGGTGCCGCAGGGCAGCAGGGACGCGTAGGCGCTGAGCCGGATGCCGGACGGGCCGTCGGTGCAGGTGACCGGCGGCACCCCCTTGGCGCGGAGTGACTCGGTCAAGCCGCCGAAGACGCCCGCGTTGCCCGCGGCTCCGAGGGGGCTGTTCATGCGACGGTCACCCCGCGTCAGGGCCTCCAAGTCCTCGTTCCCGAGCTGGGCGACGAACTCCTCCAGCGTGTGACGACCGGCGGCGACGTCGTCGAGGGAGATCCCCCGGTCTCCGGTGGGCCGGATGTCGGCGGGAAGACCGGACTCGATCCGCTCCTTCAGAGCGACCGTGCGTGTCGGCACGGGCTCCCAGCCGATCTGGATGGCCTCGCCGTCGCGGGCGACGGTCATGCGCTCGAAGCGATGGGCGGGATCGACGGCGCAGGCCTCCTCCAGTTGCTCCACGACACGCAGCTCCGGGACCTCGTGGCGGCCGACGGGCTCGGCCGTGCGAACATCCGTACCGACGAGGAACTCGTAGGTGCCCGGCTGCAGCACCCACGCCGACTTGTGGCCGCTGGCACCCGAGTCGTCGTAGGACGCCACGGTGGCCAGGGGGAATTCCAGGTCCAGGAGCTGGGTCTCGCCAGGGGCGAGCTCCCGGGTCTTGGCGAAGGCGGCGAGGACCCGGGCGGGGGTGGCCAGCGGACCGTCGGGTTGGGCGACGTAGACCTGCACGACCTCCTGGCCTGCGTGGTGGTTTCCGGTGTTGGTGACGTCGACGGCCAGGCGGACCACGTCGTCGACCACCTCGACGGAGGTGGCGGTCAGCCGGAAGCTTGCGTAGCCGAGGCCGAATCCGAAGGGGAACTGGACGGCGTCGCGAGCGAAGGTCTCGAAGTAGCGGTAGCCGACGAAGATGTCCTCGGCGTAGTCGTTGTGGTCGTGGTGCCCGAAGTTCGGGGCGCTCGGGTAGTCCTCGTAGCGGCGGGCGATGGTGTCGGTGAGCCGTCCCGACGGCGCGACGGCCCCGGTAAGGACGTCCACCAGCGCGCGAGCACCCTCCATGCCGCCCTGCCAGGCGAGCACGAGCCCCTGCAGCCGGTCGCGGTACTCCTCCACCCAAGACAGATCCATCACGTTGCCGGTGTTGACCACCGCCACCACGCGCTCGAAGCGTGCGACGACGGCGTCGAGCATGGCCCGCTCGGCGTCGGTCAGGTAGTAGGAGCCTGGCTCGAGTGCGCTCTCGCGGTCCTCACCGGCGGCGCGGCCGATCACGACGACGGCCACGTTGGCCTCGGCTGCTGCCTCGCGGAGCAGCGATGCCTCCAGCGGCATCTCCTCGAAATGTCGCGGCCAATGTCCCCAGAACCCCTGGTCCGGGGGGTTGGCTGCGGACCAGCGCTCGTACGCGCCGGCGAGGCCGTCGACGAGGGGGACGTCCGCCTCGCGCAGGGCCTGGAGCAGCGATACCTCGTAGAGCGGCTTGACGTCGCCGCCGGATCCGTAGCCGACGGCGAACCAGTCGCACTGCACCCGCCCGAACACCGCCACCTTCTGCGTCGGCTCCAGCGGGAGGACGTCGTCGTGGTTGCGCAGCAGGACGACTCCTTCGGCCGCGGCACGCCGCGCGAGGTCGGCAAGCTCCTGCGGCACGGTCCGATCCGTGTTGACGATCTCGGTGGACGCCTGCGTCAGGCCGTTGAACGCGCGATGCATCAGCTTGTTGTAGACGCGCCAGAATTCTTGCTTCATGTTGTCCTCGCGGTGATGGTCGGGCGTGCCGCCGACTGTGGCGAGGTTACGCCGACATCCTCGACTGGCACGAACCCAGTGTAGGCGAAACGCTTCGACGATGGCACGCTCGGGGAACGAGGAGCACCACAACTGACTGTCACATCTGTGCTGGTCTTCCGTCACAGATGTGACACCTAGTGCCTCCTACGTCAGGCGCGCGGCCACGTCGATGGCCTGTCGCACGTAGCCGCCGCCGAAGAGGGCCACGTGTACCAGCAGCATGTGGAACTGGTGCAGCTCGACGCGGTCCCGCCAACCGTCGGCGAGCGGACTCACCTCGCGGTAGCCCGCAAGGGTCTCCGCGAGGTGCGGCGACCCGAAGAGGGCCAACTCGGCAAGGTCGGTCTCGGCGTGCCCACCGTGCGCGCTGGGATCGATGAGGGTGCCGACGACCTCGTCACCCGTCGCAGCCCACACGACGTTCCCACCCCAGAGGTCGCCGTGGATCCGAGCGACACCATCCCTGGCCACGAGCGCCGGCTGCGGGGCGTCGTGGGTGCCGGCGGCGATCACCTCGATGGCCCGCTCCACCGTGGAGGTCTGGGCGCGTGCCAGGTTGCCGTTGTCGGCGGCGATGCGGACGTACGGCGCCAGCCGCGTGTCAGCGTAGAACTCACCCCATGTCGCGTACCGGGGCTCCGCGACGGCGTGGGCCGGCAGCTCGGCGAGCCGGGCGTCGGCGACGTCGAGTCCTGGCGGCGGCTCCCCCCACCATCCAGCGCCTGACGCATGGGTGCGGGCGAGCCGTCGGCCGAACTCCGCGGCCTGCGTGGCGCTGGGCGCGGTGGGGACGAGCATGCGGGTGGAGAGGTGCTGCTCCCCCACGTCGACGACCTCGGCCACCGCCGCTCCCCCTTCGACCTCGGCCTCGGCGAGCCAGGCCAAGCTCGCAACCTCCGTGGCCACGCCCGCACGGGATCCGGTCTTGCGGAAGACCTCCCCGATCATCCCGGGGCCGCCCCCGGCATGTCGAGGAGTTGGTGCACGCCGTCGAGGATCTCGGAGGGGCGGAACGGGAAGCGCTCGACCTGCGTCCGCGTCGCGATTCCCGTGAGGACGAGGACGGTGTGCAGGCCGGCCTCCATCCCGGCGATGATGTCGGTGTCCATGCGGTCGCCGATCATGCCGGTCTCCTCGGAGTGGGCGCCGATCCGGTTCAGGGCGGAGCGGAACATCATCGGGTTCGGCTTGCCGACGACGTACGGCTTGCGGTTGGTGGCCTCGGAGATCATCGCCGCGATGGCGCCCGTCGCGGGCAGGATCCCCTCGGCGCTGGGGCCCGTGGGGTCCGGGTTCGTGATGATGAAGCGCGCGCCCTTGGCGATCAGTCGAACAGCCGTGGTGATGGACTCGAAGGAGTAGGTCCGGGTCTCGCCCACCACGACGAAGTCCGGGTCACGCTCGGTCATGACGAAGCCCGCATCGTGAAGGGCGGTGATCAGGCCGGCCTCGCCGATGACGTACGCCGAGGCGCCGGGCAACTGGGACTGCAGGAAGTCGGCCGTGGCCATGGCGGAGGTCCAGAGCCGTTCCTCGGGGACCTCGAGCCCGGAGTCGCGCAGCCGCGCGGCGAGGTCGCGGGGGGTGAAGATGGAGTTGTTCGTCAGGACGAGGTACTCCGTGCCCTCTGTCCTCCACTTCTCGAGGAGTTCCTGGGCGCCCGGGAGGGCACTGTTCTCGTGGACGAGGACGCCGTCCATGTCGGTGAGCCAGCACCGGATGTCCTTACGCGTACGCATGGCCCAACCGTATCCCGCCTGCCCGGATCCCACTCAGGAGAGTTCGACGACCCACGTCTGCAGGATGTCCTCCAGACGACCGTGCAGGCGGATGTTCGCGAGGTCGTCGCCACGGGTGGCGCCGTCGTTGACGATCACGACCTCCTTGCCGTCGCGCGCCGCCCGGCGCACGAAGCGCAGGCCGCTCATCACCGTCAGGCTCGAGCCCAGCACGACGAGCGCGTCGGCGGCGTCCAGCGCGGCGAACGCCTCGTCGACGACGCGACGATCCGCGTTCTCGCCGAAGAACACCACGTCCGGCTTGAGGATTCCGGTGCAGCGCGGGCAGGCGGGCACCCGGAACTCGTCGGTGCGGTCCACCTCGGCGTCGCCGTCGGGCAGGGTCATGGCCTCACGGGCGAGGTCGTCGAGGCGGCGGGCGACCTCCGGGTTGCGGGCCAGCAGGTCGTCCTGGAAGTCGTCGCGGTCGATGAGGAGGCCGCAACCCAGGCACACGACCCGCGACAGGGCGCCGTGGAGGTCGATCACCGGGTCCGAGCCGGCCTCCTGGTGCAGCTGGTCCACGTTCTGCGTGACCACGGCGCGGACGGACAGGCGGCGCTGGAGGCTGGCCAGCCTGAGGTGGTTGTCGTTGGGTTCGGCTGCCTGGAAGGCCTGCCAGCCGACGACGCTGCGAGCCCAGTAGCGGCGTCGCGATGTCTCCGAACCGACGAACTCCTGGAACGTCATGGGCGAGCGGGGCCGGGCGTCGGGACCGCGATAGTCCGGCAACCCGGACGCCGTCGACATGCCCGCCCCGGTGAGGAACGTGACCGTGCTCCCGGCGATCCGACGGGCGGCCGCCACGACGTCCTCCTCCGGCGAGGTCCTCCCGAAGCCCCCGGTGCCAGGGCCCCAGGCACCCGTCGATGGCAGGGTGACGCCCCCGTCGACGGCCGTGCGGAACCATCCGCCGACGTCCGGCATGCGCTCGCTCACGCTGTCACCGTACCCGGCTTGACCGATGCGCATATCGTGATATATCTTTAGCGCATCGATACATGACACTGAAGGAGAATCGATGACCTACGACATGCACCCTGAACGCCGCGGAGGACGCGGACATCGCCGAGGCCCCGGGCCGGAGGGTCGCCGGCATGGCGGACCCGACACCGGCCATGGGCGGGGCCAGGGCAGGCGCCGGCACCGCGGACACGTCCGCGTCGCCGTCCTGACCCTGCTCTCCGAGGAGCCCATGCACGGCTACCAGCTCATGCAGACCATCTCCGAGCGCACCAACGGCGCCTGGGCACCGAGCCCCGGGGCCATCTACCCCACGCTGGCACTGCTGGAGGACGAAGGCTTGGTCAGCGTCGTCGAGAGCGACGGACGCAAGCTGGCGACCCTCACGGATGCCGGCCGCGCCTACGTGGCCGAGCACCAGACCACCTGGCCCGACCCGTTCCCGAGCGACGAGACCCGGGCGGAGAACCTGCGCGAGCTCGTGCAGCAGGTCGCCGAGGCCACGCGCCAGGTGGGGCGCAGCGGAAGCCCCGACCAGCACAGCGCCGCAGCACAGGTGCTGCGCGACGCCCGCAAGGCGCTGTACCTCCTGCTGGCCGAGCAGGACTGACCTACCCGACCACCACCGACCGGGTGTGGCGGACCGCCACCTGGTCGAGGGCCAACAGCGGCCCCGCGGTGGCATCGCGACGATCGGCCGCGGCGGGAGGCAACCAGACGAGCGCCTCCGGATGCAGCGGGAGGATCTCGAGCACGAGCTCGTCCCCGGTCCCCGGCAGGGCCTCGACGTCGAGCAGCCAGGGCGTCTGGTCGTAGAAGCGATCGGCCACCACCTCGCCACCGCGCACGAGTCGCGCGACGTCGCCCGCCCAGCTGATCTCCAGTAGTCGCTCGCCGCCGTCCAGCGGGTCAGGCAGCTTGAACCCCCAGCGAGCGGCCGCGTCCCAGTCACCCCCGGTCGGCGCCGCTGCGCGCCCCCCGGAGGATCCGTACGACGCGGGCGCCTCACCCGCGTCCCGCACGAGCCCCGTCGCCAGCACCACCGGCGAGGGGGCTCTCGTCGTTCCTGCGTCGAGCCCCACCCAGGCGCCGTCGCGCCATGCGTCGACGCGCGGGCGTCCCGATGTGCGCACCACGAGCCTGCCCCCGTCTATCCACACCGGTTCATCGGAGCGGACCACTCGGCGCTCGGCACCGAGCACCCAGAGCCGGGCAGCATCGTGGGCGGCGATGACGTGCACGTCGACGGCGGCGTCGCCGTCGCGGATGTGGAGGCGACCGCCGTCGGTGAGTTCCCAGACGCCCTGCTCGAGTTCCAGCCCGTCCCCGGTCACCTGCGCCCCCGCCGCGAACGCGACCTGCGCGGGGATGCCCGGTTCCGCCACCAGGAACAGGCCGTCGCCGTTACGGGTGAGCAGCGACGCCGTCGCCCAGCGCACGGTCACGCCGTCGACGTCGACGTTCACCGGCCAGCGGGCGACGGTGCCGGGTGGAATGTCGAGTGGCGCGTGGCCGAGCACGACGGTCTCCCCGTCCAGCCCGACCTCCAGCCTGACTCCGGGGATCGCGGGAAGCGGGATGTGCGGTTGGTGCCAGTTGACGAACACCACCCCGGAGCGGCCATCGCTACGAAGGCTCCAGCGGGGAGCGTCGTCCGGCGAGATGGCGGCCGGCATGGGCGCGAACCACTCGTCGAACGCCTCGACGAAGGCATGCTGCAGTCGTAGGCCGGCCATCGCCGGCCCCGGGCTCCCGGCGGCGCCGATCGGCGCCTGGAAGTCGTAGTCGAACTCCGGCAGGTCGTTGGGGTAGCCAGTGGCCTGCGACTCCTGCATGCCCGGCTCCGGGTTCGTGCCTCCGACGTACATGTAGTAGCCCTGCCACGCTGATCCGCTGCCCAGCTTGGCGTTCGCGACGGCTGGGACGTCGAGGGGCAGCAGCACCGGTCGGCGATGGTAGGCCGTCGCCATTCCCCCACCCAGCTCGCACGTGGCGACGGGGAACGTGGGGTCCACGTCCTTGGTTGCGACGCTGTCGATGTCGACGCCGCGGACGTCCGCGCCGGTACCCGGGTCGTCCCACTCGTGCGACATCCGAAAGTGCGCCCTGAACGTCGGATGCCAGGGCGAGTCGTGATCCACCCAGAACCCGTCGCCGTAGCCCGACCACACCGGCAGGACCTCGTCGGGGGGCAGGTCTGCACCGCCCCACGCCGTCGCGGTCCAGATGGGGGTGCTGAGGCCCGCCTCACGGGCCAGTGATTTGAGGGTGGCAAGGTGCTGCGGCTGGTCGTAAAGCTCGTTCTCGAGCTGGATCGCGACGATCGGCGAGGTGGGCCCGCACAGGTCTCCGACCGCGTCCGCGACGTGGGCGTACCAGCCGCGCACGACGTCGAGGTAGGCCGGGTCGTCGGTGCGGTGCTGAACCGGCAGCTCCTGGACCCAGTCCGGGAAGCCGCCGTTGCGGGCCTCGGAATGGACCCAGGGCCCGATGCGCAGGGCGACGAGGAGCTCCAGCTCGGCGCAGAGCTCGATGAAGGCGCGGAGGTCGAGCTCACCGTCGAACGTGGCCCGGCCACGGACGGGCTCGTGGTGCAGCCAGATGACGTAGGTGGACACGACGTCGACTCCGCTGGCCTTCAGAAGCAAGAGCCGTTCGCGCCAGTCGCGACGGGGCACGCGCGAGTAGTGCATCTCGCCCGAGATGGGCAGCCACGGCCGACCGTCGAGCGTGAGGTGCCGACTGGTCATGGCGACACGCTCGTGACGGTCGACCTCGTTGGACATGCGGGGCCGGGTCAGTGGCGTCTGCCAGGCGGCTGCGGTGAGGCGGGACACGGGCATGGGCTTCCCCCAAACTGGACGATGACCCCACACCCTAGAGCAGGTAGTCCCCCTGCGCCCTCAGGAAAATCGAACACTGATCGATTCTCCCCCGTCCGCGTCCGAGACTGCTTCACTGACCCCAACGGTTCCGGCCTCAGCCCACCTCGGAGACGGCCAACAACTGTCCCAACACCGAGCGGTACCCCAACTTCAACACCTGCGCCGCCGGGCGCTGCAGGAACCCGGGCAGCCACGGGAGTTGGACCTCGTGGTGCCAGCGGACGAAGCTGCCCCCGGGCATGGGCGTGACCAGGAGGCGGATGCTGCCGCGGATGGCGCGGCTGTGCTTGCTGATGCGTGCGCTGGCGGTGGGACTGTCGTCGCCGAGCCGCAGTTCCTCGACCCGCATGACGTCGTTGAAGCCCACGGGCCCCAGACCCGTGCGCGCGACGAACTGCGAACCGACCCTGAGCTCGTCCGCGGCGACGGCGGGGGTCACCGTCGTCAGCGGGATCACCCGCGAGTGCTCGCGCAGGTCGAGGATGCGCCGGATCGCCTCCGGCGGCCGGCAGCCACACTCGATCTCGATCGTGAACGACGCCCGCTCAGCCACGGCGTCCCCTGACGAGATGGAGGATGTCGCGTTGCCAGCCGTCGACGGTGCGCGCCTCCAAGCGCCTGAACCCCGCGTCGGCCATCTGGTCCATGAGCACCGGGATGGAGGCGAAGTCGTCGACGGAGCGGTGCAGGTAGTCGTACAACTCGCGCTGCCGGGCGACCACGGCGGAGAGCGGTGTGATGACCAGCTTGTTCACCCAGCTCCAGCGACGCTGCGCGTGGCCAGCTCCGGCCACCGAGTAGTCCATCGCCACGAACGGCGCGTCGTCCGCCATCGCCGTCGCGATCGCGGTGAGCGTGCCGGGCACGTCCGGGACGTTGCGCAGCAGGTAACAGGCGAGCGCGCCGTCGACCCTCGGGAGATCCAGCTCGGCGAGTTGCTCGGCGCGGGCGTGGCGGAACGTCACCTCGGCAGGCCAGTCGCGGCGGCGGGCCTGTTCCAGCATCCCGGCCGACGCGTCGACCCCCACAATGGTGGGCTCCATGCCACGCTCGCGGGCGGCAGCCAGGAGGGCTGCCGTCGAGAGGCCGGTGCCGCACCCCAGGTCGAGGAGGAGCGGCCGGGGCTCGTCGACGAGGTCGAGCAGTGCCTCGGCAGCGGTGCGCAGGTGGCGGTGGTACCCGGGGTTGAGGCCGACCATGACGTCGTAGGTGTCGGCGACGGCGTCGAAGCCGTGGGCGACGGAGCGGCGGGTGAGCGGTCGGCGGGCGTCGTGCATGACGGCAACGCTACTGGCGACGCGTGCCCTGCGCGGGGATCAGCGACCGAGTCTCAGTGTGAAGCCCCGCAGCCAGTAGCCCGCGATGAGGTCATCCCAGCCCAGCTGGGGCTCCGCGATGATCTCGGGCTCGCGGGCGAGCAGCCGCGTCAGCAGGATGTCGGACTCCAGGATCGCCAGCGGATGACCCGGGCACTTGTGCGCCCCGTCGCCGAAGCTGAGCCCGGTCCCGTCGACGCCGCGCGGCAGCTCGCGTCCCGGGCACAGGGCGAGCGGATCCGCGCCGACGGCGTCGGGGTCCGCGTTGGTCTGGCGGATGTGGACGTCGACCAGCTCCCCCGGGTGGAGCGTGTAGGCGTCGTCGCCGTCGGTGACGTCGATGGATTCCTGGACGCGCCGGTAGATGTGGCCGACGACGGGCTCGAGCCGCATGATCTCCTCGAGAATCGCGTGGCGCTCGGGTTGGCCCGCGACGAGGTAGCGGGCCCGGAGGACGTCGTCGTCGAGGAGGTGGCGGGCGGCCATGCAGATGAACTCGCGGGTGGTGACCATGCCAGCGGTGCCGTAGGTGACGCACTCGACGAGGATGTCGACGTCGGTGTAGTCCTCGGCGATCAGGTGGCTGATGATGTCGTCCTGCGGCTCCTTGCGACGGGCACGGATGGCGGGCCGGACGTCGCGGAGGTGGAACTTGAGGATCGGCGCCAGTCCGTTGAACGCGGCCTGCATCCACTGCCGATTGGTGCGTCCGAGTCCCGGCTTGGTGATGTCGAAGGGCGGCTGGTTGAAGAAGCTCACCAGCCGCCTGGACATGCGCTCGACCGGCGAGTTGGTGAGCCCGACGACCTCCGCGGTGACCTCGACGGTGTAGTGCAACGCGAGCTCGTCGAGGTCGAAGGTGTCGCCGGCCTCACGCAGCAGCCTGTCGGCGCAGGCCTCCATGTTGTGCGTGTACTTGCGCGCCACGACGGCGGGCGCGAAGAAGCGTGCGACCTTCTTGCGCTGCTCGTCGTGCAGCGGCCCGTCGGACATGAGGATCGGGTGGTGCTTGAGGTAGCCCTTGGGGATGGCCTCGGCGGTGAAGCCCGCCTGCGTCGTCGCGTGCCGGGCCCTGAGCACCTGTCTGGCCGCCTCGAGCGACCGGATCCGCCACAGCTGCCCGGACTTCTCCACCCGGGGAGTGTCGCGCTCGCCGTCGCGCACAGCCCGTCGCTGGTTCGCCACTGTCCCACCTCCGGCCCCCAGTATCCCGCGCGCCACCCTCCGAAAATCGATCAGTGGTCGATCTTCCCCCGTCCGCTTCCGAAAATAAACCGCCAACCCCGCCGAAACGTCACGTGGCCGGAATACTGGCCCCATGCAGATCCGCACCCACAGCGTCGGCCACGACGCCACCCTCACCGCCTACGTCCAGGAACCCAGCGCGGAGCTCGGCAACGCCGCGACCCGACCGGCCGTCCTCGTGCTGCCAGGCGGCGGATACTTCTACACCTCCGACCGCGAAGCCGAGCCCATCGCGCTGGCCTACCTCGCCGAGGGGTTCAACGCCTTCGTTCTCCGCTACGCCGTCGGCGCGGAGTCGCCGTTCGAGAAGTCCTTCGACGACGCCAAGGCGGCGCTCGCCTGGATCCGCGGGAACGCGGCCGACCTGCTCATCGACCCGACGAAGGTGGCAGCCGTCGGCTTCTCGGCCGGCGGGCACCTGGCCGCCAGCCTCGCCACGGCCGCGGAGGACAAGCCCGACGCCCTCGTCGTCGGCTACCCCGTCACACTCGAGGAGTTCGGCCCGCCCGTGGGCAAGGAACTGCTCGACGTCCCCAGCCACGTCACCGCCGACACGCCTCCCACGTTCCTGTTCAGCACCTGCGACGACACGGTGGTGCCGATCCGCAACTCCCTCGCCTTCCTCAGCGCCCTCGCCGAGGCGGGGGTGCCGTTCGAGTCCCACATCTATCTCCTCGGCCCCCACGGCCTCAGCCTGTCCACGGCGGCGACGGCGAACGGTCGGGGCGAGATGGTGGAGCGCTCCGTCGCCCAGTGGTTCCGCGACTCCGTCCGCTTCCTCCTCACCGTGTTCGGGGACTTCGCCGTCGACGGCGCCCCGGAGACCTTCGACACCCTGCTCCGGCGCCGCCGGCCCGGCCTCGACATGCCCATCGGACGACTCCTCGACGACGACCGCGCGGCCGAGGTGCTGCGTCGCCATGCCCCCGACGTCGTCGCCGCTGCGGAGAGCGACCGGTTCACCCGGGGAATCTCCATCCGGCAGGTAATGGATTACCGTCCCAATGCGCTGGCCCCGGAGGCCGTCGCTTCCCTGGAGCGAGAACTGGCCAACTTGGCCTGACAAGCAGCGCAAGACTGGGCTGGCGCGCGGCACCGGCCTGGCCGTCCCCGCCGCGTCCGAGCATGCCGAGCTCGCGGCCGAGTTCAACGCCTTCGCCAAGCTCTCCCTCCCCGCGAACGTCGCGGTCTGGGAAGTTCTCGGCTTCGATCCGGTCAACATGTCGGTCTGGGAGGACAAGGAAGTCACTCACAACGAGGACAACAAGTTCAACCAGTACTTCACGACCAACCTGTTCGACGTCCTCAACGAGGTCAAGGGCGGCATCGGGCACTTCCAGTCCTTCGCCAACCCCAACCTGCCCCCCGTGGACAACTGGTTCCGCACCGTCACTCTCAACGAGATCTACGAGAACGGCACCCCGGTCCAGGAGGCCCTCGACCAGGCCCAGTCGGACCTGGAGAACGAGATCGGCGAGTGATCCTGGGCTGACCCAGCCCGCGTAGCAACAAGGGCGGCCGAGACGGGCTCAACTCGTCTCGGCCGCTCTCTCTGTCCCCCGACTCTTACCGGCCCCACGGGAGGTTGCGGCGCCAGCGCAGGAGGAACGGTCTGGTGACGTCCTCGTGCTCCGCGCCCGTGAGCGTCTGGACGCGGACGGTGAGGACGTCGAACTCGGCGGGCTTCAGGGTCGCGACGAAGACGGTGAGCACCAGGCGTCCGGCTTCGAGGTCGGCCTGGGTCATCGTCTCGCCGAGCCCACAGCGCACGCCGAAGGCCTCCTCCGGTGTGGCCCCCTGCAGGGCTCCGCGCCGCCAAAGGTCGAGAAGGAAGTTCCCGGCGAGCATCCGCACCCGGGCCCACAACGGCGCCTCGTTGGGCTCGAAGACCGCGAACTCCAGTCCGGCCGCCAGGGATCCGCTGATGTGGTCGACGAGCCGTCGCATGGCCAGATACCGGCGTGGGGGCTCCGCACTGTCGACAGCGGCGAGCGTCCGCGCCCCCCACACCCTCAGGCCCCGGCCGGGGAACTCCCGGATCGGGTTGACCCCGTGCTCGGTCAGAAGTTGGCCCGCCGCCTCGTCGATGGTCTCGGTCAGTGCGTCAATTCCGTGCAACGCAACGTTCGCGGGCGCCTTCCACACGCCACGCGTCGCGTCGGTGTGAGCGATGCTCCCCGCGACAGCTCCCGACGGCGGGATTTCCACCCCACCCATCACCAGCCAGGGATGGTAGACAGCGGCCCGCTCCCGATGGGGACCCGCCTGCGCGGCCGCGGCGCGCGCGTCGTTGCCCCACGGCCCAAGGGGCAGATCCAGGAGCAGCACGGCTCGACGCTCCGCACACCAGTTCAGCGCATGGGCCACGGGGAGGGAGTGGACGGCTGTCAGGCCGGGGACTACCAGGACCGTCACGCCGGCCCCGTCGAGGGCGTGCAGCCCGCCCACACCGGCGGTGGGGACGAGCAGCTCCGGCGCCGGTCCGGCGGCGCGGACCACCGTCGCGCTGGTGCCGCCGTTGGCGAAGAACAGATCCACGGCGTGCCCCAGGGGCTGGTCCCCATCCAGGCTGGGTCCGAACGTGGCGTGGTACTCCGACGGGCTGGTCACCACCACCGGCGTGTCCACCGGCCCCTGACTGCAGGCGCCGACGAAGCCCGTCACGGACGTGGGCAACGGCTGGATCGCCGCGCCCGCAGACAACACCTCCTCGATGTACGGCATCTCCTCACCTTGTCCGAGGCGGCGGACGTCCGCAAGGCCTTGGGACGTCCGATCTCGACGGGCGTCCGAGTTCCGCTACCCACCACCACTAGGGTCGGTCCCGACGCACCACAGCCACCGGAGGCCGCCATGTCCACCACCTGCATCTCGTTCGGCGCCAGCGGCGTCGGCATCGTCCTCGCCAGCATCGACGGGCGACTGCCCCAGGTCCTGCACTGGGGCCCGCGGGTCGCCGTCGAACCGGGCGACGTCGACGCCCTCACGCTGACTGACACGTGGGGTGTCGCCCCCAGCTCGCTGGACCACCCTCTGGTCCTCGGCATCGTCCCCGAGGCCAGGTTCGGCTGGACGGGGACACCCGGCCTCATCGGCTCCCGCGACGGGGAGGACTGGTCACCGGAGTGGCAGGTGACCGGAGTCACGGTGGACGGCGACGCCGTCGGGGAGGGCCTCACCAGCCGCGACTCCGGCATCGCCGAGTTCCACGCCACGGCTGAGCACAGCCGCCTCACGCTCGCGATCCGCATCGAGATGCTCCCGACGGGGCTGGTCCGGGCCCGCGCCACCCTGACGAACGACGACGATGCGACCTACGACGTGCAGGAACTGACGCTGCGGTTCCCGGTCCCGTCCGAAGCCCGCGAGATCCTCGACTTCGCTGGCCGCTGGGGCAACGAGCGCGCGCCCCAGCGCGGTGTGCTCAACGTCGGCGCGCACCGGCGCGAGGGCCGTCACGGCCGCACCGGGGCCGACGCCGCCTACGTCCTCACGCTCGGCGAGGCGGGCTTCCGCTACGAACGGGGCCAGACCTGGGCGGTCCACACCGCCTGGAGCGGCAATCACCTGCACATCGCGGAGCGTGACTACCTTGGCGCGCACGTCGTCGGCGGTGGCGAACTCCTCTTGCCCGGCGAGGGTCGACTCGACCGGGGACAGGCCTACGAGTCCCCGTGGGTCTACTTCAACTACGCCGACGGTCTCGACGAGCAGGCCGCCCGCTTCCATGACCACCTGCGCGGGCTGCCCGTCCATCCCGACAGCCCACGACCGGTGAGCCTCAACGTGTGGGAGGCCGTCTACTTCGACCACGATGCCGCACGGCTGATCGACCTGGCCGAGCGTGCGGCCCGCTTGGGCGTCGAGCGCTACGTCCTCGACGACGGGTGGTTCGGTGCCCGTCGCGACGACAAGGCGGGCCTGGGCGACTGGGTGGTCAGCGCTGACGTCTGGCCAGACGGCCTGCACCCGCTCGTGGACCGGGTCAAGGAGCTCGGCATGGAGTTCGGGTTGTGGTTCGAGCCCGAGATGGTGAATCTCGACTCCGACGCGGCCCGCGCGCACCCCGACTGGGTGATGCAGCCCGGCGGGCGTTTGCCGATCCCGGCCCGGACCCAGTACGTCCTGAACCTGACCGTCCCGGGAGCCTTCGACCACGTCCTGGGCCAGATGTCGGCGATCCTCAACGACTACGCCATCGACTACGTGAAGTGGGACCACAACCGCGACCTCGTCGACGCCGGTACCGCGCCGCACGGCCAGCCGGCCGTCGCCGCGCAGACCCGGGCGTTCTACCGCCTCCTGGACGAACTTCGCACCCGGTTCCCGCACGTGGAGTTCGAGTCCTGCTCCTCCGGCGGCGGCCGCATCGACCTCGAGGTGATGGAGCGCGCCGAGCGGGTCTGGGTCTCCGACAACATCGACCCCGAGGAGCGCCAGCGCATGCTCTGGTGGACCGGCCAGCTCCTGCCGCTGGAGCTGATGGGCAGCCACATCGCCTCCGGCCGCTCCCACACCACCGCCAGGTTGCACGACCTCCACTTCCGGGCAGCCACCGCCGTCTTCGGGCACCTCGGTATCGAGTTGGACCTGGCCCAGGCCACCGAGGAGGAGCTGGAGCAGCTCGGTTGGTGGATCGACTGGTACAAGACCCACCGCCGCACCCTGACCACCGGCCGGCTCCATCGCGTGACCCTGTCGGACCCGGAGGTGTACTTCAAGGGCGTCGTCGCGGATGACGCGGCGATCTTCTCGCTGAGCATGCTGCGCGTCACGCCGTCGTTCAGCCTGGGCAAGCTCCGTTTCCCCGGCCTCGACCCCGATGCCCGGTACCGCCTCACCGTCATCGACCGGCAGCACATCTTCGAGGGCATCCGCACGCCGTGGCAGCGGCACGACGGCGTGGTGCTGACCGGCGCGCAACTCACCCACGTCGGGGTGCGCGCGCCGGCCATGCATCCGTCGACGGCGGTCCTGTTCACCCTGGAGCGCGTCTGAACCCGAGCGTCAGGCGTGAGCGTGCGGCGTCGGGGTGTGGTGCTTGGCCGCTGCAGCCGCCAGGAACAGGAGGGCGGCCAACAGCAGCGGAACCGCGATCGCCGACGCGGGGCCGCCGAAGCTGCGGAACTCACCGCTGGAGAACATGATCAGCAGGCGGGGCAGGACCATCCAGACGAGCGTGCCGAGGAGGAGCCAGCCCGCCGGCGTTGCTCGCTTGAGACCCAGGAACCCGGTCGCGACGGCGAACCCGACGGCCACCACCTCGCGCGCCGGCCCCCAGGCCTCGGGCAGGAACTGCACCGCGCCATTGACCAGGAAGGCCACGACGATGACGGCGGCGACGCCCACCAGCACCCACAGCGCCGTGTCGGGGCGGGCCAGGGCGAGCCAACCCAGGACTCCGACGGGCACGATCCACGCGGCGGCGAGCGCCGCAGCCACGGAACTCCCCAGGTCCGCGAAGGCGTACCCGAAGAAGAACATTGCCGTCACGATCCCGAGCAGGATCACGAGGCCGAACGCCACAAACCTCAACCAACCAGCGGTGCGTGTCATCGCCCCACTCCGTTCACGAGCCGCGGCACGTGCGGGACGCCATCCGCGTTCCGCCTTGTGCTGGATCCCAGCAGGGTTGCTGCTCTTCACTCCAGATTACGCCGGTCGTGAGCGATGGGGGGCAGATCGTTCCTCGATGGGGCGCGCAACTGCTCTTCCGTTCCCCGAGCAAGGCACGAAGCGCCCGTGTCGAGGGGACGCCTCGACACGCCGCCTCCAGCGGCTACTCGGCGACCGTTGCGGAGGCTACTCAGCGACCGTTCTCCGAGTAAGCGCGAAGCGCCGTGTCGAGGAGAGATCAGCCGAGCTGCTCGAGGTCCTCCACCGCCGGGCCCTCGAGGCGCGTCCCGTCGGCCCCGAAACGCGAGCCGTGCAGCGGGCAGTCCCACGTGCGCTCGGCGTCGTTCCAGCGGAGCACTCCGCCCAGGTGGGTGCAGACGCCGGTGACCTTGCAGGTCTGGCCGTCGACCGTTGAGACGCCCACCGGTCGACCACTCTCGCCGCGGCCGACCACGCCGTCGCCGTCGGACGGGATCTCCGACGGTACGGGCCGCAGTTCGGCTGTCACCCAGTCCTTCACCAGTTCGCCCGCCACCCCGGCGTTCTCCTTGATGGCCGACAAGACACCGGCGGGCTTGGTCACCCGGTTGCCGAGCGTCTCGGCCCACGGCATGGAGCCGCCGAGGATCTGGCCACTCAGGTTGAGTGCGGCGGCCACGCCGTTGGTCATACCCCACTTGTTGTAGCCGGTGGCGACGTAGATCGACCCGCCGCCGCGAGGGAGCTTGCCGACGAACGGCACACGGTTGACCGACTGGTAGTCCTGCGCCGACCAGGCGTGCGTGCGTTCCGCGCCGGGGAACTGCAGGCGGGTCCAGTCCTCGAGGTCCTGGACGGCCGCAGCCTCCGAGTCGGCGCGACCGGTGATGTGGCCGTTGCCCCCCACCATCAGCAGGTCGCCGTCGGGGGTCGGGACGGTGCGCAGCGAGCGCGTCGGCTGGTCGATGCTGAGGTACATGCCCTGCGGGATGGCGATCGGCACCCGGTACGTGGACGCGTAGGAGCGCTGCGGCACCAGCTTGGCGAAGTAACCGCCGCGGTCGAGGATCGGCGTGCCCGTCGCGAGCACCAGCCGGTCGGCGACGACCTTGCCGCGCGTGGTCGTGATCGTGACCGGGTTGTCGGACGTGGCGTTTGTCACGCGCGTGCCCTCCACCAGCCGGCCGCCGTGGGCGAGGAACTCGCTGCGCAGCAGGTCCAGGACCGCCAGCGGGTCGATCTGCGCCTGGTCGGGAAGCATGAGTGCGCCCTCGACGCGGTACGGCAGCTCGGTGTCGGTGGACCACTGGACGTCGACGTCGACCGCCCGGCAGGCCTCAAACTCCTTACGCAAGTCTTCGTAGCCGAGCCGGGTCGTCGCGTAGGTCCAGGCGGTGCGCCGCTCGTAGGCGACGCCGTGCTCGTCCAGCAGACGCGTCAGCCACGCCTGCCCCTCGCGATTGCCCTCGGCGTAGGCGTGCAGGACGCCGCGGGAGTGGTGCTTCAGGATCTCGGCGTAGACGTTGCCCTGGAGCAGCGAGACCTTGGCGGTGGTGTGGCCGGTGGTGACGGCGCCGACGTGGCGGTCCTCCAGCAGAAGGACGTCCTGCCCGGATCGGGCGAGCAGGAGGGCGGTGGTCAGGCCCGTGATACCGGCTCCGGCGACGACGGTGTCGGCGCGCTCGCCCTCGATGGGCGCTGCGCTCGGGGCTTCCAGGTCAGGGTGCAGGTCAAACCAGATGGACTCCATGCCCCATCATCGCTTGTCAGGGGTTCGCCTGCCGGGCTTCGGGCACTTCACCCCTCGACACGGGCGCTCCGCGCTCTACTCCGGGAACGGGGGACAAACAGCTCCGCACCCTACTCCGGGAACAGTTGCCGAGTGGCCGCCGAAGGCGGCGTGTCGAGGCGCAGTTACCAGACGGCCACAGATCTGCCCAGGCGTCGCGATGTCGTCCTATCCCAGACTTCGTCACCCATACGCAGATCTGTGTACCGGCCGCGCGACGATGACGCCTAGGCTGGGCGCGACAGGCACAGCCCACCCCACTGACAACTGACAGGATTCCCCATGGCCACCACCGAGGAGCGCGAGGAACGGCTCGCCGTCCTCATCGACGCCGACAACGCCCGCGCCGACTTCATCGAGCCGCTGCTGGTGGAGGTCGCCAAGCACGGCAGGGCCAGCGTGCGGCGCGCCTACGGCGACTGGACCTCCACGCAGCTGAATTCCTGGAAGACGCAGCTGCTGCAGCACTCGATCCAGCCGATCCAGCAGTTCAGCTACACCACGGGCAAGAACGCGACGGACAGCTCACTGATCATCGACGCCATGGACCTCCTGCACGCGGGCAACCTCGACGGCATCTGCATCGTCTCGAGCGACAGCGACTTCACCCGGTTGGCAGCCCGTATCCGGGAGGAGGGCCTCACGGTGTACGGGTTCGGGGAGCGCAAGACGCCCAAGCCGTTCGTGGCCGCCTGCGACACCTTCATCTACGTCGAGAACCTCACGACCACCCGCGACTCCTCCCAGCCGTCGGAGTCCAAGAGCTCCCGGTTGAAGGGCGACGTGGGCCTCGACAAGCTACTCGCCGAGGCCGTCGATGCGGCCGCCGGGAACGACGCCTGGGCCGAGCTGGGCGCCGTCGGCAGCAACCTCTCGCGGATCGCGTCCGACTTCGACTCCCGCACCTGGGGGTTCAGCAAGCTGAAGGACCTGTTCGCGGCCCACCCGGGGTACACCGTGGAGTCGCGTGCCAACGGCGTCCGGGTCAAGCCCAAGGACTGACCAACTTCAGGCCTCGCGCGGGACCTGGGCGGCGTCCTCGACCTCGCCGATCAGGCGCTCGACGACGTCCTCCAGCATCGCGGCACCCACGAGTTCGTCGTCGTCGGTCACCACTGCGAAGTGGGTTCCGCCGGCCTGCATCGACGCCAGGGCCGACTCGAGCGTCGCGTCCTTGTCGATGGTGGCGAGCGGCCGAATGGAGCGTTCGTCGAGGGGCTTGGTATGCGCCTCCTCATCGATCCTCAGGAAGTCCTTGAGGTGGACGTAGCCGCGCAACTCGCCACGCTCGCCCACGACAGGGAAGCGGGAGTAGCCGGTGCGGGCGAACTCGGCCTGCACCTGCTCGGGCGTGGCGTCGTGGGCCAGGGTGACGAGCTCGTCGCGGGGCACCAGGACGGCCTCGACGGTCTCGTTGCCCATGGTCACGGATCCGTGCAGGAGCTGGTGCTGTTCCTCCTCCAGGAGACCCTCCTCGTGCGACTCGGCGATGAAGGCGGCCACCTCCTCGGCGGTGAACACCGACGCCACCTCCTCCTTCGGCTCGACGCGGAGCAGCTTCAGCACGGCGTTGGCCACCCAGTTGAGGAACCAGATGAGAGGCCGCAGCACGAGCACGATCCCGTAGAGGATGGGCCCGAGCACAATGGCGGAGCGTTCCGGGCCCGCGATGGCGATGTTCTTCGGGACCATCTCGCCCAGCACCATGTGGAGGAACACCACGATGGCAAGGGCGATCGTGAAGGAGATCGTGTGCAGCAGTGTCCCGGTGATGCCGATGGCTGCCAAGGGCACCTCGAGGGCGTGAGCGACGGCGGGCTCACCGATGGCGCCGAGGCCGAGCGAGCACATTGTGATGCCGAGTTGGGCGCCGGCCATCATGAGGGAGACGCGCTCCATGGCACGCAAGGTGATGCGGGCCGGCCGCGAGCCGGCGGCGGCCCGGGGCTCGATCTGGGTGCGGCGGGCGGCGATGAGCGCGAACTCCGCACCGACGAAGAACGCATTGCCGATCAGCAGGACGACGGCGATGAGGATGGCGGTGAGATCAAACATCGTCGTCCTCCTCCTGGTCCTCGACCTCGAGGACCAGGCGGTCGACCCGCCAGCCGTCGAGTCGTGTGACCTTCAGCCGGGCCTGGGCGGGCCGCGGGAGACCGTCCCCGTCGGGTCGGTTCTCGTCGCGGACCTCGAGGACCACCTCGTCGCCCACCTGCGGGAAGCGTTCCAGCAGCTCAGTCATGAGGCCTCCGAGGGTGTCGGACTCCTTGGCCTCCGGGATCTCGAGACCGAGGATCTCGCCCGCCTCGTCGGGGCGCAGGAGGCCCGACAGGGACCACCGGCGCTCGTCGAGCTGGCGGTGGGCACGCGTGGGGAGGTCCTGCTCGTCGTCGATCTCGCCGACGATCTCCTCCACGACGTCCTCGAGCGTGATGATGCCGTCCGTGCCCCCGTACTCGTCGACGACGACGGCCATCTGGACGCCGGCCCGCAGGATCCGCAGGACGGAGCCGAGCGGCATCGTCGAGGGGACGGCGCGGACCTCGTGGAGGAAGTCGGTGACCGGTGTCGTCGCGCGGCGGTCCGCATCGATCGCGAGGGCGTCCTTGAAGTGGACCACCCCCACGACGGTGTCCACGTTCTCGCCGATCACGGGGAACCGGGCATGGCCGGTGGCGGCCGCGTCGTCGAGGACGGTGGCGGCCGTGTCGTCGGAGTCCAGGAACCGCACGCGTGGGCGCGGGGTCATGGCGTCGGATGCGGTGCGTTCGGAGAGGGCGACGGAGTGCTCGAGCCGCCTTGCCAGGCCCTCGCCCAGAGTGCCCTGCTGGGCCGACCTGGCGGCGAGGGAGCCGAGCTCCTGGGCCGAGCGCGCGGAGGCCAGTTCCTCCTGGGGCTCGATGCCCAGCGCGCACACGATGGCGTTGGCGGAACCGTTCAGGAACGTGATGAGCGGCCGGGTGATGAAGGTGAAGCCACGCTGGAAGTTGGTGACGGCCCGCCCCACCTTGAGCGGCTCGGCGATGGCCCAGTTCTTGGGCACGAGCTCTCCGAAGACCATCTGCACCGCCGTGGCGATGAGGAACGCCACCGTGAACGCAACCACCGACGCCGTCTCGTCCGGGAGCCCCAGCGCCTCGACCGGGACGCGGAGCAGCGCGGCCAGCGACGGCTCGGCGATGAAACCGACCACGAGGCTGGTCACGGTGATGCCGAGCTGGGCGCCGGAGAGCTGCGTCGACAGCGTCTTCAGCGCCTTGCGCACGGACGCGGCCTTGGGATCGGTCTCCGCCAGCCGGGCGACCGTCGGGCGGTCCACCGTCACGAGAGCGAACTCGGCAGCCACAAACATGGCGTTGGCGGCGATCAGCAGCACCGCGACCAGCAGCAGCAACCACTCAACGATCACGACGGCACCTCCCCCGTCGCGTGCGGCAGGATGTCAGCGGCCCCGAGGGGCCAGGTACTTTGACCGTCGTCCATCCCGAAAGCCTAGACGCCCAGCAGGGCCGCCCCGTCGATCGCCGAGTAGCCGCCGCAGGCGGCCTGTCGAGGCGAGTGCGTGCCAGCGGAACTAGCTCGCTCTCCCGGCGCAAGCCGACGGAGGGCCACAGATCTGCGCAGAGGTGGCGATGACCGGATATGCACGACATCGCGGCGCATGTGCAGATTTGTGTCCCGGGGTTTGGTCGATGCGCCAGGCCTTGGAAATATGAGGGGTTTGGTCCTACCAAGGTCCGTGAAAGGAACCCCTTGTGAAGAAGGCATTCGCCCTCGCCTCCGTCCTGCTGCTCAGCGCCTGCGGCGGCTCCACCGTCCCAGCCGACGCACCCGCGCCGGAGACGGCCGACGACACCGCCGCGATCTCGCTCCCCTCCGAGCGGAGCACCTCGACGTCGCAATGCCGCACCTCCCTGCGGCGCGCTGGGATCCAGGCCGACGCACCGTTCGTCTCGCTGTCGGCCTGCGACAACCTCGTCGACTGGATGTCGTCGTTGGAGCAGTACCCTGGCGCCCTGCAGCTCGCGGGCGACGAGCAGGTGACGGCCGACGAGGTCGCCGCGCTCTGTGAGGGACGTGACTCGGCCCCCGTCTGCGCCGACGCCATCGAACGCGGCATCGTGGAATCCACGGGCGACGACCAGCCCCGCGGGACGCTCGCCGTGGCTGCCATCTCCTGCCAGGCCGAGGTGGGACTTGCCGATCAGGGGCTTGCCCTGACCCTCTCCACCCCAGGAGGAGAGCCCGCCGAGGGCCAGTTCGACACTGTGAACTGCGTGCTCGACGCCACCCAGGCGCCCGAGGACGTGCGGAGCGGCATCACCTCGCCCGCAGATGGCGAGCAGACGACCACCTGGGAGAACCTCCAGGCGGACTGGACGCACACCGTCGACGAAGGTCTCAACCTGACACTGACCGAAGTCGGCGCCTGAGCCAACGTCCTGTTCCCGGGGGATCCATCCGGACCCCCGGGACACTGGCACATTTGTGCTGGTCTTTCGTCCACGAAGTGACAGCCAAGCGTTAGTCCTCGGTGCTTTGCGCGGACGTGAGGCGAGCCCCCATCTGCCAGTGGCGGAGCAGGAACGCCTGCTCGTCGAGTCGCTTGCGGCGCAGCCAGCCGATGACCTCGTGGTCGCACTTGCTGGTGTTGCAGCTGCGGCAGGCGGGCACGACATTGTCGAGGGTGTACCGGCCGCCGCGGGAGATGGGGATGACGCAGTCCTTCTGCAGCGGGACCCCCACGGCGCCGCAGTAGGCGCATCCACCCCAGCCTTCACGGATGGCGGCCCACTGGGCCGGCGTGAGGTCCTGGACCTTGCCGCCCAGCCGCCGCTTGCGACGTCGCGCGGCGCGCTGCTTCATCGTCCGGGGAGCAGCCATGGAAACAGCCTAGGCAGAAGCGCTGACCGGCATCGTCCGGACACGCTCCATTCCGCTTCTGAGACCGGCGAGCCGAGCAGAGGGCGCGCCGCTTGGGGTACCCCACGAGCTTGTCGTCGTCGAAGACGGGCAATCGCCTCTCGGCGGCACGCGAATCTGGTAATCCGGATACATGCGCATCGTCCTGGCCCTCGGAGGGAACGCGCTCACCGGAGTCAATGAATCGGTCAGCGAGGAGCACCAGATCGCGGCTGTGGAGGCCGCGGCCACCCAGGTGGCCGAGCTCGTCGCCCACGGACACCAGGTGCTGCTGTCCCACGGAAACGGTCCCCAGGTCGGCGACATCCTGGCGAGGAACGACACCACCGCCCATTCCCTCTCCCCCATCCCTCTCGACTGGTGCGTCGCGAACACACAGGGCTCCATGGGTTTCATTCTCCTCAACGCCCTCGACGGGGCGCTCAACGAGCGCGGCCTCGACATCTCCCCCACCGTGGTCGTCTCGCGCACGGTCGTCGAACCCGACGACCCAGCCTTCAGTGCCCCCACCAAGCCGATTGGTCGGCACGTCGACGTCGAGACCGCGGAGCGACTGATCAGACACGGCCAGACGTGGGTGGACGATGGCAAGGCGGGATGGCGACGCGTCGTCCCCAGCCCGCGGCCGCTGCGAATCATCGAGGCACCCGCCATTTCCGCACTCCTCGACGCCGGGTTCCTCGTCGTCAGCGGCGGCGGCGGAGGCATCCCCGTCGTCGAGCAATCGGCCGGCCACTACGTCGGCGTCGAGGCGGTCATCGACAAGGACCTGAACTCGGTCCTCCTGGCTAACCAGATCTCTGCCGACGCCCTTGTCCTCGCCACCAACGTCGACAACGCGTGGCTGGACTGGGGTACCGACGACGCCCGAGCGATCGGCGAGGTCGACGTGCGCACCATGCGGCAGTACCAGGCCGACGGCCAGTTCCCCGCCGGCTCGATGGGCCCGAAGGTCGACGCGGTCTGCTCCTTCGTCGAGTCGACGGGTGGTCGCGGCATCATCACGCGCCTGGAGAAGATCACCAACGCGGTTGCCGGCAACGCCGGGACGATCGTCACGCCCTAGGAGTCCACCTCCAGCGTGAACCCGAAGCTCGCCATCCTCGGCCACAGCTGGTACTGCGGCATGACGTCGGAACCGCAGGACCGGCTGCCCAGGCCGTGCTGGAACGCGTCGAGGTACAGGTGCAGCCCCCGGCTCTCCGGCAGTTCGTGCTGGTGCAGGGCCGCCGTGAGCTCGTGGGCGTCGTGGCGCAGTAGCGAGAAGCCCGGGAGGTCCGGCCCGAAGGCGCCGACCCGAAGACCGTTCCCCGAGCCGCTGATCTCGAGCCGTCGCAGCGCCTCCCGATGTCCCGTCTCCTGCGGCACCGCGTAGGGGAACGCCAGGTCGTCGATCGCGGACTCGTGAGCACCGACCATCGACGCGGACCGGGAGTCGGCGTACGCTTCCCCCGGGCCGCCGCCTAACCAGCTGGCCCGGGGGAAGTCCCCCGGCAGCATGAGGTGGAACCCGATCCGCGGCCATGTGACGTCGGTTCGGGGACGGATGGGCGCGACCAGCACCTGACAACCAGCCCCGTCGCCAACGCGCCGCCAGCGGTAGGTGACCTCCGCGCCGTGGCGCCCCTGCGCCGCGATGAGCCGCTCCACGACGACGAACTCGTCGCCCTCGACGTCGGCCCGCACCGTGCGGCGCATGAGCCGGTCGAGGCCCTGCGCCCGCCACCGGGCCGCCGAGCTCGGGCCGTCGACGCCGTAGCCGCGGGTGGCGGTGTAGTCGCCGATCTCGAGCGAGCCGAAGCCGGTCAGCGAGTCGTTCTCCGTGGGGGCGCGCCACAGCTCGACGCCGGACTCCCCCACCTCGAGACCGCCGATGGACAGCACCCGCCCGGATCGGGAGAGCCGCACCGGACCCACCTCGACGACGTCGCCCACCGTCGGGGCGCCTGCCGCGGGCGGCAGCAACGGGGTGGCGTGGTCGTCGAGGCGCACCTGCGCCGTCGTGACCGCGAAGCCCGCCTCGCACCAGGGGCGTGGCTCGCGCTCCCGGACGGTGACGGTGAGCCAGGAGTCGCGCTCGGTGGACGCGTCGGCCGGGAGATCCGGCAGAGGGACGGTCGTCTCATCACCGGCCGCGACGGCCGGGACAGGGAGCTCGCCGCTCGCGCGCTGGACGCCGTCGACCTCCCAGCTCCAGGTGAACGCGTAGGCGGAGGTTTCGACGTCGTGTTGGCGGTTGCGCACGGCGACGCCGTCGCGGGTCACGGTGAGGACCACGGGGCTGTAGACCTGCTTGACCTCGGCCATCGCGGGCGACGGGCGGCCGTCGGAGTGGACCAGACCGTCCATGATGAAGCTGCCGTCGTGCGGGTTCTCCCCGAAGTCGCCGCCGTAGGCGAAGAAGGGCGTGCCGTCCGGCGTCGTGGTGCGGATCCCGTGGTCGCGCCACTCCCAGATGAAGCCGCCGTGCCAGTCGTCGAGCCGCTCGAACTCGGCGACGTAGTCGGCCAGCGCGCCGGGACCGTTGCCCATGGCGTGCGCGTACTCGCACAGCACCTTGGGCTTGTCGAGGAAGCGGGTGGACTGAGACGGTCGCGGGCTGAGCGACGCCGACGTCCCGGCGGAGATGTCCCCCAGGTCCGGGATCGGGGCGTACATGCGGGAGACGATGTCGGAGTAGGACGCCTCATAGTCGCCCTCGTAGTGGACGGGCCTCGACGGGTCGAGCGTGTGGGCCGCCTCCGCCATCGCTGCCAGGTTGGCGCCGGTCCCCGACTCGTTGCCGAGGCTCCAGCAGATCACCGACGGGTGGTTCTTGTCGCGATCGATGGTGCGGCGCATCCGGTCCACCAGGTTGCCCCGCCACTCCGGGTCCTCGGAGGGGTTGCCCTCCCAGCCGTAGCGCTCGAAGGCGTGGGTCTCGAGGTCGCACTCGTCCATCACCCAGAAGCCCAGCTCGTCGGTCAGCTCCAAGAGGCGGGGGTGGGGCGGGTAGTGGCTGGTGCGGATGGCGTTGATGTTGTGCTGCTTCATCAGCAGCAGACCCGCCCGTGCGGCGTCCTCGTCGAAGACGCGTCCGCGGTCGGGGTCGTACTCGTGGCGGTTGACACCGGCGATGCGGATCTGGCGGCCGTTGACGAGCCAGCGGTTGCCGTCGATGCGCACGGTGCGGTAGCCCACGCGCGACTCGATCGTCTCCGCGACGTTGCTCAGCCGCAGGTCGTACAGGTGGGGCCGGTCGGGGCTCCACGGGGTGACGTCGTCGATGGTGATGGGGGCGACGTCGTCGGCCGTCTCCCAGGTGACCGCCACTCCTGCGTCGGGCAGCTCCAGCGTGACCGGGAAGGAGGCGTCGCGCAGCCGCACGTCCAGGGTGCCACGGCCGGTGGTGTGGTCGAAGTCCGCCAGGACGGTGTAGTCCTCGATGCCGTTCACCGGTCGCCCGACCAACGTCACCTCACGGTAGATGCCCGGCAGCCACCACTGGTCCTGGTCCTCGACGTAGGTCTGCGCGGACCACTGGGCGACGCGCACGTGGACGACGTTGCGGCCGGGCCGCACGACGTCGGTGACGTCCAGCTCGGTGGCCAGGCGGGAGCCCCGGACCACTCCGACGTGCTGACCGTTGAGGGTGACGATGCCGAGGGACTCGACGCCGTCGAAGCGCAGGCGGATGGAGCGGAGGTCGGCCCAGTCGGCGGGGAGGTCGAACTCGCGGCGGTAGTCGCCGATCCCGTTCTCGTCCGGCACCGCGGGCGGGTCCATCGGGATGGGCAGCTGGACGTTGGTGTAGATCGGGCGGCCATAACGGCCCTGCTCGTCCAGCACCCAGTGGGCGGGGACCTGCTGCGTGTCCCAGCCGCTGTCGTCGAAGTCCTCGACGTCGCAGCCGTCCGGGGCGTCCGCCAGCCGGGAGGCGTGGTGGAAGCGCCACGCGCCGTTGAGGTCCAGCCGCCACTCCTCCCGGCGACGCCAGGAGCGCGGCCGGACGCCGTCGCCCGGCGCGACGTCGGTGAGAGCGTGGAGCGTGAGGTCACGAAGAGACATGCCAGCGATTTCCTATCGGTCGGCCCAGTTCCCTCAGCACCGTATCCCACCCCGATCCGCCGGGTGCGTACACGAAGGGGGCCGAATGGAGCCAGGCATGGACGCATCGTCCGCGCCGGTGCGAATCCGGCCCCTTTCGTGCACGCCACCACCGCCAAGACGAGCTCAGTCACGCCTGTGAGGCCGGCGACGCCGGAGTAACGTCGGCACCACACGCATTGGTAGGTGCCCCATGCCTGACGCCGCCGCCATCCTGGCGTTCATCGCGTGTGCCGTCGCGATCTTCTACGCCGGCGGGCGGCTGTCCCACTACGGAGATCGCATCGCCGACCTGAGCGGCTGGGGCCGTGCATGGGTGGGCCTCATCCTCATGGCATCGGTGACGTCCCTGCCCGAGCTCATCGTCGGCATCAGCTCCGCTGCCATCGTGGGATCACCCGACCTCGCCGTCGGCGACGTCCTCGGCAGCTGTGCGCTCAACCTGCTCATCCTGGCCACCCTGGACGCCTTCGTGCCGCGCCGCCGGCTCTTCGGGCTGGCCTCCCACTCCCACGTCATGGCCGCCGCCCTCGGGATCGTGCTGCTCGCCACCGTCGGGGTGGGCATCCTCACCGGCGACGCCTTCGCGCTCACCCCGTGGCTCGGTCTCTCGTCGGTGGTGTTCCTCACCCTCTACGTGGGGTCCGTGCGACTGATCTTCCGGCATGGTCGGGGGATCCCACCGTCGTTGGAGGTCCAGCCGCCCCTCGACGAGGCCCTCGACCCGCGCGACGCCGACACCGCCGGACTGAGCCTGCGCCAGGCCGCCGTTCGCTACGCGGGGTTCGCCGCGGTCGTCGTCGTGGCGGCCGTGATCCTGCCACAGGCTGCCGAAGTCATCGCTCGTATGACGGGTCTGCAGGAGTCATTCGTCGGGACGGTGTTCCTGGCGCTGTCGACGTCGCTGCCAGAGGTGGCGGTGTCGCTGGCCGCGATCCGAATGGGCGCCTTCGACTTGGCCGTGGGCAACATCCTGGGATCCAACCTCTTCAACATCCTCATCCTCGCCATCGACGACCTGGCCTACACCGACGGCCTCCTGCTCGCCGACGCATCACCCAATCACCTCTTGACCGTGCTGGCGACCGTCTCCATGTCGGCCATCGCGATCATTGGGCTCACGTACTCGACGGCCACGCACAAGCGCTTCCTGCTGGCCGGCGACGCGGCACTGATGCTGCTCGTCTACGGCGGCAACGCGGTGATGCTGTTCACGCTCCAGCTCGCGTGATTCGCACTGGGCCTCGTCGCCGGCGAAGGGTGTGGCGAGCGCAACCGGACGCCGTGCGTTTGCATGACCACAGCGAATGAGGGAGTGTGGAGATTGTTCGAGGCGCGTGCGCACCCGCCCTCCGGGGTGGCCGTGGGCGTCACGACCGGCCCCGAGCCGGTCGCCGCATCGACGAATGGAGAAGACCCATGCTGAACGTCACCGAGGAAGCCCAGGCCGTCGTCAAGGGCCTGACATCCCAGGAGGGCATGCCCGAGACCGCTGGTCTCCGGCTTTCCCTGGCCGATGACCAGTCCGAGCTCCGGTTGGCCCTCGTGCCGCAACCAGAGCCGACCGATCAGGCCGTTCCCAGCACCCAGGCGCCGGTCTACCTGGCCGAGGAAACCGTCCCAGTGCTGGCCGACCAGACCCTGGACGCGGCGCAGACCCCCGAGGGTGTCGGCTTCACGCTGCAGCCGCAGCAGCCGACCGTCTGAGAAGACGCAACGCAGCACCGACGGCTGTCAGACCCACAGGGTCCGGCGGCCGTCGTCGCGTCCAGGGGGCCTTGGCCTTCCTCGACGGTGTGTCGACCCCAACGTGCCTCTACGACTGATCAGCGGGGGTCCGTCCGAATCGAGCGTCGATGGTTTCCAGCAGCACCCGATCCACCTCCAGCTCGGCCGCACGCGGGCCGTCGCTGGATCGGAACCAGGATTGAGCAGCCCCGATGATCCGTTGCGCGGCATCATCCTCCGACAGGTCGGACGTGTCGACGACGAGGTCGTAGCTGCCCTCGTCGCCCCAGTTCTCTCCGTAGTAGCGGCGGACGAAACGCGTCTTTGTGTCCGCGTCGCGCTCCACCATCTCCCGGGCGACGCCCTGGGAGACCTTGTTGTCCTCCATGACCCGCTTGACCCTGAGCTCCTCGGGCGCCGTCACCAGCACGTTGAAGACATCCGAATACCCCTTCAGGGCGGCGAATCTGCACCGGTGTGGATGCGGCCCCCTTCGAGCACGCCGTCCCGTCCAGATGGACTTCCGCCACGTCGGTGGGGCCGGTGTCGTCGCCGTCGTCGGCATCCCGGCACGGTCGGTGCTTCTCCAGGGAATAGACTGCCCGACTATCCTGTCGGCCATGGCTACGATGCGTGACGTGGCGGCACTCGCCGGCGTGTCGATCAAGACGGTGTCACGCGTCGTCAATGGGGAGCCCCACACGAGTCGCGCAGTCATCGACAAGGTCCATGCCGCCGCAGACCAGCTGGGCTGGACCCCCAACTCCAACGCCCGCAATCTGCGCACAGGGCGCACCGGCGTGATCGCCATCGCCGCCACGGGGTTGCGCCGCCCCACCACGGCTCAGCTCGTGGAAGTCCTCGTGGAGGAGATTCGCCGCCGCGGGCTCGAGGCGACCGTCGAGCCGACGGAGCAGGACCCTCGTCGCATCGAGGAGATCCTCACCGCCATTGGAACCCACCACGACGGGGCCGTGCTCGTCCAACCGCCGGAGGTCCCCTTCATGACGGGCCGCAGCCAACTCCCGGTGGTGGTGCTGCAGGGCTACGGCGCGGCTGTTCCCTTCGATCGAGTCGACGAGGATGTCGAGACGGCAGCGACCCTGGTCGCGCGACACCTCTCGCTCATGGGGCGCAGCAGGCCTGCCGTATTGGGTCGGGATCGTGGGACTGCCTTCGAGGAAGGTTCCAACGAAGGCGCTTCACGCCTGCTGCTGGCGGCCCTGCAGAACTCGGGGATTCGAGTCCCTCATTTCGTGCCCATAGTCGACCAGCCCGACCGCCGTGCAGGACTGGCGGCGGCGGCCAGCGTGCTGAAGCAGTACCCGGACACCGACTCACTGATCTGCGCCAACGACGAAGTTGGCTTGGGTGCCTTGACGGCGTTGGAGTTGCGGGGAATTGCCTGCCCGGACCAGGTGGCAGTGGTGGGTCACGGCAACCTGATCGACAGCCGATTCGCTGTTCGGTCCCTCACCACGCTGGACCATCACCCACTCGACCTTGCTCGTGCAACACTTGACCTGCTTGCCGAGCGAATCTCGGGATCTGCCCCGACCACCGCCCGTGCTGTAACAATCCCCGTGACACTGTTGCGTCGCGAGTCGACCATGGGCAGGCGGTGAATGTGACGAAGCGCCCCACCCTGCAGGATGTGGCAACCGTTGCGGGGGTCTCTGCCAAAACGGTGTCGAACGTCCTCCTCGATCGTGCAGGCGTGTCGGACGCGACGCGCTCCAGAGTGCGAGCCGCGATTGACGCGGTCGGGTACGTGGTGAACACCGCGGGTCGCGGCTTGGCGTCGGGCCGGACGGGCCGAGTCGCCCTCGCAGTACCCAACCTGCACCAGCCCTACTTCGCCGAGATGGCGGAGCGTGTCATGTCCGAGCTGGCGAAGTACGGATTGTCCGCGACCCTTGTCATCACCCGGTCGGGACTGGATGAACGACGCGTCGTGACCGGCGAGACGGCGCGCGAGGTGGATGGTGTCGTCGTCCTTCCGCACATCCTGAACTGGGACGACGACGAGCAGCCCCTCCTGCCGCGCCCCGTCGTGCAGCTCGGAGGCGCTTGGACCGGGCGACTGGACTGGGTCGCCATGGGCGAGCGCACCGGCATGCGAGCCGCCACCGAGCACCTCCTCGGATTGGGGCGCCGCCGCTTCGCCATCCTGTGGAACGAAGACATTGGAGACGCACCCACGGACCGATTCGCGGGCATCCTCGACGCCCTCGACGGCGCCGGCCTGAGTCGCGACGACGTCGCGGTCGTCACCGGATCCGACTGGGACCGGAGGGAGTCCGGGTACGAGGCGATGGCCGGGCTTCTCAGGCGCAGGACGGAGTTCGACGCCCTCGTCTGCGTCAACGACGCGCTGGCGGTCGGTGCGCTCCGGGCTCTGAATGATGCTGGACTCCGCGTTCCGGAAGACGTCGCGGTCACGGGATTCGACGACACTGAGGAGGGTACGTTCACGCACCCGCCGCTCACCTCTGTCTCTCCTGAAGCCGAGGTCATGGCCAGCGTCGCGGTACGCATGCTGATCGAGCGCCTGGAGGGGTACTCCGGGCCACCTCGACAGGTCCACACGAGCGCGCATCTGGTACCGCGGGCGTCCACCGGCTCCTGAACGAACAAGATCCGCGCCACAGCGCTGGCGTTCGGCGAGCGGACCGAGCCCTTTCTTCGACCCGTTACGAATCTGTGACCTACCGATTCCTGTCCACTTATTGACAACGCTGAATCACACGGAGCATGATCCTCTCGAGACACTTCACCGTCGAAAGGCTCGCCGTGGTTTCGACCGCCCCCCTGCCATCGCCCGCCGTCCCCCGCACGCCGTCGCCCCGACGCCCGCTGGGTGTTGCAGAGGTCCGGCTCCGGCCTGAGGACCAGCTGGGCGGCTGGCAGGTTCGCAACGCCTCGGCCACCATTCCCCACTGCATCTCGCAGTTGGAGGAGGCCGGGAACTTGGACAATTTCCGACGCGTGATCGGGGAGTCGGACGCTGATTGGCGAGGCTTCTGGTTCGCCGACTCGGACGTCTACAAGACGATCGAGGCCGTGGCCTGGGAGATCGGCCGGAGCGGAACCAGCGAGTTCAACGCCTGGCTCGACGACGTCATCGGTCTGGTGGCCCGGGTTCAAGAACCCGACGGCTACGTCATGACGTGGATCCAAGGGGTTCACCCCGAGAAGAAGTTCGTCGAGCTCGACTGGACGCACGAGATGTACGTCCTCGGGCACATGGTCCAGGCCGCCGTCGCCCTGGATCGGGCCGCCTCCCGGTCCGACCTCCTGGAGATCGCGACCCGATTCGTCGATCTCGTTGACGCCACCTTCGGACCGGGCGCCGACGCCGTGGGGTACTGCGGCCATCCCGAACTGGAGACGGCTCTTGTGGAGCTCTACCGCCACACGGGTGAGCGACGCTACCTCGACCTGGCCCGCTACCAGGTGGACCAGCGCGGGTCCGGCCTCCTGAAGGTGGGAGCGCTCGGCCCCCACTACTTCCAGGACCACGCCCCGGTCCGCGAGTCGAGGAGCGCCGTCGGGCATGCAGTCCGGCAGCTGTACCTGAACGCCGGTGTCACGGACCTGGTGCTGGAGAACGGCGATGAGGAACTGCTGGAGGCCATGCGCGCCCAGTGGTCCAGTGCCCACGACCGCAAGATGTATATCACCGGGGCGTTCGGTTCCCGCCACCGCGACGAAGCCTTCGGTGATGACTACGAACTCCCGTCGGATCGTGCCTACGCGGAAACCTGCGCCACCATCGCCGACATCCACTGGAACTGGCGGATGTACCTCGCCGAGGGTGGCTCACGCTACGGCGAGACCATCGAGCGGGAGATCTACAACGCACTTGCCGCCTCACTGGACGAGACCGGGACTCGCTTCTTCTACTCCAACCCCCTGCAGCTGCGCCCCGACCGGTACTCGCAGGAGAACTCGCCGCGGGAGCGGACGCCTTGGTACGCCTGCGCGTGCTGTCCCCCCAACATCGCCCGTGTGTTCGCGCAACTGGCCGCTTACGTCGCTTCCGTCGAGGAGGACGCACTCGCCATCCACCAGTTCACCGGCGCGGACATCGACGTGCCCGAGGAACTCGGGGGCGGTGTCGTCGAGATGCGGACCAACTACCCCAACGATGGTCGGGTTATGATCTCCGGCCCGTCAGGCCTGCATGTTCGGGTGCGCGTTCCGTCCTGGGCACCGGACACGACGGTGGACGGCCGGGCCACTGTCACAGCGGACGACGGATACGTCGACATCACGCTCTCCGAGTCCCCAGCGCTGATCAACATCCCGATGGCGCCGCGTTGGACCACCGCGCATCACCGGGTCGATGCCACCCGAGGGTGCGTGGCCCTTGAGCGGGGACCCATCGTCTACTGCATCGAGCAGGTGGACGCCCCCGAGGACGTCCGTGTGGATGACGTCCTCGTCGATGTCTCGCACGAGCCCGTGCAGGTCCAGGACTCGCTGGAAATCGCCTGCACCACCATCACCGAGTCCACCGGTCTCTACGGGCCGGCCATCCACACACCCACAACGGGACATCGCGCGAAGTTGCGCGCCGTCCCGTTCCACACCTGGGGCAACCGTGCCTCCGGTGCCATGCGCGTCTGGCTCCCAGCGCGCGACCTTGAGGAGAGAGGAACCCTGAAGTGAAAATGACGAGAGCAGTCGCTGCGGCGGCCACACTGGCGCTGAGCGCCACCCTGCTGGCCGGATGCGGTGGAGAGCAGCAAGAGGAGGGGACGCTGCGCATCCTTGCGGTGAAGCATGCGCTCACCAAGCCCATGGCTGACATGGCGTGGGTGGACAAGATCGAGGAAGCGACCGGCGCGACCATCGAGTGGGAGGAGGTGTCCGCGGACTGGGAGGAGAAGAAAGCCACGATGCTCGCCGCCGGTGACGTCCCGGACATCATTGTCGGTGGCAACGCCGTGACCGACACCGATCTGGCCACGTACAACTCGCTCTTCCTCAACCTGGCCGAGCACATGGATGCGCTGCCGAACGTGTCCGCCATGTTCGAGGAGAACCCCCGCCTCGAGGCGTTGGCGACGCTCCCCACCGGTGAGGTCTACAGCCTGCCGTCCTACAAGCGCTTCTGGCCCCTGGCCATCACGCGGATGTACATCAACCAGAATTGGCTGGACAACCTCGGCCTGCAGGCACCCACCACCTGGGATGAGCTGTTCGAGGTCCTCTCGGCCTTCAAGGCCGAGGACGCCAACGGCAACGGCGATCCCAATGACGAGATCCCGTGGGACTGGTCCCCCGTGGGCACCGGTGGCTTCGGCTACTTCCAGCCGTCCGCATTGCTCGGATCCACCGGTCTGCCGATCAACAACGGCGGCGGGCAGGGCTACTTCGTCGAGGACGGCGAGGTCTCCAACTTCATGGTGGACGAGCGCTACCGCGACCTCGTCGCCTTCCTTCACAAGGCATGGGCCGCAGGCCTCATCAGTGAGCAGGCCTTCACACAGGACTACTCCGCCTACCAGTCCGTCGGCCGCGGCAATGGCGATGAGGCTGCCGTGGGATTCTCCTGGGGTTGGACGGCGTCCGACCGGTTCGGCGCTCAGCTCGCACCCCAGTACACGTCGATCGCCCAGCTGGAGGCTGAGGCCGGGCAGTCCGAACCCGTGACGTGGAGCTATGACGACGAGAACTACACCGGCAACCACATCATCGTGTCCTCCGAGTCGAACAACCAGGACCTGGCACTCGCCGTGGTCAACGAGTTCTACGACCAGACGCGCTCCGTGGAGGTCCTCTTCGGCGACATCGGCGAGTACGTCGAGGAGACTGGGGACAACGCCTACAAGGTCCTGCCCCCTGCGGACGGCCAGTCGGACCCGTCCACGTGGAAGTGGACCAACACCTTGGCGGATTTTGGCCCGTTCTGGATCCGCGAGTCCATTGAACTCGAGTTGCCGACAGACGTGGCCGAGGCCGTCGAGCAGTCCGAGCCCCTGCAACCGGCGCTGGACAACGTCGATCCCGAGACCGACGTCTATCCGTTCAAGTTCGTCAAGATGACGGCGGATGACCTCAACACGCTCAACCTCAACAACACCAACGTCCTGGCCCTGACGATGGCGAAGTTCGCCGAGTGGGTGACCGAGGGTGGGGTCGAGGAACAGTGGGATGACTACGTGACGCAGCTCGAGGGTCTCGGAATGCCCGAGAACATCGAGATCTACCAGCGCTACTACGACGGATACGTCGCCAACCAGTGATCCGCGAGCGGTGGACGCCGGCCTCCCCCGGCGTCCACCGCCTCACACAGGAGCAGTCAATGACGACTCAATCCGTCGCAACACGCCCCAAGCTGCCGCTGCAGGCTCGCCTGGGGCGCCACTTCTCGCGGCAGTGGCAGCTGTGGGTAATGCTTCTCCCAGCCGTCCTCTTCGTCGCCCTGTTCTCCTACGTGCCCATGTACGGGATCCAGCTCGCGTTCCGGGAGTTCGACTTCCGCGCGGGGCTGACCGGTGGGGACTGGGTGGGCACCAAGTACTTCCGGCAGTTCTTCGAGAGTCCGTTGTTCTGGACCCTGATGCGCAACACCTTCGTCATCAGCTTCACGACGCTGGTGTTCGGATTCCTGGCACCCATCGTCCTGGCCCTGGTCGTCAACCAGATCATGGGGCCGGGCCGGAAGCGCTTCATGCAGACCGCCACCTACCTGCCACACTTCATCTCCGTCGTGGTCCTGGTCGGGATGCTGCAGGTGTTCCTCAACCCGACGTCCGGCGTCATCGCCAGGCTCCTGTACTTCTTCGGCATGGAGGGCAACTTCCTGGGTGACCGGGCGGCCTTCGTGCCCGTCTACGTCATCTCGGAGGTATGGCAGCACGCCGGGTGGAACTCGATCATCTACCTTGCGGCCCTGTCATCCATCGATCCCCAGCTCTACGAGGCCGCCCGCGTCGACGGCGCCAACCGGTGGCGGATCATCCGTCACATCGACGTCCCGGCCCTCGTTCCGACCATGATCGTGCTGCTCATTCTCACCATGGGCGGGATCCTGGCGACCGGCTTCGAGAAGATCTTCCTGATGCAGAACACGCTGAACCTCCCGGTCTCGGAGGTCATCGCGACCTACGTGTACAAGATCGGCATCATCAGCAACCAGTTCAGTTACGGAACGGCGATCGGCCTGTTCAACACCGTCATCAACTTCGCGTTCCTCGTGGGAGCCAACTGGCTCGCGAAGCGCTACTCCAACACGAGTTTGTGGTGAGGACATCATGACTACGTTCACACGATTCAAGAACCAGTCGTTCGGCGACAAGACGTTCACCATCACCCTCGCCGTGGTCAGCGTCGCGATCCTGGTGGCAATCATCTACCCCGTCTACTTCGTCCTGATCGCATCAGTGAGCGAACCACGACTCGTCTCCACGGGGCGCGTGGTCCTGTTCCCTGAGGGCATCAACCTCTTCGGGTACAAGCAGGTGCTGGACGACGGCCGCATCTGGACCGGCTACCGCAACACGATCATCTACTCGGTGGTGGGCACGGCGCTCAACCTGCTGGTGACGCTTCCGGCGGCCTACGCCCTGTCCCGCCCGGAGTTCCGACCCCGTCGGTTCCTGATGATCTTCTTCGCGTTCACGATGTTCTTCAACGGCGGCCTGATCCCCACCTACCTGCTGTACCGGGACCTGGGACTCATCGACAACTGGCTGGTGTTCATCCTCCCGGGCGCGATCAACGTCTACAACCTGATCATCGCGCGCGCGTTCTTCGAGCACTCCCTGCCCAACGAGCTCTACGAGGCCGGCATGCTGGATGGGCTGGACCACTTCCAGTACTTCACCCGCGTCGCCCTGCCGTTGAGCAAGGCCATCATCTCGGTGATCGGTCTCTATTACCTCGTGGCCAGGTGGAACGACTTCTTCACGGGCCTCGTCTTCGTCAGGACGTACGACAAACAGCCGTTGATGATCGTCCTGCGCGACATCCTCCTGCAGAACCAGGCGTTCGCCGGAGGAGCAGGCACGGCCGGCGGCACGGGTGGGGCGTACGGACAGGACTACGCGGACCAGATCAAGTACGCGGTGATCGTGGTGGCGACCCTTCCTGTCATCGTCGTGTACCCGTTCATCCAGAAGTACTTCGAGAAGGGCGTGATGATCGGCTCGGTGAAGGGCTGATGCGACGCATTGCGGCGTGGCACACCAGCCTGGGCGAGCTGGCGCTCAGGCTCTTCCTCCTCCACCTCCTCTGGATCGGGGGCGCCTTGGCGGGCGGTGTCGTCCTCGGGATCTTCCCGGCCACCGCAGCCGCGATGGGGGTCCTGCGGCGGGATGCCATGGACCACCGCGCCGAGGAAGCGGGAGCGGCGGCGGAACCCCGCTCGTCCCTGCTCCGGGAGTACGTGACCCTCTGGCGACGTGAGTTCCGGTCGGCCAACATCCTGGGATGGCTGCTGACGACGGCGTGGGCGGTCCTCCTGTACGAGTACTGGCTCCTCGGCGCAAACCGGATCGGGATCCCCGGGAGCGCCGTGGCTGCCGGAATCCTGGTCCTGCTGGTCCTGGTGTTCGTCATGACCGCGAACGTCTGGCCGCTGCAGGCGCACTTCGACGAAGGGCCGCTCGCGCTCCTGCGTCGAAGCCTGATCTTGACCCTGGGACGGCCAGTCCACTCCCTGTTGCTCGCCGCCGGCGTGGGCGCCGTCGCGGGGGCTTACTACATGCTGCCGGGATTGGGCGCCGTCTTCGGTGTCTCTCTGGCAGCCTTTCTGACGACCCAACTCCTATGGGGGGCCGGAATCCTCGCCCCCGCCACCATCCGCACCGAGGAGGCTGCACATGTTTGACGCCCAGCAGGACGCCATCGTCTGGCGAGGGGGCGGAGAGACCCTGGTGGTCCAGGCCTGGGGCGAGGGCGCCGTCCGGGTGCGATCCAGCCTCGGGGACGTCGAGGACACCGACTGGGCGCTCCTCCCCCAGTCCGATCACACGGCAGCCGTCACCATCGACGGTGACGTCGCCACCCTGACCACCGGCGGTCTGACCGTCGTCGCGCGCCAGACGTCCGGATATGACTGGCAGGGTGGGCAGGACCGTTTCGACTGCCGCCTGGAGTTCCGCGACGCCGACGGCCGACTCCTCTTCCGTGAGCTCACCTCCGGTGGTGCGCTCAAGCGCGACGCCAGGCGCTACGAGCCGCTGCCGGGCGGCGGGTACCGGATCACCCTTGCCTTGGAGGCGCCCGCCGAAGAGCGGCTGTGGGGGATGGGCCAGTACCAGGACGGCGTCGGCGACCTCAAGGGTTCCACCTTGGAACTGGCGCACCGCAACTCGCAGGCCAGCGTTCCGTTCCTGCTCTCCAGCGCCGGGTACGGGTTCCTGTGGCACTGCCCGGCCATCGGGCGGGCCACGTTCGCCGCGAACCGCACCGAGTGGGTCGCCGAGGCGGCCGACCAGATCGACTACTGGGTCACCGCGGACCGCACCCCCGCGGGGATCCACCGGAACTACGCCGGGGCCACCGGGCACGCGCCGATGATGCCGGAGCTCGGGCTCGGATACTGGCAGTGCAAGCTCCGCTACAGCACCCAGGAGGAGCTCCTCGAGGTGGCCCGGGAGCACAAGCGCCGCGGCCTGCCGCTCGACGTCATCGTCGCCGACTTCTTCCACTGGCCCAAGATGGGCGACTACCGCTTCGACGACGAGTTCTGGCCCGACGTCCGGGCGATGACGGACGAGCTGAAGTCGCTGGGCGTCGAGCTGATGGTCTCGGTGTGGCCGCAGGTCTCGCTGGAGTCGGAGAACTTCACCGAGCTCGCCGAGCGGGGACTGCTGGCCCGCACCAACGCCGGCATCGACGTCCAGATGTGGTTCCAGGGTCCCAGCCGCTTCCTCGACGTCACGAACCCGCGCGGGCGGCAGTGGCTCTGGGACACCTGCCGGAAGAACTACGCCGACCACGGCGTGCGGCTCTACTGGCTCGACGAGGCCGAGCCCGAGTGGGGGCTGTACCACCCGTCGGCGTACCGCTTCCACGCCGGCCAGGCGCTCGCCGTCGGCAACCTCTACCCGCAGCACTTCTCCCGCGCGTTCCATGACGGCCAGGTCGAGGCCGGGACCGACGGCGTCGTGAACCTGGTGCGCTGCGCCTGGGCGGGGTCGCAGCGCTACGGGGCCCTGGTCTGGTCCGGCGACATCGCGTCGACGTGGGAGTCGCTCCGGGCGCAGATCACCGCGGGCATCCACATCGGCGTTGCCGGCATCCCCTGGTTCACCACCGACATCGGCGGCTTCTACGGTGGCCGCGTCGACGACCCGGCGTTCCACGAACTCCTGGTCCGGTGGTTCCAGGTCGGGACCTTCCTGCCCGTGATGCGGATGCACGGGGACCGCGCGCCGTCGCACCCGGTGGTGGCCGCCGACGGCTCCGAGCGGCAGCCGTCCGGCGCGCCGAACGAGGTGTGGAGTTACGGCGACGAGGTCTACGACATCCTCCGCGACCACCTGTTCCTCCGCGAGTCCCTCCGCGACTACACGCGTCAGGCGATGGCCCAGGCCCACGAGGACGGCCAGCCGGTGATGCGCGGGCTCTTCCACGGCTTCCCCGACGATCCCGTGGCGTGGACGATCACGGACCAGTACCTCTACGGCGGCGACCTCCTGGTGGCGCCGGTGGTCGAACCGGGGGCGCGGTCGCGTCGGGTGTACTTGCCGGCCGGGGCGCGCTGGACCGATCTCACCACGGGCACCGAGTACGAGGGCGGTGCGTGGGCCGAGGTGGACGCTCCGCTCGAGGTGATCCCCGTGTTCGCCCGCGACGACGCGTGCCGGGAGCTCATCCGGGCGCGCTGAACTCTTGGTCACGGCTTGGCCGAGCGACTCGCGGGTGCCCGCCGGGTCCTCGAAGTTTTCGGGACCCGGCTCACCAGGCGTGGGCCAGCACCTGCGCCAGGACGTCGTCGCCGTCCACCTCCAATCCGGTGCGGGTGAACCAGGCGGCCATGTTGGTGCAGTCGCGGTGGAGGTACTCGTAGGCGTAGGGGTTCGAGGCCAGGTCCACCAGCTGCGGCACGTCGATGATCACCAGCCGCGGCTCGACGTCGTCCAGCCCGGTCACCAGCGTGTTGTAGGGGCTGAGGTCGCCGTGGACGAGCCCGAGGCGGGCCATCGTCTGCATCGCGGTGAGGAGCTGCGCGAAGAGCGACTGCAGCTGCGACGGCGACGGTCGGGTCTGGTGGAGGCGCGGGGCCGCGGCGTCGCCGTCGGCGATGAACTCCATGAGGATCTCCGTCCCGTCGATCTGCACCGGATACGGCACGGGAACCCCGGCCGCATACAGGGTCACGAGCGCGGCCCACTCCGCATGCGCCCAGAGGCCCGACTCGAAGCCGCGGCCGTAGCCGGACTTCCGTGCCATCGCCCGGGTGTCGCGGCTGTTGCGGACGCGGCGGCCCTCGGTGTAGCCGGTGTCGCGGTGGAACAGGCGACGCTCGCTCGAGCGGTAGCGCTCGGCGGCCATGACGCAGGACCGCGAGGGGTCGCCCGGCACGGCGCGCTCGAGCAGGGAGACGTCGGCCTCCTTCCCGGATTTGAGAAGGCCGAGGTCGGTGTCGACGGCGGCCGCGGCGGTCACCAGCCAGTCGGGCCAGGGTTGGGGTCCGCGACAGAGTCGCTCGACGGAGTCCCAGGTGGACCAACGTTGGTCGTCGGCGAGTTCGTCGAGGTAGGGGGTGTGTGGGGCGTCGCTCCAACTGAACGACGACAGAAGGTTGGGCAAGGGTGTTCTCCTGAGGAGGAGGCACCCAGGCGCGAGTGTCAGGCGGCGGGAGCCTCAAGTGAAGGGGGGTTCGAGCATGGGTACACAGCAATGGGTGTCATCTCTCACTCCCTTCACGAGGCTGCCGGACGCGGGTGCGACCTGAGTTCAGAGTAACGCGACGATCGCCGGACGGATAGAGCCAACGAGACGGCGATCGCGATTGGACAGCGGCCAGCGACCCGCAGGAATAGCATGGGAAGTAGCCCGAAAGGGCGGTGAATCCCGGGAGGGGTCATGCTCGTCACACTTGTGGGTGTCGTGCTCGCCATCATCATCGTCGGGGTGATTGTCACCATCGACCGTAGAAGACCAGCTGCCTCCGGTCCCCCACCACGTCCCACGCTCCCGGCGTGGTCCTCCCTCGGCTTCGGCTTGGTGTCGCTCGTCGCGCTGGTCTGGCCGCTGCTGCTGAGCCGCACCGCGCCGTCGGGCGACGAGGGCGCCGTGACGGTGTCCAATTCGCAGCTGGTGCCGCTGGCGTCGATCTCGTTCTCGCTGGTCGGGTTCGCGCTCGGCGTGTATGCCCTCCGGCGCGGGGATCGGCACTGGCCGACGTGGGTGGGGATCGTCGCGAGCGGCCTGACCGTCGCGTTCTGGCTGTTCTTCCTGATCGGGAACATCGTCTCCCCGGCATAGGAGTGTCGAAGGGTGATCTGACCACCAAGCCTGCTCGATGTGTGTGTTTCCAGCTAGCGTTCAGTGGAACGACAAGGAGACAACGCATGGCGAAGTACTCAGTTACACAGTCCGCAGTCACGCAGCTACTGACCGACGTCAAGAGCGACCGCATCGCCATACCCGAACTTCAACGCCCTTTCGTTTGGGACAGCATCAAGGTCCGTGACCTGATGGACTCCCTGTACAAGGGCTATCCCGTTGGGTACCTGATCACTTGGCAATCTGTAGGTGCCAAACTCAAAGGCGGCCAGATCGCGGCCCACCAGCAGATCCTCATCGACGGGCAGCAGCGCATCACCGCACTCCGCGCTGCAGTAGCTGGCCTCAAAGTCATCAACAAGAGGTACAAGCCAGTACGAATCGTCATCGCCTTCAATCCGCTTACGGAGGAATTCGCGACGGCGACTCCGGTGATTCGCAAGAACCCCCAGTGGATCGCCGATATCAGCGAGTACTTCAACTCCGAGTCACCCCTGTCCTTTGCACGTGAGTACCTGGAACGAAACCCAAACGTCGACGCCAAGGTCTTTGAGACCAACCTCGGGCGCCTCGGGAGGATCCAGAACGCACAGATCGGCATCATTGGGTTGGCGGATGATCTCGACGTCGAGACGGTCTCGGAGATCTTCATCAGGATCAACTCGAAGGGCGTGCCACTGAGTAGTGCGGACTTCGCCATGAGCAAGATCGCGACCTACGGCGATCGCGGACGAAACCTGCGCAAACTCATCGACTACTTCTGCCATCTCGCCGTCGCGCCACACGCCTTCGCCGACATCCAGGAGAACGACCACGAGTTCGCCGTCACCTCGTACATGAAGGCGATCAGTTGGCTCAAGGACGAGGCAGAGGACCTCTACGACCCGGAATACAGCGACATCATCCGCGTCGCCGGGCTCGTTGGATTCAGCCGCGGCAAGGCGTCCAGCATCGTCAGCGAACTGTCGGGGCGAGACCCGGAGACACGACGAATCGACGAGGGGCGTATCCCCGTCTCGTACGACAGGCTCGAACGGGCGCTCCTCCAGATCGTGAGCAACTACCACTTCGACAACTTCCTCATGCTCATCAAGTCCGCGGGATTCATCTCGTCCGGGATGGTGAACTCACGAAACGCGCTCAACTTCGCGTACGCGTTCTATCTCCGCCTCCGGGAGGACAAGGAGATGAGCGAGGGAGAACGCAAGCGAATCGTGAAGCGCTGGTTCGTGATGTCGATGTTGACTGCCCGGCACTCAGGGAGCTTCGAGTCCACGTGGGAGCAGGACATCCGTCGCATCGATGAACAGGGCGCGGCCAACTATCTCAAACAGGTTGAGGAGTCTGAGCTCTCTGACGCGTTCTGGGCTGTCACGCTGCCCTCGGCACTGGAAACGACAAGCACCGTCAGTCCGTTCTTCCAGACCTTCCTCGCCGCACAGGTCGCCAACAACTCCCGCGGATTCCTATCAAGAGGAATCACGGTGGCAGCCATGACTCAGCAGTCCGGCGACATCCATCACATCGTCCCCAAGGACTACCTGCAGAAGAACGGCTACCCTGACCGCGGAGACTACAACCAGGTCGCCAACTTCGCGCTGACCGAGACGTCCATCAACATCAGCATCAGCAACAAGCCGCCCGTGGAGTACATGGCCCAACTGGAGGTACAGATCCGCTCCGGGCACTTGACTCTGGGCGAGATCACGGATTTCGATGATCTGGCCACGAATCTTTCCGAGAATGCAGTCCCCACTAATCTGTTCGAGGTCACGGCCGAAAGCTACAAAGCGTTCCTCGCTCAGCGGCGAAAGTTGATGGCTGCCACGATCCGGGACTACTACCACTCGCTATGAACACGCTCTGACACCTACACGAGCCTGCGTCGCGAGATCCCTCGGGCTGCGACCCGGCGGGGGCCAACCGAGCCAGCACTCACTCGACCAAGACGGGATCAGCCTGCGCACTTCAGAGACCGGGCGGGGGCGGCCGTCGTCGTCCGGTCAGCCCCCGCTGGACCTGCCAGCAGACTCCATGGGGTCCCGGACGCAGCGCGCTGAGCGCGACATGCCCCGTGCGTTCGTGATGACACCGCTGTCCATCAGTGGTCGACCAAGGACGATGTCGGTCTTCGCTGCCCGATAGGCCGCTACCTTGTCCATCATGGTTGAGGAACCCGCATCGACTGGGGACGTGAAGCGGATGCGGCTGCGCTACGCCGGCACCTGCGCGAGTTGTGGCGCGAAACTAGATCCAGGCACAACGGCGGACTACGACCGGGTGAGCAAGACGGTGGCGTGCGTGACGTGCCCGCCCGAGTTCCGGGATAGAGCCCCGCTGGGTGGTGGGCTTTGAGGTGGTCCTCGGTGCTCACTTGCCGCCTTCGATGGCGGCTCGGTCATCACCAGTATCCATGGTTTCGGTGAGTATGGTCATGGATTCTTCGGAGGGGTAGCGGCGGTCGTCGGCGATCCATTCGTCGTGGGTGTCGATGAGGACGGCGCCGACGAGGCGCTCGAGCGGGTTGGTGGCCCAGATCTTGCGCCAATGGGCTTTGGGAAAGCCGGTGAACGCGAGGACCTCGGCCTTCGCCTCGTCCATCACTCCTGCGATCTTGGGGAAGCTGGCGGCGAGTTGGTCACGGACCTCGTCCCAGGCCGCGGAGGCGGCTTCGGTGTTGGGTTGGGCGAAGATGGTGCGGGACACCGCCGCGACCATGTCGGCGTGGGATTTCGGGACGTGGGCGAGCAGGTTGCGGGCGAAGTGGACCCGGCATCGCTGGTGGGCTGAGCCCTGGAAGGCCCGCTTCAGTGCCGCTACCAGCCCGGAGTGTTGGTCGGAGATCACCAGCCTCACTCCCGTCAGGCCGCGCTGTTTGAGGCTGAGCAGGAAGCTGCGCCAGAACGTCTCGTCCTCGCTGTCGCCGACGTCAAGGCCGAGGACCTCACGTGATCCGTCGGCAGCGATCCCGGTCGCGACCACGACCGCCATCGACACCACCTGCCCGCCCTTGCCGGGCTTGTTACGAACGTG
>CANMNB010000013.1 GCA_947499145.1 uncultured Arachnia sp.
CAGTCACCGTCACCGTCGGCACCGGCAAAGGCGCAGGCGTCTCAGTCACCGTCACCGTCGGCACCGGCAAAGGCGCAGGCGTCTCAGTCACCGTCACCGTCGGCGCAGGCGAAGGCGTCACCGTCGGCGTCGGGTCCTCAGACGGCGTCGGCAATACCTCTGGCACGGGGATGTCCAAGCAGCGGATTGCTCCCTGGAAGGCGTGATGGTGCAACTCTCCACCCCCAGCGGTGGTGATGTCACGCGCGAACCACTGGCCGTTGGTGCTGGCTCCGGAGTCGAAGGACAGGTCGGCCCCCGGCGCCCAGATTGATCCCATCTCGAGGCCGTTGATGCGGACGGTGCCCGTCGTCTGGGACAGGTCCAGCAGAATGTGGCGGCTGAGCGTCTGATCCTGGTCAGCGGACCATCCTTCGAACCTCAACGCCCCGATGGTGTCGAGCCCAGCGGCTCCCCGCACGATGAGCGGAGCTTGCTGCGTGGGACGGTAGCCGGCTGCTCGATCCAACTTGACGGTCTTGCCAGCGATATCGGCGTAGTCGATGACGTTAGGCCCGGTAGTGGAAAAGCCGGAGACATACGCCATACCGTGTTCATCGACAACCGTGACCTGGCGAGCCAGATCGTTGCTGTACATCGAGGCAAAGCAGGCGTTAACGGCAGCCACATCCGCCTCGAGGTCCGGGAAGTAGTCCGCGACCGAGTCGCGCTGCGTCTCGAGGTCGGCCAGGCTCGCTCCCGCAAACGGCAGCGCCTTGACCTCGATGTAGCCACCGTCAGCGTTGGTCAGACGAACGAAATCGCGGCCGGCCGCCGGGCCCACTCCACCCCCGCGGGTAGCCAGCTTCAGGTTGCTGGTATCGGCAAACCGCAAGGTTGAGACCGCTTCGTTCGAGTCAGCCGCAATGGTGCCGGACTGGTCGGCGTTGGTCAGGTCCACATTGCCATTCCTGACAAAGCGGTCCGCGAGGAGCCTCACGGGGGCGCCGTCGATCAGGGGCACAGTGTATTGGGGATTGCCGGCGGCATGATGCCGCATCGGAAGGTTCTGCTGGCCTGACGAGAAGGTTCCGAAGGCTGCGACGGCACCCTCCAATTCGGCATTGCCCAGATGGGCATCGCCGGTGGCCACCAGCGAGAATCCACGATTGACATGGAACGGGTTGACCTCAGCCACAAGCGGCTCGGCCGAGGCCAGCAGCGCGCCAGCGAACTGCAAACTGAGCGCGACGGAGACTGCGAGGCCTCCGATTGCCCGGGGTCCGATCATACACTTCCTCTCATTTTGCCGCCCCTGAACGCGCTCAACGGCGCGTTCGAGCCATCCAGGGGTGTCGGTGGGGTACATTAAACCCCGGTCGGACTTAACGTCTACACGGGGCGGTACGTTTGTACCCGACGAGGAACTTACCCCACGGCGGCGAACAATTTCGAGGTGTGTCCAAAAAAACAGAGATGCGCTACACAAATGGCCTTGCGGTCGTCGCGAGGCTCAGAAACCCAGGTTCCGCAGAGTCCCCCGGATGATTTGAGCCGAGTCGTGCATGGCGCCCAGCTCTCCGTCTTGCAGCGGCAGACGTAGGTGCTGCCCGGCCCCGTTATGGTCCACCACCGTGGGTACGGACATGCACACGTCGTGGATGCCGTACCACCCGTCGAGCAGACTCGAGATTGGCAGCACGCGATGCTCGTCGCGCAAAATGGCCTCAATAATCTGGGAGCCGGCCAGGCCAATCGCGTAGTTCGTGGCACCCTTGCCGGCGATCACCTCATAGGCGGCATTGACAACGCGGTCCGCAATATCGTCGCGTGCCGATTCTCCCAACTTGCCCGTCTGTTTCTCCCACTGCAGCAGCGGCACGCCGCCGATACTGGCACTGGACCAGATCGGGATCTCGGAGTCGCCGTGCTCCCCGCAGATGTAGGCGTGCACGTTGCGCACCGCCACGCCGCAGGCCTCCGCCACGAGGAATCGCAGGCGTGAGGAGTCCAGCACGGTCCCGGAGCCGAACAGTTGGTTGGACGGCAGTCCGCTGATCTTCAGGACCGCGTAGGTCGTGACGTCGACGGGGTTGGTCACCATGAGGAAGATCGCGTCGGGCGACCGCTCGACGAGCGGCGGGATGACCTTCCGCATCAGCCCCACCGTCGCCTCCGCGAGGTCCATTCGGGTCTCGCCGGGGTTCTGCTTGGCGCCCGCGGTGATCACCACGACGTCGGAGCCCCGGGTGATCTCAGGATCATCGGAACCCTCGATTCGGGCCTGCGGCATGAACTGGCTGCCATGGGCGAGGTCGAGCGCCTCGGCCCGCACCTTGGCACCGTTGACGTCGTACAGGACGACGTGTCGGGCCACGCCCCTGATGAGCGCGGCGTACGCGAGCGACGAGCCGACGGCGCCCGCGCCGATGATCGCGAGCTTGTTGACCCCGCGGGCGGTCACGTCAGGCCTTGCCTGCGAACAGCGAGGTCACGGACCCGTCGTTGAACACGGCGCTGATGGCCTTGGCGAGCAGCGGGGCGATCGAGAGGACCGTGAGGTTCTCGATGGGCTGCTCCGACCTGATGGGCAGCGTGTTGGTGACGATGATCTCGTCGAAGCCGGCTTCGTTGAGCCGCTGGGCGGCCGGGCCGGAGAAGATCGGGTGCGTGGTGGCGGCGATCACCTTGGTGGCGCCCCGCTCCTTGAGGGCGGTGGCGGCCTGGGCGATCGTGCCGGCTGTGTCGATCATGTCGTCGACCAGCAGGCACACCTTGCCCTCCACCTCACCGACGACCTCGTGGACCGCGATGGTGTTGGCCTTGTCGTGGTCCCGACGCTTGTGCACGATCGCGAGCGGCGTGCCCAGGACGTCGGTCCACATGTCGGCCAGGCGCACGCGGCCGGCGTCGGGCGAGACCACGCACATGTCGGCCACGTCGTAGTTGGCCTGCACGTAGTCGCTGAGCACGGGCAGGCCCCAGAGGTGGTCCACCGGCCCGTCGAAGAAGCCCTGGATCTGGGAGGCGTGCAGGTCGACCGACATGATCCGATCGGCACCGGCGGCGCGGTAGAGATCGGCGACGAGGCGGGCGGAGATGGGCTCGCGTCCCAGGTGCTTCTTGTCCTGGCGCGCGTACGGGTAGAAGGGCGCCACCACGGTGATCCGCTTCGCGGAGGCCCGCTTCAGCGCGTCCACCATGATGAGCTGCTCCATCAGCCACTCGTTGACGGGAGCGGTGTGGGACTGGATCACGAAGGCGTCGCAGCCGCGCACCGACTCCTCGAAGCGCACGTAGATCTCCGAGTTCGCGTAGGTGAGGGCGCGGGTGGGCACGAGCTCCTCGCCCATGATCTCCGCCACCTCCTGCGCCAACTCGGGGTACGCGCGCCCCGAGAAGAGCATGAGGTGCTTGTTGTTCGCGGTGTGGGTGGACATCTGCGCCTCTCAGCCGTTCTTCTTCGCCCGGGATTCCTCAACCGCGGGGTGGATGGCCCCGTCCGAGGACTGTGCCGCGACGTCCTGCTTGGAACCGGGGCGGGTGCGGGCCACCCAACCTTCAGAGATGTGCTGCCTGCCACGGGCGACGGCCAGGGCTCCGGCCGGGACGTCGTCGGTGATGGTGGAGCCCGCGGCAACCAGGGCGCCGTCGCCGATGTCGACGGGGGCGACGAGCACCGAGTTCGATCCCACGAACGCACCCTCCCCGACGTGGGTTGCCGACTTGTGGATGCCGTCGTAGTTGGCGAAGATCGTGCCGGCGCCGATGTTGGCGCCCGCATCAATGTGCGCGTCGCCGACGTACGCCAGGTGCGGCACCTTCGCGCCGCCGGCGATGCGGGCGTTCTTTGTCTCGACGAACGTGCCAATCTTGCCCTTGTCACCCAGCTGGGTGCCGGGCCGGAGATAGGCGAACGGACCGACCGTGGCCCCCTCCCCGATGATGGCGAACGAGCCGTGGGTGCGGATGACCTCGGCGTCGGCGCCCACCTCGACGTCCATCAGCGTCGTGTACGGGCCGATGACGGCCCCCTCACCGATGGTGGTGGCACCCTGCAGGATGGTGCCGGGCATCAGGACGACGTCGGGCGCCAGGTCGACGTCGACGTCCACCCAGGTGGACGCCGGGTCGATGATGGTCACGCCCTTGAGCATCCACGCGTCGAGGATGCGGCGGCTCATCTCCTTGTTCATCCGGGCCAGCTGGACGCGATCGTTGACGCCTTCCGTCTGCCACAGGTCCTCGATGACCATGGCGCCGACCTCGCGGCCCGTGGTGTGGGCATGGTGCACGACGTCGGTGAGGTACTGCTCGCCCTGGGCGTTGTCCGTGCCGAGCGAGCCCAGACCCTCACTCAGGACCTCGGCGTCGAAGACGTAGATGCCCGAATTGATCTCGCAGATCGCGCGCTGCTCCTGTGTGGCGTCCTTGTGCTCGACGATCCCGACGACCTTCTCGCCGTGCCGGACGACCCGCCCATACCCGGTGGGGTCGTCGACGACGGCGGTGAGCACGGTGGCGGCGTGGTGCCGGGCGCGGTGGACCGCGACCAGCTGGCGCAGCGTGTCACCGGTCAGCATCGGCACGTCGCCGTAGGTGACCACGACCTCGCCCCGGAGTTCGCCCAGGTCCTCGAGACCGCACTTGACGGCGTGCCCCGTGCCCAGCTGTTCGTCCTGGACGGCCGTGCGGACCGTGGTGGTGAGCGTCTCCAGGTGGGCGGCGACCTCGTCGCGCTGGTGCCCGACGACCACGACGAGGTGCTCCGGGTTGAGCGCCGCCGCGGCGGAGACCGAGAAACTCAGCATGGTCTTTCCGCACACCTCGTGCAGCAGCTTGGACTTCTTGGACTTCATTCGGGTCCCGCCGCCTGCGGCGAGGACGACTACTGCGCTGACCGGGGCCAGGTCGTCGAGATGATCTGCCGACATGGTTCTCCAATGCTGTTTCAGGACATCGCGTCGCTCGCCGTCTCCTGGCGGAGGCAGGAACTCAGCCAATCTTGTCACATCCGGGCAGGGTCGCCACACGGGCTGCGATGACCCGGGGATCCGGCAGGCTGGAGCGCATGAGCATGGACGCACACGATGGCAACATCGACGGGCTGGAGAATCTGGACGCCGAGGAAATGGCCGACGCCAACCAGCCCTACACCGAGGTGACGGCCGAGGACCTGGCCACCGACGAACTCGTCTACGACGGCGCGGATCCCGCGGAGATGGTCCCCGACGGCACCGCGCCGGTCGACCAGGCCCTGCACGAGGACGACCCCGCTACAGAGGAGACCATCGACGAGCGGCTGGCGCAGGAGCAGCCGGACCCGGCGGCCGACGTCGCCTACGGCGAGCCGCTGCGCGGCGACGAGCTGGACTGAGCGGTTACTCCTCGCTCCCCGAGTGGGGCACGCGGTGCCCGTGTCGAGGGGAAGGGGACAAGACGCCTCGACACGCCGCCTGCAGCGGCTACTCGGCGACCGTCCAGCAACCACGTGAGCACCTGGTGACGCAGCCGCACCCATATCGCTCGCCGAGTAGCGGCGCAGCCGCGTGTCGAGGCGTCGCCCGACGGCGTACCGTGGACCCCGTTGGGAGGAGACGCCGTGGGGGCTTCGGTACTGGTGGTCGACGACGCGGCAGAGATCCGCAGCCTTCTGAAGTCCTACCTCGAGGCCGACGGCATGGCCGTGCGCGTGGCCGGGACCGGCGAGGAGGCCCTGCGGCTGGTCCGCGAGACATCCCCGGACGTCGTCCTCCTCGATCTCGGACTGCCCGACATCTCCGGCCTGGACGTCCTCGAGCAGATCCGCACCACGTCGTCGGTCTACGTCATCGCCGTCACGGCCCGCGCCGAGGAGGTGGACAAGATTGTCACCCTGCGCGTCGGCGCCGACGACTACATCGTCAAGCCCTTCAGCCCCCGCGAGGTCGTGGCGCGGGTCCACGCCATGTTGCGCCGTCCCCGTGCGGGAGCAGCACCGCCGGACCCGCGGCTGCGGTTCGACGGCTTGATACTCGACCCCGAGCGCCGCGAGGTGAGCGTGGACGGCGAGCCCGTGTCCCTCAGCGCCCTGGACTTCGACCTGCTGCACGCCCTCGCCGCCCGGCCGGGGCGCGTCTACTCACGCGGGCAGCTCCTCGAGAGCGTCTGGGGCTATTCGTTCTACGGCGACGAGCGCGTCGTCGACGTCCACATCCGGACCATCCGCGCTGCCCTGGGGGACGACGGCACGCGGTTCGTCGGCACGGTTCGCGGCGTCGGCTACCGGTTCCTCAAGGACCCGCTGCCGTGAGCCGCATCGCGACTCGCCTGACCCTGAGCCACGTGCTGGTGGTCGTCGTCGGGGCGCTGGTGACGTTCCTGCTGACCCGCGCCCTGGCGCCCGCCCTGTACGACCGGTTCGAGCGGGGCCCACGCTCGATGCAGGGACAGAACCTGCGGCAACAGATGATCGACGCCGTCGACCTCGCACTTCTCATCGGCGCCGCATCGGGCATCCTCGTGGCGGCCCTGCTGGGGTGGCTGATCGCCGACCGATTCACCCGGCCCATCGAGGACCTGCAGGCCGCTGCCCGGGCCATGGCGGGTGGTCGCTACGACGTCGAACTTCCCGCGCCACCGGAACGCGAACTCGCCGAGCTCGCCGGCGACCTCCGCGCCCTCGGCGATTCCTTGGCCAGCACGGAGGCACGGCGCGTCCAATTGCTCGGCGACGTCGCGCACGAGCTGCGCACACCACTGACGATCATCGGCGGCTACGTGGAGGGCATGTCCGACGGTGTGGTCGCCACGGACCCCGAACACCTCTCCCTCATCGGACGCGAGGTGGAGCGGATGCGGCGGCTGTCCGACGACCTGGTCGCCCTGTCCCGCGCCCAGGAGACCGGCCTCAACCTGCGCGTCGAGGTCGTCGATGTGGGCGCGGTCACCGCGGAAACGGTCGAGCGGTTGCGGCCGCAGGCACGCGACGCTGACGTGCGGCTCGTCGTCGTCCAGGAACCGACGCTGGTCGACGGGGACCCCGGTCGTATCGGCCAGGTGGTGACGAACCTCGTCGGCAACGCGCTGAAGGCGGTCCGGAGGGGCGGTCACATCGAGGTGGCCTGTCGACGACTCGGGGACCAGGCGGTCGTGACGGTCGCCGACGACGGGGAGGGCCTGGCGCCCCAGGACGTCGAGCGCGTCTTCGAACGCTTCTACCGGGTGGAGCGTCGGCAGGGCGACGAGCGCGGCGGAGGGTCGGGCATCGGTCTCACGATCGCCCGGCAGATCGCCCGGGCCCACGGGGGCGATCTCGTGGCGGCCTCCCCCGGCCCCCAGCGAGGCAGCACTTTCACCCTGAGCCTGCCGATCACCAGGCGGTGACATGCCGTTCGGCGCCACCCCGGGGTGACGCCGAACGGATCGCGGTGGTGTCAGCGGTTGCCGCGCGGGCCGCGGCGCGGGCCGTCGCCATCGCCGGGGCCATCCGGGTTGCCGGAGCCGTCGCGCAGTTGCGTGCCGGAGCCGTCGCGCATGCCCCTGCCCTCGCGCGGGCCCTGGGGTGTGCCGTCGCAGTCCTCCCGCGGGCCGACCATCTGGCCGCGGTCAGGACGCCCTGCGGCCGGGCCCTGTCCCAGCGGCTCCTCGCCGTTGGCGGCGCGGGTGAAGGCTGCGAGGTGCTTCTCGGACCCCCGCAGCAGCGAGGTGTAGACCCGCTCGATGTCAGCGTTGTCGACGTCCTCGATCTGCTCCTTGAGGTCGGCGATGTCCCGCTCCTCGAGCTCGATGGCGACGGCGAAGGCCGCCTCCTCGGAAGCCTGGCCGCGCTCGAGCCAGTCGTCGTAAAGGTCCTGGATGGCGGCGTCGGTGAACTCCCCGGCGTCCTGACCGGCTGCGGGATCCGCGATGTCGTAGGTGGTCAACAGACGCCCGATGGCGTCGTAGTGACGCTGCTCGCTGTTGGCGATGCGGTCCCAGACGACCGAGTCGTACTTCTCGCCGAGGGCGGTGTAGAGGTCCCGGGCCATCTTCTCCTCCTCGCGGCTGAAGGTGACCGAATCCTGCTCGTCCGTCTCGAGGGCGTCGGGATCGGCGCTGGCGATCGACGTGCCACCGATGGTGAGGGCGGCCACGGCCAGCCCGCCTGCGATGCCATAGATTGTGCGCTTCATGGCGTTCTCCTTGTGTTGAGGTGAGACACCAGTTCACAGCCGCCGCATGAAGCTTGCCGTGAGGGACATGTGAAGCTTCGATGAAGCCGTCAGGCTCGGGTCAGGCGCAGGTATTCCTTGTCGCCCAGCTTCTCGAGCCGGCGCCACAGCACGCTGCCGGGCACCGCTTGGGTGACGTGTTCGTGCGCCGCCGCCAGTTGGCGGGTGCGGTCCACCGTGATGACGATCGGGAGTTCGTCCGGGCCGAGTCCGACGAAAGACGCTCCGAACTCCTCGTTCAAGGCGTCGGCCACGGCGTGGGGCAGCCCCCACTCGAGGACCGGTAGGCCTCGTTCCGCGGCGACGGCCAACGCTGCGCGGCTGGCGGCCTCGTGGTCCGGGTGCCCTGTGACCCCGCCCTCGGGCGCGAAGACCAGCAACCCGTCCGGTCGGGTCGCTTCGACGGCGAGCCGCACGTCGCGCTCCAGGTCGGCTGCCCGGTCCACCAGGCCGCCGTCGGGATGGGCGAGCAGCGACGTCGTGGCGCAGCCCAATTGCTGGGCGGCCGTCTCGAGTTCCAGCGCGCGGAGGTGGGCAAGATCCTGCCCTGCCCCGAGGGTCGAGGCCTCACCAGCTGTCAGGCAGAGGACATCGACGTGCGCGCCGTCGTCCACGAGTCGGCTGATCACCGCTCCGAGTCCGAACGACTCGTCGTCCGGGTGGGCGACGACGACGAGCACGTGTCTCCAGGTCGGCAGCTGGTGTTCCATGATGCCTCATCATACCCCAGGGGGTATATAGCAGCTACTCGACTCATCCCACAGCAGGCCGACGCCGCTGCAACGTGCCCCACATCCCGGTGCGACGATGACCCCATGGAGTTCGCGACGCAGCTGTGGCAGGAAATCGGCATCAACTGGGCGCAGGCGGTCGGGGTACTCATCGCCGCGTGCGTCCTCTACCTGAGCTTCACCACGATCCTGAGGGTCTGGGGCCAGCGCCTTTTCGCCAACCGATCGGGGACCGGGCTCGCCGTGGTGCTCGTCCTGGGCGCCATCGTCGGCCGGTCCATGCTGGGACCGGACGTCACGCTGTCGGCCGGGCTGCTCTGTCTCCTGGCGCTGGTCGCCCTGGAGGGCTTCTTCGGTTCCGGGCGGCGGGCCGGGTTGATCGGGCACCGGCGCCCTGTCGTCCTCTACGCGGACGGGGAGCTGGACCGCCGGGAACTGAGACGTTTCCACCTCGACGAGCGGCTGGTGTGGGCGCGGCTGCGCAGATCGGGCATCACCCAGCTCGATGAGGTCCGGGCACTGATCCTTGAGACCGATGGCAGCCTCAGCGTCCTGCGCTCCGGCCCCCCGATGGACCCTCGACTCCTCCAGCACGTACGGGGAGCCGAGCGACTGCTGTGAACCCGGCGCTGAGTGTCAGCCGTCGACGTCCATGTCCCCCGCGAAGTGGCGGAACTGGCTCTTCTCCGCATGCATGGCCCACAGCCGCTCCGCCAGGACCTCGGGATCCTTGCGCTCATGTCCGGGGATGATGCCGCCCGGGATGATGAGCTGGGCGACGTGGATGCCGTCGGGAGCCAGGGCGTCGTGCATCATCTGGCCCAGCGCGGACTCGCCGGCGAAGGCGACGGACGTCCCCGCGAACTTCGCCAGCGGCCGGACGGCCGTGCCGCCGTTGACGAGCAGGATGGTGCCGCCGCCTCGGATGCGCATGTGCTGCATCACATGGTGAATCGCCACGAGCGGGCCGTAGACGGAGAACTCGATCGCCGGTTGGAGATCCTCGACCGTGGTCTCCAGGATCGGGCGGAGGAACTCCTTGGCCGGCAGTGGGCTGTACTGCAGGACGTCGATCGGGCCCAGGTCCGCGGCGGCGTCGTCGAGGGCGGTTCGCAGCGAGTCGTGGTCCCGGACGTTGGCGACGTAGGCGCGTGCGGTGATGCCCTCCCCCTGGAGCTCCTCGGCGAGCGCCGTGACGCGCTCGCGGGTGCGGGAGATGAGGGCGACGGAGAACCCCTCCTTGGCGAAGCGCCGTGCGACGGTGGCGCCGAGCTGGGATCCCGCTCCGATGATGGCAAGCGTTGGCATCTCTACTCTCCTCGTTGGTGACAGGCTGGTCCTTCGAGCCTATTGCGGTCCCACTCGGCGGGTGCGCGAACCCCGCGATTGACACTGTCACTTCTGTGCTGGTCATCCATCACATATGTGACAGCCACCCGGTCGGACCCACGCTCGCCACGCTGTCCGCTGGCCGCGGTAACCTCGACGACTATGGATTCCGGCACCGCTGAGTGGATCCGGGAACTCCCGGAGGAGGAACTGAAGCGCCGCTTCGGTGCCCCCACCTTCTTCCGGGCGAAAAACTACCACGACGCCGGCCACGTCTCGGCGCTGGCGGAGGAGGACGGGGGTTTCCACTCCCTGGTGGCCGGAAGCGGTCACAGGGTCTACTCCGTCGAGGTGCGGATGGAACGCGACGGGAGCCTGCAGTCCTGGTGCTCGTGCCCGGTGGGATGGGCCTGCAAGCACGTCGTCGCCACCCTGCTGGCCGCGCGACAGGAGACCATCGGCGCCGGAGAGCCCGCCGGGTGGGAACAGGAACTGTCCCGGCTCGTGGCCACTTCCAGCCAGCCCGACGAGGGCAAGGCCCTGGCGCTGGAGTTCTCCGTCGCGATGTCCGGTGGGCGTCCATCCGCCGTGCACGTCCGCCCGCTGCGTGAGGGATCGAGGACTCCCTGGGTCCGGCAGGACGCGAGCTGGATGGACCTGCTGCAGTCGTGGCGATCCACCGAACTGAACCCGGTGCATCGATCCCTGCTCACCCAGCTCTACCGGCTCGGGTCCGGCCCCCAGTACACGTACGGCAACTCGTCGACGGTGGACCTCGCCGACCTCGGGGCACTGGCTTGGCCACTCCTGAGGAGGGTGGCCGACGGAGGGGTCGAGTTCATCCCGGGCGAGGGCCTGCGCTCCGTAGCGCTGGCGGACGGGACCGCGTCGGTCGGATTGGACCTCACCCGCTCGGACGACGGCGGACTGCGCGCGTGCGCCCGCGCCAACGTGGTCGAGACCGGCCCGGGGGCCACCACCTTCCTGGTCGGCACGCCCGCGCACGGCCTGGCTCACCTGCGGGCGGGTGAGCTCACGTTGTGGGGTTTGGTGACCCCGCCGGCCGACGGGCTTGATCGGCTGATGGCCGAGCAGCGCACCATCGACATCCCGCCCGAGGACGTCAACCGCTTCCTGACTCTCTACCACCGGGCCCTCGTGAGGGCGGGGGGTGTGACGTCCTCCGACGGCTCGGTGACGCCACCCGACCTGAGCCCGCCCCGGCTCCACCTGCGATTGACGCACCTCCCCGGACACATCACCCGCGTCGAGTGGGGGTTCGCCTACCCGTCCCCGGTCGCGGGCGGCGAGCCGTCGATCCTGCCGCTGCGTCCCGAGCCGGGCGGACCCCCGCGCGAGGCCAGGGTGGAGTCGCGGTTGCTCGCCTCGGCGCTCCCGGCCGTGGCCCGACACCGGGAGCTGACTCGCCCCGGGCGCATCCCGATGGCCTCGCCGGCTGAACTTCGCGGGATGGCCATCGCCGACTTCATGACCGAGACCCTTCCCGCCCTGCGTCGGATCGGCGTCATCGTGGAGGAGGACGGGAGTCCCGCCGATTACGCGGAGGCGGACGAGGCGCCCGTCATCCACGTGGCCTCCGAGGACGGCGACGACCACGACTGGTTCAACCTGCACGTGACGGTCACCGTCGACGGACAGGACGTGCCCTTCGACCAGCTGTTCTCGGCCCTGGCCGCCGGAGACGACGCGCTGCTGCTCGATTCGGGTACCTGGTTCAGCCTCGACCTGCCGGAGCTGCACGCCCTCAGGAGGCTCATCGAGGAGGCGCGCGAGCTCAGCGAGGACTCCGCCCCCGGCGAGCTGCGCATCAGCCCGTTCCAGGCGGCCCTCTGGGAGGACCTCGTCGAGCTCGGCGTCGTCGCACGGCAGAGCCAGCGATGGCGGGAGTCCGTCACGGGACTGCTGCCCAGTGCCGACCGACTGGAGGTGCAGCCCCCCTCCGGGCTTCGGGCGTCGCTCCGGCACTACCAGCTCGAGGGATACCGCTGGCTGGCATCCCTTTGGGACGCCGGCCTGGGCGGTGTCCTGGCCGACGACATGGGCCTGGGCAAAACGCTGCAGACGCTGGCTCTCCTCGAGCGCGCCCGGGAGGCTGGCCAACTGGACGGTAGGCCCGTCCTGGTGGTGGCGCCCGCCAGCGTCGTCGGGACGTGGATCGACGAGGCCGCCCGCTTCGCCCCCGGACTGAAGGTGGCCGCGATCACCTCGACGTCGAGAAAACAGGGCGAAGAGCTGGCCGCACGCATCGAGGGCGCCCACGTCGTCATCACCTCCTACACCCTCCTGCGCCTGGAGGACGCCGCCTACCGCGACGTCCCCTGGAGCGCCCTGGTGCTGGACGAGGCGCAGTTCGTGAAGAACCACCGTTCGCGCACCTACCAGGCGGCCCGCCGGCTGGGCGCCCCGTTCACCCTGGCGATCACGGGCACCCCGCTGGAGAACTCGCTGATGGACCTGTGGGCGATGCTGTCGCTCGCCGCCCCCGGCCTCTTCCCCCGACCGGACCATTTCATCGAGCGGTACCGCAAGCCCATCGAGATGGAGCGTGATCGCGAAGCGCTGGAACGGCTTCGGCGCCGAATCCGTCCCTTCGTGTTGCGCCGCACCAAACGGGAGGTCGTGCGCGAGCTGCCCGAGAAGACCGAGCAGGTCCAGCGCGTGGACCTCACCCCCGCGCACCGCAAGGTCTACGACAAGCAACTGCAGCGGGAGAGGCAGCGTGTCCTCGGCATGCTGGATGACCTGGACTCCAACCGCATCGCCATCTTCCGTGCGCTGACCATGCTGCGCCAGCTGGCCCTGGACCCGGTGCTGGTGGATGAGAAGCACGCCACGTCGACGCCCTCGGCGAAGGTCGCGGCCCTCGTCGAACAGGTGGGCGAGCTGGCCGCCGAGGGCCACCGGGCGCTGGTGTTCAGCAGCTTCACCGGCTACCTGAAGCTGGTGCGCGACGCCCTCACGGCCGAGGGGATCGGACACGTCTACCTGGACGGCCGCACGCGCGACCGTCCCGCCCGGATCCGGCAGTTCCGGGAGGGTGAGGACCCGGTGTTCCTCATCTCGCTCAAGGCAGGCGGCTTCGGGCTCACGCTGACGGAGGCGGACTACGTGTTCGTCCTGGACCCGTGGTGGAACCCGGCGGCGGAGAACCAGGCGATCGACCGGACGCACCGCATTGGGCAGACCAGGTCGGTCAACGTCTACAAGATGGTCTCCGTGGACACCATCGAGGAGAAGGTGGTGGCGCTGCAGGAACGCAAGCGGGACCTCTTCACCTCCGTCGTCGACTCCGGGACCTTCTCATCCGGCGCGATCTCGGCCGACGACATCCGCCGTCTCTTCGAGGACTAGCTGCGTCCGCAGGCCGCCGAGCTCTGACTCCCCCAGCACGACGTCGCCGCCATGGTCGCGGGCGATCTCACGCGCGATCGCCAATCCCAGCCCGCTCCCGCCGGCCTCACGCTCGCGCGCCTCCTCGAGCCGGACGAACCGCTCGAAGACGCGCTCCCGGTCCGCCACCGGTATCCCCGCGCCGTCGTCCTCGACCGACACGGCACCCGGGGCGACGCTGACCCGCACCCGACTGCGGGCGTGGCGGACGGCGTTGTCGACGAGGTTCCGCACCACCCTCCGAACCGCCGCCGCGTCGACGACGGCGCTGCCGGCCCCGGCGACGTCGACCGGGACGCGCGGACGCACGCCAGCCACCACCTCGTCGACGAGGCCCCGCAGGTCCGTCTCCCCCCGTCGGGCCGGGGTGGAGCCCAGGCGGGCCAGGAGCAGGAGGTCGTCCACGAGGGCCTGCATCCGCAACACCTCGGGTTCCAGGTCGCCTGCCAGCTCAGCAGTCGGGAATGCCTCGGGATGGGACCTCGCCACCTCGACGCTGGCCCGTAACGCGGACAGGGGCGAACGCAGCTCGTGGGCAGCGTCCTCCACGAACGTCCGCTGCCGCGCCGCCGCGTGCTCGAGCCGGTCGAGCATCTCGTTCAGCGTGCGGGCCAGCGCGGCGAGCTCGTCATCGGCGTCGGGGACCGGAAGGGATCCCGGACCACCCTCGCGTGCCACCCGTGCGGCCGCGCCGCGCAATTCCTCGACCGGACGCAGCGCACGGCCGAGGGCCAGCCAGACGACACCGGCGAGCAGGAGCGTGAGCGTCGGGACGACGCCGACGAGCGACACCCGCAGCGCCCGCAGCACCCCCTCGACGTCGCGCAACGGCAGCGCCACCACCACCGTGACGGGCTCGCCCCGCCAGGTCGCCGGCGCCGCCGAGACCCGGGCACGCTCGTCGTACGCGGTCTCGAGTGTTGCCTCCGACCGGGACAGCACCTCCTGCAGGTTGTCACCCGTCACCACCGGCAGCGTGCGGCTGGCCGACGCCGAGCTGGCCACCACCTGACCGGACTCGTCGAGCACCTGCGCCACCTCCCCCGCCTGGGTGACGGGCAGGGGCTCCGGGAGGCGGTCCTCCACTGCCAGCGCCGAGATCGTCAGGACGCGAGCGGAGGCGGCCCGGTCGAGCTCCGCCACCCGACTGGCGGAGACGACGGCGCTGAGTGCCACTGCTCCGATCGACAGCCCCACGGCGAGCAGTCCGGCGGTCACCAGGGTCAGCCGCAGCCGCAGCGACAGCCCGCCCCACCGGCCGCCGTTCACCCGACCACCCGGTACCCCGCACCACGGACGGTGACGATGGCGTCGCGACCGAGTTTGCGGCGCAGGTAGCCCACGTAGACCTCGACCACGTTGAGGTCCTCCCCGGAGCCCTCCCAGACGTGGTCGCGGAGCTCCACCTTGCCGACGACCCGGTCGGGGTGTCGCATGAGGTACTCCAGCAGCGCCACCTCGCGGGTGGTGAGCTCCACCGGCTCGTCGTCGCGCGTGACCGATCGGGTGGAGGGGTCGAGCGTGAGGGATCCCACCGCGAGCACCGCGGGCCGGGCCCCCGACGGGCGCCTCACGAGAGCCCGGAGCCGGGCCACCAGGACGACGAACGAGAACGGCTTGGTGAGGTAGTCGTCGGCGCCGAGGTCGAGGGCGTCGGCGACGTCGTACTCGCCGTCCTTGGCGCTCAGCATGAGGATGGGGGTCCAGACGCCGCGTTCCCGGAGCGCTGCCGCGACGTCGTAGCCGTTGCGCCGGGGCAGCATGATGTCGAGCACGATGGCGTCGTAGTCGCCGTGCGTCGCCAGCGACAGCCCGGTGTCTCCGTCATGGGCGACGTCCACGGCGAACCCCTCGGCGGCCAGGCCGCGTTGGAGGGTGCGCGTGAGGGTGCGCTCGTCGTCGACCACCAGTACGCGCACGCCTCCATCATGCCAGCGGGCCCCTCCCGGTGGCCGGGTCCGCTCTCAGCGTCCTCTCAGCGACGTGCGCCTACCGTGGACCCATGACCGAGTCACAGGCTGACCGCCGTTCCCTGCTCCGCTCCCCCTGGGCGGCCCCGATCGCCGTCGTGGGCGCCGTCGCCGTCTCGCTGGTCGCCCAGCCCCTTCTGGCGGCGGGCGAGTCGAACGACCTGCCCGACATCGGCGCCCAGGAGCTCGTGAGCCGGGTCCTCGAGGCCGAGCCGCAGGCGATGTCCGGCACCGTCGTGCACACCGCCCGCCTGGGGCTGCCGGACCTGCTGTTCACCGAGGCGCAGGGCGCCGACCCGATGTCCCTGCTCGGCGGCAGCTCCACCCTGCGGGTGTGGACCGACGGCGAGGAGCGCTCGCGCGTCGCGCTGCTGGGCACGATGTCCGAGTACTCCGTGGTCGCGGACGGCCCGGAGGTCTGGACCTACTCCAGTTCGGACGACGAGGCTGTCCACTACACCGTGAGCGACGCGGACCGGGCACGGCTCGAGGCCATGGGCGAGGAGGCACGGGCCGAGGCGCTGGAGCGCCAGGGCGAGTTGCCCACCCCGCAGGAGGCGGCCGCCGAGGCGCTGGCGAAGGTGGAGGAGTCGTCGTCCGTGGCGGTCGACGCCCAGATCACCGTCGCAGGCCGTGACGTCTACCAGTTGGTCGTGAGCCCGGATACCGACGGCACCCTGGTGGAGCGCGTCGTCGTCGCCGTCGACGGCGAGACCATGATCCCGTTGCGCGTCCAGACCTGGAGCACGCAGGACGAGTCGGCGCCGGCCGTCGAGGTGTCCTTCACCGACGTGTCCTTCGGGATGCCGAACGAGTCGGTCTTCGACTTCACCCCGCCCGCCGGCGCCACGCAGCGTGACGTCGTCGTGCCCCTGCCCGCCGAGGACGGCACCATGCCCCAGCACGAGGGCGAGGACCACGAGAAGGCCACCGTGACCGGTGAGGGATGGGAGAGCGTCGTCACCCTCGAGGGCGTCGACGTCGCCTCGCTCCTGGCCTCCGATCCCGGCTCCGTGGGCGGCATGCCCGACCGGTTCACCGGCTCGGAGGAGGCCCAGGACCTGATCGAGGAGTTCACGCCGGACCACTCCGACGGGATGGGCCTCGACGGCGCGGCGCTCTACGAGCAGCTGACCACGGAGGTGCCCGAGGGTCGTCTGCTCAGCTCGGCGCTGCTCAGCATCCTCGTGACCGACGACGGCCGCGTGCTCGTGGGGTCCGTGCCCGCCGAGACGCTGCGCGCGATGGCGTGAGCGCCCCTGCCATCGAGAGCTCGGGGCTGACCAAGCGGTTCCGCTCCGGGCAGGTGGCCGTGGACGGCGTGGACCTCGCGGTCCCGCACGGCGCGGTCTACGGCTTCCTCGGCCCGAACGGGTCGGGGAAGACCACCACCATCCGTATGCTCCTAGGGCTGGTCCGCCCGACGTCCGGCAGCGCCCGTCTGCTGGGGCAGGCCATGCCGAGTGAGACGCTGGAGGTGCTGCCCCGCGTGGGCGCCCTCGTGGAGGGGCCCGCCTTCCACCCGTACCTGAGCGGCCGCGCCAACCTCGTCAGGTTGGATGCCTGCGACGCCACCGCCGATCCCGCGACGTCGAGGGCCCGCATCGGAGAGGCCCTGGAACGCGTGGGGCTGACCGCCGCCGCCAGGAAGCCGTACCGGCAGTACTCGCTCGGCATGAAGCAGCGTCTCGGGCTCGCCGCCGCCCTGCTCCGCCCGCGCGACCTGCTCGTGCTCGACGAGCCCACCAACGGTCTGGATCCCCAGGGCACCCGAGAGGTGCGACACCTGATCCGCGAACTCGCCTCCGAGGGGGCGACGGTGCTGGTCTCTTCGCACCTCCTCGCGGAGATCGAGCAGGTGTGCACCCACATCGGGATCATGAGCCAGGGCCGACTGTTGGCCCAGTCGGAGCGGGCCGCGCTGGTCGCCGACGACGACCCGACCCTCGTCGTCACCACTTCCGTCGACCACGCCTCCGCAGCGGCCGAGGTGCTGCGCGGCCTGGGACTCGCCGGGATCGGCGTCGAGGGCCCCGTGGTGCAGGCTCAGCTCGGCGCCGCGCCGCCGGCACGCGTCTCACGGGAGCTGGTGCACGCCGGGGTCGACGTCGTCGGCATGGACGTGCGCCGCCGCAGCCTCGAGCAGCTCTTCGTGGAACTGACCGGGGAGGGCTTCGATGTCGCGCGCTAGGGGTTCCTTCGGCCGACTCCTCCGCAGCGAGCTGAGGTTGCTGTTCGGGCGCCGCCGCACCCTGGCCCTCCTCGCCGGCCTGGCGGCCGTGCCGCTGCTGCTCGCCGTCGTCCTCTTCATCGCCAGCAACAACGGCATGAGCGGGCAGGGACCGGGCTTCATCGACCGGGTCACCGGGAACGGCCTGTTCCTGGTCATCGCCGCGCTGTTCATGGCCCTGCCCTTCCTGCTCCCACTGACCATCGGCATCACCGCAGGCGACGCCGTCGCGGGCGAGGCCCAGACGGGCACGCTCCGCTACGTCCTCACCGTCCCCGTGTCACGTACCCGCCTGCTGCTGGCCAAGGCCCTCGTCGCGCTCGCGTTCGCCCTCGCGGCGGTCCTGGTGATCACGGCGATGGCGCTTGTGGCGGGCGGTGCGTTCTTCGGCTTCTCGGACATGACGCTGCTGTCGGGGACCACCGTCGGGCTCGGCGACGGCGTCGCCCGGATGCTCGGCGTGGCCGGCTACGTGGCGCTGTCGCTCACCGGGCTGGTCGCCGTCGGGCTCTTCTTCTCCACGCTGACGGAGGTTCCCGTCGGCGCCATGGCCGCGACCACGGTGGTGGCCGTGGTGTCCTCGGTGCTGGACACACTCCCCCAGCTGGCGGCCATCCACCCGTACCTGCTGACCCACCACTGGTTCGACTTCGCTGAGTTCCTCAGGCTCGAGGTCGACTGGGGCGTGCTGGGGAGCGGTCTGCTGGTGCAGCTGGGCTGGGTGGCGGTCTTCGCGTCGCTGGCGTGGGGCAGGTTCCGAACGGCGGACGTCACGTCCTGACCAGACTCAGCGGCCCCCGCGCAGACCGGTGAGCAGGTCCTCCCACTGCGTGCCCAGGTCGGCGCCGGGCGTCCAGACACCCTCGGGGAGGCGGATCCCCCCGTCCTCGTCCACCGGGTAGGTGACCGGGTCGCCGAACTGGTTCAGCAGGACCAGGTACGGGTGGTCGAGGGCGTCGTATCCGCCGGACGGCCAGACATCTCCCGGGGTCGGAACGGCCTGCGAGATGGCCAGGACGAACTCGCCGGGCAGGTCGCGCTGGACCCATGCATCCTGCGCCGGATCGGACGGCAGACCGCACACGTACCCGCGGTAGAGGGAGCCGCGGTCGACGTCCATGATCGAGTTCAGACCGGCGACGGCGGCCGAGTTGTCGCAGACGTCCACCTCGTCGGTGAACGGCTCCGGGTTGGCCTCGCGCTGCGCCTGCCACAGGGGCAACAGGTCCTGCAGCAGGTCGGCGCCCCCCGTGCGCCCCTCCGGGCCGCCCACGAACTCACAGTTGACCGTCTCCGCCGCCACGATCCGCCGGGACCCGTCCGGGTAGTCGAACACCAGGTGGTACGTCAGCCCGCCCATCTCCGTGCAGGCCTGGGCGTCGGCCGCCGGAAGACCATGGACGGCGTCGACCACCCTGTCGGTGTCCGTCGTGAGCGGCTCGGCGGGGCCGACCCCGAAACCATGGGCGCTGTCGCCGCAGAGCCAGACCCGGGACGCCCCCGCCGCCAGCTGATCCGTGGCGGGTAGGGGTTCGACCATGAGATAACCGGACTGGAGGTCCTCGCAGACGATCGGGGCCAGCGTGTCGCCGCGTTCCAAGGGCAGTGGCGGGAGTGATTGCGTCGGAGCCGGCTGCGGCCCCTCACCAGCGCCCTGGAGCTCGATGATCCTCGCTTCGAGCCCGGGGTCAATCGGTCCCCAGACTTGGCGCTGGGTGCCGTCGTCCCACCAGAAAGTGGCGTCGCCCTCCCGATGGAGGGAGATCGGGTCACCAGCGGGGGTCAGCAGCACCAGGTCGGGGAGCGGATACTCCTGGGTGGGCTCGGCCGTGGACAACTCCTCGCCGCTGCCGAGCGCCGCCAACAGGTCCGACGTCAGTCCCGGGTCAAGCTCCACCGGCGTCCCGTCAGCTCGGCATGTGATGGCGCGGGTCAGCGTGCCGATGTCGAGCGGCCGCAGGACCGAGGCGTACGAGGCGTCGCAGACCCCCGTGCCCGTGAACTCGAAGCCGTCGCGCTCCTCCGCCCAGAGTTCGCGCAGCTGGTCCACGTAGCCGGCGCCGTCGCCCCGGAAGACGTCGAACATGCTCGTCGCGTCACGGAGATCGCCACAGCCCGCAGTCTGCAGCGTGCGGTGTGAGCCGTCGGGGTACTCGACGACGACGGTGTAGGCGAGGGAATTGGGCATGCAGGTGGTCACGCCCTCGTCCTTCTCGAGCGCATTGAAGGCTGCGACGGCATCGTGGGCGTGGGCGACGAGGGGGTCGGGATGGCCCACGAGTTCCAGTTCGGAGGCCGGATCCGCCGGTCCGCACAACCACACGCGGGAGGCGCCGTCGGGGAGGTCGTCGTCGACGAGGGGTTCGGCGCCGGTAACCGGATCGCGGCAGATGTCAGGGACCAGCTCCGTGACAGGCCCGGACTCGGGGCTGGGTGTGGCCAGGACCACCGGGGGCGGGGCGCTGAGCGTCTCGAGTGCGATCGGAGTCGCAATGGCGGCGGCGATCGCCAGGGCCCCGGCGGCGACGCCCGCCCGGCGCCTGCGGGCTCGGCTGCGGGCATTGTCAGCCCAACCCGTGGTGTCCGGGCGGGGAGGGACCGAGGCGCGGAGGGCGTCGGTCAGGTGGCGCTCGTTCATGAGGGGTCCTCCGAGTTGAGCTGGGGCGAGGTGCGCAGCGCGGCGAGGCCGCGGCTGACGTGGGACGTGACGGTGCCCTCAGGGATGCCCAGGAGTTGGGCGACCTCTCGGGTGGAGCGGTCCTCGAAGTAGCGCAGGACCAGCACGGTCCGCTGGAGGCGGGGAAGGGCAGCGAGGGCGCGCCTCACGTCGGTCTCCGAGGCAGGGTCCTGGTCGGGTGACGGCAGGTCGGGCGGGCTGTCGGAGGGCACCTCCGAGCGCCACTGCAGCCGGCGCCACCACGACACGAACGTGCGGTACATCGTCGTGCGGACGTAGGCCTCGAAGTGCCGGTCGTTGTCGAAGGCGGCGTAGCGGCTATAGGTCTTGGACAGCGCCGTCTGGACCAGGTCCTCGGCGTGCTGGGCATCGTTGGTCAGCAACCACGCTGCGGCCCACAACTCGCCGCCACGGGCCGCGACGTAGTCGTCGAAGCCACCGGCTCTGGCCTCGACCGCATGCTCCATCACTGCCTCCATGCCCCCTATACGCGCTGGGTGGCGGGTTTCGCTGCACCCGGGGAGCAGCAAATCACGGAGGGATGGGGTGTTCGGGGATTTCCCCCGAAGCGTCAGGCAGCGACCTCGCGCTGTCCCCGTGCACTGGACAGCTTTGCTGACGTCGCAGCGAGTTCGGCGATCTTCGCCTCGTCCGCGGTGACTTCTCCGGTGTGAGTGAGGTCGGCCTCGAACTGGAGGCCGACCGAACCGACCACATCGGCCTTGACGTTGGCCAGCAGTTGGGCCAGCGCCGTGGTGGCGCGGGCTCCACCGCCGAAGCCATACCCGACAAGGCCCATCGGCTTGCCCTCCCACTCGGCGTAGAGGTAGTCGATCGCGTTCTTCAGTGGTGCCGGGAAGAACCCGTTGTACTCGGGGGTCACCACGACAATCACGTCTGCGTCGTCGATGGCGGCCTTCCAGGCCAGCGTGTGGGGCTGCGTGTAGATCCCCGAACCGGGCACGGCATCCTCGTCAAGGAACGGCAGGTCGATCTCCGCCAGGTCGAGCACCGTCAGATCCCAGTCGGGTTCGAGCTGGGACGCCACCCAGGAGCCGACGCGACCGCCGATGCGTTGCGGCCGGGTGGAGGAGACGACGACCGAGAGCTTGTTCACACTTCCAGCATGCCAGCAAGAGGTTGAGATTTCAATTAGCCTTCGTGTTCAACCACGCCATCCTGGCCTTGGCGAGGCAGAAGAACCCGTAGAGGATGAGACCGATGGCGATGGCGAACAGCAGCGGCTGCCCGTAGGGCAGCTCGACGAGCGACTTGAGCGCGCCGTCGAGCCCACCGGTGTCCGAGGCGTCGCGCGTGAAGACCGCCACCACGAAGAGGATCCCGACAACGGCGACCGCCACACCTTTCGCGATGTACCCGCTGACTCCCAACCAGGTGAAGATCGTGCGGAACTTCGGAGGCATCCTGACATCCTCGAGGAACTTCTTGGTCGCGCCGCGGTAGATCATGGCGACGCCGATGGCCAGGATGACCAGGCCCGCCAGCACCAGCAGGGCCGAGCCCCACCACGACTGGAGCAGCTGGGAGCTGAGTGACTCCGTGGTCTCCTCACCGTCCGAGGTCCCCCCGGTGGCATAGGTGAGTGCGCCCGCACCGACGACGGCGTACATGAGCGCTCGTCCAGCGTTCTTGGCGGCATCGCTCTTGTCGTGTCGCGACTCCCCGATCGCCAGGACCACCGAGTAGATCGCGAGGCCGAGGAGCGCGAAACCGACGAACCACAGCGCGATGTTCCCGAGTGGGTGCGCGTCGATCGCCCGCATGGCGCCCGACTGGTCCGCCGATCCTCCGCCACCCTCCGCGATCCCGATGGCGATGGCCCCGATGATCGCGTGCACGATGCCGTTCACCACGTGCCCCACCGCGGCCACCCCGGCCGCCGCGGGGTGCTCCTCGACAAACTTGGCCCCGTCGCGAACCTCACCCACAACCTCGTCCGTCATGGCGACATCGTAAGGCGCGAGAGCCGCCCGCGTGCTCGCTGCCGTCAGCGGACCTGTCCGCCCTCTAGAGTGTCCGTGCCCCTCGACACCTGCCTGGAGGAACGATGGCCACCGTGCCCACCACCCCCGTCACGCTCGGCGCCTCGCGGTTGGGCGAGCGCCCCGACGGCGAGGCTCTGGCCGACGCCCTGCTCGACTCCCGGTTGGGTCACGTGGACACCAGCAACAACTACGCCGGTGGGCGCAGCGAAGCGCTCCTGGGAGACGCCATTCGGCGGGCCGGCGGCCTGCCGGAGGGGAAGCTGGTCTATTCCAAGGCCGATCGGGACATGACCACCGGCGCCTTCGACGGCGACCGCGTCCGGCGTTCGCTCGAGGAGTCACTGCAACGGTTGGGACTCGACCACCTTCCGATCTACCAGTTCCACGACCCGTTCACGATCTCCTGCGACGAGGCGATGGCCGACGGCGGTCCCGTCGAGGCGTTGCTCGAGTTCCGCGACCAGGGCGTCATCGGGGCGATCGGCATCACGCTGGGACCGGTGTCCCAGGTTGCCGAGTACGTCGAGACCGGTGTCTTCGACGTCGCTCTCAGCCACAACCGCTACACGCTCGTGGACCGGCAGGCCGAGCCGCTCTATGCCCGGGCGAAGCAGCTCGGCATGCAGGTGTTCAACGCCGCACCCTTCGGCGGCGGAACGCTGGCCAACGGCCAGGAGTCCTACGGTTACCGGGAGATGCCGGCAGCGTTTGCTGCCCACCTAAGCCGGGTGCGGGATCTGGCCCGGGACATGGACGTCGACCTCGCGGCCGCGGCCCTGCAGTTCTCGATGCGGAGCCCGCTCGTCGACACCACCGTCGTGGGCATCCCGTCGCTTGAGCGACTGCGCGCACTCGAGGACCTGATGGCCCCCGGGGTGCCGGCCGAGTTCTTCGCAGCGGTCGAGGACTTGGGCGCACCTCCCAGCAGCGGTCAGGACTGATTGAGACCAATTCCGCCCCACCCATTGACATAACCGGCGGCAGGTCTCTAGTGTTTGCCTGTCGTCGACCTTGGAGGAGGTGTCCGCAGATGTTGATCAACCACTCTGCCGCCCCTGGTCGGCCGCGCGCGTTCGTCCGCTGACCAGCACCGCGCCCGGGCCCTGTCGCCCATCCTGACGCCCCATCGCGTCCCCACTCCCACGTTTGCCTGCGTTTTCCGACGCTGTCCGTCAGGACCTCCTCCATGCATGCACCTGCCCGCGGGCGTTTCGACTTCCCGCCCGCGATCCCCCACGACTCACGCCCCGACGTGCGCTCTCCCAGCCGGTTCCTGTTCTGGCTGATCCGCTCCTACGGGTGGGTCGTCCCCGCGATGACCCTGGCCGCCTCTTCGTGGCTCGTCCCGGCCGCCCTCACGCCTTGGCTGCTGGGCCGCGCCATCGACGCCGGTGTGTCGCGCGCCGACACCTCGGCCGCCCTGGCCTGGGTGGGTCTGCTGCTCGTCGTGATCGCCGTCGGGGTGGTCGGCGGCATCTGGTTCCACACCTTCGCCGTGCGAATGTGGCTCCTCGGCATCTACGGGATCCAGCGTCGCGTGTCCCGCCACGCCGTCCACCTCGGCCACGTCCTGAACCGCCGCGTCCCGACCGGCGAGGTGCTCAGCGTCTCGTCGTCGGACAGCGACCAGTTCGGCGCGACCATCGAGTCGTTCGGCCACGTCATCGCGGCGGCCATGAGCTTTATCCTGGCCTCCGCGCTGATGCTCACGACCTCCCCCCTGTTGGGCGCCGTGGTCCTCATCGCGACTCCCGTGCTGCTCCTGGCGTCGACGCCGGTGCTGCGCCCGCTGACCCGGGCACAGTCCGCGGAGCGAACCGAGAGCTCCTCGCTCACGTCACTGGCCAGCGACATCGCGACGGGACTGCGGATCCTCCGCGGCGTCGGCGGCGAGCGGACGTTCGCGCGCAACTACGAGCGCCAGTCGCAGAAGGTCCGTGCGCTCGGCGTCCGGCTGGGCACGTGGCAGGCCGTGGTCGAGGCCACGAGCATCCTGCTGTCGGGTCTGCTGCTCGTGACGCTGGTCTACCTCGGTTCAATGCGGCTCCTCGAAGACAGCTTGAGCGTTGGCGAGCTGATCAGCTTCTTCGGGTACGCGGTGTTCCTGACGTCTCCCATGCAGACCTTCTTCGACTTCGCCCAGAAGTGGGTCCAGGGGCTCGTCGCTGCGCAGAAGACGCTGGCCTTCCTGGGGGCTGAGGTCCCGTGGCGCGAGAGTGACCGGAAGCTCGCGTCGAACGCCGTGCTTCGGGACGACCTGTCGGGCGTGAGTGTCCATCCCGGGCGCATGCTGGGCGTGGTCTCCGCGGACCCGGACTCGTCGGCGGCCCTGGCGGACCGGCTGGGGCGCTACCTGCCGGAGGGCTCGCCCGAGGAGGTCGACGACGCTGAGTTGCGTGGCCGCGCCCGCCGCCTCGCCCGTCGCGAGCGCCTGGCCGCCCGCGCCCGACAGGCACGGGAGGATGCCGAGCTGGCTGCCCGGCCCTGGGGCGTGACGGCCGACGGTGTGGACTACTCGGTCCTCGACATCGCGGACCTGCGACGTCGCGTGGTCGTCTCGCACACCGGAGCCCTGCTGTTCGCCGGGACTCTGCAGAGCGCCATCGACCCCTGGGGGACGCACAGTCGCCAGGAGGCGGAGCGTGCTCTCGAGGTGGCCTCGGCCGAGGACATCTACGCGTCCCTGCCGGGTGGCTGGCAGGGACGAATCGACGAGAAGGGCAGGGGCCTCTCCGGCGGTCAGCGGCAGCGGGTCGTCCTGGCGCGGGCGCTGCTCCGCGACCCCGAGGTGCTCGTCCTCGTCGAGCCGACGTCCGCTGTCGACGCCCACACCGAGGCACGGATCGCCGAGCGCCTCGCCGCGCATCGCCGGCGACGCACCACGGTCGTCATCACCGCGTCGCCGCTGCTGCTGCGGCGCTGCGACGAGATCAGCGTGCTGGTCGACGGACGAGAGGTCGTCCGCGGCACGCACGACGACTTGCATGACCATCCTGACTACCGCCGCATCATCGCGCGCGGGATGGAGGACTCCCATGAGTGACAACCTGTTGTCCGCCACGTCGGCGTCGACGTGGCTCGACGACCCGACGCCCACGCGGCTGCCGGAGGGACTCGACGTGCCCCGCGGCGCCGGGATCCGGGAGCGACTGGAGGCGCTGCGTCGCCGCCACGCGATCCGCACGGAGATCGCCCGGGACGCCTATCTCGAGGCCCGCGCCCCCCGGACCGGCTTCCCGGTGGCCACGTCATCGCAGGCCCTCAGTTTCCTCGGCGGCCTGCTGTCGGGGCGTCGGGGCCTATTGGTCTGGGCGATCGCCCTCAACCTCAGCGCTGCGGGTGCTGGTCTGGTTGCACCCTTCCTCCTGGGCCGACTCGTCGACGACGTGGCCGGCGGACTGTTGGATCGGAACGGGCTCACGACGACGGTGGGCATCATCGCCGGCGTGGTCATTGCTCAGGCCTTGCTGACGTTCGCTGCCCGGCGGGCCTCCGCCGTGCTCGGCTACGACCTGCTCGCGGCCGCCCGTGAGGAGGTCGTGCGGATCGTGCTGCGGCTCCCGCTGGGGCACGTCGAGGCCTCCGGGTCCGGCGACCTCCTGACGCGCATCACCTCCGACGTCTCCAAGATGGCGACGGCGGCACGGTGGGCCATCCCCAACCTGATCGTCTCCGTGGTGCTCATCGGGGCGACGCTCGTGGCGATGCTCGTGAACTCGTGGGTGCTGACGCTGCCCATGCTCGGGACTGCCCTGGTCATGTGGCTGGGAGGGCGCTACTACCTCTCCCGCGCGACCGCCGGGTACATCACGGAGTCGCGTTCCTACTCGGTCATCAACACCACGACCACCGAGACGGTGGAGGGTGCGCGCACCGTGGAGGCACTCGGGCTGGAGGATCTGCGGGTCGCCCAGATCGACGAGGACACGGAGCTGTCCGGCCAGGCCGAGCGCTACACGATGACGCTGCGGAACATGCTGTTCGCGATGGTGGACTCGTCGTTCCAGTTGCCGCTCGTGGGCGTCGTGCTCCTGGGTGTCTGGGGTCACGGCGAGGGTTGGGCGACGATCGGGCAGATCACCACCGCAGCCCTGTACATCTCGCAGTTGCAGGGTCCGCTCGATCGCGTCATCGCGGTGCTCGACCACCTCCAGCTCGGCATCGTCGCCACGGCACGCCTCATCGGGGTCGCCCAACTCGACGACGACCGGACTCCCCGCGACGTGGAGCCGGATGGTGTCAAGCTCACCGGCAACGGCCTGCGCTTCGGCTACCGGCCGGACGTGGACGTGCTGCACGGCGTCGACGTCGACCTCCAGCCGGGCGAGCGGCTCGCCATCGTCGGACCGTCGGGTTCTGGGAAGTCGACGCTGGGCCGCCTCGTGGCGGGCATCAACCGGCCACGGGTCGGCGAGGTGACCGTCGGCGGCGTCGACGTGATGGACCTCCCGCTTGACCGGCTTCGGACCGAGGTGGCGTTGGTGACCCAGGAGCACCACGTGTTCGTGGGCTCCGTCCGCGACAACGTGGTGCTCGCCCGAGAGACGACGGCTTCCGACGAGGAGGTCGAGCGGGCGCTGCGGGCCGTCGACGCGTGGACGTGGGTGTCGAAGCTCCCGGGCGGTCTGGATGCCGAACTCGGGCATGGCAAGGCGACACTCACGCCGGCGCAGGCCCAACAGGTGGCGCTGGCTCGGCTCATCATCGCGGACCCCCACACGCTGGTGCTGGACGAGGCGACGTCGCTCATCGACCCGTCCTCCGCACGGCACCTGGAGGGCTCCATGGCCACGCTGCTGGACGGCCGCGCTGTCGTCGCCATTGCCCACCGGCTGCACACCGCCCACGACGCCGACCGCATCGCGGTGGTGGACTCCGGGCGGATCGTGGAGCTCGGCTCGCACCACGAGCTCATTGAGCTGGGCGGGCAGTACGCCGACCTGTGGCGCACCTGGCGCGACTGAGCCCCGCGCATTCGCCACTGCGCTAATGACCCAGGTGTTCGAATAATGTCGGTGGTGGGTTCTAGGGTTGTGGGTATGGATCAGGAGGCGCGCCAGACCGCTGAGCAACTGCGTTCGGTCGATGAGTTGCGCCGGTTCGCAGAAGCCCAGACGATCACGTTGTTGTGTGACCTGGCCCGCCAGTACCGGATCGAGTATGACGACGTGGTGGAGGTGCTGGCGGAGCGCCGGGTCCGGCTGGGTGGGGTGGGGACTCCGGCGGTGTCGGAGTTCATCGGCTTGGAGTTGGCGGGGCTGTTGCGGTGTCCGCCGATGGTGGCGGCCTCGAAGCTGGCTGACGCGCTCAACCTGAAGTACCGGCACCCGCAGTTGTTCGTGGCGGTGCAGGGGCTGCGTGTGGAAGCCGCGAGGGCCTGTAAGGCGGCCGCTTTGTGTTCTGACCTGCCGGCCGAGGTGGCCGCCCGGGTGACCGAAGAGTGGGTGGGCCGGCAGGAGTCGTTGGGGTGGACGGCGTCGTTGAACCTGTTGAAGAAGTTGATCATCCAGGCCGACCCGGCCCGGGCCGCGGAACAGGAGCGGCGGCGTCGTGCGGAGCGGGGAGTGTGGGTGTGGGGGCTGCATGAGGGGGCGATGAACCTCACCGGCTGCCTCGACGTGCTGGATGCCCGTTACCTCGACGCCGCCGTCGACCGGATCGCCGACCTCCTCGCCCCGGAACACCCCGGATCCTCCCAGTCGGTGTTGCGGTCCAAGGCGTTGGGGGTCCTGGCCAACCCGGCCTACGCGCTCGCGCTGCTGCAACAGGCAGCTCAGCCGGCACTCACCGACACCGATGCTGTCTCCGCTGTGGCTGCTGGTCCCGATGCGTCGGGGGATCTGCCGCAGCGGCATGACCCGCACTGCCTCGGGGTGTTGTGCGGCACGATCACCACACCCTTGGCGAAGCTGCGGCCGCGTTTGGAGTTGGCCGTCCACGTCCACGCTGACGCCGTCGGTCGGCTCACCGGCACCGCCCGCATCGACAAAGCCGGCCACACCACCACCGCACTACTGGCCGAGCTCCTCCCCGACGTCGAAGTCACCGTCCAGCCCGTCATCGACCCCGCCGAGATCCCCGCCGAGGACCGCTACGTCCCCACCGTCAGGATGCGCAAGGCACTGGTGCTGGCCCTCAAACACGAACTCTTCCCGTATTCGAACACCCCCTCCGCCGGGTTGGACATCGACCACACCCAACCCTTCACCCCCGGCCGGCCGGCCCAGACCCGGATCGGGAACCTCGCCCCCGTGACCAGACGGGTCCACCGGGCCAAGACCGCCCGCGCCTGGCGGGTACGACAACCCAGCCCCGGGAAACTCACCTGGACCAGCCCACTCCGATTCGCCTACGACGTCACCCCCACCGGCACCCGCATGCTCGCCTAGCCGCGGCGGGTCACCTTGCCTCCTGTCGTCCTAGTCTGACGGCATGGCATTGACCGACGACGACCTACGCTTCCTCGACCGCGCCGTGGAACTGGCGGAGCGAGCCCTCGAGTCCGGTGACGAGCCCTTCGGATCGCTTCTGGTCTCTCCCAGCGGGACCGTGCTGTTCGAGGACCACAACCACGTGGCCGGAGGCGACAACACACAACACCCGGAGTTCGCGATCGCCCGGTGGGCCGCCGAGAACATTGACCCGGACGAGCGCGCCAGGTGCACGGTCTACACCTCGGGCGAACACTGCCCCATGTGCGCCGCTGCACACGGATGGGTGGGCCTCGGACGCATCGTCTACGCGTCGTCGTCGGCGCAGCTCACCGAGTGGTACGACGCCATGGGATTGCCGGCCTCCCCCGTGGCGGCGCTCCCCATCCAGACCGTCATCCCCGGCGCGGAGGTCGACGGTCCCGACGACCGTCTCGCTGAGCGGGTGCGCCAGCTCCACGAACGCAGCCAGGGCTAGCCGGGCTGGCCGATCAGGACTCAGGGAGCCGTATCGACCATCACGAGCGTCATCCGGCACGGCGTCTCCGCGACCAATGCGTGTGACGCACCTGGAGCGAGGTGGATGAGGTCGCCCTCCCCCATCGTGTGCTCGACACCATCGACAGTGAACCTCATTCGCCCGCTCACGAGCTGGACCACCACCGCACGCGGAGACGTGTGTTCGGTCAGCATCTCGCCCGCGTCGAACGTGAACTGCACCACTCGCATCAGTTCGTTGTTGACGAGGACTCGCGACGTCGTCGACTCGGGCACTACCGGCAACGCATTGGCCAGGTCCAGATGGGCGGAGGATTCGGTCACTGGGGTTGTTTTCGCCATGCCGAGAGCCTACGGCGGCGGGCCCAGCGGGACTAGGCTGGGACGCGGATGGATGGCGCGGCTGCCCAGCCGTCCCCGTCCTTGGAGCACCGATGTCCACGAGCGACACCCCCACGCTGACGACTGCGCCGCGCCTGGACGGGCTGTTGCGCGCTGGCGCCTGGGGAGCGTTCGGCTCCGTCGCGCTGATCGTCGCCCAAGTCGTCGTGTTCGCGATCTGGCCTCCGGTGCACACCGTCGCGGAGGTCTTCGAGCTGATGACCGGGAACCCCGTGCTGGGGCTGGTCTCCCTGGACCTGCTCTATGTGGTCAACAACGTCCTGGTGTGGCTGTTCTACCTGGGACTGGGGGCCGGTCTATGGCGGGTGTCGCGCTCCGCCGTGGCGCTGGCGTTGGGGCTGGGGACCCTGCAGATGGCTGCCTACTTCGCGTCCAACCCCGCCGTGGAGATGTTGGCCCTGGCCCAGGCGCACTCCGCGGCCGGGCAGTCCTCCAGGGCGCTGTTGGAGGCCGCAGGGGAGGCGCTGCTGGCGGGTTGGAAGGGGACGGCTTTCCTCACGTACTACTTCCTGGGCGCCGCGGTGCTCTTCATTCTCTCCTGGGCCCTGCACCGCTCCTCCGACTTCTCGTCGGCAACGGCCTGGTGGGCGTTGGCGTCCGGGGTCCTTATGCTGGTGCCGTCCACCTTCGGCACCATCGGGATGGTGTTCGCGCTGGTGTCACTCGTGCCGTGGAGCGTCTTCTGCCTGCTCGCCGGGCGGCGACTCGTCGGTCTGGCGGCCTCAGGCGACTGATTCGCCGCGACACTCCTCGCCACGCAGCGGACCGCCCAGGGCCGCGCTGACGTAGCACCAGTCGAGGGCGCCGGCGCTCAAGGGGAGCACTCCCCAGGCCAGCGATGCCACGCTCCCCGGCCTCCCCCTCCTGACCAGGCCCGTCACAACGAAGCAGGATCGCAGCCCTCATGGCCACCGCAGCCGCAGCCGTCGCGATGACCGCTGCCCCGGCCGGTGCCGCTGAGCCAGAGGCCCGCGACTTCGCCGACCACGTCCGCATGTGCCAGTCCCACGAGGGCTTCGACGGCATGCACAACCCCGGCGTGATGCACCAGGGGCTTGCCGGCTGGGAGGCCCACCACGCTTCCTGACCCGCAGCTCAGACCGTGAGGTGTCGACAGCCTGAGCGATAGCGATCGACGACCACGTCGACCAACCCGGGATGGTCCCCGAGCGGCTCGGCCAGGAGGTCCCCACCTGCCTTCGCGAGCTTGCGCTGGAAGAACCCACGTCCGATCAGGTAGGACGCGAGTGCCACCGGCCCGGTGCTCCGGGCTGCGGCGACGGCGTCAGGGACGCTGGGCTCAGCGACGGCCAGGAACCCCACCGTCACCGGCCCGGACCAACGGGACTGGACGGAGCGGGCCACGCCGCGACCCACCTCGGCCGCCTCCGGGCGCGACGATCCCGCCACGCCCACCACGACGGCCGTGTCCTCGGGAACCCGTGCCTCGCGCAGCCGGTCGACCAGAGCGCCCGCCAGACGCGGGTCCGGTCCCAGGGGACCCGTCGAGACGGCTCTCCCGGGATGATCGGCAATGGCCTCCTGCACGTCCACTTCAGTGTGGAAACCCAGGGTCAGCAGAATCGGCACCACCACGACGTGCTCGCCCGCGGCGACGAGTCGGTCCACGACAGCGTCCAGCTTGGGTTCCTGCACGTCGACGTAGGCCGCCTCCACTGTCACGTCCGGCAGCCGCCCCGCGGCGGCTTCCGCGATGGCCACCACGGTGGCCCGGCCGTCAGGGTCGTCCGTGCCGTGGGCGCACACGACGAGGGCAGGCTTCACGCGCCGACCTCCAGTCGGTAGCCCCGCCGCGGCACGGTGCGCACCAGCGACCGATCCCCCATCCCGTCTCGCAGCCGCGCCACGGCGACCTCCGCCGCGTGCGGATCGTTGGAGCAGCCGGGCAGCACCCCCAGGATGTCCTCCCGGGAGACCACGCCCCCCTTGGCCTCGACGAGGGCGCGCAGCACCGCGAACTGGACCTGGCTGAGGGGTAGGGCCCGGCCGTCGAGGATCGCAGCGGAACGCCGCAGCCACAACGCGCCTGCCGGTGTGGCCACTTCCGCGACGCCGCGCTCGGCCAGGGCGGCGCTGAGTTCACGCACCAGCGCGCCAAGCCGGAACCTGTCGGGGATCAGTGGGTTCAGGCCCAGTTCCAGCAGCGGAGCCGCCGTGACGGGACCGACCGTGGCGGGGATCACCGGCCCGGCCATCGCCGCCAGCACCTCGTCCCGGCGGCCCTCCCGTTCGCAGGCGGCCAGGAACTCCACGACGCCATGGGCGGAGGTGAACGCGACGGCGTCGACCTCAGCTGCCGCGACGAGGCCGATGGCGCGGGTCACAGCCTCCGGCTCGGGCGAGGGCCCCCATCGGTAGACGACGAGGGAGGTGACGCGTGCACCGAGTTCCACCAGCAGTTCGTCGATGCCGTCGCTGCCCGAGCCGTGGTGCTGGACGGCCACGTGCAGGCCCGCCGCGCCCTCGTCGTCGAACAACTCCTTGATCTCCGCCGCCGTCTCTGAGTCGGCCACCCAGTCCGCCGTCAGTCCGGCCCCGTGCACCGCGCCCTGCGCCTTGGGGCCGCGGGCGATGATGCGAGCCCGTCGCAGCACCTCCAGCAGCTCGCCTGCGCAGCCTGCCGCGTCGGCTGCGTCCATCCAGCCGCGGAACCCGACGCCGGTGGTCGCGACCACTGCGTGGGGCGGGTCCGCGATCAGCGCCCGGGTCTGGGCGATCAACAGTTCGTCGTCCGCGTGCGGGACGATGGACAGGATGGGCGCCCGGATCACCTCCGCCCCCCGCCGCTCCAGTGCCGAGGCCAACTCCGAGGCGCGCCGCTTCGCCGTGAGGACCACCCGGCAGCCGGCGAGCGGGGTTGAGGTGCTGTCCATTCAGCCCGCCTTCGCGAGCCCGGCCTCGGCGTGACGGACCGGTGCCTCCTCGGACAGCTGGGCGCCGACGAACACCCGGCCGTCGAGCACAGCCACCGCCCACGTGCCGAGCGCCTTGGAGGGGTCCGACAGGCACACGCCCGTGCGGAGGTCGAAGGCCTGCTTGTACATGGGGGAGAAGAGTACGGGCACGTCCTCCCCGTCCACCAGGGACGACCCCACCAGTCCACGGGCCATCACGTTGGCGCGGGCGAAGGGGTCCCACATGCCGACGGCGACGACGCGGTCGTCGTGGAGCCTCACGATGGCCACCTGCCGGCCGTCGATCAGGGCGGCGACGGGTCGTTCGGGCAGCAGGTCGCTGAGGGTGCAGACGGGGTGCATGGTGGTCATCTCGGTCCTCCGACGGGCAGGGTGGCGCCGGCGACCAGGACCGGCCGGCGTTCGGAATCGACGGTCTCGACGCCGGCCTCGCGGTCGGCGTCCGTGGCGGGGCGCGCCTGGCCGCGCTCGCCGACGTACTGCAGGTTGTCGTCCACCGCGTCGGCGGCGTTGACGAAGCCGGCGAATCGGGCCAGCTTGACCGGGTCCTCCAGGACGTCGCGCCACTCGTCGCGGTAGCCCTCGACGTGCCGGGCCATGGCGGCGTCGAGATCCGCGGCGATGCCGAGCGAGTCGTCGAGAATCACCTGCCGGACGTGGTCCAGCCCGCCCTCGATGCTCTCGAGCCACACGGCGGTGCGCTGCAGGCGGTCGGCGGTGCGGACGTAGTACATGAGGAAGCGGTCGATGGTGCGCACGAGTTCCTCGGTGGTGAGGTCTTCGGCGAGGAGGGCGGCGTGGCGCGGGGTGAAGCCGCCGTTGCCGCCGACGTAGACGTTCCAGCCCTTCTCGGTGGCGATGACCCCCACGTCCTTGCCGCGGGCCTCCGCGCATTCGCGGGCGCAGCCGGAGACGCCGAGCTTGAGTTTGTGGGGCGAGCGCAGCCCGCGGTACCGCAGCTCGAGGTCGATCGCCAGCGCTACGGAGTCCTGGACCCCGTAGCGGCACCATGTCGAGCCCACGCAGGACTTCACGGTCCGCAGTGCCTTGCCGTACGCGTGGCCGGACTCGAACCCGGCGTCGACGAGGCGGCGCCAGATCTGGGGCAGCTGGTCGATGCGGGCGCCGAACAGGTCGATGCGCTGGCCGCCGGTGATCTTGGTGTACAGCCCGAAGTCGCGGGCGATCTCGCCGATGACGATGAGCCCGTCGGGGGTGATCTCGCCGCCCGGCACGCGCGGCACGACGGAGTAGGTGCCGTCCTTCTGGATGTTGGCCAGCACGTGGTCGTTAGTGTCCTGGATCGCCGCCTGTTCGCCGGCGAGGATGTGACCGTTGCCGAGGCTGGCGAGGATGGAGGCGACGACCGGCTTGCAGATGTCGCACCCGCGGCCGCGGCCGTGCCGGTCGATGATCTCGGAGAAGGTGGTGAGCCCGGTGACGCGGACGACGTCGAACAGCTGGGCCCGGGAGAGCTCGAAGTGCTCGCACAGGGCGTTGCTGACCACAGTCCCGGACTTCTCGAGCTCCGCGATCATCAACTTGCGCACCAGCGGCAGGCAGGAGCCGCAGCTGGTGCCCGCCTTGGTGCAGGCCTTGACGCCGGCGAGGTCGGTGCAGCCGCCCTCGGTGACCGAGCAGCGGATGGCTCCGGCCGTCACGTTGTTGCAGGAGCACACGGGGGCGTCGTCGGGCAGCTCGCCTTGCGGTGCGGCGCCCTCCGGCGACGCGGGGACCAGGTAGGCGGCCGGATCGCCGCCGAGGGGGCGGCCGACCATCGGGCGCAGGCCGGCGTAGGCCGACGCGTCGCCCACCAGGATGCCGCCGAGCAGGGTACGGGCGTCGTCGGAGAGGACGAGCTTCTTGTAGACGCCGGCGATCGGGTCGGTGTAGACCACTGACAGGGCGCCCTCAGTGGTTCCGAAGGCGTCGCCGAAGCTGGCCACGTCGACGCCGAGAAGCTTCAGCTTGGTGGAGAGGTCGCCGCCGGTGAAGGTGCCGGAGCGACCGAGCATCTGGTCCACCGCCACCTCGGCCATGGTGTAGCCGGGGCCGACGAGGCCCCAGACGCGGCCCTGGATGCAGGCCACCTCGCCGATGGCGTAGATGTCGGGGTCGGCGGTACGGCAGGTGTCGTCGACGACGATGCCGCCGCGCTCCCCCACCTCGAGGCCGGCGTCGCGGGCGAGCTCGTCGCGGGGGCGGACGCCGGTGGCGAAGATCACCACGTCTACGTCGATGGAGGAGCCGTCGTTGAAGACCATCTTCTCGACGGCGATCCGGCCCTTGATGGCCGAGGTGGCGGTGCCGACGCGGACGTCGACGCCCATGGCCTCGATGAGGCGCTTGAGCGACTCGCCGCCGCCGTCGTCCACCTGGAGCGGCATCAGCCTGGGCGCGAACTCCACCACGGTGGCGTCGGCGCCGAGCTTCTTCAGCGCGCCGGCGGCCTCGAGGCCCAGCAGTCCGCCGCCGATGACGGCGCCACGGATGCGGCGCATCGGGTTGCGCTCCTGCAGGGTCTCGACGTAGCCGCGCAGGGCCGCCACGTCGTCGATGGTGCGGTAGACGAAGCAGCCGGGCAGCTCACGGCCGGGCACCGGCGGCATGAACGCGTAGGAGCCCGTCGCGAGCACCAGGGAGTCGTAGGCGTGGGACATGCCGTTCTCGGTGGTCACCGTGTGGGCAGCGGCGTCGATGGCCACCACCTTGGCCCCGCGCCGCAGGCGGACGTTGGGGTCCTGCCACAGGTGCGCCTCGCCGAGGCTCAGCAGCTCGGGGTCGCGGTTCTCGAAGTAGCTCGTCAGCGCCACCCGGTCATACGGAGGGCGGGGCTCCTCCGCGAGGACGGTGACCCGCCACTCGCCCGCCTCGTCCCGGGAGCGCAGTGCCTCAACGAATCGGTGGGCCACCATGCCGCCCCCGACCACCACACACAGCTTGCTCATCTCTGCCTCCTGGGATCCTTTTTCGATGGGTTCCTCGGTGACCAGAACGCTAGGCGTTCCAGTTTCCGGGGCTGGGTCAGCAACGTTTCGGCCGTGCAACAAGGGACTCACGCGACGGTGACCCGGTCCAGTGAGCGCGAGCCGCCGGCCTCGCCGAGGGCGCTCACGAGACGGCACACATCGGAGGTGCAGCTCCCGCAGCCGGTCGACGCCCGGGTGGCGTTCGCCACGGCCTCAGCGGTGTCCGCGCCGGCAGCCACGGCGGCCGTGATCGCCGACTTCGTCACCGCGTTGCAGCGGCACACGACGGCCGTCTCCGGCAGGTCGACCACGGAGGCGGGTGCGGACGCCCCGGCCAACGGCCTCGCGAGGAGGGCGGCAGGGTCGTCCGGCACCGGTGTCCGGGAGTCGAATGCGACGGTGAGATCAGCCGCCACCTGGGGGTCGCCGACGCAGGTCGCACCCACCAGGAGACCGTCAGCCACGGCCAATCGGACGCGTCGACGCCCGGCCGGGTCGGTCAGGCTGAGCACTCTCGCGGCGCCCGGGGTGAACTCGTCGTCGGGGAACTCGCCCATGGTGACGGCCTCGAGTCCTTCCGCCTTGACCCGGAAGACTCCGCCGTCCGCGCCGAGCACGGGCCGCGGGCGCGAGCGGCCGCTGATCCGTTCGGCGAGGTGGTGCGCCAGCACTCGAGCCTGCTCCCAGCCGGGGCCGACCAGACCCGAACAGCCGCGCGGCGTGCGGGCGCAGTCGCCGATGGCGTAGATGGCCGGGTCGTCGGTGCGGCACGAGTCGTTGACCAGGATGCCGTTGCGCACCCAGAGGTCCGCCTCCTCGGCGAGACGGGTCCGGGGCCGCACGCCGATCGCCACGAGCAGCAGGTCGGCCGGGATGTGCCGCTCGTCGGTCAGCCGGACGGAGGCCAGCGTGCCGTCGCGTCGGCGTTCCACCCCGGAGACGCGGACGTCCACGAGGGTGGTGATGCCCAGGTCGGCCAGACCGGCACGGACGACGGCTCCGCTGTCGGCGTCGAACTGCCGGTCCAGCGGGGTGGAGCCGCGGTGGACGACGGTGACCTCGCTCCCGGCGGCGGCCAGGGCAACGGCGGCCTCGACGCCGAGCACACCACCTCCCATGACCACGACGCGGGCGCCTTCCTCGGCGGCGGACCGGACGCGGTGCGCGTCGTCCCAGGTGCGGAGGGCGGCCACCCCGGGCAGGGGATTCCCGTCCGCCCCGACCACGCCGTCGACGGTGGGGAACACGGGGTCTGCGCCGAGCGCAAGGACGAGGGTGTCGAAGGGGTGCTCCTCGCCGGTGGAATCGACGACGACTCCCCGGAGGCGGTCGATGGTGGCTGCCCGGCGTCCCCGCAGCAGCCGCACGCCTGGGGTCTCGGGGAGGGTGAGGCCCGCCAGGTCCGACCGGCCGAGGAGGACGTCGGGCAGCAGGATCCGGTTGTAGGCGGGGTGCGGCTCATCGCCGAGCACCGTGGTCCGGGTCCCCTCGAGCCGGTGGGCGGCCAGATCGGCGAGGAACCGGTGGCCCACCATGCCATGGCCGACGACGACGATCCTGTGACTCATGCCGCGCCCCTGATCGCTTCGAGCCGCACGGCGGCCACCTTGAGTTCGGGCATCCCCGAGATCGGGTCGGTGGCGGCGTTGGTGACCCGGTTCACGGCACCGGCGTCCGGGTAGTGGAAGGGCATGAAGACGGTGTCGAGGCGGATGCCCTCGGTGAGACGGGCCACGGCCTCGCAGCTGCCTCGACGGGAGTGCACCGCCACGCGGTCACCGGCGCCAATGCCGAGTCGTCCGGCCAGCAGCGGGTGCAGCTCCACGTAGGCCTCGGGTTCGACGTCGGCGAGCGCGGGGACGCGACGCGTCTGGGCACCGGACTGGTAGTGCTGCAACACGCGCCCGGTCACCAGGTAGAGGGGCAGCTCCGGGGTCAGGGGGTCATCGGGGGGTGTCTGGTCCACGGGGTGGAGAACCGCCCGCCCGTCGGGGGTGGCGAACCTGTCCAGGAACACGCGTGGCGTCCCGGGATGGTCGGGCGCCGGGCACGGCCAGTACAACGCCTCGCCGTCGCGCAGCCGGGCGTGGCTGAAGCCCGAGTAGTCGGCGACGCCCCCCGCGCTGGCGCGGGCCAGCTCGTCGAACACCACGGCAGGGTCTGGGCTGAACGGGATGGGGCTGCCGAGTCGCTCCGCCAGGTCGCTCCACACCTCCAGTTCGGTGCGGACACCGACCGGTGGTTCAGTGGCCTGCGCCCGGAGCAGCAGGCGACCCTCGAGGTTGGTCATGGTGCCGGTCTCCTCCGCCCATTGCGTCACGGGGAGGACGACGTCGGCCATGGCAGCCGTCTCCGACAGCACGAAGTCGCTGACCACGAGCAGGTCGAGCGCACCGAGCCGTTCCGTCAGTCTCAGGACGTCGGGGAGGCTGACGACGGGGTTGGCGCCGTGGACCAGCATGGCGCGCGGGCCGCCCGGCGTGGCCAGGGACTCGAACAGCGCCACCGCCGGAAGGCCGGGGCCCGGGAGGCTGTCCGGGTCGATCCCCCAGACCTCGGCCACGTGGGCCCGCGCGGCAGGGTCCGAGATCGACCGGTAGCCGGGCAGCTGATCGGCCTTGAGCCCGTGCTCACGCCCGCCCTGGCCGTTGCCCTGCCCGGTGAGGCAGCCGTAACCCGACCCGACACGTCCGGGGAGGCCGAGGCACAGGGCCAGGTTGACCGCCGCGGTGACGGTGTCTGTGCCGTGGGCGTGCTGCTCCGCCCCGCGCCCGGTCAGCACGTATGCCCCGCGACCGCCCCGGGCAGGGCTGGCGGCCGCAAGCAGGCGGGCCGCCCTCCGGATGTCCGCCACCGGGACTCCGGTGACGCGCTCGACCCGTTCCGGCCACCAGGCGGCCATGCTGGCCCGCAGCTCGTCGACGCCCGACGCCCGCTCGGCGAGATAGTCCCGGTCGACCAGACCTTCGGTCCACAGGATCTGGGTGAGCCCGAGGAGCAACACCAGGTCCGTTCCGGGCAGCGGGCTCAGGTGCAGTCCCCGACCGTCGCTGGTGAGGGCCGCCGTCGGAGTCCGGCGGGGATCGACGACGATCAGCCCGCCGCCCTCCTGTGTCCCTGCCAGGTGCGTCACGAACGGCGGCATCGTCTCGGCCGGGTTGGAGCCGACCAGGACGATGGCGTCCGCGCCGTCGAGGTCGGTCAGCGGGAATGGCAGTCCCCGATCCAGACCGAAAGCGCGTCGCCCACCCGCGGCCGCCGACGACATGCAGAACCGACCGTTGTAGTCGATGTTCGGCGTGGCCAGCGCCACCCGCGCGAAGCGGCCCAGCTGGTACGCCTTCTCGTTGGTCAGCCCGCCTCCACCGAACACGGCCACCGACTCCGGGCCATGATCGGCACGCAGCCGGAGCAGGGTGTCGGCGACGAAGCTGAGCGCCGTGTCCCAATCGGTGGGGACCAGTTCGCCGTCGCGGCGGATCAGAGGACTGGTCAGCCGGTCCGGCGTCGTCAGCACCTCCGCCGCTGTCCAGCCCTTCTGGCAGAGCCGGCCCCGGTTGGTGGGGAACTCGAGCGGGGTGATCGTCGGAGTCGCGCCGCGGGTCCCCGTCGGAGCCACTTCCATGGCGCACTGGAGGGCGCAGTAGGGGCAGTGGGTGGCGGTCACGGCTATACCCTCAGCTCGGCAAGGCGCGAACCGCGGCGCAGGTAGGTGAACCAGGTGACCCCGAGCATCACGAGGTAGACGGCCACCATCACCAACAGTGCCGACTGCAGGTTCCCGGTCAACGTCCTCGAGAGAGCGAAGCCCTGCGGAATGAGGAACCCGCCGAAGGCCCCCACCGCCCCCGCTATGCCGATGCACCCCGCTGCCGCGCGACCCGCGGCGACCAAGGACATCGGGTCGCTCGCTGACGTGCCGGAGAACACCGCCGGGATCATCCGGTAGACCGATCCGTTCCCGATGCCGGTGAACACGAACAGCCACAGGAACGAGAGGAAGAAGATCGGGAAGGACTGTTCCTGCAGGCCGATCATGGCGCCCACGGCGCCCACCGCCATCGCGACGAACGAGACGCAGGTCACCAGCGCTCCGCCGAGGCGATCGGATAGGTGCCCGCCCAACGGCCGCGACACGGAGCCGACGAGTGCCCCCAGGAAGGCCAGCGAGAGCGTCACCGTCGGGAAGAGGTTGTTCAGCAACGTCGGGAACGTGGCCGAGTAGCCGATGAACGAACCGAAGGTGCCGATGTAGATGAACGACAGGATCCACGTGTGAGGGTGCCGCAGTGCCACGGCATAGGCGCGGGGATCAGACTTCGCGTTGGACAGGTTGTCCATGCCCCGCCAGGCCAGCACGGCCGCGAGCAGCGCCAGGGGAATGAACATCAGGCCCGCACGGTCAAGGCTGAGTCCGGCACCCAGTGTGATCACGATCGGCACGGCCAGCTGGACCGCTGCGGTGCCGACGTTGCCGCCTGCCGCGTTGAGTCCGAGGGCGGCCCCCTTCTCCTTCGCGGGGAAGAAGAAGGAGATGTTGGCCATCGATGAGGCGAAGTTGCCTCCGCCCACACCTGCCAACGCGGCGATGCCCATCAGGACGCCGAAGGGAAGCTCGGGGTGGTTGACGGCCCAGGCCAGGGCTCCAGCGGGCAGCAGGAGGAGCAGCGCGGAGACCACCGTCCAGTTGCGGCCCCCGAAGCGCGGCACCGCGAACGTGTACGGCAGTCGGAGCGTGGCGCCCACCAGGGCCGGCGTCGAGACCAGCCAGAACATCTGGTTGACGCTGAGGTCGAACCCGACGCCGTTGAGCTGCGGCACCACGATGCTCCACAACGCCCAGACGGCGAAGCCGAGGAACTCGGCGAAGATCGACAGCACGAGGTTGCGCCGGGCGATGGGGCGCCCGACGGACCCCCACTGGACCGGGTTCTCCGGGTCCCAGCCGTCGATCCACCGGCCGGGACGGTGGGTCAGCTCGACGGCGGTGGCCCGCTGGGTCGGCGGGTGGATGCGCGTGGTGGTCATGGTCGCTCCTTCAGTTCTCTCTCGATCACGGAATAACTGAGCGACGCTGCTCGTGATCGAACCTAGGAGGCTGGTGTGACGACGGATGACGCAGGCGGTAACGGCCCTGTCACTGCTTCCTCACGCGCACGGCCACCACGCTGTGAGAAAGCTGATGGAGCGCATTCGAACCTCTCACCCGGCATTCGAACATACGTACGAAAAACTGTCAGTGGTGGGTCCTAGTGTGGAAGACATGGATCAGGAGGCGCGCCAGACCGCGGAGCAATTGCGCACCGTGGACGAGTTGCGCCGGTTCGCCGAGGCCCACACCATCACATTGATGTGTGACTTGGCGGAGCAGTACCAGGTCCATTACAGCGATGTCGTGGAGGTGCTGGCCGAGCGGAGGGTGGTGGTCGGGGGTATCGGCAGTCCGGCGGTGTCGGAGTTCATCGGGTTGGAGTTGGCCGGGTTGCTACGGTGTCCGCCGATCGTCGCGGCCTCCAAGCTCGCCGACGCCCTGAACCTGAGGCACCGCCACCCGCGGTTGTTTGCGGCCATGCAGCAGTTGAAGGTTGAAGCCGCCAGGGCGTGCAAGGCCGCTGACCTGTGCTCCGACCTCCCGGTTGACGTCGCCGAGCTGGTGACCGACGAATGGGTCGGCAAACAGGAGGCCCTGGGATGGACCGCAGCGCTCAACCTGTTGAAGAGGCTGATCGTGGAGGCGGACCCGGCCCGTGCGGCCGACAAGGAACGACGCCGCCGGGCCGAGCGGGGTGTGTACGTATGGGGCCTCCACGAGGGTGCCATGAACCTCACCGGCTGTCTGGACGTGCTGGACGCCCGCTACCTGGATGCTGCGGTGGACCGGGTGGCGGACATCCTGGCTGCCCACCAACCCGGCCAGTCGAAGTCCGCGTTGCGGGCCAAAGCCCTCGGCGTACTGGCCAACCCCGCCTATGCGCTGGCACTGCTCCAGCAGGCCGCCCAGCCAGGGCTCACCGACCCCGACCCGGATCAGGCACCCAGCGCTCCTGGCGCCCAGCGGCATGACCCGCATTGCCTCGGAGCGCTGTGTGGGACGATCACCACCCCACTGGCGAACCTCCGGCCTCGACTGGAGTTGGCCGTCCACGTCCACACCGACGCCGTTGGGCGGCTCACCGGGTCAGCGCGGATCGACAAGGCGGGCCACATCACCACCGCCCTGCTCGCCCAACTGCTGCCCGACGTCGCCGTCACCGTTCAGCCGGTCATCGACCTGGCCGAGGTCCCCGTCGAGGACCGCTACGTGCCATCGGTGAGGTTGCGGAAGGCGTTGATGCTGACGCTCGACCACGAAGTGGTCCCCTATTCCCACAAGCGAGCTGCGGGTTTGGACCTGGACCACACCCAACCCTTCACCCCCGGACAGCGTCATCAAACCAGGATCGGCAACCTCGCGCCACTCACCCGACGCACCCACCGCGCGAAGACCGCGCAGGCCTGGAGGGTCCGACAACCCAGCCCCGGAAAGCTCAACTGGACCAGCCCTCTCGGGTTCGCCTACGAAGTCACCACCAGCGGCACCCGCATGCTCAGACCGCTGTATCCACCATCACGAGCGTCATACGACACGGGGTCTCGGCAACCAACGCATGGGACGCCCCAGGCGCGAGATAGATGATGTCGCCCTCCCCCATCGTGTGCTCGGCGCCGTCGACCGTGAACCGCATCCGCCCGGTCACGAGCTGGACCACCACTGCGCGGGGCGACGAGTGCTCGGTCAGCATCTCCCCCGCGTCGAACGTGAACTGGACCACTCGCATGAGGTCGTTGTTGACCAGCACGCGTGATGTCGTCGACTCGGGCACAACCGGCAGGGCGCCGGCCAGGTCCAGGTGGGCATAGGATCCGGTGACTGGGGTGGTTTTCGCCATGCAGTGAGCCTACGGCGGCCAGGCCTACGGGACTAGGGAAGACCCCGAATGGGCGGGCGTGCCCCTAACCTCGAACCATGGGACACCCGTTGATGTTCGACGACGAGGATCCGATCCTGGGCCGGGTCCGTGAGACCGCCTTGGCCCTTCCCGGCGCCGCCGAGAAGGTCAGCCACGGCCGCCCGGCCTTCTTCACCACGAAGGTCTTCGCCTACTACGGCGGTTCCATCAAGATCGACGGGGCCTACGAGCAGCACGACCAGTCACTCGTGGTGCATCCCGACGAGGAGGAGGTCCGGTCCCTCACGGAGGAGGATCGGTTCTACCGGCCGGCCTATCTGGGGCCCAGCGGCTGGATCGGGGTCGACCTGGACGACAAGACTGACTGGACAGAAGTGAGCGAGCTGATCGAGGCCTCGTACCGGATGACCGCCAGCGCCCGACTCATCGCCGAACTCGACGCGCGATGATCTGGGCGATCGATCCCTGATCAGCTCCCCGGGTAGGAGTCGAACCTACTTCGCTAATCCTGATTCAAAGTCTCGCTGGCTAGGCCTTTCTCATCACAAGCTCACAATATCCCGTATCATTTGATCACGTCGGGTGTCCCCGAGAATCACTGAATGTTGTGCGGTTTGTGAGCACGGTTGTGAGCGAGCAACGTCAACCGTCCAGCTCTCTCGGGACCGCTACTTGAATCACCGCTGAATGGGCCCGCCGCTCCTCTGCCGCCCAGCTGGTGACGTAGAACTTGGACACCGGCCTGTCGAGACTCTGACCCAAGACCAACGCCTGGAGACGAGTGCCGAACGTCAGCAGGCTGGGGGGCGGAGGGTGCTCCTGACCGGTCTGCACCCCCGCACGCTCGAAGCCTTCGAGCGCGCCGGCATCGTGAGCCCACGCCGCAGCGCCGCCGGCCAAGCGAGCTACGACCAGCACGACCTTGTGCGGCTGCGCCAAGCGCGGAGCCTGGTTCAGCGCGCCGGGATGGACCTCGACGAAGTCCGACAGCTCTTCGCCTTGCAAGACCAGATTGAGCAGACCCGCCAACGCTTGGATCAGATGGTGACCGAGCTGTGGGAGATCTTGGACCGGACCGTACCCACCCCCAGTGGGCGAGTGTTCACCACGGCAGCGATGGCAGGGCATGGCCCGGACGTCAGACGATGACGGGGTGTCGGCGCCTGGAGCGCTAATCAGCCTGGCTGGAACAGCGCGCCACGGCCGCTACTCCATGTGACGTGCAATGTCGTGTTGTGCCTGCCGGCCGCATCTCTCAACTTTCGATACTCAACTGTGCGGCCGGCTTCGAAGGCCTCGTTCGTAGTCACCCAGGGCCGTTCAACACAGAGCCCGTATCACCGGTGGCCAACCTCACGACAGAGCCTCATGTGCCCGCCTTCGCAGCGTCCTCCGGCCGAGTGAGTTGGTAGTTGGTGGACGGTTTGGCGTCCCGATGGCAGCCCGAGTCGGAACCGTGACGCTCGCGTCGGGTAAGGAGCCCCAACGAACCTGACCATGTTGTGGCGCGATACCCCGACCTACAGGTTGCTTAGCACTTTCGTTAGCACTTTTCGCGGCTCGGGGGACGCCGGCCCTCTCATCAGGACTCGTGCCAAGCACGGAAGAAGTGCAATGAGCAAGCTTGAGAGACGCCGCAGTCCGAGCGCACCCCGGAACGGGATCGGCGTAGTGAGGGGACGAGGATTCTCGAGCACCAGGTGGTAAGTTCCGCACCTCGGCCAGCGCCACGCTACGGAATTCACCCCCGGCTGGAGGGATCAGTGTCGGTGCGGCCACGTCACTCACCCATCGACTAGATGCCGAGCATGTCTTCAATTTGAGAAGCCTCGCTATGCACGGTGTCGGCGGAGACGAGATCTCCCGCCCCGTCAGTCAGTGTGTGCTCCCACTGCTCGAGGATCTGCGCGGCGCGTCCGCTGTCGATCAACTCGGCCTGTAAACGCGAAGCGGCGGCGTCGAACATCTGTGCGAACTCATCGTTCGCGCGGAAGCGTTCCGCGAGCACATTGCCCCGGCTCATGCCGCCTTGACCGCCGCCGAGGTCTCCGGGCCCGCCCATGCCTTCGGGCGCACCGCCGGGGAACTCGCCTTCGGAGACGCCGCCCTCGGGCACGCCTTCGGGCGAAGTGAGGCCGGTCCCATCTCCACCCGGCCGAGCCCTGTCGGGTCGATCGCCACCCCAGGCCCTGTTGGCATCCCCATCCGCCCCCTGGGCTCCCGGGCGGCCGGGCCCGCCCATGCCGCCCGCGCCGCCGGGTGAGGCGCCAAAGGCGAGGTTAAGATCCCAGTTCACCACCGTCATCAGGCCGCTCGTGGGATTGTAGGCGAGGTAGGAGTTGTTGCCCGGCCCGTCGATGTCGTCGCTGTTCTGCACGAGATCCTGGAACGCGAGATACGTCGCGAACGCTTCGACGTCGAGCCGCGAAGACAACTCGGCCGCGAAGGTCTCGTCATCGGACTCGTTCAGGAACTGCATGAACTCGACGATCGGCGTGAGATCGTCCTCGCCGGCCTGCTGGTCGAAGGAATCTGTATAGTCGGCGGGGTCGTCGCCGACGTAATCCCAGGTGCCATCGCTCTCCGATTTGTAGAGCAGCGTGCCGTCCGCGAAGTTCGTCTCTGTCCATTGCTCGTCGGGGTTCTGCACGATGAGGCGCAGTGCCGCGTCGCCGCCGTTGACCGAGAACGATGACGCGATGGCGGCCTCGGCTGCGAGGTCTGTTTCTGCGAGCAGGCTGAGCGCGATGGCCTCATTGAGCGACGTCTCCGAACTGTTGCCTCGCACGACGAACTCGCTCCACCCGTCCCAGGTCTGTTCGTCGACGTACTTGTCGAGGCGGATGATCCACGGCAGGGTCCCTGGATCGGAGTCGACGGAGATGCCGCGCAGACTCGAGTTGCCCTTCAGCTTGAGGCCGACGTTCTCGAAGCTCACGCCGTCGATGACAACGTTCGCACTGACCCATTCCTTGTCGCCCGAGTCCAGGTAGGTCTGGATCGCGTCCTGCAACTCGGTCTCGTCGACGTCGAGCGCAATGTCGTGCACTTCGGAGGCGTCCCACAGCGTGTCCGCGGAGAGTGTTGTGCTGGCAGCCGCCGTGCTCGTCGCGTTCCCCGGGGTCGCCGTGCAGCCGGCGACCCCGGAGACGACCAGGAGTGCAGCGGCGCCTGCCACGACCAGGCGCCGCGTGAACGGGGTTTGAGAGGAGGGAGAAGTAGTCATGGTGTCATTCCAATGCGCGTGCTCGTGAGCCGGTATCAACTGTCGGTGGGGGCCAAGCCGCCGCCGGGGCCGCCGTTCCCGCCGCCGGGCATCCGCTCGCCGCCGGGCATCCGGTCGCCGCCGGGCATTCCACCACCGGGCCCTCCCATCTGGTTCGCTGTGGCGGGATCCCAGTCGGTACCGTTCGCGATGATCGTGACGCCGTCGGCGACGGTGACCTCACCATTGGCGTCGAGCGGGGTGTCGCCGCCGTTGTCGGCGCTGGTGATCGTGAGCTCGCCGCCGGTGATGGTGACGGTGCCGTTCGAGTCGAGTCCGTCGCTGCCGGCGTGCACCGCGATGGTGCCGCCGGAGATCTCGAGACGTTCGCCGGTGTCGGCCTCCCGATTCTGAGTGCCGTCGTTGAGCCCTGCGGCGTTGAACCCGTCGTCGGAAGCGGTGACATCGATCGTGCCGTCGAAGATCGCGACGTTCGCCGCTTCGATCGCCTCAGAGGACTCTGTGACGGTGATGTCACCGCCAGCAATCGAGACGATCAGTTCGCCCTTGATGCCGTCGTCCGCGGCCGAAACGGTGATCGTGCCGCCGGTGATGATCGTGTCGGTCTCCGCCTGGATGCCGTCGTCGCCTGCGGTGATGTCGATCGTGCCGCCCGTGATGAGGATGTAGCCCTTGGTCTCGTCGTCCTCGTGGTTGCTCTTCATCCCGTCACCTTCGGCTGTGGTGAGCGACAGTGTGCCGCCTTCGATTACGAGCGAATCTTTGCCGCGAAGCGCGTCATCCGCTGCGTTCACGGTGATGTCGCCGGAGAGGATGACGAGGTCGTCCTTGCTCGCGATGCCGTCGTTGCCGTCGCCGTTCACGGTGAGAGCCCCTGTGCCGGAGATGGTGAGGTCGACGGCCGAGAAGATCGCGGCCGTCCCGGAGGCGTCCTCCGGGTACGAGGAGGTGTCGGAGACCGTGTTCTCGCTGCCTTCGGCCAGGTAGATCCCTACGTCGTCGGCACTCGCAAGGGTGATGGCGGATCCGGTGTCGTTGGTGATCGTGACGCCGTCGAGGATGAGCGCTACGATGGCGTCCTCATCGGCGTCGACGACGAGCTGCCCGTCGAGCGTGCCGCTGAGCCGGTAGGCGCCGGCCTCGGTGATTGTGACGGTCGATCCCTCGCTCGTCACGGCGGATGAGTCGCTCGTCGCGCCGGATCCGCTCAGGACCACGTCGATGGCGTCCGATTCCGACCATTCGTCGTCGTTCACGGTGGTGTAGTCGGAGTTGTCGGCGAGCACTGCGTCGGGGCTGAGGTCGCCGGCGAACGCTGAGAGTGCGGTGGTCACGGTTTCGGTGGTCACGGTTTCGGTGGTCGCGACCTCGGCCGTGTTGCTGGTGAGTGCGGCACTGTCGTCCGAGATTGCGGTGCAACCGGCCAGCAGGCCCCCCGCGATCAGGAACGAAGTGGCGATGATCAGTGGTCGTTTCATTGGTTTTCTCCTGCGGTCGGGGCCGGGTGGCCCGCGGTGGTCAATTGTGCTGCGAAGGGGCCGCCTAACGTGCGAGCCCACTTGTTGCTGGGTAGTTCCGGGTGGAGGGCGGCGGTTCCGGTGCCGAACTTGCTCAGGCTGCTCGGCCGGTATCCGGCCCGCCACAGGGTGCGATCGAGTTCGCTCGGCCGGCGCGGTGATTTCGTCTCGATGATGACGTGGCCGGGAAGCGCCGTACGTTGCTCGCCGTCTGCCGTCTTCCAGCGCAGTTCGGTGTCGATGGTGGCGCGGCTGCCGCATGGCAGGAGCAGGGTGGCGCGCCGGTAGCGGATCACGAGCGACGGGCGCAGCTGTTCGACGAGATGCGGATCGTGCCCGTGCCGTTCGAGGAGCTCCGAGACGTAGCCGCGGCCTTCGGCCGTGAGCATGTCGCGGTTCTGCGGATCGTACGGCACTCGATCCTTCACCGTGCTGCCGCGTCCGCTCTTAGTTTTCAGCTCCAGGTAGGCGGTACCGGCGTCGAGGTAGCTGCGGGTGCGGAGCTTGAAGCGGCGCCTGCGCCGCTGAGCTGTGAGCCGGTAGCTCAGATGGTCGGGGGTATCGAAATACACCGAATCGTAGGCAAAGTTACGCTGACCGCCGATCTCGAGCACTCGGCTGCGCCGGTCGACGCCGTCGAGGATGACGGCTGCACTGACCGCTGGAACCAGGTATTTGCGGTCGACACGCTGGAGGAGGGCCGCTTGTGCAACGAGCCGCTCGAGGCTGATCGACGCGAGCCCCCCGAAGCCGATCATCTGCGCAGGCTCGGTGATTGTAGTCATGACGCGGGTCTCCTTCATCTGGGTGTCCATCAGGCCACCTCCGTCTTCACTCGCGCCGAACGCGCCTTCGAACGTGCCTCCGTGGGGTCGAGCCAGAACCGCACGTCGACCAGCGTCGAGTCATTCACGAGATCCAGCTGCTGCACGGTCAGCGACGTAACCGTCGCGCCTAGGCGCGCTTCGAGCTCCGCCCGCAGTTCACCTTCATCCGGGATCGCACGGTCGATCTTCACCAGCTGATGCCGGCTACCGGAAAGCAGGGCCGGGTGATCCGCCACCCACATGACAGCGAGGATCAGCGTGATCAGCGCGGAGGCGAGCATCGGGTTCCCGGAGCCGAGACCCCCGATGAGCCCGGTCGCGAGCGCGGCGAAGTAGTAGGCGACTTCGCGTTGGGAGATCTCGGACGAGCGCAGTCGGATGATGCTCAGGACTCCGAAGAGTCCGAGGCCGAGGCCGGCGGCCACGCCGGCCTCGCTGAGCATCGAGGCGACGGCGAGCACGCCGATGTTCACGCCGAGGAATGCGACGACGAGATCCCTGCGCCGATGCCGCGGATAGTAGACGCCGAGTGTGAGGATGAGGGCGGCGGTGAGGTCGACGCCTAAGGGAATGAGAGTGTTGAGATCCATGGTTCAGTTCTCCGATCCGGGCATTGCGAGAGGGGTGCCTCCGTCGCCGGGGCCGCCCGAGGGCGTATCCCCACGATCCGCCGGCGTTCCACCGCCGGGCCCTGTGGTCACCTGCTGGTCGACGCTGTTCGCGTAATCGTTCGTCGGGTCGCGGTAGGTCGTGTGCACATGCCCCCACCCGGAATCGGCGCTACCGCTCGAGTACTCCGACGTCGTCGTGGTCAAGCCGGTAGCCGCCGCGGTGCTGTCCACGCCGGTCGCGCAGCCGGTGAACAGTGGATCGTCAACGAGTGCGATCGTGGCGTTGCTCAGCGTTCGCCGCTTCGCCTTGGGCATCAGCATGGGGGGCTCCTTCGTGAGAGTTGCTAGTGACTTCCATTCAAGTGGCGAAACATTCACGAACGATAAGAGGCATCCAAACGGTGTATAAGACTCCTCGTGCAGGTTCGTATTTACTGTTCGGGAGGCCCGCGATACGCGAAACTGGAGACATGAACGGGCCGACATCCACCCAGCGTTTCACCCACCCCGACGGCTCACCCGTCCGCGCGGTGGTGGTCGACGACGAGCAGAACTTGACCGAATTGCTGCACATGGCGCTCACTAATGAGGGCTGGGCCGTAGAAACAGCTACGAACGGGCAGGAGGCCATGAACAGGATTCGGGAGTTCGACCCCGATGTCGTGGTGCTCGACGTCATGATGCCCGCAGTCGATGGCCTTGAGGTACTGCGCCGGCTCAGAGCATCGGGGAACGACGTGCCAGTACTGTTCCTCACAGCGAAGGACGGGGTCGACGACCGAATCGACGCGATCACTGCGGGCGGTGATGACTACGTCACCAAACCATTTCATCTGCGCGAGGTCGTTGCCCGCGTGCGCGGCATGGCCCGCCGCTACATCGGGGCAACGAACGACGACCGGCCGCTGACGGTCGGCGATCTCACCCTCAACGAGCGCAGCTACCAGGTGGAACGCGGGGGTGCGCCTGTCCAGTTGACGGCGAAGGAGTTCGAGCTGCTGCGCTACCTCATGCAGAATCCCGGGCAGGTGCTGACTCGTGCGCAGATCCTGGAGAACGTATGGAGCTACGACTTCGGCGGCAAATCCGGAGTCGTGGAGATTTACATCTCGTACCTGCGCAGGAAAATCGATGCGCTCGGCCCACCGCTGATCCACACAGTGCGCAGCGTCGGCTACGCCATCCGGGACCATCCCTCATGACGCCTCGCGTACGTTCGTGGACCTTGCGGAGGAAGCTGATCGTTGGCACGACCGCACTGGTGCTGCTCGCGCTGCTCCTCTCGGCGGTCGCAACGTTACTCGCGCTCCGGGCCTCTCTGCATGAGCGTCTCGATCAGGACGTGCGCACCGGCCTGGAACTGACCGCAGGTCCGCCAGACGCGACGCCAGGTCTCCCCGATACAAGAGGGCCGAACGGAGTCGGCCCCCGGCAACGGATCGACACCCTCGAGATTGTCTTCTCCGCCGACGGGACAGCCACCCGTTCCGCCTACGTGACTCCGGCGGGTCGTGTCGTCTCCCTGACCGACTCTCAGCTGGATGTGATCTGGTCGGAGATCCAGCACAAGCAGGAGCCGATGACCGTCGATCTCGGCGGCTCGCTCGGTTCTTTCCGCGTCGCGGCGCAAACTGTTGGTACCTTCACGGTGGTCTCCGGCCTGTCGATGCGCGACGTGACCGCGACGATGACCTCCCTCGGGGGAATCCTTGCCGTCGTCTTGGGTAGCGTATTGCTCATCGTGGTGGTTGGGACCGCGTGGTTGGTCACGCACACGATGCGCCCGCTGCGGCGGGTCGCCGACACCGCCGAGCAGGTTTCACAGCGCTCGCTCGCAGCAGGAGCGGTGACGCTGCCTGAACGCGCCGGACTCTCCGTAGATCCACGAACCGAGGTCGGGCGGGTCGGCGCAGCACTCGACACGTTGCTCGGCCATGTCGAGCAGGCGCTCGGAGCCAGGCAAGACAGCGAGGATCGGTTGCGCGCGTTCATCGCCGATGCCAGCCACGAACTGCGCACCCCGCTCGCCTCCATCCGAGGCTATGCGCAACTCGCCCAAGAGGAGGGGGCCGAGATGACGTCGACTCAGGCACGGTCACTCGACCGGATCGAGTCCGAGGCCAGCCGCATGGCTGCACTGGTCGAGGATCTGCTATTGCTCGCGAGGCTCGACGCGGGACAGCCACTACGACGCGAGACGGTCGATGTCGCAGTGTTGGCGATCGAGACCGCAGGCGATGCCCACGCAGCCCACCCGGATCATGATTGGCCCGTTGAGGTCGACGAATCGATCGAGATCGTCGGCGACGAGCACCGGTTGCGCCAGGTACTCATCAACCTGCTAAGTAATGCTGGCGTGCACACCCCCGCCGGCACACAGGTAACCACCACCGTGCGACGAGAGACGGACCAGGTCGTGGTCACCGTCGCCGATGACGGCCCCGGCATCGATCCGGCCCTGCTCCCGAAACTTTTCGACCGATTCACCCGCGGCGACGTTGCCCGCAACCGGGCGTCGGGCAGCACCGGCCTCGGCCTGTCAATCGCAGCAGCCATCGTGCACGCCCACGGCGGGACCATTGACCTAACCAGCGACGAGAATGGCACATGTTTCCACATCAGGTTGCCACGTTGTCCCTGAGATTGTTGATGTCCTCAGATATGGGGAGGCCACGAATCAAAAAGGGCGACGGGGAACATTGTCGCGGGACACTTGGAGAAGCGGGGCGTGCTCGGGGATGGCCCAGTGCATGTGCTGGCGGAAGAACGTCTCATCGACGTAGACGGTCCATGACCTCAACCAGGGGTCTGGGTGGGTGGATGACACAGCTCTTGCGGAGAGAACGAGCACGTCGCCGTGGGTCAGTGCCAGCTCTCCGTCCGTCGTTTCGATTCTGGCGCGCCCGTTCATGACGTGGCTGATCTTCGCCCCGAGGTGCGCGACGGCTCCGCTTGGTGCGCGCGCAACAGTCTCGACGGCCGGCGGTCCCGTCAGTGGAGCGACGTCGGCCAGCGTGGTCTGAGTAGTGCTCCTGGTCATCATGGTCCGGTGCGGTTCCAGCGCGATGGCTCCGTGCGTGTTCGTCGCCGTTGATGTCGATGCATCATCTGGAGCTTTGGGATCCCAGCGAGGTCGACGATGATGTCCGCGAGTGGCTCCGCGAAGCCCATCGACGAGCGTGAGCCCCGGGCCTACTCTCGACCCATGGCTCATCCCCTGATGTTCGATGCAGACGACCCGATCCTCCAACGCGTCCGTGAGATCGCCCTCGCGCTCCCGGGCGCGGCCGAGAAGGTCAGCCACGGCCGTCCGGCATTCTTCACCACGAAGGTCTTCGCCTACTACGGCGGCTCCGTCAACGTCGACGGCGTCTATGAGCAGCACGACCAGTCCCTCGTCGTACACCCCGACGAGGATGAGGCCCTATCTCTGGCCGAGGAGGACCGCTGCTACCGGCCGGCCTACCTTGGCCCCAGCGGCTGGATCGGGATCGACCTGGACGACGACACGGACTGGTCGGAGGTCGGGGAGCTCATCGAGGCGTCCTACCGGATGACCGCCGGCCGACGCCACGTCGCGGAGCTCGACTCGCGATGACATGGGGCCTGCAGGACTGGCTCCCCGGGTAGGAGTCGAACCTACTTCGCTAATCCTGATTCAAAGTCAGGCGGGCCCTGCCGAAAGACCAACCGGGGAACGGTCCGCTCGGGACCTTCGACCAGCTTAGTCGTTGGCACCGCGCCGGGGCCAACGGCGCGAGGCCGTTCTCCACAGCCCCTCGGCATTCTGGTCGGAGGCCCGTGGCTGCACCCATCATGGATGTGACGAGAGAGGACGACGATGACCACAGAGACGTTCCGGTGCTTCGGGACCGGTGACCCGCTGTACGAGCAGTACCACGACGAGGAGTGGGGCCGGCCCATCGAGGACGGCCCGGATGAGAGACACCTCCTTGAGCGCATCGGGCTCGAGGGTTTCCAATCCGGGCTCAGCTGGATCACCGTGCTCCGGAAGCGAGAGGCCTTCCGGGAAGCATTCCACGGCTTCGAGCCGGCGAAGGTCGCAGCCATGACGAACGAGGACGTCGAACGGTTGCGCGAGGACCCGGCGATCATCCGCAATCGCGCCAAGATCGAGGCAACCATCGGGAATGCGCAGGCCCTGCTGCGGCTCCACGAGGACGGCGTTCGCCTGACGGACCTCTACGCCCAGCACGCTCCCCCGGAGCGGGACGAGCCGCCCTTGGACTGGAAGGAGGTGCCAGGCACCACGGACGGATCCTTCGCCCTGTCGAAGCTCCTGCGCCGCCACGGCTTCCGCTTCGTCGGGCCCACCACCATCTACGCCACCATGCAGGCCATCGGCCTGGTCAACGACCACCTGGCCCAGTGCCCGGTGCGCGACGCGGTGGATCGGGAACGGCGGGCATCGGTCGCGACGTGAGAGACTGGCGGGGTGACCAGCGCCTCACCATCTCGCGCCCGCCGATCCCGGGTACGCATGACGGCTGCCCAGCGCCGCGAGCAACTCCTGGAGATCGCTCGTGAGCTGTTCGCCGAGCGGGGCTACGAGGGAACCTCGGTGGAGGAGATCGCGGCCCGCGCCGGTGTGAGCAAGCCTGTCGTCTACGAGCATTTCGGAGGCAAGGAGGGCGCCTACGCCGTCGTCGTCGACCGCGAGGTTCGGACCCTTCACGACTCCATCCGGGCCGCACTGACCACCCCAGGCGCCGGCTCCCGGGAACTGCTGGAGCGTGGCGCCATGGCTCTGCTGGACTACATCGACGAGCGGCCCGACGGGTTCCGGATCGTCGCCAGGGACTCGTCCATCGGACATCCAACGGGTTCGTTCGCCTCCATCCTCAGCGACATCGCCGTCCAGGTGGAAGACATCCTGGAGGGCGAGTTCTCCAAGCTTGGCCACGACCCCAAGTTCGCCGGTCTCTACGCCCAGGCCCTCGTCGGCCTCGTCGCCATGACGGGCCAGCAGTGGTTGGAGAACCGCGAGCCGGACCGCCTCGTCGTCGCCCGGCACCTCATCAACCTCGCCTGGAACGGCATGGCGCACCTGAAGCCCGACCCCAAGCTCATCACGGAGTCCATCGACCGGCGCCGCCTCGAGGAACTCGACGGAGAAGAAGCCTCCTAAGAGTCCTGAGGGACGAGGGCGAGGCTCAGGCGTCGCAGCAGCGCGGCCAGCGTGTCACGGTCGCCTCCCGACCAGCCGTCCAGCAGTTCCTGCTCCAGCGCCAACAGCGCGCTCAGGGCGCCATCCACCAGTTCCCGTCCCGTGGAGGTCAACCCGACCACGGCCGCGCGTCGGTCGTGCGGCGCGACCTCACGCGTCACCAGTCCTCGGGCGCGCAGGCGGTCGATGCGGTTCGTCATGGTCCCGGACGTGACGTGGGTCAGCCGCATCAACTGTCCCGGCGACAGGCGGTAGGGCTCCCCCGCCCGGCGCAGCGCCGCGAGCACGTCGAACTCCCACGGTTCCAGGCCTCGCTCCGCGAACGTGTGCTTCCGTGCCGTGTCGAGGACCTGCGCGAGGCGGTCGATGCGGGACCACACGTGCATGGGCGCCACGTCGAGGTCAGGCCTCTCCGTGTGCCAGGCGGCGACGACGCCGTCGACCTCGTCATGACCGTGATCGCGCGTCACCCGACCACCTTCGCGCCCTCGACGGGTCCGTGCGCCATCCGCACGGCCCGAACTCCCGAGAACACGGAGAGCGCCTCGGCCACGAGCTCCGCCCGTTCCGGTGAATCGGCGAGGAACGCGCACGTGGGTCCGGAGCCGCTGACGATCGCACCCGCCGCCCCGGCGTCGAGTCCCAGCTGGAGCGTGGCCTCCAGGGTGGGTTGCAACCGGACGGCCGCGTCCGCAAGATCGTTGACCATGGCCGCGCCCACCGCCGCGACATCGCCCTCGGCCAGAGCCGCCAGCAGCTCCACCGGGATGTCGGTCGGTCGTGGCTCACTGACCCTGTCGAACTCCCGGAACACTGCCGGCGTCGACAACCCGCCGTGGGACAGGGCCAGCACCCAGTGGTAGGTGCCGCGCGTCATCACCGGGAGGATCTCATCGCCGCGGCCCGTGCCGATCGCGGTGCCGCCGTGGAGGAGGAACGGCACGTCGGCCCCCAGTTCGGCGCCGATCTCGTGCAGTTCGTCCAACGACGCCCCGAGGCGCCAGAGCTCGTTGCAGGCCACCAGCACAGCCGCTGCGTCCGCCGATCCACCGGCCATGCCGCCCGCCACCGGGATCCGCTTGCGGATCGTCATGGTGCAGCCCGCACCCTCCACCTCGAACCGCGACGCCATGAGCTTCGCCGCTCGCGTGGCGAGGTTGGTGTCGTCGGTGGGCAGGAACGCGGACCCTTCACCGCGGAACGTCAGGCGGTAGACGCCCGGGCGGCCGGCCTCCACCGTCACCTCGTCGGTGAGGGACAGGGCTTGGAAGACCGTGCCCAATCGGTGGTAGCCATGCTCGTCGGTCTCCCCGACGCGGAGCGCGAGGTTCACCTTTGCCGGCACCCGGACCCGCACGGCGTTGCTCACGCTTCGAACCTAGCGCACCGCCTCCGCGTCGGGGAACAGTTGTTCGGCGACGGCGGCGAAGGCGGCCACGTCCAGCATCTCGCCGCGAACTTGCGGGTCGACGCCGGCAGCCTCGATCGCCTGGGACGCGGCGGACGCGGACCCGGCGATGCCGGCCAGCGCGGCACGCAGCATCTTGCGGCGCTGGGAGAACGCGGCGTCGATGACCTGGAACACCTGCCGACGCGTGGCCGTCGTGATCGGCGGCTCGCGCCGCTCGATCCGGACCAATCCGGACTCCACGTTCGGGACCGGCCAGAACACCGTGGGCGGTACGGTCCCCACCCGCGACGACGACGCGTACCAGGCGAGCTTCGCACTGGGCACCCCGTAGGTCTTGCTGCCGGGCGGCGCGACCAGCCTGTCGGCCACTTCGAGTTGCACCATCACCAGGCCACGCTGCCAGCTGGGGAACCGCTCGAGCAGGTGCAGGATCACCGGCACCGAGACGTTGTAGGGCAGGTTCGCGACCACCGCCGTCGGCTCCCGGCCGGGGAGCGCCTCGATGTGCAGGGCGTCGCCCTCGACGACGGTCAGCCGTGACGCGACCTCCTCGCCCATCCGCTCACGCGCGGTCGTCTCCAGCTGACGGGCCAAGGACTGCTCGATCTCGATCGCCACCACCTCGTCGGCCACCTCGAGCAGACCGAGCGTCAGGGAACCGAGCCCCGGTCCGACCTCGACGACCACGTCGCCCGCCCCCACGCCCGACAGGGAGACGATGCGGCGCACCGTGTTGGGGTCGATGACGAAGTTCTGGCCGCGCTGCTTGGTGGGGCGCAGGTCCAGCTGCGCGGCCAGGCGGCGCACCGAGTTCGGGTCCAGCAGTCCGCGCTCAGGCATCGCTTCCCCACGACCTGCCGTACGCGGCGTCGGTGTTGGCGACGACGGCGTCGCAGAACTCCTCCAGGCCGACGCCGAGGAGCTCGGCCAAGAACCGCACCGTGTGAGGCATGAGGTATGGCGAGTTCGCCTTCCCCCGGCAGGGCTTCGGGGTCAGGTAGGGGGCGTCCGTCTCCACCAGGATTCTGTCCAGCGGCGTGGCGAGAGCGGCCTCCCGCAACGCCTCCGCAGACCCGAACGTCACGACCCCCGGGAAGCTCAACCAGTAGCCACGCTCGGCGCAGCGGCGGGCGAAGTCCGCGTCGCCGGAGAAGCAGTGCATCACCACCCGCTCGGGTCGGCGCGGCACGTCATCCAGGACGGCGAGGATGTCGTCGTGGGCGTCGCGGTCGTGGATCACCAGCGTCAGGTCGAGTTCGGAAGCCAGCTCGATGTGGGCGCGGAAGGAATGGGCCTGGGCCGCCTTCCCGTCCCCGGATCGGGTGCGGTAGTAGTCGAGGCCCGTCTCGCCGATCGCCCGGACACCGGCCTGGCGGGCGATCTCGTGGATCTCACCGATCGCCGCGTCCAGCCCGGCGGTGCCGTCGCGCTCCGCCAACCGGGCGGCGTCGTTGGGGTGGATGGCCACCGCGGCCACCACGCGCGGGTCGCGCTGCGCCAGCTCGGCCGCCTGCCGGGACGAGGCGACGTCGGTCCCCACCTCGACCACGCGACCGACGCCCACCGACGCGGCCAGGTCGAGCGCGTCGGCCACCCGCAGCCCGGAGTACTCCTCCGTCGAGAACAGGTGGGTGTGGTTGTCCACCATCGGGCGCGGCAGCGCCTCCGGGAGTTCCGGGAGCCCCAACTCCTCCAGCACGCTCACTCAGGACTCCTTCCGCGCGGCCAGCGCCGCCTCGTACAGCGCCTTGCGGTTGGCGCCCGTCGCCTCAGCGACGTCACGCACCGCCCCGGACAGCTTCTCACCCATCGCCACCCGCTCGTCGACCTGCTCGAGGGCGAGCCCCAAGGGGTCTCCGGTCTCCGGGGCGCCGGCGACGACGACCGTCACCTCGCCACGCACCCCGTCGGCTGCCCAGTCCCGGAGTTCGGCGAGGGTTCCCCGGATGATCTCCTCGTGCGGCTTGGTGAGTTCCCGGCAGACCACCGCCTGCCGCTCCTCACCCAGCACCTCCGCGGCATCGGTGAGCAGCTCCTGCAGCCGGTGCGGGGCCTCGAACAAGACGGTGGTGCGAGGCTCGCGCGCCAGACCCGCGAGGCGTGTGCGCCGTTCGCCGGACTTGCGCGGCAGGAACCCCTCGAAGCAGAACCGGTCGGTCGCCAGGCCGGAGACGGCGAGCGCGGTCAGGACCGCTGACGGCCCGGGTACGGCCGTCACCCGCTGCCCACGGTCGATGCAGGCCCGTACCACGCGGTAGCCCGGGTCGCTGACCGACGGCATTCCGGCGTCGGTGACCAGCGCCACGCGGCTGCCGTCGGCGACGGCGTCCGCCAGCTCCGCCGCCCGCGTGGCCTCGTTGCCCTCGAAGTACGAGACGATCCGGCCCTCCGCGGAAATACCCAGCCGTCGCAGCAGCGTGACCAGTCGACGGGTGTCCTCGGCGGCGACGACGTCGGCCCCGGCCAGCAGGTCCCGGAGCGCGGGGCTCGCGTCACGGTGCGAGCCGATGGGGGTCGCGGCCAGCACGAGCGCGCCGGTGGGTTCGGGGGTCATGGCCCTCAGCCTAGAATGCCTGCGTGCTGACAACCACCGAGGCGCTCGAGGAGGGGCGGCTCCGCGACCCCCGTGCCGGGTGGGCGGTCACACTCGCGATCACGGCGATGGCCTTCGTGCTGCGCATCGTGAACCTCGGTCATCCCCACGCGATCATGTTCGACGAGACGTACTACGCCAAGGATGGCTGGACGCTCGTCCAGTTCGGCTACGAGATGGACTGGGAGGAGGACACGAACGACGAGATCCTCGCGGGCAATCTCGACGTCATCACCGACCAGGCCTCGTACGTCGTCCATCCCCCGCTCGGGAAGATGCTGATCGGGTGGGGCGAGCAGCTGTTCGGCATGGACCCGTTCGGCTGGCGCATCGCCGCCTGCGTGTTCGGCACCCTGCTGGTCTTCTTCACCATCCGCATGGCGCGTCGCCTTTCTCGTTCGACACTCGTCGGCGCCCTGGCCGGCCTGTTGCTCACGTTCGACGGACTTGCCTTCGTGATGAGCCGGATCGCCCTGCTCGACGGCTTCCAGGCCACGTTCGCCGTCGCCGCCATCTCCGCGCTGCTCGCCGATCGGGACTGGTTCCGCCAACGCCTGGCACGTCATCTGCGGGCCACCGGCAAACCCGATCTCGACGGTCGTTTCGGACCGCTCCTGTTGTGGCGGCCATGGCGGATCCTCGCCGGGATCGCCTTCGGCGCCTCGATCGCGGTCAAGTGGAACACGCTCTACCTCCTCGCGGTGTTCGGGATCGTCGCCGTGGTCTGGGACCTCGGGGCACGTCGGCTGGCAGGGGCCGGCCGCAGGGGGTGGTGGTCGCTGCTCGTCGACGCCCCCGCCGCGTTCGTCCAGCTCGTCGTCGTGGCCGTGCCCGTCTACCTCGCGTCCTGGTACCGCTGGATCGGCAGCGACGGCGGCTGGGACCGGCAGTGGGGTGCCACGCACCCGGACGACCCCGTCGTCCGCGCCGTCGGGGAGACCCTCGGCTCCCTGTGGCATTACCACGTCGCGATGTACAACTTCCACACCGGGGACGGCATGAAGGCGGCCGAGCACCCCTACGAGGCGCACCCCGCCGGGTGGCTGTTCATGGTGCGACCCATCGGCATCTACGCGCCCGGCAGCATCGAGCCCGGCGAGCAGGGCTGCCAGGCCGTCGACACCACCTGCCTGCGGGTGGTCTCCGGGATGGGCACACCCCTGCTGTGGTGGCTGGCGGCTGCGGCGCTCGTCGCTGCCCTGTGGTTCTGGCTCGGGCGGCGCGACTGGCGTTTCGGCGTCCCGGTGCTGGCTGTGGCGGCCCTGTGGTTGCCGTGGTTCCAGTACGCGGAGCGCCCGCTGTTCTTCTTCTACGCGATCATGCTCGTCCCCTTCACCGTGACCGCCCTCGCGATGGTGATCGGCAAGGTGCTGGGGCACTCACACCGCCCGGACCGCCGATTCCGGGCGATGGCGGTGGGGATCGCCGTCGCGCTCGTCATCATCAACTTCGCGTTCATCCACCCGGTCCTCACCGGCGACTTGATGACGCGTCCGGAGTGGCTGATGCGGATGTGGTTCGGCACCTGGATCTAGGAGGTCTCCTAGGATCACGTCATGAGCGACGTCACAATCGGGTGGGACGAGGCACGCGGAGCCAACCTCGCGAACTGGGAGGACAGGGTTCCCCTCCACGAGGAGGCGTACGGGCTGGACGAGTTCGACGATCCCGCCCACCTGTCGAGCGTGGTGCGAACCGACCTCGCCGCGCTCGCCCCGTTCCTGCACTCGCTCGAGGGGCGGGACGTCTGCCACCTGCAGTGCCACATCGGCACGGACACCGTCTCCCTCGCCCGGGCCGGCGCCCGGGTTACCGGGGTGGACTTCTCACCCCGGGCGCTGGTAGCCGCCGCCCGGCTGGCGGACCGCCTGAGTCTCGACGTGACCTGGGTCGAGAGCGACGCCCTCGATGCGCGGGCCGCCGTGGAGGGGCACTTCGACCTCGTCTACACCAGCATCGGGGCCATCTGCTGGCTGGAGGACCTGGAGCGGTGGGCCGCCCAGGTGTCTGCGCTGCTTCGGCCGGGCGGGATCTTCTACATCCGCGACGGGCATCCCATGCTCCTCACGATCGACGAGGACGCCCCCGCCATGCTCGTCCGGTACCGCTACTTCGGCAACGGCAGCGCACTCATGTGGGACGACGCCGCCACGTATGCCGGGGACGGACAGGTGGAACACCCCCGCACCTACGAATGGCCGCACCCGCTCTCCGAGGTCGTGAACTCGCTGGTCGGGGCCGGACTGGAGCTGCTGCGGCTCGATGAGGACACGATGTTGCCGTGGCAGTTCAGCCCGCGAATGGTCGAGGTGGAGGGCGGCTGGGCCTGGCCCGGGGAGGAACGCCTGCTGGTGCCGTGCACGTTCACCATCGTCGCCCGTAAGCCTGCGCAGTAGGGTGAGGTGAGCCACACCGCAAAGGAGCGCCCTGTGACCGACCCCATCCTCATCACAGTCGACGATGGCCTGGCCCGCCTCACCCTCAACCGACCGGAGCGCCTCAATGCGTTCAACGCCGACCTGGCCGGGGCCTGGGAGGTCGCCACCCGGGAGGTCACGGCCCGCGACGACGTCGGCGCCATCCTCGTCGATGCCGCAGGGCCCGCTTTCTGCGCGGGCGGCGACGTGCTGGACATGGCGACGTCGATGGGTTCAGGAGCGGAGATCGAGCAACTCGCCCACACCATCAACGCCGGCATCCGCGTGCTGATCACCTCCAGCACCCCCGTCGTCGCCGCAGCCCACGGCACCACCGCCGGCGGCGGTCTGGGCATCCTCTTGGCCACGGACTACGCCGTCGTGGGCCGCAGCTCGCGGATCGGCAGCCTCTACGCCAACATCGGCCTCACGCCGGACCTCTCGGTCACGGCCCACCTCGCCCGTGCCGTCGGCGAGCGCCGCGCCCTCCAACTGGTGCTGTCCGATCGACTCCTCACCGCCGACGAGGCGCACGGCTGGGGGCTCGTGGCCGAGGTCGTCGACGACGGCCGGGTCGGGGCCCGCGCCGAGGAGGTCGCCCGGTCCTGGCTGGACGGCGCCACCACCGCCTACGGGGAGGCGAAGCGGCTCATCCGATCCCAGCCCTGGCGGTCCCTGGACGACCAGTTGGCCGACGAGGCCCGTACGATCGGCACTGCCTTCGACACCGCCGACGCCCAGGCCCGCATCCAGGGGTTCGCGCAGGCGTCGGCGCGCAAGCAGCGACAGCAGGAGGACGCATGACCCGCACCCTGTCCGGCCGCGCCCTCCTGATTTCCGGGGGCAGCCGCGGCATCGGCCTCGCCATCGCCCTGCGCGCCGCGGCCGATGGAGCCAACGTCACGCTCCTGGCGAAGACCGACACCCCGCACCCGAAGCTGGAGGGCACGATCCACACCGCGGCGGACCAGATCCGTGCTGCGGGCGGGCAGGCCCTGGCCGTCGTCGGGGACGTCCGCAACGACGACGACATCGCGCGCGCCGTCGCGGCCACGGTCGAAGCGTTCGGCGGGATCGACGTCGTCGTCAACAACGCCAGCGTCATCGACCTGTCCGGAACCCTCGACCTGGCACCGAAGAAGTACGACCTGATGGCCGACGTCAACGTCCGGGGCACCTTCATGCTGTCCCGCGCCGCACTCCCCCAGCTCCGCGAGAGCAGCAACCCCCACATCCTGTCGCTGTCGCCGCCGATCAACCTCGACCCGAAATGGCTCGGTGCCCACACCGGCTACACGATGGCCAAGTATGGGATGACCCTGGCGACCCTCGGCCTGGCCGCCGAGTTCGCTGGCGACGGTGTCGCCGCCAACACGCTGTGGCCGCGCACCACCATCGCCACCGCCGCGGTGCAGAACCTGCTGGGCGGCGACCGGGTGATGGCCGCCAGCCGCACGCCGGAGATCTACGCCGACGCCGCGCACGAGGCCCTCACGACGCCGTCGCGCGAGCTGACGGGGCAGTCCCTCATCGTCGAGGACGTGCTGGAGCGCGCTGGGGTCACGGACTTCTCCGGGTACGCCGCCGTGCCGGGGACTCCCGACGACCGGCTGTTCCCCGACATCTTCCTGTGAGGCTCAGTCCCCCAGTCGCCTTGTCAGCCGACCCTTGGTGGCGGCCCGGATCCGGGCGAGAGGCGGCAGCGACACCTTCGGCCCGGACCGCGAGCCCAACAGCAGGGACGCGAGGTAGCAGCCGCTCGCGGTGCCGTTCATGAGCTCGCCCCGCCCGTTGCCCCGGGCATAGAAGCCCCCGGGAATGGCTGAGGCACCGACGACGGCGCGGCCGTGGTCGCTCGGGTCGATGACCATGCGTCCCTCCGTCACCGATTCGGGCGCGAACTCCGATTCTGCCCATCGCCGCAGCTCGTCCGCGGCGGTCGCCACCGAGTCGGGGGAACACTTCGGGCCGAAGACCACCACCTCGTCGCCGAACGGGCGCACCAGCCAGGCCGGCGGAGCGGGCAGGAGGGTCGTCACGTCGGGCACCTCGCAGCCCTGCATCCGCAGCGTGGGCACCACCTGGGCGTCGGCGACGCGGGCCGCGCGTCCCCACGGGCTGATGCCCAAGGTGTCGACGACGGCATAGGCCCGCAACCGGGGCAGCTCTCGCGCCCACGCGAGATTGTGGCGGAAGGAGACGATGCTCTCCCCCTCGTGGCGGGTGAGGTGCGTGACGGTGACGTCGAACTCCACCTCCGCACCGGCGGACCTCGTCTGCGCCAGGAGCGCCTCGGCGTAGGGCTGCGGGTCGGCGAGCAGGGCGCGGGACCAGAGCGCGGCCGACGGGTGCCTGCGTTCGCCGTCGCGGAGGAACCGGGTCTCGGCCCCCGCCCGTCGAAGGAGAGCAGCCACCTCCGTGATATCGCGATCGACGGCTGCCCCGATCGAGTGGTCGTGCAGGTCGATCTCGGCCAGTTCGACGGCCCCCGCCACTGCCACGCGCCGGATCTCCTCGATGCCGGCGAGGTTCCGGCGCACATGCTCGACGACGGCCTCAGGACCGTAGGCACCAGCCATGGCTGCCGCCGTGCTGGAGTGCGCCGTCGCCACCATGCCGTGACCGATCGCAGCCGACGACAAGGGCGGGTTGGGATCGAGCACCACCACCTCGAACCCCTCTGCCGCCAGTCGCCGGGCCGCGGTGAGCCCCGCGATCGTGGCCCCGATCATCACGACGTCACGTGCCATGACTCCACCCTAGGCACTGACCACATGCCGGGCGGTGGATACCGGTGCATCCGGGTGGGTCGCCGGGCGCTACCATTCCCGCGGACGAAAGGACCCACCATGGCCGGTTGGACTCTGCACAACAACGGAAACCTCCTTCCCGGGGCGGTGGTGATGCCGAAGGAGCGGCTGGGCTGGGGCCGCACCGTCGGACTCGGCGCACAGCACGTCGTGGCCATGTTCGGCGCCACATTCGTCTTCCCGCTGTTGATGGGCCTGAATCCGCAGCTGGCCGTGATGATGAGCGGCATCGCGACGCTGGTGTTCCTCTTCGCCGTCAATCACCGTGTACCCAGCTACCTCGGGTCGAGCGCCTCCTTCGTCGGCGTCGCCACGGCCATCTACACCGCCGGCGGCGACCCGGCCGACCTGACCGGCGCGCTGTTCGTCGTCGGGGTGACCCTGTTCATGGTGGGTCTCATCATCCACTTCGCCGGGGCCCGCGTGATCCACAAGGCGCTGCCGCCCGTGGTGACCGGGGCGGTCGTCATGCTCATCGGGTTCAACCTTGCCCCGGTCGTGGCCTCCGTGTACTGGCCGGTCGACCCGTGGCTGGCGTTCACCGTCATGCTCATCGTCATCGCCCTCAGCGTCGGACTCCGCGGCTTCCTGGGCCGTATCGCCATCTTCCTGTCGCTGGTGATCGGGTACCTCCTCAGCTGGATCTTCGACCTCGCCTTCGGACCCATGCAGAAGGTGGCCGAGGACGGCAGCACCTTCGAGCAGCTCCGCGTGGACTGGACCTCGGTTGCCAGGGCCGACTGGTTCGGCCTGCCACCCGTCTCGGACCTGGCCAACTGGACCTACGGAGCCACCGACAACGTCGTCGGCTTCCATCTTCCGAGCTTCTCCTTCGCGGCCATCATCGTGGCCCTGCCCGTCGTGATCGCACTGATTGCGGAGAACACCGGCCATGTCAAGGCCGTCGCGGAGATGACCGGCGAGGACCTCGACCCGATCATGGGTCGCGCGATCGCCGCGGACGGCGCGGGCTCGATGCTCGCCACCTTCGTGGGCGCCGGTCCCACCACCACGTACGCCGAGAACATCGGCGTCATGGCCGCCACCCGCGTCTACTCCACCGCCGCGTACGTCGTGGCCTCGCTGGTGGCGATCCTCTTCGGCTTCTCGCCCAAGTTCGGCGCCGTCATCTCCGCCACCCCCAGCGCCGTGCTCGGCGGCATCACCGTGGTGCTCTACGGCATGATCGGCCTGCTGGGCGCGAAGATCTGGAAGGAGAACCGCGTCGACTTCGGCAACCCGATCAACCTCATCCCCGCGGCCGCCGGCATCATCATCGGCGTCGGCGACGTGCAGCTGCCGTTCGGCGACGGGTTCTCCCTCGGCGGCATCGCGCTGGGGACCCTGGTGACGATTGGCGTCTACCACATCGCCCGCGCCATCGCCCCGCGCGAGATGCGCGCCGAGGCCGACGGCGCGTCGATCATCTACGACGCCCCCGGCATCTACGAGGACCCCGACGCGGAGGAGCCGGTCCGCTGACCCCGGTTTCCCCGCTGCGCTAGCTTGGGGACTCGTGGACACCCTGCAGCTGGACTTCCGGGAGGCGATGGCGCACGTTTCTGCGCCCGTCACCGTCATCACCACCACCGTCGACGGCGTGCCCCACGGTTCCACCGTCTCCGCCTTCGCGTCCCTCTCGATCACGCCGCCGATGGTGTTCCTGGCCCTCGACAACCGAGGGTCGCTGGTGGATCGGATCCGTTCCACCAGGCGCTTCGGGGTCAACGTGCTGGCCGCCGACCAGGCCGCCGTCGCGATGCGCTTCGCCACCCCCGGCATCCCCGACCGCTTCGAGGGACTCGCCTGGCACGATGACCACGGACTCCCCCGGCTGGACCAGACGGTGGCCTGGCTCCGCTGCGACGACGTGACGTTCGCGGCGGGCGGGGACCACACCGTGCTGCTCGGTACCGTCGCCGCGGCGGCCACGACGCCCCGCGACTCCCTCACCTACTATCTGCGGCAGTTCGGATCCGCGGGCGCCGCGATCTCCTCCGGCGACGCCCAGTAATCTTCGCGGCATGACGTCCCTGACCCACGCAGACGAGCACGGCTTCTTCGGCGCCCACGGCGGCCGTTTCCTGCCGCCCCAACTCGAGGCCCCCATCGCCGAGGTGGCCGCCGCCTACTCCGAGGCCCGCCACGACCCGGAGTTCCAGCGCGAGTACGAGGCGCTGCTCGTCGACTACGTCGGCCGCCCGTCCCCGCTGTTCCTCGCGTCCCGGCTCACCGAGCATCTGGGCGGCGCGAAGGTCTACCTCAAGCGCGAGGACCTCAACCACACCGGCGCGCACAAGATCAACCACACCCTGGGCGAGGCGCTGCTCGCCAAGCGGATGGGCAAGACCAAGCTCATCGCCGAGACCGGTGCGGGTCAGCACGGAGTGGCGCTGGCCACCGCGGCCGCGCTCGTCGGTCTGACGTGCGAGATCCACATGGGTGCGATCGACATCGAGAAGCAGCATCCCAACGTCGTGCGGATGGAACTGCTCGGCGCCACGGTGATCCCGGTGACCAGCGGCGGGCGCTGCCTCAAGGACGCCGTCGACTCCGCCTTCGGGGTGTGGGCCGCCGACTACGGGCACACGTTCTTCGCGATCGGTTCGGTCGTCGGACCCGACCCGTACCCGAGCATGGTGCGCGACTTCCAGTCGATCGTCGGCCGGGAAGCCCGTCGCCAGGTGATGGAGAAGGAGGGCCGCCTGCCCGACGTGCTGGTCGCTTCGGTGGGCGGCGGATCCAACGCCATGGGCCTGTTCACGGCGTTCCTCGACGACGAGTCCGTCCAGATCTACGGCGTCGAGCCGGGCGGGCGCAACATCGAGGTCGTCGGCGAGCATGCCGCCACCATGACCAAGGGCTCCCCCGGCACCCTGCACGGCATGAAGACGATCGTGCTGCAGGACGACGCGGGCGAGCCGGACCCGGTGCACTCCATCGCCTCCGGGCTCGACTACCCGGGCGTGGGTCCGCAGCACGCGTTCCTGCGCGACATCGGCCGGGTGAACTACGTCTCCGCCACCGACGACGAGACGCTCGACGCGTTCCAGCTGCTGTGCCGCACCGAGGGGATCATCCCGGCGCTCGAGAGCTCCCACGCCCTCGCCCAGGTCATGAAGCTGGCGCCCGGGATGGCGAGCGACGACATCATCATCGCCAACCTCTCGGGCCGCGGGGACAAGGACATCGACTACGTGGCGGAGCGACTCGGCAAGCGTTAGGCGTCCGGCGCACGGAGTCGCGCTGCCTGCGTCGCCGCCATGAGAAACGCCGCCACCCCCCAGGGGTGGTTCCGGCCCGTCGGTGTCAGCAGGTAGCCCAGCCGCCCGAACACGGGCACGGGGATCGTGGGGCCGGAGATCTCAGGCAAGACCAGCCGGCCCTCGACGTCCTCGATCGCCTCCGTGACCGCCGCAAGTGCCCGCATGCCGGGCTGGCGGTAGGTCTCGGGCAAGTACCCGCAGCGCACCGAGTGGAGCCAGCCGGCGCTCACGAGTGCGGTCGTGGACAGTTCGCGGTACCCCCCGGGACGCGGACCCAGCACGGTGGTCCACGTACCGTCTTCCCGCTGGCGGGCGAGCAGTGCCTCGCTGGTGCTCCGGAGCAGGTCGACGATCGGAGCGCGCTCGGGGTGGTTCGGGGGGAGTTGGTCGAGGATCTGCGGGAGCGCCGCCACCACCCATCCGTTGCCCCGTCCCCACAGGGCGCGCGGGTAGGGCCGGCCGAGGCGCACCCAGTACGAGTGGTGCCAGAGCCCCGTGGCGGGATCCTGCATCCGTCTGGCGTACTGGACCGGTTGTCTCGCCGCCAGGTCCAGCAGCTCGGCGTCGCCGGTGACACGCCCGTAGGTGGCCGGGAGCAGGCTGAACATCATGAGCGAGTCGACCCACACCGAGGCCGGGTAGATCCGGTCCCAGCCCGACCGACCGAGGTGGTTGACCGCGTCGTCGACCACCCGTGGCGCACCTCGTACGTAGTCGATGGCGCGCGTGGTGAGCGGGGCGAACTCGTCGTGGCCCAGTTGCTGCAGCGCGAAGGTCACGAGGGCGGGAGCCACGTGGTCGGAGTAGTCGATCCGGGGCGGATTCGCCACGTGGTGCCGGGCGTAGCGCAGCACGTGGTCCCGGTAGCGGGGCTCGCCGCCCAGCTGCTCGTCGAGGCCCAGCATCGCGTGCCCGAGCAGCGCCGGGCCCCACATCCACGGGGCCGGCCGGGACTGCGTGGCCACGACGGAGTCGGCCAGTGCCACGGCCCTCTCGATGGCCCGGGTGGCGACGTCGCTCATGCCCGGCGCGTCGGCAGACCACCGCTCACCGCCGCACTCGACGGCGATCCGCTCGGGGAACCGAGTAGCCCTCACCCGCGGTGACTCGAACCGCGGGTGGGCGGAGGACCTCGAGCGACCGTCGACCGTCATTCCGTTGTCCGTCAGGCGGCGGGTGCCCGCGACGAGACGTGCCGGTCGGGCCGTGTCGAGACCCACGTCCAGGGAGCTGGTCCGTCGGCAGAAGTCGGCGAACTCCCCGTCCAGGTGGCTGTCGCCCACCGTCACCACCCAGCCGGTGACCTCGCCGTCGGCCACCAGTTCCGCCGCCTCGCTGCCGGGGCGGAGCGCCGCGGTGCAGACGACACCCACGTAGCCCTCCCCGACCCGGGCCGCCAGCCAGGTACCGCCGGAGACGTGGTGACCCGAGGCGTCCGCGTCGAACCGGGCCCGGGGCCAGTACAGGTGGGTGCTGTGGAGTCGCTCCCTCTCCAGGTAGCCGCGGCGTCGGCGGAGGTCCCACAGGGCGAGCAGCACCGGCCCGTCCTGCCCGAGCGCGGGGTTGATCCCGTTGCCCACCCATGCCGACGGCGAGAAGTTGCGCGAGGCGTCGTCGAACATCGGTGCGCCGGGATGGGTGGCGAAGACGGGCACCCCGCCCGGCAGCGTCGCCTGCCAGAGGTGCTGCTGGTCGCCGAAGCCACCCGGTTGGTGGTTCTGGGCGCTCGACAGTTGCACGTGCGGCGTGCGCCATGTGGTGACGTCCGCGCGCTGGATCGCGACGCCCTGCGTCGCCGGGTTCAGCCAACGCACGAGCCGGGGCAACAACCACGACGGAACGCGCCGGAAAGCCGCCAGCGGGGCCAGGAACCGGTTGGTGTCCATCCGCCAACGCTCGAGGAGGTCCATCGTGACGCGGATCGACTCCGGGGTGGTGAACGCCTCCATCAGCCAGAAGAACAGGCCGGCGCGGGTGGAGCGCGGCGGCGCGACCTGTCGGGCCACCTCGTGCAGGTCGAGGCCGAAGCTCTCGAGGATGGTCTCGCCGTCGGCCGCGGGCCGGGCGCGTGCCACGGCCCGGATGGCCTCGGGGACCTCGTAACCGCTGGTGACGACCAGCCCGGCCAACCGGTCGAGCGGAACGGCGCCCGCTTCCCCCAGGAGGCACCGTCGGATCAGCGGGGTGACCTCGGCCGCGGTCGGGTCCTTCTTCTGCGCCTCGTAGGCGCGTCCGGCCGAGGCTGCGGGCAGACCATCGAAGTGGTGGAGGGCCAGGTCGAGCATGAGGAGGTCGAGGACGGTGCGGGCCCTCCCCGCGAGCACCCGGTCGTCGCAGAGCTCCACGAGCAGCGCGAGGGCGGCGGCGTCCTCCTCGTAGTACGTCGGCGAGAGCCACTCCGTGAAGCCGTAGCGGAAGCGGTCGGTGAGCCAGTCGTCGAGGCGGTGCTGGGCGCGGGCCATGCGCTCACGGCCCGTCAGCCGGACTCCCCCCGGGCCGGGGTTGTGGAACTGCTCGTCGGGGTGGAGCTGTCCCGCCAAGTACTCGCACGTGGCGAAGATCACTTGGTGGTTCTCGGACCAGAAGCACATGGAATCGGTCCCTTGCTCGTCCATCCAGTAGCGGAAACCGAGAAGGGTCGCGCGCACGCGCCGGAGGAGGGCTGGGCTGAGGTGTGCGTTGCCGCTGGCGGCGATGCGCAGCAGGGTGAGGACCCGGAAGTCACTGCAGTCGAGGCGGGCGTCGACGAAGTCGCAGAGGTCAAGGACGTGCTGCTCGCGGATCGGCTCACCGGCCAGGAGGCGGTCCAGGCCGGCGAGCCCGGGCGGCGCCATCTTCACGGCCATGCCAGGGTCCGGCGCCGGGTCAACCACCGAGCACCTCCACCGCCGCGGCCCGGCGACGTTCGAGCTCGGCCTGCTGGTCCAGGCACACCGCGCGGGTCAGCGGGTAGCCGCGCGACAGGATCCAGCCCGTCCCCAAGAGTGCGACGATGCCCACGAGCATGAAGATGCGGAGCCCCCACACGGCACTGTCCGGCTGGGTCGGCACCTCGTTGGCCACCGGGGAGACATAGCCGGTGAACTGGAGCACCAGCCCCAGCACCTGGATCACCAGCGCCGAGGCGATCCCGCGCGTGAACGTCATGAGTCCCGAGAAGGACCCTGCGTTGCGCTGCCCACTTTCCAGTTCGGCGGCGTCGAGGACGTCCGGGAACATCACCCACACCATCAATTGTGCCCCGGCCATCCCGGTGGCGAGGACGAACGCCAGCGCGTAGACCACGGTCACGGCGCCGTCGGCCGGGAACAGCGCCACTCCGACGGCGCCGACCAGGGACAGCGGGATGAGGGTCCGGTAGACGCGATGCTTGGAGGTGAAGCCCACCAGCCACGTCACGATGGGGAAGGCGATGACGTTGACGGCGATGAAGATGCCCAGGAAGACTTGGGAGTTGGCCCCCACGACGACGTAGAGCGCGTAGTACAGCACCGTGGCTGAGATGACGTCCATGGCCAATGCCTGGCAGAGGTAGAGGCCGAGCAGACGCCAGAACGGCCGCACCCGCAGCGGCGCCACGAAGGAGCCGACGCGGAACCGGTCTGCCCGCCGCGGGATCGGAGCCCGTTCCCGGCAGAAGAGGGCGACCCCCAGCATCACCAGTGTGAACACGGAGCCGAAGCCCAGCACGATGCCCGCGTAGAGACCGCCGATCTCGATGCTGCCCGCGCGGTACTGGTCGAAGAGGCGGGCGGCCAGCAGCGTCACGCTCGCTGAGGCCACCGTCGAGAACAGCAGGCGGGTGGTGTTGACCTTGTTGCGCTGGTCGTAGTCGGTGGAGATCTCCGTCGACATCGACGCGTACGGCACCGCCATCACCGTTTGGACCGTGTTGTAGGCGATGTAGGAGACCATCGCCCAGACCATCTTGCCCACCTGGGACTCCGCGACGGAGACGGGCATCCACAGCAGCGCCATGATGGGGACCAGGAGAACCGCCCCCGCGAGGATGTACGGCCGACGGCGGCCCCACCGGGTGCGGGTGCGATCGGAGATCGCGCCCATCAGGGGATCGTTCACGGCGTCCCAGAGTTTGGCGACGAGCACCGCCGTCCCGGCGAGGCCCGGGGCCAAGCGGATGACGTCGGTGAGGAAGATCAGGTAGAGCACCGCGATCAGCGACGAGGCACCACCGGCGAACACGTCACCGGCCGCGAAGACGAGGCGTTCGCGTACCGTGATGTCGCCGGCATGCCTGCGGGGCGTGTCGGCGGTGCTCACGTACGCCAGTCTGGCAGACGGCCCGAGCGGGCACGGCGTACGCTGGCGAAACAGGGCACGACGGAGGAGTCGCCATGCGGAACCAGGTCCAGCTCATCGCCTACGCCGACCGGCTCGGGGGCACCATACCTGCTCTCGCCGAGCTCGTCCGTCAGCGCTTCGACGGTGCCTTCGGGGGCGTTCACATCCTGCCGTTCTACACCCCCTACGACGGCGCGGACGCGGGCTTCGACCCGGTCGACCACACCGCCGTCGACCCGCGCCTGGGCACTTGGCACGACGTGGCCGACCTGGCATCGACGCACGAGGTGATGGCCGACCTCATCGTCAACCACGTGTCCTCCGACTCCCCGCAATTCCTCGACGTGAGGGAGCGCGGCGACGACTCCCCGTGGGCCGAGCTCTTCCTCACCATGGGGACTGTCTTCCCGGACGGCGCACGGGAGTCGGAACTCGCCCGCATCTACCGGCCGCGTCCGGGGCTGCCGTTCACCGCGATCCGGCTCGGGGACCGGCTCCGCTACGTCTGGACCACGTTCACGCCGCAACAGATCGACATCGACATCGCCTCCGACAAGGGCCGCGAGTACCTCACCTCCGTGCTGGACGCGGTCACCGGCGGCGGCGTCAGCCTGGTGCGCCTCGACGCCGTCGGCTACGCGGTCAAGACGCCGGGGACCACGTCCTTCATGACCCCGGAGACCTACGAGTTCATCGGGCAGTTCGCCGACCAGGCGCGCGCCCGCGGGGCCGAGGTGCTCGTCGAGGTCCACTCCTACTACAAACGGCAGATCGAGATCGCCGAGAAGGTGGACCTGGTCTACGACTTCGCACTGCCCCCTCTGGTGCTGCACGCCCTCTACACGGGTGACGGCGCGCCGCTGATGGAATGGCTCCGGATCCGGCCGGAGAACGCGGTCACGGTGCTGGACACCCACGACGGCATCGGAGTCATCGACGTCGGCGCCGACCAGACCGTGGAGCCCGGGGACGAGCCACGGCCCGGCCTCCTGGCGCCCGAGCAGATCGACGCGCTGGTCGAAGGGATCCACGAGCGCACGCGGGGGGCGTCGCGGCAGGCGACCGGAGCCGCCGCGTCGAACCTCGACCTCTACCAGGTGAACTCCACGTTCTTCGACGCCGTCGCCGACGACCGGCAGTACCTCGCCGCCCGGCTGATCCAGTTCCTGACCCCCGGCGTGCCGCAGGTCTACTACGTCGGAGCACTGGCCGGCGGCAACGACGTCGAGCTGCTGGAGCGTACCCATGTGGGCCGCGACATCAACCGGCACCACTACACCCCGGCCGAGGTGGACGCGGCGCTGGAGCGCCCGGTGGTGCGCGCGCTGCTGGCGCTGTGCCGCCTGCGCTCCACGCTGCCGGCCTTCGACGGTCCGCTGGACGCGACGCTGGACGGTTCGGTGCTGAGGATGGTCCGTCAGGGGGTCGACGAGGCTCGCGCGCGCGTCGAGGCGGAGATCGACCTCGCGGGCGGGTCGGCCCGACTCAGCTGGTCGTCGCCAGATGGCGACCACACCGTCGACGACCTGCTCGCCCTTGCGGATCTCTGGGACGCCTGACGCGCGCCTGACGCCCTTCCGAAAATCGATCAGTGATCGATCTTTCCCCGTCCGCTCCCGAGAATCGAACGCTGACCAGTCTGTTTTGCCATCCTCTTGACCAAGTGGGCACTGGACTCCATGGGGGTCAGGCGGGTCGGGAGCCGTCGGGTCCTGAGGGTTCGTCACCATTCAGCGCGACCTTGAGTTCGGCGATCTCGCGGCGTAGGGATTGCACCTCGTCGGATAGAGCGCTCGTGCCGTCCTGGGCGTCACTCACCGTCTCGACGATCCACGAGGCCAACGTCGCAGTGACTGTTCCCAGGATGGCTATGCCGCACAACATGAGTCCGACGGCGACGCCTCGGCCTACGGCGCTCACAGGATAGGTGTCTCCGTACCCGACAGTCGTCATGGTGGCAGCCGCCCACCAAAAGGCGTCACCCAGATCCGTGATGTTGGCGTCGGAGGAACCCCGCTCGGCATCCAGTACCGCCAGCGCGCCAACAACGGCCAGCAGAACAGCGCCGCCGGCTACGTAGAGGCTCACCCTGCCTCGAAGATCGCTGCTGGCTCGCCTATTGATCAAAGAGAGGAAGGTCACGAGCCTGAGGAGTCGCAACGGACGTAGAACGGGCAGACCGATGACCAAGAGGTCGAACCAACGGCGTCTGACAAATAGCCACCGATCACTGCTCATGGCAAGCCGAGCGGCATAGTCCACGACGAAGACCGCCCAGGTGAGCCACACCAATGCTTCGCAGGCCAAGACGACAGCGGCGGGTGTCCCGGGCCACCACACGATCGGGGTGGCGAACGCGACGAAGAAGACCACCGCGGCGACCATCAGTGGACCCTCGCTCGCGCGTTCCCATCTTTGCAGCCGATCCATCGCCGCACAGTAGCACCGGCCCACCGGTCGCGACGGGGCGTCGACAGCCTGCTCCTCTCAGTCGTACGGCCAGGCGGCGACGGCGGCGTCGATGGCCTTCCGCGTGCGGGCAGGCAGGTCCGCCACCAGCTCGACGGCGTGGACACCCTTCCGCGACGTCGCCTTGGCCCACGTCCCGACGACCACGCCGTCGACCAGCACTGCCGGCCGGAAGACGCCGTTCTTGCCCGGCAGCACCGCCTCCATCGCCGCCGGGCTGGCCACGAGTGCACGGTCCTTGTAGCCCAGGATCCACTCATCGAACGCCGGCACGAGTACTGCACCGACGGCGGCCGGAACGTCGGCGTCGAGCTGCTCGGCCAGCATCCACGCCCGCTCACCCGCGACGTCCACCTCCGCCAGGTCCTCAAGGCGGGTCGCGACTCGTCGCATCTGGCCGACGGGCAGGCCGGTCCACCAGGCGAGGTCCGCCAGCGTCACGGGGGCCCGAGCGGCGACGTAGGAGCGAACGATGTCCGCCAGGGCCGCCTCCGGGTCCGCCGGCGCGGGTAGCTCGGCCGGTACGAGCAGCTGTTCTTTGCCTTCCGGCGCGAACGGCCCCCACACGAACTCACCGTCTCGCGCCAGGTGCGCCAGGAGGTGGTAGCCGCGTCCACCCTCCGTGGGAATCCCTGCTGCGTCCCACGTCTCCAGCGCCCCGGCCCTGGTGAGTGCGCGCTCCGGCAGGGCGGCGACCAGCACCTCCCGCGCAGCAGCGAGCGTCGCGTCGTCCAGCCCCAGCTCGGCCCGGCGGCGGGCGGCTGCCTTGTGGATGCGCTCGGCGGTGAAGTGCAGCAGGGTCGCCAGCACGTCGCGCGTCGTGAGGAACAGCGTCCCGCGCATCGGCCACGACCGGATGACGTGCCCCTCGTCGACGGCGCGGCGCACGTCGCCCACCGTCGTGCCCGGGGCCGACCTGATGGCAATCGCCCGCAGGGCAGCGGGCAGGTTCTGGCCCTGCCAGGCGGCGCCGTGGCGCACGACCTCGGCGGGCGGCAGCTCGGAGCAGGTGAGCAACTGGTGGCGCAGCCGCAGCCGACGCGCCTGCTCGAGGGTGAACTCGGGGGGCATGGGGCTGACCCTAGTTGCCCGCCCGCTCCTGGCGCCGGACCATCTCGCTGATCCAGACCGGCGCATAGGGCGACGTGCAGTTGGGCGGTGTCGGGTAGTCCTTCAGCACCTGGAGTCGCTCGCCGATGCAGATGGCCCTGTCACGCAGCTCGGCGTGGTGGATCCCGATCGTTGCCAGAGCGGTGTTCATCGCCCACTGCAGTCGCTCGTCGGCGCCCTTCATCTCTGCCTCGACGACGTCGAGCAGCGCCTCGAGGTCCAGACCCGCAGGCGCTGTGGCGATCCGTTCGCTCGTCAGCGCCCAGCCCGCTGCTGCAACGGCGGGATTCGCGTCGTCGAGCCATCGCACCCGCAGTTCCTCCGCGTGGGGCGAGGCCTTGACGAGGTAATTCACCAGCCAGTCCCGGACCTTGTGGGCGCGGGCCTCGCGCAGCATCGCGTCGTACTCGTCGGCCGAGAAGTCGCGTGGCCGTGAGACGAGGATGGCGAGGAGTCGCGCTGCGGTGTCACCGGTCGCCCAGAGCTCGCGCGCCAGCTCCGGCTGCTTCTTCAGGCGCTTGGCCACGGCCCGCAGCTTGGTGAGATTGACGCCGTGGTCGTCCCCGTGACGCTCGTTGATCGCGCGCATCCGCGGATCTTCCAGCGTCCTCAGTTCCGCCATCACGCCGGCGACGGGCGGGGGGCTGGAGCGGGCAGCAGGCATGCGCGTGATCCTACGCCCCGGTCTGGACGATGACTCCCTCACGGACGTAGGCTCTTGCATGGCCCACGACAAGAAGTTGCTGGACTGGATGCGCTCGACGGATCCCGCCCTCGGCTGGCAGGTGGAGCGAGACCTGATGGGGGCGCCGGACGCGACGTGGCAGGCGACCCGGGACCGCGTCGCCACAGAAGGCATCGGAGCCCGGCTACTCGCACTGCAGGACGACGACGGCCAGTGGTCCGGCGGCGCATTCTTCCCCACTCGCGCGGACGCACGTGCGCTGAACCATCCCGACGACGGTGACGGCCAGCCCTACGACCATCTGCGGGACGCCGCACTCCACGACGGCCTGGCCCCCGATCCGCGGGCCGCCGAGGCCGTGGAACTGGTCCGGGCGGCGCGAGGCGAGGACGGTCGGTGGCTCCAGGGGACGCGCTACAAGGGACAGGTGTGGTTCGAGGTGGACGTGCCCGTCGGGGAACCCTCGCCGTGGCTGACCTTCCACGCGCTGCGGGTCCTGGACTGGTGGGACCAGGAGGCGCTGTGAGAGTTTGGGCGCCGAGCCGGGAGCGCCTCTCGGCGCGGGGCCGCTCGTAGCGGCGAATGTTGGAGCCCGGGGCTACCGCGGCTCGGCACCCAGCGAGACTAGCTGGCCGAGCGTCCAAACCCAAGCGGTGGGCTCAGTCGAGTTTGCCGGCCCGCCACAGCCGGGCGCTCGCGGCGAGGTCGTCGGCGAGCACCATGAGTCGCTCGGCTCGACGTGTGTCGCCGGTGTGCAGGAAGTCCCGTCCGGCGGAGACGACGCGCGCGAAGGCGGCGGCACGCTCCATGGCGATGCCGAAGTCGCCCTCGAAGACGCCCCGGAGGATGCTGTCGATGACCGTGCGCACCTCATCGGGCCCGGTTGGGTCCGCCCCCGCGACGGCATGGTTGGGCTCCGAGTAGTGGACGCCGGCCGCGTACTCGCGGGCAGCCATGTCCAGGTCCGCCAGCGCCCACTCGCGCAGCACATAGAGCCGGTAGAGGACACCGGGCAGGGATCGGGCGGGGCGCGTGGCCCACAGGTCGGCCAGCGTGGTGATCCCCACCTCATCCACCACCGACATGAGGCGCTGCGTCACCTCCGGGTCGCGCTCCGAACGCCCGACGCCCAGCAGGACCGCCGCTGTCTCGTGGGCCGCGTGCAGCTCGGCCACCGGGTCGGAGCCCTCCCCCACGGCGTCGAGCATGGCGGAGTCACGCAGGGCGGGGCGGCGAGGAGTCGGGACGTCGGGCATCGTTCCAGCCTAGGTCATGCCAGCAGGGGCCAGAAGTGCTCGAACGCCTCGGCGGTGCCCGGTGCCTCGAACGACTGGTTGGTGAACAGCGCCACCGACCTCCCGGTGAGGGGGTTGGTGTAGCCGATGGTGCCCAGCCCGCCCGCCCACCCCACCGAGCCGTCGGCGGATCTCAACGTGGAACCCGTATCCGCTACCCGGCTCGAGCAATCCGGAGGCGGTCTCTCGCTGCTGGGCCGTGAGCTGGTCGGTCCCCAGCTGGATGGCCGCTCCACGGCTGAGCACTGGTGTGCCGCAAGACAGGACCGGGAGGAATCGCAGGTAGTCGGCCACGGTGGAGACCAGCCCACAGGAGAGCGACTCGAACGCCGGTGGGGTCCGGAAGAGGCCGTCCGGCAGGGTGAGCGCCTCGAGGTTGCCGTCGGCATCGGCTCCGTAGCTGGTGGGCATGCGGTCCGGGTCGCCCACGAAACCCGTCTGGGTCATCTCGAGCGGCCCGAAGACGTGCTCGTCGAGGAGTTCGGAGAGCGGGCGACCTGTGGCGCGTGCCAGCAGGACGCCCAGGACATCGCTGCTGTTGTGGCAGCGCCATCGCGTGCCGGGATGGTTCGCGAGCGGGAGTTCGCCGAGCCTGCGCAGGTACTCGTCGTGGCTCATGGGCGGCGGGTACGGCCCGGGCGAGATCCGCTGCTCCTCCATCGCAGCGGAGAGAGGGCCGGATTCCGCGACCCAGCCGAAGCCGGGTGTCATGGTGAGCAGGTGACGCAAGGTGATGGCCCTGTCGGCCTCGACCACGTCGTCGAGGGGACAGTCCGGGCGTACCAGGACGCGCGGGTGGGCCAGTTCGGGGAGGTGTCGACCGACGGGTGCGTCCAGCTCGAGCACGCCCAGTTCCAGCAGCCGCATGGCCAGCACGCCGCCGATCGGCTTCGTGTTGGAGGTGAGAGGGAACTGCGTGTCCTCGGCCATGGCAGCCCCGCCCAAGGTGGATGCGCCGCCCGCGACGAGGCTGACCTGCCCGTTCTCGGAGATTCCCAGGACGTATCCGACCAGCCTGCCCTCGTCGACGATTCTGTCCAGGGCCGTTGCGGAAGGCTCGATTCCGTTCATGGCCCAACCCTAGGTGGCAGGCGGGACGGGAATCAGGATGTGAGCTGTGGTGGAGCTAAGGGGATTCGAACCCCTGACCTTCTCATTGCGAACGAGACGCGCTACCAACTGCGCCATAGCCCCTCAAGCGAGGGAGATATTACCACCCACCCCCGGAGGGATCACAAACCGGCGGCGTCACTCCCCCACGGCGCGGGGCAGCTCGCGGATCTCGGCGTCGGACGCCTCGGCGACGACCTCCGCCTCGGGCGAGTCCGCCGTCGGGATGACGGTTCGCGCCACGACGGGGGCCGAGAGGTCGATGGTCCTGACCGTCCGGGGTACGAGGGGCTGGGAGACGTAGGTGGGGGCGGTCACGGGGATGGGGTCCCACAGGGCGCCGGTGGTCGAGGGGGCGGACAGGTCGACGCGGATCTCGACGGAGGGCTCCTGCTCGGCGTCGAGATCGATGGTGGTGGTGTCCTCCTCATCGCCGTAGCCGTCGCGCACCCGCTTGGCACGGGCGTCGAAGCTACGGTGCATCGCGCGGACGCTGAAGCGGGCGACGACGGCGAAGACCAGCAGGACCCCCAGCGGGACCAGTCCGGCCCACCACACCAGCACGTCGACGAAGGAGGCGACCCCGAGCCCGAGCGCCGTCACGAGCAGGAACGCCCCGACGCGGGCCCGCCGCTTCGCCGCGGATCGCGCCACCAGCCGCAACTCGTTGATCTCGGCCTTGCGGCTCAGCGGCGTGGAGACCTCGGTCTCGGCCTCCTCCTGGTAGTCGATGACGTCGCGACGCAGGATGCGCATGGAGTCGGAGAACCGCTGTATCGGGTCCTCGTCGACGGTGTCGGGCTCATCGCGGTGGGCCGCCAGCCAGGGCAGCCCGAACGCCAGTGAGACGAGGACAACGACGCTGATGACGATTCCGGCGAGCACGGCTCCACCGTAAACAACATCGGTGTGATTAGCGCGGGGACTCGCCCACGTTCACCCAGTCGAATGGATCAGTCGTCGTCGAGCATCCAGCACATCACGGACTCGCCGGCGCGCACCACCTCGGTGTCCTCGTCCATGACGATCAGCGCGTTGCTGCGCGAGAGCTCGGCCATGGCGTGGGGGTCGGTGACCCGCTCGACCGTCCGGACGCGGGCGTCCTGGATGACCTCGCCCCGGAGGAGGTGCATTTGGCCCTTGACGGAGCGCAGGCCCTTCATGACCATCGCCCTGACAGGCTTCCGCACCGGGTCGGCTCCCATCAGCTTGCGGATGAGTGGCCAGACGAAGGCGTGGAACGAGACGTAGGCGCTGACAGGGTTGCCGGGCAGCATCACCATGGGGACCCGCTCCTCCCCGATGAGGCCGAACGTCTGGGTGCGGCCGGGCGACATGGCGACGTTGACCGAGTCCGTCAGCCCGAGCTCTGCCATGGCGTTCGCGACGGCCTCGTAGTCGTCGCGGCTGCCGCCCGTGGTGGAGATGAGCAGGTCGGCGCGGATCAGCTGGTCGGTGATGGCGAGCTTGAGCGCCTCCGAATCGTTGCTGTGGAGGGCCACGCGGAAGACCGTGGCGCCCGCGGCCCGGGCGGCCGCAGCGACCATGAATGAGTTGGCGTCGGTGGTCTGACCGTGGCGGAGGCTGTCCCCCGGGTCCACGAGGTGGTCTCCGGAGGCGACGACGACCACGCGCGGGCGGGGACGGACGAGGACCTTGTCGATTCCGGCGCTGGCCAGCATGCCGATGGCACGATCGTTCAGGACCTCGCCCTCGCTGAGCAACCGCGTCCCGACGGCGAGGTGCTCACCGGCTGCGCGAACGTACTCACCGTCGGCGACGGTCTCCAGCACGGTGAGCCGCCCGTCGTCCTCACGGGCGAACGTCTCGGGGAGGACCGCGGTGGCACCCTTGGGCAGCACCCCGGCGACGCCCACCCGGGACGCCTGCCCCATCTGGAGCCGCTCGGGATTGTCCACCAGCTCCAGCACGGCGAACTCGCCGTCGTCGCCCATGAGGTCGCTCACCCGCACGGCGTATCCCTCGACCTTCGCGGTGCTGTTGGGCGGGACGTTGATCATCGAGTTGATGTCCTCGCACATCACCTGGTCCCACGCCTCGAGGAGTGACATCCCGAAGGGACGAAGCGGCTCGACCAGGCTCAACAGGTAGTCAACGTGGTCCTGGACCCGGCGCAGTCCGTTCTCGTCCGGCTCGGGTGCTGGCGGCAGGCTGGGGGCCTCCACCTCCTCCTCGACCACGACGTCGTCGACGGGAGCGGGCTTCCTGCGGGAGAAGAGGGCCATGGTGCCTACGATAGTTGAATGCCTAGTGACCCCCGGAAGGACGCGCTGCGGCGCGGCGTGCTGGAACGCCGGGCTGCGCTCGATGCGGTGATTCGGGCTCGCGAGGACGCGGCCCGAAGCCAGGTCCTGCTCCGGGAGAGTGCCGGGATCGAGGCCATCGCGGCCTACGCCTCCCGCACAACGGAACCCAGCACGGAGGCCGTCCTCGATGCGTGGTGGATGCGCGGCGCCAAGGTCCTCCTCCCGCTCCTGCGGCGGGAGCCCGACTGGGCCCGGTACGACGGCCCCGGCTCGCTGGAGCCCGGTTGGGCAGGAATCCCGGAACCGCAGGGCCAGTCGCTCGGTGCTGACGCCCTGCTCGACGTCGAGCTCGTGGTGGTCCCGTGCCTGCTGGTGGACCGGCGCGGGGTCCGGCTGGGCACGGGCGGGGGCTGGTACGACCGCGCGCTGGTGGGGCGGCGTCCGGGGACGCAGGTCTGGGCGCTGGCCAGGGAGTCGGAGGTGGTGGACGAGCTGCCGCGGGAGCCACACGACGTGCACGTCGACGCCGTGGTGACCGAAGCGGGGTTCCTGCGCTTCACGTGAGGCGATCGCTCCAGTTGGGATCGGCGCGGCGCTGACTTATCATGTCAGCGTCCCTCTCGTTGAAAGCGAGCCCGCATGCCCACCTACCAATACCGTTGCACCTCCTGCGGAGACAACCTCGAGGTTGTCCAGAAGTTCACCGACGCCTCCCTGACGGAATGCCCGTCGTGCGAGGGCGAGCTTCGCAAGGTGTTCAACGCCGTGGGCGTGGTGTTCAAGGGCTCCGGCTTCTACGCCACGGATTCCCGCTCGGCCTCCACCGCCAGCAAGCCCGCCGCCGCAGCGGCCAGCGCGAGTACCAGCAGCACCTCGAGCTCCTCTTCCTCCACCGAATCCAAGGCCGCAGCCTCCTGACCTGTGGACGGCTGGTGAACCCCCAGCCGTCAGACACACAGTGGGGGCATGGAGCTCCTCACCCGCCTGCGCCGCCGCGCGTACCTGCACCGCCAGGTCCTTGCCGCCTGTCTGGCCGCCCTCAGCGTCCTGCTGCTGGCCCATCACCTCGAGGGTCCGGCCCCCGAAACCAGCGACGTCGTGGTCACCACTCGAGACGTGCCCGCCGGCCACAGGCTGACGCACTCTGACCTCGACGTTGCTGCAGTCCCCACCCGTTGGGTGCCGGCGGGTGCCACGGGGGCTTTGGATGAGGCGGTGGGCTCCGTCACGGCCACCAGCACCGGCGAGGGCACCGTCATCCAACCGGGACTCCTGATCAGCAACTGGGCGACGGCGCCGGACCGGGCCGTCGTTCCCATCCAGGTGGCGCCTGCCGAACTCGTCGCACTCCTGACACCCGGCACCCGCCTGTCCCTGGCGGAGACCGTGACCGGGTCCGAGGTCATCACCGATGATGCCCGCGTCGTGGCGATGCCACCTGCCGCAGACCTGGGAACCCAGCTCACACCACGGGTGGCGGCGGCCCCACTGGTCCTGGTGGATGTCCCGGCGCAGCTGGCGCCCAGCATCGCCACCCTCGGGCAGAGCGCACAGCTGTCCATCATCCTGGGGGGCGCGTAGCTTGCGCCAACTCTCATTCACTGGGAAGGTTCTCGACGGCATTCCTGCCCCCGAAAAGATATGAAGGAGAGACCAGCATGAAGGGCTTCAAGGAGTTCCTGCTCCGCGGCAACCTCATCGAGATCGCCGTCGCATTCATCATGGGCGCCGCATTCGCCAAGGTGGTGGAGTCGTTCACCAAGATCATCATGGATCTGCTCGGCAAGATCGGTGGCCAGCCCGACTTCAGCCAGGTCTCCGTCGGCGACGTGAACGTCGGCGTCTTCCTGACCGCCCTCGTCTCGTTCCTGATCCTCGCGACCGTGGTCTACTTCGGCATCGTGCTGCCCTACAACAAGGCCCGCAGCCACTTCGTCCGGGAGGAAGCCGACGTCGCCGCCACGTCCGAGGACCTGCTGACCGAGATCCGCGACCTGCTCAAAGCGCGCAGCGGCAACGTCTGAGCCGCCGCCGCTGAGGCTCACCAGTGCGGTGGCCTGTCGGCCAGCAGGCGACGCTCGTCCGCCCCGAGCGGACGACCTCCCGCCGGCGGTGCGGCCGGGACCGCCCCGGTGAGACCCATGGCTTCCCGCGCCTGGGCCAGGAGCGCCTGGAACCGCGCGAAGCCGAGCTCGCGGACCTCGTCCACCGGAACCTGGACCGGCCACGGCCGCCCCTGCCGCATGCAGGATCGGCGGAACTCCCGCAGCCGCCCGCCGTCCCAGCCCAGCGCGGTGAGGCTGTCGGGGAGCCCAGCGGGCTCCACCTGATCCAGCGGGAGCCTCTCCCCCGTCAGCGCCAGCGCGACGAGCTCGGCGTCACTGCCCAAGGACGGTGCCCTCGTCGAGGAGCTTCGGCTCGCCCTCGTCCTCGAGCACGGCGTCGCCCACCACTCGGACGGCGCGCGGGAAGGTCCAGTCACCGCGCACCTTGAGCGACGAAGCGTCCTTGAGCGACGGGGGGTGCGGGATGCGCTTGGAGAAGCCGTCGACCTTCTTGTAGAAGCGCGAGTCGAGGTCCACTTCCGGTGTTCCGTCGGTCGTGACCACGAGCGTTCCGTCGTCGCCGAGGTCGTAGACGTCGGAGCGCAGCAGCAGCAGCTCGTTGGTGGTCTTGACCGGCTGGAAGCGCTCGCGCCCGACGCAGATCGCCGTCGCACCCTCGAAGACTTCGATGGCGGCGCCCATGGCGGTCTCGATCTGGATGACCGGCGTCGAGTCGGAGTCCGCCGGGTCGACGGTCTTCTCGTTGCGGATCATCGGCAGGCCCAGCACCGACTCGCGCTCGACGAGGGTGTCGCGCAGCTTCTGCAGATCGAACCACAGGTTGTTGGTGTGGAAGAACGGGTGGCGGTGCTCGTCGGTGAAGTACTCCATCTCCTCCGGTGCGGTCTGGGCGGTGTCGCGCAGGATCAGCTGGCCGTCGGCCTTCCTCACGGCCAGGTGACCGCCCTTCTTGTCATTGACCGTTCGGCGGCACAGCTCGGCGGCGTACGGCGCACCGGAGGCCGCGAACCAGCCCGCGATCCGGGCGTTGGGGGCGGCGCCGAGGTTGTCTCCGTTGGACACGCACGCGTAGCGGAAGCCGGCGGCGAGGAGCTGGTCCAACACCCCGGAGCCCTCGAGCGCGGTGTAGAGGTCGCCGTGGCCGGGCGGGCACCACTCGAGCGACGGGTCGGTCGGCCACTCCACCGGCATCAGGTTGTCCGCCCGCAGCTTGGGCTCCTGGTTCTGCATGAACGACAGCGGCAGGTCGTCGACGGCCAGGTCGCCGTACTGGGCGAGGTGCGCCAGGGTGTCCGCCTCCGTGCGGAAGGAGTTCATCAGCAGCAGCGGCAGGCGCACCCCGTGCTCCTCGCGCGCGGCACGGACCTGCCGGACGATGAGGTCGAGGAAGTTGAGTCCATCGCGGACCTCGAGGAGGGTCTTGGCGCGGTCGAGGCCCATGGACGTCCCGAGCCCGCCGTTGAGCTTGACGATGACCGTCTGGCCGAGCGCCTCCCGCGCCGCCTCGTCGCTGACCTCCACGTCGTCGAGCATGGGCGGGTCCAACAGCGGGGTGATGCTGTCCTCGCGGATCAGCCCCGTCTCACCGGACTCGAGGAGCCGGTAGTAGTGCGAGAAGACCTCGATGGCAGGGGTGGCGACACCGGCCTCCTGCATCTTCTCCCTGGCGGCGTTGAGACCTGCATCGGACACGTCGGACATCCCTTCGTCGGTGACGCGTCCGATCCTAGTAGCAGGGGGCGTCGCGGCGCCGACCCGGGAACTTGCCGGAGGCCCTGCGAGACTGCCCCATGGGGTCTAGCGTGGACGTCAGCGGCGCCGCCCCGTCGGCCTTCCGGCCCCCTCCGCCGCGGAGTGAGGACTCCCATGTACCGCTTGCACCGGGCGAGCCTGATCTGGCACGCCGTCGTCTGGATCGCCCTCTACATCGTCACCGACTCGGTCGGGAGGGCCGTCTCCGAGGCCGCGGGGCTGGAGCACTCCGCCACCGCGGCGGCGCTGCTCGTCCTGGCCGCCGTCGCGGTCTTCTACCTCCACCGGCACCATCGCCTGCAGTTCTACGGCGTCACCCCGCCCGCCGGATCGCGGTGGAAGCCGGCCCTGTACTTCGTCCCCCTGGCGTTGATGGCCGTCGTCCAGTACGGCAAGGGCCTGGACCTGTCCCTCGACGCGGTCGACGTCCTGCTCATCGTCCTGCTCATGACGGCCGTCGGGTTCCTCGAGGAGTTGATCTTCCGCGGCTTCCTCTACCGGGCGATCCGGGAGCGCAGCGGCGTGGTGCGCGCGGTCCTGATCAGCGGGATCACCTTCGGCATCGGCCACATCGTGAACCTTCTCAACGGCTACACGGGCACCCAGCAGGTGCTGCAGATCGTGCTGGGCATCGGCATCGGCGTCGCGCTGGCCCTGCTGTTCGAGATGACCGGGAGCATCCTGCCCGGCGTCGTCTTCCACGTGCTGCTGAACATCAGCGGCAACCTCAGCGTCGACGACGAGACCCGGGAGCTCTACGCGGCGTCCGTGATCATGGTGATCGCCGTCGCCTACGCGGTGTGGCTGTGGGTGCGGCTGCGCAGGGGCTTCGGTGTCCAGAGCAGCCGTCTCGACGGTGGGGTCCTGGAACCGGAACCGGCCGACGAGCGGCGCGTGGTCGCCGTCGCCTGAGCGGGCCGCAGCGACGCCTACACCGTCGAACGGTCCCCCTGGACGTAGTGGAAGAGCTGGCTGGTCTCGTCCTCCAGTTCGTCGAGGCGGCGCTTGACCACGTCGCCGATCGAGACGATGGCCATCAAGTGGTGCTCGTCGTCGACCACGGGAAGGTGCCGCACGCGGTGCTCGGTCATCCTGACGGCCAACTCACGCAGGTCGTCGGACTCCTGACAGGTCTGGACCTCCACCGTCATGATCGAGCGCACCGGCTCGTCGAGCACTCCGACCCCGCGCTCGTGGAGGGCGCGGACCACGTCGCGCTCGCTGACGATGCCCTCGACGGTGGTCCCGTTCGTGCTGACCACGAGCGCGCCGATGTGGTGCTCGTGGAGGGAGGCGAGGAGTTCGGTGACGGTGGCGTCGGGGAGGATCGTGACGACGTTGCTCCCCTTGCGCTGGACAACCTCTGAGATCTTCATGACCCAGACTAACCCCGCCCCCGGGTCGTGCGGCGGCCCGGCCGTCGGACTACTCGGTCACCTCGACGATGCCGTGGGCACCGCGCTCGGCGTCGACCATGATGTGGCTGACCACCGGGTAGTGCCCGGCCTCCGGGAAGACCAGCTCGACGAACCCGCCCTGCGCCGCGAACAGCCCGAGTGCCTGGGCGCCGCCATCGGTCTCGCCGAAGGCGCCGACGCCATCGCGGAGGTGGTAGGCGCCCTCGGAGTACATCGTGTCGAACTGGCCGCCGACGATGTGGAAGCTGGAGGACCGGTTGGGGCCCGCCGCCAGCACCCAGAAGCGGACCCGCTCCCCCACCCCGGCCCGGAAGGGCTCCTGGTCGTACTGGTTGGCGACGCCGTTGAACACGACGTAGTCCGGTTCCTCCGCGAGGGCCGCGTCGGCGTCGACGTCCGTGGCCTCCTCGGCTGTGGCGCCGTGGTTCTGCAGGTACACCTCGGACTGGACGACGACGTACTCGCGGTCCACCTCCGGCAGCCCCTCCTCGGGTTCGATGATGACCGCCCCGTGCATACCGGCGGCGATGTGCGCGGTCATCGGCATGGTGGAGCAGTGGTACATCCAGATCCCGGAGCGCTCCGCGGTGAAGCGGTAGACGAGCGACTCTCCGGGGGCGATGGTGCGCATCGGCTCGTCGGGGGCCAGTGCCCCGGCGTGGAAGTCGATTGAATGGCCCATCGTGCCGTCGTTGACCAGGGTGATCTCGAAGGTGTCGCCGACCCGCCCACGCAGGGTCGGACCCACACTCCCCCCGTTGAACGTCCAGCGCCGCTGCCACACCCCGGGCGCCACCTCGAGGGGGACCTCGGTAACGGTGAAGGTGTAGCGGTGCAGCCTCTCGTCGACCAGCGGGGGCACGACCGGATCGACGATGGTCGCCAGCTCGGCGTCGGGGTTGGGCGCGCCGTGTCCTGCGCCGTGATCGGCGGGCATCGCGTCGCCGTCGTCGGGCTCCGCAGCGGGCGCCTGGCCGTCGACGACGACGTCGAAGACCATGCCCATCTGGCGGTGGCCGACGACCGTGCACCAGCCCTGGATGGACTCGCCGACGACGCCGAGGTCGAGCTCCGCGGTCTCGCCCTGGCGGAGTCGCGGCGTGCGCTGGTCCCCAATGGCGAGGTCGTGGACGTTGGTGGGGTCGTCGTTGGTGAGCTCGATGACGACGCGGTCCCCGGGCCGTATCTCGATGCGGTTGGGGACGAACACCATGCCGACGGCCTTGACCTCAACGCGCACGGTCTCGCCCGTCGGGGCCACGGATTCCGTCGCGGTGGTCGACGGCGTGGCGGACAACCCGGCCGCCCCGGGGTCGATCCCGATGCCTACGCTGACCGTCAGCGCCAGCGCGGCAATGCCGGCCATGAGGCCCGAGCCGCTGAATGCTGACGGACGCTCGAACTCGGCGGCTGGCTCGCCTGCCATCGCGCGGCGCTTCTCGGCGACGGAGGCGCGCAGGCCCTTGACCAGCAGCGGGAGGAAGGCCGCCATCGCCGCGAGGACGACGACGGAGACGACGACGTTGACCCACCCGGGCATCGGCGCCAGCCAGAGGAGCAGGCCACCGTTGATGACGACGAGCCTGACCGTCGCGAACCGGTCGAACCACGCGGCGCCGGCCCGGACCACGCGGGGCCCTCCTCCGATGACCGACGGGATGAGGTAGGACAGCGCTCCGGTGACGAGTTGGACCAGGAAGCCCACCACCCAGATGGAGGCGAGCATCGGGTAGCCGTCGGCCAGTTGTTGATCGTCGGTGGCGGCGACGTGGATTCCAGTGGCGACCAGCGCGACGACTGCCCAGAGGCTGGCGAGGCCGATCGAGGCGGGAGCGAACTCCCGCGGGGGCTTCCGCCGCAGCGGCGCCAGCAGCGAGCGCCCCCACCACAGCAGCCCGATGGCGTAGACCGCCAGTCCGAGCAGGACCACCTCCCGCAGGCCGGTCAGCGCACCGACCACGACGACGGTGAGGCCGCCGAGCAGGATCGGGAGGGCCTGGATGGCAAGGCCCTCCGAGCGGTCATCCATCCGTGCCCGCAGGACCGTGGGCCAGAAGGTGACGAGGGTGCCGACCACGGTCAGGCCGATCCAGCCCAGCAGGTTCGTCATGGTGTGGGCGATCAGCAGGTTGGCGTGCCAGTGGTCGTCGAGACCGAAGGCCAGGGCCACCCCGAAGCCGATGCCCACCGGCAGGCACGCCGCAGCCGCCACGTAGTAGCGCACCGCGATGCGGAAGCGTCCGGGCAGCGCCCGTTTGAGGTCGCGCGCCAGCTCGATGCCGTGGCTCAACGCCGCCGCGGAGACGACCACCGCGCCGACGACCACGAGCCACCACTGGGTGGTCGGGACGCCCAGGAGCACCAGGAGCGCGCCGACGCTGACACCGCCGAGCCGCCAGGTCTGGCGACGCTCGGCCGCCTCGTCGGGGCGCGTCTTGAGCAGCGCGGAGGCGAAGTGCCGGCTCCAGACGATGACCGCGTGGGTCATCGCCCCGAGCGCCACGAGGTGCACCATGAGCCACGTGGCCTCGGGCACCCACTGGTGGACGAGGGCAACGATGACGGCGGCACCCAGCCAGACGACCAGGGGGAAGTCGCGCAGGGGGTTGCGGCGGCGGGTCATGACCGGACCACCGCCAGCACCACGCTCAGGGCGAAGGACAGGACCGCGAGCACGGTGATGATGCCTCCCACTTTCCACAACAGGTCGAGGGCCGTCAGGTCTCCCGACAGCCGGATGGCCATGCCCGAGTGCAGGAGCCCCAGGGGCACCCACATCACAGGCCTGTACGGTAGCGGCCGGCCGAGGACGGCCGGGAAGATGATGGGCGCGTGGGCCATGATCATGGACACCCCGAACCCCAGGAAGACCCCGTGGATCACGGCGTCATAGGAGCCGGAGCCCGACGGTTGCCCCCCGATCAGCCAGACGAGGCCGGCGACGAGGAGCCACAGGTTCCCGGCCAGGAGAGCCGCGGCGTTGAAGCGGCGCAGGCCGGTGGAGCGGATCATCCGGCGGCCGACGTCGTCGCGCCACAGCCAGACCGCCGTCGCGGCGCAGCCGGCGCCCAGCAGTCGTGCGCCCCAGTCCGGCCAGGGGAGGCTCGCAACGGCTCCTGCCGAGATCACGGCGGCCATGGCCAGCAGTGTGGGGACGGCCCGCCGGCCCATGGTCAACTGGGCGAGCTCGGCCCGCTCGGAAGCGATGGTGATGACGAGGAACGCGGCGAGGAGCGGCAGGAGCGCCGCGATGTCGGCCACCAGCCAGAGCCCGGCCGCCAGGGCGGCCATGAGGGCGCCGACCGCCTGCGCCGCGACCAGCCCCAACGGCGCCCGGCGCCACAGCGCGACGGCGAGCACGACGAACGCGACGGTGCCGTCGAGGAGCAGGAGCTTGCCGAGCGCCTGGGGCGCGCCGGCCACCAGGAGCAGGGAGCCCAGCCCCAGCAGCCCGGGGGCGAGATAGGCGAGCGGGTTGCGCAGCGCTTGGGCACGTTCCAGAGAAATCAGCGTGCCCATGAAGCCGAGCACCATGACGGGGCCGTGGAGGTCCCCGACGCGCGCCGAGGCGACGGGCGCCCAGACGCCGAGCCGCACCAGGGCGGCGTTCAGTCCGGTGAGCATGGACGCGCCACCGAGGACGACGAGCAGGGTGCGGAGCCCGCGGCTGGAACGGCCGGGGTCAGTGGCTGTGCGCCGCTTCGGGGGCGTGGGAATGGGCTGTGCCGGTGGCGTGGTCGTGCTCATGGGTGCGTTGGTCGATTTCTTGCCACTCGTCCCCGTCCATCCCGGAGGCAGCGGCGGGGAACAGTCCGTTGTCCTCCTTGTCGATGTGATCGCGCAGCGCCCGCTCGAAGGTGTCCATGAGCCCGTAGTCCCCGGCCACGATGGCGGCGAGCAGGTCGTCGAGGGACCGGTGCTCACCACACAGTGTGGAGATGTGGTCGTGGAACTCGTCGCGGCGACCCATGACCGAGAAGAGCCCGGCCTCCTCGGACTCGGTGTGGGGTCCGAGGAGGCCGGCCAACTGGTCGGCGGTGGCGTGGACTGCGGCGTCGTCCCTCTCGGCGACGGCGGCCTTGAGGGCACCGCACGCATTGATGATCTCGACGTGCTCGGACATGAACCGCCCGATCACGCCGATGGAGTCACATCCGCAGTAGGAGCACATCAGACGCGGGCCAGCTTCAGCTTCCAGGCCTCCGGGCCCTCGGCCACGTAGCTGACCGCGATGTTGTCGCCATGGCGGTCGGCGATCTGCGCCAGGAGCGGCTTGGGATCGTGCGGGGCGACGAGGATGAGGGCCGCTCCGGGCTGGAGGGAGTCGACGGCGCCGTGGATGGCGGCGTGGCGGATGGCGTGCGGGATGGCGCGGGCATCGAGCTCCGGGAGGGCATCGTCGTGGCCGCCGCAGCCGCAGGAGGAGGAGCGCTGGGTCAGGTTCAGTTCAGTCACGAGGGACACATTACTCCACAACCGTCTGGAGAAAAAAGGTAGAGTGGTCCCATGACCAGCACCCAGCACATACACCGTCGTGGACCGAAGCCGGTGCGCGGAGCAGCGCAACTGCCCGCCGCCCGCAAGCGGGTGCTGCAGGCGATCGCCGACCTTGGCGGCAGGGACGTCACGATCACCCAACTGGCCAACCACTTGGACCAACACCCGAACGCCGCCCGGCAGCACCTCGACCTGTTGGAACGCGACGGACTCATCTCCGTCGGGGATGTGCGGACGACGGGTCCCGGACGACGTCCGCGCGGGTACACGCTCACGCCGCGGGCCGACGTCGCCCTGGGCCGGACCCCCGACGAGGCGCACGACCTGGCGGGCGTCTTCGCCTCCTACCTGGTGGCGACCGGAGCGGGTCGCAATGAGGCACAGGAGATCGGACGGATGTGGGGATCGAACCGGGCAGGGCAACTGGCCCGGGAGGACTCGGACCACATCGACGCCGTGGTGGAGGTGCTGGACATCCTGGGGTTCGAGCCCGAGCGCGCCACCACGTCCGAGGGCGAGGCCCTCATTCTGCGCACGTGCCCCCTGCTCGACCTGGCCCACGAGAACCCGGAGTTCATCTGCCAGATCCACCAGGGACTCATCGACGGCGTGCTGCGTCGACTCGGGGCCTCGGAGGGGGTCGAACTGCTCCCGTTCTCTGATCCCGACGGCTGCCGTGCTCGCTTGGGCAGCACCCACCCCAGCGGAGGCGAGCGCGACGTCGCGGTCTAGGCTGTGGCCATGGCTGACTTCCGCAATGAAACCGACTCCATGGGCGCCGTCGAGGTGGCCGCAGACCGCTACTGGGGCGCGCAGACGCAGCGCAGCATCGGCAACTTCCCGATCGGGCGCGACACCTTCGTCTGGGGCCGTTCCATGATCCGTGCGCTCGGCATCCTGAAGAAGGCGGCTGCGCAGGCGAACGCCGAGTTGGGCGAGCTTCCGCTCGACCAGCAGCAGCTCGACGCGCTGGTGCAGGCCGCCGACGAGGTCATCCGCGGCGACCTCGACGACCACTTCCCGCTGGTGGTGTTCCAGACCGGCTCGGGCACGCAGTCCAACATGAACTCCAACGAGGTCATCTCCAACCGCGCCATCGAGATCCTGGGCGGCGAGATGGGCAGCAAGACCCCCATCCACCCCAACGACCACGTCAACCGCGGACAGTCCAGCAACGACACCTTCCCCACCGCGATGCACATCGCGATCGTGCTCGACCTCCACGACCTCCTCTACGACCGCGTGCAGCGGCTCCGCGACGTCCTGGCGGAGAAGGCCGAGCAGTTCGCCGGCATCGTCAAGGTGGGCCGCACCCACCTGCAGGACGCCACACCGATCACGCTCGGCCAGGAGATCTCCGGCTGGGTGGCCCAGCTCGACTTCGCTCTCGACCAGGTGCGGCACTCCGAGTTGGGCCTGCAGGAGCTGGCGATCGGCGGCACCGCCGTCGGGACGGGCCTCAATGCCCACAAGGACTTCGGCGCCCTGACCGCGACGAAGATCAGCGACGAGACCGGCCACAGTTTCCGGCAGGCCGACAACACCTTCGCCGCGCTGTCCGCCCACGACGCGCTGGTGGCAGTGTCCGGCAGCCTGCGCGTGCTGGCGATGGCGCTCATGAAGATCGCCAACGACGTCCGCTGGCTCGCCTCCGGGCCCCGCAACGGCATCGGCGAGATCACCATCCCCGAGAACGAGCCCGGCAGCTCGATCATGCCCGGCAAGGTAAACCCCACCCAGTCCGAGGCCATGACCATGGTGGCCACCCGGGTCTTCGGCAACGACGCGACCGTCGGTTTCGCCGGCAGCCAGGGCAACTTCCAGCTCAACGTGTTCAAGCCGGTCATGTCGCACGCCGTGCTGGAGAGCATCCGGCTGATCGGCGACGCCTGCGCCGCGTTCACCGACAACTGCGCGGTGGGCATCGAGCCCAACCCGGAGCGGATCAAGGCCAACCTGGACCGCAACCTCATGCAGGTCACCGCGCTCAACCCGCACATCGGCTACGACAAGGCGGCCAAGATCGCCAAGAAGGCCCACGCCGACGGCACCTCGCTGAAGGAGGCCGCCCTCGAGCTGGGCTTCCTCACCGAGGAGCAGTTCGACGAGTGGGTCGTGCCGATGGACATGACGCACCCCCGGGGCTGACCGTCCGGCGTGCCAGCATGGGTCCTCTGCGAAAGGAGGCCCATGATGGCTGAGAAGAAGCGGGACCCGGGACCGAGCGTCAAGGACCCCGAAGTCTACGAGGCGCTCCGTGATGATGGAGCCAGCAAGGAGAAGGCCGCGCGCATCGCGAACGCCGCGGCCAACTCCTCGCGCGAGGAGGTCGGCCGACGCGGCGGCAATTCCGAGGCCTACGAGGAGTGGACGGTCGACGAGCTGCAGGACCGCGCGGCGGAGCTCGACATTGATGGCCGTTCCAAGATGAACAAGGACGAGCTCATCGAGGCGCTGCGGGACCACTGAGCCCGCGTTGGTGCGGGGGCGCGCTGATCGGTAGCCTTGGGGTGTTGGCCCCGTAGCTCAGGGGATAGAGCAGAGGTTTCCTAAACCTTGTGTCGGAAGTTCGAATCTTCCCGGGGTCGCCGATCAGTCTCTCCGCCGCCGAGTGGGCCGCGTTCCACGCTCGCCGAGTAGGCCGTGCGAGGCACCACGCTCGCCGAGTAGGCCGCGCAGCGGCCGTGTCGAGGCGTCGTCACCCACGCACCCCGGCGGCAGACCCTCGCTCCCCCCGCTCCTGCAGTTCCTGCACCACGGTGACCGCCGCCACCACCAGCAGAAGTGGCAGCACGAACCACACCATGGCCATCGTGAAGCCGTCGAGCGCGTCGTGGCCGGCGGAGTCCAGGATCATGTACGTCAGGTAAGCCGCGTACAGCAGCACGAACGCTGCCCCCTCCAGGCGGACGATGCGGCTGCCCGTGAAGGCCACCACCACAAGGACGACGGCGGTCGCGATCATGAGCGGCAGGTCGAGAGCGATCGACGACGGCGCCACGGGAATGCCGCCACCGGAGATGACGGTGGGCAGTCCCAGGACCAGCCCGATGTTCGCAATGTTGCTGCCCACGACGTTGCCGACGGCCATGTCACCCTCTCCGCGCCGCACGGCGATGATCGTGGCGGCCAGCTCCGGCAGCGACGTTCCGATGGCGACGATGGTGAGGCCGATGACCAACTCGGAGATCCCAAGATCCGTGGCGATGGAGACGGCGCCCCGGACCAGCAGCTGGGCGCCGAGGATGAGCAGCCCCACCCCTGCCAGCACCAGCAGACCCGAGACCCAACCCGGCTGCGTTGGCGGCGCGACCTTTTCTGCGAGCGCCTTCGAGTTGCGCTTCCCGAGCATCACGGTGGCGGCGGTCACGGTGACGTAACCGCCGAAGAGCAGCACGCCGTCGAGGATGCTGAGGCCGCCGTCGAGTCCGAGCACGAGCAGCAGGATGGACAGGACGAGCATCACCGGGATGTCGAAGCGCAGTAGCTGGCGACGGATGGCGAGCGGGGCGATGAGGGCACCGGCGCCCAGGATCAGCAGCACGTTGGCGGTGTTGCTGCCGATGACGTTGCCGACCGCCAGGTCGGGGGCGCCGGTGAACACGGCGTCGACGGTGACGGCCAGTTCGGGCGCCGACGTCGCCACGGACACGACGGTGAGGCCCACCACCAGCGAGGACATGCCGATGCGGCGGGCCAGGCTGGCGGCGCCGCGCACCAGCAGCTCGCCGCCCGCCATGAGCAGGGCCAGGCCACCGATGATGAGCAGGATGTCGATCAGCACTCGCCCATCGTAGGGAAGCCGTGGGGCGTCAGGCGTCCAGCTCGTCCGCGGTGACCAACCACCGGTCGACCAGGTCGAGCACCTCCATGATCCGCTGGTCCAGGGACGCGTCGCCTTCCTCGTCGATCAGCTGCACGCCTCCCTCAACCGTCATCACCGCGCCCACCCCGAGCGCATTGAGCGCCATGACCGTCCGGATCCCCTTCTCCCGGTAGCCGACGACCGTGGCGTCCGCGGCGATCTCCCGCTGCGGGAGGCCGGGGCCCTGGGTGCCGGCCGGCGCGAAGGAGTCGGCGTCGTCGCGCAGCCGCTCCGACAGCGCGGCGGAGAGCCGATCGGTGACGTCCAGCCGGTGAAACCGGTCATCCGGCCCCGCATCGTCCGGGTCCGCCTCCGCCGCGGCGACGTCGTCGATCAGGGCGGCCACGTCGTCGAGCCCGAACCAGGCGAACGCGTCCATGGTCTCGCCCACCAGCAACTCACCGACGAGGCTCTCGACCGCGTCCAGGACCCCGTCGCCCTGGGCGTGCGAGTCGAAGGCGATAGCGCGCGCCAGGTGCTGATCGCCCAGCAGCTCGCCGCAGGCGCCGTCGGCGTTGCGGTTCCAGACATCGTTGGCGTCCATATCGGCATGGTAGGCGCCGGATTGCCCACTCAGTGTTCGATTCTCGTGAGCGGACGGGGGGAAATCGAGCAGTGTTCGATTTTCGGGAGGGGGGTCAGCGGAGGGAGCCGTAGGTCTCCTTCGCCTTCTGCAGTGCCGAGACGTAACCGGCGCGCTCGTACTGGGAGGCCGAGACGTCCTTCGGGACGGCGAGCATCCCACGCGCCCGGTCCAGCGTGAGGCTCCGACCGTCCAGCCAGTCCTCCAGGCCTCGGATGAGGTTGGTGGCGTGGGCGACTCCGTAGCGCACCAGCGACGACGTGGTCATCACGACGTCGGCGCCGGACAGGATGTACTTCGCGACGTCGTCGGGCTGGTCGACGCCGGACGTCGCGGCCAGCGACGCCCTGACGTGATCGCGGAGCACGGCGATCCAGGTGCGCGGCAGGCGGGCATCGTTGGGCGACGACAGGGTGACCCCGGAGCGCACCTCGACCCGGTCGAGGTCGATGTCGGGCTGCAGGAACCGGTTGAACAGCACGAGCCCGTCGGCACCGAGGCGGTCGAGGGAGACGCACATGTTGCCCACCGACGAGAAGTACGGCGAGAGCTTCACGGCGATCGGCACGTTCACCGACTCCTTGACCGCGGCGACGATGTCCAGGTGCCGGGCCTCCACCTCGGCACCGGACATGGTGAGGTCGCCCGGGACGAAGTAGATGTTGAGCTCGATGGCCGCGGCGCCGGCGTCGGCCAGGTTCTGCGCCATCTTCGTCCAGCTGCCCAGCGTGGAGCCGTTGAGGGACGCGATCAGCGGCACGTCGATCGCGGCCGCCGCCTCCTCGACGAGGTGCAGGTACTGCTCGGAGCCGTCGCCCTCCGTGCCCGGCACGTTGGGGAAGAACGTGAGCGCCTCGGCGAACCGCTCCTCGTACGTCTGCTCCAGGGTGGCGGTGCGCTCGGCCTCGCGACGGAGCTGCTCCTCGAACAACGAGTAGAGCACCACGGCGCCGACGCCGGCGTCGGCCAGGGCGCGGACGCCGTCGACCGTCTGTGAGATCGGTCCCGCGGAGGCGACGACGGGGTTGCGCAGCTCCATTCCCAGGTAGCGGGTGGTCAGATCAGTCATTGACGTCTCCCTTCCGGGGGTCGGCGGCGAACGCGTCGGCGCCGCGCATCGCGAGTTCCTCGTACTCGGACCAGCGCCGATCCACCTGGCCCTGTGCGAGGTGCAGCAGGCGGTCGGCCTCGGCCGGGTCGGCGGCGTGGAGGACGCGATAGCGTAGCTCGGCGTCCTGGTACTCCTTGAGCTTCAACCGGGGCCGTGGGGAGTCGAGCAGGAACGGGTTCTGGCCGTTCTCCCGCAGCACCGGGTTGTAGCGCATGAGCGGCCAGTGGCCGGAGTTGACGGCCTTGTACTGCTGCTCGAGTCCCTTGCGGATCTCGTAGCCGTGGGCGATGCAGTGGCTGTAGGCGATGATGAGGCTGGGGCCGTCGTAGGCCTCGGCCTCCCGGAACGCCTTCAGCGTCTGCTGCGGATCGGCGCCCATCGCTACCCGGGCCACGTACACCGAGCCGTAGGCCATGGCCTGCATCGCCATGTCCTTCTTGTTGGTGTGCTTGCCGGCGGCGGCGAACTTGGCGACGGCGCCGAGCGGCGTCGACTTCGAGGCCTGCCCGCCGGTGTTGGAGTACACCTCGGTGTCCAGCACCAGGACGTTGACGTTGCGGCCGCTGGCGAGGACGTGGTCGACGCCCGCGGAGCCGATGTCGTAGGCCCAGCCGTCGCCGCCGACGATCCACACCGCACGACGCAGCAGGTGGTCGGCCACGGAGCGGAGGTCCTCGACCTTTGGTCCGCTGAGGCCCTTCAACCGCTCCATCAGCTGGTCGACGCGCTCCGACTGCTCCGCCAGCTCGCTCTCGTGCCGCTGGGGCGCGTTGAGCAGGGCGTCGACGAGGGCGTCGTCGCCGATCTCGGGCCGCAGCTCCAGCAGCCGGGCGCGGGCCAGGTCCTCGTGGAGGTCGGCGGCCAGGCGCAGCCCGAGGCCGAACTCGGCGTTGTCCTCGAACAGCGAGTTGGACCACGCCGGGCCGCGGCCCGCGGCGTTCTTGGCCCACGGCGTCGTCGGGAGGTTGCCGCCGTAGATGGACGAGCAGCCCGTCGCGTTGGCGACGGTGGTGCGGTCGCCGAACAGCTGCGTGAGCAGCTTGAGGTACGGCGTCTCGCCGCAGCCGGCGCAGGCCCCCGAGAACTCGAAGAGCGGCTCCAGGAACTGGGTGCCGCGGACGGTCCCGAAGTCCACGCGGGCGCGCCGGTTGAGCGGGAGGGACTCGAAGAACTCGATGTCCTTCTTCTCCTTCTCACGGTCCAGCAGCGGGGTGAGGTTGATGGCCTTCCGCGACGGCTGGCCGATCGGGCGCACCGGGCACGCCTCCACGCACAGGCCGCATCCCGTGCAGTCCTCGACGTAGACCTGCAGCGTGTAGTTGGTGTCGGGCAGGCCGGCTGCGTCGAGCGGCGCGGTGAGGAACCCCTCGGGGGCGTCCCCCAGCTTGTCGATCGGGTAGTACTTGGCGCGCAGCACGGAGTGCGGGCACACGAACGAACAGTTGCCGCACTGGATGCAGGACTCGGGGTCCCACTCGGCGACGATCTCACTGACGTTGCGCTTCTCGTACCGCGTGGTGCCCGACGGGTAGGTGCCGTCGACGGGCAGCGCCGAGACGGGCAGGAGGTCGCCCTTGCCCTCGAGCATCATCGCGGTCACGTCACGGACGAACTCCGGGGCGTTGGCCGGAACCGGGGCCAAGAGCCCGTGGGTCGACGATGCGTGGTCCGGCACCTCGATGCGGTGCAGGTGCGCCAGCGACTCGTCGACGGCGGCGTGGTTCTTCCGCACCACCTCGGCGGACTTCCGGGCGTAGGTCTTCTCGATGGCGGTCTTGATCTTCTCGATCGCCTCGTCCCGCGGCAGCACCCCCGAGATCGCGAAGAAACAGGTCTGGAGGATGGTGTTGGTGCGCGACCCCAGACCCGCCGAACGGGCGACGCTGGAGGCGTCGATCGTGTACAGCTGGATGCCGAGCTCCACGATCCGCCGCTGCAGCGGCTCGGGAAGCCGGTCCCACACCTCGTCGGCCGCGTAGGGGGCGTTGAGCAGCAGTGTCGTGCCGGGCCGGGCGAACTCGAGGATGTCGACGCGCTCGAGGATGGACCAGTGGTGGCAGCCGATGAAGTTCGCCTGGTCCACCAGGTAGGGAGCCCTGATCGGGTTGGGGCCGAACCTCAGGTGGCTGACGGTCCGCGAGCCGGACTTCTTCGAGTCGTAGACGAAGTAGCCTTGCGCGAACATCTCCTGGCCGGAGCCAAGGATCTTGATCGTGTTCTTGTTGGCGCCGACGGTGCCGTCGGAGCCGAGGCCATAGAAGACGGCGCTGACGGTTTCCGGGTCGGCAAGGCGGAAGGCCGGGTCGTAGTCGAGCGAGAGGTGCGTGACGTCGTCGTGGATGCCGACGGTGAACCGCGGCCGCGGCGTGGGCTTGCCGAGCTCGTCGAAGACGGCCTTGGCCATCGCCGGGGTGAACTCCTTGCTGGACAGGCCGTAGCGACCGCCGGTGACGAGCGGCATGGTCTCGCGGCGACCGTCGGCGTAGGCCTCGCCGAGCGTGGAGACGACGTCGAGGAACAGCGGCTCGCCGCTGGCCCCGGACTCCTTGGTGCGGTCCAGGACCGCGATGCGCTTCACGGTGGCGGGCAGGGCGTCGAGGATGGCGTCGACGGGGAAGGGCCGGTAGAGCCGGATGTACAGCACGCCGACCTTGGCGCCCAGTTCGGCATTCAGGTGCTCGACGACGGGGGTGACCGTCTCGATGCCGGAGCCCATGATGACGGCGACGCGCTCGGCGTCGGGCGCGCCGTGGTACTCGGCCAGGGCGTAGCGGCGGCCGGAGATCCGGGCGAACCGCTCCATCACTGAGCTGAGGATCTCGGGGACCCGCTGGTAGTACGGGTTGGCGGTCTCGCGCGACTGGAAGTAGGTGTCCGGGTTCTGCGCCGTGCCGCGGATGAACGGGTTGGCGGGGCTGAGCGCGCGGGAGCGGTGCTCGAGCACGAGCTCCCGGGGCACCAGCTCGCGCAGCTGGTCGTCGCTCAGCGTCTGGAGGGTGTTGAGCTCGTGGGAGGTGCGGAAACCGTCAAAGAAGTGCACGAACGGCAGCCGCGTCTCCAGGGTGGCGAGGTGCGCGACAGCGGCCATGTCGTGGGCCTCCTGCACCGACGCGGAGCTCAGCAGGCACACGCCCGTCTGGCGGACGGCCATGACGTCCTGGTGGTCGCCGAAGATCGACAGGCCCTGCGTCGCCAGCGAGCGGGCCGCCACGTGGAACACCGACGACGTCAGCTCACCCGCGATCCGGTACATGTTGGGGATCATCAACAGCAGGCCCTGCGAGGCGGTGAACGTCGTCGACAGGGCTCCGCCCTGGAGTGCGCCGTGCATCGCCCCGGCAGCGCCGCCCTCGGACTGCATCTCGATGACGGCGGGGACCTGCCCCCAGACGTTCTGGCGGCCGTGGCTGGACCACTCGTCGGCGAGCTCGGCCATCGTGGAGCTGGGCGTGATCGGGTAGATCGAGCACAGCTCGCTCAGCCGGTACGCGACGTCGGCCGCGGCCTCGTTGCCGTCGATGATGGCGCGCTTGCTCATCGGTGGTCCTCCGGAATCATCTCGATGGCGTGCACGGGGCACTGTTCGTAGCAGGTGGCACAGCCGGTGCAGCGTTCGTAGTCGAAGCGGTAGCGGTTGCCCGGGCCCAGCTTGATGATCGCGTCCTCGGGGCAGGCGCCGAAGCAGCCGTCGCACTCGAAGCAGTTGCCGCAGGAGAGACAGCGGCGGGCCTCGAACTCGGCTTCCTCCGTGGTGAGCCCGGCCACGATCTCGCCGAAGCCCTCGAGCCGCTCCTCCACGGAGCTCTCGATCTGCTCCTTGCGGTCGTGACCGCCGAAGTACCAGACGTTCATCTGCTCGAGCGTCACGATCGGCTTCTGGGGCAGCGGCGGGGAGGCGTCGAGGTTCAGCCACTTGTCGATGCGCTTGGCGGCCTTCTTGCCGTGGCCGACGCCGACGGTGACGGTGCGCTCCGAGGGGACGGCGTCGCCACCGGCGAAGATGCCGGGGACGTCGGTCATGAGCGAGTCGGGGTCCACCTGGACCACGTCGTCGACGAACCGCATGCCGGGGACGGTGTGCAGGAAGCCGGTGTCGGCCTCCTGCCCGATGGCGAGGATGACGGTGTCGGCGGCGAGCTTCTCGAAGCGGCCGGTGCCGCGGGCGCGGCCCTGCTCGTCGAGCTCCATGATCTCGACGGTGAGGTCGCCCTGGTCCATCGAGGTGATGGTGCGCAGCCAGTTCATCTTGACGCCCTCACGCTCCGCGCTCTCGCGCTCCTCGGCGTGGGCGGGCATCTGGTCGGAGGTGCGTCGGTAGACGATGACCGACTCCTCCGCGCCGAGGCGGCGGGCGACGCGGGCGGCGTCCATGGCGGTGTTGCCGCCGCCGTAGACGGCGACGCGGCGACCGATGACAGGACGTTCGCCGGAGGCGACGTCGCGCAGGAACGTGACGGCGTCGACCATGCGGGAGGCATCGGCGCTCGGGATCTCGACCCGCTTGGACAGGTGGGCCCCGATGGCGACGAAGACGGCGTCGAAGCGGCCCTCGCGCTGAGTCTCGAGAAGGTCCTTGATGGGCGAGTTGGTGCGGATGACGACGCCCATGTCGACGAGGCGGGCGATCTCGGCGTCGAGGACGTGGCGCGGCAGCCGGTACTCGGGGATGCCGTAGCGCATCATGCCGCCGGGGGTGTCGGAGGCGTCGTGGATCTCGACGTCGTGGCCGAGGCGGCGCAGGTGGTAGGCCGCGGACAGCCCGGAGGGGCCGGCGCCGACGACGAGGACGCGTCGGCCGGAGCTGCGGCGGGGTGCGTGGAACTTCCAGCCGCGCTCGATGGCGAGGTCACCCAGGTAGCGCTCGACGGAACGGATGGACACCGAGGAGTCGAGGTCGCCGCGGTTGCACGCCGTTTCACACGGGTGGTAGCAGACGCGGCCGTGGATGGCGGGGAAGGGGTTGTCGGTGGTGAGCTGTCGCCAGGCGGATTCGTGCTGGCCGATCTTGATCAGCCGCAACCATTCCTGGATGTTCTCACCGGCAGGGCACCCTGCATTGCAGGGAGGCAACATATCGAGATAAATGGGTTTGCGGGTTCTCACCGGGGCCACCCTGCCCGCGGTGGTGCTCAGATCTGGCAGGACTGTGATGTCCCGGGGTTCGCTGACCATGGCAGCTGGTCTCCGTCCTACTCTGCTTACTATGCATCGTAGGAAACCGCTTTCGGCCAGCGTCCCCCGGGGTCACCGAAGGGCCGGGACTAGCCCTGCTGCTGGGCTGCCTCCTGCTTGAGCGCCTCGATGTCGAGTGCCTTGATCTGCTCGACGAGGCTGTCCAGCTGCCTGCCGTTCAGGAGGCCGGACTGGCGGAACACGAGCGCCCCGTCACGGAAGCCCATGAGCGTGGGGATGGACTGGATCTCCAGCGCCGCGGCGATGTCCTGGTTCTCCTCGGTGTCCAGCTTGGCGAACACGACGTCCTCGTGGCGGCCCGAGGCCTCCTCGTAGATGGGTGAGAAGCGCTGGCAGGGCGCACACCAGTCGGCCCAGAAGTCGATCAGCACGACGTCGTTGCCCTCGATCGTCGCAGCGAAGTTGTCCTTGTTCAGTTCGGTGGTCGACACAGTCGAGCCCTTCCGTGTTGAGGTCAGTTGGCGTCCCATACAACCCCATGGGCGGCTCAGATATTCCCTGGGTCCGGATCAGGCGAGGAACGCTGCCGCGGCGGCGCCGACGATGAGCGCCGGCCCCATGGGGATCTCGGCCTTCCGGTCACGCGTGATGATCAGGACGACGAGGCCGTGGATGCCGTGCAGGAGGATCGCAAAGACGAGTCCGCGAGCCAGAGTCACCCAGCCGAACCACCCGAGGGTGAGGCCGATGAGGCCGGCCAACTTGACGTCGCCGTAGCCGAGCATGCCGCGGGCGAGGACGGCGAGGATGACGAAACCGACGAACGTGGTCACTCCCCCGAGGACGGCGGTGAGCAGGTCCGCCCAGCGGCCGGTGGCGAGCGCGGAGCCGAGCCACCACGCGGCGACGACGGCATAGCCGGGGAAGATGATGGCGTTGGGTAGCCGGTGTTCGCGGACGTCGATGAGGATGAGGAACGCGCCGCCGATGGCGAGCAGGAGGAGCGGCACGACATCAGGGAACGGGTGCCAGACGACGAGCAGGCCGGCAGAGACGGCGATTGCGGTGCGGACCACTACGAGAAGGCCTGCATGATGTCCACGACCGCCGGGCCCAGGACGACGATGAACAACGCGGGGAGGATGAGGAGGATTAGGGGCATGGTCACCTTCACGGGGATCTGCATGGCCTTGTGTTCGGCGCGCTGCCGCCGCGCGACGCGCATCTCCCTGGCCTGGATGTTCAGCACGTCGGAGAGGGCCATACCGTACTCCTCGGCCCGGATGATGGAGCGGATGAAGCGCCGCAGCTCAGGGACGGCGGCCCGGGCTGCGAGCCCCTCGAACGCGACGCGGCGCGGCTGCCCAACCTGGATGTCCTGCAGTGTGCGGACCAGTTCCTGCGCCAGAATTCCTGTGCCGTTGCGAGCCACCCGCGCCATCGCGGCATCGAAACCGAGCCCGGCCTCCACGGCGATGGACATCTGGTCCAGCGTGTCGGGCAGCTCGAGCGAGATCGTCTGGCGACGCTTCATCCCGGTGTTGTAGAGGAGCAGGTCCGGCAGGAAGAAGCCCCCGGCTACCAAGCCGAGCACGATGAGTACGGAGGTGGGCGACATGGAGCGCCACAGCATCAGGGTCCCCAGCAGCCCGAAGACGATGGCCACGAGAAGCTTGATGTCCAGGAGCCGACCGAGGGGCCATTCCGCCGGGCGTCCGGACTGGGCCAGGAGCCGGTCGAGGCCACGGGTGAGGGCCGGGTGCGCAATGAGGCTCCCCATCCGCCCGCGGCGGGGATCTGGACGCGTCTCGCGGCCTTCGGACACGGCGATGCCTCGGTTGAGGTTCGAGCGGACCAGCCGCGCGCTGGGGCCAGACGCCACCGCCATCCAGAACATCGCGCCCAGACCCATCGCCAGAGCCACGGACCCGGCGTAGACCACCCAGATGGAGTCGCCGATCATGTCAGAACTTGATCCTTGTCAGGCTGCGGAGCCACAGTCCGCCGATCGTCAACAGGACCGCCGCCGCCGCCAGCATCAGCATGCCGATGAGGCTCTCCCTAAAGGCCGCGACGTACGTCGGGTTCGTCACCATGAGCATGCCGAACACCGCCGGTGGGAGACCCATGAGGATGATGGCGGAGAGCTTGCCCTCGGCCGCCAACGCGTCCACCTGGCGCTTGAGTTGCACGCGCTCACGGATCGTGGCTGCCACCCCTTCGAGCACATCGGCCAAGTTGCCGCCCACCTCGCGGTTGATGGCGACGGCTTGGACGATCCAATAGTAGTCCTCGCTCTTCATGCGCCTGGCCGAGTCCTCCAGTGCCTCCACGATGGGGCGCCCCACGCGGCTCTCGTTGAGCACCCGGGCGAACTCGGTGGACGTGGGTTCCTCCGCCTCGAGCGCGACCGTGTTGGCGGACTGCGGGAGGCTGTATCCAGCTCGCAGACCCCCGGAGAGGATCTGCAGCGTCTCCTCCAGCTGGAGGCCGAACTTCCGGCGGCGGCGATCCGTCCGCAGGCGCAGCAGCAGGAAAGCCCCGATGGGAACCAGGACCGCGAGGAACGCCCCGGCCCAGGCCCCCCTCAGAACCAGCCCTATCGCAAAGGCTGCGACCGTCCCGGAGCCGATGAGGACGACGAAGTCGGCAGGGCGGATCCGGTAGCCCGCCAGGTCGAGCGCCTCCTCGATAGCGCCGTCGCGTGGCCCGAGGAGCTTGTCGGTGCCCTGGAGCACTCTGCCCGAGAATGAGCCGAGGGCACTCTGACGCTGGTCGGGACGGTAGCGGCGCCGCTCCAGCGGGATCCTTCGCCGCGCCGTCACCAGGAGCCAGAGCACCACCAGGACGGCAACAGCCACCAAACCCCCGCCCACGGCCAAGTAGTGCGCCGCCGTCATCGTCGGCGGCCGTTCCAGAGGTCGAGGCGCCCGAACACCGACGCGGATAGGGGGATGCCCAGTTCCTCGAAGCGCTCGGTGAATGCCGGTCGCACGCCCGTGGGCTGTGTAGAACCAAGGAAACGACCGCTCGGGTCGACACCCGCGGAGTAATCGAAGAGGAACACGTCCTGCATGGTGATCGTCTGGCCCTCCATGCCGTGTACTTCGGTCACGTGGGTGATGCGTCGGGTGCCGTCGCGCAGGCGTGTCAGATGGACGATGAGGTCGACGGCGGCGGAGACCTGCTCCCGGATTGCGCGCAGGGGCAGGTCCATGCCCGCCATCAGGACCAGCGTCTCCAGTCGCGACAGGGCGTCGCGGGGGGTGTTGGCGTGCACCGTGGAGAGGGATCCGTCGTGGCCGGTGTTCATGGCCTGCAGCATGTCGAGTGCCTCGGCGCCGCGGACCTCGCCGACGACGATGCGGTCCGGCCTCATGCGCAGGGAGTTGCGCACCAGGTCGCGGATGGTGACCTCACCCTTGCCTTCGACGTTGCGCGGGCGCGACTCCAGCCGGACGACGTGTTCCTGCTGGATCTGCAGCTCCACCGCGTCCTCGATGGAGATGATGCGTTCGTGGTTCGGGATGAACGAGGAGATGACGTTCAGCAGCGTCGTCTTCCCCGTGCCGGTGCCGCCCGAGACGATGATGTTCAGGCGCGCCTTGACGCAGGCCTCCAGCAGTTCCGCCATCTCCGCCGTCATCGTTCCCAGCCGGATGAGGTCCGGGACGGAGAGCGCGTCGTGGGAGAACTTGCGGATCGTCAGCGTGGAGCCGCTCACCGCCAGGGGCGGAATGATCGCGTTGACGCGCGAGCCGTCCTCGAGTCGGGCGTCGACCAGGGGCGAGGACTCGTCGATGCGTCGCCCCACCTTGACGACGATGCGTTCGATCACGCGTCTTAGGTGCCGGTCGTCGTCGAAGACCACGTGGGTTCGCTCCAGGCGCCCCCCTCGCTCGACGTAGACGTTCTCAGGCCCGTTGACCATCACCTCGGTGATGCTGGGGTCCTCGATCAGCGGCTGGAGGGGGCCGAGGCCCAGGACGTCGTCCTGCACCTCGCGGATGAGCCGGAGGCGCTCCGCGGCGGTCAGCGGGACCTTGGACTCCTCCACGACAGCGTTGAGTTCGGCCAGGACGAGCCGCTGCAGGGCCGCCTCGTCCATGTCGGGGTCGCTGAGGCGGGCGCCGAGCCGCTCGAAGAGCGCCTCCACGGCACTAGCCTTCAGCCTCCCCAGGGCGTCCTTGTTGGGTCCAGCGGACCGTGCGGGCGGGCGCGGGGGGATGCGCTGGCGCGTGGCCTCCCGCGCGGGTGCCCGTTCCGCCGCCGGAGGGGGCGCGGCAGGCTCCCCACCACGGGCAGGGGTGCCGCCGGACGCGTCGGGCGCCCCGGAGCTGCTGCGCCGGACGGCTTGCGCGCGCTCGAACAGGCTGCTCATGCGAACCGCCGCCCGAAGAGTCCCCGCTTGGGCTCCGGTCCGGCCGGCGAGACCCGGTCCACGAGCGCCCGCAGTTGCTTGCTGGCCGGGTCGCGCCCTCCGCTCTGGAGCAGCGGGATACCTTGGTTCACTGACAAGGGCACGGCCTTGGCCACGGGGATGACCACGTCAATCCCCACGCCGATGCTGGCCTCCACGTCGGCCACCGATAGCCCCCGGCTGGACTCGAAGAAGTTGAGCACGATGTGCCGGCTCGAGGGGAATAGGCCGAGCTCGGCAAGAGTGTCGATCTCCTTGCGCAATCCCCGCACGCCGGGGACGTCGAGAGACGTCACCATGACGAGCACGTCGGTGACATCGAGCGCTGCCAAGGCATGGTCGGAGAAGCCAGGGGCCGTGTCAACAATGACGAATTCGAACTGGTCCCGGAGCACCTCCAGGAGGCGGGTGACGTCCGCCGCTGTCACGGCATCAGCCGCGGCCGGGGACTCAGAACCCGGAATGACGTAGAGGCCGGTCTCATGCTGGGTGAGGTAGCTCTTCACCGCGATCGAGTCCCGCGCTCCAGGTCCGGTGGTGACGTCGGGCAGCGCGAACTCGTGGCTGAGGTTGAGGGCTGTGGCGACGTCACCGAAATGGATGTCCAGGTCAACCAGGACGGCGGTGTTGCCCTCCCGGCCGGCCAGCCCCACGGCGAGGTTCGAGGCGACCGTGGTCTTGCCAACCCCGCCCTTAGGTGAGACGACGCTGACTACCGTCCCCCGTCCCTCGAAGTTCCGAGCCGCCTGTGCCTGCATGCCGGGAGCCGCCAACGACTGGACCGCCCGATCCAGGGCGACCCGGATCTCTGGGACAGAGGCGCCTCGGTCAAGCAGGTCCTCGACGCCGGCGCGCAGGGCTTGGAGGGCCAACTCCGCCGCGGAGTCAGAGACCACGATGACGGCCAGCCCTCGGGTGTCCAGCTCGCGGGCCAGCGCGAGGGCGGCGGCGTCATCCCCGGTCCCGTCGAGGATGAAGACATTCGCGCCCTCGGTGGCCCTGACCGCCAGCAGGTCCTGGGCGGTGCGCGGCAGGCTGCGCAGGTCGAGGCGCGCCACCGTGGCGCCGCCCGCTGCCTGGGACACGCGCGTTGCGAGCCCGTCGTCGGCCGTGACCAGGAGGGGTCGGATCATGGCTCGAAGATGTTCGTGGCGTCGACGATGCGGGTGCCGCTGAGGTCGGAGGTCGCGCGCTCGTGGGTGAGCCACAGGAGACCGAACTCCTGACCGTGGATGATGCGCTCAGCTAGCTCGGCCGTGACGGCCAGCGTGACGATGACGTCGTTCGACGGCGTCTGCTCCGTCTCGCCCTCCGGGGCCGCCGACGTGGCCACCGATGCGCCCTGGACCCGAACGACGAGGACCTGGTGCGTGAGGGCGTGGGTCTCCTGGAACCGGGCCGTCTCGCCGGCCTCGTCCTCGTACTCCACATCACGCGAGAGGTAGACGCCGACGGTGTCCCCGGCCTTCAGTCTTCCCCCCACCACGCGCTCGGGGGACAGTTGGATGGACAGGAGCTGGGCCTCGTCCGGGAAGGGGACGGCTACGGTCAGCTCCGTCGAGTCGGGCGAGACGAAGCGCGAGGGAAGCACCTGTTCACCGGGCGTGAGGGTGGTGTTGGCCACGTGTTCGGGATCGAGATCGCCGAGGTCGGCGAGGGAGCCCTGCGCGACGGCGTCGTTCGGCAGCGAGCGCAGTTCGGTGAACGCGGCGAGTTCACCGGCACGGGTGCCCGCGGGCACCGGCTCCGTGATGACGAGCACATCCCTTGGGTCCAGGCCCGCCAACGCCCGCTCGTCCGCACCGCTCACGTAGACGAACAGCAGACCCGCGCCCACCACGGCCAGCACGGCGGCAAGTACCGCAGCGACACCTCGCCCCATCACATTCCTCTTCCCTGCCGACCGATCACTCGGTTAGCTTCACGATTCTGGTGCCGAAGTCCGGGCCGCCGAGCTCGCCGTCCATTGAGGAGGTGAACTTCACGATCCGTCCCCAGATGTGTGACTTGTTCGTTGCCGGGTTGTACTCGGGGTTCTTGCCGCCCTTGGCTCCTGTGATGTAGTAGCCCTCGACCTCGAGGGAGACGAAGCCGATCACGTCGAAGGTCGCCTTGCTACCGGAGCCGACGTAGTTCTGGAACATCGGGATGGAGAAGATGTTGCCCGCCTCGGGCCCCAGGATCTCGAGGAGCTCGTCGCCGTCGCAGGGGGCGGAGTTACCCGTCTTGTTGTTCTCGTTCATTGTCCCGCCGACGGCCACGGTGGCGGAGCACCCCGCGACGTCCTCGTCATCCTCCAGCCAGCCGAAGTTGCCGGGGGCGGTGTCCGGATCACACGCCGAATCGCCGGCGTCTTCCGGCTCGTCGTCCTTCTTCTTGCCCTTGTCGTCCTTGTCCTTGCCTCCGCCAGCGCCCTTGTTCTGGATCTCGATGACGATCGGATCACCCTCCTTGGCCATGCCGGGAAGCCTCTCCTCGTCCTTCAGCCAGCACCAGGAGACGATGATGGGCGGCGCCTCGAGCGACTTGGGGGGGCCGAACTGGGCCGCCGCCACGGCCTTGACCTCGGTGGGTCCCGTGTCGCCCTGGCCCAGGAGGCCGGAGACTGCCGAGGCGAACCACGGGGTACGGTCCGACGTCGTGGTCACGCGAACCTCGCCCGGGGAGCCCGTCGCATAGTCGGTGATGTCCACCTCCACGGCCTCGGCGTTCCCGTCCACTTTGTTCAGCCCGGCCAGCAGGTCGGCGTCGGTTTCGTAGTCGCCGCAGTCGCCGGCGGCGCAGGCCTGCGCGATGGCGAGGGCCGCGGCGTCGGCGCCGTTCTGGAGCTGCTTCTTGTCGGACCAGAGGACACCGACGTCGACGGAGATCGCCGCGAAGCCGAAGAGCATGACCATCGCCAGTGCCACCGTCACGGCGGTGGCGCCGCGGTCGTCCCTCAGCCTTGGCATCTCATGCTTCCCGTCCCCTGCATCGGCCGCTCGTCAAAAAAGAAGCCGGTGAGGCTGTCGTACGTGTAATCGATGGTCACCGTGACCAAACCGTCCGCCCCGCAGGCCAGGCCACCGACCTGCGAGGCGGTCAGACTCAGCCCGGTGGCAGTCTGGACGGCCTTGTCAGCCGCCTGCGCGGCGTCCTCGTGGATCGCGAAGTCCCTGGCGGCCTCGCGAGCGGCACCCGCGAGGGTGCCCTGGTTGAAGAAGTACCAACCGAACTCGACCACTCCCATGAGGAGGGTGAGAAGGAGAGGCAGGACCAACGCAAACTCCACGGCGGCTGCACCAGCCTCTCCCCGCTTCCGCTTACTCACGAGAAGTCCCGCCGATCCATCCGTTCGGGTGGTACAAGGCATCACTCGACGGCGCCACCCAAGCCCTCGACGACCTCTTCGAAGAGCGTCACCAGCTCATCTCCAACGAGCCCAACGGTGACGATGATTGCAACCGCAATGAGAGCCACCATCAGGCCGTACTCGACCGCGGTGGCACCCTTCTCGGACTTGCGGAGGTTGTTGATGAACAGCTGAAGTTCGTACACGGGGGTGCACCTTTCCTAAAGGGGTTGTCGGAACTCCTATGCTCCGTCGTAGCGCCATGCTAGACCAGTAGTCACCAACTGTGGAAGGATTCCCACATTGGAAAGTTCATATATTCTTCGGAGCCAGGAGGAACTTGATTCTAGGCAGAAGAGGAGCCTTGTGACCTTCAGGAGTCTTGAGCTGGCCGTCCTCGCGGCGCTGCTCCTGTGCATGACACCCGGTGTGACCGCCGCTGATCCAGGGGAAGCCACCATCGCCGATGTCATGGGCGCGCTCAACATCGAGGTGGGACCGGCCGACTACGTCATCCTCGTTGACACGTCGCAGTCCATGCGGCTGGGCGAGAACCCCTACGCCTCCGTCACCACGGCCCTGGACTCGATGCTCCGGGCGTTGCAGCCCACCGACCACCTGTCGCTCATCACGTTCGATACCCAAGCGGAGCTTGCTTACCGCGGGGCTGTCGGCGACGACCCCGCTGCTGTGTTGGCAAACCTCCCCGAGAGCCCGGAGGGAACCGGAACCGACATCGGGGCCGGAATTGAGCTGGGAATCACCGAATTGGAGCGACCGGAGGCCAATCCTGCTGGCGCCATCGCCCTCCTCACCGATGGCGTCATCGATACCGAGGACGAGACCTACGCCACCCCCGAGGCACCTGGCTGGGCATCCCTCACGACCCGCGCCGACGCGCTCACTGCCCAACGCGAGGTGGCCGCCTACGCCGTCGGGCTGGGCGAGAACACCGACGCCGGCATCATCACCACCGTCTTCGCCGGGGCGGAGCAGATCCCAGCCGAGCAGATCGCGGGACACCTCGGGAACCTGCGCCAGGAGCTGATCGACTTCCAGGCGAGCGAGCGCCTCCGCACCGATCTCGACCAGGGCGCGGTCACCGCCACCTGGTCCGGCATCGAATGGAACGGCATGGAGCCGGGCACCCGAAACGGGTCGCTCGTCCTGACATCCAACTACACAAAGATCCCCGTCGAGGTAACCGAAATCCGGTCGAATTCGTCGGGTGAACTTGAGGTCGAGGTTGACGGTCTGCCCGACTCGGTGGCACTCCAGCCGGGCGAAACCATCACCATTCCGGCCCAGGTGACCGTGCCGGACGTCCCGGATCAGGCCACCGAACTGACCCTCTCCGCGTCGGTCACCAGCGCATGGGCCCCGCTGGTCGCCGAGCGCTTCGGTCTCGACCTCACCCCGCGCTGGGAAACCACGCCCGTGACGGCGGAGACACCGCCGGCCCCCGTCGTGGAGGAGGCACCCGCACCCGCACCGGAACCGGCGCCCGTCCCCGAGCCGGAGCCGCAGGGGCTCTCCCCCTGGATCGTCGTCGGCGCCCTCGCCGCGGCGGCCCTGGCAGCGCTCGCGCTGCTCATCTGGGGGCTGGCTCGCCTGCTTTCCCCCCGCCTCGACGGGTCGCTCGCCTTCACACGTGACGGGCAGGTGATCCGCGAGATCCTGCTCACCGGCTCCAAGGTGCGGTTCACCGACGTCGACGGCCTGAGCGGCACGGTCAAGGCGACGCGTACCAAGGACGGCCCACACCAGGTGAAGATCACCGCCAAGGACGCCGAGCACAAGGAACGCACCCGGCTGGCCGACGGCCAGACGCTGCAGATCGGCGACATCGCCATCACCTACACCGCCCAGCACAGCCGCATGCTGTCGCTGCTGGACGTCCCCTCCAGCACGGAGCGCGAGCGCGCGACTACTTGATCGCGACGATCCGGCGCATCGGCAGCGGCACCGCCACCGGCTCCACCTCGGCGCGCAACGTCAGGAACTCCACCGCCGCCACACCCCGTGCCCGGTCCGGCGGCGTCCGCAGCCCGGCCACCAGCGTCTCAGCGTCGTGCCGGCTCGCGACGGTGAAGTGGTACCTCGCGCGTGAGTCCTCGGTCTTGGTGAGACCCACCTTGGCCAGGGTCTTCTTCGCACGGAACTCCGGCAGGCCCGGCAGCGTCGGCGTCGCACGCAGGTACCCGCCCAGCTGGCTGGCGATCTTCAGGTCCTCCACGCTGAACGGCCTGACCGACGGCGTCAGCCCGGCGAACACGCCTCCCGGCCGCAGCACGCGGGTGACCTCGCGCAGGAACCGCATCCGGTCGGTGACCATGCCGAGCCCGAGGCTGGTGACCACCACGTCGAACGAGTCGTCGGCGAACGGCAGCTGCGCCGCGTCGGCCTGCACCGCGCACCGGGTACCGGCCTCCTTGGCCTCCTCGATGTTCAGCAGGGAGAGGTCCACTCCGACGACAGTCCGGCCCTCCCGTTCCAGCCGACGCGTCAGAGAGCCGGTGCCGCAGGCCAGGTCGAGCACCGTCGCCGCCGAGTCCGCGACGGCTCGCTCCAGCCACTCGTAAGGCGTGTGCTTGCCCCCGTAGGCGCGCTCCAGCACCCGCTCCGCGGAACCCGGGCGTCGCTCGCCGAACCAGCGGCGTTCCTCGTCGCTCATCGGGGTTCCTGCGCGACGAACAGCAGTTCGGCGGCCTCGCGGGCGATCACGCAGGCCTGGTCTTCCACCCGCAGCTCGACGTCCACCCCGTGCGTGCGCGCCCGGAACAGGCCTCCCGGCTTCAGCCCAAGGTCGGCGATGGCTCCCAGTGCCTCAGTGTCGGCCTGGATGTTCTCGCTCATCCGCGCCAGCCGAACGACCACCTCGCCACCGTTCGGCAGCACCTCCGCGAGCGGCTGGACGCCGTCGCGGAACGTCGGGACGTGCTCCGCAACCCCGAGGTCCTCGAGGCCCGGGATCGGATTGCCATAGGGGGACATGGTGGGCGAGTCGAGGATCTCCACCAGCCGGCGCTCCACGTCGATCGAGATCACGTGCTCCCAGCGGCAGGCCTCGTCGTGCACCTTGTCCCAGTCCAGCCCGATGACCTCCGTCAGCAGGCACTCAGCCAGCCGGTGCTTGCGCATGACATCACGCGCGAGCTGGGCGCCGCGTTCGGTGAGGCTGATGGTGCGGTCGGGCTCGACGACCAGCAGCCCGTCGCGCTCCATCCGCGCCACGGTCTGCGACACCGTCGGACCGGACTGGTGCAGGCGCTCGGCGATCCGGGCGCGCAGCGGCGGCACGCCCTCCTCCATCAGCTCGTAGACGGTGCGGAGATACATCTCCGTGGTGTCGATCAGGTCACTCACTCGTGTCCGCCTCCCTCTCCCCCACCATCCTAGGCCGAAGGGATCTCCTCGCCCCGTCGAATGACGCGATGCAGCCCGCCCCGGTCGTCGACCAGACAGATGTCCGCCCATCGGCCCGCGGTGAGCTCGCCCACGTCCTTGAGGCGGTGCCAGCGCGCAGGAGTGGTGGCCGCCATGGCCGCGGCCTCCGGAATGGAGACTCCGACCTGCTGCACGACGAACTGGAAGGCCCGATCCATCGTGAGCGTGGAGCCCGCGATGGCCCCCGGGGAGCCGTCCGGCGTCGCCAGCCGGGCGGTGCCGTCGGTGACGATGACGTCGAGGTTGCCCAGCACATAGCGCCCGTCGCCGGCGCCCGTGGCAGCCATGGCGTCGGTGACCAGGCACACGCGATCCACCCCGGCGGCGCGGATCGCCATCTCGACCACCTCGGGCACCACGTGCACGCCGTCGCAGATCAGCTCGACCAGACACCGCTCGTCGCTCACCAGCACCGGGACGGGACCGGCGGCGCGGTGGTGGATGCCCCGCATCGCGTTGAACAGGTGGGTGACGACGCGCACGCCCCAGTCCAGCGACGCGAGGGTGGCGTCCTCGTCGGCGTCGGAGTGGCCGAAGGCGACGCTCACCCCGGCCTCGGTGAAGCGGCGGATGGCCTGCTCTGCGTGCTGCCGCTCCACCGCCATCGTGATCATTGTGAGCGCCGGCCCGCCGGCCGCGATGAGGCGCTCGACCAGCTCGGGCTCGGGGTCGCGCAGCAGGTCCTCCTGGTGGGCACCCTTGCGCTCGGCGGCCAGGAACGGCCCCTCGAGGTGGATGCCGTCGAGGTGCCCCGCCTCGACGAGCCCCCGAAGCACCCCCAGCTGGTGCTCCAGCTTCTCCACCGGTTCGGTCACCGTGCTGGCGAACAGCGTCGTGGTGCCGTGGCTGCGGTGGTGCTCGACGGCGCGCAGGTTGCCGGCACGGTCGTCGGAGCCGAAGCTGGTCCCCACCGCCCCGTGGCAGTGGGTGTCGACGAACCCGGGCACCGCCCACAGGTCGACGGCTTCGGCCAGCGGCCGCCCACTGGGTGTCACGGACTTGATGCGCCCCGCGTCGTCGACCCGGATCTCGGCGTTGTCCACCACGCCCGCCGCGGTGACCGCGTGGGCGACGTGCAGTGTCTCCATGTCCCCATCCAACCACTGCCCCACGCGCTGGGCGTGCCGGCTCCCGGTCAGTCCCGGGTGAGAGAATGGGCGAGTGATCAGCATCCCCCGCGAACTGCTCCCCGCCGACGGCCGCTTCGGCTCCGGCCCCGCCAAGGTGCGTCCCGAGGTGCTGGAGCACCTCCTCGCCCGCCGCGACGTGCTGGGCACCTCCCACCGGCAGGCGCCGGTGCGGGACCTGGTGGCACACGTGCAGTCCATGCTCGCGGAGCTCTACCGCCTTCCCGACGGGTACGAGGTGGTGCTGGGCAACGGCGGCTCCACCCTGTTCTGGGACATGGCCGTCAGCTCGCTCATCGAGCGCCGGTCCGCCCACGGCGTCTTCGGCGAGTTCTCCCGCAAGTTCGCGAAGGCCAGCGCCGCCGCTCCCTTCCTCGGTGACCCGACGATCTTCGAGGCGGTCCCGGGCGATGTCGCGGTCCCCGAGGCCTGCGACGCCGACGCCTACTGCTGGGCGCAGAACGAGACGTCCACCGGTGCGGCCGCTCCGGTGGAGCGGGTGGGCGACGGCCTGGTGCTGATCGACGCCACGTCGGCCGCCGGCGGCATCGACGCCGATATCTCAGCCACCGACGTCTACTACTTCGCTCCCCAGAAGAACTTCTCCTCCGACGGCGGCCTCTGGTTCGCCTTCGCCTCCCCGGCCGCCATCGAGCGCGCGGAGCGGATCGCCGCGTCCGACCGGTGGATCCCGGCGATCCTCGACTTCACCACCGCAGTGACCAACTCCCGCCAACACCAGACGCTCAACACCCCCGCCATCGCCACGCTGCTGCTGATGGAGGGGCAGCTGGAGTGGATGCTGGGGCTCGGCGGGATGGATGCCGTGGCCGCGCGGTGCGTCGCCTCCACGCACGCCCTCTACGACTGGGCCGAGGACCGCGACTGGACCGAGCCCTTCGTGACCGATCCCACGTTCCGCTCCCCCGTCGTCGCCACCATTGACTTCGCCGACGAGGTGGACGCCTCGGCCGTCTCAGCGGTGCTGCGCGAGCACGGCATCGTCGACGTCGACCCGTACCGGGCCCTGCAGCGCAACCAGCTGCGTATCGGCTGCTACGCCTCGGTGGACCCCGAGGACGCCCGGAAGCTCACGCACTGCATCGATCACGTCGTCGAGCAGCTGCTGGATCAGTCCCGGACGAAGTAGACCAGCACCCCCGCCAGGACGGACACCGCCACCGCGCCGAGCAGGGCGAGCGCCGTACCGCGGCGGGACGGGCCCTCCACCTCCACGACCTCGTCCACCACCACGGTCGTGGCACTGGGCGAGGGTGACGGGGTGGGGCTGGGGATGGCCTCGGGCGTGGGGGTCATGGTGACGACGCCGTCGGGCACGTCCTCCTCGCGGATCTCCGAGCGGGACCCGAGCAGCAGCCGCCCCTGGCCGTCCGTGGTGATGGCCTCCTCGGGCAGGTCCCCGACGTAGACGGACTGGGCGGTGGTCTCCCACGTGTACGCGTCGATGAGGTCGACGCCACCGGCGTGACGAACCGCCATCGTGAACCCGTCGTCGAGGAACACGGCGTCCGTGACCCCCTCCGGGGCGTCGGCCGCCCGAACGAGGGTGTTGACGTCGGTGCGGGACGGGTCGAGCGACGGGGACCGGTAGATGCCCGGGTCGTCGCCCCGCGTGATGACGTAGATGCGACCCTGGCCGGAGACGAGCATGGCCGCGGCGTCGCGGGCGCCGTCGGGATAGTCGAAGTCCCAGGCCCGATAGCTCTGGCGCCCGTCGGCCGGCATCATCCGGTACACGGTGACGAAGTCCCGGCTGGCCTCCCGGATCACCGACGTCACCGATGTAGACCCAGTCGCCGTGCAGGGCGATCCCCGTCACGGCTGCGGGCGATGCCGCGAAGGTGACGGCGCCACGATCCGCGCCGCTAGCGTCGTACAGCTGGACGGCCGCGTCACCGGGGTGCGCCACCAGGAGCCTCTCGGACGGCTCGTGCCACGCCATGCCGAGGACCGGCTGGTCGGAGTCGAGCACCACGTCAGCCGCGGCGGCCCACGTGGGGAAGGCGGCGACGGCGACGCCTGCGACTGCCAGCGCGCTGATCCCGCGCGCACGAACTCTCATGGTGTGGTCACACTATCCCCAGTGCTCAGCTGAACGCGGCCAGGACCGGCGGAAGCAGCAAACCCATCACGAGCAGGGCCACGAGGACCAGGGTGACGACAAGCTGGCGACTTCTGGGGTTCACGGAACAGATGATACGTGGGCTGGTTACGGTGGCTGACATGCGGACCTTGCGGTTGTACGCCATCGCCGTGGACGCCCTGCGTGACGTCTTCGGCGCCGACACCGACCTGGCCGACCGGCTGCGCGGCGTCGCGCGGGAGCGGTTCGCCGTCGACGCGCCGCCCCCACCCTCGGCGCTGCGCAAGATCGGGCCGCTGTTCCGGCGCCACCAGGCCACCGAGGTTGACCCCCGCCGACCCCTGCGCGGCGACGTCGACGCGCTGCTCACCGGCGCCCACATCGAGCCGGATCGCCTGCCGCAGTGCTGGCAGGTGGTGATGGCCTGGCTGGACGACCTCGCCGTGGCCGAAGTCGCCGTCGGGTTCGTCGACGTCGACGACGCTGAGTTCGACCTGGCACGCGCCGGCCTGCCGAGCGAGTACTCGCTCAGACATCTGGCCGGCCGTGACCTCGGGATCCCGCTGCGCCCGCTGCCGACACAGGTCGTCGGCTACGCCAAGCACGGGCACGTCGTCGAGACGTTCCACGAGCTCCGAGCGGTGCCGCTGGGCCAGCTGCAGGACAGCACCCGCCGGGCGGTGGAGCCGGCGCTACGGCTGCTGGAAGCGGCCGCTGGCGCCGGCACCGACGTCGTGGTGGTCGAGCAGGTGTAGGTCAGGCCGGGTCGATCACGACGACGAGGTCCCCGCCGTCGAGCTGTGTCGTGCCCTGCAGGACCACCTGCTTGATGGTGCCTGCCACCGGGGCGTTGATCGCGGCCTCCATCTTCATGGCCTCGATCGTGGCGACGGCGTCGCCCACCGCCACCTGGTCCCCCTCCTCGACCGTCACCGACACGGCGCCGGAGAACGGAGCCGCCACGTGGCCCGGGTTGGAGGTGTCCGCCTTCTGCGCAGCCGCCACCTCGGACTCGAGCGAGTAGTCGCGCACCTTGACGGGGCGCAGCTGGCCGTTCATCAGGGTCATGACCGTGCGGCGGGCGTGCTTGTCGGACTCGGAGATGGCCTCCAGGCCGTAGATGATCTGGACGCCCTTCTCCAGCGTGACCACGTACTCCTCGCCGCGCTGCATACCGTAGAGGTAGGGCACGGTCTCCAGCACGGAGATGTCGCCGTACTCGTCGCGCTTGTCCTGGAACTCCTTGGTGGGACCGGGGAACAGCAGGCGGTTCAGCGTCTCCTGGCGCTCCCGACCGCCGTCGGCGAGCAGTGCCAGGTCCTCCTCCGGCACCTCGGTCACACGCGGTGGCTGGCGGCGACCCTGGGTGGCCTTGGTCCGGAAGGGCTCCGGCCATCCACCGGCCGGGGTGCCCAGCTCGCCGTTGAGGAAGCCGATGACCGAGTCGGGGATGTCGAACTTCTGCGGCTCGGCCTCGAACTCCTCGGGATCGGCGCCGACGGCGACGAGGTGGAGGGCGAGGTCTCCGACCACCTTCGACGACGGGGTCACCTTGGTGGGGCGACCGAGGATCTTGTCCGCGGCGCCGTACATGTACTCGATCTGCTCGAACTTGTCGCCGAGGCCGAGCGCGATGGCCTGCTGGCGCAGGTTCGACAGCTGCCCGCCGGGGATCTCATGGTCGTAGACCCGGCCGGTGGGGGCGGGCAGGCCCGACTCGAACGGCGCGTAGATCCGGCGCACGGCCTCCCAGTAGGGCTCCAGCTCCAGCACGGCCTGGGGGTCCAGCTCCGGGGCACGCTCCGAGCCCTCGAGCGCCATCACCAGCGCCGACATCGGCGGCTGGGACGTCGTCGACGACATGGCCGAGTTGGCGACGTCGACCGCGTCCACACCCGCGTCGATGGCGGCCATCAGCGTGGCCAGCTGGCCACCAGTGGTGTCGTGCGTGTGCAGGTGGACGGGCAGGTCGAAGCGCTCGCGCAGGGCGGTCACCAGGGTGGCCGCGGCGCGCGGCCGCAGCAGGCCCGCCATGTCCTTGATGGCGATGATGTGCGCGCCCGCCTCGACGATCTGCTCCGCCAGGTGCAGGTAGTAGTCGAGCGTGTAGATCTTCTCTGCCGGGTCGAGCAGGTTGGAGGTGTAGCACAGCGCCACCTCGGCCACCGACGGCGTGCCCCGCACGGCCTCGATCGCCGGGCGCATCTGCTCGACGTCGTTCAGGGCGTCGAAGATGCGGAAGATGTCGACGCCTGTGGCGGCGGCCTCCTCCACGAACGCGTTGGTCACCTCGGTGGGGTACGGGGTATATCCCACGGTGTTGCGGCCACGCAGCAGCATCTGCAGGTTCTGGTTCGGCATCGCGTCACGGAGCTTCGCGAGCCGCTCCCACGGGTCCTCGCCGAGGAAGCGCAGGGCCACGTCGTAGGTGGCGCCGCCCCAGCACTCGATCGAGAACATGTTCGGCAGCATCCGCGCCTGGTGCGGGGCCACGGCCTCGAGGTCGCGGGTGCGCACGCGGGTGGCGAGCAGCGACTGGTGGGCGTCGCGGAACGTCGTGTCGGTCACGCCGACGGCGGTCTGCTGCCGCAGCTGCCGGGCGAAACCCTCGGCACCGAGCTCCAGGAGCTGCTGTCGCTTGCCCGCCGGCACGTCGGAGCCCAGGTCGGTCTCAGGGAGCTTGACGGTGGGGTCCATGAGCGTCGGGGCGTCGCCGTGCGGCTTGTTGACCGTCACGCTCGCGAGGTAGCGCAGCAGCTTGGTGCCGCGGTCCGCGGAGTTGCGGGCGGTGAGCAGGTGGGGCCGCTGGTCGATGAAGGCGGTGGTGATGTTGCCCTGCTCGAAGTCAGGGTCCTCCAGCACCGCGCGCAGGAAGGAGATGTTCGTCGCCACGCCCCGCACGCGGAACTCCGCGAGGGCGCGCTTGGCGCGGGCAACTGCCATCGGGAAGTCGTGGCCCCGGGCGGTGAGCTTGACCAACAGCGAGTCGAAGTGGGGGCTGATCTCCACGCCCGTGCCGGTGGTGCCGCCGTCCAGGCGGATGCCCGCGCCGGAGGCAGAGCGGTAGGCCTCGATCACGCCGGTGTCCGGGCGGAAGGAGTTCAGCGGGTCCTCGGTGGTGATGCGGCACTGCAGGGCGGCGCCGCGGATCTCCAGCTTGTCCTGGCGGATGTCGAGCTCCGCGAGCGTGGCACCGGAGGCGAGCCGCATCTGGGCCTGCACGAGGTCGACGTCGGTGATCTCCTCCGTGACGGTGTGTTCCACCTGGATCCGGGGGTTCATCTCGATGAAGACATGCTCGCCGGCGCGCTCGCCCTCGGTCTCGACGAGGAACTCGACGGTGCCGGCGCAGAAGTAATCGAGGCCCTTGGCGAACTTGACGGCGTCGGAGGTCAGCGCTTCGCGCAGCTCATCCGAGATGTGCGGCGCGGGGGCGATCTCGACCACCTTCTGGTGGCGGCGCTGGATGGAGCAGTCACGCTCGAAGAGGTGCACGGTCTCCCCCGTGCGGTCGGCGAGGATCTGGACCTCGATGTGGCGGGGCGCCCCGACGGCCTGCTCCACGAACACCGCAGGGTCACCGAACGCGGCCTCGGCCTCGCGCATGGCGGCGCCCAGCTCGTCGGCGAACTTGTTCGGGGCGTCCACGCGACGCATGCCGCGGCCGCCACCGCCGGCGACGGCCTTGATGAAGACCGGGAAGCCGATCTCCTCGGCGCCGGCGATGAGCTCGTCCACGTCGGTGGACGGCGGGGTTGACTTCAGCGTGGGGACACCCACCTTGCGGGCCTGCTCGAGGGCGCGCACCTTGTTGCCGGCCAGCTCGAGCACGTCCGCCGACGGGCCGATGAACGTGATGCCGTTGGCCTCGCAGGCGGCGGCGAGTTCCGGGTTCTCCGAGAGGAAACCGTAGCCGGGGTAGATGGCGTCCGAGCCGGACTGCTTGGCGACGCGGATGATCTCGTCGATGTCCAGGTAGGCCCGCACCGGGTGACCGGGCTCCCCGATCTGGTAGGACTCGTGAGCCTTGATCCGGTGGTCCGCGTTCCGATCCTCATGGGCGAACACGGCCACCGTGCGGTACCCGAGTTCGTAAGCGGCGCGGAACGCGCGGACGGCGATCTCACCTCGATTGGCAACCAGAACCTTGGAGAACATGGGGCACAGAGTATCCAATCGGCGACCAGCGCCATGGCGTCTGCCCAGACGCGAACGCCAGCGTTCGTCGTCGAGACCAACGGAACTCGCCCGACGCCAGCCTTGATCGACGCGAGGCCAGCGTCCGTCGTCATCGCCAGCGAAACTCCCTCGACGCCAGCGTTGGCTCAACCCACCAGCGATACAGCGCTGGCGACGAGGAGTAACGCTGGCGCGCCCAGCGGAAGCGCCGTCAACGAACCCGGCATGGGCGACAACGGGTGGCGAGGACGCGACGCCAGCGTTCGTTGTCCACGCCAGCAGTACTCCGCCGACGCCAGCCTCGGTTAGCGAGCCGCCAGCGCTCACCTCCGACGCCAGCGAAACTCCTTCGACGCCAGCGTTGGCTCAACCCACCAGCGATACAGCGCTGGCGACGAGGAGTAACGCTGGCGCGCCCATCCGAAG
>CANMNB010000014.1 GCA_947499145.1 uncultured Arachnia sp.
CAGCGCGGTCACCGTGGGATCCTTCGAGTTCACCCTTGCAAAGCTCTCTCGAAAGGACATCGCCACGATGACCGCTCCTCACATTGTCGACCCCGCCCACGTGCTGGGCAACCTGCTGGCCGAAGCATCGCCGGACATGATGCGCAGCCTGCTGCAGAACATGATCAACCAGCTCCTGTCTGCTGATGCCGACCAGGTCTGCGGCGCCGAATGGGGCCAAGCCTCGCCGGGGCGGCTGGTTCAGCGCAACGGCTACCGCCACCGGCCCTTGGACACCCGCGTCGGCACGGTTGATGTCGCCGTCCCCAAGCTGCGTTCGGGTACCTACTTCCCGGAGTGGCTGCTGGAGCGCCGCAAACGCGCCGAAGCCGCTTTGATCACGGTGATCGCGGACTGCTACCTCGCCGGGGTGTCGACTCGCCGGATGGACAAACTCGTCAAGACGTTGGGAATCGACGGGTTGTCGAAGTCCCAGGTCTCCCGCATGGCCGCCGAGTTGGATGAGCACGTCAACCAGTTCCGCCACCGTCCCCTGGCCGAGGCGGGGCCGTTCACGTTCGTCGCCGCCGACGCGTTGACGATGAAGGTCCGCGAGGGCGGCCGGGTGATCAACGCCGTCGCGCTGGTCGCGACTGGCGTCAACGGCGACGGGCACCGCGAAGTGCTGGGGCTGCAGGTCGCCACCTCCGAGACCCGAAGCGCATGGAACACGTTCCTCGCCGATCTGGTCGCCCGCGGCCTGGCCGGCGTCAGACTCGTCACCAGTGATGCCCACCCTGGTTTGGTCGAAGCCGTGAGCGCGAACCTGCCCGGCGCGGTCTGGCAGCGTTGCAGAACCCACTACGCCGCCAACCTGATGTCCGTGACACCCAAGACGATGTGGCCGGCGGTCAAAGCGATGCTGCACTCGGTCTACGACCAACCCGACGCAGCCTCCGTCCAGGCCCAGTTCAATCGGCTGCTGGACTACACCGCCGAGAAGCTCCCCGCCGTCGCCGAGCACCTCGACCAGGCCCGAGCCGACGTACTCGCCTTCACCGGCTTCCCACGCGATGTCTGGACCCAGATCTGGTCCAACAACCCCGCCGAACGCCTCAACCGGGAGATTAGGCGCCGCACCGACTCCGTCGGCATCTTCCCCAACCGCGACGCGATCATCCGCCTCGTCGGGGCCGTCCTGGCCGAACAAACCGACGAATGGGCCGAAGGCCGCCGCTACCTCGGACTCGACATCCTCACCCGCTGCCG
>CANMNB010000015.1 GCA_947499145.1 uncultured Arachnia sp.
TGTCGGCGGCGCTTGAAAACTGAGCAGATACGGCGCTCGAAAAGTGAGCACTCTTCGACGATTGGAGTGTGATCACCATGGAGGACTGGGCGTTGATCAGGAGGCTGGCGCGCGAGGGCGTGCCGAAGGCCAAGATCGCCAGGAAGTTGGGTATCTCGAGGAACACGGTCGCTGCGGCCGTGTCCTCGCAGGGGCCGCCGAAGTACGAGCGAAGGTCGGGTCCGACGTCGTTCACCCCGTACGAGGCGCGGGTGCGGGAACTGCTCGATGAGACGCCGGACATGCCGGCGACGGTGCTGGCCGAGCGGGTCGGGTGGACCGGCTCGATCCGCTGGTTCCGGGACAACGTCAAGCGGGTCCGTGCTGACCACCGACCGATCGACCCGGCCGACCGGTTGACCTGGGCGGCCGGGGACGTGGCGCAGTGGGACCTGTGGTTCCCGCCACGCAAGATCCTGCTCGAGGACGGCTCGCGCACCCTGCTGCCGGTGCTGGTCATGACCTGTGGGTACTCCAGGTTCACGCTGGGGCGGATGATCCCGACCCGCAAGACCCCGGACCTGCTCCTGGGGTCCTGGTCGCTGCTGGAGCAGCTGGGGCGTGTGCCGCGCCGGCTGATCTGGGACAACGAGCCCGGCATCGGCCGGGGCAAGGTCACCGAACCGGTGGCGGTGTTCGCCGGGACCCTGGCCACGAAGGTGGTGCTACTACCACCGCGGGACCCGGAGTCCAAGGGCCTGGTGGAGCGTCGCAACCGCTTCTTCGAGACCTCCTTCATGCCCGGCCGGCACTTCGAGTCCCCGGGTGACTTCAACGCCCAGTTCACCGACTGGCTGGCCACCGCCAACGCGCGGACGGTGCGCACGACCAAGGCCCGCCCGGTGGACCTGCTCGCGGCGGACAAGGAGGCGATGCTGCCGTTGCCGCCGGCGGTGCTGCACCTGGGCTGGCGCAACCACGTCCGCCTGGGCCGGGACTACTACGTGCGCGTGGACACCAACGACTACTCCGTCGATCCCCGCGCGATCGGTGCCCGCGTGGACGTGGCCGCCGACCTCGACGTCGTCCGGGTTCGGCACGGTGGGCAGCTGGTGGCCGAGCACCCACGCCGGTGGGCCAGGAACATGACGATCACCGACCCCGCCCACGTCACCGCGGCCGCGGCGTTGAGGCACGCTTACCAGCAGCCCCGGTCGCGTCCGGAGGTCGACGATCTGGTCCGGGACCTGGCCGACTACGACAAGGCGTTCGGGATCGACGCCGGCGAGCTGGAGTCGCGATGAGCCCCGCACCAGCATCCGCGAGCGAGGCGCTCAAGCAGATCACCCACCTGGCCGCGGCGCTGAAGGCGCCGCGGATCACCGAGGCCGCCGCCCGCCTGGCCGACCACGCCCGGGACACCGGGTGGACGCACGAGGACTACCTGGCCGCGGTCCTGGAACGTGAGGTCGCCGCCCGCAACGCCTCCGGCGCCCGGCTGCGGATCCGCGCCGCCGGGTTCGGCGCGGTCAAGACCCTGGACGACTTCGACTTCGACCACCAACCCGGCGCCCGCACCCCGGTCCTGGCCCTGGCCTCGGGTGCCTACCTGGCCGAGCACCGCAACGTCGTCCTCCTCGGCCCACCGGGCACCGGCAAGAGCCACCTGGCCACCGCCCTGGGCGTCGCCGCCGCCCGGCAGGGCCACCGGGTGCTGTTCGCCACCGCCACCGACTGGGTCACCCGCCTGTCCGAGGCCCACGACCGCGGCCGCCTGGCGGCCGAGCTGACCCGGCTGCGCCGGTACGGACTGATCATCGTCGATGAGGTCGGGTACCTGCCGTTCGAGCAGGACGCCGCCAACCTCTTCTTCCAACTCGTCTCCTCCCGGTACGAGCACGCCTCCCTGATCCTGACGTCGAACCTGCCGTTCAGCTCCTGGGCCGGCGTCTTCGGAGACCAGGTCGTCGCGGCCGCGATGATCGACCGCATCGTCCACCACGCCGACGTCATCGCCCTCAAGGGCGCCTCTTACCGGCTCCGCGACCGCGGCGTGGAGACCCTGCCCAGCATCAAGGCCGAGCAAGAATCCCTAGACTGAACCTGCTCACTCTTCGACCGCCGAAACTGCCCAGTTTTCGAGCGCCGTCAACA
>CANMNB010000016.1 GCA_947499145.1 uncultured Arachnia sp.
TGCCGCAAGCCGCAATGGTGATTCGCTGTCGAGACCAATGGCCAATGGCCCCTCGGGGATCTTGGTCGATGGCTCCCTAGGCCCGGCCGATGCGGAAACTCCGTGGCCTCACCTCAGTCGTCCGCTGGTGTCCTAGTCTTCAGTCATGGCGACTGCTGGGACTACGGAATCGATCGGCCTTGAGTCGGTACCGTCATCTGTGGTGAACAAGTTGGCTGTGGCTTCGCTCCTGCTGTCGCTGCTGGCGCTCGGTGGGATGTTCGGGTTCGGCCTTATCTCGCTCGCTGTCTTTGGCGTGGGTGCTGGGCACGCCGCGTTGCAGCAGATCAAGTGCCGGGGAGAGCGCGGCAGGGGTCTGGCTTTGGTTTCCCTCGCGATCTGCTACCTCATGGGAACGTGGGCTCTCCTGAGCGTTCCGTCGCTACTGTTTGCATTCGCGTCTGGAAGCTGAAGGAGACGCCGGAACCTCTGATGTGCTGGCGCGAAGCGAGCAGTCGTGCTGGCTGAGCAACAGCTGCGCCAATGCCTGGTACTGAGCGATCCGGATTCGCTGCGTCTGAATCGTTCTCTGCGCGGTGGCGCGTGCTCACTCCAGGCCGAAGTAGCCGGGGTCGGCGAGGAACCGCCGGTACAGCGCCACGGTCATCAGGTCCTTCCAGGCACGGGTGTGGAGTCCGTCGTCGTCCAGTTCGATGATCCGGGCGCCTGGGGTGGCGGTGAGGATCGGGGAGTGGGTGGCCATGAGCACTTGGATGCCGTCGTGGCGCAGTTCCGTCAGGAGGTTGGCCAGTTTGATCTGGGTCATGAACGAGAGCCCGGCCTCCGGCTCGTCGAGCACCAGGAACCCGCCCCTGCGGGACAGGTGTGCCAGCTTGGTGTCGAGGAGCTCGGTGAACGCCTGGCCGTGCGAGCGCTCGTGGTAGGGACCGTCGGCGCCCGGGTTCTGCTCGAGGAAAGTGATCAGTCCGTGCATGGTCTCGGCGCGCAGAAAATACCCCCAGCGGGAACGGGAGAGGCCGCGCACCAGCCGGATCCGTTCGTGCAGCGGCGACTCGGTGGGACGCTCCGAGGGCCTCAGGTGTGTGCTGCCGCCCTCGGGGCTCAGGCCGTATGCC
>CANMNB010000017.1 GCA_947499145.1 uncultured Arachnia sp.
GAATGGATCGCCGACGACCGCCGCTACCCCTCCGAAGAATCCATGACCATACTCACCGAAACCATGGATACTGGTGACCGAGCCGCCATCGAAGGCGGCAAGTGAGCACCGAGGACCACCTCAAAGCCCACCACCCAGCGGGGCTCTATCTCGCCCCGACCTGTGGTGGCGAACCAGAAGGCGTCACACCCAGCCGTTGTCCGTGGCTATCCGCAGAGCCTCGGCGCGATTGCGGGCGCCCACCTTGCCGATGGCGCTGCTGAGGTAGTTGCGGACCGTGCCGTCAGAGAGGTGGACCACCCGGGCGATCTCTGCCGTGCTCGCACCCCCGGTGGATGCCGCGAGGACCAGTGCCTCACGTTCCCCCAGCGGGGAGGGCCCGATCGACAGCGAGGCAGCGGCCAGGTCGGGGTCGACGACGCGCATCCCGGCCGCGACCTGTCGGATCGAGTCAACCAGACGATCGGCGGGCGTGTCCTTGACGAGGAATCCTGCCGCCCCCGATTCCAGGGCGCGACGCAGGTATCCGGGCCGCCCGAATGTGGTCACCACGATCACGCGTGTCGCAGGTGCGGCCGCACGCAGTGCCGGGATGACTGCTATCCCGTCCTCGACGGCCAGTCCGCCAGCGGGCATCTGCACGTCGAGGAGTACCACGTCCGGCTGGGTGGCGCGGGCCACGTCAATCGCCTCGGCGCAGGAGCCAGCCTCGCCGACGATGTCCAGCCCGTCCTCCAGCTGCAACATGGCGGCCAACGCCGTCCGGATGAGGGTTTGGTCGTCGGCGACGACGATGCGCGTCACGTGGCGCCTCCCAACCTGGCGGTGATGGTGGCGCCCTCCCCGGAAGAATCCAGGTGGAGCGAACCTCCCGCCTCCTGGAGCCGACGTTCTAATCCTTGGAGGCCATTGCCGGGACGGCTCCCGCCGAAGCCACGTCCATCGTCGGCGACCGAGACTGACGTACCCCGGACGGTGATGGTGCAGGTGGTGGCGCCGGCATGTCGTACCACGTTGGTGATGGCCTCGCGCACGACGTAGCCAAGGACTTCGGAATCGTGATCACTCAGTGCAGGCAGCGCGGGCGATGTGGATGCCTCCACACCAGCTGCGGTCAGTACCGAGCGTGCCGAAGCGATTTCGCTGGCCAACCGGACCTCCTTGAGCCCCGAGGCGGTCGCCCGCACGTCTGCGAGGGCCTGGCGGGCGACCGCCGTGAGCTCTGCGACTTCGACGAGCGCTCGGGTGTCATCCCGGCCGACGAGCCGGGCAGCGAGGTCGCCCTTGATGGCGATGGTGGTCAGTGAATGGCCGAGGATGTCATGCAGGTCTCGTCCGATCCGCGCCCGCTCAGCTGCCACCGCCAGGGTGGCGGTGCGCTCCTCGGCGACTCGCAGGCGACTCCTTGTGCGCTCTGCCTCCAGACCCAATCCGGTGGTGAGTCCGATCGTCAGACCCACCATCGCCATGATCGCGCCGAACAGGTCGCCGAGCCAGACAGAACCACCGAGCGAAAGAAGTGACACAGCCGGGATGACCGCGCGGGCATGCTCCCAGCGGATCAGCACCGCAGCACACGCCGTCACGTAGGCGGTGAAGTACGCAGGATTGGTGCTGAGGTCAGTGACGACGCCCAGCAGCGCAACGGAGCCCGAGAGGCAACCCAGCCACGACCAACGCGCGCCCTTCGACCAGTCCATGACCACGGTGGTGCCGATGAAGAACACCCCTACCACCACGGACACTGCGATGATCACCAGGATCCGAGCCGGGGCCTCATCCAGAGCGAAGGCCGCCGGCATGATCAGGAAGGCCAGGCTCGGTAGGAAGTAGCCGGCGCCCTGCGCCAGCGCCCGCTGCCACCACGGCAGGTGCTGGGCGTCGGGAACGAGACCCGGGGCGGTGTCGTCGCTGGCCTGCACGGCGGTGTCCTCCATCATCGGCGCGAAGCGCGCACAGCCCGACCGTAGCCCAGCGCGCCCAGCACGACCAGAGCGAGGGTCCAGGCGGTGATCACCGCCGCGCCGCGCCACGGGAAGGTCGCATCGAGGAGCGGCCACATGCCGATCTGCCCGGCCCAGTAGGACGGAAGCAACTGTCCAACCAGCTGCATCGACCGGGGCATCATCTCCAGTGGAAACCACAGGCCACCGACCATCGACAACGCGAGCATGGTGAGCGTCGTCACCGCGGAGGCGGTCTGCTGCTTGAACCACAACCCGATGACGACGCCGAGCAGCACCATGGGTAGCAGTGACACGAGCAGAAGTCCGAGGACAGCGGCCCAGGCGATAAGTGGCAGCCGTACCCCACGGAAGAGGCCCGCAGCGAAGACGGCCAGTAGCGCCGGCACCATGGCGCACACAGCGGTGAGCACCTTGGCCGTCACGAGCTGGGTCGCTGTGAGCGGGGTGAGCATCAACTGACGGAACCAGCCTGACGAGCGCTCCGATTGGATGCTGGCGCCAGCGTTCATGGCGGCTCCCAGCCCGCCATAGGCGGCCATCATCACCATCATGGCAGCGGCGACGGTGACCCCGCCCGCCGCGGTCTGGTCGCCGTAGATGCCCGCGAAGAAGAGGTACATCGTTACCGGCATCGCGATGATGAAAGCCAGGAATGACCAGTCGCGCACCATCGCACGGATACTGAAACCGAGGTATCGCATGAAGCGGCGAGCGTTCCCGGGAACGGATGCTGTCCGGCGGGAATGGGTGAGTGTTGGGGTGCTCATAGTGGTCAACCGTTCACGAGGGTGAGGAAGGCGTCCTCAAGGCTGGGGGAGAAGACTTCGACGTCGGCGACGGCCTCGCCTCCGGCGATGAGGGCGCGCAGCGTCTGGTCCGAGTCAAGGGAGGTGAGGGTGACTCTGCCGTTGTCGCGCGAGGTCGCGAGAACACCGGGCAGACTGGACCAGTCTCGGTCGGGGCCGGTGAAGGAGACCCGGCGACCACCCACGTGTCGCTTGATGTCACGGCCACTGCCGTCAGCGACGATGGCGCCGCGGTTGAGCACGACGATCCGGTCAGCGAACCCGTCGGCCTCCTCGAGGTAGTGGGTGGCGAAGACCACGGTGCGGCCGGCCTGGGTGAGGTCGGCCATGGTGCCCCAGAAGTGACGGCGGGCGTCGACGTCCATGCCGACTGTGGGTTCGTCGAGAAGCAGCAGGCGGGAGTTGGGAAGGATCGCCAACGCGAACCGAACCCGCTGGGCCTGGCCTCCTGAGAGCTTGTTGGTGTTGAGGTTCCACATGGGGCCCAGGCCGGCACGATCAACCACCGTGTCCAGCGGCAACGGGTGGCAGTGCAGCCCGTGCATGAGCTTCACCAGCGCGCCCACCGTCGTGTCCCATAGGAGTGTGCCGTTTTGAAGCATCGCTCCAATGTCGCCGCGGCGGACGGCTGTGGTGGGGTCGGCGCCGAGGACGCTGACACTGCCCGCATCAGGCCGGGTGATGCCCAGGATCATCTCGACTGCGGTGGACTTCCCCGCGCCGTTGGGCCCCAGGAGAGCGAGGATCTGGCCCGTGGGCACAGTGAGGTCGAGGCCTTCGACGGCGGTGACGTGACCGTAGCGCTTGGTCAGCCCGTTGAGTAGGACGGTTGGCTCGTTCATGGACCTACGATCCCCTGAGTCAAAGGCGGCGCGTCAGGGTGCGATGTCATGAGTGAGGCGTGACATCCGTCATCCACCCCCTCGGGTCGATCGCCCCATGGTGGAGATCAGTGCTCGGTGTGCCCCTTGCCGAGAGGGTCGGGGCCGGGCAGGTCAGTGCCTGCCACGACGTCGGCATTCACGTCCCCCGCTGCGTAGGACTCGTTCAACCGCCGGTAGGTCCTGGTCAGGAACGCGAGCCCGGTGATGACCAGCCCGCCCGCACTGACCAGCACGAACACCAGTGCGATGCCGCGCGCGTTGCCGTCGCCGAGCAGCCAACCCCAGTCGCTGCGACCCTGCGGTGACTCGGCGTAGGGGATCAGCCAGAACTCGGCCAGGGGGCCGATCATGAAGGCACTGATGGGCGACGCGGACACTTCGACCGCCTGCGCGAACCCGAACACGCGTCCCTGCTTCGACAGCGGCACCACGCGCTGCAGCAGCGTCTGTTCGGCGGCCTCCATGAACGGGATGATCGCCATGTAGACGAAGACCCCGATCGCCAGCGCCACCACTGACTCCCGCAGGGTGAACGAGATGCTCACCACCCACATGGCGACGGCGGCGAGCAGCAGCGTGCGCAAGGGCTTGGTGCCGAGACCCCACTTGGCGATGAGCGAGCCGCCGACGATGAAGCCGATGCTGGAGAGGCCGAACAGGATGCCCCACGCTTCCACGGACATGAGCTCGAGTCCGTAGGGGTCCAGGAGGCCCATGAAGACGCCGCCCAGGAAGTTGTTGAAGGTCGAGAAGAAGATGAGGCCGATCAGGCCGGGAACGGCGATGATCGCCAGCCAGGCCGCCTTGAAGTCGACGGCCTTCGGAGTGCCGTCGGCATGGACGATCGTCGGTTCGGGGATCCGGATCAGCACCAGGTGCACCATGGACGCGACGATCACCAGGATGCCGATGGTGGTGGCCCAGCCGATGCCCAGCTGCCCGATCGCCAGGCCGGACAACACGCCCGTCACGAGCATGGTCATCCCGTTGACGGCGCCGACGAGGCCGTTCGCGTTGGCGCGGCGGTCCGGCTCGACGAGCATGGTCACACAGGTCGAGAGCGCCAGCCCGCGGATCATCGTCAACAACGCCCCGAACAGCACCAGGCCCGTGAAGACCCAGAACCACGGCCGACCGAGATCGACGAGCACGTCGCCCGGCGTGAGGAGGAACACCGCCCCGGCCGCCAGGAACGACGCGGCCGTCCCGAGCGCCGACCAGACCATCACCACGTGCTTGCGGAACCGGTCGATCAGACTGCCGAACGGCACGCCGAGCACCGCCATACCGAGCATGTAGGCGCCGCCGAGGAATGACGTCGCCAGCACGGACCGGGTCTCGAGATAGGCCCAGAACGTGATGCCGAACCAGAGGAAGGCCGTGCCGAGCATGGCCGCTGCGGTGTTGCCGAGGACGTGGTGGAACGCCCGCGTCCGGAATGCCTGGTCCGTGCTCACGCGGCACGTTAACACTGCGGTGACTGCGCCGGACGGGTGGATCACGGGCCGAACGCCCCCGACCGCATCGTCAGGCGAGTACGGGCGGGGCCGGGTGGTCGTTCAGGATGCGCATCACCACGCGCCCCTATCTGGAGCCGGACGCCGAGGCCACCTGGCAGGTGTTCCACGACGCGATCCATGGCACGGCGATCCGTGACTACACCCCACAACAGCTGGAGGCCTGGGCGCCGATCGCCGTGGATCCCGCCGAGTGGAATGGACGTCGACGCCGGGCCTGGACGGTCGTGGCGGAGATCGACGGCGTGGTTGCCGGCTTCAGCGACCTCACCGACGACGGCATGCTCGACATGCTGTTCGTGCATCCCCGCTTCGCGGGGCAAGGGGTTGCGCGCGTCCTGGTGGCCACGGTCATCGCGGAGGCCCGACGGCGCGGCCTCGAGACTGTGAGAACGCGAGCCAGCATCACCGCCAGAGGCGCCTTCGAACGCTTCGGCTTCGTCATGGACCGCGAGAACACCGAGAACCGGATCCGAGGACAACGGCTGACCAACTACGACATGCATCTCGACTTGGTCTGAGTCGAGGCGCTGCTCATCAGGTCCGTCCCGTCGTCCGTTCTTCCGAGATCAGCCCACCCCCAGAATCTCGGCCGGCCGACGGTTGGTAACTGCTCCGGAGTACTCGTCAAGCGCCAACCGGAGCAGGGCAGAGACGTCGCCGCCGTGCGACTCCTCGGCCAAGGCGTGGACGGTCTCGGCAAGAGTCCTCCCGTTCACCAGGATGATCGGGTACTCGTCATCGATGATCTCAACTTGGGCTTGTTTGCTGAACGAGCCGGTGGTGACAAAGACACCAATCCATCCACGCCGGAGTCGGGCAACGACGCGGGCCACTTGGTCCGGGCTGATGATGGAGTCCGGTTGAATGCACTTCGCCTGTCCCAGGACGACAAGGGGCGTCTTGGCGGAGGTTGTACCCACGTCGAGCCTTCCGACGAAGTCCATCCCGCCGTCACCCCCGGCGCGAGTCAACCAGCCGACGTTGTAGTTGGCGCCGGACTTGGTGAGAACGCGCTCCGCGATGCGAGACGCCAACCACTCGAACGCATGCTTGTTGTCATCGAACGCCCGATAGACCTCATGCAGGATCTCTTCGTCTCTGCTGCCCGGCAGCGGCAGCTGTTGGCTCCGTGACAACACAGGACTCGTGAGCACGCGTCGTCGGATACGGGGCAAGGCAGCCCGGCCATTGCGAACCCATTGCCGCCATGACTCCGGTGCGTGCCGCAATGCATCCTCCGAGGTCAGTTCAGGATTGCGACGATCATCGATCCAGCGCCAGTCGAACTGGTCATCGGGGCCAAGATTGATGATGTCGATGTCGATCACGAGGTTGGGGAAAGTACCTCCGCCGGCTGGGTCCCGCTGCACGATGAACTCCAGCCGCTCCATGATCCCGACGCCGCAGAACTCGAGGTACCCCTTGTCCCGTCGGATTCCGTCGACGACGGTGGGAACCGCTCGGAACACGAGGAGCGGCGCTGCGAGCTGACGTTCGCGCATGTCTCCGGAAGCATGCAGATTCCACGCTTCCAACAGTCGCCCGTTCCCCCGGGTCGTCCCCACCGGGCCGAGCGTCGAGATCTTGTGATCCCCGAAGTAGCGAACGTGCCCATGGTCAAGATCGAACTCGTCATGCCAGGGGGTGGAGTCTTGGCCGGCCTTCCACGGGCTGGACCGCAGGGCGATCGCGGGGGAGCGGGAACCGTCGGGGCCGACGACTCGCTTCACGCCGTTGATGCCCGCTTCAAGCAGCAATCGCTTGTGTTCCAGCGCGGGCGCCTGCTGCAGGAACCAGAAGTTGGCATGGTCGCCGATCACGGGTGTATCGGTGTTGTACTCGCGGTCGTAGCGGATCACTTCGTTGATCGCCGTGAACCGCATGTCAATCATGGCTGTACTTTGCCAGGCCCCATCCATCCCGGAGCAGAACCAGGTCGGTTTGGTGGCAACATTTGTCCGCGCCGCTGTCGAGAACGACTGTCACCATGTGATGAATTCCATCGGGGCTCGGGGCAGCCTGCAGTCTGGCCTTTCATTCCGGAGCAATGCAGTGACCAGTGGATGTGGAGCGGCGTCCTGACACCATGGTCGGGTGCAAGAGATCTCTTGGAGCGACTTTGAGAAGGTGCTGCTCGTCGCGGGCACCGTCACGCGCGTCGAAGCGTTTCCCGAGGCCCGCACACCTGCCTGGAAGGTGTGGGTCGACTTCGGCGACTACGGGGAGAAGAAGACCAGCGCCCGAATCGCCGACCTCTACCGCGCTGACGACCTCGTGGGGCGCCAAGTCATCGGCGTCCTCAACTTCCCTGACAAGCAGATCGGTCCTTTCCGGTCCGAGTTCCTGCTGACGGGCTTCCACACCGACGATGGCGTGGTGCTGGCCGCCGTCGAGCGGCCCGTCCCCAACGGGACGCGCCTGGCCTGAGCTCTACTCAGCGATCGATCAGCCGCTCGTGGGCTTCGCTGTATCGGTCCCCGACCGCCTGGAGTCCCGCGTCCTCGATCGCGGCGAAGTCCTCGGCAGTGAGCTCCAGCTCGGTGGCGGCGATGTTCTCCTCCAGGCGATGCAGCTTCGTGGTCCCCGGGATCGGCACGATGTCGTCGCCCTGCGCGAGGACCCATGCCAGAGCGACCTGGGCGGGGGTGGCGTCATGCCGGTCGGCGATCCGTCGGATGAGTTCGACGAAGGCCTGATTCGAGCGGCGCGCCGTCTGGTCGGTGAACCGGGGGAGCGTCGAGCGGAAGTCGTCGGCGGCGAGTGGGGTCGTCTCGTCGATGGTCCCCGTGAGGAATCCCTTGCCGAGCGGGCTGAACGGGACGAGACCGATGCCGAGCTCGCGGATCGTCGGGAGCACCGACACCTCAGGTTCGCGCCACCACAGCGAGTACTCGCTCTGCACCGCGGTCAACAGATGCACGGCGTGGGCGCGACGGATGGTTCCAGCGCCGGCTTCGGACAGCCCGAAGAAGCGCACCTTGCCTGCTTCCACCAGCTCTCCGACAGTGCCGGCCACGTCCTCGATCGGCACGTCCGGGTCCACCCGGTGTTGGTAGAGCAGGTCGATGTGGTCCGCCCGGAGCCGGCGCAGGGAGGCATCGACGCTGCTGCGTATTGTCGCGGGCCGACTGTCGAGGCCCCGCACCTCGCCGGAGGCGACGTCGAAGCCGAACTTCGTCGCGATGACGACCTGGTCCCGCACCTCGGCCAGCCCCTCCCCGACCAACTCCTCGTTGGTCAGGGGGCCGTACGACTGGGCGGTGTCGAAGAACGTGATTCCGCGGTCCACGGCTGCGCGGAGCAGCTGCAGCATGTCCGCGCGGTCCGGAATCGGTTGGTAGCTCTGGCTCATGCCCATGCAGCCGAGGCCGATCGCCGAGACCTCGAGCCTGCCGCCCAGTGTGCGCGTTCTCATGGGTCCTCCTGCCGAAGGTGGTGCCGGCCACGCTACTCGTGGGCGGGTGTCACGGCGAGGGGCGTGCACGAAGGGGGCCGAATCGAGCCAGGCGCGGACGCTACGTCCATGCCGAGCCCGAAATGGCCCCCTTCGGGTACGCACCCATCGAATACAGTGAGGGGATGCGTGCCACATCCGTGCTGGTCGTCGCCGCGGCCCTGCTGTTGGCGGGCTGCAACGACGATCTGTCCGAGGACGTCGCCGACCCGATCCCGGCGACACCGGACAACGCACCCTCGATCGCTGCAGCCGAACCGGCCGGTGACGACACGCCCACGCCGGACGTCTCCGCGCTGAAGGCGCCGGCAGCCACCCCCGCCGCCAGCATCACCATCGGCGACCAGAGCTGGTCCTTCGCCGACGTCACCTGCGCCATCGACGGCGACATCGTGGACGTGACCGCAGGCGGGGATGGACTGCAGCTCCACGTGGGCACCACCGACGGCCATGTGGCGAGCCTCCACGACCTCGACGATCCGGAGGATCCGGACGTGGCCTACGAGGCTGCATGGGACTCCGGCGAGTTCGTGACCGTGGACGGTCAGCAGGTGAGCGGATCGGTCGAGTTCTTCGACGCGCACTCCGAGTCGATGGAGACCACCTGGCCGGGCACTTTCCACGTGACCTGCCCCTGACCCTCAGGGAATGAAGTGCGCCGCCTCCTCGGCGGACAACGCATGCTCCACGCCCTCCCGGTGCCAGTCCGACATCTCAGGCAGAGCATCCACCGGGAACCATCGCGCGTCCGTGTTCTCCCCGTCGGCGGGATGAGGGTCTCCGCTGATCCAGCGGAACAGGAAGTCGATGTTCACGTACTGGGTCTGGTCCCCGTTGCTGTAGGTGATCATCGGACTCACGCGGATCGACGTCACCCGCACCGCCTCGCCGACCACTGCAGCCTCCTCGAGCAGTTCTCGGCGGGCCGCTTGGGCCGGTTCCTCACCCGGGTCGACGATGCCGGTCACCGGAGTCCAGGCGCCGTCGTCGGCGCGGCGCACCAGCAACACCTCGCCGTCGCGCACCACGATGGCCGCGGTGCCGATGAGCCACAGGGGCGCGTGACCCACCTTCTCTCGGAGCTCCAGGACGAAATCGGGCGTCGCCATGCCTCCCACCGTATCGACCCGCCCCCTCGCCTCCGGGTAGGTTCGGGGCACTGCCAGCACGGCGGGTGCGCCGGGCACACCACGAGGCAGGGAGGAGCACGATGAGAGCACGGTTCGAGGAGCTCGCATGGCGACCCACGCCGCAGGGTGAGATCAGCCTGCGGCGCCGACTCGATCCGGTCGTGGGCATTGACGTCTACGAGGTGAAGCTGGGGGAGGAGTTCCTCATGTCCTCACTCTTCACCGTCAGCGAGCGCGCGCTGGCACGGATCGGCCTGGCCCAGGTGACGGGCGAGCGGCTGGACGTCGTCGTCGGTGGGCTGGGCCTGGGGTTCACCGCCCACGAGGTGCTGGCGGACCCACGCGTGGCGTCCATGATCGTGGTGGACGCCATCCCCGACGTCATCCAGTGGCACCGCGACGACCTCGTCCCCGGGGGCCGCGAGCTCAGCCACGACCCGCGGACCACTCTGGTGGAAGCGGACTTCTTCGCGCTCGCCGAATCCGCCGACGGGTTCGACCTCGACACCCCGGGGCGCCGCTTCGATGCCATCCTCGTCGACATCGACCACTCGCCGCAGCACTGGCTGAACGAAGCCAACGGACGCTTCTACTCCTCTGAAGCCCTGATCCGGCTCCGCGCGCACCTCGACGACGGCGGGGTGTTCGCACTCTGGTCCGGCGACGACCCCGACGACGGCTTCCTGGGCACACTGCGCTCGGTCTTCGACGACGCAGCCGCGCACCCCGTCGAGTTCCCCAACCCGCTCACCGGGGGCACGTCGAGCGCCTCCATCTACACGGGTACTCGAGCCTGAGCCGCCGCCTCAGCCCTGGAAGTCCTCGGGGTCGACGTGCTCAAGGAACTCGCTGAACGCGGCCACCTCGGCGTCCTCGTCCACCTCAGGTTCCCGCTCGTCCGGGATTCCTGCCCTTTCGAGCACCTCATCGTCGACCCAGATCACCGAGCCAGTCCGCAGGGCCAGCCCGATGGCGTCGGAAGGCCGCGCATCGAGGACCTGCTCGCTGCCCGACGTGGACAGCGTGATCTCGGCGTAGAACGTGCCGTCCTCGATGCGCGTCACTGCGATCCGCTCCACATCCGCGCCCACGGCATCGATGAGTCGCCGCATGAGGTCGAGGGTGAGTGGCCGAGGGGGAGGGTTGTCGCTCAGGGCCGCGAGGATCGCGGCGGCCTCCAAGCCGCCGATCCAGATCGGCAGCATGCGTCCTTGGCCCGTCTCCTCGTCGAGCGGCTTGAGGATCACCACCGGTTGCTGCTTCACATCCAGGGCGAGCCCGGCGATTCGGACGGGGATCATGCGCTCCACCTCCCGGTCGGGCCCGACGGGTGCCGGGCCGCGTTCGTGGTGCCTCCCATCGTAGGTTGCCCGCCGACCGCAGCCGCGCGCGTCGGGCATGCTGGGGCCATGCGCCTCTGGAGCCTGCACCCCAGCCTGCTGGACCGCGCCGCCCTGGTGTCGTGCTGGCGGGAGGGTCTGCTGGCGCAGGCGGTACTGTCGGGCCGCACCAAGGGCTACCTCAACCACCCGCAGTTGGAGCGGTTCCGCGCCTGCCCCGACCCGGTCGTGGCTGTTGTAACCTTCCTCGCGGCCATCCAGGAGGAGGCGGCGCGACGCGGCTATCGCTTCGATAGGAGCCGCCTGGCGACGACGCCGGAAGCGCAACTTCGGATCACGGTCACCAGTCGCCAACTGGATCTGGAGCTGGAACACCTTCGGGCCAAGGTGCGACTGCGGGCGCCGGAGTGGGAGGCCAGGCTCAGAGAGGCTCGTCCCCACCCGATGCTGCAGGTTGTCGACGGACCGGTGGAGCCGTGGGAGCGTCAGGAGCGTGCAGAGTCCTGAAGCTCGCGACGGTTCCTGACCCACTCGTCGCGCAGTTCCTTGTCATCCATCACGAGGTACACCAGACCGCAGTCCTGGGGGCCGGTCACGTTCACTTGGCACAGGGTGCAGGGGTCCCCCGGGCGGAGTGGGCACTTGGCGTCGGGGCGACGACGCTTCGTAGTAGACACGTCCACCAGTATGCGTCGCCGCCCCCGGAAATCAGAACCGCAGGATCGCCGCCACCTCGCCGTCGGCGACGATGTCGCGTGACGTCGCGTGCACCTGGCCGCCGTAGGCCAGGGTGTCGGCGGCAGCCTTGTCCACCTGCTCGCAGACGACGAAGCGCTCGTCCTTCCCGAGCCGTGCCACAGCGGCCTCGCCACCATCGGTGACCCGCTCCCAGCACCAGGGGTCGGATTTCATGAACAGCGTGTCCACCCGACCCTGCTCGGCCACTTGGCTGATCGCGGCGAGGTCGCTGGAGACCTGGCCGGTGCCGTGGAGTTGCTGGAACCGCTCGATGAGTTGCTGGCGGTCCTCACGCAGCCGCTCCTCGACAATGGGCCAAGCCAGATCGTGGAGCTGCTCGACGGACAGGTCGTCGGGGTTGCGGTGCACCGCCCGGTCGAGCGTGTGGCCGTACTTGTCGACCTGCCGGTAGGCGGAGACGTTCTGCTCCAAACCGACCAGCACGAGCGGGGCGGTCTGGTCGTGGAGCACGTCAACCAGACCGTCAGCGACGTCCCGGAAGAACTTCCGCAGGTCGGAGTCCTTCGTGTCCTCGCCGGCGCCGTGCCCGTAGAACACCGCGCGGCCACCCCGACCGGTGCTCATCGGGCGGGCGATCTGGTTTGGGCGGCCCTCTGGGATCTCCAGGACGTCCTCGAGGGCGGTCGGCACGTCGTCGAGCTCGATCTGACGGACGGTGTGGCGGCTGCCGTCCATCAGCCGCACCTGCGACTGGCTGACAGCCAGTAGCAGGAAGTGCTCGTCACCCGAGAGGAGGCGCATCAGGGGCCCGGTGACGAAGTGGTCGCCGACGGTGGCGAGCTTCGGGAGGGAGGCGGGGATGCGGTAGGTCTGGTGCCAACCCGGGCGCAGGAACATGGCCAACCCGTCGGCCATGTACTGCCAGGCCATGGCATCGTTCTGGAGCTCCCGGGCGGGCGCGAGCAGCGCCTCGACCTCGGTGCGGCGCATGTCCTCGAGCAGGATCGCCTCCACCTCGCCGACGAGGTTCTTCCACTCCAGCTGGTCGGCCTGCACCCCGTCACCGAAGCGATGGGTGGGGATGAACAGCGAGACGTGGGTGCCCTCGGCCTCGGAGGTTGCGAGTGCCTGGACGTCCGTGCGATTGATCAGGTCCATCAAGTCCTCCTTGTTGGTAGGACACTCCAGCCTATGCCGCCGGAAGATCAGCAGAACCCGAATCAGGCGAGGGCTGAGCGCGTGGATTCACGCCACGCCACGCGCATCACCGTCGGCCCCGCAGGCGGCGTCTCCTGCCCCTTCACGACGGCGAGCCAACGAGCCAGAGCACGGCGTCCCAACTCCTCGTGGTCGATGACGACGCTCGTCAACGACGGCGAGAGCCACGCGGCGATCGGGGGCGAGTCAAAGCCGGTCACGCTGAGGTCGTCGGGGACGCGCCAGCCCTGCGAGGCGGCCCCACGGATCGCTGCGGCGGCCAACGTGTCGTTCGCGGTGACGATCGCGTCCGGCTTCGCGGAGCGTGGGAGGCCTGCGACGGCGTCGCGGGCGCGTTCAGCGCTCCAGCCGCACTCGACGACCTCGCCGCTGACGCCCAGGGCGGCTGCCGCCCCGACGAAGGCATCGCGGCGTCGTCGGGCGGACTCATGGGTGAAGGAGCCAGCCAAGTGGAGGAACCGGTGGTGCCCCCACTCGACGAGACGTCCCATCATCTCCTCGATCGGCGAGCCGTCCGCCAAGGGGCCCACGCCGTGCATCTCATCGTCGTAGAGCTCGTACTCGACGATCCGTCTCCCCGGCGAGGCGGCTATCCGCAGGGGAGTCAGGGACAGGATCCCCTCGAACAGCCCTGACTCCAGCAGGTCGAGCGCACGGCTCGCACGATCCTCGGGGGAACCCGACAGGGTCAGGGTGTCGACGGCGTAGCCGGCCTCCCGGGCGCCCACGGTGATGCCGGCCATCACCTCCACCACGCTGTGCGCAGGGCCGGCCGGCAGCAGGACTGCCAGCTGGCCCGTGCGGGCCGTTCGCATGGCCCGCGCCGCCAGGTTCGGCCGGTAGTCCAGCGCGACGACGGCCTGCCGGATCCGCTCCCGGATCTCCTCCCGGACCCCTTCGCCGGAGTGGCGGAGGTAACGGGAGACCGTCTGGTGTGAGACCCCGGCGTGCCGGGCGACGTCACGGATCGTCGCCCGTCGCAGGCCACCCCGGGGTGATCCGGCGTCGGCGTCGAAGGTCATGGACACCATCTTGACACACAGAGTGAACGTTCACTATGTTCGTGGCGATCCCACGACGACCGTGGACGCATCGCCAGCCTGAGCCCTCGCCGCGCACCCAGAAGGACACGATGAGCACCCTGGACCAGAACCCCACAGCACCCCGTCCCGCCTCGTCGGCCTCCGCGCTGGGCGATCCCGACGTCGTGCCCACCTACGCGCCCGTCCCCGAGGGGCGAGCCAGGCGTCGTTACGCCGTCGTCGGCACGGGCCACCGAGCCGGCATGTACGTGGGCGCGATCACCGGTGACCACGCCGACGTCGCCGAGCTGGTCGCCTGGTGCGACACCAACCCCGGCCGGATGTCCGTGTACGACGCCGAGGCCGGGGAGGCCCTGGGTCTGGGGGGCCCCGTCGGGCTGCCGCAGTACGGGCCCGACGACCTGGAGCGCATGATCGCCGAGCAGCGCGTGGACCGCGTGGTGGTCACCACCCCCGACCACAGCCACGCGGCGCTCGTCTCCCGTGCCCTGCGCGCCGGGGCCGACGTCGTCGTCGAGAAGCCGCTGGCCACCACCGCGGAGGGCTGCCGCACAATCGTCGAGGCGGCCGAGGAGACCGGCCGTGAGGTGGTGATGACGTTCAACTACCGCTACGCCCCGCGCAACTCCTCCCTCCGACAGGTGATCCAGTCCGGCGCCATCGGCACTCCCACCAGCGTCCACTTCGAGTGGGTGCTGGACACGGTCCACGGCGCCGACTACTTCCGCCGCTGGCACAGGGAGAAGGAGAACTCCGGCACCCTTCTCATCCACAAGGCCTCCCACCACTTCGACCTGGTCAACTGGTGGCTCGACGACGTCCCCGCCCGCGTGTTCGCCTCCGCCGGTCTGCAGTTCTACGGCGCAGCCAACGCCGAGTCGCGGGGGATGGGCGAGCGTCCCGCGCGCGGCACCGGGTCTACCGGGGACCCGTGGTGCCTCGACCTCACGCGCGACCCACGTCTCAAGGCCCTCTACCTCGATTCCGAGCACCACGACGGCTACCTGCGCGACCAGGACGTCTTCGCACCCGGCATCACGATCGCCGACAACATGTCGCTGCTCGTCGACTACCGCAGCGGGGTCAGGATGTCGTACTCCCTGAACGCGCACTCGCCGTGGGAGGGCTACACCGTCTACGTCAACGGCACCAAGGGCCGAGCCGAGCTCACGGTCGTGGAGCGAGGTGCGGTGGTCGTCGGCAAGGATGGAGAGGTGGTCCTCGACGCCTCGGCCATCGAGCAGGAGGCCGGCACCACCTCCACCCGGCCCGAGGGCCAGCGTCTCGTGGTGCAGCGCCACTGGGAGCAGGCCGAGGACTGGACCATCCCCGCCGGCATCGGCGGCCACGGCGGCGGCGACGCCATCCTGCTGATGGACGTCTTCCGGGGCGACCTGCGAACCAGCGAGGACCCGCTGCAGCGGGCCGCGAGCTACCTCGACGGCGTCCGCGCGGTCGCCGTCGGCATCGCTGCCAACCAGTCCCTGGAGACGGGACAGCCGGTGATCGTCAACGATCTCGACCTCGGGATCGACCTGGCCCAGTCCCACAACTGACCAACCAGTCCAGGAGGCACAGGTGTCCCCCCAGCTCGAGCTCCTGTCCGACCCGGTCGGCGTCGTCGTCGCCCGGCGCGGCGAGTCTGTCGCCGTCCACGTGGACGAGGGCGAGTCCGTGGCGGTGCGAATCGCCGTCGACAACTTCGTGGCCGACCTCGCCGACGCCGTCGGAGCACAGGCGTCGCTGTCGTCGGACGTGTCCGGCGCGGCATCGTCGTGGGTACCGTCGGCGTCTCAGCGGCGATCGACCGGGCCGTGGCCGACGGGCGGTTGGACCTCGCGCCCATCACCGACACGGAGGGCCCCCTGCGCTGGGAGGGGTTCGTCATCGCCCTGGTCGACGGCGTGCTTCACCTGGCCGGTGCCGATCGTCGCGGCACCGTCTACGCGGTGTACCGACTGGCGGAGGCCATGGGCGTCTCGCCGTGGCGCTGGTGGGCCGACGTGCCCGTCCGCACCCGCGACCACCTCACGGTCGCCACGGACGCCGTGGCCGCGGACTGGCCGACGGTGCGGTACCGGGGGGTGTTCCTCAACGACGAGGAGGAGCTGGACGACTGGGCGCGCACCCACACCGACGACGACACCATCGGCCCCGAGACCTACGCGCGGGTGGCCGAGCTCATCCTGCGTCTCGGCGGCAACTACCTGTGGCCCGCCATGCACGTCAACGCGTTCAACCACGACCCGGACAACGGGCGGGTCGTCGACGAGCTGGGCGTCGTCGTGGGCACCAGCCACTGCGACATGCTGCTGCGCAGCAACGAACACGAGTTCCGGCCCTGGGCCGCTGCCCAGGACGAGCCGGTGGAGTACGACTACTCCCTGCCCGGCCGCAACCGGGAGTTGCTGCAGGAGTACTGGCGCGGCAGCGTCGCCCAGAACCGGGACTACGAGGTCACCTGGACCGTCGGCATGCGCGGCATCCACGACTACGGCTTCTCCACCCGCGCCATCGACGCCGACGACTCCCTCTCGCACGTGGCCAAGCAGCAGGCCAAGGTGGACCTCCTCGCCCGGGTCATCCGCGACCAGCGCGAGCTGCTCCGGGAGGGCCTGGGCTGCGAGCCCTCGGAGGTGCCGCAGCTGTTCGTGCCCTACAAGGAGGTCCTGGGCCTCTACGACGCGGGACTGCCGGTCCCCGACGACGTCACGATCATGTGGGCCAACGACAACTTCGGCCACATCCGGCGGCTGCCCTCCGACGCCGAACGCGAGCGCGCGGGGGGACACGGCCTGTACTACCACGCCTCCTACTGGTCGAGCCTCACGACGAGCTACCTCGCCACGTCCTCCACCCCGCTCGCCCTCATGAAGTCCGAGCTCCGGCGTGCGTGGGAGGGCGGGATCCAGCGTCTGTGGGTCCTGAACATCGGCGGCATCAAGCCGCTGGAGCACGAGATGACCTTCTTCCTCCGCACCGCCTGGGATGCGGGGCGGGAGCAGGCGCCCGAGGCCGACGAGTTCACGGCGGCATGGCTGGACGCCCAGTTCAGCGGTGGCATCGGCGAGTGGGTGACCGCACTGCATGCGGAGTACTCCGCGATCAACCAGCAGCGCAAGATCGAGCACCTCACGACGGGGGTGTTCGACGCCGTGGTCGACGGCGACGAGGCGGGTCGTCGCCTGGAACGGCTCCGCCGGATCTCCGATGAGCTTGAGGAGGTGCGACGCGGCCTGCCCGAGGCCGAGCGCGACGCGTTCCTGCAACTCGTCGCAGTGAAGGTCCACACCGCCTGGCTGGTCAACGGCCAGTACGCCCACGCCGACCGCAGCCGACTCGCCCACGAGCAGGGCAAGGCTGCCGCCGCCGACCACCACCTCGCGATCTCGCGGGCGTACGAGGCCGCCAAGCGGGCACTGTTCCACCACTACAACCACGTCATGTCGGACGGCAAGTGGTCGCGGGTCTTCACCCCCGACGAGTTCCCACCGCCTGTCCTGCCGCAGCATGCCGCTGCCCAGCCGGCCCTCACGATCGGCGATCCCGGCCTGCTGGTCGTGGCATGGGGCGAGGAGGCACCGTCGACGACGCCGCGCCTGCACTTCGACCCCTTCGGCCTGCCCGAGAAGTGGATCGAGGTGGCCACCAGCGGCCAACCGCTCGACTTCGCCGTGACGGCCGACGACTGGCTCCATGTCGCCGCCACCTCCGGGACGGTGGCCACCGAGCAGCGCATCGCCGTGCGCATCTGGGACTGGGAACGCGCCGCCGACGGCGCCATCGTCGTCACGAGCCCCACCACCGGGGAGCGGGTGAGCGTCGCAGTCTCGGTTGGTCGGCCGCCAGAGCTGGTCGACGGGTTCGACGGCGTGGTCGAGGCCGACGGGCACGTCACGATCGACCCGGCCAGCCCCACCGAGCTCACCGACGGCGCAGGGTCCCGGTGGGTCCCGGTCCCGGGGCTGGGACGCTACGGCAACGCGGCGCTCCAGGTCCGACCCGCCGCAGCGGACGTCGGCGCCGGTCCTGCCGGGGCCGAATATCGGTTCCACCTGACCACTCCTGGGGCCCACCTGCTGGAGGTCCACCGCCTCCCGACACTCGACTCCACCGGGCGGATCCGGGTGGGCATCGGCGTCGACGACCGACCGACGCAGGTCCTGGAGTCGCCCACCACGGACGAGCACCGCGGCGTCTGGAACCAGGCCATCCAGGACAACGGCGAGAAGCTGCGGCTCCACCTGCCCTACCTCGAGGCCGGACCGCACACCCTGCGTCTCGAGGCGATGGACGACAACGTCACGCTGTCCAAGCTCGTGCTGTTCACGACGGCGCGCCGGGGCTCCAACCTGGGTCCCCAGCTCAGCTCACGCCTGGGGTGGTCGCCGCTGGCGCAACCCGATCCGGACCCGCTGGCGGTCACCCCGGACTCGCTCGCCGACTGGGTCGCCGACGCCTTCGGCATGAGCATCGACGAACTCTCGCCCCCCGAGCAGCAGTACCAGGGACCGGCGTACTGGACGGACAACGCCCGGTACGTCCCGAGCCTCGTGGCACCACAGCCGCCGGGGCAGCCGCGGTTCGTCCCGGCGTCCGATGGGTCGAAGGATGTCCTGGCGCAGCTCGGGACCGGCATCGTCCTGGAGTCGCACGGAGTCGTTGCGTTCGAGGCCGAGAACTGTCTGGCCGAGGAGGCCTGTTCCTGGACCACGCCGGACCTCGATGGCCACCGCTGGACCCACACCCAGGCGGAGACCGACGGCCGAACCGGTCTCGCCATGCACGTGCTGCCCCGAGGTCTGGTCTGGCGGACCCCCGGGGAGGCGCCTGCGTTGCACCAGCGGATCCGCGTCGACGGCGGCCGCTACCGGGTGTGGCTGCTGCTCAAGGCCGACGACCACCACGATGACACCGTGCTCGTCGCCGTCGACGGCCACGTCCAGCACCCCGACGAGCAGTTCTGTGGCGGCCAGATCGCCACCTACGGGACTCGGGAGCTCTGGATGTGGGTGGCGCTCTCGGAGGTGGAGATCGAGGGGGGTGACCACACGTTCTCGATCGTCGCCGCCAAGTCCGGCCTCCGCGTCGACAGGGTCTACCTGGCGACCGGCGACGAGTTCCCCCCGGTCGACGCGGACTGGGAGCGCAGCCCACGCGACGCCACCTCCTAGCGGAAACCCGCGCGCCCGGGCGTAGGATGCCGGTTCATGCGCTGGACTCGCTGGCTGCGCCACCCGACGCGGGTGGTGCCGCTGGTCTACGTGCTGGGGATCGCCGTCGGCACGGCACTGTTGTGGCACCCGGCTGCCACTGCCGCGGGGACGTCAGCGCCCTTCATCCACGCCGCCTTCACGGCTGTCTCGGCGGTCTGCATCACTGGTCTGGTGACGGTCGACACCGCCACTTCTGGAGCCCGTTCGGGCAGTTCGTCATCATGCTGCTGATCCAGGTCGGCGGTTTCGGGATCGTGACCCTGGCCAGCCTGTTGACCATGGTCGCCACCGGCCGCATCTCGCTTCGTGGGTCGATGCTCGTGGGCCAGGAGATCCGGCGTCGCAACGTCGGCGACATCCTCCGCGTCCCGAAGCTCATCGCCCTCGTGATGCTGGTGGGCGAGGCGATCACGGCGATCGTGTTGACCCTCGGTTTCCGCGCACACACCGATGGCTGGGGGCAGGCGAGTTGGTACGGCACCTTTCACGCAGTCTCGGCCTTCAACAATGCCGGCTTCGCCCTGTTCAGCGACAACCTGATCGGCTTCGCCTCCGACCCGGCCATCATCATCCCCATTTGTGTCGCCGTCGTGGTCGGTGGCCTCGGGTTCCCCGTCGTCCTCGAGGTCGGGCGTCGGCTCTCCCGGCGTGGCTCAGGCCACCACTGGAGTGTCCACACGCGGCTCACGCTGCTGGGGACGCTGTGGCTGCTCCTCGGGGCTGCCGCGGTCTTCGGGGTGGCGGAGTGGAACAACCCCAACACCCTGGGTGGTCTGCCCCGGCAGGAACGGGCGCTCGGCATCCTGTCGGGTGCCGTCTTCCCTCGTACGGCCGGATTCAACGCAATCGACTATGCGGACGCGAGCGACGCCACCGTTGGCCTCTACTACGGGCTGATGTTCATCGGCGGCGGGTCTGCAGGCACGGCCGGCGGCATCAAGCGGCCAGGGCAGGACTTCATCTACGCCGTCCCGGAGTCCCGCGTCGAACCTGGGGACGAGCTCATCATCTCCGGCCGCGTCAACCACGTCGACGCGTTCTGCCGCCTCAAGTGACGCGAACGGGGCGCCCCGCTCGCGCGAGACGCCCCGTTCAGTGGTTGGGTCACCGGGAGGTCGGCGACTCCTTCTTGGTCTTCTCCGGATCGCGCTCGACGATGTCGCCGAGCACCTCGTCGATGCGTGCCATCGCGTCGGCGGGGATCTCGACCCCACTGGCCTTGACGTTCTCGGCGATCTGCTCGGGGCGCGACGCCCCGATGATCGCGGCCGCGATGTTGTCGTTCTGCAGCACCCACGCCACGGCGAGCTGAGCCATCGACAGCCCCAGGTCGTCGGCGACTGGCTGCAGGTCCTGGACGCGGGTGAGCACGTCGTCGTTCATGAAGCGGCTGATCGTGTTCTTGCCGCCCTTCTCGTCCGTCGCGCGAGATCCCTCGGGGGCGGCCTGGCCAGGCTTGTACTTGCCGGTCAGCACGCCCTGAGCGATGGGCGACCACACGATCTGGGAGACCCCGACCTCCTTCGATGCCGGCACGACCTCCTCCTCGATGACCCGCCACAGCATCGAGTACTGGGGCTGGTTGGACACGAAGGGGATCCCGAGTTCCTTGGCCATGCGGGCGCCCTCGCGGATCTGGTCGGCGGTCCATTCCGAGACGCCGATGTAGTGCACCTTGCCGGCGTGGACGATGTCGGCGAATGCCTGCATCGTCTCCTCGAGCGGGGTGCCGACGTCGAAGCGGTGCGCCTGGTAGAGGTCCACGTAGTCGGTCTGCAGGCGCTTCAGGGAACCGTTGATGCCCTCCATGATGTGCTTGCGCGACAGCCCGGCGTCGTTGGCGCCCTTGGGGCCGATGGCGCCGAAGACCTTGGTGAAGATCTCCACCGACTCGCGCCGCTGGCCCTTCAGTGCGTCGCCGAGGACCTCCTCGGCCTTGGTGTTCGCGTAGACGTCCGCCGTGTCGAACGACGTGATGCCGTGGTCAAGTGCCACGTGCACGCACTGCGTTGCGACGTCGGCCTCCACCTGCGACCCGTGGGTCAGCCAGTTGCCGTAGGTGAGTTCAGTGATCTTCAGTCCGGAGTTCCCGAGATAGCGATACTTCATACCCCCCACCCTATCGACGGCGGGGCGCACGCGTGGGCCGTGCCGAAGGCGCCGAGGAAGATCGGCGGGGCATCACCGGGTCAGCTGAGGACTGCAGGAGTCAGGCAAGGAGGGGAATCAGGGGCGGTTTCGAGGACAGCGCCGGTACGAGGAGGGGCATCAGGGGCGGTTTCGAGAGGCTAGTCTTCAAGAACCCGGCGGTCGCCGTTCGGGATCCGGCGTGACCAGCGTGGTGTGCACCCTCTCGGAATCGCCCCTGATGCCCCTCCTGGAAGCACCGACCAGAGCGGTGACCCCTCTTGGAACCGCCCCTGATGCCCCTCCGGGGAACTGAACCCGGGCACCCGGGACGCTCTAGCTAGGAACAACTCACAGGTAGCGAATCACCTCACCCCGCAAGATCCTGCGCTCACCCACAGGCACTGTCCAGACCAGGACATCGACGCCCACCATCTTGGTCATCTCGTCGGCCAGTCGCGCCATGTCACCGCCGGTCAGGTCAGTGGACTCCGGCAGATCGACCTCGATCTCTACCGGGACTCCGTTCAACGCCGCCTGGCCAGCACCTGCCCAACCAACCACCCGCGCGTTGTGTAGCCCATAGCCCGCCAGCAGAGCCGCAACCTCGTCGCGCCGGTGCATGATCCAATCGAGCGGCCTCGTGTCCATGGGCTCATCTTCGTTGGGCTGGCGTGCCCGACGCAGCCGATCGCGGACCAGTCGCCCCGCCCGCGGTGTGGCTTCGAAGGCACCTTGTGCGCCCCCCGAACGCCGGCGCCATGCCGTTACTCTCGCTGCCCAGACATTATCAAGCCCGAGATTGGTAGCATCGGGCTTAGCACTGCTTGGCACAACTCGGCGTACGGGCCGGTGATCGGGCCGAGTGGAAGTCGAAGGGTGGGCCGATGGGGCTGATACGGGCGGCCTTGGATTCCGCAACGGGCGTTGCCGCTGATCAGTGGCTCGAATACTTCAACTGCGGAGCCATCCCCGCGTCGGTCTTGGCGGTCAGGGGACGTAAGTGGGTCAACTCCCGCGGGCGAGCGATTCCTGGAAACGACAACATCATTTCGGATGGTTCGAGGGTGGCCGTCGCCGATGGACAGTGCCTCATCATCGTCCAACAAGGACGCATCGTTGACGTCTGCGCCGAAACCGGCGAGTACACGCTCGACCTAGGAACTGAGCCGTCGATGTTCAACGGTGGTTCCTTCCAAGAAGGCGCTCTCGGCGCGCTAAACAGCGTTTGGGAGCGATTTAAGTTCGGTGGCCAGCCCGGCGTAGACACTCGCGTCTATTACTTCAACACGAAAGAATTGGTAGGAAACAACTACGGCACGCCCAATCCCATACCATTCCGCGTCGTCGACGCCAATATTGGGCTGGACCTGGACATAGCTATTCGATTCTTCGGGCAGTACTCCTACCGAATCTCAGATCCGATCCTCTTCTACACGAACGTGGCTGGGAACTTCCAGGCAGCCTACACGCGACAGCAGATCGAAGGTCAGCTGAAGGCCGAACTGCTGGATGCCCTGCAGCCGGCGATCGCGAAGATCTCGGCGATGGGCGTCCGCTACTCCGCACTCTCCGGTCACACGTCCGAACTAGCCGAGACGCTCAATGAGGTGCTGGCGCCCAAGTGGCGGGACCTTCGTGGCCTGGAGATCGTGTCCTTCAGCGTCTCTTCCGTCAGTGCCAGCGCCGAAGACGAGCGGATGATCAAGGATCTGCAACGAACCGCCGTTCTGCGTAACCCCGCGATGGCGGCCGCCACCCTGGTCGGAAGTCACGCGAGAGCGCTGGAGGCGGCAGCGGCCAATGAGGCAGGGGCAATGCTGGGATTCATGGGGCTCAGCATGGCCCAGGGTGCAGCAAGGGGTCTGAACCCAACCGACCTCTACGCCATGGGCCAACCACAGGCCCCGCAAGGAGCCTCGGAGAGCCACCACCCCAAGCCGGACGTTGTGGGATGGTCCTGCACTGAGTGTGCAACAACCAATGCCGGCAAGTTCTGCGTCGAGTGTGGCACCGCCAAGCCTGTCGGTGAGCCGCAGTATCGGTGTGATGGATGTGGATGGGTACCGACCGACCCAGCCAAGCCGACGAAGTTCTGTCCTGAATGCGGAGATCCGTTCGACGATGGTGACGTTGTTTAGCTCAGGAATCGAAGGATCATGAATAAGCACTACACTCTGCAACGCAATGAAGTGGTATTGCGCACATCCAAGAGTCGTGTTCAGCGAGGCGAGCGCGTCTTTTCAGGCTACACAGACGACTTGATCCTCACGAACTTCCATCTGATTTGGATCAACAAAGGAATCTTCGGGAATGTGAAGCAGGTCGAGTGCTTGCCGCTAGGTCTGATCAAGGTGCACAACTATCAGGCACAAGCGTTCCTCAACAAGAGCTCTAACGGCATGGCGCAGCTCACCGTGTACTTTCAGAACGGCCAAGAGAGCTTCAAGTTCCAGAGCGGCGGCAAGCGCGAGGTCGGAGAGTGGGTAGATGCCATCAACCGAGCAGTTACTGGCAACGTGGTTGCTCCAGGAACCAGCGCAGCTTCGGTAAGTATGGCCTTGCCGGGGACTGAGGACTTGGCCGATGCGCTCAGAGACACGGTGAGCCAAATCAGGGACGCCTTCGGAGTCGGAGTCGCGGGGACAAGTGCGGTGGCACCTCCACCTCCGGTTCGTGTCTCATCCAAGTGCTGGAGCTGCGGTGCACCGATCTCAGGAATCACCAGGACTTTGGCCAAGTGCCGATACTGCGACACTGAGTCGAGGCTCCCGTGAGCATGCGCTTGGTTGAGTGTTCCCAGAGTTGAGGTTGAGTTCCCGCCGCTGATAGGTCGTCCGATTCAACCGCCTAGCTAGGTACTGCTCGGCGTGTCCGGCAGCTCGTCGCCCATCGACTGGTCCGGGCGCCGGAACAGGTTCACGGCAGCTGCCACCAACCCGCCCCAGACGGTCAGGATGGCGACCACCATCATCACGATCGCAGTCGGAGTCATCTCGTCACCCCCTCGGGACGCTGGTTGTGCTCGTTGTGGTCCTCGTCGAACCCGAGATCGACGCGACGTCGCCATGGCAGGAACGACAGGCCGATGCCGGTCAGCAGGATCGCGATCGCCATGCCCCAGCCGAAGGTGCCGAGCATCCATGTCGGGAAGCCGCCGTACGGTTCAGTGATCTTGGTGACGAGCTCGGTGATGAGGATGTAGCCGAGGATCACGGGGACCACGATTCCGATCACGACTGTGAAGAGCCGGCCGGCCGGGAAGCTCGAATGCTGGTCGAGGTGGCGCTGCAGCACGCCCACCTTGCGCACGACCCACCCGACTGCCACCACGAGCGCGAACGCGCCGGCGAGGATGCCGAGCTTGTTGACGAACTCGTCGGTGATGTCGAGGAAGTACACGCCGGTGGTGGAGCCGAGCATGGTGATCGAGATCAGAGCCATGGGGATGCCGACCACCAGGGTCGCCTGTGGCTTGGTGAGGTCCAGCTTGTCGCGGACACCCGCGATGACCACCTCGATGATCGAAATCATCGACGTCAGGCCTGCGCTCACAAGGGAGCCGAAGAACAGTACGCCCATCAGTGAGCCAAGCGGCGCCTCGGAGATGATCGTGGGGAAGGCGACGAAGGCCAGGCCCAGACCGCCGGCCGCGACTTCGTTGATGCCGACGCCGGCGGAGGCGGCCATGAAGCCCAGCGCCGCGAACACGCCGATACCTGCGAGGAGCTCGAAGCTGGAGTTCGCGAAGCCGACGACGAGTCCGGAGCCGGTCAGGTCCGTCTTCTTCTTCAGGTACGACGAGTAGGTGATCATGATGCCGAAGCCCACGGACAGCGAGAAGAAGATCTGCGAGTAGGCGGCGGCCCACACACCCGGGTTCCCGAGTGCGGCCCAGTCGGGGGTGAAGAACGTGTTCAGGCCGTCGACGGCGCCGGGAAGGAACAGTGACTGGAGCACGAGCACCAGGAACATCACGACCAGCAGCGGCATGAAGATGAGGTTCGCCCGTGCGACGCCCTTGTTGACGCCGAGTGCGAGGACCGCGATGGTCACGACCCACACCAGAACCATGGGGATGAGCACCTGGGGCACGAAGTCGAAGCCGATGCCCGGTGAGTCCGGAGCCTCGAGGAACGATCCGAAGAGGAACGCGCCCGGGTCGTCGCCCCAGGCCTTGTTGAAGCTGTAAATCATGTACATGCCGGCCCAGGCGACGATGGCGGCGTAGTAGATGCCGATGACGAAGCAGACCAGTACCTGCCACCAGCCGAGGGCCTCAGTGGCGCGCCCGCCGAGCCGTCGCAGCGCGAGCGGTGCCGAGCCGCGGTAGCGGTGGCCGATGGCGTAGTCGAAGAAGAGCAGCGGGATGCCGGCGCTGAGCAGCGCGACGAGGTAGGGGATGAGGAAGGCGCCGCCGCCGTTGGTGTAGGCGACGTAGGGGAAGCGCCAGATGTTGCCGAGACCGACGGCGGAGCCGATCGCGGCGAGGATGAACAGGTTGCGCGACGAGAAGATCTCGGGTGTGGCGCGCTGCGGTGTCGTTGTCACGAGCGACCTCGGTTCTCAGGAGGGTAGGGCCATTGCCTCGGAACCTAGTACTCGGGCGCCGACGTCGCCGCGAGTCTCACGAATCCGATGCTGGTGCTCGCGTTGCTCGCGCGCGCCCGTCGCGTCGCCGTCGTCGCCGTCCTGCGCGTTGCCCGCTGGCCCTTCCGAAAATCGAGCACTGATCGATTCTCCCCCGTCCGCTCCCGAGAATGCTTCACTGACCCCCGTTTTCTGGCTCTTCCCAGATGAGGGTGTAGCGCACGTCGCGCGGCGGGCCGGCACGGCTGCTGGACATGGTCGAAGGACGCTCCAAGCAGGCGTTCAAGACCTGGCTGGCCGACCGCCCGCAGGAGTGGCGCGACGGCGTGGAGGTGGTCGCGATGGACGGCTTCACCGGGTTCAAGACCGCCGCCGTCGAGGAACTGCCCGACGTGGTGACCGTGCTAGATCCCTTCCACGTCACGCGCCTCGCTGGCGAGGCGCTCGATGAGTGCCGACGGCGAGTTCAGCAGGCCATCTGTGGGCACCGCGGCCGCGCGGCGGGCGTCTACCGCGTGGTCTTCGAGTACGCAGATGGCAGCCTCAAGGTGCTCGAGGGAGACGCGCAGGCCGAGGGCCCCGTCTGGGCCGGTGAGGCTGAGAAGGTCGGCGGGAGCGACTTCCTCAATCAGGTGCGGGGCCGCTGGCTCGATCAGCGGCTGGCCGTCGGAGGGCCAGATGAAGAGGCGATCATCCACTCGATGGCCTGCCCCGCACCCGACCACTACCTCGTGGCCCACCCCCTCGAGGACGTTCTGGCGGGCTGGATCTGCGACGCCTCCTCCGCCGAGGTCTGGCAGTCGGCGCTGGAGCCGAGCCTCGCCCAGCAGATCGCGGGCGAGATCCGCGACAATTCCACCCCCGTCGACGGCAACCTGCCCATCACCGATGTCTCGGTGTCGCTGATGGTGTCCTGGGGCGAGGCCACCGCCCTTCGCATGCTGACCAACGAGCCCGGCTTCCTCTGGGTCTCCGAGCAGGGGGCCATGCAGTATCAGCCCTCTGCCGACGTGGAGCGGGAGATCGCCAGCCTCCTGAACGCCTGACGACGACGCTGACGCCGGCTCCCCGATCCGCCGGCCGGCCCCACCTCCCTGGGGCCGGCCGGTTTGTGCATCCCGCGCCCCAGCTAGTGGCCGACGGTTAGGGCTCATCGTGAGCAATCAGCCCCAGCGACGGTGTGTCGGCGGGCGGCGCGGCGACGCCGAACCTCGGCCATGGAAGATTGGTGCCAGATCGTGTCAACCAGACCGGCAGCCCGAGGCGTGTTAGCAGGCACAAGGAGGTGTCCATGAATGAGCACCAGGTCGACGAGGCCATCGGATTCGAAGCATTCGTCGCTCGCCGTGGCCGCGATCTCTGGCGCGCAGCCTGGCTGCTGACCAACGACTCGCAACACGCGGAGGATCTGGTGCAGACCGCACTGGCCAAGACGTGGGGTCGTTACGACGCGATCGGCAACGATGCGCAGTTTGAGGCCTACGTCCGCACGACCATCTACCGCACGTTCGTGTCGTGGTGGCGCATGATGAGCTGGCGCAACGAGCGCCCGAGCGAAACCTTGGGGGATTCGGCCTCAGCTGAGGGCTCGGCCCATCTCAGGATGGATCTCATGCGTGCCCTCGACGAGCTGCCCAGAATGCAGCGCGCGGTGCTGGTCCTGCAGTACTTCGAGGACCTGTCGATCGACGAGATCGCCAAGCAACTCGGCGTCAGCAGCGGGTCGGTCAAGACACACTCCAGTCGGGGACGCGCAGCCTTGCGCGATTCCGCCCATCTCATCGAAGCTGGAGTTCTGACATGAATGACAAGCTCTCCGACGCCTTCAAGAGCGTCATCCCGGAGCCGCCGCCGACGACGGGATGGGTCGCCGGCCTCCGCCGCAAGCGGCGCAACACCCGCCTCGCGATCAGCGGAGTGGCGGCCGCCGCCGTCGTAGCCCTGGCGATCCCGGTGGCCCTCAACCTGCCATCCGTCCGCGAGCCGCTCGTGGCCTCCCCGGCGCCCACGCCGAGCGCCACGGCCTCGAGCGAACCCACCCAGACGCCGAGCGTCGCGCCCACCCAGACCTCCTCTCCCGAGCCGGCGATCGCGCTGACGGACATCCCGAGTCCTGACCCCGTCGAGAGTCCTGGCGCGCCCAGTGAGCCAGGCCCTACGTTGGAGCCGGCTGGTTCCGATGTGCCCGGATCATGGGCCTGCTACAACGAGGACGGCCGCGCTCCGCTGCTCAACGCGAACACGGGGGAGGACCTTCCCACAGGCGTGGGACGAGCGTTCCTCTGCGGCGACGGACACGAGGGTTTCGGGGTCGTCGGGCCCCTCGACCCGCTGGTGATCGAGCCTGACCGGATCATCGAACTCTTTGAGGCGCAGCCCGAGTACGTGGAGGTCCCGGACTGCGGCTATGAGGCGTCGGACCCCTACCGGATCGTCTTGGAGTACCTGAATGGCGACAAGTGGATCATCAGTGGTCACGGCGAGGAGTGTCAGCCCCTCACTGACGGCACCACCCAGAAGGCCGGGGAGGGCTTCCGTGACAAGGTCGTAGCCCTCTGGCAGGAGCAACGCGCAGCGGTCAGCCCCCCGGCTCCGCCAGCCGCAACCGACGCCCTCAACTGTGCGCCGGCCCAGTACCCGATGATTCCGATGACCCTCGGCGACGCAACTGCGGGGATCTTCTGCTCCCAGCTCGATCAGGAGGATCCCGTCGAGAAGGTCGTGCTCGCACCGGAGCTCGTGGACCGTCTGGTCCAGGCCGCGACCAGCGAGGCGGTGGCCGGGTACCCGGAAGCGGCCCCGGGCGAGGCGTCGGGCACGCTGATCCTGACCAACGGGTGGGGAGACATCTTCCCCGTGATGCGCCACGGAGACCAGTACGCCTATGTGGGTGACTCAGAGATGATGGTCTGGACGCCGCAGGACGAGTTGGCACAGGCGCTTGACAACGCCTTTGGCTGAGAGCCCGTCGCGGAGGAGGCCCCGATTTGACGTTGGCGGGAGGCCCTGACGAAAGTAGGTCGAGCCGCGAAAGCGACAGCCCAAGCCAAAAGCCCTAGTCAAATGGGGTTTGCGGCGGCTATACAACTCAATCAGCCAGTCAGAGCGATTTGACCGGCCGAGACGAGATGCTGACACGTCGTGTCACTAGGGGCGGGGGTTTGCCCTGGTCAGGTGCCTTTGGGGGCTCTTCCCAGATGAGGGTGTAGCGCACGTCGCGCGGCGGGCCGGCGCGTCGGTGGCCGGATAGAGGTCGAGGTCTCCCGAGGATGAGAGCTCCTACACACTCAGCCCGAAAGACCTCGACGTGCACGACGCTACCGTCGGCGGGCGCGCTGATGCGTTCGCCAGCCCCGACCTGACTGCCTTCTGCCGCCTCGACGAACTCGGCCTCGTTGTCACCGGGCAGCGACTCGAGCCGGATCGTGCCGTATTGGCCTGCCAGGTGGTCGAGCCCGACCAGTGGTGCCGGCGCTGCGGCTGCGAAGGGAGACCACGTGACACCGTGGTCCGACGGCTTGCCCACGAACCACTGGGCTGGCGGCCCACGACGCTGGAGGTCGTCGTGCGCCGTTACCGCTGCAGCGGCTGCGGGTATGTGTGGCGCCAGGACACCACCGCCGCGGCCGAGCCCCGGGCCAAGTTGTCTCGGCGCGCTCTGCGGTGGGCGCTGGAAGGGATCGTGGTCCAGCACCTGACCGTGGCTCGGGTCGCCGAGGGGCTCGGGGTGGTCTGGGACACCGCCAACGACGCCGTTCTGGCCGAAGGGCAAGCGGGTGCTGATCGACGAGGAGCACCGCTTCGAGGGGGTGAAGGTCGTCGGGGTCGATGAGCACGTGTGGAGGCACACCCGTCGCGGCGACAGGTACGTCACCGTGATCATCGACCTCACCCCAGTGCGAGATGGCACCGGCCCGGCACGGCTGCTGGACTCAACGACAAGCAGAAGGACCGACTGGACACCCTGTTCGCCGACGACGCCCACGTCGAGGTCGAGGTCACCTGGAGCGTCTACCAGCGCATGATCGCCGCCTACCGCCACGAGAACCGGCGCCACGGCCGCGAGCTGATGGCCCGGCTCATCGACTCGATCAGCACCGGCGTCCCCAAGGCCCTGGTCGAGATCACCAAGCTCGGCAGGACGCTGAAGAAGCGCGCCGCCGACGTCCTGGCCTACTTCGACCGGCCCAGCACCTCCAACGGGCCCACCGAGGCGATCAACGGCAGGCTCGAGCACCTGCGCGGCTCGGCGCTGGGGTTCCGCAACCTGACCAACTACATCGCCAGATCCCTGCTCGAGACCGGCGGGTTCAGACCCCGACTACACCCTGGATTCGGATGAGCCCGTTTTCTGTCACCCGAGCTCCGGGGCGCCGCGGCGGCAGAGGAAAATCGATCACTGATCGATTTTCCCTCCGTGAGGCAAGGCACCACCGTCCCAGGCGGCGCGGCGGTGGGGCGCGCGCGAGGTCGAGTCAGGCGATGCGACCCTGCTGCGCCTCCCCGGCTGCCGGTTCGAGCTCGTCCACCTCGTCGTGCTCATACGGCTCGCTCAGCAGCACCTTCTCGCCGTGCCGCGCGACGACGGCGTCGAGGTCCAGCTCCTTCTCGATCCGCTCCTCCAGGGCCGACGCCGCCTCGGGTTCGCCATGCACCAGGAAGACGGTCTCGGGCTTGGGATCCAGCTGCGAGACCCACTCGACCAGCTCCGACGCGCCGGCGTGCGCCGAGAACTCACGGTGCTCCAAGACCTCCGCCCGCACCTTGACGTGTCTGCCGTACAGCTTGACGTGCTTGGCGCCCTCCAACAGAGCCCGTCCGCGCGTGCCCTCACCCTGGTAGCCGCTGAGGATCACCGTGTTGCGGGGGTCGGGCAGCAACTGCTGCAGGTGGCTGAGCACCCGGCCGCCCTCGACCATTCCCGACGACGAAACGATGATCCGCGGACCCTCCATCTGTCGGGCCTTGCGGGACTGCTGCGACGTGCGGGCCTCGGTGAGCTTCGCCAGGCCCGTGAAATCGTCGACCGTGACGCCCTCCTTCAGCTCCTCGGGCATGTCCCGGTAGACGTCGAGGGCACGCATGCTCATGGGGCCGTCGACGATGACGGGCACTTCCGGGATGCGGCCGGACTGCTGGAGGGTGTGCAGCGCGTGGAGGACGACCTCCGTGCGATCGATCGCGAAGGCCGGGATCACCACGGAGCCCCCTCGGTCGATGGTCCGGTTGATCGCCTCGGCCAGCGGGATGTGTGGAGTCTCCGGGTCCTGGTGCTCCCGATCGCCGTAGGTGGACTCGCACAGCACCCACTGTGCCCCCGGCGGGGTGTCGCGGTGCTTGAGGATCGGGTGGTGGTTGCGGCCGAGGTCGCCGGAGAACAGCACACCCACGCCGTCGACGGTGACGTTCACCGACGCCGAGCCCAGGATGTGCCCGGCCCGGGTCCACCGGGCGACGACGCCGTCGTCGAGCTCGACGTCGCGATCGAACTCGACGTGCCGGAACTGTTTGATCGCACGCTGGGCGTCAGCCGTCGTGAAGAGTGGCTCCGGGTTCTCGTGCTTCGAGTAGCCGCCCTTCCGGGCGTCCTCCGCGGCGTACTCCTCGAGCTTGGCGGCGTCCAGCAGCACGATTTCCGCCAGCCTGGCCGTGCCCTCCGTGCACCAGATCGGTCCACGGAAGCCCTGCGCCACCAGGGCGGGGAGGTAGCTCGAGTGGTCGGAGTGCGCGTGGGTGAGGACGACCTGTCCGACGGTGCCGGCGTCGACGGCGAACGGCTCGCGGTTGCGGAGCCTCAGTTCCTTCAGTCCCTGGTACATGCCCGCGTCGACGACGAGTCGCCTGCGCTGCCCGAACTCCAGGAGGTACTTGGACCCGGTCACCGTGCCGGAGGCGCCGAGGAACTGCAGTGTCACGGGAGAACTCATGTCCCTCACTCTGCCCGACGCCGGGGCCAGCCCTCAGAACAGCGCCGCGATCTCCGGATGTGCGGCGACGTAGCCCTCCAGCAGTCGGCGACCCAGCGTCGGCGAGTCCACCAGCGGATGCAGCGAGAAGCCCTCCCACGCCGCGTCCCGGTTCCCGGTCAGCGCGGCCTGGGCGATCGCCTGCTCCGAAGCGCGGAGCCGTGCCATCTGCCCCAGCTGGTACAGCGAGAGCGGCGCGACCGGCACCGGGTGCACACCCCGCCTGTCGGCAACACATCCCACCTCGACGACGACGTCGCCCGGCAGCTCCGGCACAACCCGGTCGCCACCCGCGTCGTTTCCGACGTCGAGGATCATGCGCTCCGGCTCCCCCGTGGCCAGCGCCGTCATCAGCCGCAGCGCCACCTCCTGGTAGCCGCCGCCGGCGACGTCGGCCTCGCGACGCTCCTCGTCCGCGTCGCGCGCCTCCGCCATGTAGGTGGACTCCCGCTCGTGCAGTGCCTGCTGCCACAGCGCCGACGGCGACCCCGACCCGGCGACGTCGTCGTAGAAGCGGCCCTGCTGCGCGTCGAGGTACTGACCGCGCGTGCGGCCAGCGGCGCGGACCCGTCGGATGGCGTCATCGGTGTGCCAGTAGTAGTACAGGTACTCGTTCGGCAGCGCGCCCATCGCGCGCACCCAGTCCTTCCCGACGACGCGGGCCTCCTCGATCTCCTCCAGCAGGGCGTCCGAGCCCAGCAGCTCCGGCAGCCGGTCCTGGCCGTCGATGGTCACCGAACGCAGCCAGCCCAGGTGGTTGAGCCCGACGTAGTCGTAGTCGACGCGGTCCTGGTCATGCTCGAGCGAGACGCCCAGCAGCCGCGAGACGCGTCGCACCAGCCCGATGGGGGTGTCGCAGATGCCGACGACGCGGTCCCCGAGCTCGGCGCGCATCACCTGGGTGACGATGCCGGCCGGGTTGGTGAAGTTGATCGTCCACGCGTCGGGCGCGACGTCGGCGATGGTGCGGGCGACTTCGGCCATGACCGGCACGGTGCGCAGCGCATACGCGAGCCCGCCGGGACCGATGGTCTCCTGGCCCAACAGCCCGAGGTCCAGCGCCACCCGTTCGTCCCGGATGCGGCCGGCGGTGCCGCCGACCCGGACGGCGGAGAAGACGAAGTCCGCGCCGGTCAGGGCCTCGCGGAGGTCCGTGGTGGTGCGCAGCTCGGGAGCGCCGTCGAGCCCCACGGAGCGTTCGGTGATGACTCGGCGGATAGCCTCGAGCCGTCCGGCGGAGGTGTCGTGGAGGACCACCTCGTGGATCTCGACCGTCGGTCGTCCCGTGGCCGCCAGGGCATTGGTGGCGACGGCGTCGTACACCAGCGGCACGCGGAATCCGCCGCCTCCCAGGACCACGAGCTTCATGAAGGCCTCCCTCAGACCCTCCCGACACTAGCAACCGCCCGTCGTGGACGCGCCGCGCGAGTGCATGGCACTCCTATACTCGGGCTCACTGAGCAACCACTGTCGTTGAGCCCCCAGGAGGACCCATGACCCGCACCATCCGACGTCGCCGCTTCCTTCTCGGGGCGGGAGGCGTGGCCGCCGCGGCCGTCATGAGCGCGTGCGCGCCGGGCGAAGAGGCCCCGACGCCCACCGCGGAGCCGGGCGACAGCGCTGGGGTCAACTCCGACATCGCGGGTCTTGGAGACGTCACCCTGGTGGTCTGGGACCAGGAGGTTCGCGGGAGCCAGAATGACTCCCTCGAGGCCCTCAACCAGGCTTTCCAGGACAAGTACCCGAACATCACCATCGAACGGACCAGCCAGTCCTTCGACGACCTGAAGGCGCAGGTGTCGCTGGCCCTCAGTGGAAATGACGTGCCCGACGTCGTCCAGGTGAACAACGCCCGTGCCGACATGGGGCAGTTCGTCAGCGCGGGGCAGCTGCGCGACCTCACTCCCTGGGCCGAGGCCTACGGTTGGGCGGATCGGTTCCCGGCATCCGTGCTGTCGAAGGTGCGCTACAGCGACGACGGAGCCACCTTCGGCGAGGGCAACCTCTACGGCCTCCCGCAGACGGGTGAAGTGGTCGGCATCTTCTACTCCCAGAAGAAGCTCGACGCCATCGGCGGCAAGGTGCCCGAGACGTGGGAGGAGTACTTCGAGCTTCTCGACGCCGCCAAGGCCGCGGGCGAGCAGCCCATGGTGCTCGGGAACATCGAGAAGTGGCCCGCGCTGCACGTGTTCGGCCCGCTGCAGGCCCACTACGTGGACCCCGCGGAGGTCGTCACCCTCGGCATGGGCAACGAGGGCGCGAGCTGGCTCAGCGACGGCAACCAGGCCGCCATGGAACAGTTCGCCTCCTGGGGATCCGAGGGGTATTTCGGATCATCCCCGAACGGCACGGACTACGACCCGGCCTGGAACGACTTCACCACCGGCACCGGGGTCTTCCTGCCCGGCGGCTCGTGGCTCGGCACCGACATGGAGTCGGTGATGGGCGAGGACCTGCACTTCATGGCCCCGCCGCCGGCCCTCGACGGGAAGCTCGCCACCACCGGCGGCACCGGCATCCCCTTCTCCATCCCTGCCAAGGCCGCCAACGCGGACGCGGCCGCGGCCTACATCGACTTCATCACCAGCGAAGAGGCCATGGAGATCATCGCCTCCAACGGCGGCATGCCCGTGCTCCGGACCGCCGAGCTCGCGCCGGAGTCCGGGGTCCAGAAGGAGATCTACGAGGCCTTCGACGCCGTCAGCAGCGAGGGCACGCTCCTGCCGTACCTCGACTACGCGACGCCGTCGTTCAGCGACACCGCCGGTCAGGGACTGCAGGAGGTCCTCGGCGGACAGAAGACGCCCACCGAGGTGCTGGAGGACTTCGAGGCCGACTACCAGGAGTTCGTGGGTGGCTGACCGCAGGAGGAGAGGACGCCCATCGGCGGTCATCGGCCGCCGATCGACGCCGTACCTCTACCTCCTGCCTGCCTTCGTGGTGTACGCGGGCTTCCTGCTCTACCCCCTGCTCCGCTCCTTCCAGTTCTCGCTGTACGACTGGCCGGGCTTCGGGCCGTCGACGTTCGTCGGCCTCGGGAACTACGTCGACCTGATGGGCGACGAGCGGTTCCGTGACGCCATCTGGCACTCTCTGGTGCTGATCTTCTTCTACGCGATCCTCCCGCTGGTGGTCGGCCTGGTGCTGGCCGCTGTGCTCCGCCGCGGCCGGGTGAAGGGGCTGAAGTTCTTCCGCGTGGTGATCTTCATGCCCCAGGTCATCGCCCTCGTCGTGGTCGCCGTCGCATGGCACCAGATTTACTCCCCCCGCGGCCTGCTGAACGACGTGCTGGACTTCGTGGGCCTCGGCCACCTGGCACGCGGCTGGCTCGGGGACCCCGACCTCGCCCTGCCCGCCGTGGGCATGATCGGGTTCTGGCTCTCCACGGGTCTGGTCATGCTGCTGCTGCTCGCCGGCATGGGCCGCATCCCCAACGACCTCTTCGAGGCCGCACGCCTCGATGGTGCGGGACCGGTCTCCGAGTTCTTCGCGATCACCCTGCCGTCGGTCAAGGCCGAGATCACCACGGCGCTGGTCCTCACCATCATTGCCGCGCTCAAGACCTTCGACCTCGTCTACGTCACCACCTCCGGCGGCCCCGGGACCGCCACCACGGTGCCCAGCTACGAGGTCTACAACCGTGCCTTCAACCTCAAGGAGGTCGGCTCCGCGTCGGCCGTGGCGATCGTGCTCACCGCGCTCGTGTTCCTCATCAACGTCGTGATCTCCCGCATCGGCGAGGAGAAGGTCGTGGCGCGATGAGGGTCTCGACGGGGGAGAAGATCGCCAACTACGTCATCCTCGTGCTGTTCGCGGGGTTCGCGCTCTTCCCGATCCTCACCATCCTCGTCACCGCACTGAGCCCCCAGTCGGGGGTCGCCGGCGGCGGCATCCATTGGCGCAACCTCGTCGACGCCTGGCAGATCGGCGACTTCGGCGCCGCGCTCACCCGCTCGCTGTTCGTGGCGCTACTGGTGGTCAGCACCGCCTTGGTGCTGTCGATCCTGGCGGGTTACGCCTTCGGCACCATGCGGTTCCCCGGCTCCACGGCGCTGTTCTACCTCTTCCTGCTGGGCCTCATGGTCCCCGCGGAGGCCATCGTGATCCCGCTGTTCTTCGACCTGCGCAGCGTGGGCCTCACTGACACCATCTGGGCCGTCGCCCTGCCCCAGATCGCACAGTCGGTCGCCTTCGGAACCTTTTGGATGCGCGCCCAATTCAGGGCGATGCCGCCGAACCTCGTGGAAGCGGCCGCCCTCGACGGGGCCGGAGGCATGCGGGCTCTCTGGCAGGTCCTCGTGCCGCCCGCCCTCCCGTCCATTGCCACCGTCACAGTGCTGATGTTCATGTGGACCTGGAACGAGTTCCTCATCCCGCTCATCATGAGCCCCGGGGCGCAGTGGCGGACGGCCCCGCTGGGCCTGGCGGTGTTCAAGGGGCAGTACACAGCCGACTACGCCCTGATCGCCGCCGCCGGCGTCATCATCGCCGCCCCGATCGTCATCATCTTCCTGCTGCTGCAGCGCTACTTCATCGCCGGAATGCTCGAGGGGGCCGCGAAGGAATGACCGCACACCACGACCACACCGACGGCGACATCTGTCCCACCTGCCCCCGCTGGGACCCGCTGGCCGCGACGCGCGGCAGCGACGACCCGCCCCTCGACCTGCTCACCACCGGGCCCTTGTTCTTCGACATCATCTTCACCGGCCTGCCGCGCCTCCCCGAGCCGGGCGAGGAGCTCCACTCCTCCGGGATGGGCTCCTGTCCCGGCGGCATCGCCAACCTTGCGACGGCAGCCGCGCGGCTCGGGCTGCGCACCGGACTCGTCACCGGATTCGGCGACGACGCCTACGCCGACTGGATGTGGGACACCCTGAGCGAACAGGAGCACATCGACCTGTCGGCGTCCCTGCGCTTCAACAACTTCCACTCCGCCATCACCGTCTCGATGGCCTTCCGCGGCGACCGCGGCATGGTCACCCACGAGCATTCCCTGCCGGAGTCCCTGGAGCCCCGCCTCCTGGACGCTCCCGCGACGCGGGCCGCCGCCGTCGACTTGAAGTCCGACACGGGGTGGTGGCGGCGCCTGAAGGAGCGCGGAACCCTCATCTTCGCCGACGTCGGCTTCGACGAGAGCGGGGGCTGGGACCCGGCCGACCTGCTCCCGCTGGAGCACTGCCATGCCTTCACCCCCAACGCCGTGGAGGCCATGCGCTACACCCGCACCGACCGCGCCACCGACGCCGTTCGCAAGCTGGCCGAGAAGGTGCCCCTCGCCGTCGTGACGGACGGCGTCGGCGGGTCCTTCGCCATCGACCAGAGCACCGGCGAGGAGGCGTACTGCCCGGCCGTCGCCGTCGACGCCATCGACCCCACCGGCGCGGGCGACGTGTTCGCGGCCTCGATCATCCTCGGCACGCTGGCCGGGTGGCCGCTGGAACAACGACTGCGGTTCGCGTCGCTCAGTTCCTCGCTCGCCGTGCGACAGTTCGGCGGCTCGCTCGCCGCGCCCGGGTGGGGCGACATCGCGGACTGGTGGCGCCGCGTCGACTCCCAGGCAGATGCTGGAGACCTCCGGGCCGACTACGTCCGCCGCGACTACGCCTTCCTCGCCGATCTCGTGCCCAAGCACCGGGTCCAGGGCGTGCGGCGGGCGCACGGCACGTTCGCGATGGCCTCCGACGCCGGCCACCACCACGAGCACGTCCGCCGGGACCTGTGAGTCAACCGCCGTAGACCAGGAAGAGGGCGACACCGACCGCTGCGGCTGCGGCGACGGCGAGTGCCCGGTCCCGCAGCGACACCAGTAGCCGGATGGCCACCCAGACGAGGACGGCCACACCGAGCGCAGCGAGTCCCCACCAGTACTCGACCGGAGTGGTGTCGGAGATGCGCACCAGCCCGTGAGCGGCTTCCCCGAACGCGACCCCCGGGAAGTACCCGGCTGCTGGGCCCCGGAGCCAGGCAGGACCATGGCCGCGGAGCGACCAGACCGCCAGCCCCATCGCCACTCCCGTCACGATGCCGGCGATGGACCAGAACGCGACCATCGCCATGCTGACGCCGAACCCGCGCAGCTGGGTGGTGCCGTAGTAGCCGACCATGGCGAGCGGCCCCGCCGCCGCGCCGAGCAGGACGTGTCCCCAGGCGCGATGGCCGGCGAGCGACACCGCCGCGGCCAGGGCGACAACCGGGGCGGCGGAGTTGAACAGCGGCGCGAGCACGTCGGGGGCGAACGTCTGCCCGAACGACATCACGACGCCGGCGAGCACCGCGCCAACCAGGGCCGCGGGAGCTTTCGCGCCCCTCATCCCTGACCAGCCAGAGCGACGACGGTGTCCCGGATGAGGTCGCCGGGCAACGGCTCGTCGAGGGCGAACCAGATGGACCCCTTGCCATGGATGTGCGGAGCCAGGCGGGACTGCAGGTCGTCGTCGGGCGGAACCGGGTAGATCGTCACGTGATCCTTGAAGCCGGAGATGAAAACCTTGGCGCGGCGGGCGTCGGTGCGGTAGCCGACGATGCCGTAGCTGAGCACCTCCTCGGCCTCGGGCAGGAGGCCGCGCACGAGGGAACGCAGGGCGTCGAATTGCGGACGGGCCGCCGACGGTACCTGGGCAACGTACTCGTCGACCGTCGTGGGCTTGGCCAGGGGCTCGTGCGCCCCGCGCCATGACGCCTCCAACATGTTGCGCAGGACGTCGAGGTTGATGTCGTCGAGCTTCGTGACGTACAGGCAGGAGACGCTGGTGCGATGCTTCCCCAGCCGGGCCAGCTCCGCACCGTAGTGGTCGAAGCCCTCCGAGAAGTACAAGGTAATCGAGGCTTTGCGTGGGCTGAACGAGATCCGGGGCTGGTGGCCCTCCCGGCCACTGTCGTAGCGGTAGTGCTCGGACCCGAACCCGATGATTGACGGCCCCCACAGCACTGGCTCGTGGCCGGAGACTTCGCGCATGAGCTCGATGAGGGTGTGGGCCTCGACCCTGCGCCGGTCCGGGATGGTGGCGAGGAAGTCCGCGACCGGCACGTCCGTCGGGCGGGTGGTGTTCTCTGTCATGGGGGGCTCCTGGGTCAGCGGACGAAGACGGGTTGGTCCCTGGTGGAGCGGGACTCGTCGAGGGCGTAGCCCGCGGCGTCGAACTCCAGGACGCGGGTGGTGGCGCGGGCCCGGGTCTGCACCAGGTGGCGCGCCATCAGGCCGCGGGCCTTCTTGGCGTGGAAGGAGACGACGCGGGGCCGGCCTTCCTTGTCACGGTCCTCGAATCGTGGGCTGATGACCCGTACGCCCAGGCGCTCGGTGTCGACCGCCCCGAAGTACTCGTTGGACGCCAGGTTGATGACGACGTCGGCCCCGGGGGAGGCGTCGAGGTCCCTCTTGATGAGGTCGGAAATAGTGGCGCCCCACCAGTCGTACAGTGTGGCCCCACGGCTGGTGGAGAGCTTGGTTCCCATCTCCAGGCGGTGGGCCTGGATGAGGTCCAGCGGACGCAGCAGACCGTACAGGCCTGACAGGATCCGCACGGTCTTCTGGGACTCGGTGAGATCGCGCGCCTCAAGCGTGCTGGCGTCGAGCCCCTGGTAGACATCGCCGTTGAAGGTGAAGACCGCCGGTCGCGAGTTCGTGGGCGTGTGCTCCCGGGAGAACTCGGCGTAGCGCGTGGCGTTGAGCGCTGCCAACTCGTCGGAGATGTGCATCAGCGTCGCGATGTCGGCGGGCGACTTGCCGCGCATGACCTCGATCAGCTGCGCGGACTCGTCGAGCAGTCGGGGCTCGGAGTGTTTGCGCGTCGGCAGCTTCGAGTCGAGGTCGAGGGACTTCGCGGGGGACAGCAGCATCAGCATGCCCCGATCCTAGGCGCACGACTGGGGATCGCCTGTCAGCGGCCGTGCGAGACCTCCGGCAGTCGCCAGCCCCACACCGCGCCCAGGACGCCGAGCAGCGCGAGGAACACGAGTGCCCAGACGGCTCCGGCCAGCGCGATGGCTGAACTGATGGCGCCCACCACCAGGAGGATGATCCCCATGGCCGTGTTGGAGACCGCGACGTAGAGCGTCCGCCGGTCTCCCTCGGCCATGTCGACGACGTAGGTCTTGCGTCCCACCCGCACCCCCGTGTGGAGCAGGGTGAGCAGGAAGTATCCGCCCACCAGCGTGACCGTCCCCGGCAGTGTTTCGCCGGAGAATTCTGGGAGCGAGACGAGCCCGACGACCAGCAGCACGACGAGCGACGACGCGGCCGCGCCGAACGCCATCAGTCGGCGGCTCGACCTGTCGGCCATCCTGCCGAAGAGTCGACCACCAATGATGGAGGCGACGCCCGATGCGACGACGAACCCGCCCAGGCCAGTGAGCGCATCGGCACCCGAGGCCGCGGACATCGAGACCAGGAACGGCGGGGCGAGGGCGGAGACCAGCAGGAAACTGCGGGTGGTGACGAAGCGTCGGAAGTCCCGGTCGTCGCGCAGGAGCCTCAACGCGGCCCACGAGCCGTCGTCATCCGTTGTCCCGCCGGCCCCGTCGGTCGGCTCCTCGACCTGGGCGTACACGAGTGCGGCCAGCACCCACAGCAGCGCCGCGCCTCCCAGCAGCCAGGCGAGCTGGCTGGCCTGGAGTTGCTCCCCACCCAAGTACCGCAGGGCGAGACCGAGCGTGATCGCGACCACACCCGACGCCGTCGTCGCCAAGCCGTTCACCTGACCGCGCTCCCCCTTGGGGAGGGTGCGGCCGAGAACGTCCTTGGTCGCGATGGACGTGAGGCATCGGCCGAGCGAGAAGATCGCCAGGGCGATGATGATCGCGACTCCTGCGCCGAGTCCGGATCCCACGGCGGCGGTGAGCGTCATCGCCGCGACCGCCGCCGCTTGGACGGCGTGACCGGCGACCACGACCCACTTCCGCTGCCGGTAGCGCATGACGATCGGGGTCAGGAAGGCCTGCGGGAGCATGGAACCGGATTCGCGGATGGGAACCAGCAGGCCAATGAGCGCGGGCGGGGCGCCCAGGGCATGGATCAGCCACGGGAGCACGGTGGAGGCCTTGGTGGCCTGGTCCCCGGAGGACTGCAGGGCGCTGGCCGTCACGATGCGCATCCCGTTGCGGGCGATGGTGCCGTTCTGCCCGTCGGCGACGGTCTCCTGGGCCTGCGGCGAACGCTTCACCAGGGCGGCGTAGATGGTCTCCGTCGTGCTCACGATCCGACAGTAGGGCACACCACCGACGCAGGTCAGGGGAACCTTGCCTCAAGCCAGAAAAGTGATATCATGTTGCTATCATCTTTCCTGGAAGGAACGCGCATGACCAGCCCCCACATCCCTGACCCCACCACGGACCTCGAGGGCGACTCCGTCGGTGGAGCCCCCTCCGGTCGTCCCGTTGGGCGCGAGGGCGCCCGCGTGGACGTCGAGGAGAAGAAGGCCTGGTACATCGACGGGATCCTGGCGTTCTTCGTCGCGCTGGCCCTCACGGGTGTCTCTGCGTGGCAGATGATCGTCGCAGGAATCGCACTCGATGCCGGGGACGGCGGAGGACTGCGCATGTTCCTGGCGATCATGCTCTTCCTGTTCGCCATGGTGATGTTCTCGTCGCTGACCATCATCAGCCCCGGGGACACCAAGGTGGTGCAGTTCTTCGGCCGCTACATCGGCACCATCCGCAAGGCCGGCCTGCTCATGACGGTCCCCTTCACCACCAAGAAGAAGGTCTCCGTCAAGGTTCGCAACTTCGAGACCAACGAGCTCAAGGTGAACGATGCCGACGGGAACCCGGTCAACATCGCCGCCATCGTGGTGTGGCAGGTGGCGGACACCGCCAAGTCAGTGTTCGCCGTCGAGCAGTACGACGAGTTCGTCGCGGTGCAGTCCGAGTCCGCGCTTCGGCATGTGGCCACCACCCACCCGTACGACTACGCCGGTCCGGGGGAGGAGAGCCTTCGCGGCTCGACCGAACTGGTCGCGCGTGAGCTGGCCGACGAGGTGGCCGCGCGGATCTCGATCGCTGGACTGGAGGTCGTTGAGACCCGCATCTCCTCGCTCGCCTATGCCCCCGAGATCGCGCAGGCCATGCTGCAGCGCCAGCAGGCGTCGGCGATCATCGCGGCCCGCGAGAAGATCGTCGAGGGCGCGGTCTCCATGGTCGAGAACGCGCTCGAGCGCCTGGAGGAGAAGAACGTCGTCTCCCTCGACGAGGAACGCAAGGCGGCTATGGTGTCGAACCTGCTCGTGGTGCTGACCAGCGAGTCCCGGGTGACCCCCGTGGTCAACACCGGCTCGCTCTACACCTGATCGGGTAGTCGTGTCGACGGCGGGGGGTGGGTGATGGCGGAACGCAAGGCGGTCCTGCTCAGGCTCGACCCCGCCGTCCACGACGCCCTGGCCCGCTGGGCGGCGGACGACGTACGCTCGCTCAACGCCCAGGTGGAGTTGCTGCTCCGTGAAGCGCTGAAGAAGGCGGGCCGTTCGCCCAAGGACGCCGGGCCACTTCCGCAGCGCGGCAGGCCGCCGGGCACGTCGAAGAAGTGACGAAAAAGTCGCACCACCGAAGGGGCAGCCCCCGATTCGACGGGGAAGCTCTTCCGGTGGTGCGACTTATTCGTCGTCCGCGGTCCGAGCCGCTAGGCATCAGCCGAGTTCGAGGAGATCCCCGGCTCGCCGTCGTGGATGATCTTGCCCGGGTTGAGGTTGTTGCCCGGGTCGACGCCCTCGAAGAGCTTGCGCTGGATGAAGACGCCAGCCGGAGAGATGTCCTGGTCCATCCACGGGCTGTGCTCCTCGCCCACGCCGTGATGATGCGACACCGTGCCGTGGTTGTCCATGAAGGACTGCTGGATCGCCCGCTTCACGTGGTCGTAGCTCTCGAGGTTCTTCTCCGACGAGTCGGCGACCGCGAACGTGAAGTACTGGCACGCGCCCGAGTGGTAGCTGTGGCTGAGGTGGCAGAAGACCACTCCACGCAGCCCGAGCTCGTCGAGGGCCTTGTAGCAGGCGGCGACGGTGTTGGTGTGGATCTGCTCGGCGTACTTCCACGGCGTCGTGGTTTCGGAGACGTCGGCGACCAGTCCGTGGTCGAGCATGAAGTCGCGCAGGTAGGGTGTGTCGTACTTCTTCTGGTCGTACAACTGTCCCGGGCCCTGCCCAACGCCCATGCCCTTGTTGGCCTTCACGATCTTGCTGACGAGCCCCTTCTCGTAGCGCACGTGGTTGGCGCTGCCCTCGAAGCCCACGAACGACAGGCAGATCTCCTCGAGATCCCAGCCCTTGGCGGTCATGACCTTCTGGATGGCGGTGTTGATGAGCTTCTTCGCCTTCCCGGACTGCTTGCCGTTGGCCATGATGTACTGCGTCTCCAGCGCGTCGGAGACGCGGGCCATCATGACTTGGGCGTCGGACTCGACGATCTGCTGGCACGCGCGCAGGCCGTCGGCGTACGTGGGGAAGAAGTAGGCCTGGATCTCGCGGACCTCGGGGATGCGGTGCACCTGGACCCACGCCTCGGTGATGATGCCCAGGCGTCCCTCGGAGCCCAGCACCATCTCGCGCACGCTTGGACCGGACGACGTCGACGGCAGCGGACGCAGCTCCAGGATCTGGCCCGGCATCACCATCCGCAGGCCGCGGGTGATGTCGGCGATGTCGCCGTACTTGTCGGACTGCATGCCCGACGAGCGCGTCGCGATCCAGCCGCCCAGCGTCGACCACACGAAGGAATCGGGCTGGTGACCCATGGTCCAGCCGCGGGCCTTGAGCTGGGTCTCCATGTCCGGCCCGAAGACGCCGGCCTGGATGCGCGCGATGCCGGACTCCTCGTCGACCTCCAGCACCTTGTTGAGGCGACCCATGTTGACCGACACGACGACGCGCGTCTCCCCGGGAAGCGCCTCCAGGGAGGCGACGATGTTGGACCCGCCACCGAAAGGGATGACGACGCCGTCCACCTCGAGGACGGCATCCACGAGCTGGGCGACCTCCGCCTCGGTACCGGGATAGACCACGACGTCGGGGATGCGCCCGAGCTCGCCGCGACGGACGCGGACGAGGTCCCGGACGCCCTTGCCGAAGGCGTGGACCACACGGGTCTCGTCGTCGGTCTGGACGTAGGTCTCGCCGAGGATCCCCTCGAGGCGCGACCGCAGGTCGTCGGGGAGCGCGGACGACGGCACGTTGAGCGTGCTGAAGTCGGGCACCGAGGCCTTCGGCTTGTTGATGTCGACCCCGGTCTTCTTCAGGACGAACGGCGCGAACTTCGGCTTGTCGTGGTGATGGTAGGACTTGCCCTCCTCGCCCCAGCCCCACCACTTCTGCTGCTTCACACCGTCGATCATCTGTCCTCCTGCTTGCGCTGTGCGTCGTCGGCCAGCGCCTTGGTCGTGGTCCTGCTCGTCTGCTCGAGGGCCGCGGTATGAGCGTACTCGGCCAGTGTCCTGGCGCCGTACGCGCGGGCGGTGGTGTCGTGGAGCTCCAGTACCTGGCGGCGCATGCGCTCGTTGAACTCGTGCGCGATCTCGCCGGGCAGCGGAGCCATGGGGCGACCGATGACGACGTGCACCTCGGGCCTGCCGCGGGGCAGGTGCTTCTGCTGCGACGGCCAAGCGGCGTAGGCCCCGACGATGGCGATGGGGACGGCGGGCACTCCCCGCGAGATGCACAGCGCCGCGACACCCGGCTTGAACGGCCCCATGGCACCGTTTCGGGACCGGGTCCCCTCCGGGAAGATCAGGAGCGGCACGCCGTCCTCGAGGAGACCCGCGGACATGCCGCGGACGTTGCCCTTCCGTCGGCCCTTGGCCTCGTCGTCGCTGCGGTCCCGGCCGCGGTCGATCGGGAAGCTGTTGAAGAACAGCGACATGGGACCGGACTTCCACCACTTGTCGAAGAAGAAGTCGGCGGCCGCGCCGGCGGCGAGGAACCGGGAGAGTCGGCTGGGCAGGGCACCGTAGATGAGCGGCGTGTCGAGGTGGGAGCTGTGGTTCGCGACGACCACGAACGGCGGCTCGAGGTCGTCAAGGTTGGCGACGCCGTGGACGTGGACGTGGAGCATCCGCCACACGTAGGGACGCAACAGCAGGATCTGGGCCGCCTGCCTGGTCGTGGCGCTGACGGGGGAGGAATACTTCCGTCGCGCGTCCTTCTCACGTGCCACGGTCGTCGCCTCAGTGCTTCCGTCGGCTGCTGGTGAGCTTGTGGGAGAACCAGCGCGTCAGGGCACGGGGTCCGTGGTCGCCCACGAACATCGCGACCTTCCATTTGAACGTGGGGATGGACTCGACCTTTCCCTTGGCCGCGTCGTCCAGGCATTCACGCACGAGGACGTCGGCGTCGATCCACACGATGTCGGGCAGGTTGGTGGCGTTCAGGCCGGCCCGCTCGTGGAACTCCGTGCGGACCCAGCCGGGCAGCAGTGCGGTGACGGTGACGCCGGAGTCCTGGAGTTCGAGGGCCAGGGCGTTGGAGTAGACCCGGGCCCACGACTTGATGGCGGAGTAGTTGCCCGAGAAGATCGCGGCCGACGTCGAGGCGACGTTGATGATCGTGCCGTGGCCGCGCTCCTTCATCGCGCGTCCGGCGGCGCCGCCGAGGACCAGCAGGGCGAGGCACATGACGTCGAGGGCCTGCTCGTGCTTGTCGACGGCGTCGGCGTCGAGGAGCGAGGAGTGGAGGCCGAAGCCGGCGTTGCTGACGAGCATCTCGACGGGGCGGGCCTGGTCCTCGAGGCGCTCGGCGACGCGGTCGACGTCGGCGCGGACGGCCAGGTCGGCGGGGAGCACCTCGACGTCGACGCGGAAGTCGTGGCGCAGTTCCTCGGCGACGGATTCCAGGCGCTCCTGGTCGCGGGAGACAAGGACGAGGTCCATCCCGCGGCGCGCCAGCTCGCGCGCGAACGCGTTGCCGATGCCCGCCGTCGGGCCAGTGATGAGAGCCGTTGCCATGGCCTCTACCGTATCCCTCCCGCGGGCCCGCCGGAAACGCGTCGCCATCGCGGCGGTACGCGGTTGGCGTCCCGCGACAACCGTCGCGCACCCCCGCTGTGGCGATCCGACAATCACGGGGGCATCGCGTGTCCGCCCCTGCGAAAATCGATCAGTGATCGATCTTCCCCCGTCCGCTTCCGAGGATCGAACACTGGCGTCACTGTCCTGCCATCCGAAGGCTCCGGGTGGCAAGACTGGGGGGTCAGAGATCAACTCTCGTCAGCTGACGAGGGGAAATCGATCAGTGATCGATTTTCGGGGAAGGGGCGGGCGACGTGGGGCGACGCGAGGAGGGGCGGGCGACGTGGGGCGACGCGCCGCCAGCCGAGCTATTGACAATCGATAGGTCGCCGCTCGATAATCGATAGGTCTACGCGAAGGGGGACCCATGGCCCGATCGACGGTGCGAGTGCTGAAGGCGGTGCTCGCCCTGCTGGTGCTGGGCATGCTGGTCGTCCAGCTGTTCTTCTTACCTCTCCTGTCCTGGGAGATCGCCGACGATAACCCGGAGCTCGCGTACCTCCGCTGGCCGACGCTCATCGTCGCCATGGTCGTGGTGCTCTGCGCAGAGCTGGTGGTCGTCGCCATCTGGAAGCTGCTCGGCATGGTCAGCCGGGACGCCATCTTCAGCGAGGCGGCGTTCACCTGGGTCGACGTCATCATCTACGCCACCGTCGCCGCGACGGCGTTGGTCGCCGCTGTCTTTGCCTACTACACCGCGGTCCAGCTTAACCCGTTCGCGCTGGCCCTGATGGAGTTCGTCCTCATCGCCACCGGCGCCGCGCTGGCCCTGCTCATGCTCGTGCTGCGATCGCTGCTGCGCAAGGCGACCAGCCTCCAGGCAGACATGGCCGAGGTGATCTGATGATCGTCGTGAACATCGACAAGCTCCTGCTCGAGCGCGGGCTGAGTGTCGGCGAGTTCGCCGAGCGTGTCGGCATCACCCCCGCCAACGTCGCCGTCCTCAAGAACGGCCGCGCCAAGGCGGTGCGCTTCACCACGCTGGAGAGTATCTGCGAGGTGCTGGACTGCCAGCCCGGGGACATCCTGAGCTGGCAGCCCGACGACCTCACGCGTCGATGAGCGCCAGGGTCTCCTGGGCCATGGCCAGTTCCTCGTTGGTGGGGATGACCAGCACCTTCACCCGCGAGTCCGAGGTCGAGATCTCGCGCGGCTCCCGGGAGCGCTCGGCGTTCTTGTCGGCGTCGAGTTCGAAGCCCATGCCCTTCAACCGCTCGACGACGGGCCCACGGATGTGCGCGGCGTTCTCACCGACGCCCGCCGTGAACACGAGCGCGTCGACGCCGCCCAGCAGAGCCATGTACGCGCCGATGTAGAACACCAGTCTGTGGACATAGACGTCGCGCGCGAGCTGGGCCTCCTCGTTGCCCTTCTCGATCTCCGTGGCCACGTCGCGCATGTCGGTGAAGCCGCAGAGCCCGAGCATGCCGGAGCGCTTGTTGAGCATGGTGTCGACCTCGTCGAACGTCATGCCGTGGGAGCTCAGGAACTTGTGGAGGCCCGGATCGACGTCGCCCGAGCGGGTGCCCATGACCAGGCCCTGCAGCGGGGTGAGACCCATCGACGTCTCGATCGCCTTCCCGCCGTGGACGGCGGAGATGGACGCGCCGTTGCCCAAGTGGCAGACGATGACGCGCAGGTCCGGGTCGCCGACGCGGTCGAGGTACTCGGCGGCCTTGCCGGAGACGTACTGGTGCGAGGTGCCATGGAAGCCGTACTTGCGGATGCCGTGCTCCTTGGCCAGTTCCTGGTCGATCGCGTAGGTGTACGCCTCGGCGGGCAGGGTGGTGAAGAACGCTGTGTCGAAGATCCCGACGTGCGGGATGTCCGGCAGCAGGTCCATCGCGGCGCGGATGCCGGCGATGGCCGGAGGGTTGTGCAGGGGCGCGAGAGGGGCGAGCCGCTTCAGCTCCGAGACCACCTCGTCGTCGATCCGCACGGACTCGAGGAACCGGTCACCACCGTGCACCACGCGGTGACCCATGGCGACGATGCTCTGGAGCCCGGGGCCGAACTCCTCGAACGCCGCGACGACCGCCCCGAACGCGACGGTGTGGTTGGGGAACCAGCCCTCGCGGACGGTCTCCTCGCCGTTGTTGTTGTGCTTCAGCTCACCGGACGCCTGTCCGATGCGCTCGACCAGTCCCGAGGCGCTGGATTCCTGCGTCTCGGCGTCGATCACCTGGTACTTCATGGACGACGAGCCGCAGTTCAGCAGCAGGATCGGTGTGGCCACAGGGGTCTCAGCTCCTTGATTCTCTTCGGTTGTGGGTCGCCAGCCTGGGCTAGCTCTTCTGCGCCTGGATGGCGGTGATGGTGATGGTGGAGACGATGTCGTCGACGAGCGCGCCGCGCGACAGGTCGTTCACGGGCTTGTTCAGTCCCTGCAGGACCGGGCCGATGGCCACCGCGCCTGAGGTGCGCTGAACGGCCTTGTAGGTGTTGTTGCCGGTGTTGAGGTCCGGGAAGATGAACACGGTTGCCCGGCCGGCGACCTCCGAGTTCGGCATCTTCTTGGCCGCCACCACCGCGTCGACGGCGGCGTCGAACTGGATGGGGCCCTCGACCTTCAACTCCGGGGCCCGCTCCCGCACGAGGCGGGTGGCCTCGCGGACCTTGTCGACGTCGGCGCCCGAGCCCGAATCGCCCGTGGAGTAGCTGAGCATCGCGATCCGCGGCTCCACGTCGAAGGCCGCCGCCGTCTCCGCAGAACTGATCGCGATGTCGGCCAACTGTTCGGGGGTCGGGTCCGGGTTGACGGCGCAGTCGGCGTAGACGACGACGCGGTTGCTCATCGCCATGAGGAACGAGCCGCTGACGACGCTGACCCCCGGCTTGGTCTTGATGAACTCCAGCGACGGGCGGATGGTGTTGGCGGTGGTGTTGATGGCTCCGGAGACCATGCCGTCGGCCATGCCGAAGTGGACCATCATCGTCCCGAAGTACGACAGGTCCTGCAAGCGTTCCCGCGCCTGCTCGACGGTGACCCCCTTGTGGGCGCGCAGCTTCGCGTACTCCTCGGCGAACTTCGCCACCAGCTCCGGGTCGTTCGGGTCCACGACCTGCGCCGCATTGAGGTTGATGCCGAGCTCGGAGGCGCGGTGGCTGATCTGCTTGGGGTCCCCGAGCAGGATGATGTCCGCGACGGAACGATCCAGCACGACCGCTGCCGCCTGGAGCACGCGGTCGTCCGTGGCCTCGGGGAGCACGATGCGTCGCCGGTCGTCACGCGCCAACTGCATGAGCTGGTGCTCGAACATGGTGGGCGTGCGGATCTCGGACCGCGGCAGGTCGATGGCGGCCAGCAGCGCGGACTCGTCGACGTGCTGGCTGAACAGCGCCCGTGTCACCTCGACCTTCCGCGAGGAGCCGGTGGAGATGCCCTCCACCTCGCGTAGACGAATGGCCGTTTCGAACGTGTCGGTGTCCACCTTGGCGACGGGGATGTCCACCTGAGTGCCGCGCAGCAGCGTCTCGATGGACTCGGGGATCTCGAAGCCGCCGGTGAGGATGATGGCGGCCAACGGGCCGAACGCCGTCGAGCGGTGCGCCCACAGCAGGCCGGGGAGCAGGTCCAGCCGGTCCGCCGGAACCACGACGGTGGCCTCCGGCTTCAGCCTGGTCAACAGGTTGGGAAGCGTCATGCCGGCGATGATGGTGTGCAGCGACTCGCGGTCCAGGAAGTCCGGGTTCCCCAGCCACGGCGTCGCCTTGACGGCTTCCAGCTGCATCCGAACCGACGGCGCGGACAGCACGGGCTCGTGCGGCAGGACGGTGACCACGACGTCGCGGACCCCTCGCAGGGCCTCGCGCAGCGGGTCCACCTTGTCCTGCGGGGCGCGCGTCGCGACGATGCCGACGACGGTGTTGTGCCGCGCCTCGTAGGCCTCGATGGACTCCTCCGTGAGTCGGCGGATCTCCTCGACGCTGCGCTCGCCCGCGCGGACCACGAACAGCACGGGGGCGTTGAGGTTGGCGGCGATGATGGCGTTGTGGTCCAGCTCGGTCCCGGCGGCCACGTTCTCGTAGTCCGAGCCCAGGATGACCACGACGTCGCAGCGCTCCGCCAGGGCGGCGTACTTGGACACGATGGTGTCGATGGCCTGCGCCGGGTCGTCGGCGTACTCGTCGTAGGTGACGCCGACCGTCTCCGAGAACGACTTCTGCCGGATGGCCTTGTGCGCGATGAGGGCCTCCGTCACCCTGTCCGTCTCCGACGAGGCGACCAGCGGGCGGAACACGCCCACCGTCTTCACCTGTCGGGCGAACAGCTCGATGACTCCCAGCGCCACTGCGCTCTTGCTGACCTGCCTCTCCGCCGAGGCCACGTACACGCTCTTCGTCACGTCGGTCAGCCTACCGCCCGGGATCCGCGGGAAACCCCCGGTGCGGCCAGAAGGGGCATCGGCTCACCCGGTTGTCGCCTACTGTGATGCCACCTGCCAGTCACGACGACGTCACCCCAGGAGGACCGCGATGGCGCATCGCGTCGAGCACGACATGTTGGGCGAGCGCAAGGTCCCGGCTGATGCCTATTACGGCATCCATGCCGTCCGCGCCCTGGAGAACTTCCCGATCAGCGGTCGGCCCGTCAGCTCCGTACCCGCGTTCGTGCGCGCGATCGCGCAGGTCAAGAAGGCGGCCGCGACGGCCAACCGGGAGCTCAGCGTCCTCGAACCCCGGATCGCGGACGCGATTTGCTGGGCCTGCGAGCAGATCATGGACGAGGGGCGCTGCCTGGACCAGTTCCCGATCGACCTCTTCCAGGGCGGCGCGGGCACGTCGGTCAACATGAACGCCAACGAGGTCATCGCGAACCTGGCGCTCGAGCGTCTCGGCGAGCCCCTCGGGAGCTACGACGTCGTCAGCCCACATGACCACGTCAACCGCTCCCAGTCCACCAACGACGCGTACCCCACCAGTCTGCGGCTGGCCGTCGACGCGCTGCTGGGGGGCCTCGTCGCAGAACTCGACCTGCTCGACGACGCCTTCTTGGACAAGGGGGAGGAGTTCGCCGACGTCCTGAAGATGGGTCGCACCCAGCTGCAGGACGCGGTGCCGATGACCCTCGGGCAGGAGTTCACCGCGTTTGGTGTGACGCTGGGGGAGGAGCTGCGGCACCTCGAGCACGCGCGGGGCCTCATGCTGGAGGTCAACCTGGGCGCCACCGCCATCGGCACCGGCGTCAACGCCCCGGACGAGTACCCCGAGGCGGCTGTCGCCGCACTGGCGGAGATCAGTGGGCGACCCTGCGTGCTCTCACCCAACCTCATCGAGGCGACGAGCGACGCCGGCGCCTACGTCATGGCCCACGCCGCCTGCAAGCGGCTGGCGACGAAACTGTCGAAGGTCTGCAACGACCTGCGCCTCCTGTCATCCGGTCCGCGCGCGGGCCTCAACGAGATCAACCTGCCGCAGATGCAGGCGGGGTCGTCGATCATGCCGGCCAAGGTGAACCCGGTCATCCCGGAGATGGTGAACCAGGTGTGCTTCAAGGTGATCGGAAACGACGTGTGCGTCTCCATGGCCGCGGAGGCGGGGCAGTTGCAGCTCAACCCGATGGAGCCCGTCATCGCCCAGTGCCTGTTCGAGTCCATCACGCTGCTGACGCGGGCCATGGCGGTGCTGCGGGAGCGGTGCGTGGTCGGCATCACCGCGAATCCGGAGGTGTGCGAGGCCTACGTCGCGAGTTCCATCGGCATCGTCACCTACCTGTCGCCCGTGCTGGGGCACCGCCTCGGCGACGAGGTGGGCAAGGAGGCCGCGGCCACGGGTCGCAGCGTGCGCGACGTCGTCGTGGACCGGGGACTCATGAGCCCCGACGAGGTCGACCGCGCGCTGGCCCGGGAGAACCTGCTCCGGCAGCCGCGCGTCGCACGGCCGTCCTGACGCCTCCCCGGTTCAGCGCTCGACGACGTTGCGCAGCTCGGTGCCCCGTGCCAGGGCCTCGACGTTGGCCGCGATGAGTTCGTCGGCGCCGAGCGGGCGTCCGCCCGCGACGTGGGGGGTGATGATGGTCCGCGGTGCGTCCCACAGCGGCGAGTCGGCGGGCAAGGGTTCTTGCGCGGTGACGTCGAGGCCCGCCCCGCCCACGTGGCCGGAGTTCAGCCCCTCGAGAAGAGCTGTCTCGTCGACGGTGGCGCCGCGGCCGACGTTGACCACCAGGGCGTGCTCCTTCAACTCGGCGATCCGGCGGGCGTCGAGTGCCCTGACGGTGGTGGGGGTGTCCGGCAGGATCATGACCAGGGCGTCAGCGCGCGCCAACTCCTCGTCGAGGCGGTCCTCGGAGACGACGTCGTAGCCGCCCCTGGTCCCGGCGCTGCGCGCCACCCCCGTCACCTCGGCGCCCAGGGCGCTCAGCATCGGGGCCAGGTGTTGTCCGATCGACCCGAAGCCCCACACGAGAACGCGCGCCCCATGCAGGGTGGTGGCCGGCCGTCCTCCGGGCGGCAGCTGTTGGCTCTCCATGAGTTCCCAGGACCACTCGCGGCGGGCCTGCGCGGCGAGTGAGTCCGGGATGCGCCGGACCAGGGCCAGCAGCAGGGCCAGCGTGTGCTCGGCCACCATGACGTCGTGCAGGCCGACGCCGCTGGAGATCACGACATCGTCCGCGAAGCCCGCCTGCTCGATGGTGTCCGTGCCCGCCGAGAGGGACTGGATGAGCCGCAGCCCGGTCATGCGGCGGGCGGCGTCGGCCATGCGCTTGCGGCTGTAGGACCACAGCACCAGCACGTCGGCGTCCAGGTGCTCGTCGGGGATGGGGGCCGAGTTGTCGTAGACGTAGGCCTCGACGCCGTCGGGCAGTGCGGGGTCGAGGGCGATGGAATCCGGCAGCAGGACCTTCACTTGTTGTCTCCTTCGGCGAGTGACTCGCGCAGCCAGGCGATCTCGGCGACGTGCCCGGAGCCCGGCGTCTCGAGGATGGCCGGTGCCCCGGCGTCGCGGACCACGGCGAGCAGGTCGTCGGGATCGATCTGCCCCGTGCCGAGTCCGGTGTGGCGGTCGGCGCCGGAGCCCGCGGCGTCGCGGGAGTCGTTGCAGTGGACCAGGTCGATGCGGCCGGTGATGCCGCGGATGTCGTCGACGACGGTGCCGAGGCCGAGCCCGCCGGCGTGGGCGTGGCAGGTGTCCAGGCAGAAGCCCACGTGGGCGATGTTGACCGAGTCCCCGATGGCGGCCCACAGCAGCTCGATCGCCTCAATGTAGCGCGTCATGGCGTTGTTTCCACCTGCGGTGTTCTCGATGAGGATGGGCACGTCGAGCTTCAGTCCGTCGATGCACTTGCGCCAGTTGTCGAAGCCCTGGGCAGGGTCGTCGTCGGCGGTGACATGTCCGCCATGGACGATGACGCCCCGGGCTCCGACGGCCGCCGCCTCGGTGACGGTCTGCTGCAGGAGCTTGCGGGACGGGATGCGGATGCGGTTGTTCGTGGAGGCGACGTTGATGACGTAGGGGGCGTGGACGTAGAGGCCGATCCCGGCCTCCTCGGCCGCTGCCTTGAGCGCCGCGGCCCCGCCGGCGTAGCGGGTCTCGGGCTTCTTCCAGCTCTGCGGGTCGCCGAGGAAGAACTGGACGATGTCCGCGCCCCGCGCTGCCGCCTCCGCAACGGGATCCTGCTGGTCGACGTGTGCTCCGATGGTCAGCCTCATGGTCCCCGAGCCTATCGGGGAGGCGCGCCCCCTCGGGGCGGTCATCGAGTAGGCCGCGGTGCGGCCGTGTCGAGATGTTCGGCGATGACTACCAGCGGTTGTGGACGTCCTCGGCCCAGCCGACAATGTGTCGCACCTCCACGTCGGTGCCCGTGTCGTCGAGTACCGTCCCCGACCAGTGACCGAAGCACTGGTGCGTCCGGGACGCGAAGACCTTGAGGTCGGTCACCGAGCGTTTGAGGTGGAACGGGTGGAACTCGAGGTCCACGGTCTCGCCGTGGACGCGCCACGTCGACATCCAGTCGTCGCGGTCGTACTCCCACACCAGCTCCTCGCTGATCTTGCTGAGGTGCCCGTCGACGACCAGTGCGTTCTCCACGGAACCCGTACCGTCGGTCCACTGGCCACCCACCTGGATGCCGATGGCCCGGCCGTCGACCAGACCCGATCCAGCGCCCCAGTTCCAGCGCACGTCGTAAGGCCAGCGTCCGCGGCCGTGGTCCAGGGTCGCCCAGGACTGGCCGGACGCGACGTCGTGGGCGACGCCGTCCAGCCAGATCGTGCCCGTGGCGGGACGCGCGACGTCCTTGACCGTGTACTGGAACCGTGAATCGCTCCAGGGCACCACGACGCCGAGGCTCTCGTGCCCCGGCGGCCGGTGCGCGACGACGTCGAGCTCGATCCTCGCTCCCCGCGCCCGGATCCGGGTGCCGTTGTCGATCTCGTCGATGGCGATCTTCACGTCCTTGGTGCGGGCGCGGACCGGGCCCTCCCCGAGCGTGCCGGGCAGGGTCGACGATCCACCGAGCACCCCGATGGCGTCGTGGGAGACGGCCTCCCCCGTTGCGCGGTCGAGGAGCCAGATGCCGTGCACGGCCGCGTAGTCGATGTCCGAGGTGACCACCGAGACGATGTGGGTCGGTGTGGTCACGGCCCAGTACTCCCAGCGCTTGTTCCGGCCGCGGCCGCGCAGTCCACGACCAATGCCGTCGGTGCGAATCAGGGGCGTCCGTGTCCAGCCGACGGCGTCGGGATTGAGGCGGCCGTCGGGGCGGGTCAGCGCCACCGCACTGGTGATCTCGCGCTCCTCGACGGCGATCGCGCGGGCGCCGCGCCTGGCGGCGTGCTGGAGCCGGGCCCGCAGGCGGGTGTTGGAGGCATGGACGAGCGCTGGATCGATCTTGGTGACGCGGCGGTCGTAGGTGACCAGACCGTTGGTTTCCTGCTCGACGTCGGCGAGCTGGGTGTAGACGAAGGCGCTGAGTCCCTGGTCGATGGCCGGCCCGACCTGGCGGTCCTGCAGCTCCAGGAAAGCGTGACGGAAGGCAACGCCGTCGTCGAATTTGCGGTAGCCGTACTCCTCGTCGGAATAGTTGTGGCCGGGCACCCGCCACGAGTAGCCGCCGTACTCCGAGAGCACGGCCGCGCGGCGGTCGCGGATGTCGGCCCGTGAGAGGTGGTAGCGCCGGAAGTAGACGTGGCGGCTGGCGAAGTCCCCGCCGCCCTGGTCGTGCCAGCCGCTGGCGTGGTCGACGAGCCGGGTGGGGTCGAGTTGCCGGACGTGCTCGGCCACCTGGAGGGCGTCGAACTGGCCCCAACCCTCGTTGAAGGGCACCCACACCGCGATGCTGGGCACGGACCTCAGCAGCGCGACCGTCTCGTCCGTCTCCCTCAAGAACTCCGCGCGCCCTGCGGCGTCGGCCCGCCCGAAGCGAGCGTCCGGGGCGTCGTCGAGCTGCAACGGGATGGCCGCCGGCGCCTGCGTCACCAGGCGCGAGTACGTGCTGCCGCCGCTGACCATGTCCTGCCACACGAGCATGCCGAGCCGGTCGCAGTGGTGGTACCAGCGCAGGGGCTCGATCTTGATGTGCTTGCGCAGCATCGTGAAGCCCATGTCCTTGGCGAGCTGGATGTCGAAGACGAGGGCCTCGTCGGAGGGGGCGGTGTAGAGGCCGTCGGGCCAGTAGCCCTGGTCGAGCAGGCCGGCGTGGAGGTACGGCTCACCGTTGAGCAGGAGGCGCGTGCGGCCGTGGGCGTCGGCGCCGATCGCGAAGGATCGCATGCCGACATAGCTCGTCACCCGGTCCTCGCCGAGCGCCACGCTTACGTCGTAGAGGAACGGGTCGTCCGGGCTCCAGGTCCGGACGTCGCCGAGAGCGATGCGGGTGGGGGTGCCTGCCGGCACTGTCGCCCGGGCCACCTCGACACCCTCGGCCGAGATGACGACCTCCGCCGTGCCGCTGTCCGCCTCCACCAGCACCTCCACCTCGCCGCTCGCCAGGTCAGGGGTGAGGTCGAGGCGTCGGACGTGGGTCTCCGGCACGGACTCGATCCAGACGGTCTGCCAGATCCCCGACTGGGCCGTGTACCAGATGCCGCCGGGATCCAGAGCCTGCTTGCCGCGTGAGCGCCACGACGTGTCGGTCACGTCGCGCACGGCCACGACGACCTCGTGCTCGTCGCCGTCGAGTGCGTCGGTGATGTCGAGGTGGAACGGCAGGTAGCCGCCGCGATGCTCGCCGACGAGTGTCCCGTCGACGAGGACCCGCGCGTCCTGGTCCACCGCGCCGAAGTGCAGGAGCACGCGGTCGCGGGCGAAGCCGTCGGGGAGGCGGAAGGTCCGGCGGTACCACAGCGTCTCGTGCGGCTCCAGGCGCCTGCCCACGCCCGACAGGGGTGCCTCGGGGGAGAAGGGCACCAGGATCGGGCCATCCCACGACTCGGGCGGCGTGGCGTCGTCGGTGGTGAAGGCGTGGTCCCAGTGACCGTTGAGGTTGAGGTAGGAGTCCCTCACCAGTTGTGGGCGCGGGTACTCGGGCAGCACGTGGGCGGGATCGAGGGCCTCGCCCCAGGGGGTGATCATGGTTGGACCTCCTGCAGGGCCGGTTCGGGTTGTGGGCGCCGCAGGCGCAGCGCCGGGAGGACGATGAGGGCGACCACCAGGGCCGCTGCCGGGAAGATCCACGGCGTCGGGACTTGGCGCGTGACGCCGAGGTCGACGTAGGTCTCGTCCGCGCCGGTGATGACCGCGGCGCCGACGAAGGGGCCGACCACCATGGGCACGAGGATCGCGAAGACCATCCGCAGCCCCTGGACCTGGCCGGCGCGGTCGGGTGGGGTGAGGTTGCGCACGGTGGCGGAGATCGCGGCGACGCCCAGCATGAAGCCGGACATCATGACGGTTCCTGCGACGATGACGGGCAGCATCCCGCGGGCGGGGAACATGGCGAGCAGACCCACCACGTACAGGGCCGCCACCGGGAGAATGCCCAGCGACGGCCCGACCCTGTCGAGCACCCGGCCGCCGACGACGCTGACGACGGATGCGCCGATGAGCACCGACGCCAGCACGATCGCGTAGCCGTCGATCCGCAGGTAGCGCTGGACGTAGATGATGAGGAACGGCAGGAAGACCTGGGTGCTGGTGCCCAGCACGGCCCACGCCACGAGCGCGGTGTAGAGGCGTGGCTGGGAACGGATGGTGCTGGGACGCAATCCGTGGACGACGGCGTCGAGGTAACTGCCGGACGGCCGCGGCTGACGGGGCTCCCGGAGTCCGAACCAGGCCACGATGCCGACAACGGTGGTGACGCCGCCCACGATTCCGAAGAACGCCTGCCAGTTGCCGGCCTGGGTGAGGGGGTCGAGTGCGCCGAAGACCAGCAGCATCGCGAGCAGTGGGAAGGTGGCCAGTACGCCATCGACGCGGCCCCGGTTGGCGGTGTTGGTGGTGTCGGTCACCCAGGCATTGAAGGCGGCGTCGTTGGCGGTGGAGCCGAGGATGCTCATGAGGCAGTCGAGCGCGATGATTCCCGCCACGGCCACCGCGACGGCGTCGAACGTGGGCAGCAGCGCGGCGGCCGTCTCGACGTCGACCCACCCGAACGCCGCCGTGGTCAGCCCCCAGAGCACGTAGCCGATGGCGATGAACTCGCGACGACGTCCCGTGCGGTCGGACCACGCGCCCGCCAGGAGCGTGGCGAGGGTGGCGGCGACGGCGCTGGCGGCGACCAGCACGGCGAGGACGGTCGGGTTGTCCGTGATCGTGTCGTAGACGAACACGTTGAGGTACATGTTCTCGATGGTCCAGGCGAGCTGGCCGGTGAGGCCGAGCACGACGACCCACCACCAGGCGGGCCGCTGGACGGCACTGTCACGCATGCGATTCACCCTAGTCGTGAGGGCGCCTCGACACGCGACTCCGTCGCTACTCGGCGATCGGTCATCGAGTAGGCCGCGCAGCGGCCGTGTCGAGATGACCGGTGATCCCCGTTGCTACCGGATGGTCGATTCCGGCGCCTGCATCACCCGAGACTCGTACGGCGCGAGCGTCCGGTGCGCCCCGGGGGCATTGCGGGGGCGACGGATGGTCCGGTCGGTGAGGTTGACCTCCACGAACCAGCGCTCGCCGTCGAGTTCCCGGAACCAGCCGAACCAGTCGCGCCGCCGGATCCCGATGAAGCGGACGTTGCCGATCGTGAGGGCCCGGTGCTGCCTCCGCAGCTGGATGAGCCAGCGGTACCAATTCAGCACTGAGTCCGGGTCGGCCGCCTGCTCGGCGACGGTGTAGCCCTCGCTGTGCTCGTGGAAGCCGATCCAGGGCTCGCCGTCGGTGAAGCCATGGTTGTCGCTCGTGTCCCACCGCATGGGGGTGCGGCCGTGGTCCCGGGAGCCGGGCAGCACCCTGGCCAGCCCGTCCTCGTGCTCGGCCTCGTACTGCGCGAGTTTGTTGATGGACTCGACGTCGCGCAGCGCGGTGGCGTCGGGGAACTCCTGGTTGATCGCCGCGATCTCCTGGCCCTGGTAGACGAACGGCGTGCCGCGGCTGAGCAACTGAATGGTCGCGATCGCCTTGCCGATGGCCGTGCGGTGCTGCGGGTCGGGGTTGATCTTGGAGATCATCCGCGGGTTGTCGTGGTTCTCACAGAACAGGCTCATCCAGTCGCCGGAACCGAGGCGGCGCTGGTAGCCGACGATGTGGTCCTTCATGTGCCACAGCGGGTACTGGTAGTCGTCCCACCGCACCTTGCCCGGCGGTTCGAGGACGTCGAAGTTGAAGATCAGGTTCATCTCGCGCCGGTCCTCGGCGGTCAGCAGCTTGCCCACCTCGATGCCGATGCCGGGGGTCTCGCCGATCATCACGGCCTCCGCGTCACCGCCGGGTCGCTCGACGCCGGGTGCGACGTCGTGGCGGGTGAAGCCATCGTGTCGCAGTTCGGCGAGGTAGTCATGCAGGTGGGGCCCGTGGAAGTAGTGCTCGATGCCCTGGAAGTCCATCAAGGCGCCGATGAACTCGTTGCCGTCGGGCAGGCCCTGCCGCTTGGAGATGAGGTTGATGACGTCGAGCCGGAAGCCGTCGACGCCGCGGTCGAGCCACCAGTGGACGATGTCAGCCACCTCGCGTCGCACGACCGGGTTGTCCCAGTTGAGGTCCACCTGGCCCCCGGCGAACAGGTGCATCGCCCAGCGCTCGGCGTCCTCCAGCCAACGCCAGGCCGGTCCGGTGAAGAAGGAGATCCAGTTGTTGGGTGGTGTCTCGGGGTCGCCCTTGCGCAGGAAGTAGTAGTCGCCGTAGGGACCGTCAGGATCCTCGCGGGCGTTGAGGAACCACTCGTGCTGGTCGGAGGTGTGGTTGACGACGAGGTCGAAGATGATGCGCATCCCACGCTCGTGGCAGGCGGAGATGAGCTCGTCGACGTCCTCGAGCGAGCCCATCTCGTCCATGATCGCGCGGTAGTCGCTGACGTCGTAGCCGTGGTCCTGGTTGGGTGAGGCGAAGATCGGTGACAGCCACACGCAGTCGACGCCGAGGTCGCGCAGGTGGTCGAGGCGCTGCAGGACCCCACGGATGTCGCCCACGCCGTCGCCGTCCGAATCCTGGAAGGACCGTGGGTAGACCTGGTAGAACACCGCCTCCTTCCACCATCGCGGCGCCAAGGTGCCGGTGCCGGGCGAGGGGTAGCCGGGCGTGTCGTTCAGCAGGGTGACGAGAGTGTCGATGAATCCGTCGCCGACGATGGAGCGGGTGAGCGTCTGCACCTCCCACAGGCGGAGCGCGGAGACCAGTGGGTTGGTCACCACCCAGCTGGGCAGGCCCAGCTGCAGCAGCATCTTGTCGATGACGTCACGTCCGAGGGGGTGGCGGTAGACGTCCCGGACGCGCGAGCGGCGCGTGATGGGACGGGGACGTCGAAGCGAGCGGGGCTTGGCCATGGTTCCTCCTGCTCGAATGGTGGCAGACGCGCGGTCAGCGTGGGGCCGCTTCGCGCTCCTGGAGTTCGGCGACGATGCGGGCGTACTGGCCCTCGTCGATCCGATACTTGCGGTGCAGGATCCACCAGCTGACCACCACCAGTGCCATCGGCACCGCCATCATCACCAGCTTGAAGGCCGTGATGCCGCTCGCGGTCAGGTCGTCGGGGGAAGCGGCGCGACTGATGCCCGACCACAGCAGCGCCAGCCCCACGAACGCCGTCCCAATTCCGTTGGAGGCCTTGTAGATGAAGGGCTGCAGCGAAACCGTCACCGACTCGTTGCGGCGACCCAGCTTCCACTCCCCGTACTCGACGCAGTCCGCCACGAACATCAGCAGGAGCAGCTGTATGAAGGCCTGTCCCACGAACAGCAGCACCCCCGCCAACCCGATGACCACCATGGAGCGCCCCGCCAGCAGGAAGATCCCCAGCCCGGCGACGCAGAGCAGCGTGGCCAGGCCGTGGATGCGGCGTCGGCTCAGGCGCTTGGAGACGGCGGGGAAGACCGCGAGCCCGGTGATCTGCGTGACCCCCAGGACCGCCGCGAACACGGAGTACATCGCGACATCGCGGTAGACGTACGTGAAGTAGTAGATGCCCAGGCTCGTCGTGGTGATGTAGCCCGCCATGAAGATGAGCATCGCCAGGGTCACCCACAGGAGCTGGTCGTTCCGGGTGATCACGCGCGCCAGATCGCGCAGCGGGGTGTGGTCGGGTACCACCTCGACACGCTGTTGCGCGAAGGCCAGCGTCAAGAGCTGGAAGGCGAGCATTGCCACCACCACGATGGCCGCGAACACGAGCCATCCTTGGCGGGCGTCACCCAACCAGTCGCCGAGCGCTGTGGTCGCCGGGACGACGCCGACCACGACCGCGAAGAGCCCGACGTTGGCGCAGATGCGCGACACGACGCCGATCCGCTCCCGTTCTCTCTGACTGCGCGTCAGCGAGGGCAGCATCCCCCAATAGGAGATGTCGTTGATCGTGTAGCTGAGCTCCCACGCCAGGTAGACGAGCGTGAAGACCACCAGGAAGGCCGCTCCCCGCAGTCCGCTGTCGACGAACATCAGCACCGTGGTGCCGGCCCACAGCACGGCCCCGATGGCCATCCACGGCTTGAACTTCCCCCAGCGGGTGCGGGTGTTGTCCACGATGACCCCCATCACGGGGTCATTGACGGCATCGAAGATCCGCATGGCGACGAGGATGATCGTGACCGCCACGACCGTTCCCTCGTCGACGTCGACGACCTCGGTGAGGTAGTACATCAGGTACATGCTCACCAGCGCGCCGGTCATGTCCCGGCCGAGCGTTCCCAGCCCGAACCCGAGCCGGTTGCGCCAGGGACTCCCGGGGCTGGCCTCGTCGCTCATGTCGGCAGTCTGGCACGCCGACGATGGACCGGGCGGGCCGTACGCTGCGAGGACAGCTGGAACCGGACGAAGGAGAGCGGAAATGACCGACACACCGAACCAAGACGAGCGCCGCATGGCCACCGACGAGCCGGCCGAGGGCGCCGTGGACCCTGGTACGCCCGAGCCCCAGAAGCCGCACCCGCAGGCTCCCGCCGAGGGCCCGGACCAGGAGGAGTACACGGAGGACTGATTCCGCCTCCCGGCCAACCTACGGCAGCGTAGGATTGGCTGACCACCACCAGAAGGGCCGACATGATCGAGCACATTGCGGTGCAGCTGCGGGACGTCATCACGCAGTACCCCGACGAGTACGCGACACGCATCTGGGATGGCGCCGGCTGGCGGACCCAGACGTTCGCCGAATTCGGGCGCCGCATCGACCAGGTGGCCCAGGGCCTGTTGGACATGGGCATCGAGACCGGTGACCGCGTCGGACTGTTCGCCAACAACATGCCGCAGTGGTCGGAAATCGACTTCGGCGCTGCCACGGTGCGCGCGGTCCCGGTGCCCATGTACGCGACCTCCACCCCGGAGCAGATCCGTCACATCGTCGGCGACTCGGGCCTGAAGGTCCTGTTCGTCGGGGGACAAAGCGAGGCTGATCGCGCCTTGGAAGTGGCGGACGAACTGCACGAGCTGCGCAAGATCGTCGTGATCAACCCCTACGACGGCATGCCGGACCGCCTGGAGGCCTACGAGGAGTTCCTCACCGAACCGAGGAACGGTGAGGTCGACCAGCGACTCGCGGAGGCGACGGGGGAGGACCTCGCGTCGATCATCTACACCTCAGGGACCACGGGGGAGCCCAAGGGCGTAATGCTGCAGCACCAGGCCCTGATCCGCCAGAAGCATGCCGTCGAGGCGTTCTTCGAGTTCGACCACAATGAACACTCGCTCGCCTTCCTGCCGCTGTCCCACGCACTGGAGCGGGCCTGGACGACGATCGTGCTGCTCAAGGGCTGCATGAACACCTACGTCGAGAACGCCCGCACGGTGGCCGAGCAGATGGTCCTGGCGCAGCCGACGCTGATGGCGTCGGTTCCGAAGCTGTTCGAGACGGTGTTCGCGACGGCGCACCAGAAGGTCGCCTCGTCGCCGGCGAAGCGCGCCATCTTCACGTGGGCGCTGCGGGTCGGCGCCAAGAACCAGCACGCCTATCGGAAGGGGCAGGAGCCCCCGTTCTGGTGGAAGGCGCAGTTGCCGCTCGCCGACAAGCTGGTCCACGGCAACGTGCGCGCCGCGATGGGTGGACCCAAGAAGGTCCTCGCCTGCGGTGGGGCCCCACTCCGACGGGAGATCGAGGAATTCTTCTCCGCGATCGGCATGCCCATCTACAGCGGCTACGGCCTGACCGAGGCGTCGCCGCTCATCAGCTTCAACTCCCCGAGCGGGTTCAAGATCGGCACCGCCGGCAAGGTGATGAACGGCGGCGAGATCCGCATCGGTGACAACGGCGAGATCCTCTACAAGGGCCCCAACCTCATGGCCGGCTACTGGAACGACGAGGAAGCCACTCGCGAGACCATCGTCGATGGCTGGCTCCACACCGGTGACGTCGGCTACGTCGACACCGACGGCTACTTGGTCATCACCGACCGCATGAAGGACATCATTGTCACCCTCGGAGGGAAGAACGTCGCCCCGCAGCCGATCGAGGGGCTCATCCTCTCCGATCCGCTCTTCGAGCACGCGATCCTGCTGGGCGACAACCGCCCCTTCGTGACGCTGCTGGTCAAGCCGTCCCTGCCGCACGTGGAGGAACTCGGCAGGATGCGTGAGTGGCCGGGCGAGGTCCAGGACTGGCTCAAGTCCAACGAACTCCTGGAAGAGCTGCGGCAGCGGGTGGCCCAGATCACCGAACGGCTGCCGAGCCAGGAGCGACCGAAGGACACGGCCCTCATCGACGAGGACCTCTCCATGGAGAGTGGCATGCTCACCCCGACGCTCAAGGTCCGCCGCCGCCAGGTGGAGGAGCGCTTCAAGGCCCGGATCGAGGAGATGTACGAGCGACTCGAGCAGGCCCGCAGGAATCGGGACTGAGCCATGCGGCTGCCGCCGATCCACCCCCACCTGCTTATCCTGCGCAGCCTGTCGACCGTGCTGATCAGCGCGGTGATCGGACAGGCGGGATGGGCCGCTGCAGGGCTGGGCGACGACCCGGGCTACTTCCGCCATCACCAGGTGGGCGCCTACGTGACGCTCGCCGTCGCGGTCGCCGCGGGGGTCGGGTACGTCGCCCTGTGGCGAACCGCTGGTCCCGTGCTGGTTGGCCTTGCGGTCGCCGTGGCGGTCCTGACGGTCGCCCAGGTGGCGCTGGGTGTCGCGGACCTACGCGCCGTCCACATCTTCACAGGTGTCCTGACGGCCATGCTGGCGACGGCGCTGACGTCGTGGACGTATCGGCACCCGGCTCCCAGCCCCGGCGCCAACGCTCCCGCCGCGGCGTCCTGACCGGGCCGATTGCCAGCGGCCCGCGAGATCGGCGACCATGGTCGCATGGGTGTGATGGATTTCCTGAGCAAGCGGATGCCGGGGCTGAGTGTCGACGAGGCGCTGCTGGCCCTGAGCAAGGGAGCCATCCTCGTCGACGTGCGCACGCCCGCGGAGTACGAGGCCCGACACGCCCCGGGTGCCCGTCCCGTCGACCCCAAGGACCTCAAGGAGAACCCGCTCGACGCGATCCACGGCGACGACCCACTCGCCGAGCGTGACGCCGCCATCATCCTGATGTGCGACAACGGGCTCCGGTCGTCGATCGCCGCGGCCCAATTACGGGAGCAGGGCCTCCTGGCGGAGAGCGTGGCCGGCGGACTGTTCGCCTGGATGCGCGAGGGGAACCCTGCCATCCCGGGGAAGTATCGACGCCGCTGAGTTTGGTAGGGTAGGCCCTTGGTCGACGATCACGTCGGCCATGCCCTCCTGCCGCGGGATCGACTCGCGGCCGTTAGTCCGAAGGAGGTTGGGCTCACCATGCGTAAGTACGAAGTCATGGTCCTCATCGATTCCGACGTCGATGAGCGTCAGGTTCCCGCACTCGTCGACAAGCACCTCGAAGTCATCACCAAGGGTGGCGGCTCGGTGGACAACATCGACATCTGGGGCCGTCGCCGGCTCGCCTACGACATCAACAAGAAGTCCGAGGCCATCTACGCCGTCGTTCAGCTGACCGCTGACCCGGCCGTCGTCAAGGAACTGGACCGCCTCATGGGTATCGACGAGAAGATCGTCCGTACCAAGGTCCTGCGACTCGAGGACTGAGTTTTTCCACCGCTCGCAACGCATTCGGGTATCACTGTCGGCCCACGCCCATAGTGTTGGTACCCAGGCATTCAAAGTCCGATTCGGAAGGCTTCATTCATGGCAGGCGAAACCCAGATCACGTTGGTCGGCAACCTCACCGCTGACCCGGAGCTTCGGTTCACCCCCAGCGGGGCGGCCGTCGCCAACTTCACCGTTGCGTCCACTCCGCGGATGTTCGACAGGAACACCAACGAGTGGAAGGACGGCGATGCCATGTTCATCAACTGCTCGGTGTGGCGCCAGTCCGCAGAGAACGTGGCCGAGTCCCTCAGCAAGGGGATGCGCGTCATCGTCCAGGGGCGCCTGAAGTCCCGCTCTTACGAAACCCGTGAGGGCGAGAAGCGCACCGTGTTCGAGATCGAGGTCGAAGAAGTCGGTCCCTCCCTGCGCTACGCCACTGCCCAGGTCACCCGCACCACCGGTGGGGGCTCCTCCTCGGGCGGCGGCTACCAGCAGCAGGGCGGCGGCAACCAGAACTCCGGCGGCGGGAACGACCCGTGGTCCAGTGGCGGAGCAGGCGGCGGTGCCAACCGCGGCGGCAACGACCCGTGGGCCCAGTCGAACACCGACGAGCCCCCGTTCTGATCGCCACCACACATCAGCAACTGGTCCACCAGGGACCAGCTGGCACATTCCGTCGCAAGACGGGCTTCCACAGGGCCTGACCAGGCCCGTTGAACAAGGAGAGCACCACAATGGCCGGTCCACAGCGCAAGTCTGTGAACAAGAAGAAGATCATGCCGGTGAAGACGACTCGCGTCGCCAACATCGACTACAAGGACACCGCCACGTTGAAGAAGTTCATCTCGGAGCGTGGCAAGATCCGTGCGCGTCGCGTCACGGGGCTGTCCGTCCAGGACCAGCGCAAGGTCGCCCTTGCCGTCAAGAACGCGCGCGAGGTGGCCCTGCTGCCCTACGCCTCGACGGCTCGCTGATCGGAGGAAGACGAGATGAAGCTCATTCTCACCAGCACCATCGACAAGCTCGGCATCGCCGGTGACGTCGTTGACGTCAAGGACGGCTACGGCCGCAACTTCCTGCTCCCGCAGGGCAAGGCCATCGTCTGGAACAAGGGCACCGAGAAGCAGATCGAGGGCATCAAGCGTGCCCGCGACGCCCGCGAGATCAAGGGCGTCGAGCACGCCCAGCAGATCCGCGAGCAGCTCGAGGCGCTCGAGGTCACCATCCCCGCGCGCGTCTCCGACGCCGGGCACCTCTTCGGCTCGGTCACCGGCAACGATGTTGCCCAGGCCGTGAAGAAGGCCGGTGGCCCCGCCATCGACAAGCGCTCCGTCACCTTCGCCAAGCCGGTCAAGAGCCTCGGCTCCCACACCGCTGCGGTGAAGCTGCACGGCGCCGTGACGGCGCACGTCCCGTTCGAGGTCGTCGCCGCTTCGTGACAACCCGTGTGTGAGAGATCCCCGGCCCGGTAGTTTGGGCCGGGGATCTTCTCTATTGGAGGACATGACATGAGCACCGGAAGCTCGAGGACGTGGGCATCGCCGTACGCGGAACGGCTCTACCTGCTGGAAACCGGCCCGGACGCCGCAGCCGAGGGCGGCTGGGGCCAAGTGGGCGAGGATGCCTGGACGCAGTTCAACGCACCGTTCGGAGTGCCCGAGACCACGGCCGCCAAGGTCGAGGACGCGCAGGTGCCCGGCCCGCATGGTGCCATTCCCGTGCGGATCTATAGCCCCCTCGTCGACGATCCGTCCGGCATCGGTGTGGTGTGGATGCACGGCGGCGGGTTCATGCACGGCGACCTCGACATGCCGGAGGCCGACGCGGTCGCCCGTGGCCTCGTCCACCGCACGGGTGGCGTCGTGGTCTCCGTCGACTACCGACTGGCCAACGACGGCGTGCACTTCCCCGTCCCGCATGACGACTGCCACGCAGCCTACGAGTGGCTGCGCGAGACCGGAGGCGCCCTTGGCGTGGATCCGGACCGCATCGCCGTCGGCGGCGCGTCGGCCGGCGCCAACCTGGCCGCCGGCGTCGCCCTGCGGGCCCGCGACGAGGAGGTGCCGCCCGCGCTCGTCCTGCTGGCGTACCCGGTCGTCCACACCGAGCTCCCCACCCCATCGGCGGAGTTGGCGGAGGCCCTGCGCATGACGCCGCTGGCGCTCCGCTTCAGCCCGGCCGTGGTCCGGGGGATGAACGAGAACTACCTGGGCATGCCGATCGAGTCCGCGCCGGGCTACTCCTTTCCCGGCAATGCAGCCGACGTCAGCGGTTACCCCCGCACCTACATCGAGAACGATGAGTTCGACGACCTCCGCGCCTCCGGTGAGGAGTTCGCGCGCCAGCTCAGGGAGGCGGGGGTGGACGTCGAGATGGAGATGGCCTCCGGGGTCCCGCACGGGCACCTCAACGCCGTCGGGTCGCCGTGGGCGGTGGCGACGCTCGACCGTTTCGCCGCGCAACTCGAGCGGATGTGACGATGGCGACGCTGGCCGAGATCCAGATCCGCGACCCCTTCCTGCTGCACGTGGAGGAGGAGTCGCGCTACTACCTCTTCGGCAGCACCGATCCGAACATCTGGCGGGACCCGGGCATCGGCTTCGACACCTGGACCTCCACGGATCTCGAGAACTGGGAGGGCCCGGTCCCGGCATTCCGACCGCCGGAAGACTTCTGGAGCAGGGGGCAGTACTGGGCCCCCGAGGTGCACCGCTACCGGGACCGCTGGTACATGTTCGCCACCTTCACCTCGCCCGATGGCTTCCGTGGCACGCAGGTCCTGGTGGCCGACGAACCCGCCGGCCCGTACCGCCCCTGGAGCGACGGCACGGTCACCCCGCGAAAATGGCAGTGCCTGGACGGCACCCTGCACGTCGACGATGACGGCAACCCCTGGGTGGTGTTCTGCCAGGAGTGGTCGCAGGTCCACGACGGCGCCATCTGGGCCCGTCGCCTGACCCCCGACCTGACCGACGTCGAGGGCACCCCGGTCTTCCTCTTCAACGCCTCCGACGCCCCGTGGACGCGACCGATGACCGGCCAGCGGTTCGCCCAGTACGACCTCCCGGTCTACGTGACCGACGGCCCCTTCCTGTTCCGGCTGCGCAGCGGGCACCTGATGATGCTCTGGTCGAGCTTCGGCGACGGCGGCTACGCCATGGGCGTGGCGCATTCCACCTCCGGCCACGTCACCGGCCCGTGGGTTCAGGAGGACGGGGCACTGTGGTCGCGCGATGGCGGCCACGGCATGATTGCGAGGCTGGCTGACGGATCGTTGGCCCTCACCCTGCATCGGCCCAACACAACACCCGACGAGCGGGCCGTCTTCCGGCCATTGGAGGAGTTGGAGGACGGGGTCCGCATCGTCACCGGTTGAGCGGTCGTCTCCGGCTCAATCCTCCGCGGCCTCCGCGAAGGCCTTGATGATGCCGTCGTTGAAGGCCTCGAGATCTCGCGGGCTGCGGCTGGAGTGCAGATTGCCGTCGCTCACGAACTCTCGATCAACCCACGTGGCGCCTGCGTTGCGGAGGTCGGTGCGGATGCGGGTGGTCGACGTGAGCGTGCGGCCCCGGACGGCATCGATCTCGATGAGGATCCAGGCGCCGTGGCAGATCGGTGCCACGGGCTTGTCCGCGTCCATGAACGCCTTCACGAAGGCCTGGGCGTCCTCGTTGGTGCGGATTTTGTCGGAGTTCAGCGTGCCCCCGGGCAGGACGAGCGCCAGGTAGTCGTCGGGGTCCGCCTCATCGAGCGTCACGTCGACGGTGAAGTCGTCACCGCGGTCCCAGTCGCCGACCAGGGCGGTGATGGTTCCCGGCTCCTCGCTCACGAGCACGGGCTCGCCGCCCGCGTCGAGGACGGCCTGCCAGGGCTCGGTCAGCTCGGGCTGCTCGACGCCCCGCTTGCACAGGAATGCGATCTGGTGTCCCTTGAGGTCAGTCATGTCACCCATTCTCACAACAGTCCGGGTCGCTCAGGGCGCCGACCGTCACGCTGCGCCTCAATGAACTCGATCACGGTGGCGTACCAGACGATGGCGTGCTGGGGCGTCAGGATCCAGTGGTTCTCGTCCGGGAAGTACAGGAACCGGTGCGGCAGCTCGGCCGGGTCGCCGTCGTGCGCGGAGACCAGCGCCCACCACAGGCCGAGCCCCTCACCGATCGGGACCCGGTAGTCCTTGTCGCCGTGGATGACCAGCATGGGCGTGACGATCTGGTCGGCAAAGCGGTGCGGCGAGTAGGACTCCATCATCTCGGGGCTCAGCTCCCGGCTCCAGTACCAGGAAGCGTCGGTGGTGGGGCCGAAGCTCGTGAGGTTCCACAGGGACGCGTGGCTGACGATGGCCCTGAACCGGTCGGTCTGGGTGGCGATCCAGTTGGCCATGTACCCGCCGAAGGACCCGCCCATCATCACCGACGAATCGTCCAGGACGTCGTCGCGGGCCTCGACGGCATCGGTCAGGGCCATGACGTCGGTGTACGGCTCGGCACCCCAGCGGCCCCAGCCACGCTGGATGTAGTCCAGCCCGTAGCCGGTGGACAACGCCGGGTCGGGCAGGAGCACCGCCTGGCCCCGCGAGGCCAGCAGCCAGGGGCACCAGCGCCAGGACCAGGCGTTCCACGAGTTCAGCGGCCCACCGTGGACCCAGAGCGTCAGGGGCACGGGGTTTTCCGAGGACGCGTCCTCGGGCAGCACCAGCCAGCCGGGGATGCGCACGCCGTCGGCCGCGGTGGTCTCGATCCGCTCGACGCGTCCCGGCAGGGGCGGGTAGGCCACCGGCGCCGTGAGGACACGGGCCTCCCGGCTGGCGACGTCGAGGGCCACGACCTCCCCGGGAGACGACCAGGACGAGCGCAGGCCGTAGAGGGTGTCCCCGTCAGGGCTGCGTACGACGCTGCTCCAGGTGCCCTCGGCGGTCAACCGGGACACCTCGCCGGAGGTGACGTCAATCGCGAAGACCGGGCCGGCGCCATCCTCGTCGGCCGTGGCGTACAGGGTGGCGCCGTCGGGGCTGAAGGCGACCGGCGTCGGCCACCGGTCCCAGTCCTCGGCCAGGAAGCGACCCTCGCCGGTGGTCAGGTCGACGAGCCAGATCCTCGAGTCCGGGCTCTGCTGAGGTGTGGACTGGCGGTGCCAGACGCAGGCCACTGTGGCGCTGTCGTCGCTGATGACAGGCGAGCCGAACTCGGCGTCGTCGGCCTCGGCGATCGTGCGACGCTCCCCGGAGACGACGTCGATGGCGACGAGGGTGGTGGTGACCTCGCCGCGGGGCTGCGCGACGCGCCACTCGGCGACGACCGTGCTGCCGTCCCGCGAGAGCACCGAGGTGTCCAGCGCGCGGCCGACGTCGCCCGTCAGGTCCCGCAGCCCGTCGAGACGGAGCTCGCCGTCACCCTCGGCGGAGGCCACCTTGAGCCGCGTGGCCTCGGGGCCGAGGTCGTGGTCCCAGTAGCGCACGGGATAGCCGTCGTGGAGGATCGCGTTGACCTTCTTGGTGCGGCGCTGTTCCCGCTTCTCGGCGTCCGCCTCGTCGTCCTCGACGCCCGCGTGCACCAGCGCCCCCAGGACGACGGTGTTGCTGTCAGGGCTGGTCAGCACCTGTCCCCACCCGCCGTCGCGGCGGGCGATGACGTACGCCTCGCCACCGCTAGCGGGCAGGCACCACAGTGCCGTGGTGGTCTCCTTGGGCGCGGTCGCGGTCTCCGCGGGGACGTCCCGCTTGGACGTGAACAGCACCGAGCCGTCCGGCAGGAACCCGGCGACAGCTTCGCCCTGTACCGAGCGCGTGAACCGCACCGGCGGCTGCTCGTCGCGAGGGTCCAGCCGCCACAGGGCCGTGGTGTAGGAGGTCGCGTCGTGGTTGGGCGACTGCACCGAGCACAGCAGCCGGGTGCCGTCGGGGGAGAGGGTGAGTCCCGTGAGTCGAGGCGTCAGGGCGTAGGCCTCGAGGTCGTGCCATGGCGAGGTGTCGTGATCGGTCATGGTCCCCACTCTGCCACCGCGATCGGGGGGTTGCGGACCGGCCCTCGGGTAGCCTCGCAGAGATGAACATCGTCATCATCGGAGGACACGGCAAGGTCGCCCAGCTGGTCACACCACTGCTCACGGAGGCGGGGCACACGGTCACCTCGGCGGTGCGCAATCCGGACCACGTCGCCGACGTCGAGGGCCTCGGCGCCACGGCGGAGGTGGCGGATGTCGAGCACATGGACCTCGAGCAGATCACCGACCTGCTGCTGGGTCACGACGCGGTGATCTGGGCTGCGGGTGCCGGTGGCGGCAACCCCGAGCGCACGCGCGCCGTTGACCGTGACGCCGCCGTCCGCACCATCGACGCCGCGGCTGCCGCCGACGTCGATCGCTTCGTGATGGTCAGCTACGTCACCGCCGGCCGTGACGACGTGCCGGAGGACAACCCGTTCCACCATTACGCCCGCGCCAAGGCCGAGGCGGACGACCACCTGCGCGCGTCGTCGCTCAACTGGACCATCCTCGCGCCGGGCCAGCTGACCGAGGAGGACGCGAGCCTGCACGTCGAGGTGGGTCCGCACGTGACGAGCGGTGAGACGTCGCGCGCCAACGTTGCCCACATGGCGGCTCTGGTGGTCGGCCGTCGGGACCTCGCGGGGCTGTTCGTCCCCTTCCGGGACGGCCCGATCGCCATTCCCGAGGCCCTGCAGCTCCTGTCACGCCAGGCAGCCGGGGACCAGCGGGCTCCGCTGCGCGAGGGCACCGAGCCCCTGCACTAGCAACCGACCGGGATCAGCCGTCGGCGTCCTCCGCGATCGCCTCGCGCTCTTTCTCGTCGATGGCCTCGCCCTCGACGTCGGGGAGGAAGCGTTCGCGGATGGACTCGATCGATCCGCGGTGCCGGGGGAGCGCGTGCTCGGCGAGGTCGTCCAGCATGCCCCTCAGACGGCGCGGCACCCGGACGGAATCGGTGCCGTAGTGAATGGCCTCCTCGACGACCCTGCGCAGCATCTGCTCGACGCGCGGCGGCTGGTGCACGACGCGGACCTCACCGTCGTCGTCGGCGATGTACGGGCTGGGCGGCGTCCGGGTGACGAGTTCGCGGAAAATGCGGTGCAGTTCGTTGATGACCTGGATCGCGGTGGTCGGGTCGTTCGTCCCGGGCGAGAGCGCCCGGTCGCAGATGTCCATGAGCTGTCGCAACCCGAATTCGAGGTCCTGGGTCAGGCTGCGCTCCGGGCCGAGCCGGATGGCTCCCTGGATGCCGGAGACGAGGGACTCGACGTCGTTCTCCTCATCGGCGCGCCATGCACGCGCCAGGCGCTGCCCCTCCACGACGTAGCCCCCGATCGGGCGCTCCAGCACGATGACGCTGCCCGTCTGCTTGGACAGGTCCACCAACTCCTCGTAGCCGATCGCTTGAATGTGGCCGTGCCCGCGGACCAGCACGTCGACATGGGTGTCGTCGGCCTGCGGGGACCACGTCGGCCCGGCGGACAGCGCCTGGTCCTCCTCGAGGCCGGGGTAGAGGTGCTCCGCCATGCGAACCGTGCGGGTGCCGATGCGCTTGACGACCAAAGAGACCTGGATCATCTGGGTGATGTGGTTGATGAAGGCGAGGAAGCTGACGACGCACGCCAGTACGAGGATGTAGGCCACCGTCACGGACCCCTGCGGCACCCACGCCTCGATCTCCTCGTTGGCGCCGCGCACGTCGCGCAGGATCGTCAGGGAGAACACGAACGCGCCGAGGAACAGTCCCAGGGTCACCTGCACGGTGCGGCTGGAGACGAAGTCGGTGAGGATGCGTGGGGTGAACTGGGAACTGGCCAGCTGCAGCAGGACCATGGTGATGGAGAAGACGAGACCGATGACCGAGATCATCGCACCGGCGATGGCGCCGAGGACCGAGCGGGCGCCGTCGGGGCCGCCGGGGAACACGAATGGGAAGATCCACGACGCGTGCCGGTCCAGCACCGGCAGGACGATGGCTGCGAGGAAGGCCGCGATGGTGAGCGCCCCGGGCACCGCCCAGAAGGGCCCCCACATCCGGGTCCACCACGTGTCCTTGGGCAGCGACGGCACGCCGCCTCGTTCGCGTGTGATCGCCATGGGGCCTCCCGGTCCGGTCCTCTTGTGGCGACCTTAGCGAACGACCGTCAGCCGGGGGTGGACGCCCGCTCGGCCGGACCGCGGCGCACCTCAGCCTCCTCGGCCTTCAGAGCCCACCGCACGATCCGGGTCGACAACCGTCCGAGGGGCAGCCCGACGAGCCGGTCGAACCAGCGGCCGGTGGGAAGGCTGAGCTCCTCGCGCGCCCACACCGGCAGCGTCGCGATCGCCCCGGCGGCCAGCATCCAGTAGCCCAGCCGGGCCGGCCAGGGCACCGGTGGGGTCCTGAGGATGAACTCGACGGTGTCCCGCGCGTCGGCGGAGGCGCGCAGCTCGGGTCGGTAGGCCTCGAGGGCGGCGCGCAGGTCGTCCGCGGTCCGGGGGAGGTCAATCGCGCCCAGCATCTCCCCAACCGGAGCGGCCGCGGCCACGTAGGCGTCGCGTTCGGCCCGGGTGAGGCGACGGTCACCGAAGTGGCTGAAGGACGTGAGGAAACTCTCGGTCTCGGCGATGTGGACCCAGGCCAGAAGATGGGGGTCGGAGGCGCGGTAGGGGGTGCCGTCGTCGGTCTTCCCGCGCACGCGGTCGTGGACCGAACGGATGCGGACGATGAGTGCCTCGGCGTCCGGGATGGGGCCATAGGTGGTCATGGCGATGAACTCGGAGGTGCGCTGGAGGCGGCCCCACGGGTCGGAGCGGTAGCCGGAGTGGCCCGCCACCCCCGCCATCGCCGCCGGGTGGAGCGCCTGGAGGAGCAGCGCGCGAATGCCGCCGGCGTACATGGCGGCGTCGCCGTTGACGTGCCAGATGACGTCGTCGGGCGAGTGCCAGCGGGGGCCGTCGGAGCCCCAGATCCGAGCTGCACGTTCCTTGGCGTCGTCGCCCGCGACGCGTTCGCGCAACACCCTGCCGAGCAGCAGCCGCAGCGACACCAGTGGATTCCTCACGCCTCCAGCGTAGGCGGGCTACTCAATCGTGCGGGTGGCGGAGCAGTTCCTCGTCGTCCCGGGTGATCCGGGCGCTGGGGGTCGGGTCGAGGGAGAGAGCGACGCGCAGCCGCTGCCCCTCCGCGCCCACGACGTCGTACGTGTAGGCCCGGTTCTGCAGGTCGACGGCCTGGGTACGCGCCGTGGCCAGCCAGGGTTCGCGGCGGCGCAGCGAGATCAGTTCCTGGTGGAGCCGGTATACCCAGTCGCCGATGGGGGACAGATCGTCGGGGTGGGCGGGGAATGGGGGCCGCACCTCGTCGTCGCCGCCTTCCCGCTCGGTCTTGGTGCCGTGGTAGCCCTGCTCGTCTCCGTAGTAGACGGCGGGGACGCCGCCGACGGTGAACAGCACGACGTGCGCCAGCGCCGCCACGCCGTCGCCGAGGGTGGAGGCGATGCGGTTGACGTCGTGGTTGCCCACGAAAGTCAGGGGAAGGAGACCGTCGAGCAGCCGGTTGTGGCGCTGCAGGCACCAGTCGAGCTCGAAGAAGTTGCCGTCCTTGAGGCCGCTCCAGGTCGCCTTCCACAGCTCGTACTGGGTGACGGAGTCCAGGGTGGCGTCGGCGACGATGGACGCGTAGTCGCCGTGGATCACCTCGCCGAGGAACCAGGCGTCGGGGAACTCCTCCCGAACGCGTGGCAGCACCGCCGCCCAGAAGGCCTCGGGGACGGCGTAGGCGGCGTCGAGGCGCCAGCCCGAGATCCCGCGGCGGAGCCAGTGGCACATGACGCCCGCCACCATGTCCTGGACGAGGGGCTCGTCGTGGTTGAGCGTGACCAGTGCACCGTGGCCCTCGAACGGCACGGGCGTGCCGTCGGGGTTCCACCGGAAGTAGCGACGGGCGTGCTCGTCGCCGTCGAGCGCGGACTGGAAGAGCGGGTGGTTGCGCCCGACGTGGTTGAACACACCGTCGAGCAGGATGCGGATGCCGCGGGCGTGGCACTCCTGGAAAAGGTGTTCCACGTCGGCGTCGTCGCCAAGTCGGGGGTCGACGGACAGGTGGTCCACGGTGTCGTAGCCGTGGGTCTCGGAGGCGAAGATCGGCCCCAGTTTGAGGCCGTTGACGCCGAGCTCGACGGCGTAGTCGAGCCAGGCCTCGAGGTGGCCCAGGCGGTGGGTGAGTTCGCGTTCGCAGTCGCTGGTGGGGCGGATGGGCGCGCCAGTGAACCCGAGCGGGTAGACGTGCCACCAGATGGCGTGTGTGATCCAGTCCATTTCGTACCTCCGTCCGACCAGCCTGCCATGCTGGGGGCCATGGCAGACCTTGCGTGGACCGATGGTCAGTGGACGAACTCGCCCGTGGACGTGCGTGAGGAGGACGGCGGGGTGCTCGTCGAGGCGCGGGAGGGCAGCGACGCGTGGCGGGTGACCAGCTACGGCTTCGTCCACGACTCCGAGCACGCGCTGGTGGTGCCCTTCCCCCAGGACGCAGCGATGGAGGTGGACGTCGACATCGACTTCACCGAGCAGTTCGACCAGGCGGGTCTGTTCATCCGACACGACGACGAGCACTGGATCAAGGCGGGTCTGGAGTATTCCGACGGGCTGCTGCAGCTGGGTGCGGTGGTGACGTGGCCGAAGTCCGACTGGTCGGTGGCACCGGTGCCGGACTGGAACGGCAGCCGGGTGACCGTGCGGGCCTCGAGGTCGGGCGACGCGATCACCGTGCGCGCCCGGCGGGGTCAGGAGGCGTGGCAGTTCGTGCGCGTCATCCCGGTGCCGCCCGACGCCGAGCTTTCGGCAGGACCGCTGGTGTGTGCCCCGACCCGGGCAGGCCTGCAGGTGCGGTTCACGGGCTGGAGGCTGGTGGAGGCGGACGCCTCCCTGCACTGATGCCCCCGCTCGCCGAGTAGCCGACCCCCACTCATCGTTCGCCGAGTAGCCGCCGAAGGCGGCATGTCGAGGCGTCTGGCGGTCGCATCCTTCACGTTCGCCTAGTAGCCGACTCCCACCCATCGTTCGCCGAGTAGCCGCCGGAGGCGGTCAAGTCCCGTGGAGTGGTGTAGCGGGGGTTCCTTCGTTTAGGCGGTGAGGGCGAGGGGTTCGGTCACCTCCTCG
>CANMNB010000018.1 GCA_947499145.1 uncultured Arachnia sp.
GAGGAGTTCCTGAAGCACGGTCCGGACCGATTCGCGGATCATGTCGACGCCATCGCCGGTGCGGAATGCGTCGAGCAGCTCGGACAAGGCAGACTGGGACAAGGCCATCGGTGGTTCTCCTTCAGTGCGATTCTTGGTCGTTTCACACCGAAGATCCCGCCGATGGCCGCCTACCTCACGCCGCCTCGCCGGAGACCCTCAAACCCCACCACTCCACGGGACTCTCCTAGTTCCGGCTGAAGCAGGCAGTCTCGGACGTTCCCAATGTGGTCGTCGATCAGACCATCGTGGAGGTCGCGTCCAAGCCAGCTCCTGCGCGTCCCAAGGCGGTCGAAGCACCGTTGTTGGGGGTCGTCGATGGGCAAGGTGGCGCATCTGCGGCCGCCGAGTTCCAAAGACGGCATGATGCTCGGACCGAGCGGGTGTTGAGCAACCACCCACGAATCGGACCGTTCCTGCTCGCGGTCTTCGACGATCCCCAATCGACGCGGGCCTGGTCGATCGGAGCCGACGGCGAACAGATGCTCGGCCGGATGCTCGCCTCCATGGCCGGGGACTCGCTGCGCGTCCTGAACGATCGCCGCATTCCCCGAACCAAGGCAAACATCGATCACTTGGTCGTGTGCCCCAGCGGAGTGTTCGTGATCGACGCCAAGCGCTACCGCAACGCGCGACCAGCGCTGCGCGTCGAGGGTGGCTTGCTGAGGCCGCGCACCGAGTCCCTGACCGTCGGCGGACGAGACCGGACAACGCTGGTGACCGGGATGCAGAAGCAGGTCGCTCTGGTTCGCGCGGCCCTGTCCGAAACGCACGGCGTGCCGGTGCGGGGGGTGCTGTGCTTCATCGATGCGGACTGGCCACTGATTGGCGGCTCGTTCACCGTCAACGATGCCGCCGTGTTGTGGCCCAAGAAGCTCAAGGCGTTGATGACCTCACCCGGGCCTCTGGACGAAGCGCAAATCGCAGAACTCCAGTGGCAACTCCACGAGGCCTTCCCGCGCCAGAAGCCTGCGACGCCAGGTCCGTGACGATCCGAAAAGTGCTGACAGCAGTACCGCACGTACGCGGCATGTCCGGGCGTTCTCATTCCACGCGTCAGCCCCGATGCCAGGTGCGTCGCGGTGGTTCAGACAACCGTGAACATGCATGCTGGTCAACTGTTCAGAGGTAGCGGCATACGTCTTCAGGCTGGCACGCCGCGGGATTGGCATGTGTGGCGTCGTCTCGTAGTTGGGCAACGTTGGTGCGGAGTTCTTGTAGGTCGGCGATCTGCTGGTCGAGGGTCTTGAGACGGTCGTCGAGGAGTTCGGCGACGTGACGACAGGGAGCGGTCCCGGCGTCCCGGATGTCGAGTACGTTGCGAATCTCCGCCAGGGTGAGTCCGGCGGCGCGGCCACGCCGGATGAAGTCGAGCCGGGCGATGGCGTTGTCGCCGTAATCCCTGTAGCCGCTGGCGGTGCGTTCGGCGGGCGGCAGCAGGCCGCTGTCCTCGTAGAACCGCAGCGTCTTGGTCGTGGTCCCGGTAAGGGATGCCAGTTGTCCGATACGCATGCCGATTTCCTTTCTGGCTATTGACCTTCTAGTGCACTGGAACGTCCATGGTGGATGAACGAACCGACGAACACCAACCGGAGGAGATGCAGATGAGCGCGGAGTACGACGTTGACTTGGCCGTGATCGGCTCGGGAGGAGCCGCGATGGCGGCAGGGATCGCAGCCCGCAAGGCAGACGCCAGGGTGGTGCTCGTCGAACGCGGCGCTCTCGGCGGCACCTGCGTGAACGTCGGCTGCGTCCCGTCGAAGACCCTGCTGGCTGCTGCCGGGACTCGGCACGGTGCGCTGACCAATCCGTTCGACGGTGTTCCCACCTCCGCCGGTGCCGTGGACCTGGGTGCGCTGGTGGCGCAGAAGGGCGAGTTGATTGACCGGCTCAAGCAGCACAAGTACGCCGAGGTCGCCGACGCGTGGGGGTTCCCGGTGATCTCCGGCAAGGCCCGGTTCACTGACCAGGACACCTTGGAGGTCGACGGGAAGCCGCTGAGGGCACGCGCCTACGTGATCGCGACCGGCTCCCAGCCGACGGTGCGTGGCATCGACGGGATCGAGGACGTGGACTACCTGACGTCGACCACGGCGATGGAACTGAGCGAGGTGCCCGAGTCGCTGGTGGTCATCGGTGGCGGCTATGTCGGGATGGAGCAGGCGCAACTGTTCGCGCACCTCGGTGCTCGGGTGACCGTGGTTGGGCGACTGGCTCCGCATGCGGAACCGGAGTTGCGTGAGGTGATGGCGGGTGTTTTCGCCGATGACGGCATCACCGTGGTCGCCGAGCACGCCACCGGCGTGGACGCGACCGAGGACGGCAACGTCAGGGTGATCACCACGTCGGGGGAGCAGGTGAGCGCCGAGCGGGTGCTGGTGGCGACTGGCAGGCACTCCGACACGTCCGCGTTGGATCTTGCGGCAGCCGGAGTAGACACCGACGAGCGAGGGTTCGTCGTGATCGACGCACACCAGGCCACGTCGAACCCGCGGGTGTATGCGGCAGGCGATGTCGCGGGGACCCCGCAGTACGTGTACGTCGCCGCCGATTCCGGGCGGGTCGCCGCAGCCAACGCGCTCGCGGACGACGGTACGGAGCCCAAGTCCGTGGACTACACCGGTCTTCCGGCGGTGGTGTTCACCCGCCCACAACTCGCCTCCGCCGGGCTCACAGAGGACGAAGCACTCAAGCAGGGTCACGAGTGCGCCTGCCGCATCCTGGCGTTGGAGGACGTGCCGAGGGCCCTGGTGAACCACGACATCCGGGGCGCGTTGAAACTGGTTGCCGACGCCAGCACCGGCAAGGTCCTGGGCGTCCACGCGGTCGCCGACGGAGCAGGCGAGATCATGCTCGCCGCGACCTACGCAATCAAGGCCAAGATGACCGTCGACGATCTCGCCGACACCTGGGCCCCGTACCTGACCATGGCTGAGAGCCTGCGGATTGCCGCCGGACTGTTCCGCAACGAACTACCCACCTCCTGCTGTGCGTGACCGGCACCGGCCCCTGGCCGTCGGAGCCATCGCGATGGTGGTGTGCTGTGTCGGGCATGCCCTACTGCTAACGGCTGGTATCGGCGGCCTGGGTGCAGTCGCCGCTGCGGTCAGTGACAACAGTTCCGCGCTTGTGATGGCTGTCGCCCTCGTCGGGGTGGTGGCCGTCCTCGCCGCGCTCCGATACCGACGCGGCACACGGCGCGACCCAGCCCACCGCCTCACCCCAGCCGGAAGCCCACCCCGCAACGAACAGGAGGAACCGTGAAGACACGAGAAGTCGTCCGTGACATCGCACTGGCCACTGCGGCGAGTTACCTCGGTACCAAGGCCATGGAACCGGTAAGCATGAGGTTGTACGAGATGGAGTCCGCCGCTGACCGCGAACGCGAAGACGCTGCCCGCCCTGGACCTCCGTATCGCATCGCGGCAGAGAAGATCACCCGCGCTGTGGGTCTCGACCTGAACGACCAGCAGTTGGACAGACTCAGCCTCGTGCTGCACTACGGACTGGCAGCCCAATGGGCACCCCTCTACCCCGTCCTGCGGCGCACCACCTGCCTGTCGGCCCCCGCCGCGGGGCTGGTGACCGGTGCCGCCATGAGCATCATCGCGGACGAACTGATGACGCCCGCGTTCGGGTTCTCCGCCCCCAATCTGGAGTACCCGCTCAGCACCCACATTCGGGGGTTTGCCGCGCACCTAGTCTTCGGACTCGCCGTAGCCGCGAGCGTCGAGACCGGCTGGGCGATCATGCGACGCCTGCGCTATTCCGCCACCCGGGGTATGGAGTCACGACCCACCAACGATCCAAGAGCGGGCACCGCATCTCCTTCACTGATTTCGGCATGAGAGCCCACTCTGGCTCCCGGGGGGAGTGCCCCATCGCAACAACCTCCGGATGCTCAGCGGGTGACTCCCCCCCCCCGATCGCTGGCGCGGAGGGACGGCGCATTGTCAGTCATCCTCTGTGACCACCGGGTGGAAGTAGTCATAGAGGGCAATGTCGATCGGCTCGTCGAACCGCAACAGCATCCTGACGACGTCTAGCCTCGCTCCACCGGAACCCGCCATCGTCGCTTGCTCTGCGTCGTGCGCGGTAGCGCTGCCAAGGTAGTAGAAGTCGGCCCCTTCGGCGTCGTCCTTCTTCACGAACACCGGCAGAGAAAGACGGTTGGCAATGATCGCCGCCTCATCGCGGCTCTTTAGTGTGCGCCTGGCGCGCGTGTACCAGAGCATCGTCGTCCGGTCGAGGAGGGCATCCTCGTACTGGGTGCTCTCGGCGATGTCCTCGGACTTGTGCAGCGTGACGAAGATCGGGCAGACCCCGCTGTCCCAATCGACCTTGTAGCCGTAAAGCGTTGAAGTCCATTTTCGAGGCAGCCCTAGGAGGCGACAGACCTCCTTGCGCGAGTACTGGAGGCCGGGAATGAACCCCGAGTCCAACCCATATCGCTGTCGCACGATCTCCATGCCGGTCTTCAGTAGATCATCTACGGCCCACCGGAATGACGATGCGGGATCGGCGTACGCGCGCCGGACCTCGTCGGTGAGGGCCACACCGTCCCCCGTGCGAAGGGCAATGCTTGAGCCGTATCGCTTCTGATCAATCTCCGCGTGCTGCTCCAATGTGAACGTCTCAAAGGCACTACGCACGTCGCGATCGGTAGCGACGAAGCCTGCCTCCTCGATTCGAGAGCGCGCCTCGGCGAGCGAAACCGAACCGGAGTCGATCAAGGCTTCAAGGAGGAGGAACTCGTGGGCACGCTTGGCGGGCAGGACCTCGTGAGACAACTGCTTGAGCGCCTCGTGTTCTGCGCTCGTCAAACCGTGCTGGACCTTGAGGATGGACTCCGTGAGCACCGGGTAGTGATCCCTCTTCGTCGCAAGCAGAACCGGGTCCACCGACTCGAAGCGAAGGAAGTCCCAAAGATCGGGCACTCCCCCCACTCGGTGCCGCATCGCCTCAACGGCCGCCTTGATCCTTTGCATGCTGTCGAGGTTTGTCCCCGTGATGGAGTCCAGTACCCGCTTCTGGGCAATGCGATCGAAGCGCACACTCGACAGGCCCGGCAGCACGCCCGACTCCTCCGCTGCGATGAGGTTCTTGCGCAGCGACTCCTTGTTGAGGGACTCGTCGCCGAACAAGGCGATGGGGATCAGGAAGTTGTTGGCGTAGTTGCCGATGAAGTCGATGACGACGAGGTATTCCTTGCTCGGCGACTTCCGCAGACCGCGCCCTAGCTGCTGCACAAACACGATCGCGGACTGTGTCTGCCGCAGCATCACGACCTGGTTGATCGACGGGATGTCCACACCCTCGTTGAAGATGTCGACCGTGAGGATGTAGTCGAGCTCCCCGGCCTCCAGCCGAGCGACCGTCGCCTCCCGCTGCTCCGGCGAATCCTTCCCGCTGAGGGCCACGGTCCGAAGCTGCTCCCCCCGCAGAGCCCGACGGTTCAACGCCTCCGACAGCTCCGCAGCCTCGCTGTTTCGCGCGCAGAAGATCAGTCCGCGCGGCGGAACGCCGGCCTGCCCATAGGTCTCAAGCGCGTGGACGAGATGGTCCACCCGCTGGGGAGAGACCAGGACTGAAAGATCCGAGCCGTCGGTGATCGTCGTTCCATCCGCCAGCTGCACCTCAGACACTCCGTAGTAGTGGAAGGGGCTCAGCATGTCCTCTTCGAGAGCGTGATTCAGTCGGATCTCATACGGGACGTTGTAGTCATAGAGCTCGAAGACGTCGAAGCTGTCAGTTCGCTCGGGCGTCGCCGTCATTCCGAGCAGGAACCGTGGCTCGAAGTGCTGGAGGACTCGTCGATAGGTCTCGCCGCCGGAGCGGTGGGCCTCGTCGACGATGATGTACTCGAACTCCTCGCGGGCGAACTGGGCCAGCACCTCCGGTCGCGAGAGGGTCTGGATGGTCGCGAACAAGTAGCGCGCACGGACGTCGCGGCTGTTGCCAGTGAGCTTGCCGAACTGGTCAGCCGGGGCGTCGATGACGCGTCGGTACTCCTCGATGGTGCGATTGAGGATCTGTTCGCGGTGCACGACGAACAGGAACCGGCGCGGATTCACCGCTCTGACGTCCAGGGCGGACAGCATCGTCTTACCGGTGCCTGTCGCCGAGATCACGATGGCTCGGCGCTCGTTCCTCTCCCGGCCAGCCTTGAGGGCGGCGAGGGCGTCGAGCTGCATCTTGTTCGGCATGATGAGGACCGTGCCGGCGTGGCCGGGTTCGGGAAGCGTTGGCGCGGTCGGGCGCGCTTTCCAGTGCGGCGGTACGTAGCCTTCGGCATACCGATCGACCCATTCCTGAGTGAGCTCGACTGACTCCGCCAGTTCCCGCTTGACGAGCGCCCGCGTCTGTCGCTCCAGGTCGCTTCCCTTGGCGGCCGAGACCTTGAGGTTCCACTCGTGATTCTTCACGAGCGCGTTCTCGGTGAGGTTGGCGCTGCCGATGATGGCGGTGGTGACGTCGGGCTGTTCGAATAGGTAGCCCTTCGGGTGGAAAGCCTGCGCTTGGTGGATGCGCACGTCGATACCCAGCGGCTTGAGGTTCATCAGCTCTGCGAAGGCGGCTGGGGAATTGAAGGCGAGGTAGTCCGAGGTGACGATGTGCCCTCGCCCAGCGAATTCGATGAGCTCCTGCTTTAGCAGGGCGATTGCGCGAGGGGAGACGAACGCGACGGAGAAGAAGAACGAGTCACTGTGTCGGAGCTCCTCTCGCAGGGTCCGGAGGACGGAGGTCTCACCGGTGTTGAGCACCACCTGCGGATGGCGGCGGCGGGGGCCTGGCACCTTGCTGGACAGGTAGCCGAAACGAACGTCCAGTCCAAGGGACTCTGTCCAGGCGGTGTCCGTGGTCATGCCGCGAATCCGGCCCTGATCAGTTCGACAGCGGGGATGTCTGCCGGAGCCCATTCGAGGGTAGGCAGCTCCGAGGGTGCAAGCCAGCGCAGTTCGGCGTGCTCGCTCGTCGTGGGTTGACCGGCAACGAGCGTGGCGTAGTAAGTGGTCAGCGTGACCACGCCGAAGTCATATTCGTGGCTCGTGGTGGTGATCGGCTCCCCCACCTCGATGGCGCAGTCGAGCTCTTCCTCGATCTCGCGGCGCAGCGCTTCCGGGGGCGTTTCGCCGGCTTCGATCTTGCCGCCGGGAAACTCCCACATGCCGGGCAGGGCTCCCGCTGGACCGCGCCGCGCGCAGAGGATCGAACCTTCCCGGACAATGACGGCACCCACGACGACGATCTGCTTCTTCACTGACAACCCTTCGACTCTCGCTGGGGCCCAGGATGCCAGCTTCCCCCGACTGTCCGCTCATACATCGGACAGGCTGTGCCGTGCCAGCAGTGGGAGTACAGAGGTCGGGCAGCTCCCGAGCCGATGGTCCTGCCAGCCTTGTGGGGCCGAGTCCGACGACCCCAGCGCCTCCCCAATTCGGCTAACGGCGATACCGTTGGTCACTGGGATCGTGCGAGTAGGAGCAGCCAGTGGACTCAGTGGGTGTGGTCATCCTCGTCGTTCTCGTGGCCCTCGCGGCCGCCGGGATCACCTGGCTCGTGGTGCGCCACCGCTACATCAAGTCCCTCGAGGCCAAGGGCTGGTCCTGGCAGGGCGACGTCGCACCGCAGCTCACTGCCGGCCTGAACAACCCGCCCTTCGGGCTGGGCTTCGACCGCGACGTCGGCCACCACATCTCCGGCACCGCCACCGACGGCACCCCGTTCCGGGCGTTCACCTACCGCAGCGACCAGGGCCGCGAGTCCGACCTCGTCGTCACCATGCCGCTACCCAAGTCCCTGCCCGCGCTCTGGGTGTTCTCTGACCAGCCGCGTATCGGCATCTCCGGCATCCGGATCGCCGACACCCCGGCCACCGTCGTCACTCACCACCAGGAGTTCGGCGAGCGCGCGCTGGCCGCCATCAGGCCGCACCTCCAGACGCAGGCTGCGGCGTCGGAGGCCACCTCCACCCTCGAGCTCAGCATCGACCACGGGCACCTCGTCATGTTCGACGCCCCCAAGGACGCGGACCAACTGGAGGCCGCCGTCGCCCAGCTGGCCACCATCCGCCGGGCCCTCATCACCTCGTCCGCCATGGCGTTCGACGGCGACGAGCCGCCGCAGCACCTGTCGTTCCACGGCCGCGACCACTGGGTCTACATCCCCCGCGACGACTCCTACCTGGCCCGCATCCGGCTCACCGGCGGCGGCTTCGACCACGAGGCCCGCGACGTCATCGTCTCCCACAACTTCGGCCTGCCGTTCCTCCGGCTCCACCACCACTGGAAGACCCGCCACACCCGCACTGACGCCGAGGGCCGCACCCACACCACCATCCGCAACCACGACGAGTACCTGTGCCAGTTCGCCACCTCGTTCCCGTTCCGCGAACTGTCGGTCAACGCGGGCTGGTTCTCCGGCGGCCAGGTAGTGAGGTTCGAGTCCACCGACTTCAATCGCCAGTTCAAGGTGCGCGCCAGCATCCCCCGCTTCGCCTCCGACGTCATCCACCCCCGCCAGATGGAGTACATGCTCGCCTCGCGCGGCCCGGACTTCTCCATCGAGCCCGACGGGACGATCACCGTCGACGGCGGCCGCTGGTTCCCCGACGAGATCGACGCCGCCTCCGAGTACCTGCGGGGCTTCTTCCGAAACGTGCCCAACTTCGTCTGGGAGGAACTGGGGTGCCAGCGCAGGCCGGCCCTGGAGATTCCCCGGACCGATGGGCCTCGAGTATCGTGATACCCCCTGACGACGACCTCAGGCGGTTTCGCAGCCATTCATAACCGCGGGCCCTGAGGGAGAGCGGGACACGGTGTGGCTCGGGCCTTGGTGCCGTCCGGAGGTGGCGAGCTGCCCGCGCCGGGTCTCAGGCGTCAGTTACCAAGGAATCTCGAAGCCGCGCGAATGTCACTCCCTCATCCAGCAGTGCGGGTAACACCTGTGCCATGCCTGCGGCAGTCCCTGATCCGGGCCGGTTGAAGTGCCCGATGCAGATCGAGCCCTCACGCACGGCACGCATAGCTGCAGCCACCTGGGCGGGAGTAAACGTCGCACCGGCATCCGCATTGACGTCGAAGTTCACCACCCGCTGCCCGAGTTCCTCCGTCACTTCCACCGACACCTCGTCGACGTGTGCGGTTCCGGACCGAAACCACAACGGCGGGGAACCGGTCAGGTCCACCAGTCTGTTATGGCCGCCCATCACCTCGTCGTAAACCTCGCCTACCGAGGCGGTTCCCGGGATGCCGTAGGCCGCCAGCCCCCGGATCGACAACGGCTTGTGGAGGGCGCCGTGGTTCGCCAGCTCGAACAGCGGGTCACCCGCCAGATCTCGGTCGATGCCCGGATTGGCGTCGATCCATCGGGCGTTGAGGAAGAGGGTCGCCGGGACCTCCAGACGGCGGAGCACCCCGATCAGGTCCGCGTCGAAGCCGGATCCACTGGCGCCACCGCACGCATCAAAGGTGAGCGCGACGGCCGATCCCGGGGCTCGGAGCACGACGCCCTTCACTTCCAGTCCCCACTGCGACGGCGACCGCTCGTCGAACTTGGCGACGACCTCCGATCGGCTGGGCAACGGTTCATCCGTCGGCAGTATCAACGACGGCGAACGCGTCGGTGCAGGCGCGGATGTCTTGATCCCTACGGACGGTCGCGTCCGGGTCGCGGCAGGCGAAGGATGGGGACGCGGTGAGTCGGTTCCCATGCGGTGAGCCGGGTCCGGCGCCGGACTGCACCCAACGAGTCCAAGCAGACCGACCGCCAACACCTCTCGTCGCGCGATGCCCATGTGGGATTGTGGCATGCACCCGTGTCCTCATCCGCACGGCAGGTCGAGCACTCACCGTCCCGTGGCCCTCCGTCTGGGCCGCACAGTAGGGTGAGCCGGACGAGCCCGGTCAGCACCAACCGGCCAATCCCGTCGACTGGAGACTGCACAATGTCCAAGGAGCTCTCCCTCACCGCCCTTCCCTTCCCCCTCCACCCCACCGGCACGACGTGGCACGCGGGCGAGTCGTCGCTCAAGGCCAGGGCCACCCCGAGGTCCGAGCTCTTCGTCGACCCGCAATCCGACGGCAACGTCGATGCGGCCAAGTTCCTGGGCGCCGCACGCGCGCTCGGCACCCCGCGACCCGGTGACTTCCAGTTCAGCGCCCGGGTCGAGGCGGACATGCGCTCCATGTTCGACGCAGGCGTCCTCCTCCTGTGGCTCGACGACGACCACTGGACCAAGCTCTGCTTCGAGTACTCCCCCGCGAACGAGCCGATGGTGGTCTCCGTCGTGAACCGCGGGGTGTGCGACGACGCCAACGCCTTCGTCGTGGACGGCTCGCACGTGTGGCTGCGGATCTCCCGGGTCGGCCGCGCATTCGCGCTCCACGCGTCGCGGGACGGCCAGCAGTGGGAGTTTGTCCGCGTCTTCTCGCTCGGCGAGGTGGGACAGGACGCGCAGATCGGGTTCCTGGTCCAGTCGCCCACGGGCGACGGCTGCGACGTCCGGTTCGACGACATCCGCTTCATCTCCGAGACGCTGTCCGACCTGCGCGACGGATCGTGAACCGGTAGCCCCACCCAACCCCTTCCCAGGAAGGACACGGTCGCGTCATAATCGCCCCTTAGGGGGTGTCTCCCGCAATGACGCTACGACGACCCACCGAGCCGGACATCCTGGCCGCGGCCAAGGACCGGCTCACCGACGACCTCGCCCGCGCCTGGCAGCAGAAGCGCTCTCGCGGACCCGAGCCCGACGCCGTCCTCCACGCGCCCGAGATCCTCGACGCCCTCCTCGCCATGACCGACGGCATCTGCGCCTACTGCGAGCGCGGCGTCGAGCTCCAAGGACCCGACGCCGCCGTCGTCACCCACCACCGGCCCACGTGGGGCGCGGTGGGGTCGGCGGGCGACGTCGCCCTGCGAGCCTACTGGTGGCTCACCTACGCGTGGCGCAACCTCTACCCGGCGTGCCCCGACTGCGTCCGCGCGCGCGGCACCCGCTTCCCCGTCGTAGGCGAGCGGGCCACATCACCGGAGGACCTCGATGCGGAGCGTCCCCTGCTGCTCGACCCCGCCGTCGACGACCCCGACGAGCACCTCCGCTTCCACCCCGACGGCACGGTCACCGCCCTGACCGAGCGCGGCCGGGTGACCGTCGACATCCTCGCCCTCAACCGCGACTTCCTCGTCAAGGCCCGGCTCGCGGTCCTCGACGGCGTGGTCGACGACTCCGCGTTCCCCGCCCTCCGGCGCCAGCTCGCGGGGCCTCCCGAGCCCGCCGCCATGCGCCGCCCGGAGCCGGCGGCCGTCGAACGCCCCCAGGGCCCGGACCTGCCGCCCACGTCCGGCACGGAACCGGGCCAGGCTGACTACGACCTCACCGCCGAGATGGCGGGCGCCGAGCGCGGCCACTACTACCAGGCCACCCAGTGGATCGAGCGCGTGGTCATCCGCAACTTCCGACCCATCCGGGAGCTGGAGATCGACCTGGCCCGCTCCTCCAGCGAGCGCGGCCCCTGGACCGTCCTGCTCGGCGAGAACGGCGCCGGCAAGAGCTCCGTCCTGCACGCCATCGCGCTGACGATGATGGGCGGCGAGCAGCGCCGCGCCCTCGGAATCGACGCGCGCAAGTACCTCCGCCACGGCGCCCGCAAGGGGCTGGTGCAGGTCTACCTCTCCGGCCGCCAGGACCCGCTGGAACTCAAGTGGGCGGCGGGCGAGGAGGAGTTCACCGGCCCGGAACCGGTCGCGGCGCTGCTGCTCGGCTACGGCGCCACCCGCCTGCTGCCGCGTGCGCCGTCGCCCACGAGCGACGACCGGGTGGTGCGCGTCGACAACCTCTTCGACCCGGTCGCGCCGCTGACCGACCCGACGTCCTGGCTGCTGTCCCTCGACGACGACACGTTCGACGACGTCGCCGGCGGCATCCACGAGATGCTCGCCCTGGACACCGACGCCGAGCTGCTGCGCACCGACGACCAGGTGGTGCTGCGGCAGGGCCGGTCCCGCTCCGACATCATCACGCTGAGCGACGGCTACCAGTCGATGGTGGTGATGGCCTGCGACATCCTGCGCTCCACCATGCGCCTGTGGAGCCAGTCCGCGCTGGCCGAGGGCATCGTCCTCATCGACGAGATCGGCGCCCACCTCCACCCGCGGTGGCGCATGCGGATCGCGACCGCCATGCGCAACCTCATGCCCCGCATCCAGTTCGTCGTCACCACCCACGACCCGCTCTGCTTGCGCGGCATCGTCGACGGCGAGGTGGTGGTGATGCGCCGCAACAGCGAGGGCGACATCGTCTCGCTCTCCGACCTGCCGCCCGTCACCGGCATGCGCATCGACCAGCTGCTCACCTCCGAGCACTTCGGGCTGGGCTCCACCGACGACCCGGAGGTCGCCGAGCTGTGGGAGAGCTACTACCGGCTCATGGGCCTGGCCCGCCCCACGGAGGAGCAGAAGGCGCGGCTGGAGCGCGTCCGACAGCGCCTCGACGAGCTGGAGCAGTTCGGCACCACCGAACGGGAGCGGCTGCTGCTCACCTCCGCCGCCGACTACATCGCCCAGCGCCGCGAGACCGGCGACGACGTCGCCGCCAGCGACGCTGAGATCACCGCCACACTCTCCGACCTGTGGGGCAAGTACCTGCCGGGGAGCCGGTGATGCGACGCGTCCCCCGCCCCCCGGAGCCCGAGAGTCTGTCCAACGCACGGACGCTCAAGGAGCGCCAGGACGCGCTCGACTTCTACGCAGCGTGGGACGGGGAGTCGAAGTACGACGGCTACCGGGTCTACAAGAACCCCGACATCCGCTCGGCGCTCGAGAAGGCGTTCGGCGGCAAGTGCGCGTACTGCGAGTCGAGGTACGCGGCCACCCAGCCGGTCGCGATCGAGCACTACCGCCCCAAGGGCGAGGTGACCATCGACGGCAAGCGCGTGCCGCCCGGCTACTACTGGCTGGCCAGCGAGTGGACCAACCTGCTGCCCTCGTGCACCGACTGCAACAGCCCCCGCCGCCAGGACCTCCCCACCGAGGAGGAGGCGACCACCGCAGGGAAGGCCAACGCGTTCCCGCTGGCCTCGGAGTCGACGCGCGCCACCACCCCTGGCGCTGAGAAGGACGAGCGCCGCCTCGTCCTGCACCCCTACCTCGACTTCCCCGAGAAGCACCTCGAGTTCGTCTGGGGCACCGGCACCGTCGACGACGGCTGGGTCCGCGCCCTCCCCCGCCACCCCAAGGGCGACGCGACGATCAAGGTCTGCGCGCTGCAGCGACGCGGCCTGCGGGCCGCGCGCCGGGACCGCCTCCTCGACCTCATCGCCCACCTCGAGTCCGTCGTCGACGCGCAGCGCAACGTCCTGCGCCACCCGGACGACCCGGAGCTGCTGGAGCAGTTCGAGCGGCGGCTGGCCGAGGTCAGCCGCTTCGTCGACGACCACGCGCCCTATTCCACGATGTGCCGCCAGGTGGTGGCGAGCTACCACGACCGATTGTTCGGACCCTAGGAGCCCCCCATGTCCACAACGCCCACCAGCCCCTACGCCAACCCGTCGCTCACCTGCGACATCGTCATGAAGGGCGGCATCACCAGCGGCGTCATCTACCCCCGCGCCGTCGCCGAGCTCGCGCGCACCTACCGGCTGAGCCAGGTGGGCGGTGCCTCGGCGGGAGCCATCGCCGCCGCCGCCGCTGCCGCTGCGGAGCTCGGGCGCGAGACCGGCGGGTTCGAGGAGCTCGACGGAATGCCCGACGAGCTGGCCTTCACGGGACCCGACGGCCGATCGACACTGGCGTCGTTCTTCCAGCCGACCCGCACCGCCCTCCCGCTGTTCCGGTTGCTGTTCTCCGTCGCGGAGGCGGAGGGCGGCAAGGCGGGCGCGGTGGTCGTCGGGTTGCTGCGCGGGTTCTGGCCGTGGGCGCTGGTGGGCGCGCTGCCGGGGCTGGTCATCGTGGTGCTGGCGGCGCTGGGCGACGGGGTAGCGGCGGTCGCGGGGATCGTCGGTGGGCTGCTGGTGCTGCTGCTCGGGGCGGCGGCTGCGGTGGTGCTGGGGGTCGCGCGGACGTTCGGCCGGGTGGCCGAGGACGGCTTCGGCATGTGCACCGGGATGGAGGGTGCCGACTCCGACGCCACCCCGCTCACGCCATGGTTGTACGAGAAGATCCAGTCGCTGGCCGGGCGCGAGGCCGGGGAGGCGCCGCTGACGTTTGGCGACCTCCGACGCTCCGGTGTGACGCTGCGGGTGATGACCACCAACCTCACCCGCCACCAGCCGATGGCGATGCCGTGGAGCTCGGACGAGTTCTTCTTCGACCCCGAGGAGATGCGTCGGCTGTTCCCGGCGGACGTCGTGGACTGGATGGTGGCCCATCCGCCGGCGCTCGACGATTCCGCCGCGAGCTTCGACAGCCGGGTCCGTCGCGCGCAGGCCGGGAGACTGCGGCCGTGGCCGAGCGGCGACGACCTGCCGGTGATCGTCGCCACCCGGATGTCGCTCAGCTTCCCCGTGCTGATCTCGGCGGTGCGCCTGTGGGGCGTGGACTTCACCCAGCCCGAGAACTGGCGCGCCTCCGACGCCGTCGCGAGCTGGCGTCGCGAGAACCCGGAGGGCACCGTCGAGCAGGCAGCCACGTCGGTCGCGGCGCCCACGTTCTCGGCGGTGTGGTTCACCGACGGCGGCCTGTGCGCGAACCTCCCGGTCCACTTCTTCGACACTCCCCTGCCCAAGCACCCGACGTTCGCGTTCAACCTGGGCCCGTTCCCGCCCGGGCGGGAGAAGTCAGAGGACCAGGCGGAGAACAGCTACCTGCCCACCACCAACCGCGGCGGCCTGCAGAGGCCGTGGTTCCCGCTGCCCACCCAGGGGATCGGCGCCTGGGCGTCGTTCGCCGGGCTCATGGTGCACACGGCGAGGGAGTGGGTCGATGGCGCGCAGCTCGTGATGCCCGGCTACCGCGACCGGATCGTCACCGTCCACCACGACCACTCCGAGGGCGGCATGAACCTCTCGATGCCGGCGCAGGTGGTCACGGACCTCGCGGAGCGCGGGAAGCTGGGCGCGGTCAAGCTGGTCGAGACGTTCGCCGGGGACCAGCCCGGTGTGGTGCCGGCCAGAGGCTGGGACAACCACCGGTGGATCCGGTTCCGCACGGCGACGGCGGGCCTCGCTCGGTGGCTGACGCCCTTCGAGCGGAACTACCACGACACCACCTCCGGTGGCACGCCGTACAGCGAGTTCGCGGGACCGGGCGCCGATGCGCCCCTGCCGTCATACCCGCTCTCGAACGCCGACCGGGCCCACCTCAACGAGAGCACCGGCGAACTGCTGGACCTGGCGGCGGGCTGGGACGAGGACGCGCTCACCCGGTCGGCGCCCCGGCCATCACCGCGGCTGCGGCTGGTACCGGACGACGGGACGGCGGCGGGTCCCGACGCGCAGGACTAGCCGACTAGGCCGGACAGTGTCACTTTTGTGCTGGTCTACCGACACAGAAGTGGCACTGACACACGGCCATCCCTCAGGTGGCCGTCACCAGGCGTAGGCCTCCGGGGCAGGGCCGCCGGGGCCGGGGAAGATCTCGTCGAGCCGCTTGAGCGCGGACTCGTCCAGTTCGATCTCCAGCGCGTGCAGCGCCCCCTCAAGCTGCTCCATGGTGCGGGGGCCGATGATCGGCCCGGTCACGCCGTCCTGGTGCAGCAGCCAGGCGAGGGCGACGTCGCCGGGCTTCTCGCCCAGTTCGTCGCAGAACGATTCCCAGGCCTGCAGCTGATCGCGCTTCTCCTCCACCTGCTTGAGGATCCTGTCGTCGGCGCGGCGACCGGACTCGATCTTCTGCAGCACGCCGCCGAGCAGTCCGCCGCCGAGCGGCGACCACGGGATCACGCCGAGTCCGTAGTGCCGGGCGGCCGGGAGCACCTCAAGCTCGATGGTGCGGGCGGCCAGGTGGTAGAGCGACTGCTCGCTGACCAGCCCCAGCGAGTGACGGGCTCGAGCGGCCTCGACCGCTGCGGCGATGTGCCAGCCCGCGAAGTTCGAGGAGCCGACGTAGACGATGTCGCCCGCGGTGACAAGGCGGTCCATCGACTGCCACACCTCTTCCCACGACGTGGCGCGATCGACGTGGTGCATCTGGAGCAGGTCGATGTGATCGGTCTGCAGCCGCTCCAGCGACGCGTTCACCGAGCGCCGGACGTTGACGGCCGAGAGCTTCGAGAAGTTGGGCTTGTCCTCGTCGAGGGTGCTGCCGTAGCACTTGGTGGCCAGCACCACCTCGTCGCGGCGGCCAGTCTTGGCGAACCAGCGGCCGATGATCTCCTCCGTGCGGCCCCGGGTGCCCGGGCCGCCGTAACCATTGGCGGTGTCGAAGAAGTTGATGCCCGCGTCGAGGGCGCGGTCCATGATGGCGTGCGCGTCCTCCTCCGAGGTCTGCGGGCCGAAGTTCATGGTGCCGAGGACGAGGCGGGAGACGAGGACGCCGGATCGGCCGAGGTGCGTGTACTGCATGGGAGTTCCCTTCATCGATGAGAGGTCACTTCCCACCCTAATGACGGGAACCGGTCAGCGACGGCGCGGCGTTTCGACACGCGCGCTGAGCGCGCTACTCAACGACCGGGGAGTCCACTGGCTGTCTTCGCGTTGTTCGAGCGGGCTATCGACGGCGCGGGCGGCGAGTCGGTCCCGGCCGACGCCCGCCGGTCGGCTTCTTCCCTCGGTCACTCGTGGGCGGCTTCCGGCCCGACGCCTCGCGCTGCTGCGCCGTCCGGGAGCTGTTCGGCGTCCGGCCGCGCACCACGCCGATGAACTCGTCGATCCACGGATTGTCGTCGCCGACGCGCCAGGCCAGCACCACCGTCGTGGGCTCCGCGTCCGTCACGGGCCGGTAGACCATGTCCCGACGGCTGCCCGACCTGGCCACGGACATCGGCACCCGCAGGACCGCCGCTGAGTAGGTCGCGAGCTCGATGCTCTGCGGCTCGGCGTCGTGGATGACCCGCTCGTCGGCGAGGTCCTCGGCGGTGACCTCGTCGAGGGCGGAGACGACGTGGTCCTTGGACAGCCAGACCACCGGCTGCTCCTCGTAGAGCGGGATGGCGTGCAGTCCGGCGCTGTCGAGCGGGAGGCGGGCGAAGCACATGTCGACGTCGCCGTCGACGAGGGCTCGGCGCTGGTCGCGCTCGTGGAGCTCCACCATCTCGAGCGGCACGCGGGGGAATCGGTCGGCCCAGATGCGGCGCCGTTTGGTGAGCGTGACTCCGGGCACGAAGCCGATCCGCAGCCTGTCGCCGTCGGGGGTGTTCACCCCGGCAGGCTATCCGACCCGGAGTCTCGCGCGTCGTCGTCGCGGACGCTGTCCTCCAGCCGGCTGAAGAAGTACGACATGACCGCCCCGCCGACGAGCATGACCGCGGCCCACACGACGGCGCTGGTGAGCGTCAGCCCGGACTGCTCCAGCGCCTCCGGCTGGAAGCTCGGGAACACGACGGTGGGGAAGATCGCCAGTGAGGAGCCCGCCACCAAACCGAGGATGAGGTGGTACATGGTGGCGTAGTAGCGGTCGAACAGCCAGTTCGTGGCCTTGGCCGTCAGCAGCACGCACGCCACCAGCCCGACGGCCAGAGGCACGATGACCCCGGCGTCGAGATCGGCGATCCCCGCAGCCATCTTGTCGTAGAGGCCAAAGTAGATGAGGAAGTTCGACGGCGACATCCCGGGCACCACGACGCCGAGTCCGATCAGCGCCCCGGACCCGGCCCACACCGGGAGACTCGGCGCGACCTGGACCAGCACCGACCCACCCACCACCATGAGCAGGAACACGACGACGGCCGCCACAAGGAGCGCGACGAGGTGTCCTGTCCGTCGGCCCCGGGAGCCGGCCTGTGCCCACAACGACGGGAAGGTGCCGATGACGAATCCGATGAACAGGCAAGTGAACTGCGCGGCATACGACGAGAACGCCGCCTCCACGACCACTGAGAAGGCCAGGATCCCCAAGCCGACGCCGATCAGCACCGGCAGGAAGAACCGGACGTTGGCCATGAAGTCCCGGCGAAGGTTGCCGAGGAACCGGATCATCGGCTCATAGACGCCGAAGATGACGGCCAGGACGCCTCCCGACAGACCGGGCAGGATGGCGCCGACGCCGATCGCGACGCCCTTCAGCAGCCTTCCGAGCCACGAGCGCAGCCCCGCAAGCGTCGCGTCCCGTCGTCGCACCATGCAGTCGCCTCCATCGCCCAGTCCCTCACCCACCGGGCGCGCATCTCGGTCAGCGCGGCAGCGATCCGGTCAGTTCCGCGCCCAGCACCACTGTACGGTCAGGCGGCAGGTGGAAGACCTCCACCCTGTCGGCCTGGTTGCGGAACATGAGGGCGAACAGCCGATGCCGCCAGTCGCGCAGGCGGTGGGTCGCCGGCGGCGCCAGGCGGACGGTGGAGAGGTAGTAGACCGCCTTGTCCCACTTCACGCCGGGCAGGTAGCGGGAGGCGAGCGGCAGGTTGTGGGGGATGTCCTGGGTGTCGGTGAACCCGACGCGGATGGTCACGTGGAACAGGCCGTCGACGTTGCGGCCCAGCCGGGCCACCGACACCCGGTCCACGTGCCGGACGTGGGGGACGTCCATGTGCTCGACCTGCACGATGAACGCCCAGCGGTGCAGCTCGTCGAGCCGCTCCACGCACTGCACGAGGGCCAGGGGCGCGGTGTCCGGGTTGGCGTGGGGGAAGACCGCAACCCCGGGCAGCCGCCGGACCCGGGTCGCGCCCAGCCGTCCGACGAAGGGGTCGATCGCGGCTTCGGCCTCGCGCCGTTCGGCGTCGAGCTCGCGACGACCCTGGCGCCACGTCTCCATCACAACGAGCACGAGGATGGCGATGACGAGCGGGATCCACCCTCCGTCGAGGACCTTGACCGCATTGGCCGCGAGCAGAGCCAGCTCGAGGAGGCCGATCGTGCCGGCGAAGACCAGGACCCGCGTCCTCGACCACCGCCACACCCACCGCGCCAGCACCAGGAAGAGCGCGGACTCCAGCACCAGCGTGCCCGTCACGGCCAGGCCGTAGGCGCTGGCCAGCGCCGCGGAGGAACCGAACATGAGCACCAACGCCAGCACCCCGAGGAACAGGGCCCATGAGACGGCCGGGATGTAGATCTGGCCACCCTCGTGGCGGGAGGTGTGCAGGACACTGAAGCGCGGCAGGAGGTCGAGGCGCATCGCCTGGTGAGTGACCGAGAAGGCACCGGAGATGACAGCCTGAGAGGCGATGATCGTCGCCGCCGTGGCCAGCACCACGAGCGGGATCCGCAGGACCTCCGGCGCCAGGTAGAAGAACGGGTTGCGCAGCGCCTCGGGGTGCTCGATGACCAGAGCGCCCTGCCCGAGGTAGACCAGCGCGAGGGAGGGCAGCACGACGGCGAACCATGCCTTCACGATGACCTTCCGCCCGAAGTGGCCGAGGTCGGCGTAGAGGGCCTCCGCCCCCGTCACGGTCAGCACCACCGCTCCGAACAGGAGGAACCCCCCGATCGGGTGCTCCACCAGGAGCCGGACCGCCCAGTGCGGCGACAGCGACCACAGCACTTCCGGGTGCCGGACGATCTGCGGGATGCCCAAGGCAGCCATCGTCGTGAACCACACCAACATCACCGGCCCGAACAACCGGCCGACGACGCCCGTCCCGGACGGCTGGACCAGGAAAACACCCGTGAGGATCACCGCCGCCACGGGGACGACCCACGGCTCGAGCTGCGGCAGGGAGACGGTGAGGCCCTCGACCGCACTCAGCACGGAGATCGCGGGTGTGATGACGGCGTCGCCGTAGAACAGGGCTGCCCCGATCATCCCGACGGTCGCCATCGCCGCCGCTGACCGTCGCTTGCCCAGGCTGCGGCGCAGCAACGCCACCAGCGCGAGGATGCCGCCGGCGCCGTCGTTGTCCGCGCGGAGGAGCAGCAACACGTACTTGAAGGTGACGATCAACGTGATCGTCCACAGCACCAGCGAGATCGTGCCGTACACGTTCTCGCGCGTCGGAGCGACGGGATTGTGTTCCATGCTGAAAGCCGTGGCCAGCGCATAGAGGGGACTCGTCCCGATGTCGCCGAAGACCACGCCGATGGCGCCGAGCGTCATCCACACTCCGGAGGGAGCGGACGAAGGGGGGTAGGGGGTCCGCTCAGCGGTCCGCGTGTCGAGCACCAGTCAAGTGTGCTCCTGCCCCCGAGGGACGAATCACCGGGTCACCCTTTGACCCTTCCGGCGGGTGCCATCAGTGCCAACGCGCCAGCTCCGCGGCGATCTCCGCGTAGGGCCTCGTGCCGCTGGCGACGCTGATGACCAGGTCATACGCGTCGTTGTCGGGCGCGTCGAGTTGTTCGCCGTTGAGACCGTAGAACACCACCACGGCGAGCCAACCCAGCCGCTTGTTTCCGTCGACGAGCGCGTGGTTCCGGACCAGGGACTCCAACAGCACGGCCGCCTTCTCGTCCAGACCGGGGTAGGCCTCCTCGCCGAAGAGCATGACTTGGGGTCGATGGGCGGCGGAATCCAACAGCCCGACGTCGCGCACCGGCCCCACCCCGAGATCCATGACGAGCAGGAGCAGGTCGTCGAGCGTGAGGTACTCCGTCACCGCCCCAGCCGCTCCAGCAGGTCCGCGTACCGGGCACGTCCCGAGGCGGACAGCTCCCGGACGCGTGCCTCGCGGAGGTGCCGTGCCGCCATGTCCCTGATGGCGCGTTGAACAGCCTCCTGCTTGCTGACACCGAGAACCTCGGCGAGCTCCGCCAGGGCGTGGTCGTCCTCGGGCTTCAATCGCAGCGTCATGGCCATGCATCGATGGTATCACTGCGATACCACGGTCTCGGTCCCGATCACCGCGACCGGGGACTAGGCTCAAACCTATGAGCCAGACCATGAAGCCGATCACGGCAGCAGCCAAGCTCGGCATCTACCTGCCGGCTGCCCCCGAGGAGTTCCGCAACTCCCCCATCACCCGCGAGGAGCTCGACGCGCTCCGGGCGAACCCGCCGCAGTGGCTCGTCGACCTCCGCCGCAACGGGCCGTTCCCGCGCGACGTCGTCGCCCAGAAGCTGGGCGTCTCCCGCTCCGGACTGGCCCGCGCCGGCGTCACCGAGGCGCTGACCGCCGACGAGATCGGGGCGCTCCTGGCCGACCCGCCGGAGTGGTTGGAGCACGAGCGCGCGACCCATCGCGACGTCCAGGCGGAGAAGGCACGCCAGAAGTCGGCAACCGACGAGCGCTGACGTCGGCTGGACCGCTTGGGTGGGAGCTCTCGTGGCGTGCTCGCCACCAGATCTCCCACTGAAGGCCGTCAGCTCGACTGGCGCACCACCAGCTCGGGCTCGACGATGAGCGGCTCGCCGGGCGCGGCACCGGAGATCATCTCCAGCAGCTGGTGGGTCGCGAGGTTGGCCATGCGCTGCGCCGGGTTCGTGATCGTGGTGAGCGACGGCGTCGACTCACGGCCGGCCTCGGTGTCGTCGAAGCCCACCACCCGGATGTCGTTGGGAACCCGGACGCCGCGTCGCTCCAGGGCGCGGGGCGCGGCCATCGCCATCGGGTCGGAGGCCGCGAACAGGCCGTCGACGTCCGGGTGCTCCTCCAGCAGGCGCTCGGTGAGCTGCGACGCGGTCTGGCCGGTGAAGTCCCCCTCGTACCAGGCGACCTCCTCGACGGCTTCCTGGGCCTTCTTGGACGCGGGCCCGGTGCCGCGCACGACCCGGGACGCCGTCGCCCGGGACACCCCAGCAACCCGTGCCACGTCCTCCAGCGTCGGCTGCATCGTCGTTTCCCCTCCCGGCCCCCGATCAGGCGCCCTGATCGATGGTGGCACGGTCGGCTCCAGTGGGAGATCTGGTGGCGAGCTCGCGACCAGAACTCCCTCCTAGGCCTCCGGATCCTCCGGCGGGGGCGACGGCGTGGTCACCGGCCCGCGACGTCGCCGTCGCAGCCACGCCCGGACCGGGAAGAACAGCACCAGGGCCGCGAGCCAGATGGGCGACGTCGCGATGAGGAAGGTCAGCGCACCCGTGAGCACCGCAGCGGCGCCGCGGATGCCGTCGGTGATGGCGTCCAGGAACCCCCAGGACTCGCCGCCCGGCCGCACGACGGCGCGCGGCTCGACCAGTTCGACGGTGACCGTCGCCATCGCCGCCTGCCGCTCGAGGTAGGTGACCTGGGCGTCGAGCGACTCGATCTCGCCGCGGACCCGGCCGAGCTCCTTCTCGATCGCCAGCATGTCCTTGACGTCCTCGGCGGCGTCGAAGAACTCCCGCAGCCGCACCTCCTGGGCGCGCAGGTTCTCGAGGCGCGCGGAGAGGTCGACGTGCTCCTGCGTGACGTCGGTGGTGGCCTCCGACTGGTAGGTGATCCGGCCGATCTGCCCGGCCTCGGCCACGAACGCGTCGAACTCGGCCACCGGCACCCGGACGGTCACCCAGCCGCGCAGCGCTGCCCCGTCGCCGTGCTCGTCGTAGCGGTAGATCCACTCGTCCTCCGTGGCCACCTGCATGTCGGTGACGCTGCCGTCGTGGCTGCGTGCGAGGTCGCGTACCTGGTCCAGCGCGTCGGGGGTGCTCTCGACCTCGAGTCGGAGCGTCTTGGTACGGATCAGCATGCGCCCGTCCTCGTCGCCCCCGTCCTCCTCGGGCATCCCCTCCTCCGGGTACGCCACTCCCCCGCCGTCCTGGGCAGGAGCTCCGCCCACCGATGGCATCCCGGAGTCGTCACTGCCCGAAGCCCCGCAGGCTGGCAGCAGCAGGACGATGAGCAGGGCCGCCAGTGCGACGAGCCGTGGCAATCGGGTGTGGGGGATCATGGCTGCCTCCTTGCAGTAGGGGCCGGGGCCCAGCTCCAGTATCCCCCTTCTACGCCCGTGGCGTCGCGCCGGTTGCACCGCCCGCCCCACTTCCGAAAATCGATCAGTGCTCGATTCTCCCCCGTCCGGGTCCGAAAATGCTTCACTGACCCCCTCGGTTTGCCACCCACGACGGCGACCCAGCCGCCCGGCGACCCGCCACCCCGGCAAACCGCCCAACGACGGCGCCGCCCGACTACCGTGACCCCATGACCCCGCGGCTCATCCCCCAGGACCCCCGGTTCACCACCGAGTCCGAGCGCGCCGTGTGGCAGCGGCTCCGCGGGTCGTTGCGTCCGCAGGACACCCTCATCGCCAACCTCCGGCTCACCGACGTCCACCGTGACCACGAGGCCGACCTGGTGGTGGTGATGCCCGACGTGGGCGTCACCGTGTTGGAGGTCAAGGGTGCCGGGATCGCCTGCGTCGACGGACGGTGGACCATGACCCACGACGGCGTGAGCCGCGCCGTCGACCCGGTCGCACAGGCCCGCGACGCCAGGTACGCCATCCGCGATTATGTGGAGTCCGATCGACGCTGGGCCGACAGCTCGCGCGCCAAGGTCCGCTACCTGCACGCCGTCGTCACGCCCTTCACCGACCTCGGCCCGGACCTCCAGCTGCCCGACTGTCCCCGCTGGATGCTCCACGACAAGCACGACGTCCCGACGCTCGCCGAACGCCTGGCTCACGTCCCCGTCGGGTTCGAGACCCACCGACGTGCCCCGAGTGAGGACGACTGCGACGCCATCGTCGACATCCTCACCGCCCGCGGCACCAGTGCCGTCGCGACGGTGGTCGACGACGCCGACGAGCGCCAGGCACGTGCCGACCGGCTGACCGAGGACCAGGCCCTCCTGCTGCGCGTCACCCGGCTGCTGAGGCGGGTCGAGATCCGCGGCGGCGCGGGCAGCGGAAAGACGGTGCTGGCGCTGACGCAGGCACGGCAGCTCGCGAGCGGCCGGAGCGGACACGCCGAACGGGTCGCCCTGCTTTGCTACTCCATCGGCCTCGCCAGCTACTTCCAGCGCGAGGTGGCGTCCTGGCCGTACCGTCAGCGGCCGGCGCTCGTGGGGACGTTCGAGGCCCTGGCCAACCAGTGGGGCATCCCGTCGGGCAGCCGCGACGACGCCGACTTCTGGGAGCGTCGGCTGCCGCCGCTGATGGCCGAGAAGGCGGCAGAGCTGCCGCCCAACCTGCGCTTCGACTCGTTCGTCGTCGACGAGGCCCAGGACTTCGCCGAATCGTGGTGGCAACCGCTCGTCGCCGCCCTACGCGACGAGGAGGGCGGCGGGCTGTTCCTCTACTCCGACGAGAACCAGCGCCTCTTCCAGCGGTTCGGACGCCCGCCGGTGCCCCTGGTGCCGCTCGTCCTGGACCACAACCTGCGCAACACCCGCCAGATCGCCGAGGTCTTCAAACCGCTCGCCCCGCTCCGGATGCGACTCGAGGGCGGCGACGGACCCGAGGTCGTGCACGTTCAGGCCAGCCCCGAGGACGCCCTCGACGTCGCCGACGACCAGGTGGACCTCCTCTTCGACGAGGGCTGGGCCCCGGGACACATCGCCCTCCTCACGACGGGGCGTCGGCACCCGGAGCAGGTGGCCCGCCAGGACGCCGACCCGGACCAGAGCGACTACTGGGACTCCTTCTGGGACGACGAAATCCCCTTCTACGGCCACGTCCTGGGGTTCAAGGGCCTGGAGCGGCGCGCCGTCGTACTGTGCATCAACGAGGACGGGACGCGGGAGCGGTTCCGCGAGCGGCTCTACGTCGGCCTGTCGCGCGCGAGGGACCGGCTCGTCGTCGTCGGCGACGTGGAGGCCATCAGCCGGGCGGGGGACGACGTCGTTCGGGCGTTGGTGGGACGGCGACGGTAGGGGCCACACATCTGCGTATGGGTTCCGATGTCGTCGCATGCGGAAGATCGGGACCTCCACGCAGATGCGTGTACCTCCCAGTGGCCACGGGGCCCGGTCGAGCCCGGAGCCCCGACTGCCACCACACAGTCTCTTGCTGGCGCGGCGCTGGGTGCCGGAGGGCGGCCCGGTCACGCGGGCCGGGGGGTCGTGGATTCGGGGAGCAGCAACCACACGAAGACCACCGTCGCCCCCAGAGCACAGCCGAGCACCAGCAACGCCAGCGGAACCATGCTCTGGGAGCCGGCCAAACCGACCACCGGAGCCGCGACTCCCCCGGCCGCGAGCGCGCCAGGCCCAGGAATGACGACGCTGTCCCGGCCAGCTCGGGGTACCCCACCAGGGCGAATGACGTGGACGGCGGTGAAACCGCCGCCGCCCCTGACGCCACGAGAAAGAATGCGACGATCGTCGGCACCAAGGGAAGCGGCGCCACGAGGACCACCGAGAGAGCGAGGCCGGCAGCGATCAGCATGCCCAGGCCGACCCCGAAGACCAGACGCTCTCCCCACCACTCGGAGGCGCGCCCAGCAAGGAATCCGAACGCGGCGAAACCGGCGGCGTTGATCCCGAAGACCAGGGCGAAGCGGGACGGCGACAGTCCGTGGATCTCGTTCAGGACGAAGGGCGCCGCCGACAGGTAGGCGAAGTAGGCGCCGGAGGTGAGTGAACTGGAGACCAGGGCCCCCACGTACAGCCGATCCGAGCGAAGCACCCTCAGATGCTCCCATGTTCCGCGGAGCCCGCCGACGACCCGCAACGAGACCTCGAGGGTCTCCGCGAATCCGACGAGCACAGCGCCCGTGACGACCACCCCGATCCCTGTCAGCAGCAGGAAGAACCCACGCCAACTCATGAACTCCGCCAGCACCCCGCCAAGGACTGGAGCAACGACGGCCGCGAGTCCCGACAAGACGATGATCCTGCCGAAGTAGCGCGTCAGCCGCGGACCCTCGTAGATGTCCCGCCCGGCGGCCTGGGCGATGACAAGTCCGACGCCGCCCCCCAACCCCTGCAGCAATCGGAAGAGCACGAGAGCGCCGATCGACTGGCTGAGCGCGCACAGCAACGACGCAACCGAGAAGAGCAGGAGCCCGACGACCAATGGCCTGCGCCGTCCGAATCGGTCGGACAGTGGGCCGGCGATCAACTGTCCAAAGGCGAGTCCGAAGAGACACGTCGTGACCGTGAGCTGGGCCGCCGAAGCCGTGGTTTCGAGCCCCCGGGCGAGTTCCGGCAGGACCGGGAGGTACAAGTCCATCGCGAGAGGCCCGAATACCGTCAGCGTCGCCAGGATGGTCGCAACCCACAAGGGCGCCGCCCTCAGCCGCGCGATGACGCCGTCAGTGTCCACGCTCTGATCCCACGACGCTCCGGGCCAAAGCGGAAGACCCTGCCATGACGTGCCCTCTCAGGGCATCCCTGGACACGGGAGGTGCCCGTACGCTGGAGCGCATGGACAACCGCGCGGAGGTTCGAGACTTCCTGATGTCCCGCAGGGCGCGTGTCGAACCCGAGATGGTGGGGCTGCCGCGGACGGGCCAGCGTCGCGTGCCCGGCCTGCGCCGGCACGAGGCGGCGACCCTGGCGGGGGTGAGCGTCGAGTACTACTCGCGGCTGGAGCGCGGGGGCATCGCTGGTGCGTCGGCTGCGGTATTGGACGGAATCGCGTCTGCCCTGTTGATGGACGACGCGGAGCGCGCGCACCTGTACCGCCTGGCGCGCCAGGCCGATGGCGTGGAGCCGTCCACTCGTCGCCGCGGCAGGAGCTCCCCGACGTGGACTCCCTCGCCGAGCCTGCAGTGGGTCCTGGATTCCATGACATCCGCTGTGGCCCTGGTCGGGAACGGACGCACCGACCTGCTGGCGTGGAACTCCCTCGGTCGGGCCCTCATGACGGAGATGATCCAGGGGACTCCCTCGGGTGCACCGAACTTCGCGAGGTACATCTTCCTCGACTCCGGGGCACGGCGCTTCTACCCGGACTGGGACACCGTCGCTCGAGTCAACGTTGCGATGCTGCGTACGGAGGCCGGTCGCGACCCCCACGACAAGCAACTCCAGGATCTGGTAGGGGAACTCTCGACGCGCAGTGACGAGTTCCGGACGCTGTGGGGCCGCCACGACGTCTGGCGGCACGAATCCGGGACGAAACAGTACCGGCACCACGTCGTGGGGGAGATGAGCCTCCGTTTCGACGGACTGGATCTGGTCGGGCATCCCGGCGTCCAGTTGACCGTGCTCACGGCCGAGCCCGGCTCCCGGGATGCCGAGGCGCTGGACCTCCTGGGATCCTGGGCGGCGTCGAGCACCGTGGGGACGACGCGGGCTTGAGCCGCCCCGGGGTGCCCTGACAGGACGCCTCACGACAGGAACTTCCTCGGGCGCCCCGCACCGAGTTGGCTGACCGTATGAGAACCACTTCTGGTTGGCGGCGAGCTCTCACGGCCACCCTCCTCGCTGCCACGATCCCCACGGCGGGATGCCTGGCGGTCCACGAACGTGCCGATCCGCAGGCGTGCGGTACCGCGTCGACGACATCGGCGAATCTTGGAACGAGGATCCAGTTGCTGGTGGACTCCCGAGCCGTCCACCTGCTGCTGGAGGACACACCACCGGCGCGCGACCTGGCGGCCCGACTGCCCCTGCAGGTGGAGCTGGAGGATCGGATGGGTGCCGCGTCGGTGGCCGAGCTGCCCGAGGCCCTCGTCACTCCGGACGGTTCGGCCGCCTGCGGGTTCACCACGGGGGACGTCGTCTACTGGGCTGACACGGGAGAGCTGGCGATCATCCACTCGGGAGCCCTCGATGGGGAATCCTTGAGGGGGGCGACGAGGCTCGGCACAGTGACGGATGGGCTCAGGGTGCTCGACGGGATCACCCACGCCACGCCGGCAGCGCTCCGCGTCAAGGAGGGCACCTCATGATGCGGGTGGGACAACCAACGAACGGGAAGGGAAACAACATGCGTGGCGCAGTCATGTACGGGCCGGGGGACGTCCGGGTGGACGTGCGGGAGCGTCCGACCATCCTGAAGCCGACGGATGCAGTCCTGCGGGTGACGGCCTCCTGCGTCTGCGGGTCGGACCTCTGGGCCTACCGGGGCTTGGAGGACCACGATTGGCCGGTCCCGATGGGGCACGAGTACGTGGGCATCGTCGAGGAGGTGGGCAGCGAGGTGCGGAGCGTCCGACCGGGCGACTTCGTCGTCGGCTCCTTCTTCGCCTCCGACAACACGTGTGAGATCTGTGCCGCGGGCTACCAGACCCATTGCGTCCAGCGCGAGGCCGCGGCTCCAGGGGGTGCGCAGTCCGAGTTCCTGCGGGTGCCGTTGGCCGACGGGACGCTGGTGGCCACCCCGGGCATGCCGGAGGACGACCTCATTCCTTCATTGCTGGCGGCCTCCGACGTGCTCGGGACCGGCTGGTTCGCCGCCGTGGCGGCAGAAGCGGGTCCCGGCAAGACGGTCGCGGTCGTCGGCGACGGCGCCGTCGGTCTGCTCGGCATCCTGGCAGCCAAACAACTCGGAGCGGAACGCGTGATCGCCATGAGTCGCCACGCCGACCGCCAGCGGCTGGCTCGGGATTTCGGCGCGACGGACATCGTCGAGGAGCGGGGAGATGACGGTGTGGCCCGGATCAGGGAACTGACCAACGGGCTGGGCGCACACTCGACGATCGAGGCCGTCGGGACCCAGGAGTCCATGATGCAGGCGATCCGCGCCACGCGGCCCAGCGGCCACGTGGGGTTCGTGGGGGTCACGCATGACGTCAGCATTTCCGGCTTGGACCTGTTCTTCTCCGGCGTCCACCTCCACGGCGGGCCCGCGCCGGTTCGGCGGTTCCTGCCCGACCTGATCCGGCTCATCTGGGAGCGGCGCATCGATCCGGGGAAGGTGTTCGACGTCACGATGCCGCTGGACCAAGCGGCCGCCGCCTACCGGGCGATGGACCAGCGCACCGCCATCAAGGTGCTGCTGCGCCCCTGAGCGTCCCGGAAGGATCAGTCTGGTCCCGTCGGCCTACTCGCCGACGTCGACGCTCACGGGCTCCAGCATCGCGTCAGGGTGGTTGCGCTTGATCCATGTGACCTGCCACTTGCCGGAGAGCAGGGCCAGGTGCGCGCCGTCCTGGCGTCGTTCCACCGCCTCCACACCGCTGGTGGCATTGATGGCACCCAGGTCCTCCTCGCGGGTGCGCAACGCGAGCGTGTAGGGGAGCTCGTCGAAGCGGACCGGGGCGTTGAACTCGTTCGCCATCCGGTGGCTGGTGACCTCGAACTGCATGGGCCCGACGGCCGCCAGGATCGGGTTCTGGCGGGAGCGGGTCTCCGAGTCGAGGACCTGGATCACGCCCTCCTGGTCCAGCTGCTCGATCCCCTTCTGGAACTGCTTGAACTTCGACGGATCCGCCGCCCGCACTGTCCGGAAGTGCTCGGGGGCGAAGGCGGGGATTGGCGGGAACTCGACCGGCTCGTCGCCGTGCAGGGTGTCACCGGCTCGGAGTGCGCCGGCGTTGACGAGGCCGATGATGTCGCCGGGGAACGCCTCCTCGAGGGTCTCCCGGTCGCGGCCGAACACGCTGCTGACGTACTTGGTGGTGAATGAGCGTCCCGTCGCGGCGTGGGTGATGACGTCGCCACGATGGAAGACGCCCGAGCAGACTCGCGCGAAGGCGAGCCGGTCCCGATGCGCCTTGTCCATTCCGGCCTGCACTTTGAACACCTGGGCGCTGAAGCCGGAACCGACGGGGCGGCGCACGCCGTCGCGGTCCGGGCGGGCCGACGGTGCGGGAGCCATGTCCGCGACCACGTCGAGGAGGTGCGCGACGCCGAAGTTGGACACTGCCGACGCGAACAGCACCGGCGTCGTCGCCTGGGCAGCGAACAGCTCGGCGTCGTGGACGTAGCCGTCGGCGGCCAGCAGTTCCACCTCTTCCTGGGCGGCGTCGAAATCCGCACGGTCGCGCTCCTCGACGGCGACGGGTGCGAATCGCTCCTCCAGGGCGACGGTGCTCCCGCCGGGGGTGCGGGTGTAGCGGATGAAGTCGCCGCTCCACTGCTCGATGACACCGTGGAAGTCGCCGGCGATGCCCACGGGCCAGGTCCACGGCGTCGGCACCATACCGGTGCGCTGCTCCACCTCGTCGAGCAGGGCCAGCGCCTCATGGCCGGGGCGGTCCCACTTGTTGATGACGGTGATGATCGGGATGCGTCGGGCGCGGCAGACCTCGAACAGCTTCATGGTCTGCGCCTCCATGCCCTTGGCTGCGTCCAGGAGCATGATGGCGCTGTCGACGGCGGTCAGGACCCGGTAGGTGTCCTCGGAGAAGTCGGCGTGGCCTGGGGTGTCGACGAGGTTGATGATGGTGTCGCGGTAGGGGAACTGCAGGGCCGAGGAGCTGATGGAGATGCCGCGGTCCTTCTCCATGTCCATCCAGTCGGAGACCGTTCCCTGGCGGCCGGCCTTGCCGTGGACGGCCCCGGCCTGCCCGATGGCGCGGGCATGCAGCAGGAGTGCCTCGGTGAGGGTGGACTTGCCGGCGTCGGGGTGACTGATGACGGCGATCGTGCGCCGTCGGGCCGCTTCCGCGGCGACTGATGAACTCATTGCCTGCCAGATTACCGGCGCGCCGACGGCCGGGGGAAACTGCGGACGGTGGGGGTCAGCGGAATCCGCCGCCGCGGCGACGGCGGCGCTGCGGTGCGGTCGCCGTCTGCATGGCCTGGGACCGGAAGTTGCGGATGCGCTCGGCCCAGTCAGGCGCCGAGCGCGGATCGTGCTGCCCCGTGAGGTCCGTCACGAAGTCGAGGACCCCCTCGACGACATCCTGGTCCAATCCTTCGACCGAGCTCTGGAGGCTGGCCAGCCCATGGGCCATGCTCCACTGGGCGAGGGCTATGGGGATGAGTCGGGCGTCGTCCGGTGCCATCCCGTGGACCTCGGCCAGGTTGCCGACCAGGAGCGACAGCCCCGGACCGGCCAGCGAGGGACCCTCGCTCGCGGGGCGGCAGAACATGATGGCGTAGGCGTCGGGGTGCTGGCGTGCCCACGCGACGTAGGCGCGGCCGTGGGTCCGGAGCCGCTCGTCGGGGTCGGCAATCTGGGCGAGGTCCTTCGCCACCTCAGCGTTCCAGCGACGGAACGCCTGACGGGACGCCTCCACCTCGAGCGCGGCCAGGTCCCCGAAGTGGTGGTACAGCGTCGGCGGGGTGACCCCGGCCTGCTCGCAGACCTGGGCAATGGTGAGGCGCTCCCCGGGCTCGGAGTCGATGAGGAGTTCCCAGCAGGCGTCGATGAGTCGCTGCCGCCCGTCTGCCTTGCCCGGAGGTCTGCCTGCCATGAATTGTTGCCCTGCTCCTGCGTGACGACACTAGTCACATCGGTGTTTTTCGGTACAGCCAATCTACGTGCTTGAAATGGTGAGGCGCCAATCCAGACCTGTACTGGGGCGCGTCGCCGCGTGCGAGCGTCCCGCGGGTCAGGTCAGGAACTCGGCCGGGACATCGAAGTAGCGCACGTCGCGTGCGAAGGCCCGGAAGAAGCAGAAGATGAAGCCCATCCGCTCGTCGTAGCACTCCCACGACGTCGCCCGGCTGCCCACGACGTCGCCATCGAGGGCGTGGTCGAACCGATCGGCGAGTTCGCAGAGATCGGCGCGTGACAGCTGCGCCAGAACGCTCGGGTAGCGGGCGCCTCCGAGGTAGCTGGGAATCGGCACGTCGCGGCAGACGTCCAGGGCACCGTCGGGGGTGATGACCTCGACGAACCGGGTGGTGATGCGACCGAACAGTCCCCCCAGGGGCATGGCGTCGTCGATGAGGTCGTCGGCGATGTGCTGCTCGTGTGCGGCGACCTTGACGTTGCCGAGCAACATCAATTCGGCGAGCGCCCGGTCGGCCTCGTCGTCGGCGGGCGGGTCGCCGACGAGTTCCCGCAACTCGACGACGGCCTGGTACGCCTCGAGGGCGTCGGCGAGGTCGGGGGTGGAATCGAACAGGGAGTCGGCCAACGCGACTTCCAGCGCCGTGCGGCTCGGGGTTCCAGCGCGCGCCACCTCGTCGAGCCAGCGGACGAAGCGCGGCGCGACGTCGGCGATGATCGTCCGGTTGCCCTCCGCCACGGCCCTGGAGGTGCCCCAGTCGATCGGCAGCCCCTCTCCCCGGATCACACGGCCAGCCGTGCCACTCGCCCACGCGCCGAACGCGAGCCAGTTGACGTCGCGACGCCCGACGACGTCGGCGACGGCGAGCGCGAGGTCTCGGTAGCAGGTCGTGATCGCCACGTTCCGCAGCACCGGGTCGGGGAGGGCGACGACGTCGTCGACCATCCGCTGCGAGGGGTGGGCCATACGGCATCGTAGACCGGACTCGACGGTGGATGAGCGGGATCCGCCGAGCGCGACGAACCACCACCGCCGCGAGTCTTCAGGCGTACGCTGGAGAACACGGGCTGTCCGTGCTCATCGACTCGAGGAGTTGGACATGAGTACGTCGTCGATCCACCATTCCCACAACCTCCGAAACTCCTGGCTGGCCCTACTGGGACTACCTCTGGCGCTCCTCGCGGCGTTCTTCATTGGAAACGCGGTCATGTCCTCCGTCGGTGTACCCGAGGGAGAGCTGCTTCCGCTGCAGTGGATTGTGACGATGCTGCTCATCGTCGTTGTCCTACTCGCCATCCCCGTGGCCCTGGTGTGGCGCTTCAGCCGCCGAACGGCTGACGAGGGACACCGAGGCGCAATGTGGCCCTTCTGGATCGCGCTGGCATTCGCGCTGCTGGCGGTCCTGATGAACACCGTTCCACTCTGGGTCTGAGCCTGCTAGCGTCGTCGGCAGATCAAGAAGAGCGACGCCAAGCCCTCCGGCTCGTCGCCTGGCAACCGCGCCTCGTGCACGGTGCCACCGGAGGAAGATCTGCCCGCGGCCGAAGGGGTCGTGGGAAGAACGAGCAGCGAGAGGTTCCACCATGGCATCGACGTCCCCGCACCCATGCACCCAGTACACCCCGGGCCACCAGGTCCACTTCATCCAGGCCAAGCTCTCCAACGCCGGCGAGTGGCGACCCGTCGAACTGGTCTCACGACACGGCTTCGAAGCGCTCGTGGCTGTCGACGGTGGCCTGGAGACGTGGCGCTTCCACGCCGTCGACTCCACACGCCAGCTGCTCGACGAGTGGCAGCCGGGATCCGCGGGATTCTTGAGCGATCGGAACCTGCTGAGCGTCTCGGCCGGGTTCCTGTTCCCGTGCCGCCACCCCGGGTGGTGGAAGGACTGCGCCTGAGACTCGCCGTCGCTCGGGGAAGGAAAAACCCGCCTCCGATGCTCGGGGCGGGATCCGGTGGTGGGCCTAGCTGGACTTGAACCAGCGACCTCATCCTTATCAGGGATGCGCTCTAACCGCCTGAGCTATAGGCCCGTTACCGATGAGGAACTCTAGCGTACCGCCCCAGTGCCCGCCAAAACTGGGGCATGGGTTTCCCGCGACCTGACGGCCGTGGCGCGGATACCGTCGAAAGTGGGGACCCAGCGTTCGATTCTCGGAAGCGGACGGGGCAAAATCGAGCACTGATCGATTTTCGGACCGGAGCCAGAGCACGCGTAGCCGCACCGGCGGGAACGACGGCGCGGGCTGCGGTCAGTCCTCGGCCAGCGTGATCTCCAGGCCGCCGATGACGGTGGCCGCCAGGTTGTAGAGGAACGCGAACAGCGTCGCCACGGCCGTGAGGATCACGACGTCGATGGCAGCCACCAGCGCGGCGAAGCCCAGCACTCGGGAGCCATTGATCCAGTTCTCGATCTGGAACTGGCCACCGTCCTGGTCCGCGATGAGCGTCGTCAGGAACTGGTTGAGCGACTCCAGCGCACCGGAGCCGGCGAACACCGACCACAGCACCCAGGCGACGACCATCATCATGATGCCGAAGGCGATGGAGAACAGGAACGCCGTCTTCATCACCGACCAGGGGTCGATGCGCGCCAGCCGGAGCCGCGCCTTCCGCGTGCGGCGTGACGTCAGCGGCCTGGGTCCCGGGCGCGATGGTGCTGCCGCCGCTCCCACGGCACTGCCGGCGGCGACGGCTGCAGCCGCCGGGGCCGGGGACGCGCCGGAACCGATGACGACGGTGGGCTCGTGCGCCGGGAGGGCGCGGGCCGGGGGGCTGAGGGAGCCGTCGGGCTCGCGCTCGTCGCCGGGGCGGAAGGCCCAGTCGGGCGCGGACTGCGCGCTGGGCTGCGCCTCGTCGCCGCCGAATTCGCGTTCGTCGTGGTCGGTGATCGGCCTCACGACGCGGGTGGTCTCGGCCGCCGCCGGTTCCTCCGGGATCGCGGCGTGCACCCTGGTCTCGTCCGCGTGCGCCGGAGACGCCACATGCCGCGGCTCGTCGACCACCTCCGTGGCCGAGGCGCTGTGCGGCGTGAACTGGATCCCGGGCGACCCGTCCGGGCCGGGCCAGCGCGCTGAGTTGTCACTCATCGCCGTTCTCCTCCGTGGCATCGGCAGCCTCCACGTCGGCTGCGGTCCCCTCTACGCTACCCTCTCCGGGCTCCGACGCCTCGTCGTCGGCCTCGTTGGCCTCGGACTCGTCGCCGTTCGTGACCGGCTCGGGGTAGAGGGCGATGGCGGCGACGCAGTCGTCACCGCGGACCCCGACGAACTTCACGCCCATGGTGTCGCGACCCTTGACCGCGACGTCGGCGACGGCGCTCCGCGTGACCTGGCCGGACTCCTTGATGGCGATGATCTCGTCGTTCTCGCCGACGATGAGGCCGCCGACGAGGCGTCCGCGGTCCTCGTTGAGGCGCATCGCCTTGATGCCGAGGCCGCCGCGGCCCTGGCGGCGGTACTCGCCGATCGCGCTGCGCTTGGCGAAGCCGCCGTCGGTGACGGTGAACACGAACTGCCCGCTGAGGTCGGCGTCGCCGGCGAGGACGGCCATGCTCAGCAGCTCGTCGCCGGGGCGGAACTTCATGCCGGTGACGCCCGAGGTGGCGCGCCCCATCGGGCGCAGCTGCTCGTCGGAGGCCTGGAAGCGCACCGACTGGCCCTTGCGGGAGATCAGCAGCACGTCGTCGGTGGGCGAGCAGAGCGAGGCCCCGATCAGCTCGTCGTCCGCGTCGCGGAAGTTGATCGCGATGACGCCGGCCTGGCGCGGCGAGTCGTAGGACTGCAGCGCCGTCTTCTTCACCAGGCCCTTGCGGGTGGCGAGCAGGAGGTACGGCGCGTCGTCGTAGCCCTTGATCGTGAGCACCTGGGCGATCTCCTCGCCCGGCAGGAAGCTCAGCAGTCCGGCGACGTGGCCGCCCTTCGCGTCGCGTCCGGCCTCGGGGAGCTGCCAGACCTTCGCGCGGTAGACGCGGCCGAGGTTGGTGAAGAACAGCAGCCACTGGTGGTTGCTGGCGGTGAACAGGTGCGCCACCTCGTCGTCGGCCCGGAGCGTCGCGCCGCGCACGCCCTTGCCGCCGCGCTTCTGCAGCCGGTACATGTCCGCGCGGGTGCGCTTGGCGTAGCCGCCGTGGCTGATCGTGACCACGACGTCATCGTTGGGGATGAAGTCCTCCTCGGAGAAGTCCCCGTCGGCGGCGACGATCCGGGTGCGCCGTTCGTCGCCGTACTTGTCGACGATCTCCGCGAGCTCGTCGGAGACGATCTGGCGCTGGCGCTCCTCGCGAGCAAGGATGTCCTTGAGGTCCTCGATGCGGGCCTCGAGCGCGGCCAGGTGGTCAATGATCTTCTGGCGCTCCAGGGCGGCGAGGCGGCGGAGCTGCATGTCGAGGATCGCGGTGGCCTGCACCTGGTCGATCCCGAGCAGCTGCATCAGACCCTCGCGGGCTTCCTCGGTGCTGGGCGAGCGGCGGATGAGGGCGATGACCTCGTCCAGGGCGTCGAGCGCCTTGACGTAGCCGCGGTAGATGTGGGCCGACTTCTCGGCCTCGTCCAGCTGGTACTGGGTGCGGCGCCGGATGACCTCGAGCTGGTGCTTGATCCACAGCGAGATGAACTGGTCGAGGCGCAGGGTGCGGGGTACGTCGTCGACGAGCGCCAGCATGTTGCAGCCGAACGTGTCCTGCAGCGCGGTGTGCTTGTAGAGGTTGTTCATGACGACGCGCGGCTGGGCGTCGCGCTTCAGCACAATGACCAGGCGCTGGCCGGTGCGGCCCGACGAGTCGTCGCGGACGTCGGCGATGCCCGTGAGCTTGCCGGCGTTGACGAGCTCGGCGATGCGCAGCGCCAGGTTGTCCGGGTTGGTCATGTACGGCAGCTCGGTGATCGCGATGATCTGGCGGCCGTTCGGGTCCTCCTCGAGGTCCATGACCGCGCGCATCACCACCGAGCCGCGGCCGGTGCGGTAGGCGTCCTCGATGCCCTGGCGGCCGACGATGAGGCCCCCGCCCGGGAAGTCGGGGCCCTGGATGCGGGCCATGGCGGCCTCGAGCAGCTCCTCCTTGGAGGCCTGGGGGTGCTCGAGTGCCCACTGGACGGCTTCGCCCACCTCGCGGAGGTTGTGGGTGGGGATGTTGGTGGCCATGCCGACGGCGATGCCCGTGGACCCGTTGACCAGCAGGTTCGGGAACCGGGCAGGGAGGACGACCGGCTCCTCCTCGCGGTTGTCGTAGTTGGGCTTGAAGTCGACGGTGTTCTGCTCGATCTCGCGCACCATCTCGGCGGCCAGCGGCGCGAGCTTGCACTCGGTGTACCGCATCGCGGCGGCCTTGTCGTTGCCCGGGCTGCCGAAGTTGCCCTGGCCGGTCACCAGCGGCAGGCGCATGGCCCATGGCTGCGCGAGGCGCACCAGGGTGTCGTAGATCGCGGAGTCGCCGTGCGGGTGGTAGAGGCCCATGACCTCGCCGACGACGCGGGAGCACTTGTTCCAGCCGCGGTCCGGGCGGTAGCCGCCGTCCCACATGGCGTACAGGACGCGACGGTGCACGGGCTTGAGCCCGTCGCGCACGTCGGGCAGGGCGCGCCCGACGATGACGCTCATCGCGTAGTCGAGGTAGGACCGCTGGATCTCCTCCTGCAGGTCCACTGGCTCGACGGTGCCCATCGCGGGGGGCACGATGTCGTCGATCGTGGTGATGTCGTCGCCGCCGTCGGTGGGATCGTCGGGGCCGAAGGGTGTGTCACTCATGGTCTGCGTAGGTCCTTGTCCGGTCTCAGATGTCCAGGAAGCGCACGTCGCGGGCGTTGTGCTGGATGAAGCTGCGTCGCTGCTCGACGTCCTCGCCCATCAGGATCGAGAACATCTGGTCCGCCATGGCCGCATCCTCGAGCGTGACCTGCAGCAGGACGCGCTTCTCCGGGTCCATGGTGGTGTCCCACAGGTCGTCCGCGTCCATCTCGCCGAGACCCTTGTAGCGCTGGATCGGGTTCACGTTGGGCAGCTTCTTGCCCTCAGCGAGACCTCGGTTGCGCAGGGCGTCGCGCTCGACGTCGTTGTACGCCAGCTCGTGCGGCGCGTTGGTCCAGCGGAGCCGGAACAGCGGCGGCTGGGCCAGGTAGACGAAGCCACCGTCGATGAGCGGCTTCATGAACCGGAACAGCAGCGTCAGCAGCAGCGTGCGGATGTGGGCGCCGTCGACGTCGGCGTCGGCCATCAGCACGATCTTGTGGTAGCGCAGCCGGTCGATGTCGAACTCGTCTTGGATGCCGGTGCCGAGGGCGTTGATGATCGCCTCGACCTCCTTGTTGGCCAGGATCCGGTCGATGCGCGCCTTCTCGACGTTCAGGATCTTGCCGCGGATGGGCAGGATGGCCTGCGTCTTCGGGTCCCGGCCGCCGCGGGCGGAGCCGCCGGCCGAGTCGCCCTCGACGATGAAGACCTCGCAGTCCGCCGGGTTGGTCGACTGGCAGTCGATCAGCTTGCCGGGGAGTCCGCCGCCACCGAGGAGCCCCTTGCGGTTGCGGGCCAGGTCACGCGCCTTGCGGGCCGCGATCCGGGCAGCCGCTGCCGCCTGGGACTTGCGGATGATGTCGCGCCCCTCCTGCGGGTTGCGCTCGAACCAGTCGCCCAGCCGGTCGTTGAGGACGCGCTGCACGAAGTAGCGCGCCTCCGTGTTGCCGAGCTTGGTCTTGGTCTGTCCCTCGAACTGCGGCTCGCCCAGCTTGATGGAGATGATGGCGGTCAGGCCCTCGCGGATGTCGTCGCCGGAGACCCGGTCCTCCTTCTTCTTCATCAGGCCCCACGCGTCGCCCCACTTGTTGACCGTGTTGGTGAGCGCCGAGCGGAAGCCCTCCTCGTGGGTGCCGCCCTCGTGCGTGTTGATGGTGTTGGCGAACGTGTGGACCGAGGTCTGGTACGACGAGTTCCACTGCATCGCGATCTCGACACCCATCTTCTGCTCCTCGTTGTGCGCCTCGACGGCGATCACGGAGGGGTGGATGGAGTCCTTGTTCATCGACAGGAACTTCACGTAGTCGATGAGTCCGTCGTCGTAGCGGAACGAGTCGCTACGGGGGCCCAGTTCGCCGTCGTCCTCGACCGGGCGGCCGTCCTGGTCGACGGTGCGCCTGTCGGCGAGGTTGATGCGGAGGCCCTTGTTGAGGAAGGCCATCTCACGGAACCGGGTGGCCAGCGTGTCGTAGTTGTACCAAGTGGTCTCGAAGATCTCGTGCGAGGCGTAGAAGGTGATGGTGGTGCCGGTCTCGTCGGTCTCCTCCAGCTCCTGCAGCTCACCCGTGGGGACGCCGAGCTCAAAGGACTGCTCGTAGCGGTGGCCGTCGCGCTTGACCTCGACGGTGAACCGCTCCGACAGCGCGTTGACGACCGAGGACCCGACGCCGTGCAGACCGCCGGAGACCTTGTAGCCGCCCTCGCCGAACTTGCCGCCGGCGTGGAGCACGGTGAGCACGAGCGTCACCGTGGGAATCTTCTGGACCGGGTGCTCCTTGACGGGGATGCCGCGGCCGTTGTCCGCCACGCGGATGCCGCCGTCGTCGAGCAGCTCGACGTCGATGTCCGTGCAGTACCCGGCCAGCGCCTCGTCGACGGAGTTGTCGACGATCTCGTAGACCAAATGGTGCAGGCCGCGCTCACCGGTGGAGCCGATGTACATGCCCGGTCGCTTCCGGACCGCCTCGAGGCCCTCGAGGACCGAGATCTGGTCGGCGTCGTAGGTCCCGCTGCTGCTGGTGTCACCGTCGCCGGAGTCGTCGTACTCCTCCAGGCGTTCCTGCACCACTTCCATCGCGTGCTCTTCCGACACCCATATCTCCTTCGGCCACAAAACGGCCGTCGGAACCCGACGGCCTGGAAAGCTGCTGCAATTCTACCGCGAAACGTCTCGAAACCGGACATGGAACGGGCCATGGATGGCATCGAATCGGCCCGGATTCGCCGATAGGAGCGCCTGCGGGGACCGGATCCGGGGACGGATACGCATCCCGGGCCGCAAGAGGCTCAAATCGGGCGGTCACACCGGCCCGGCCCCGCGAAAAACGATCAGTGTTCGATTTTCCCCCGTCCGCTCCCGAGAATGCATCGCTGACCCAGCACTCTTGCCACGTCGCCTCGCGGGGGAGCGCTTCCCCGAGACCGCCCACACATCGGGGGCCATGCCGATACATTGGACCTGGACGGGGGCGATTCAACGTGACCATTTTCCTGGTGATCGGCGTGATCGGGATCTTCATCGCTCTCCTCTCGCTGCTCCTCGGCGACGTCATCGACGGCCTTGTCGACATCGACGTCGTGGGCGGCGACCTGTTCTCCGTCGCCAGCATCGCCGGCTTCCTCGGGGCCTTCGGCTTCGGCGGTTACACCTCCCTCGCTCTCATCGACGCGACGTGGCTCGCCGTCGTCGTCGGTCTCGCAGCCGGCGTGCTCGCGGCCTGGGGCGCGACGTCGCTGACCCGCTGGCTCAAGAGTGGCGAGCGGGCGGCCAACTTCCGCTCCGAGAGCCTCATCGGCGCTCCCGCCCGCGTCATCACCGACATCCCGGAGGCGGGCTTCGGCGAGGTGCGCATCCACGGCCAGGGCGGGTCCCGCAAGCGGGCCGCGCGGGCCGCGGTCGCCATCCCGACCGGAACCGAGGTGTGGGTCTCTGCCATCGTCTCCCCCACCGCCGTCGAGGTCACCCCCAGCCACGACCTGCCCGAGCTCGACGGATAGCCCACTCCCCCATCCCCCCACCCCCGAACCACCAGAAGGAACCAGCACCATGCCCGAACTGCCACCGCTCCTCGTCGGGATCGGCGGAGCGCTCCTGCTCCTCGTCCTGATCGTCTGGCTCGTCGCGAGCCGCTACAAGGTCGCCCGGCCCAGCGAGGCGTACATCATCACCGGCCAGAAGGGGAAGGCCGTCACCAACCCGGAGACGGGACTGGTCTCCACCGACCTCAGCGGACAGAAGGTCATCATGGGCGGCGGCGTGTTCGTCGTCCCGTTCATCCAGCGCCTCCACGTGCTCGACCTGTCCAGCCGCCGCATCATGGTCCAGATCCGCAACGCGGTCTCCGGGCAGGGCATCAAGCTCAACCTCGACGGCGTCGCCATCGTCAAGGTGGGTGGCAACGAGGACTCCATCCGCGCCGCCGCCCAGCGCTTCCTGATGCAGCAGGACGAGATCGAGACCTTTACCCAGGAGACCCTCGCCGGTTCCCTGCGCAGCATCGTCGGTTCCCTCTCGGTGGAGCAGATCATCCGCGACCGCGCCGCCTTCGCCCAGCGTGTCGCCGACGAGTCCGAGTCGTCCCTGACCGGCCAGGGTCTCGTGCTCGACACCTTCCAGATCCAGGACATCACCGACGACGGCACGTACCTCTCCGATCTGGGTCGTCCCGAGTCCGCCAAGGTCGGACGGCTCGCCGCCGTCGCCGAGGCGGAGGCGCGACGTGAGGCCGAGCAGGCGCGCATCCTCGCCGAGCAGGAAATCGCCATCGCACAGCGCGCGCTGGTGCTGAAGGAGTCGGAGATCAAGGCGGAGACCGACGCTGCCCGCGCCAAGGCTGCCGCTGCCGGACCGCTCGCGCAGGCCGACCAGGACCAGAACATCCTCGCCGAGCAGGAGAAGGTGGCCGTTCGCCAGGCGTCGCTCAAGGAGCGCCAGCTGGACACCGAGGTGCGCAAGCCCGCCGACGCCCAGCGCTACCAGATGGAGACCGAGGCTCAGGGTCGTCGCAACTCGGAGATCTTCGAGGCCGAGGCCCGCAAGGCCGCCGCCATTGCTGCCGCCGAGGCCGAGGCGGAGAAGGCGCGCCTGACCGGCGTCGGCGAGCAGTCCCGCCGCTCCGCACTGGCCGAGGCCGAGGCCATCGAGGGCGCCAAGCGCGGCGAGGCGGAGAAGGCCCGGCGTATCGCCGAGGCCGAGGCCGTCCGCGCCGAGGGCGAGGCCCAGGCCGCCTCCGTGCTCGCCGTCGGGTCCGCCGAGGCGGAGGCCATGGACAAGCGTGCCGCCGCGTTCGCCAAGTACAACGACGCCGCGGTGCTGCAGATGCTGGTCGAGGTGCTGCCTCAGGTGGCACGCGAGGTCGCCGCCCCGATGGCCTCCATCGACAAGCTGACCGTGGTCTCCACCGACGGGGCGGGCGCGCTGCCCAAGCAGGTCAACGACAACGTCGTGCAGACGGTGGAGATGATCAAGAACACCACGGGCATCGACCTGATGAACATCTTCAAGGAACGCGTCGCCACGTCCAGCGATGTGATCCCCGGCGACGTCGCTGCCCGCGACTGACCCCCCGGCGCGACGCGGCCCCGTTCCCTTGGGGAGCGGGGCCGTGTCGCGTCCGGGTCAGCCGTAGGTGTCGCGCGGGCCACGGCCGTCGCGCACGGAGCGACGCCCCTTCTTCCAACTGGGCGCGTTGGGTCCGCGGATCTCCACGCGGGTGACGGTCTGCTCCCCCAGCTCGGCGTTCAGCTTCGCCACCAACTGGGGGGCGCTGTAGCGCATCCCCGTGGCCCAGGCCGTGGAGTCGCACTGGACGGTGAGCACGCCGTCGGCGAAGTTGACGGGCTGGCTGTGCTCCGCGTTGTCGCGCCCGACGAGCCCCTCCCAGTTCCGCAGGACCGTGGCGAGGGAGATCTGCTTGCGCCACCCGCGGGCGTCGCTGACCCGCCGGAGGACGCTGCCGAGGAGCTGGGGGTCGCGGTCGTCGGGGCGCGGCGAGGAGCGCTGCTCGGTGAACTGGCGGGGGCGACGGCGACCCGGTCGCGGCGTCACGCCGGCCGACGGCGGCAGCGCGGGGGCGGACGCGGTCTGGCGGGCGATCCGGGCGGCGAGGTCGAGGCCAGTGGGGTCGTGCTCCGGTTCCTGGGCCTCCGCCTCCAGCGGCTCGTCGGGGGTCTCGGTCACGCCGTCGCCTCCTCCACGGTGCCCGCCGAGACGCGGAACCGGCGCTCGGAGGGGAAGTCGGGGACGTCGGCGCCGACCGCCGCGGTGATGAGGACCTGCTCGGCGTCCTCGACGGCGTGGGCGAGCCGTTCCCGACGCGACGTGTCCAGCTCCGCGAACACGTCGTCGAGCACCAGGACGGGCTCGGTGCCGTCGTCGCGGACCAGGCTGAACCCACCCAGCCGAAGCGACAGGGCGAGGGACCAGGACTCCCCGTGCGAGGCGTAACCCTTGGCGGGGAGCGCGCCGATGGCGAGGTCGACGTCGTCGCGCTGAGGACCGACGAGCGTCACTCCCCGGGCGAGCTCCTCGCCGCGGCGCTCCTGCATGGCGGCCAGGAGTCGCTCGGTGAGGTCGGCGCGGACGTCCGTCGCGTCGGCCGCACCGGCGAGGTCGAGGCTGGTCTTGTACTGCAGACCCACGTCGTTGTTGACCGGCGCGATGGTCTCGTAGGCGCGCTGGACGTGGGGGCGGACGTCGGCGAGCGTGTCGAGGCGGGCGTGCAGGATCTCGGCGCCGATGCGGGCGAGCTGTTCGTTCCACGCCTCGAGGGTGGACTCCTCGTCTCCCGCCGGTGCCCGCATCGAGCGGCCCGACATCGACTTGAGCAGGGCGTTCCGCTGCTTCAGCACGCGGTCGAGGTCCTGTCGGACGCCCGCCATGCGGGGCCATCGGGTGACCACGAGGGAGTCGAGCCAGCCACGTCGGTCCGCCGGGTCCTCGCGGACGATGGCGATGTCCACGGGCGAGAACACGACCGTCCGAAGCGCGCCGACGATGTCGCGCGGCCGGGCCGGTGCGCGGTTGAGACGCGCGACGTTCGCCTTGCCCGTCGCGATCTCGAGTTCGACGGTGATGGTGCGCTCGTCGTCGCGCGCGGCCTGGACGCAGGAGCGGATGATGGCCGAGTGGGCGCCGGCGCGGATGAGGGGAGCCGACGTCGCGACCCGGTGCGACGACAGCGTGGAGAGGTACTCGACGGCCTCGACGAGGTTTGTCTTGCCCTGGCCGTTCGATCCGACGAACACGTTCACGCCGGCGGCGAGGTCCACGCTCGCCTGCGTGTAGTTGCGGAAGTCCGTCAGGGACAGCTGGGTCACGAACATGTCGTGCCCGATCCTACGTGGGTGGTGCCACGGCGTCGGTGGCGCGCCAGTCCCGTCGCGGACGCCAGCCTTACTCCTTTTTGCCAGCGCTGTATCGCTGGTGACGAGCAGTTCGGCTGGCATACCGGAGTTAGCGCGGGCGTGGCCACACCATGACTGGCGCACAGAAGGTCACCGCTGGCGTTGGCAATGAAGGCTGGCAACAGCGGCAATAGCACTGGCAAGGATGGGAGTAACGCTGGCGTCCGCGACGCGGTATCCGAACGCCGTGTTGCGACGATCCGCGCCGCCCCCGGACCTCAGCCGGGCAGGCGCATCAGCATGATCACGTGGCGGTAGTCGAGCAGCTGGTCGCCGTCGATGGACGCCAGGCCGGTGATCAGGCAGGGCTTGCCGGGCGCGGTGAACGAGAAGTGCGCGTAGGGGGCGTCGAGGGCGTTCAGGGCGTCCAGGAGGTACTGGGGGTTGAAGCCGGCGGCGGTGATGGACTGCTCGTCGGTGGTGACCTCGACCTCGGCGGGGATGGCCTCGGACGCCTGCGCCTGGTCGCCGGTCGCGGCCTCGAGGGCGATGTTGTCCTCGTTGATGATCATGCGGAGCGGGGTGTTGCGCTCGGCGACGAGGGAGACGCGCTTGACGGCCGAGAGCAGCTCGTCGCGCGGGACGCGCACCGCGACGGTGGGCGTGACGTCCATGAGGTGGCGGACCTTCGGGAAGGTTTGGTTCAGCAGGCGGGTGGTGGCCTCGCGGCTGCCCTTGGAGCCCTCGCCGATGAAGCCGGCTAGCCCCTCGCCCTCGGACTCGGTGGTGGACAGCGAAATCGTGACGGTCTCGCCGCTGGTCAGCGACTTGGCTGTCTCCGCCAGGACACGGCCCGGCACCAGGACCGCACCCGAGACGTCGGGGGCGGACGGCTGCCAGGTGATCTCCTTCAGCGCCATGCGGTACCGGTCGGTGGCCAGGAGGGAGAGCTGGTCGCCCTCGATCTCCACCCGGACCCCGGTGAAGACGTTCAGCAGCTCGTCGCGGCCGGCGGCGACGACGACCTGGGCGACGGCCTTCTCGAAGACGTTCGCGGCGACGACTCCGGTCTGGGTGGGCATCTCCGGCAGGCTGGGGTACTCGTCGACCGGCAGCGTCTGCAGGGTGAAGCGTGCGGATCCGCAGGTGAGCTCGACCTTGGAGTGGTCGGCGACCATGTCGACCGGCTTGTTCGGCAGCGAGCGGGCGATGTCGGCGAGGAGCCGACCGGAGACCAGGGCGGTGCCCTCCTCCTTGACCTCGCTCGGCATCGTGACCTTTGCCGACGTCGTGGAGTCGAACGTCGAGAGGGTCACGGAGTCACCGGCTGCCTCGATGAGCAGGCCCGCGAGGATGGGGGCGGTGGGACGGGTCGGGAGGCTGCGAGCCACCCAGGCAACGGCGTCGGCCAGTGCGTCGCGTTCCACACGGATCTTCACGAACATCCCCTACTCGTTGTCAGGCCAAGTCGGATCGCGCCGCCGCGGCGCGGGCCGGTCGTGCCAGAAGCATACCGGTTCACGTCCCGCCCGTGGGCCCGGGAGAAGCGCCGATGATGCCCGGCCGGATCACTCCTGCGCGATCGCCTCCAGCACATCCATCCGCGCCGCTCGCCGCGCCGGGCCGATGGCTGCGACGACCCCGAACCCGGCGGCCGCGGCGACGAAGATGCCGAGTTGTCCCCAGGGCACGGTCAGCACCGAGAGGCCATCCGCGCGGAGCAGCCAGACCAGTGCGACGCCGAATCCCAGGCCGAGCAGCACGCCCAGCACGGAGCCCAGGACCGCCACCACCACGCTCTCCAGCGTGACCATCAGCCTCAGCTGGGGACGCGTGGTCCCGACGGCGCGCAGCAGCCCGATCTCGCGGGTGCGCTCGAGGATCGACAGCCCGAGGGTGTTCACGATGCCCAGCACCGAGATCACGATCGCCAGGGCCAGGAGCGCATAGATCGTCGCGAACACCTGGGAGAACTGCGCGACGAGTGTCTCGGCGTACTCCTCGTTGTCGGTGACCACGACGGTCGGGAAGTCGGCCACCGACTCCTCCAAGCCGGCGCGCACCGCCTCGACGTCGGCGCCGTCGGCGAGGGAGACCCGAATGGTGTCGACGAGGCTCGCGTCGCCGAGCTGCGGGAAGGTCTCCGTGCGCACGACCAGGTCGCCCAGCATGCCGCCGCCGGTCTCGCCGTCGAGGATCCCGGTCACAAGCAGGGTGAGCGACCCACCGTCGAGGGTGGCGGCCTCGAAGCGCTCGCCCAGCTGCAAGTCGAGGTCCTGGTGCACGTCGTAGCTGATCACTGCCGAGTCGGTGGCGTCGGTGAGACCCCCGGCGAGCAGGTCGACCGACGTCCCCTCGGCCAGGCCCTCGGGTGAGGTGCCCGTCACCGAGAGGGACTCGCCGTCGATCGTCGTGCCGCCGGACTGGAACGCGTGGACCGCGTCGACCCCGTCGATGCCGGTCACCTCGTCCACGACGTCGGCGTCGAAGGGCCGGAAGTTGGTGGGCGAGATCTGGAAGTCGCCGCGCAGGTCCGCGGTGACGTCGCTGCGCACCGAGTCGGCCGTCGACGCGGCGAGGATGGCCACCGCGCTCACCAGCGTCAACCCGATCATCAGGGTGGCGGCGGTCGCGGCGGTGCGACGGGGCTGGCGTCGAGCGTTGAGCTCCGCCATCTTGCCGATCTCCCCGAACAGCGCCCGGTAGAGGCGGCCGAACAGCCACACCAGCGGCGCCCCGATGACCGCGGCGGCGAGCACGCAGCCCACCAGCACCAGGAGGGCGCCGATGCCGAGCCACACCAGGGGCCGGGGCACGTCGAACAGGACCGCCGAGATGATCGCCCCGAGCCCGATCTGGAGAATGCCCAGCCCGATGAGGACCGGCGTGTCAATGCCAGCAGGTGCGTTGATGGCAGCGGCCGTCATGGCCTCGACGGGTCGGGTGCGGGAGGCGCGCCGCGCCGGGATGGTGGCGGCCAGGAGCGTGATGATGATGGCGACGGCATAGGAGGCCGTGATGGCCTGCCACGTCAGCGTGGGGCTGGCGTCCCCGAGGTCGATGCCCGCGAAACGCAGGCCCCACGCGATGAGCCACGCCAGCCCGTAGCCGGCGGCGATGCCGAGCGTCGCCCCGAGGACGGCGACGACGAGTGCCTCGAACAGCACCGAGCGCTGCACCTGGCCACGCTTGGCGCCGAGCGCTCGGAGCAGCGCCAGCTCGCGTGCCCGCTGCGCGACGAGGATCGAGAACGTGTTGAGGATCAGCAGCGCCGCCACGACCAACGCGATGGCGGCGAAGACGAGCAGGAACGTGTTGACGAGCGAGAGCCCGATGGACAACTGGTCCTCGAGCTCGGCCGCCAACTCCTCGCCCGAGGCCGCCTCGAAACCCTCTGGGAGGACGGCGACCACGTCGTCGGTGACGGCCTCGACGTCGACTTCCGGTGCGGCCGCCACCCACAGCGAGGTGTAGCCCTCCGCCCCGTCGAGGATGACGCGCCGAGCCTCGTCCTCGGTGAAGAAGAGGTAACTCGCCCCCGCGGTCCCGGCCCCGCCGAAGCCCGCGGAGCCGACGACGGTGTAGGTCTGCACACCGGCGCGCGGGGTCGCCACGTCGAGCTCGTCGCCGACCTCGATGCCCACGCGTCGCAGGGTGGTGGCGTCGGCGGCGATCTCGTCATCGGCCTCCGGCGGCCGGCCCTCCCCGACTTCGACCGACGTGGTCCCGCCCGCCGCGGGGGTGGTGAACCAGTTGGACGCGATGCCCGGCGCCCCGCCGAAGGCGATGACCTTGCCGTCGGCATCGAGTGGGTAGACCGTCAGGCCGGTGATGACGCCCGCGGCCTCCGCCACGCCGTCGACGGCAGCGACGTCCTGGCGCACCTGCTCCGGGACGAGTTGGCTGCCGCCGTCCAGACTGGGTCCGCCCCCGCTGCTGGTGGCCTGGACGTTGACGTCGGCCAGGGCGCCCTTCAGGATCTGGTCGAAGCTGCTGCCCAGCAGGTTGGTGAACATCAGGGAGCCGGAGACGAAAGCCACGCCGAGCACGATCGACAGGGCACTCAACAGCAGCCGGAACTTGCGACCCAGCAGGGACTTCCACGCAGCGCGCAGCATCGTCAGTCCTGGACGGCGCGGCGGGGCATGCTGATCTCCACCGTCGCCTCGTCGGCCGGCTCGCCCATGTGCTGCGGGGCAGTGCCACCATCGCGATAGAGCACGGCGGGGTCCTCGTCCGCGGGGGTGGGGGTCCCTGAGTCGTTCCGGTCGTCGGATTCCGTGACCTCCGACGACGTCGACGGCTCGTCGTGGCGCGGGTAGATGCGGGCCATGGCGTGGAGCAGGTCGTCCTGCGTGGCTCCCCGGAGCTCGTCCACGACTTTTCCGTCCGAGAGGAAGACCGCCCGGTCGGCGTAGCTGGCCGCATGGGCATCGTGCGTGACCATGACCACCGTCTGCCCGAACTCGTCGACGCTGCGGCGCAGGAAGGACAGGACTTCGGCAGCCGACGTCGAGTCCAGGTTGCCCGTCGGCTCGTCGCCGAAGACGATGTCCGGACGGTTCATCAGTGCCCGGGCGCACGCGACCCGCTGCTGCTGGCCGCCCGAGAGCTCGGCGGGCTTGTGGGTCAGACGATCGCCCAGGGCGAGGACGCCGATGATGCGGTCGAACCACTCCTGGTCCACGCGCTTGCCCGCGATGCTGACGGGCAGGGTGATGTTCTCGCGCGCCGTCAGGGTGGGCACCAGGTTGAAGGCCTGGAAGATGAAGCCGATGCGGTCGCGGCGTAGTTCGGTCAGTGGGGTGTCCTTGAGGGTGGCGACGTCCACGTCGCCGATCCGGACGCTGCCGCTGGTCGGGGTGTCCAGGGCTGCCAGCAGGTGCATGAGCGTGGACTTGCCGGAACCGGAGGGGCCCATGATGGCGGTGAACTCGCCCGTGTGGACCTCGAAGTCGACGTCGTCGAGGGCGACGACCCGGGCGTCACCCTGGCCGTAGATCTTTGTCAGCCCGACGGCCTGTGCTGCGACGCTCACCCCGACAACGCTACCGCAGCGCCCGAACCACATCACGTGATGTCATTCAGCCTGTCCACACATCGGGGCGGGTGTTGCTTTGAAGGTCATTCATATGGATGTCTCTTCATACAGGTAGTCACTGCTGTGGATCCTGTGGGGAACCGTCGAACACCGTAGTCGCGGCGTCGATGAGCCTGTGGAACGGGTGTGGAGCACACCAGAACTACACGGGGAGGATTTGTGGGGACTGCGACGGGTCGCCTCGCGTCCCCAGCCCGAATCACACGTTATGAGCCCATTGTGGAGGGACCTGTGGACGCGGACGCTGGCCACCCCCAGGGGGTTCGCCAGCGCAACTCCTCGTCGCCAGTGATCCTTGGCTGGCGACGAGGAGGAGGACGGGTCCAGCAGAGCGAGCGCTGGCGAACGCGGGTTCGGCTGGCGTTGGTCGCGGGAGGCTGGTGACGCGACGGCATCCGGGCGACGGGACGCTGATCCCATGGACGGCGGGACTCAGGACTGCTTGATCCGGTTGGTGAGTTCGGTCACCTGGTTGTAGAGGTCCCGGTCCTCACCCATGCGCTCGTTGATCTTGCGCACCGAGTGCAGGACGGTGGTGTGGTCGCGACCGCCGAACTTGGCGCCGATCTTCGGCAGAGAGAGGTCCGTCAGCTCGCGGCACAGGTACATAGCGATCTGGCGGGCACCCGCGATCGTCGCCACGCGACTCGCGCCGGTCAGGTCGTCCATTGAGATGGAGAAGTAGTTCGACGTCGCGTTCATGATCGTCTCGGCGTCGACACGCACCTCGCCGCCGTCGGGCACCAGGTCCTTTAGGACGTCCTCGGCCAGCTGCAGGTCGATCTCCTGCTGGTTCAGGCTGGCCAGCGCGGCGACACGGGTCAGGGCGCCCTCCAGCTCGCGGATGTTGGTGGTGATGCGGGAGGCGATGAACTCCAGCACCTGCACCCCCGCGGTCAAGCGTTGCGACGCCGCCTTCTTGCGGAGGATGGCGATCCGGGTCTCGAGGTCCGGGGGCTGGATGTCGGTCATCAGGCCCCACTCGAAGCGGGACCGCAGCCGCGGTTCCAGGGCCTCGAGGAGCTTGGGCGGCCGGTCAGAGGTCATCACGATCTGCTTCTGCGAGTTGTGCAGCGTGTTGAACGTGTGGAAGAACTCCTCCTGCGTCTGGATCTTGGACTCCAGGAACTGGATATCGTCGACCAGGAGGATGTCGACGTCGCGGTAGGAGCGACGGAACTCAGCCGTGCGGTTGTCCGAGATCGCGTTGATGAAGTCGTTGGTGAGTTCCTCGGTGGAGACGTACTTCACGCGGAGGTTCTCGTAGTAACTGCGCACGTAGTGCCCGATGGCGTGCAGCAGGTGGGTTTTCCCCAGCCCCGAGGCGCCGTAGATCATCAGCGGGTTGTAGGACTTGCCCGGCTGCTCGGCGACGGCGGCCGCCGCGGCATGCGCGAAGCGGTTGGAGGACCCGGCCACGAAGGACTCGAACGTGTAGCGCGGATTCAGCTTGACGTCGACGTCCCGCGGGAGGGGCTTGCGCGGCGACGGAGTCTCATCCGGCGTGGAGGGCCCGGACGGTTGGCCGTCGACGGGTGCGGGGCGCACCGGCTCCGTCTCGATGACCAGGGAGGGGTCGATCATGACCGCCAGGTGCGTGGGTTGGCCGGTGTGATGGCTGAGGCGGCGCTCGATGTCATTGCGCAGCTTGCTCTCGACGCGCTCACGCGTGGTCTCGTCCGCGACGGCCAGCATCAGGGTGCTGCCGTGCATGCTGATCGGGCGCGTCCGTCGCAGCCAGGCCTTCGCGGGGGCATCGGTGTCGCGGACCACGTCGTCCCACAGGGAGGAGACGTCAGGGGACAGGGATTCAGTCACGAGACCCCTTCCTGACTTGGCCTTTGCCCCGCCCTACGACTCTTCCACACACTTGTCCACAGTAGGGTACAACTCTGCCTGGGACGATTGCGCGGGCCCCTCCCCTGTGGATAAGCCCGGACGCAGTGACTTGAAGCTAGTCCTTGTGGAGGAGGTTCGCAACACGTTTGGAAGGATTCATCGGCGTGTCGGCTGGACTACACCGATGTCATTTGATTGGTTGGTCGATCGCGCTCTCCCGCGGTTTGTCCAAACCCTCCGCGACGGCGTATCGTTGACCAGTCGCTGTCCCCGGACGGCGGCCACTTCCCCTGCCCCTTGCGGGGCAGTCATCCGATTCGACATCCCAGGGAGTTTGCCCCATGAGCAAGCGCACGTTCCAGCCGAGCAACCGCCGTCGGAGCCGCACCCACGGTTTCCGCACTCGCATGCGCACCCGCGCCGGCCGCTCCATCCTGAGCGCTCGTCGTCGCAAGGGCCGCACCGAGCTGGCTGGCTGACGATCCGTCCTCCGTGCTCCCCACCGATCGCCGGCTTCGCCGGCCCGAGGACTTCACACGAGTCTTCCGGGGTGGAGCACGGGCCGCGGCCCCCAGCGTCGTCGTGCACGTACGTCGGCTCCAGCAGGTCAATCCACCCGGGACGACTCGGGTGGGTTTTGTTGTCTCCAAAAAGGTGGGCAACGCCGTGAACCGGAATCGCGTGAAGCGACGCCTGCGTCACATGGCGCGCGACATGGAGTCCCCGTTCGCTGCCGACGTCGTGGTGCGCGCGCTGCCGGATGCCGCCACTCAACCCGAGCGGCTCGCGGCCGACGTTGCCAGCGCGTGGCGTCGCGCGTTCGCGAAGGCCGAGTCATGCTGAAGTACCCGCTCATCTGGTTCGTCAAGGCGTGGCGCGCTGTGATCTCCCCCATGTACGGCGACGTGTGCAAGTACCACCCGAGCTGCTCCGCGTATGGGCTTCGCGCGCTGGAGGTTCACGGCTCGGTCAAGGGGTCCGGTCTCATCGTGCACCGGCTGGCGCGCTGCCATCCCTGGTCCGAGGGCGGCGTTGACTACGTTCCCGGCAGCCCCGAGGCCCAGGCGTGGGCCAACCAACAGATGTCCAACAACTCCGCGGGCGACGTCCCGACTCCCCATGAGGTGGCCTAAGTGATCGACCTTCTCCTCCCGCTCAGCATCTGGGACAGCATCTACGGCGCGCTGTCGACGATGATGCAGCCGCTCTACTGGGCGGTTTCCGGGCTGGTGGTCATGTTCCACCACCTCTACTCGCCCATCTTCGGCGAGGACTCGGGCCTGTCCTGGGTGTTGTCGATCATCTCCCTCACCGTCGTCATCCGTACTCTCCTGATCCCGCTGTTCATCAAGCAGATCAACTCGGCTCGCAACATGCAGTTGGTCCAGCCGAAGGTCCAGGAGCTGCAGAAGAAGTACGGCGCCGACCGGCAGCGGCTCGGCGAGGAGACGATGAAGCTCTACAAGGAGGAGGGCGTCAACCCCGCCGCCTCCTGTCTGCCGCTGCTCCTCCAGATGCCGATCTTCCTCGCCCTGTTCCGGGTGCTGGAGGGTGTCTCGAACGACAACGTCCGCGGACACTTCTTCAAGATCAACCCGGACCTCGTCACCTCCCTGCAGCAGTCCGAGTTCCTCGGCGCAGGCCTGGCCGACCGTATCTTCCCGTTGACGCCCTTCGGCGCCACGCAGGTCTTCGGCATCGTGCTGGTCATCCTCATGGTCGGCACCCTGTTCATCACCCAGCTACAGCTGATGCGCAAGAACATGCCCCCGGAGGCCCTCACGGGCCCCCTCGCCCAGCAGCAGAAGATGATGCTGTACCTGTTCCCGGTGATCTACGCGTTCTCGTCGGTGATCATTCCGATCGGCGTGCTCATCTACTGGCTGACGTCGAACATCTGGACCATGGCGCAGCAGGGACTCCTGATCCGCAACAACCCGGCTCCGAACACCCCGGCGTTCATCGACTGGCAGGAGCGGATGCGCGCTCGCGGCAAGGATCCGGACAAGATCATGGCCGACCGCCTCGCCAAGCGCCGCAAGGTGAAGCCGGCCCCGGTCCCGGCCAGCGGAGGCTCGGCCGGCTCCCCCAGCGAGAACGAGGATGCGCCGCGAGTCGTGCGCCAGCAGGTCTCCCGGCAGACCGTACGCACCGCAGACGGCAAGGCCGTCGTCAGGCGACAGCCCCGTTCCACCTCGCGTTCCACGCGCAAGAAGAAGTAGCCCACCGCACCGGTGACTCCCCTCAGAGGCGAAGAAGGAAACATGACCGAGAACAAGGAAGCGACACCCCCCGCGAAGGAGCCAGTACTCTCGTCCAAGGACGAGGCACTGCTGGCCGAAGGCGACTTGGTGGCCGACTACCTCGAGGAGCTCCTCGACATCGCTGACCTGGACGGCGAGATCGAGATCTCCGTGTCCAACGGACGCCCCCACGTCGCCATCGACACCGACGACGAGCGTCTCGTCGGCCGCAACGGCGAGGTCCTCGAGGCACTCCAGGAGTTGGCGCGACTGGTGGTCATGACGGAGACCGGTGACCGCTCGCGGCTCACGGTCGACGTCGCTGGTCATCGCGAGAAGCGACGGGCGGAACTCGTGGCCATTGCCAAGGACGCCATCGCGGAGGTCATGGAGACCGGCGAACCCGTCCGTATGGCACCGCTGAACGCCTACGAACGAAAGATCGTCCACGATGAGATCGCGACGGCAGGGCTGACCAGCGAGTCCGAAGGAGAGCCCCCGCACCGCCGGGTGGTCGTCTCCAAGTGAGCGAGTCGGGCCCGAGCGTCGACCCGGCCGAGGCCGAAAGGCTCATCGCCGCGGCATTCCCGGAGGCGTACGACGAACTGTGTGCGTACGCGGGAATCCTCGCCAGCAAGGGTCTGGAGTGGGGTTTGCTCGGCCCTCGCGAGGGGTCGCGCATCTGGTCACGGCACATCGCAAACTCCTTGGCCCTGGTCGACGTCGTGGGTCAGGGTCTGGACCTGGCCGACGTCGGATCGGGCGCCGGGCTCCCCGGGATACCGCTGGCGCTCGCCCGCCCGGACCTCCGGATCACCCTGTTGGAGCCCTTGCTGCGAAGGGCGACGTTCCTCAACGAGACGATCGCCGATCTCGGGCTGTCCGAGCGCGTTCGGGTGGAGCGACTGCGCGCGGAGGACTGCGACGAGACATTCGACGTCGTCACCGCGCGAGCGGTGGCGCCGTTGCTGAAGCTCGTGAAGTGGACCACTCCCCTGTTCCTGCCGGATGGCGAGCTCGTGGCGCTCAAGGGGTCGAGCGCGGAGGACGAGATCGCCGACGCGAGCTCCTACCTGCGTCACGCCGGCATGGTCGCCACGATCGCGGAGTTGAGCGCGGTCAATGGACTTGAGGGTACGAGGGCGATCCGCGTGCGCATGGCGGCATAAAAACATAGCCATAAGACGCTTTGTCGCTAAAGGTGTTTCACGTGAAACGGGCTTGGAGCCGAGGCGGATCGGGTTCACCGGGGATCGGGGGCCGTTCGGCCGAAGGCGCCTGACAAGGCTGAGGGGTAGGCGCACGAAAGCGCGGGGTCGGGTCCTAGAAGACTAGCTTCGGCCGATCGGCCCCCGACCCCCGCCCGGACCGGCGGGTGCCTTCTGCCACCAGAAATGCCTCTCTCCCCCATGATCCGTCTACGGGGGCAGGCTCGTGGCAATCAGCAGCACCGCTACCCCGCCGGGCGGAGAGCCGTGGCGTCCAGCCTGGGAGTCTCGCTCCCCGAGTAGGGCCGTAGGCCCGTGTCGATGGGACGACTGACAGTCTCACGCCCGGGTGGCCTCCCGGTCGCAGCCTGCAGGCGGCGCGCCGTGGGTCGCCCGGACATTGGGATGTCCCGCCGGAAACGGCTTTGCGTGAGGGGGGCGTTGCGGCGTCCGGAGAGTCAGAGACAACACGGTAGTCTGTACGTCGATCGACAAAGGAGCTCACTTCATGGCGCTGTTCTTCCGGTCCTCGAAGAGGCGACGGTCTGAGCCAGCTGAGGCCGTCGTTTCACGTGAAACGGACATCCCTCTCCCGGATGGCCCCCGGCGGGCCGCTTTCGACAGAGCAGATGATGACTGGGGCCTCAGCGACGAGTACGGCATCGAGCATGAACCCGAGGCTCCCCCACTCACACTCCCCCGGCCAGCCGAGCCGCGCGTCTTCGTCGTCGCCAACCAAAAGGGCGGTGTCGGCAAGACCACCACGACCGTGAACATCGCCTCGGCCCTGGCGTTCGGCGGACTCAACGTACTGGTCATCGATACCGACCCCCAAGGGAATGCGTCCACCGCGCTCGGCGTCGAGCATGGTTCCGGCACCCCCGGAACCTACGAGGTGCTGCTGGACGGAGCATCCATCGCCGATCATGCGCAGCGGTCCCCCCACGCGCCAAACCTCCACGTCCTGCCGGCGACGATCGACCTGGCCACGGCGGAACTGGAACTCGTGGCGGAGCACGGTCGAGAATCCCGAATGAAGCGGGCTCTCCGCACCTACATCGACGACTCCGAAGTCGATTACGTCTTCCTCGACTGTCCCCCGTCGCTGGGGTTACTGACTCTCAACGCGCTCGTGGGCGCAACAGAGATCATGGTTCCCATTCAGTGCGAGTACTACGCCCTCGAGGGCGTCTCTCAGCTCATGCGCACGATCAACAAGGTCAAGGGGAACCTCAACGACGATCTCGAGCTCTCCACGGTGCTCCTCACCATGTTCGATGGGCGCAACAACTTGAGCCACGAGGTTGCACGTGAAGTCCGGTCGCATTTCCCGGCGCAAACACTCGGTGTCGAGATCCCACGCTCGGTCCGCATCGCCGAGGCGCCCAGCTATGGGCAAAGCGTGTTGACGTACCAACCCAAGTCCCCAGGAGCGGTCGCCTACGTCAAGGCGGCCCAAGAAATCGCACTTGCAGCGAAGGAGTGACCATGGCAACACCCAAGGCACGGCACCAGGGCCTCGGCAAGGGTCTGGGTGATCTCTTCGCCCGCACCGACGACGACGCGCCGCCCACAGAGCCGTCGAAGCCCTTGTCAGACGGGTCCTACTTCGCTGAGGTGCCCCTGTCCCAGATCTCACCGAACCCGCGCCAGCCGCGGGACTACTTCGACGAGGACGACCTCGCCGAGCTGGCAGCGTCCATCCGTGAGTTCGGCGTCCTCCAACCGGTCGTCGTGCGAAAGCTGGGAGAGAAGCAGTTTGAACTGGTCATGGGGGAGAGGAGATTCCGGGCGTCACAGTTCGCCGGCAAGGAGACCATCCCTGCCATCGTCCGTGGGACCGAGGACGACGCCCTCCTGCGCGACGCGCTGCTGGAGAACCTACATCGCGCCAACCTCAACCCCCTCGAGGAGGCGCGCGCCTACCAGCAGCTCCTGGACGATTTCCGGTGCACCAAGGAGGACCTCGCCAAGCGCATTCACCGTAGTCGGCCGCAGATCTCCAACACTCTGCGCCTCCTGGGGCTGCCCGCCGGCGTGCAGCAGAAGGTGGCGGCCGGCGTACTGTCGGCGGGCCACGCACGAGCCCTGCTCGGACTCGGGGACGAGCGGTCGCAGGAACTCCTCGCCGATCGCATCATCGCGGAAGGATTGTCGGTGCGCTCCACCGAGGAGATCGTCGCGCTGGGGGAGAAGCGCACCCGCCCCGCACCCCAGCCGCGTGGCATGCGAGTGCCCTCGGAGAGGGAGTCGGAACTGGCGCGGAGCCTGAGCGACCACTTCGACACCCGCGTGAAGGTGGCCATCGGCCGGAACCGGGGGAAGATCATCATCGAGTTTGCTACCCAAGCCGACCTCGACCGAATCCTGGCGGTCATGGAGAATCAAACCGTATACCCCTAAAACGATCAACCATTTCAACGGTTAACCCGTAAGTCGACAAACAGTTATAGAGGAATGCCGAGGAAGAGTGACCGAGCACGCACAGCCAGCCAGTGTCATTGAACCTGAGGATCTGCCGGGGATCAGGGGCGCGCTGACCCGGTACCGGGTGATGGCATGGATCGTCGGCATCCTGCTCGTGGTCCTCGTCTGCATCGGCCTGCCGCTGAAGTACATCTGGAACGACGGTCGTGTCGTGACCTGGACCGGAGTGCCCCACGGATGGCTCTACATGATCCTCCTCATCACCGCGTACGACCTCAGCCGTCGCGTCGGGTGGTCCATCAAGTGGGTGTTGATGATCATGGCCGCTGGTACCGTGCCGTTTCTGTCCTTCGTCGCCGAGCACTTCGCCACCAAGGACGTACGGGCTCGAGTCGCCAAGGTTGAGGCCTCCTCCGACGCGGCGTAGTAGGAGTCTCGCGTTTCACGCGCCAGCCGTCACGCCACCTGACATCATGGAGAGTCCAGGTGGAATCCGACAGTGACGTAGGAGGACGACGTGGCAGAGTTCGATGAGACGTTCGACGTGGTCGTCGTGGGAGGCGGCACCGGCCTCATGGCAGCCCTGACAGCGGCTGATGCGGGGTTGAACACCGTCGTCATCGAGAAGACGGAGCACCTCGGCGGCTCCACGGCCCTCTCCGGTGGCGGCATGTGGATGCCCGGCAGCAATGTGCTGACCGAGCACGGCATCCCGGACACACGGGAACGCGTCGAGGCCTACCTGGACGCCGTCGTGGGGGACACGGCACCCCGGGAGCGCTGGGTCAGCTTCCTGGAGCACGCCCCAGCCGCGGTTCGGACCCTGCGATCCCGTACCCCGCTGGAGTTCTCCCACATGCGCGAGTACGCGGACTACTTCTCCGAGACCGTGGGCGGATCGGCCATCGGCCGCTCCATCGAGCCCAAGCCGTTCGACAAGGCGTCTCTCGGGACCGAGGCGGAGCTCGTGCGCAGTTCAGCCCTCGAGGCCCCGGTCCCCATGCCCATCACGTCCATCGACTACAAGTGGATGAACCTCATGACCCGCAAACCGGGCAAGGCGCTGCCCAAGATCGCGAGCCGTGTGGCGCAGGGTGTCGGCGGCATGGCCCTCAAGCGCGACTACGTGGCCGGCGGCCAGGCGCTGGCGGCCGGACTCATCGCCGGCGCCAAGCGAGCCGGCGTGGCGTTGTGGGTGAGGACGCCCCTCCAGGACCTCATCGTGGAGGAGGGCCGGGTCATCGGCGTCGTGGCCGAACGCGACGGCCGCTCCATCCGGATCGCGGCCCGCAAGGGCGTGATCCTCGCGGCTGGAGGCTTCGACCACAACATCGAGATGCGGCGCAGCTACCAGTCCAAGCACCTCGACGAAGGGTGGAGCTTCGGCAGCCCGGGGAACACCGGCGAGGTGCTCAGAATCGCCGAAGCGCACGGTGCCCATCTCACGCTCATGGCGCAGAGCTGGTGGTTCCCGGCCGTACCGCCGGCCAAGGCCGGGGGAGCGCCGAGCGTGCTACTGGCAGAACGTTCCCTGCCGGGTTCCATGATCGTCGACGGCACAGGCCAGCGCTTCTTCAACGAATCGTGCGACTACATGACCGCCGGCCGGATCATCCTCGGCCTCGACGACGGCGAGGCACCGCACCTGCCCGCCTGGCTGCTGTTCGACCAGAAGTACCGCAACAGCTACGTCTTCGGCGGCGGAATCATGCCACGACAAGCGCTGCCGCAGGAGTGGTACGACGCGGGCCTCGCGCACAAGGCCGACACGATCGACGCCCTGGCCGGCAAGTTGGGCATCCCTGCCATCGGCCACGCCGTCGAGCGCTTCAACATCCTGGCGGCGCAGGGCCACGACGACGACTTCGACCGCGGCCTCAGCCACTACGACCGCTACTACGGCGATCCGACTCACACGCCGAACCCGAACCTCCGGCCGCTCACCGACGGACCCTTCTATGCCGTCCGCGTCGTCCCTGGGGACTTGGGCACGTGCGGCGGTGTGCAGGCCAACGAGTACGCCCAGGCCATGCGTTCCGACGGATCAGTGATCGATGGGCTCTACGCCATCGGAAACACCGCGGGCAACGCTTTCGGGCACTTCTACCCGGGCCCCGGTGCCACGATCGGCCAGGGCGTGACCTTCGGCTGGATCGCTGCCCGTCACGTGGCGGGCAAGCTGGGCTGAGCGGCCCGGTCCTGCTCCCGGTACCCGCGGGCGACGACGACGCTGAACACGACGGCGGCGCCCGCGAACACCCACCACTGGAGGGCGTATCCCTGGTGCATGGACGTCCCCTCCTGCTCCGGGAGCTCCGCGTCGGCCGGAGCGAGGCCCAGGGCCTCGGAGGTCTCCGGGAGCACGGTCACGTACCCCGCCAGGAGGGGCTGGGGCCACTCCTGCACGAGCGTTTGGAGGCGAAGGGAGGGCAGCGCCGACGGCGGGGCGTCGGGAGGCGGGGCGCCGTCGCCCTGCTGGTCGCCAGCGGTGAAGATGCCGATGAGCTCTCCCGAGGCTCCCGACGCAGGGGTCACCGCCGAGTCCGTCGCCCCGCGCACCACGGTGAGGTGGCGGCCGTCATCAAGGCGGAGCAGCGACGCGACGCGCATCGGCCACTCTGTGCCGACGAGGCGCTCGTACTCGGGGAGCCACGTGCCCTCGACGGTGACGCGTCGTCCGTAGATGTCCTCGAAGGTGCCGTCGTCGCGGGTGTTCTCCTGCAAGGCGACCGGGGGTTGGGCGGCCCGTTCCGCAGCGATGTCGACCAGCGACTGTCGGTAGCTCGACATCTGCCACAGTCCGAGCAGCAGCATGACCCCGGCGACGAGGATGCCGACGGCGACGGTGAGGGCCTGCTTGGCGCGAAGGCTCACGCTGGCATCAGCCCTTCCCAGCGAGCTCGACGAGGGCCGCGAAGACGTCCCCCAGGTCCAGGCCAGCCGCCTCGATCGCCAGCGGTGCGAGCGACGTCTCCGTCATGCCGGGTGCGACATTGCCCTCGATGAAGACGGGGTTGCCGTCGCCGTCGACGATGATGTCGGTCCGGGACAGGTGACGCAGCCCGAGCGCCTCGTGTGCGCGAACCGCGAGGTCCTGGGCCGCGGCGAGCACGTCGTCGGGCAGGTCTGCGGGGGTGACGAAGCGGGTGGCGCCCGCCGTGTAGCGGGCCTCGTAGTCGTAGACCCCGGAGCTCGGACGGATCTCCACCGGCGGCAGTGCCCGGGGACCGGAGCCGTCGTCGAGCACCGTGACGGCCACCTCGGTGCCCGTGATGAACTGCTCGATCACGGCCACGGGACCGTAGGCGAACGCCCCCACCAACGCGCTGGAGAGCCCCTGCGCGTCTTCCACCTTGGCCGCACCGAGGGCGGACCCCGATCGGGACGGCTTGACCATGAGCGGGAAGCCCAGCCGCTTCCCGAGCGCCGCCATCAGGGCCTTGGCGCCGAGCTCGCGGAAGATGTCGTGGGGAAGGGCCACTTGGTGCGGCGTCCGGATTCCAGCCTTGGTGACGACCGGGGTGGCGATGGCCTTGTCGAAGGTGATGCGCGACACCGCCCCCGTCGGGCCGACGAACGGCACGCCCAACGTGCCCAGGACCTCGCGAAGTGCGCCGTCCTCCCCCAGGCCACCGTGCAGCATCGGGACGACGACGGGCTGGTCGACGCTGCCGATGAGCGGCACCAGCTCGGCGCCCATGTCGGTCTCGACGACGGTCAAGCCCTTGTCACGCAGGGCCTGGCTGATGCGACGTCCCGAGCGAAGGGAGACGTCGCGCTCGTGGCTCAGTCCACCAGAGATCACGATGACGGTCATGGCTGGTTCCTTCGTCAGGAGAGGTCGGGGCCGGGGCCGAAGTTGCGGGAGCGGGGCCTGAGCGGCGCCGCGGGGGAGAGGCCGAAGGTCTCGAGCAGCTCGAGTTCGCTGCGCACCACCTCCGCGAAGCGTTCCACGCCGGTCATGATGCGCTCGGCGGGTGGGAAGCAGTAGGAGAGCCGGACGTTGCGGGCGCCCTGCCCGTCGGCGTAGAAGGCCGCGCCCGGGACGAAGGCGACGCGGTTGCTCACCCCGCGGGGGAGCATGGCCTGGGAGTCCAGGCCCTCCGGCAGGGTGACCCAGACGAAGAAGCCGCCCTGCGGGTGGGTCCAAGTACAGCCGTCGGGCATCTGCTCGGCCAGGGCGAGCAGCATCGCATCGCGGCGCTCGCGGTACATGTCGCGGTAGACGCGTACCTGGCGCCGCCAATCGCTGTTCTCGAGGTAGTTGGAGACGGCGAACTGGCTGAAGACTGGTGGGCACAGCGTCGCCGATTCTTGCGCCAGCACGAGCTTCTCCCGCACGGCGTGCGGGGCCAGGACCCAGCCGACGCGGAAGCCGGGCGCGAATGTCTTGGAGAACGAACCCAGGTAGATGATGGTGGGATCCAGTGAGCGCATCGCCGGCAGGGGCTCGGCGTCCAGGGACAACAGTCCGTAGGGGTTGTCCTCCACGAGCAGCACGCCCAGTTCCTGGCAGGCGCGGATGACCTCCCGACGCCGCTCCAGGGGCTGGGTGACGCCGGAGGGGTTGTTGTAGTTGGGGATCGTGTAGAGGAACTTGACCTTCTTGCCGGCGGCCTCAAGACGGGCGACGGTGGCCCGTAGGGCGTCGGGGTCCAAGCCCTGATCGTCGCTGTCGATGTGGACGACGTCGGCCTCGTAGCTCAGGAAGGTGCCGAGGGCGCCGACGTACGACGGCGACTCGGCCAGGATGACGTCACCCGGGTCGATGAAGATGCGCGTGACCAGGTCCAGGCCCTGCTGTGACCCAGCGCAGATCATGACGTCGTCGGGATGCGCGGAGATGCCCTCCTCCGCCATCACCTCGCAGATCTGCTCACGGATTCGTGGTTCGCCCTGCCCGGAGCCGTACTGCATGACCTGGACGCCACGCTCACGGATGAGGCGCGCCATGTCGTCGGCGATCTCGTCGAGTGGCAGGTCCTTGATGTTGGGCATGCCGCCGGCGAGCGAGACGATCTCCGGGCGGTTGGCCACTGAGAACAGGGCCCGGACCGCAGACACCTTCATGCCGCGGGTACGCGCGGCGTAGTTCTCGACGAACTGGTCGAGTCGGGTGTCGAAGCGGGTGGGGTCGTGGCTCACGGTTCCAACTCTGCCCGATGGCCGCCGCGAGTGGTCCCAGGATCACCGCTCATGGCGCCATTGCCCCATAGAACTCGTCGACCTGGCCCGCCAGGGTGCTGAGGGCCTGCTCGGTGAGGCCCGCCACCATGATGGCGGTGTCGTCGGCGATCCTGGCGCAGACGGGACGGTTGGTGTCGATCGACGTGCCGCAGCTCGATTGGCCGACCTCCGTGGCTCCCTCCACGCCTGCCTCGGCGAGGTACTGCTCCAGGCTCGTCTCGGGTCGGGAGAGCAGCAGGACCACGCGGTCGGTGCCGTCGGAGTAGTCGGCGCGGACGATCTCCTTGCCGATGGCGCTCCCGGCCGGGTTGCGCTCCAAGGTGCCCTGGACGAACTCCCCGAGCACCTGTGGCGGCTCCATCGCCCACGCCGGCGGCGGGGGAGGGGAGGAGGATGGCGCCTCCACGGGGGTCGAGCGGCCGAGCGACATACCGACCCACACGGCCGCCAGCAGGAGGAGCGCGATCAACGCGATCCCCACCACCTTCACCGGGAGAGGGATGGGCGGTGGGGGATCCGGCACGCCCGCGTCCTCCACGGGGGTGGTGTCGGTGACCTCTTCCGGAGCGCGCGGCACCCGGCGCCACTGACCCGTCGCAGGCGCTCCCACGGGCAGGCCGCTGACCTCCGGCAGGTCGCCGTCGGGGGCGGAGCTGCCGGAGGACGGGGCCTGGGGGCTCGTCACGTCAGAGGAGGTCCTCGATCACCTTCACGAGCGCGTTCTTCGACTTGCCGCCCGAGAGCGACTTGGCGACGCGCCCGTCCTGCCAGAACTGGAGGGTCGGCAGGCTGAGGATGCCCTGGGAGGCAGCCAGGCCGGGCTGCGCGGAGGTGTCCACCTTGACGAACTTCACACGGCCCTCGTAGGTCCGCGACAACTCCTCGACGATCGGCGAGAGCTGCTTGCAGGGCGCGCACCAGTCGGCCCAGTAGTCGACGACCACCGGGATGGGAGCCGCGATCACCTCGTCGGAGAACGTGGACTCGGTCACGTCGGACACTGCCATGGATGGTCCTTCCTGGAATCGGTCGGTGGAGCGGCGGCCAGTCTACGACCGTCACCCCACGGGTGGTCAGTCGGCCAGGGCGGCCAGGTACTTCTCTGCGTCGAGGGCCGCCATGCAGCCCGTCCCGGCGGCGGTGATCGCCTGCCGGTAGGTGTGATCGACCAGGTCGCCGCACGCGAAGACACCCTCCACGTTGGTGGCGGTGGAGCCGGGTTCGGTCAGGACGTAGCCCTCGTCGTCGAGGAGGACCTGATCCTTCACCAGGGCCGAACGCGGGTCGTGACCGATCGCGATGAACAGGCCGTTGACCTCCAGCTCCTCGGTCTCACCGTTGACGGTGTTGGTCAGCGTGAGGGACTCGACCGAGTTCTGGCCGTTGATGCCGGTGACGGCGGAGTTCCAGACGAAGTCGATCTTGGGGTCCTTCTCCGCGCGGGCCGCCATGATCGCCGATGCGCGGAGCTCGCTGCGGCGGTGGATGATGGTGACCTTGCTGCCGAAGCGGCTGAGGAACGTCGCCTCCTCCATGGCGGAGTCGCCGCCGCCGACGACGGCGATCGGCTTGTCGCGGAAGAAGGCCCCGTCGCAGGTCGCGCACCAGGAGACGCCCCGGCCGGAGAGGCGCTCCTCGTCCGGGATCCCGAGCTTGCGGTAGCCGGAGCCCATGGCGAGGATGACGGCCTTCGCCCGCCAGACCTTCCCGTCGGAGTCGGTGACCTCTTTGACCTGGCCGGTGAGCTTGATCTCCGTCGCGTCGTCGGTGATGAGCAGGGCCCCGAATCGCTCGGCCTGCGCGCGCATCTGCATCATGAGGTCAGGGCCCATGATCCCTTCGGCGAAACCCGGGAAGTTCTCCACCTCAGTGGTGTTCATCAGCGCACCCCCGGACTCGAAGGAGCCCTCGAAGACGACGGGCTCGAGGGCCGCGCGGGCGGCGTAGATGGCGGCCGTGTATCCGGCGGGACCGGAACCGACGATGATGAGTTCGTGGATCTGCTCCGACATGGGCGCTCCTGCATCAGGTGTTGATAGTCGGATCCATCCTATGCGCGATCTGGAGGGCCGCCGCCCTCGTGGAGCGCCAGCGTTACTACTCCTTGCCAGCGATGCTTGGCTGGCGTTCTGGAGTTGCGCTGGCGTCTCGAAAGTTGCGCCGGCGTGCGGAATTTGCGCTGGCGTTGGAGAAGTTGCGCAGGCGTGGGACGACTTGCGCTGGCGTCGAGAGAAGCGCAGTCGGTGTGCGGCAGGATGGAACCACGCGCATCACAGGAGGTGCCATGGCCACGGAAGTCATCCCCGGCGACCCGTTCGTCCACCTGGACCCGCGCTTCGCGGAGTGCGTCGTCGGGTCCGTCCACGTCGAGCGAATCGCGACGGGGTGCCGCTGGGTGGAGGGGCCCGCCTGGTTCCCGGCGGGCCGGTACCTGCTGTGGAGCGACATCCCGAACGACCGGATCATGAAGTGGGACGAGACCACCGATGCGGTCTCCGTCTTCCGGCACCCGGCGGGCTTTTCCAACGGCAACACTGTGGATCGACAGGGCCGCCTCGTCACGGCCCACCACGGTCTGAGGGCGGTCACGCGCACCGAGGTCGACGGCAGCGTCACCGTCCTGGCCGACCACTGGGACGGCCGGCGGTTCAACAGCCCGAACGACGTGGTCGTCTCCTCCGACGGTGCCGTCTGGTTCACCGACCCGCCGTATGGCATCGACTCCGATTACGAGGGGCACAAGGCCGATCCGGAGCAGGCCGGCAACCACGTCTACCGGATCGACCCGGGCGACCGCAGCGTCACGCGCGTCGCCGACGACTTCGACCGCCCCAACGGCCTGGCGTTCACCCCGGACGAGTCCCGGCTCCTCGTCACCGACACCGGAGCGCCCCCGCGGGTCTGCCGCGTCTTCGACGTCGATCTCCCGGCGGGCACGCTCTCGGGCGGCGAGGTCTGGGCCACCGAGACCTTGGGAGGCTTTGACGGTTTCCGCCTCGACGTCCTGGGCCGGTGCTGGATGAGTGCGGCCGACGGGGTCCACTGCCTGTCGCCCGATGGCGAGCTGCTCGGGAAGGTGCTGGTGCCCGAGCCCGTCGCCAACGTCGTGTTCGGGGGTCCGAAGCGCAATCGGCTGTTCATCTGCGCCACGACGTCGATCTACTCGGTCTTCCTCGCGACGAACGGCGCCCCCACCTTCTGAGCGCAGGAGCGTCGAGGGCCGCGATACTGTGGCATCGAGGGGGGAGGATGCCCAAGATCGACGCGCCCACCGTGGCGGAACATCGCGCGAACGTCCAGCGCAAGCTCGTGGACGCCGCCGAGGCCATCCTCCGTGCCGGCGAGCCCGAGGAGCTGACCGCCGCCGCCGTCACCGCTGCTGCCGGCATCGCCCGCAACTCCATCTACCGGTACGTCGACAGCGTCGACGACCTCCGAGGACTCGTGCTGGAGCGCCACCTGCCGGCGTGGCTCGACGCCGTCGCGGGAGAGCTGGCGGGGATCGACGACCCGGCGGATCGCATCGCCGTGTGGGTGGAGGCCAACCTCCGACAGGCCGCTCGCAGCGGACACGGATGGCTCATGGGCCTCGGGCGGAGCACGGCCCCGTCCGCCGCCACCGCGCAGGTCATGGCACAGGCACACAGCGTGATGCGCGACGCGATCTCCCGTGCCTGGACGGACTTGGTACCGGATCCGGACAGCGCCCGCGTCGCCGCGGCCCTGACCCGGGGCCTGCTCGAGGCCGGGTTCCGGCAACTCGACGACGGCGTTGCCGAGGACGTCGTCGTGGAGGTGGCCGGCCGGGCCGCCCGCGGACTGGTCGCCGGTATCCGATGACCGCTGCGGTCCCGTCGCTGCGTGAGTCGCCCGCGGTGCGCCAATCCCTGTCCGTCGGCATCGCCGTCGGCCTGTACGGCATCTCCTTCGGCGCCATCGCCGTCACGGCCGGGCTCACCGTGCCGCAGGCCGTCGTGCTGAGCGCCGTGCTGTTCTCCGGCGGCTCCCAGTTCGCCTTCGTCGGGGCCCTCGCCGACGGGGGGCTCGCCGCCACCGCGTCCGCCTGGCTCGTCGGGCTCCGCAACGGCCTCTACGGCGCCCAGGCCAACGCCTGGTTCGGTCCCCAGGGGTGGAAGCGACTCCTCTCGGCCCACCTGACGATCGACGAGTCCATCGCCGTCGCCGTGGCACAGGAGGACCGGCGCGAGCGACGGCGCGGCTTCTGGGGGGCCGGCATCGCCGTTTTCGTGCTCTGGAACGCCTTCACCGTGGTGGGGGCGCTGCTCGGGAACCTCCTCGGCGACCCCAAGGTGTGGGGTCTCGACGGTGCGGCGATCGCCGCGTTCTGCGGGCTGCTGTGGCCGCGGCTGACCTCACGCGACGCCGTCGCCGTGGCGGTGCTGGGCGCTGTCGTCACGCTGGTCGCGGTTCCGGTGGTGCCGCCCGGCCTCCCGATCCTGCTGGCGGTGACGATCTGCGGGGGCGTCGTGTGGTGGCGACGGAGGTTGCGGGCATGATCTGGCTGTGGGTGCTGGCTGCGAGCGTCGGTTGCTTCGCGACCAAGCTGGCGGGCTACTTCATGCCGAGGCGCTGGCTGGAGGACCCGACGGTGGCGACGACGATGTCCGGCATGACTATTGGGGTGCTCGCGTCGCTGGTGGTGCTCAACACCTTCGTCGACGGCACCGCCGTCGTGGTCGACGCCAGGCTCGCCGCACTGCTCGTGGCCCTCATCGCCTTGGCGGCCCGGGCGCCGTTCATCGTCGTCGTGGTGCTCGGTGCCGTCGCGGCAGGGCTGGCGCGCCTGCTGGGTGCGGCGTGATGGCCGGGAGGCTGCGGGCATCCGACAGACGGCCCTAGGCTGAACGGCATGTCACCACACATCCGCACCTCGGTCGCCGACGGGGTGGGCAGCATCGTCCTCGACCGCCCGCGGGCCATCAACGCCCTGTCCCTCGACATGCTCGAGGCCATCGCGGAGGCGCTCGACGCCTGGGCCGGCGACGACGCCGTCGAGTCAGTGGAGCTGTCGGGGGCGGGGGAGCGGGGCTTCTGCGCCGGCGCCGACGTCCGGGAGCTCGCCGGAATCCTGGCGCAGGACGGCCCGTGGCTCCGGTTCCTGGAGACGGAGTACGCGCTCGACGCCCGGGTCTGGCAGTACCCCAAGCCCATCACCGCCGCGCTGCACGGCGTCACGATGGGCGGAGGCCTCGGCCTCGTGGCGCACGCGGACCACCGCATCGTCGACTCCACCACGATCATGGCGATGCCGGAGACCAAGATCGGGTTCTTTCCCGATGCCGGGGTCTCCTGGCACCTCGCGCGCGGGGGCGCCGTCGGCACCCACATCGCACTCACGTCGGCCACCTTCAACGGGGGCGACGCGATCCGTCTGGGCCTGGCGGACGAGTCCAGCGATGGTGAGCTCCCGGCCCCGCTGTTCGAGGCGGAGGGGGAGTGGATCGAGGAGTGCTACTCCAGCGACGACCCGGTCGAGATCCTGGAACGACTCGGCAGCAACTCCCATGCGGATGCGCGTCGCGCGGCCACCGAACTGCGCGCCCGCAGCCCGCTGGCCGTCCACGTGGCACTCCGGGCCCTGCGCCGCGCGGCCACGCTGGACCCGGCGGAGGTCTACCAGCAGGACCTGCGCCTGGCCGAGCGCATGCTGCCCATCGACTTCCCCGAAGGCGTCCGCGCGCTGCTGGTGGACAAGGACAACAGCCCGGAGTGGCGCTGGTCGAGGCTGGAGGACGTCCCGCCCGCCGTGGTGGACGAGATCTTCGCCTACTGAGGGTTCCCTCCGGAGTGTGTGCACGAAGGGGGCCGAATCGCGTGCGGCGCGGACGTGTGCGCCGTCCCGCCCACGAAATGGCCCCTTTCGTGCACACCATCGCGGCATCGTTCCCCGAGTAGGGCATGACATTGGCTCGTTCCCCGAGTAGGGCACGGAGTGCCCGTGTCTAAGTGGTTCAGATCCGCAGGCTGGGCTTCATCCGCTGCAGCACCGCGCGGGCGGTCTCCTCGTCGATGACGAGATCCGTCGCGACGCCGGCGCGCAGAGCACCGAGGACCGGGGCTGCCTTGGAGGTGCCGCTGACCACGCAGATCCGTTTCGGGATCTGGCGCAGTTCCGCGGGGTTCATCCCCGAGGCGCGTTCATTGAAGGAGATGTCCCGCCAGGAGCCGTCCTCGCGAAGCATCACGGTGCAGACGTCCCCGACGACACCCATCTCCTTCAGCTGTGCCAGCTCCGCGTCGGTGAGGTAGTTCGCCGAGTACACGTGGGACTGCAGTTCGGCACCGAGTCCGCCGACGCCGAACACGGCGATGCGCGCGGCCTGCCGCACGGACAGCACGTGTCGGGTGCTGCGTTCGCGCCACATCATCTCCTTGGTGCGCGGATCGTCGAAGAAGGCCGGCAGGGTGAAGAGCTGCTCCTCACCGTTGAACGCGTTGGCGAACTTCTGGAGGATCGAACCGACGTACGGCAACCCGGTGGTCCGCTGGTTCGCGCCCCCGTTCATCCCCACCACGGTGACGCCCTGCAAGCGCCTGGGCCTCAACTGGACGGCGATGGCTGACGTGGTGGTTCCCCACGCCACGCCGACGGTATCCCCGTTGTGGACGGTCTCGTCCAGGAGCCGGGCAGCCACCTTCGCCACCTGGTCGAGTCGGAAGACGCTGCTGGCCCCCGGCCGCACGTGCACCAGGTGGGCCTGCACGTGGAAGTACTTCTCGAACATCTCGGAGACGCGGGTCGTGGGTCGATCGGGGTCCACCACGGTGATGCGCACGAGGCCCTTCTCGCGTGCCTCCTTCAGCAGTCGCGAGACGGTCGAGCGCGACACGTCGAGCTGGCGGGCGATGGAGTCCATCGTCTCCGCCTGCACGTGATACATCCGAGCGACCCTCAGCAACTGGTCGGTGTTGCGGTCCATCCCTGCCCCCACGTCGCCGTCCCTGTGTGCGCAACAGTACCCGAAACCCTGCACGAACGTGCACACTCCTTGAAAGAACGTGCAGGCGCGGGTTTGCTGGGCCACCCGGAATCGAAGGAGACCCGAGTGACTACATATCTGACCCCCCGACAGCGCGACGCCGCCCTCACCGCCCTCGGCGAGGAGGAGTTCGACGTGCTCGTGATCGGAGGCGGGGTGACGGGCGCGGGCATCGCCCTCGACGCCGCTTCGCGCGGCCTTCGCACCGCCGTCGTCGAGGCCCAGGACTGGGCCTCGGGCACGTCGTCGCGTTCCTCACGGCTGGTCCATGGCGGCCTGCGTTACCTCTACAACCTTGACTTCAAGCTCGTCGCCGAGGCGCTCAGCGAGCGCGGCGCCCTGCTGACGCGGATCGCTCCGCACCTCGTCGAAGCGCAGCCCTTCCTCTGGCCGCTCAAGCAGCGCGTGATCGAGCGCGCGTACTCGGCTGTCGGCGTCGGCCTCTATGACGCCCTCGCGATCGCCGGCGCACGGTTCCGCAAGACCGTGCCGGTCCAGAAGCACCTGTCCAAGCAGGGCGCCAAGGAACGGTTCCCCGACATTCGCGACGACGCCCTCATCGGCGCCATCGAGTTCTACGACGCACGCGTCGACGACGCCCGCCTCGTGATCACACTCATCCGGACGGCGCTGAAGTACGGTGCCGTCGCCGCCAGCCGCACCGCCGTCACGTCGATCCCGCACGACGCGAGTGGTCGCGTGAGTGGCGCCGTCGTGAAAGACCTCGAGACCGGCAACGAGATCACGGTCCGCGCGAAGCACGTCATCAACGCCACCGGTGTCTGGACCGAGGAGACCCAGAAACTCGCCGGCGGCAGCGGCGGCCTGAAGGTCTTGGCCAGCAAGGGCATCCACGTCGTCCTGCCCCGAGAGCGGATCAAGGCCAGCACCGGCATGTTCCTGCGCACCGAGAAGTCCGTGCTGTTCATCATCCCGTGGCAGCACTACTGGGTGATCGGGACCACCGACACCGCCTGGCACGAGCAGCTCAAGCACCCCGTGCCGACCGCCGCCGACATCGACTACGTGCTCGAGCAGGCCAATTCCGTGCTCTCGGACCCGATTACCCGCGACGACATCATCGGCACCTGGGCCGGACTGCGCCCGCTGCTGCAGCCGCAGGTCCTCGATGAGTCGAAGTCCACCAAGGTCTCGCGCGAGCACACGGTCACGGAGGTTGCGCCGGGGATGGTCGCGATCGCCGGCGGCAAGCTCACCACCTACCGGGTGATGGCTGCCGATGCCGTGGACTTCGCCCTCGGCAAGGCCGGGGCGAAGCGGCAGCCGTCGATCACCCAGGACCTGCCGCTGCTCGGCGGCGACGGATTCGACGCCACGCGCAACCAGGCCAAGCACCTGGGGACGCAGTACGGCCTCGACGACGCGATGCTGCAGCACCTGCTCGGCCGCTACGGATCGGAGCTGCCCGAGGTGCTCGCGGCCATCGACGACGACCCGTCGCTCGGCCAGCCCCTTGCCACCGCGCCGCAGTACCTGCGCGTCGAGGTGCACCGCGCCTGCACGGCCGAGGGTGCCCTGCACCTGGAGGACATCCTCATCTCGCGCGTGCGGCTGAACTCCGAGGCGCGTGACCGGGGCGCGTCCGCCGTGGACGAGGTCGCGGAGATCGCTGCCACGGCGCTCGGCTGGGACGAAGATCGCACCGAGCAGGAGAAGGCTAACTACCGAGCTCGGATCACAGCCGAGATCGCCGCGGAGCAGGAGCCCTCCGACGACGCGGCGTCCGAGGCCAGGATGCAGGCCGACGACATCGTCGGCGACGACGTGCTGGTCTGAGCCAGGGGGCGAGCGCCAGCGTAACTGCAGTTCGCCAGCGTTCCTCGGGGAACGCCAGCCGAACTGGACTTCGCCAGCGATGCATCACTGGCGAAGGCGAGCAGCGCTGGCGTTTAGCCCCCTCGGCGGGATCGTTCTCGGCGACCGGGCCCCCGCGCCTTGCGCGGGCCATACGCTGGGGGGATGAAGCTGACGCTCGGCACTCCCACCGCATGGCGACCCGGTCGAGACTCGAAGGCCGTGCGCCATCGCGCCCACGACGGCGCCCCTCGCGTCGAGGGCAAGCGGGTGGTCGTGGTGGGCGGCGGCATCGCCGGGCTGGCGGCCGCGACGATCCTGGCCGAGCGCGGGGTCGCCGTCGACGTGGTGGAGCGCGAACCCCAGCTGGGCGGGCGCGTCCGTTCGTGGCCGGTGGAGCTCGAGAACGGCGACTCCACCGTCATGTCCCGCGGCTTCCACGCCTTCTTCCGGCAGTACTACCAACTCCGCGCGCTGCTCCGCCGCGCCGACCCCGCGCTCCGCGGGCTGCGCGCCGTCGACGACTACCCGCTCAAGCTCGCCGACGGCCCCACCGACTCGTTCACGAACATCCCCCGCATCCCGCCGTGGAACCTCATCGGCTTCGTCGCCAAGTCGCCCACGTTCAAGGTGGCCGACCTCGGCAAGGTCGACGTCGACCAGGCGATGGGCCTCCTCGACGTCGAGTTCCCCCAGACCTTCCACGACCTCGACGGCGTCTCCGCGGCCGCGTTCCTCGACCGCATGCGCTTCCCCCGCGAGGCCCGGCACCTCGCCCTCGAAGTCTTCGCCCGCAGCTTCTTCGCCGACCCCAACGACTTCTCGGCCGGCGAGCTCGTCGCGATGTTCCACACCTACTTCGTCGGCTCCGCCGAGGGGCTGCTCTTCGACGTCGCCGCCGACGACTTCGACGCTGCTCTCTGGACCCCGCTGGCCCGCTACCTCGACCGGCTGGGCGTGACGTTCCACACCTCCACCAGCGTCACCGGCCTGGACGTCCGCGACGACGGCGTCACCGTCACCACGACCGCCGGCGAGATCCAGAACGACTCCGTGGTCCTGGCCACCGACCTCGCGCCGCTCCAGCAACTGGTCGCGACGACGCCGGAGCTCGGCGACGAGGAGTGGCGGCAGAGCGTCCTCAGCCTCAACCTCGCCCCGCCGTTCGTGGTGTGGCGGCGCTGGCTGGACCGGCTCCCGAACCCGGGTGCCCCGGACTTCCTCGGCACCAGCGGGTACGCGGGCCTGGACAACGTCTCAATGATCCACCAGTTCGAGGACTCGGCCGCGGCGTGGTCGCGGCAGACCGGCGGCAGCGTCGTCGAGCTGCATGCCTACGCCGTCACGGGCGACCCGCACGACCCCGAGCTCAAGGCTGAACTGGCCCGCCAGCAGGACCGCGTCTTCCCGGAGCTCGCGGGTGCCACTCAGCTGGGCGAGGAGTACCTCGTCAAGCAGGACTGCTCCGTCGTCGACCTGCGCCCCTGGGGCAGCCGTCCGACCGTCACGACGCCCAACTCCCGCGTGAAGCTCGCCGGCGACGGAATCCGCTGTGACTTTCCGGTGGCGCTCATGGAGCGAGCCGCCACCACAGGCATGCTCGCGGCCAACGAATTGCTCGACGGGTGGGGTGCGCGCGGGGAGGACCTGTGGACCTCTCCGATGACACCCAGATTCGGCTGGGTGAGGCCCGTTCGACGCGCGCTGGGGCGGGTTCCTCTCCCGGCCGGCATGCGCCCGACACCCTGATATCGTTCCAGAATGGAAAAACCCATGGAGCCCTCCACCGACGACGTCGTGGTCCTCGTCGATGACTCCGGCGCGCCCCTCGGCACGGCCCCTCGCCTCGAGGTGCACACCGGCGAAACACCGCTCCACCTGGCTTTCTCCACCTACCTCGTCGACGACGAGGGCCGCCTCCTCATGACCCGGCGTGCCCTGGGCAAGAAGACCTGGCCGGGGGTGTGGACCAACTCCGCCTGCGGCCACCTCCTGCCCGGCGAGTCGGCCGTCGACGCCGCCCGCCGCCGCGTGCCGGGGGAGCTCGGCGCGGACCCCGAGGACCTCCGGATGGCGCTCCCCGACTTCCGCTACCGCGCCGTCGACGCCTCCGGGGTGGTCGAGAACGAGATCTGCCCCGTCATGGTCGGCCGCATCACCACCGACATCGCGCCCGACCCCGACGAAGTCGCCGAGCACGCCTGGATGGACTGGGCGACGGTGCGGGCCATCGCCCGCGACTCGCCCCACCTGCTGAGCCCCTGGTGCGTCGCGCAGGTGAGCGCGCTCGGCGACGAGCTCTTCCCGAGGGAGGCGTCATGACGATGGTGGACAACAACATCCACACCCTGGAACGCACGCTGGCCGCTGTCGACGATGCCGTCGCCGCCACGCTGCAGCAACTCGCTGACGACTGGGCCGTCGTCGCGGGGCGCCCCTCTGACATCCTCGGCACCGACGACGTCCCCCGCCTCGCCCAGTTGGGCAGCGGCGGCAAGCGCGTCCGCCCCGCGATGGTGCACTGGGGCTGGGTCGCCTCGGGAGCCGACGAGCACCGGCACCCGCTGGTGGTGAGGCTCGGCGTCGCCCTCGAACTGCTGCACCTGTTCGCCCTGGTGCATGACGACATCATGGACCGCTCCGAGCAGCGCCGCGGCCGCGCCGCCACCCATGCGATCGCCCGCGACGCCCACGTCCGCGCCGGCGGCCACGGCGAGCCGGTGGACTTCGGCCACAACATCGCGATCCTCGTCGGCGACCTGGTCCACGCAGAGGCCGACCACCTCGTCGCCGACCTGCCGGCCGACGTCAGGCAGATCTGGCGGACGATGATGATCGAGCTGGTGCTCGGCCAACGCCGCGACCTGACCGGTGCCGCCCTCGGCCGCCGCGACCTCGAGCACGCCCTCGAGGTGGCCGTCCTCAAGACCGGCTCCTACACCGTCGGCCGGCCGCTGGAGATGGGCGCCGTCCTCGGCGGCGCCAGCCCCGCCACCCTCGCCTGCCTCTCCGGCTTCGGCGTGCACCTGGGACGCGCGTTCGGGCTGCGCGACGACATCCTCGGCATGTGGGGCGACCCGGCCAAGACGGGCAAGTCGTCCGACGACGACCTCGTCGGCGGCAAGGCGACGGTGCTGCTCGCGCTCGCCGCCGAACGGCTCTCCGACGAGGGCAGACGCCGCCTGGAACACCTCGGCACCGGCGAGCTGGCGGCCGAAGAACTGGCCGAGCTGCGCACCGAGATGGCCGAGTGCGGGATCCGCGAGGAGGTGGAGCAGCTGATCTCCGACGAGGTGGACACCGCCTGCGCCCAGCTCGAGGGTGGCCACGTCCCGGCCGCCGCCGTCGAGGGACTCACCCAGATGGCCCAGAAACTCGCGTGGAGGCAGGCATGAGCCGCGTCGTCGTCATCGGCTCGGGCCTCGCCGGCCTCGCCGCAGCCTGCCACCTGATCGGGGACGGCCACGACGTCACCGTCGTCGAGCGCGACCCCGGCCCCGGCGGTCGCGGGCAGCGGGAGGTGGTCGACGGGTTCTCCTTCGACCTCGGCCCCACGGTCATGACCATGCCGGAGCTCCTCGACGAGGCGCTCCGGGCCGCGGGCTCGTCGCAGGAGGCGGCCGTCCCCATGCGGCTGCTCGACCCCGGCTACCGCGGCGTGTTCGCCGACGGCTCCGAGCTGCGGGTCGGGCCCACCGTCGAGGCCACCACCCGCGCCATCCGCGAGCTCGCGGGGGAGGCCGACGCCCGTGCGTTCGCCAACGACCTGGTGCCCTACCTGGAGCGCCTGAACGACGTCGAGCTGCCCAACTTCATCGACCACAACTTCGACTCGGTGCTGGACCTCCTCCACAACCCGGCCGCCGCGCTGGAGCTGGTCCGGATGGGCGCCTTCGGGACGCTGAAGAGCGTCATCAACTCCCGCATCTCCGACGAGCGGGTGCGCCGGATGCTGTCCTTCCAGGCCCTCTATGCCGGCCTGTCGCCAGCCAAGGCCCTCGGCGTCTACGCCATCATCACCTACATGGACTCGATCCGTGGCGTCTACCTGCCCGACGGCGGGATGGGGGCGATCCCGCAGGCGATGGCCGACGTCGTTACCGCCGCCGGCGGGACCATCGCCTACGACACCCCGGTCACGGAGATCCTGCGGCGCAGCGACGGCGTCGTGAGTGGCGTGCAGACCCCCGACGGCCCGGTGCCGGCCGACGCCGTCGTCTGCACCATCGACACCCCCGTGGCCTACCGCACGCTGCTGCCCGACGTCCGGCCACCGTTCGTGGTGCGGCACCCGCACTACTCCCCGTCGGCCGTCGTGTGGCACGTCGGCGTCCGCGGTGAGGTGGGGGATCAGTTCGCCCACCACAACATCCACTTCGGACGCCAGTGGGAGGAGGCCTTCGTCGAGCTCGTCGACCGCGGCACCCTGATGAGCGATCCCTCCCGGCTGGTCACGATCTCGTCGATGGGGGAGCCCGGGCTGGCGCCCGACGGCGCCCATACGCTCTACGTGCTGGAGCCGGTGCCGAACCTCGACGACGGCCAGGTCGACTGGGCGCACCAGAGCGGCCCGATGCGCGAGCGGCTGCACCAGTTCCTTCAGGCCAACGGCTACCCGGCCGACGTCGTCGCCGAAAAGCTCGTCACACCGGTCGAGTGGCGGGACATGGGCATGGGCGGCGGCACGCCGTTCGGCCTGGCCCACCTATTCCGGCAGACCGGTCCGTTCCGCCCCGCCAACCGGGTGAAGCAGGTGCCCGGGCTGTTCTTCGCCGGGTCGTCGACCACGCCCGGCGTCGGGGTGCCGATGGTGCTGATCAGCGGGAAGCTGGCCGCCGAGCGGGTCCGGGACTGGACCGGGGGAGCGGCGTGAGCGACCTGCAAGCGGGATACAAGGAGTGCGCGCGGCTGACCCGGGAGTACGGGACCACGTACTTCTGGGGCGCGATGCTCCTGCCGCGGCGCCAGCGCAAGCACGTGCACGCGGTCTACGCCCTGTGCCGGCTGGCCGACGACATCGTCGACGCCCCCAACGCGACCTCCGACGAGGACCGGGTGCCCGCCACCCGCGCCGCCCTCGACGCCTTCCGGGCCGAGTTCGAGGCCGCCGTCGAGGACCCGTCCTCCGCGACGCCGGTGCTGGCCGCCGTCGGGACGACCGTCCGCGAGTCGGGCATCGAGATGGAGTGCTTCGACCGCTTCTTCGGGGCGATGTCGATGGACCTCGTGGTGGAGTCCTACCCCACGTGGGAGGACCTGCTGGGCTACATGGAGGGCTCGGCGGCGGTGATCGGCGAGATGATGCTGCCGGTGCTGGAGCCGACATCGCGCGGGGCCTTCGAGCCCGCGCGTTCGCTGGGGTTCGCCTTCCAGCTGACGAACTTCCTGCGCGACGTGGGCGAGGACCTCGACCGCGGCCGCACCTACATCCCCACCGAGGACTTCGAGCGCTTCGGCGCGGACCCGCGACGACGCGTCGCCGACGATGCCTGGCGTGAGCTCATGCGCTTCGAGATCGCCCGCAACCGCGAGCTGTACCGGCACGCCGACGAGGGCATCCCGCACCTCCCGGGGGCATCGGCCCGCTGCGTCGGGACGGCCCGCACCCTGTACTCGCAGATCCTCGACCGCATCGAGGCCGCCGACTACGACGTCTTCTCCTCGCGCGTCCGCGTGCCCACCTGGCGGAAGGCCCGCACGGCCGTCGTCGGACTGGTCAAGGTGCCGGAGCCCGCGTGAGCAGTTTCGTCGTCGCCATCTGCGGGGCGGGCCCGGCCGGTCGCGCCCTGGCACACCGCCTCCGGGTCGCGGGCTCCTCCGTTCTGCTGGTGGATCCGAACCCCGAGGCCGCGTGGACCCAGACCCTCGCCGGCTGGCGTCGCCTACTGCCCGGGTGGCTGCCGCGCGAGGTGATCGGCCGCGACGGAATCGGCCCGGCCATGCGCGTGCACAGCACGCAGGTCATCGACGACACCTACGCCGTCCTCGACGTGCCCGCCCTGCAGCAGGCGCTGACCCTCGACGGCGTCGACCTGGAGCGCCGGACGGTGGACGACGCCGGGCTGCTGGCGTTGCGGGAGCGGGCACGCGTGGTGGTCGACGCTCGCGGAGCCAAGCCGATCGGGACCTCGGGAGCCGTGCCACACCAGACCGCGTACGGACTTTTTCTCGACCCGGAGCTCGCCGGGGCGCTGGTGCCGGTGGACGCCGACGGCGTGCTGATGGACTGGACGACGCCGTCGGGCGGCACCGGCTGGGACAGACGTCCCCCGAGCTTCTGCTACGTGATCCCGATGCCCGATGGGCGGGTGCTCGTCGAAGAGACCTGTCTCGCCGGGAAGCCGGCGCTGGGCGCAGGCGAGTTGAGGTCCCGGCTGCTGGAGCGGCTGGCTCGCCACGGGATCGCGGGGTCCGACGTCGAGGGGGCTGAGTCCGAGCTGGTGGCGATCCCGCTGGTACGGCGGGGTCGTCCGCTCCCCGGGGTGCTCCGCTTCGGTGCGGCGGGGGCCCAGCACAACCCGATCAGCGGTTACTCCGTCTTCCAGGCGCTGCACTCGGTGGATTCTTTCGCCCGCTCGATCGTCTCGGGGGAGACCCCGCGCTTCGGGCGCGGCCCCGGTCCCCTGCGGGCGATGGCGCTGCGGGCGGTGCTGCGCGCCCGTCCGGAGGTGGTCGTCGAGCTGTTCGATGCGTTCGCGAGGCTCGACGTCGCGGACCAGCGGGCGGTGCTGGACGCCGACACGCCCCAGTCCCGGATGGCGCTGGCGATGGCGCGGCAGGCGATGCGGATGCCCCGCGACGCGCTGTGGGGCCTGGTGCGCGCGACCCTGCTCTGATCAATTGTTCCCGGGCAGCACGAAGGGCGCCGAGGTTGCCCTCGACGCCCTCCAGTGTCAGCGAGCGGTCAGCTGCCGTTGGACTGGTCCTCGTCCGTCTGGCCCTCGATGGTCTCGCCCTCGATCTGCTTCGACCCACCGGTGTGGGCGACGCTGATCTTGCGCGGCTTGGACTCCTCGGCCACCGGGATGACGACCTTCAGGACGCCGTTGGTGTAGTCCGCCTCGATCTTGTTGGAGTCGAGGCCCCGGCCCAGCGAGAGCTGACGTGCCACGGCGCCGGTGATGCGCTCGCGGACGAGCCACTGGACGTCGTCGCCGTTACCGCCGGCGCTGCTGCCGCGCTCGGCGCGGACGGTCAGGGTGCGGTCGTCGATGTCGATGTCGATGCTGGACGGGTCGATGCCGGGGAGGTCGAACTCTGCGACGAAGTGGTCACCGGTGCGGTAGAGGTCCATGGCGAGACCCTGCTGGGTCGAGCGGGAGACCTCGCCGAAGAGGCGGTCGAAGTCGCGGAACGGATCGAACGTGCGTGCCATTGCGTTACCCCTTTCTTCCTCATGTGGAGGTGGTTGAGTCTTGTGGACTCAAGTATAGATCTGGTGGGGCCAATGTCAAACAGGGTTGAGTCGCCCGCGCTCAACTCCCGCTGCCCCGTCTGTCTCCCTGCTCCCCAAGTGCCGCCGCACCCCGTCTCGCTGCCCCGCGCTCGCTGGCCACTGCTCCCGCGGCCCGTGCCGAAAATCGATCAGTCCGTAGTTGTCATCCTGAGTGTGAGTCACTGGGGAGGCGATGATGGGGCGTTGGACTGCGC
>CANMNB010000019.1 GCA_947499145.1 uncultured Arachnia sp.
AGATCCCGCCGATGGCCGCCTACCTCACGCCGCCTCGCCGGAGACCCTCAAACCCCACCACTCCACGGGACTCTCCTTCGGGGCGAGGGTGTGGCCGCTCAGGCCCCGGTCGGGCCAGTACCCCGGCGGTGAACCTTGGCCCCGTTGCTGACGCTGCTCTACCGGTCCCCGAGTATGGCACGCAGTGCCCGTGTCGAGGGACGACAGCACGCCTCGACACGCGGCTGCGCCGCTACTCGGCGAACGAGATGGGCGACACGCGGCTACGCCGCTACTCGGCGAGCGGACTGGCTCCCCCGGTCGTTGAGTAGGCCGCGAAGCGGCCGTGTCGAAACGTTCGCTCATTTGGCCACGCCTCGACACGCGGCTACGCCGCTACTCGGCGAACGAGATGGGCGACACGCGGCTGCGCCGCTACTCGGCGAGCGGATTGGCTCCCCCGGTCGGTGAGTAGGCCGCGCGGCGGCCGTGTACGGTGCTAGATGGTGAACCCGCCGTCGACGACGATCTCCTGGCCCGTGACGTAGGCCGCCTCACTGCTCGCGAGGAAGGCCACGGCGGCGGCCACCTCCGACGGCTCACCGAACCGGCGGGCAGGAATCGAGTTCCGCGCGCGGTCGGCGTCCTCCGGGCTGGAGTGCAGCCGCTTCAGCCGCTCGGTCGCCGTGAAGCCCGGGGCGACGGTGTTGCAGGTCACGCCGTCGGCCGCCACCTCCAGCGCGAGTGTCCTCAGATGGTTGGTGACGGCGGCGCGCATCGCGTTGCTCACCGGCAGGTTGATCGCCGGGCGGCGCACCGTGAGGCTCGTGATCGCGACGATCCGCCCCCACCCGCGCTCCCGCATGCCCGCGAGCACGCCCTCGACGAGCCGCACCGTGGACATGAACGTGGTCTGGAAACCCGCCTCCCACGCGTCCTCGGATGTCTCGCTCGGCACACCCGGGGGCGGGCCGCCGGCGTTGCTGACGAGGATGTCGACGTCCCCCACGTCCTCGACGAGCGCGCGGACGTCGTCGGGGCGCGAGACGTCGGCCGGGACCCAACGTGCGCCGATCCGCTCACCGGCGGCGCGCAGGTCATCCTGCCCCCGAGCGGCGATCGTCACCTCCGCGCCCAGTTCGCGCAGCAGCCGCGCCGACTCGAACCCGATCCCGCGGCTCGCTCCGGTGACCAGGGCGCGCCTGCCGTCCAGCTGGAAGATGCTCATGCCGGGAACCTACCTCCGCGGGAGCCTTGTCGGGTTCCCACAACGATTTCTCCACCTTGTTGAGTCCCCGCCGTGGGAACGGGAATGTGGCCACCCGCACCGACAGGCTGGGTCGCACAATCCCGGCCGCAACTGCCAGATTGGCCCAGATCCCTGCCCGGGACTCGACGAGCGTAGGAGGTATCGGTGTTCAGACGCATCGCCATCGTCAACCGCGGTGAGGCCGCCATGCGGCTCATCCATGCAGTGCGCGACCTGAATGCCGAGGACCCAGCCCGCGAGCCGATCGCCACGATCGCCCTCTACACCGACGCCGAACGCTCGGCGATGTTCGCCCGTGAGGCCGACGAGGCCTATTCCCTGGGTCCCGCGTCCGAGCGGCCCTACCTCAACCACGAGCTCATGGCACGGGTCCTGACCGAGGCTCGCGCCGACGCAGTGTGGGTGGGCTGGGGCTTCGTCGCCGAGGATGCTGGGTTCGCGGACCTCGTGGAATCACTGGGGATCACGTTCATCGGCCCCTCCGGCGACGCCATGCGCAAGCTCGGCGACAAGATCGGGTCCAAGCTGATCGCCGAGGAGGTTGGCGTGCCGGTGGCGCCGTGGTCGCGCGGCGGCGTCGACACCCTCGACCAGGCCCTCGAAGCGGCCGACCGGATCGGGTACCCCCTGATGCTCAAGGCGACGGCCGGCGGCGGCGGTCGAGGCATCCGCAAAGTCACCTCTGCCGACGAGCTGGCCGACGCCTACCAGCGCACCCGCGACGAGGCGGAGCGGGCATTCGGCTCCGGTGTGGTGTTCCTCGAGAAGCTCGTCACCGGCGCCCGGCACGTCGAGGTTCAGGTCATCGCCGACGCCCACGGCAACGCCTGGGCCATCGGGGTTCGTGACTGCACCGTCCAGCGACGGAACCAGAAGATCATCGAGGAGTCGGCCTCTCCCCTGCTCGATGCCACACAGACCGACGAGCTCAAGGCCGCCGCGGAGCGGCTGGCGCTGGCGGTCGGCTACCGGGGCGCGGGCACCGTCGAGTTCCTCTATCACCCGGGCGAGCGGATGTTCGCGTTCCTCGAGGTCAACACGCGCCTGCAGGTCGAGCACCCCATCACCGAGGCCACCAATGACTTCGACCTGGTCAAGGCCCAGATCCACGTCGCCGCAGGCGGCGCGCTCCAGGAGCGGCCGACCGAGTTCGGGCACGCCGTCGAGGCCCGGCTCAACGCCGAGGACCCCGACCGCGACTTTGCTCCCGCCCCCGGTCTCATCACCCGACTCGACCTGCCAGCAGGACCCGGAATCCGCGTCGACACCGGCGTGGCGGAGGGGGATTCCATCCCCGCCGACTTCGACTCCATGATCGCCAAGATCATCGCCCATGGCCGCACCCGCGAAGAGGCCCTCGGCCGACTGCGCCGTGCCATGGGCGAGACCACCGTCGTCATCGAGGGCGGCGCCACCAACAAGAGCTTCGTGCTCGAGCTCCTGAAGCAGCCGGAGGTCATCGGGCCCCGCCGCGGCGACGACGCCACCGGCCACGTCTGGGCGGACACCGCCTGGATCGACCGCACCCGCGCGGACGGTGGCCTGGTGGCCGACGACCACGCCGGCGTCGCCCTCGTGGTGGCCGCCATCGAGGCCTACGAGGAGACCACGGAACGCGAGACCGACCGCCTCCTGACCACGGCCCACGGCGGCCGCCCGCAGACCCAGCACGCCTCCGGCCTCAAGGTGGAACTGAAGCTCCGCGGCTCGCTGCACTCCGTCATGACCTACGCCATCGCACCCGGTCGCTACCGTGTCGTCGTCGACGGCCAAGCCACGGAGGCCGAGGTCCAGCGGCTCGACGACGTACACGGCCGCGTCGTCGTCGGCGGTGAGCAGCACCGCATCATCTCCGCCACCCACGGCCCCATCCACCTGATCGAGGTGGACGGCGTCACCCACCGCGTCTCCCGCGACGAGGGTGGCGTGCTGCGCTCCCCCGCACCGGCGCTGGTGGTGGCCACCCCCGTCTCCGTCGGCGACGAGGTGGAGGCCGGCGCGCCGGTGGTGGTGCTGGAGTCCATGAAGATGGAGACCGCGATCCACGCCCCCTTCCCCGCCCGCGTGAAGGAAGTCCTGGTCCGGACCGGCTCCCAGGTGGAGTCCATGGCCCCGCTGGTGAGGCTCGAGCCCGTGGGCAACGGGGGGGACGCCGTCGCCGAGGAGAGCTCCTCGGTCGAGATCCCGACCTGCCCGCCGGTCGCGGACCCGGGTGTCCGCGCGCGGAGGCTCCTCTCCGACCTGTCGGCCGTCCTCATGGGCTACGACGTCGATCCCTCCGCCCGCACGCTGACCCGCTACCTCGAGGCCCGCGAGGAGGCGGTCGCCGCAGGGACCGACCTCGTCGCCGACGAGATCCAGCTGCTGACGCTGTTCGCCGACCTCGCCGAGCTGAGCCGGAATCGTCCCTTCGGCGAGCTGGGCAGCACCGAGCTCCGCGTCCACTCGGAACGCGAGTACTTCCACCGCTACCTCACCACCCTCGACGCCGACCGCGCCGGATTGCCCGGCGCCTTCGTCGATCGGCTCACCTGCGCCCTCCGGCACTACGAAGTGGACTCCCTGGACCGGTCGCCGGAGCTCGAGGCGGCCGTCTTCCGGATCTTCCTGGCGAACAAGCGCATCGCCTCCGACGTGCCGCTGGTGCTCGGCATCCTGGATCGCTGGATCGCGGAGCCCGCGCCCCACGACGGGCAGGCAGCCACCGCCCGGGCCCAGCTCGAGCGCCTCGTCCGCGCCACGCAGCTCCGGTTCCCCGCCGTCGGCGACCTCGCCCGATCGGTCCGATTCCGGTGGTTCGACCAGCCGCAGGTCGACGCCGAGCGCGCCTCGATCGTCGCGGGAGTGGGCCAGGAGGTTGAGGCCCTCGCGTCCGACCCCGACGCCCCGGACTACGACGAGCGCATCGCCCGGCTGGCCGCAATCCCGGAGTGGACCGCGAACTTCCTCGCCCAGCGCCTCGGCCACTCGATCCCGACCCACGAGCCGATGCTGGAAGTGCTGCTGCGCAAGTACTACACGAGGCACGATCTCGCAGACGTCGAGCGATCCAGCTCGGCCGGACGCCCCGTCGTGAGCGCCGACTTCACCCTTGATGGCCGCCCCCGGCACGTCGTCAGCACCTTGGGCACATGGGACGAACTCCGTCCGGGCAGCGCGTTGGCGAACCTCGTGGCCGACCGAGTGACCACACGGCCGGAGGAACGCGATGTGGTCGTCGAGCTCCACGTCACTCGCCCCGCCGACAACGGCACCGAAGAGGGCCTGCCCGCTCGGCTCCGCGAGTGGTCATGGCCGGCTGGGGTCCAGCGTGTGGCCGTGGCGCTCTGCGCCCCCGACGGCGACGTCGAGTACCGGACCTTCCGATTCACCGACGGAGTGCTCACGGAGGACGAGCGGATCCGCGGTCTCCATCCGATGGCCGGCCGGCAACTGGACCTGTGGCGCTTGCGGGACTTCGAGACCACCCGCCTGCCCGCACCCGACGACGTCCTGCTCTTCGAATGCGTCGCCCGCGAGAACACGGAGGACCGGCGGCTGGTGGCGATGGCGCAGGTCCGGCAGCTCGCCGTCGTCCGGGACGAGGCGGGGAACCTCGTCGGCCTCCCGCACGCCGAGCGCGCCGTGGCCAACTGCCTGGAGGCCATCCGGCGCACCCGCACCGCCCGGGGCTCTGCCGGATCTCGACTGGACATGAACCACGTCTGGGTCCACGTGTGGCCGGAAATCGACCTCGACGTCGACGACATCACCCCACTGCAGGACCGGATCACCCCACTCTCCGACGGCGCCGGCATCGAGGAGGTGCTGTGCCAGGGCCGGTTCGTGCGCGGCGACCAGCTGATCCCGCTCGCGCTCCGCTTCCACGCCCAGCCGGGAGCAGGCGTGACGACGACGGTCATGGCACCGCCGAGCGAACCGCTGAAGCCCCTCGACGACTACGCCGGCAAGGTGCTCCGCGCACGCCGTCGAGGGCTCGTCTACCCCTACGAGCTCTCGGCCACGCTCGCCGGCCCCGGCGGCAGCCTCACCGAGCTCGACCTCGACGCCGACGGGCGCCTCGTCGAGGTGGACCGGGCGCCTGGCCGCAACAAGGCCGGCATCATCGTCGCGCGCGTGACGACTCCCACGGAACTGCACCCCGAGGGAGTCACGCGGATCGTGTTGTCCGGGGACCCCACGAAGGGCCTCGGAGCCGTCGCTGAACCTGAGTGCTCCCGGATCATCGCCGCCATCGACCTCGCGGAGGAGATGGGGGTGCCGGTGGAGTGGTTCACGCTGAGTTCCGGCGCGCGGATCTCCATGGATTCCGGCACGGAGAACATGGACTGGGTCGGCGCGGCCCTCCGCCGGATCGTCGAGTTCACCCAAGCGGGCGGCGAGATCAACGTGGTCGTCGCCGGCATCAACGTCGGCGCCCAGCCGTACTGGAACGCCGAGGCGACGATGCTCATGCACACCAAGGGCATCCTCGTCATGACCCCGGACTCAGCGATGGTCCTGACCGGCAAGCAGTCGCTCGACTTCTCCGGCGGCGTGTCCGCGGAGGACAACTACGGCATTGGCGGCTACGACCGCGTCATGGGGCCCAACGGCCAGGCGCAGTTCTGGGCCAAGGACCTGGGATCGGCCATGGGAATCTTGCTGTCCCACTACGACCACACCTTCGTCGCTCCCAGCGAGACCGGGCCGAGAAGGGCCGCGACGTCGGATCCAGTGGACCGGGACGTCTCGGGGTTCCCTCACCTGCCCGGGACGGACTTCTCCACCGTCGGCGAGATCTTCTCCGCCAGCCACAACCCGGACCGGAAGAAGCCCTTCGACATCCGCTCGGTGATCGCAGCCGTCTGTGACCAGGACCACCCACGCGTCGAGCGTTGGGCCGACATGGCAGAGGCGGAGACCGCGGTCGTCGTGGACGCCCGCGTCGGCGGACACAGCGTGAGCGTGGTCGGGATCGAGTCGACGCCCGTCCCCCGCGCCGGCTTCCCGCCCAGCGACGGGCCGGACACGTTCACCGGTGGCACGCTCTTCCCCCGCTCGTCGAAGAAGGTGGCGCGAGCCATCAACGCGGCCTCGGGCAACCGGCCGCTCGTGGTGCTGGCGAACCTGTCCGGCTTCGACGGTTCCCCCGAGTCCATGCGGAACCTGCAACTGGAGTACGGCGCGGAGATTGGTCGGGCCATCGTCAACTTCACCGGCCCGATCGTGTTCGTCGTGATCTCCCGCTACCACGGTGGCGCGTTCGTGGTGTTCTCCAAGCGCCTGAACGAATCCATGACGGTCCTGGCCATCGAGGGCTCGCACGCCTCCGTGATCGGCGGGGCTCCCGCCGCAGCCGTGGTCTTCGCCCGCGACGTCGACAAGCGCACGAGCGCGGACCCGCGCGTGGCGGACCTGGAGACCCGGCTGCGCGACGCCGCCCCCGAGGAGCGGGCCGAGTTGCAGGTCGAGCTGGCCGACGTCCGGGGATCGGTGCGGGCGGAGAAGATCTCCGAGATCGCCTCCGAGTTCGACGCTGTCCACAACATCCACCGGGCGGTCGAGGTCGGCTCGGTGGACGAGGTGATCGCGCCGTCCGAGCTCCGACCCGCCATCGTGAGGACGATCGAGGCTCACCGCCCCAGCGTCAGCTGACCATCCGGAACAGCGCGTCGACCCCCAGGATCAGGAGCGTCAGGATCGGGAAACTGAGCGCCGTCAACCACTGCGTGCGACGGCGCGGGGCGTCAGCGAAACGCGGGTCAGCAACGGGGTCCGAGGTGGACAGGTCGCGCCAGGTCGACGTCACGCTGGCCACCAGGAGCGCGACACCGACGACCAGCGCGACCCGCCAGTCGACCTCGGCCACCACGTCGCGCAGGAACAGCATCGCCAGGACCAGCACCGTCATCAGTACGGAGCCGACCAGCCAGAACACGGAGAACCGGGCCTTCACCAGCCATGGCAGCACCAGACGCGGCAGCGCCATGACGGTACTCGCTAACGCCAGGACGACGGCGAGGGCCACGATGTCGCCAATGGTCACCGCGAAGGCGGTGCCCATGAGCCAGTCGTCGACGGCACGAGGCACCACGATCATGCCGACCAGACCCATGAACATCCCGACGGCGAAGGACGCGCCCAGCCCGGATGTCGCGGCCTGCTGCGGAGCCAGCGACGCGGCGTAGGCCGTGGCGTCACCGAAGGCCTCCTCAGCCGTTTCGCCGGACTCGGCGCAGTGGACGTCCACGGTTGCCAGGGCATCGCCGATCTGTTGGCCGGACGCATCCTGCAACCGCATGGCCACGACGAAATCGTCGCGCCAGTGCTTGTCGACGTGTGGGGTCGTGTGATCAGTCATGTCAGGCCTTCCCGGAATCGATGAGGGAGTCAGTGAGAGTGCGGGTGGTGTCGGTGAACTGGGCCCAGCGCCGGGCCTCCCGTCGGGCTTCGGCCAGTCCGCTCTGGGTCAGCTGGTAGTACTTGCGTCCAGGACCGCCCTCGCCGGGCCGCCACTCCACCTCGACCCAGCCGGCTTCCTCGAAGCGGCCGAGCAACGGGTAGAGCGTTCCCCCCTTGACGCTGCCCAGCCCGGCGGCGGCGAGCCGGGATGCGATCTCGTAGCCGTAGGTGGGCCCCTCCGCGACGATCCGCAGCACGCAGACGCCGAGTACCCCTCGCAGCCACTCGCTGGGCCATGGGATGTCAGTTTCCATGTCTAGATGGTATGCCTGTCTAGTCAGACTGTCAACCTACTCGCTCGAGCCTCCTGCGCGGCACAGTGGTGGCATGACACGTCTCCGCTTCATCCACATCGGCGACCTCCACGGCCACCTCGTCCCTCGCCCCCACCTCCGCAGTGGCGGCACGGGTTCACCGGAGGGCGGACTGGCCCGCATGGCCACGCCCCTCCCGGGCCCAACGCGCGCGAACCCCGAGATCCAGCCCCTCTGGTAGCAGGTGGCCCAGCCGGGTCGTCGAAATCTGGTCGAAACGCTTCCGCGCCAGCTAGGCTGAGGGCAACGCGCCATGCGGCACGACACCCTCCCGTCCCGGGCAGGCTCTCGCTCGCCGCGGCCTGCGCAGGAAAGGGATCACCATGGCTGGCATCCAGGACGTCGCTCGTCAGGCGGGGGTGTCCCAGTCCACGGTCTCCTATGTCCTGAGTGGCCGCCGCCCCATCTCGGAGGCCACCCGGGAGCGGGTGCTCAAGGCGATCAAGGACCTCAACTACCGCCCCCACGCCGGTGCACGGGCGCTCGCGTCGTCAACCACCCACGTCATGGGACTCGTCACTCCCTTGAGGCCAGGGGTCAACGTCGATGTGATCATGCAGTTCGTCGCCGGAATTGCCACGCGCGCCCGCACCTATGACTATGACGTCCTGCTGGTCACCGAACAGGACGCCCGGGGCATCGAGAGTGTCTCCCTGCGTTCCATGGTCGACGGTTTCATCGTCATGGACGTCGAAGCCCGCGACGCCCGCCTCCCCACGCTGGCCAAGCTCCGCCAACCCAGCGTGCTGATCGGCCTTCCCGACGACCCGGGCAACCTGAGCTGCATCGACTTCGATTTCGAGACGGCCGGCCGACTTGCCGTTCGGCGACTGGCCGAGGGCGGACACACCCAGGTGGCCCTCATCGGACCGCCTCCGGAAGTCCTCAGTCGCGGCACGTCCTACGCCATCCGCATGGCCCGCGGCGTCAAGCACGAGGCAGCCGCGCGAAACGTCGGACTCCAGGAGGTCGCCTGCGAGGACGACCCGGTGGCCGCCTCGCTCATCGTCGACGACGTCATCGCCGCCGGGAACACGGGACTGGTGGTTCACAACGAGTCGGCCCTCCCAGGGGTGCTGAGCGCTCTGACCCGACGGGCCACCAACGGTGCGGACCCGGTCGAGGTGGTCGCCGTCGGCCCCAAGTCCCTGCTGCTGGCCCCCTTGGTACCCATGAGCGTCATCGACATCCCCGGCACCACCATCGGCGCCACCGCTGTGGACATGCTGATGGCCCAGCTCAAGGAGTCCGGCTTGCCCGAGCGCCGCCTCGTCGCGCCCCGCGTGCAGTGATCGAAGCTTTTCGACAGGAAGTTTCGTGCGGGAGGTCGCGCGATCAACCGAGAACAAGCAGAATAGCCCCAGCGCTGTCCGACTACCGAGTCGAAAGGCTTCGATCATGATCGCGGAATCCCCTACCACTCCTCAGGATCTCGGTGACCTCGTCGAGACCGTGCTGGCGTCCCTGACCGACGACGAGTGCATCCAACTGCTGCACCAGCGCAACCCAGCCATGGAGGGAGCCGGGTTGCCCGCGTGGCACACCGGGGCCGAAGCGCTCCACGGAGTGGCGTGGCTGGGAAAGGCCACGGTCTTCCCACAGCCGGTGGGACTGGCCGCAGCCTGGGACCCCGAGTTGCTGCGACGGATCGGGGATGCGGTCGCCACAGAGCTCAGGGCGACGCGTGCAGCGGACCCTGACGGGGTGTCCCTCAACGTGTGGGCACCCGTGGTCAATCCCCTCCGGCATCCCCTCTGGGGCCGAAACGAGGAGGGGTACTCGGAGGACCCGCACGTCACCGCCGAGTGCGCCGTCGCCTACGCCTCCGGCCTCCGCGGCGACCACGACGTCTTCTGGAAGACCGTGCCGACGCTGAAGCACCTCCTGGCCTACAACAACGAACTCGACCGCTGCACCTCCTCGTCGAACCTCCCACCGCGCGTCCTCCACGAGTACGACCTCCCACCGTTCCTGGCCCCCCTCGCCGAGCACGCCGTCGGCGGGATCATGGCCGCCTACAACCTGGTCAACGGCCGCCCCGCCCACACGTCCGCAGAGCTGTATGACGCCGTCCGCGCCGCCCAGCCGGACCTCCTCGCAGTCTCCGACGCCTACGCGCCGACCAACCTGACCGGAGCGGAGCGCGCCTTCGCCACCGACGCCGAGTCCCACGCCGCCGCGATCCGGGCCGGCCTGGACTCCTTCACCGACCGCGACGCCGACTCGACCCACACCACCACAGCGATCCGCGAAGCCCTCCGTCAGGGCCTGCTTTCCATCGACGACGTCCGCCGTGCTGCGCGTCGGGTCCTGCTGGCCCGCGCCCGCTGCGGCGACCTGACACCTGAGCACGACCCCTGGGCCGACATCTCCGCCGACGCCCTCGACACCCCGGAACACCGCGAACTGGCACGGGAGGCCTCGAGCGCACAGGTCGTCCTCCTCGCCAACGACGGCACCCTCCCCCTCCGACCGGGCGCCAGCCTCGCCGTGGTGGGACCGCTCGCCACCGTGGTCAAGCACGACTGGTACTCCGGCACCCCGCCCTACATGGTCGCCCCGGCCGACGCCGCCGCCGAGGCCCATCCCGTCGCCCACCACGACGGGGCCGACCGCGTCGTCCTCCGCTCCACGACGACCGGGCTGCCGCTCTCGCGCGCGGAGGACGGCGTTCTGGTGGCGGATGCCCACGTCGACGAGGACGCAGCCATCATCGCCGTCACGGACTGGGGCGCGGACCTCGTCACGCTCCGCCACGACCAGTCCGGCCTGCTGTGGCGGGGCTCCGACGAGGGCATGGTCCGCGTCGAGGCCGACCGACCACAGGGATGGGTGACCCAGGAGGTGTTCGCCCGGCACACCCATGCCGACGGGACGTGGTCGCTGCAGCACAGGGGCAGCCGCCGCTGGTTGCGCGTGGAGTCCTGGGGCGGCCTCGTCACCTCCACCACCGACGACCTCGCCCACGCCGAGCACTTCCGCGCCGAAGTCGTGAGCCGGGGAGCCGACGCCGTGGCCGCCCTGGCGGCCGAATCCGACATCGTCGTGGTCGCCGTCGGCAACGACCCGCACATCAACGGGCGCGAGACCCTCGACCGCCCCAATCTCCTCCTGCCCGAGGCGCAGAGCCAACTCGTCGAGGCGGCGGCAGCCGCCAACCCGCGCACGGTGCTGGCCATCATCTCCTCCTACCCCTATGTGCTGGACGGCCTGGACGACCGCGCGGCGGCCGTCCTGTGGTCCAGCCACGCGGGCCAAGAGGTCGGCCACGGCCTGTTCGACGTCCTCGACGGACGCGTCGAGCCGAGGGGGCGCCTGGCCCAGACGTGGTGGGCCCGCGAGGACCACGCGGGCGACCTCTTCGACTACGACATCGTCGACGCCGCCATGACGTGGTGGTACAGCCCGCACACCCCGCTGTACGCCCTCGGCCACGGGCTGACGTACGGCGCACCCGAGTACCTCGCACTGGACCTGCCGACCGGCCTCGACGGGACCGCCGTCGTCCGCCTGGCCAACCGCGGGGCGCGACCGGCCCACGAGCTCGTGCAGGTCCACGCCGAGGCTGCCGATCCCCGCATCGGACGGCGGCTGCTGGGGTACCGCCGCGTCGTCCTCGCCCCCGGCGAGGAGGTCGAGATGGAGGTCCCGCTGCACGCCGATCGGCTGCGGACGTGGCGTGCCGGGGTTGGGCTGGACCTGCCCGACACCCTCTGGAGAGTGCGCGCGGCCGCCTCCGCCGCAGCCCTGGGACCCGAGCGCGAGGTGGCCACCGTGCCCACCCACCCTGCAGCCCCGCCCGCCCTGCCGTTGCAGGCCTGGCACGCACCGGAATGGTCCCGCGTGGTCGGAGTGCCAGTCGGGACGCTGCGAGGGACCGCCTACCGAGCCCGTTCCGGACACGGCTTGCTGACCTGGCCCGAGACGGCGCCCCTACCCGACCACCTGACGGTCCGACTGCGGGTACGTGGTGGTCTGGACGGCGAGGTCACCCTGGCCTGCGACGATGCCGTCGTCGTGGCCACCCCGGATCCCGAGCGGGCCGGCGACTGGCACGATGTCACCGTCCCCTGTCCCCTCCCGGGCGCCACCAGCCTGCAGCTCCGGCTCCGCGGCGCCGTCGAGGTCGACACCATCAGCTGAGGAGCCCCATGCACCACAACCTCACCCCCGCCATCCCGGGCTTCTACTCGGACCCGACGATGTGCGCCGGCCCGGACGGCGTCTACCTGGCCACGTCGTCGTTCGAGCTGTTCCCCGGTGCGCCGGTGTTCCGGAGCGAGGACCTCCGGACGTTCGCGCAGGTGGGCCACGTCGTGCATCGGAAGGACCAACTCGACCTGACCACCTTCCGCCGCGCCTCGGCGGGTATCTACGGCTCGACCCTGCGCCACCACGACGGCCGCTTCTGGTTTGCCACGACGAACATCGCCCAGGCCGGCGAGGGCCAGTTGCTCTTCACTGCCGAGAACCCTGCTGGGCCGTGGTCCGACCCGGTTGTCGTGCCCGGGACCGTCGGCATCGACCCGGACCTGGCCTGGGACGAGGACGGCACCTGTTATCTCACGTGGTGCGCCTTCGAGGGCGGCATCGCGCAGGTGACGATCGACCCCACCACGGGTGCGGTCCTCTCCGAGCGCCGATCCCTGTGGTCCGGCACGGGCATGAAGGCGCCCGAGGGCCCCCACCTCTACCGGGTCGGCGACTGGTGGTACCTGCTGATCGCTGAAGGCGGCACCGAGCGGGGTCACAGCGTCTCCGTGGCCCGGTCGCGACGCCCCGACGGCGGGTTCGAGCCACATCCCACGAACCCGATCCTGACCCACCGTTCCACGGACCACCCGATCCAGTCCGTCGGCCACGCCGACCTCGTGGAGTGGGACGGGCAGTGGTGGGCCTGCTACCACGGCACCCGGCCCCGCGGCTACACGCCGGAGTACCACGTGATCGGACGCGAGACCATGCTCTGCCCCGTCGACTGGGTCGACGGCTGGCCCCGGTTCCGTGAAGACCTCGCGCCGACGTTCTCACCCGAGACGGCACTCGCCACGGACTTCTCAGAACCCCTCGGACTCCGCTGGGTCTCGCCCCAGGGATCCCTCGACGACGCCACCGTGCACGACGGCGCCCTCCAGCTCGCCGCGCGCCCAGGTCCCACCAGGCCCGTCGCCATCCGGGCGCAGGACCTGGCGTGGTCGGCGGAGGCGGTCCTCGATGTCCGCGACGGCGCCGCCCAACTCGTCGTCTACCTGGACGACTCCCACTTCTACGCCCTCGAGACGGACGGCCACTCCGTCCGGGCGCTCGGTCGGAGCATCCCGTTCGAGCAGGAGTTCGCCTCGGTGGCCGTCGACGATCCAGGTTCGGTGCGCCTGCGCGTCACCGCCGATCCCGCACCCACGGCGATGATGTACGAGCCGTGCGGTCCCGACGTCGTACGGCTCAAGGTCCGCTCCGGCGGGGCCTGGCAGGAACTGGCCTCAGTGGATGGTCGCCACCTGTCGACGGAGGTCGCCGGCGGGTTCACGGGACGACTCATCGGGGTCCGTGGCATCTCGGGCACCACCCGGGTGACCCGGTTCGAGTACCGGCCCACCTCGCCGTCTGCCTGACGGCCTGCCAAGCTCACCTCATGCAGGTAGACCCGTACAACCGCAGCGTCCATGGCCTGACGACCCTGCTGGCCTTCATCGCGCTCAACGTCATGTACATCCTGACCTGCCTCCCCGTCATCACGATCGGCGTCGCCACGAGCGCGTTGTTCGAGGTGACCATGCGCTACGCCGACGAGGAGCGGGGCGACCTGATCAAGGGCTACGTCGTCGCGCTCGGCCGCAATCTGGGGCAGGCGACGGCGGCCTTCCTGGCGCTGGGCCTGCCGGGAGCGCTTCTCGCCTTCGCCGCCGTCTTCTGGTTCTCCTACGACAGCACCGTCTCCGGCGCCGCGGCGATCCTGGCCGGGCTGGGCTCCGCCTACCTGTTCGGCGCCCTGCTGTGGGCGCTCGCCCTCGTCGCCGCCTTCCGCAACTCCCTGGGGCAGACGCTGCGCAACGCCCTGCTGCTGCCCGTTGCCGAAGCGCTGCGCACGGTGGGACTGGTGCTGGTGCCCTGGACCCTGCTGGCGCTCTCGATCGTGGCTCCCGGTTTCGTGTGGCTGACTCTCACCCTGGGCCTCTCGCTCGGCGCCTACGGCATGGCATTCCTGTTCCGGAGCGGGTTCGCGCGCTACCGGGACCCGGAGAATTGACGCGAGACGACCGGCACTCCTGATGTGGCCCCTGCCCTGCCGCCACATGACTGAGGGGGCACGACCGCACTGGCCGCACCCCCTCGTCGCACCGTCAGGTCAGGAACCCGACGCCGCCTGCTCGCGCTGGGCGTTCTGGTCCTGGGCGTTGGCCATGTCGACCTCCAGCACCTTGTCGTAGCCGAGGCCCTTCACGGTCTCCTGCATGCCCGTCAACAGCGACTCGAACTCCTGGTCGCTGCCGGCGAACGCCATCTTCCAGGACTCCTGGACGATGATCGCCTTGGCCTGGTTCCGCAGTGTCTCGATCTCGGAGCTGTCCGTGGGGGCGGTGTAGCTGGCACCCGGAGCCACGAGGAGCATGTCGTTGTCCTTGAGGTAGCCCATCGTCGTGGCGGCGCCGCCCATCTGGGCCGACCAGTCCTCCTGCAGCGGGTTGGAGGTGGCCTCCTGGTAGGTCTCCCACATCTTGTAGCTGAAGGCCTCGCCCGTGTTCGGATCGGTGTCGATGGGGAGCACCAGCGTGGTGTTCAACCAGGACGCGCCGTCCTGGTAGTTGTTGCCGCCCCATTCCTCGGGGACATCGGCGCCGCCACCGACGAGTGCCTGCATCCCGAACTCGGTCAGCTCTGGCTTCCCCTCGTCGTTGAGATCCCAGGTCAGGCCCTGCGGGCCGGCAGCGCCCATGGTCTGGGAGTTGTTGGCGTAGGTGCCCTCCGGTGAGTACAGCCAGTCGATGAAGGCCGCGATGCGCTCGGGATCCTCCGCCTGGGAGCCGACAGCCAGGACCTGCTTGCCGCCGAACGGCTCGGCGCCGTAGGAGAAGACCTTCATGTCCTGCATCGGGGCGATCATGAAGCCCTTGCCGGCCTCGATGTTCGCCGTGGTGTTGAAGGCGGACTGGCCCTGCCACGGCCACCACGAGAACAGGACCTGTCCGTTCTGGTACTTCGAGAACAGGGTGTCGTAGTTCTGGGTGGTCGACTCGGGATCGACGAGCCCCATCTGGTTCGCCTCATAGAAGAAGCGCAGCGCCCGCACATACTCCGAGTCGGAGTCGACGATGCTCTGGTAATCCGAGCCGTCGGCCTTGGCCAGGACGAAACCGATCTCGTCGTAGCCGTAGAAGGTGGTGGGCTGCTTGGCATTGTTCATCATGTTGCCGTCCCAGTCCTTGAACAGGGACAGGCCGTAGACGGGCTTGCCGTTCTCGGCGGTGGGGTTGGCCTCCTGCATCTCCTTCAGGACGGGCAGGAGGTCCTCCATGGTGGCGATCTCGGGGTAGCCGAGCTCGGCGTAGAGGTCCCAGCGCACGAAGGGACCGAACGTCGGGTCGATGCCCTCGCTCGGGTCCGTCGGCTTCAGCGACGACACCTGCGTCGGGAACGCGTAGAGGCCGTCCTTGCCCTCGTTGAGGCGCTGCACCGCAGCGTCGAACTCGGCGGCGCTGGACATCGCCGGGTAGTACTCCGAGACGTCCATGAGCAGACCGTTCTCGACGAGCTCGTCGAGCTTCTGGCCCTTGTCCGTGACGATGAGGTCGCCCAGGTCACCGGCCGCGACGCGGGTGTTGTAGAGCGTGTCGCCACCGCCCGCCACGTTGGGGGCGATGATGTTCAGCTTCATGTTGAACTTGTCCTTGACGATCTTGCCGAACCAGCCGGGCTGCTCGCCCATGGCGTTGGCCAGGCCATCGAAGACGTCGATGGTGATCTCCTCGGACCACTCGGCGGGGAACTCGCCGCTGGTGGCGCCGTCCGTCGACTGGCCCTGGGGCTCCTGCGCCTCCTGGTCCGGCCCACACGCGGTGAGCGCGGTGAGGGTCATGAGTGGTGTGACCGCGAGGGCCACGACCTTCCGCTTGTTCATAGATTTCCTTTCCTGAGGGTGGGGGTTCGGCCCATCAGCCCTTGACGGCGCCGAGCATGATCCCCTTGACGAAGAACCGCTGGAAGAGTGGGTAGATGAAGATGATCGGCAGCACGACGATGACCGAGACGGTCATGCGGATGGACGTGGCCGTCTGCTGGGTGGCAGCCGAGGCAATGGATCCGAGGTTTCCTCCCGCCTGTTGCGCAGCAGCGGCGAGGCTGGCTGCCTGGTTGATGAACATGTAGAGCAGGAACTGCAGCGTGTAGAGGCTCTGGTCGGTGACGTAGAGGAGGGTGTCCTGGAAGCTGTTCCACTGGGCGACGGCCGAGAAGATCGCCACGGTGGCGAGGATGGGCGTCATGTTGGGCAGCATCACCCGGAAGAAGACCTGGAAGATGTTGGCGCCGTCGACCTCCGCAGCCTCCTGCAACGACTCCGGCATGGACTCGACATAGGTCTTGACGAGGATGATGTTGAAGGGCTGGACGACGAACGGGAGGATGTAGACCCAGAAGCTGTTGGTCAGGCCCAGGTTCTTCATGATGATGAACACCGGGATGAGGCCCGCGTTGAAGTACATGGTGATGACCACCAAGCGGTACCAGAGCTGCCGCTTCCACAGTCGGGCCTGGGTGAACATGAACCCCAGGAAGGCCGACGCCAGCACCGTCGCGAGGGTCCCCAGCACGGTCCTGGCCAGTGAGACGAGGGCTGCACGGCTGAGTCCGGGGAGTTGGAAGACCTGGACGTAGTTCTCGAGTTGGAGGCCCCGGGGCAGCCAGCGGATGTCACCCTGCGCCGAGATGTCGTTCGCGCTGATCGAGTTGATGATGAGGTAGTAGAACGGATAGGCGCAGATCACGGCGAAGAGCGCGAAGACTGCGTAGTTCACGAGCTTGAAGCCCCAGGAGCCCTTCTCGTCCCGGATGCGGGCGGTGGGCTGGGCGAGCGTGGTCATGGCGTGGGTCCCCTCAGATCAGCGATGACCCACGCACGCGCTTGGCGAGGGCGTTGACGGACAGGAGCAGGGCCACCGAGATCACGCTCTTGAGCATGCTGATGGCTGTCGCCATCGACAGGCTGTTGCCGGTGATGCCGATGTTGTAGACGTAGAGGTCGAGGACCTGGATGGTGTTGCGGTTGAAGGCATTCTGGAAGACGTAGTACTGCTCCATCCCGTTGTTGAGGAGGTTGGCGATCGAGAGCAGCAACAGCACGAAGTACGTGGGCATCAGCTGCGGCACGGTGATGTACCACATGGTCTGGAACCGGCCGGCGCCGTCGATCTTCGCCGATTCGTACATCGACGGATCGATCCCGGCGATGGCGGCGAGGTAGAGGATCGCCCCCCAGCCGAGACCCTTCCAGAGGCTCCAGGCGGTCATGGTGAGCCAGATGTTCTGGTCGGTGTCCAGGAACTTCATGGGCATGGTGATGAGGCCGGAGTCCAGCAGCACGGTGTTGACGAGGCCGGTGGTGGAGAACATCGAGAAGGCGATCATGTAAACCAGCACCCAGGAGATGAAGTTCGGCAGGGTGGTGAGCGTCTGGATGATGTTCTTGAACCATGTGGCGCGGATCTCGTTGAGGAACACGGCAAAGGCCAGCGGTAGCACCGACGTGGCGATGCCCAGGAAGCTCATGGCCAGCGTATTGGCCATCACCTGGCCGATCTGCGCCAGCTGGGTGGGAGACCCGACCAGGAGGCGGAACCACTGGAGCCCGACGAACTCGCTTCCCGAGAGACCGCGCGCAGGCCGGTAGTCGAAGAGGGAGTAGATCCAGCCATAGAGCGGAAAGTAGGAGAACAGGAAGACCAGCACCAGGAACGGCACGATCGCGAGGAACAGTCCGAAGGACGTGGTTCCGCGCTTCTTCCCTGCCGGGACGTCGCCCTTGCGGAACTTGCGCTCCGCAGAGGCGACCGTCTCCGTCTTGGGAAGCTCCTCAGGCGCGGTGACCGACATCAGCCGATCCCCCGGCCCGCGCGACCGTGTGGTGGGACGCCCCCCTCGGGGCCGCCCCCGACCGGGGCTGGAGCGCGTGTGTGCATTGGCCTTGGCCTCCATTGGCGAAGCGTTTCGATGATTCATCGTAACCCAGGGCCTTGGCAGGCGCAACAGCAGGCGGGAGATCGCTCTCTCAGTCTCGAAACGCCACAATGCCTCGGCCGTGTTCACCCCGCGAGGACGTCGGGAAGCGGGACTCAGAGGGGAGCTGGAAGCGCGGTCGAACACCGCCCCGCGAGACCCCGACGCACGCGTTTGCCGTCGGGCGCCCTAGTGGCAGGAATGTCGAGTCAGTGAAACATTCTCGGGAGCGGACGGGGGAAAATCGATCAGTGCTCGATTTTCGGGACGGTGGCGGGGCAGGGGCCAGCGTCGGGCGTACTGGTGGCAGGAACGCCGGGTCAGTGAAGCATTCTCGGAAGCGGACGGGGGAAAATCGATCAGTCGGAAGGTGTCAAGCTGTTTGGAGTCGTTGTTGGCTGTTTTCCATGTTGAGGCGGACGGCTGC
>CANMNB010000020.1 GCA_947499145.1 uncultured Arachnia sp.
GGTGGTCCCGGGACCACCAACTACCTCATGGTCCAGTACATCTACTCGACCGGTTTCGAGCGCGCGCGGATTGGCTACGCAAGCGCTGCGTCCATGGTGCTGATGGTGATCCTGTTGGTGATCGCAGGGATCCAGATGAGGTTCGACCGGGGGGCTGAGTACGAATGAGGACACCTGGCCGCAGGCGAGGCCTGCCCGAGCACCGTCAGTTCCTGCCCTCGGCGCTCCAGACCGCGGTGCTCTGGGGCCTGGCCCTGGCCTTCCTCCTGCCCCTGGCGTGGTTCGTGCTGAGCTCCTTCAAGCCGGCCAGCGAACTGTTCCGCTTCCCACTGACGCCGCTGCCCGAGCGGTGGAGCGTGGAGGGCTATGCGACGGCGTGGGAGCGCTACGACTTCGCTCGGTACTTCCTCAACACCACCGTCGTCGCGGTCGTCACCACCGCGCTGACCGTCATCGTCAGCGCTGCGACGGGCTTTGCGTTCGCGAAGTACAAGAACCGCTGGCTCAAGGTGTTCTTCATCTGCATCCTGGCCACGACGATGCTGCCCACCGAGGTGATCATGCCCTCGACGTTCGCGGTCATCCGCGACCTGGGGCTCTACAACAAGCTGGCGGGCGTGATCGTGCCCTCGATCATCACCGCCACCGGCATCTTCATGTTCCGGCAGTACTTCCGCACCGTGCCCGACGAGCTCCTTGAGGCAGCACGCATCGACGGAGCGGGCGAGATGCGCATCTTCTGGTCGATGATGTTGCCGTTGGCCCGGCCCATCGTCTTCACGCTGGCCATCTTCTCGTTCCACTGGCGGTGGAACGACTACATCTGGCCGCTCATCGTGCTGAACGACCAGAAGCTCTACACGCTCCAAGTGGCCCTGCGGTCCATCGTGGGCGCTGAGAACATCGACTGGTCCGTGCTGCTCTCGGCGTCGGTGATCTCCATCGTGCCCATGGTTCTGGTCTTCATCGTGTTCCAGAAGTACATCCTCAACGCGGACATCAACAGCGGGCTCAAGGGCTGAGCGATGACTGGCGATGCACTGCTGGCGCGGGTCATCGCGGGCCTGCGCGACACGTGGTCCCGGGCCACCCCTGACCCCACCACACCACACCGCGTGCTGCAGAACGCCGCGGAGGCCGCCTGCTACTGGCTGCTCCTCACGGACGCGGGTGTCGATGACCGCGCCCACGCCGCGGGCGTCGCCAAGGCCGCCGTCGATGCGCTGGCGTTGCAGCAGGATCCCGCCACGGGACTGTTCCTGGTGGGCGACAACGGGCTGTCGCCGCCGGATTCGGGCTTCACCATCAATGGGCTGGCGCGGCTCGTCGAGGTCCTGCGGAACGCGGCTGGGGGACCCGTGCCCGAGGGACTCCATACGCAGGTGCGGCAGGTGATCACGGCCGCCCTGCCGTCGCTGCGAACGGGCGGCGTCCACACCCCGAACCACCGCTGGGAGCTCGCATCCGCCCTGGTGCGCTCCGGGGTACTGCTGGAGGATGCCGCCGCGCTCGCCCGGGCGGACGAGTGGCTGGCGGAGGGGATCGACGTCCAGCCGGACGGTCTCTACTCCGAGCGCAGCCCGCTGTACGCGACGCACGTCACCAACCCCGCCCTCCTGGCGATCGCCCACCACCTGGGGCGGCCCGCTCTTGTTGACGTCGTCCACCGCAACCTCCATGCCCACGCCCTGCTGACCGATGCCGATGGACAGGTGTGCACGCTGCAGTCCCGGCGGCAGGACCAGGCCCGTCCGTTCAGCGTCGCGGACTTCGAACACGACTACCGTGCGGTCGCGCACCTCACCGGCTGCGCCACGTGTCGTGCCATGGGTGAGTTCGCGGGATCGTTGGGAGGCTCGAACGCGGTGCCTTTGGCCGCAGGCCTGTTGCTCGGTCTGCTGGAGGTGGGCGACGGCGTCGGTGACCGCCCGGAACCGGGGCCGGGTTGGCACGATTTCACTGCCTCACATCTGGTGGTCCACCACGCCCCCGACGGCGGGCGACTCGTGGTGCGCGCCGCTCCGGACGTCGCCGTCCACCGGCGCGTGGCGTCGGGACTGAACCACTGCCCCGACGTCGTGGCGCTCCGCACGGGTGGGCTCAGTGTCGAGGGCATCCGGCTGACGCGGCGGTTCTTCGGGCTTGGGCCGTTCCGCGCGACGTCGTTGGACCGGGAGGGCGATTCGGTCGTCCTCCGCGAGACCGCGAGCGCCGCCTACTACCAGCCCATCCCGGCTGGCGAGCGCCGGGAGGAGGGTGACTACGTCGTCGGTTTCGAGGGTCGGTTCGCCGCAGCCATGGACTTCGACGCCCGCCCCCGGGACGACGTCGTCATGGCCACGCAGATCTCCGTCCATCTCGCGGAGGATGCGATCGGCCTGGTCGTCGCGACCGAGGGCCCGGCGGTGCCGCTCGCCCTGGAGATCTCATTCGGCACCCGTCCGGTGGGGGTGGCAGGGCAGTGCACCGCCGTCGACGACCGGAGTTGGCGCCTCAGGGGTGTGACCCGGCTGCGCGTGGCGGAGGACGAGTCGTGGAGCTTCCTCCCGGCGGGCGCGGCCCTGCTGGACTCCGACTTCTACGAACCCGGGGAGGCGTGGCGGTACCTGGGCGGCACGGACCGACGGGACGGGCCGCGCCTGCTCGTCTCCTGGATGGCGGGCACCCCGTTCGAGCTGGTGATTCGGCGGGATCGCCAACCGGCCGACCGCCGCTGACCGGAGCCTTCGTGGCACCGACATGCCCGTCGCGCCGCTGGGAACTAGTCTTGGCTCCATGATCGATCCCAAGTGGCTCCGCACCGACCCCGACCGCGTCCGACGCTCGCAAGAGGCCCGCGGTGAGTCGGTGGAGCTGGTCGACGAGCTCATCGCCGCCGACGAGGCCCGCCGCGCCGGGATCGTGATGTTCGAGACGCTCCGGGCGGAACAGAAGGACCTGGGGAAGTTGGTCGCCAAGGCCCAAGGCGAGGAGAAGGCGGTGCTGCTGGCCCGCACCAAGCAGCTGTCCGCCGACGTGAAGGCCGCCCAGGCCGACGCCGACGCCGCAGGGGCCCGGTTCGACGAGCTGATGCTGCAGGTCGGCAACCTCGTCATCGACGGGGTGCCCGAGGGCGGCGAGGACGAGGGCGTCGTCCTGGAGACGGTGGGAGAGCCGCGCGACTTCGTCGCCGAGGGCTTCGAACCCCGCGACCACCTGGAGATCGGCGAGCTCCTCGGCGCCATCGACATGGAGCGCGGCACCAAGATCTCCGGGTCCCGGTTCTACGTGCTGACAGGTGCCGGCGCCCAGCTGGAGATGGCCCTGCTCAACCTGGCGATGGCCAAGGCCGCGGAATGGGGGTTCACGCCCATGATCCCGCCGGCGCTGGTGAAGCCCTCGGCCATGGAGGGCACCGGATTCCTCGGCCAGGCCGCGCAGGACGTCTATCACCTGCCGGCCGACGACCTCTACCTCGTTGGCACGTCCGAGGTGGCACTGGCCGCCTACCACAGCGACGAGATCCTCGACGCCGCCACCCTGCCGCGCCGCTACGTCGCCTTCAGCCCCTGCTTCCGTCGGGAGGCCGGCTCCTACGGCAAGGACACCCGCGGGATCTTCCGTGTCCACTGGTTCGACAAGGTGGAGATGTTCGTCCACTGCCGGCCAGAGGAGGCCGAGGACTGGCACCAGAAGCTGCTGGGCTTCGAAAAGGAGTTCCTCGAGGCCCTCGAGATCCCCTTCCAGGTGCTCGATGTGGCCTCCGGCGACCTCGGGTTGTCCGCCGCCCGCAAGTACGACTGCTACGCCTGGCTCCCCACCCAGCAGCGCTACCGCGAGGTCACCTCCACGTCGAACTGCACCCAGTTCCAGGCCCGACGCCTGGCCATCCGCTACCGCGGTGACGATGGCACCGAGCCCGTCGCGACCCTCAACGGCACGCTCTGCGCGATGACACGGATGATCATCATGCTGCTGGAGAACCACCAGCAGGCGGACGGTTCCGTGCGGGTCCCCGACGCGCTGCGCCCCTACTTGGGCGGCCGCGAGGTGCTGTACCCGGTCGCCTCGTGAGCGGCGGCTTCACCCCGAAGCTGGTGGCGTTGGACATCGACGGGACCCTCGTCGACGCCGAGTCCCGGATGCCGGCGACGGTCAAGCGCGCCGTGGGGGAGGTCGCCGAGGCCGGGGTACCAGTGGTGCTCAGCACTGGGCGTTCCTGGTGGGCGACACAGATCGTCTTCGACGAGCTCGAGTTGCCGCCAGGCTGGGCCGTGGCCTCCAACGGTTCGAAGGTCATCACGTACCCACCGGTGGAGGTCCACGTCGACCACCTCTTCGACCCGGAGGACGTCATCCGGCAGGTCGCCGGTCTGGCGCCCGAGGCCCTGATCGCCGTCGAGGAGGGCATGTCGTGGCGGGTCAGCCGTCCCTTCCCGGAGGGGGAGCTGCACGGCGACGTCGTGGTCGAGTCGATCGAGGAACTGGCGTCCCGGCCCGTCTCCCGTGTCGTGATCCGCGATCCCAACTCCTCCGAGGAGAAGTTCCAGCAGCTCACGGACCGGCTGAACCTGCACGAGGTGGCGTATTTCATCGGCTGGTCCGCCTGGCTGGACATCGCGCCCCAGGGGATCGACAAGGCCCATGGACTGCAGCGGGTGGTCGACGAGCTGGGTCTTTCCGCGTCCGACGTACTTGCCATCGGTGACGGCCGCAACGACATCGAGATGCTGCAGTGGGCTGGCCGTGGCGTCGCGATGGGCAACGCTCCCGAGGACGTCCGGGCAGCAGCCGACGCCGTCACCGGACACTTCGTCGATGACGGCGTCGTGGCTGAGCTGCGGCGCTGGTTCTGACCGCGGGTCAGGCCGCGCGAACCGGCGCAACGGGGGTGCCGTGCAGCACCTCGCGGGCAGCGGCCATGACCTGGTCGGGCGTGGGCTTGGCAGCCGGCTTCGGCTGCTCCTGGATGCCCTCCCGCTCAATCCTGCGCAGGTGGCGCTTGACGGTGGACACCGAGCACCCCATGCGCGCGGCAATGGCCGACAGCGGCTCCGTCGGGTTGGCCTGGCGGAGGCGGTAGATCTCATTGCGGTCGAACTGGCGGCCGGAGTTCACGCCCGCGTAGGTGTCGAAGTCGTCGTCGTCCACGGTGATGCCCAGGCGGACGCGGATCTCCCGGCGCTGCTTGCTGGTGGTGCCGGCGACGAAGCCAGCCACGTCGTGCTGGGTGACGGCGTTGGTGAGGCACTCCGCCAGGAGCGGGCAGCTGCCGCAGAGCTTGTCGCCCTGGGAGCGCAGCATCGCGTACTCCCGGCGGCTGGCCTGGGTGTTGGCGGACTCCGACTCCTCCATGAGCGGATGCAGGTACACGTTCGCGTACTGCACACACGGAGTGACGATGTCGGTGGCGGTGACAGTCATGTTCAGGCTCCCTTTCCAAGTTCCCCCGAGCTTTCGCTGGGGCCCTACTGGCTGATGTCTGAAAGCCTGCCGGAACGGCGTCGAGGGGGATAGGGGTTTTCCTGTGAGGTACTACCCGTTTCGCGTAGGTACATGCTGCCTACGGCTTTGAGTACATGTACCTATTGACCGACCGAAGGCCGCTGTCAGCCGCATCCCCAGGGATACGGTGCTCAGGAAATCACGACTCAGGAGGACTGATGGAGTACCGCTACCTCGGCAACTCGGGGCTCAAGGTGAGCGCCGTCACCTACGGCAACTGGATCACCCACGGGTCGCAGGTGGAGAACGAGCGCGCGCAGGCGTGTGTAGCCGCGGCGCTGGACGCAGGCATCACGTCATTCGACACTGCGGACGTGTACGCGAACACCCAGGCCGAGACGGTCCTGGGCGAGGCCCTCAAGGGGGAGCGGCGCGAGTCGCTCGAGATCTTCACCAAGGTGTACTTCCCGACCGGCCCGATGGGCGCCAACGACTGCGGCCTCTCGCGCAAGCACATCATGGAATCGATCAACGGCTCGCTGGAGCGGCTGCAGACCGACTACGTCGACCTCTACCAGGCCCATCGGTTCGATGTGGAGACCCCGCTGGAGGAGACCATGCAGGCCTTCGCCGACGTCGTCGGCCAGGGCAAGGCCCTCTACATCGGCGTCTCGGAGTGGAACTCCGACCAGCTGCGACGGGCACACGCAATGGCGGGCGAGCTCGGGTTCCAGCTCGTCAGCAACCAGCCCGAGTACTCCATGCTGTGGCGGGTCATCGAGGGCAAGGTGGTGCCGGCGTCGGAGGAGCTGGGGATCTCGCAGATCGTCTGGTCGCCGATGGCGCAGGGGATCCTCAGCGGCAAGTACCAGCCGGGCCAGCCGCCGCCGGAGGGCAGCCGCGCCACCGACGACAAGGGTGGGCGGAACTTCATCGAGCGGTGGATGCGCGACGACGTGCTCACCGCGGTGCAGAAGCTCCGCCCCATCGCGGACGGACTGGGCATCACGATGGCGCAGCTGGCGATCGCCTGGGTGCTGCAGAACGACAACGTCGCCGCAGCGCTGATCGGTGCGTCCCGGCCGGAGCAGATCGCGCCCAGCGCGGCGATGAGCGGCATGAAGCTGGATGACGACGTGATGGCAGCCATCGACGAGGCGCTGGACGACGTGGTGGAACGAGATGCGTCGCTGACCAGGGCTCCGGAAAAGCGTCCCTGCTGACCAAGAGCCAACCGAGGGCAGCGTAGAGAAAGTCGCCGCCACCAATCTCTGGCTATTTGGAGCCCGTAAGCGCACCATGGAGTCAACGGCCAACGATTGGTGGTGACGTCATGTCAACCCGGAATCGAGCGCCTGGAAGAGCGATCGTCTCGCGTCTCCTGGTAGGCGTTCTTGTTCTCATCGCATCGTTCACAGGAACGCGCGCTGAAGCCGCGGACCTCTTCGGCCACGACGTGTCGTGGCCCCAGTGCCCAGCCCCCGAGGGCTATGGCTTGCCCATGCCTCCGTCGGATACCAAGTTTGTGATCATCGGTCTGACCAAGGGTCTGGCGTTCACCAGGAATCCGTGCCTGCAGAGCCAGGTGGAGTGGGCCACGTCCCGGTCCAAGCCGACCCAGGCGTACGGAATGGCCACGTATCCGACGGCAGCCCAGCTGACGCAGTACGGCGCGAGTGGTCCGTGGCGCACGACGACCTTGGCCGGTCGGCTCAGCAACGTCGGCTATGCGGAGGCCAAGTACTCGGTGGCCTACATGCAGTCCATCGGGTGGAAGCCGCCGGTCGTGTGGATCGACGTCGAGCCGCGCCCGGCCCAACCGTGGCCCGGCGGCACGGCAGCCAAGCGGGCACTCAACCGTGCGGTCATCGACGGGTTCATGCGAGGTCTCTCAGAGTCCGGGTACAGCTACGGCATCTACTCGTACACGAATGGCTGGAATGAGATCGTCGGCAACTGGAAGCTGCCCACCGTCCCGGTCTGGGCGACTGCCGGGCGCCTGGACTACCCCACCGAAGCCCTGGATCGTTGCACGCAACCGAGTTTCTCCGGTGGACGGGTGCTCATCTCGCAGTGGTACGACGACACCCGCGACTACAACCGGACGTGCGGCACGTACCAGTTCACGTCGTTCTCGCGACCGCTGCCACCCACCACCGGCTTCGGCAACGACATGAACGGGGACTGGAGGAACGACATCATCACCCGTTCCCCGGATGGACGCCTCTGGCGCCTACCGGGAAACGAGCGCGGCCAGTTCCTGGCCCGGGAGCAGATAGGCCGGAGTTGGGGGGTCATGAACCTCATCGAGACAGTCGGTGACGTCAGCGGAGACGGCAAGAGCGACTTCATCGCACGTGAAGCGCGGACCGGAGCCCTCTACCTGTACGTGGGATACGGGTACGGCGGAGGATCGCGCAGCCAGATCGGGCGCCACTGGAACTCCATGGCGGCCATCGCGGGCGTGGGTGACTTCAACGGGGACGGCAGGGTGGATCTCGTCGCCGTCCAGCGCAACACGGGGGAGCTCTGGCTGTACAAGGGAAACTCGTTCGGCGGGCTGTCCCGGCAGAGGATCGGCACAGGTTGGGGGGTCATGGACCTCCTGGTCTCCGCCGGGGACTTCAACAGCGACGGTAACCCCGACCTCATCGCCCGGGACGGGCGGTACGGCTCCCTGTGGCTGTATCCCGGTGATGGCCGGGGCAGCCTGGGGCTGCGGTCCCGCATCGGCAGGGGCTGGGAGGTCATGGACATGATCACGGGGCCTGGCGACGTGACAGGCGACCGGATACCCGACTTGGTGGCGCGCACCCGTGGCACCGGTCAACTCTGGGTGTACCCCGGCAATGGGAGCGGAACCCATGCGGCTCGTTCGCTGCTGCCCCGACCGGAGGGCATCTCCTGGCTCAGCTACGACGCGATCGCCTGATCGGGCGCCTACTCCACGTGGTCCCATCGTCCGGTGGGAGGCAACGACAGGGGACGAAAACCGATATCCGGGTCGAACAGCAAGCGGGCCAGCGGCTCATCACCGAGTCCGTGCACGGCGATCCTGATCGTCCCTTGTGACCCCAGGCTCACATCCACATCATCGCGTGTGGAGATGGAGGTGAGGAAACCCACGTGCCTCCCCCGCTTGGCCCACCTCAGGCAGAAGGCCGGGGAGTGGGGGGCTTCGGGGGTGGGTGCCCAGCCGGCCATCGGGTCCTCCGAACCGCGGTGGCTGACTCCTTCGTCGATGGGAAGGTACTGCTTGATGTGGACCGTCCCGTGCGGGTCGGTGAGGACGGAGCCGCTGTGATCCGCTGCCATGGCCACGTCGTCGAAGGTGGCGCCGAACTGCCAGGTCTGGTGAGCGCGAACGACGGCGGACGCCCTCACCTCGTCCCGGACCAGCAGGATGTCCAGGTGCGGCAGGAAGGCGATGGACCGGGTCCGTACCGTGTCCCGGTAAGGGACTCCCGTGAGGTGGAGGAGGTGGAGTTCGTGGGAGGGGTCGCGCCCCGTGATCACGGTGTGCTCCCTCAGGTCCGTGCCGCGCTTCCAGTCGAAGGGTCCGGCGCCGGTCAGGGAGACAACCGAGTGGGACACCTCGCTCAGCTCGTAGCTCCGCCGCACCTTGTCCGAATAGCCGCTGAAGCCGGGATCCTCGAGCACGGGACGTCCGTGCGTGTACCACAGGATCGATGTGTGGTCGCGGTGTCCGTGGATGCGTCGGTAGGTGCCGTAGCGGACCGTGAGGTGGGACTCCTCGGCGGCTGGGCGGTTCTCGCCCCACCCGGAACGGATGAACGCCCACCCGTCGTCGTAGATCATCTGGCGAGAAGCGGGCGGAGGGGTGGGCGAGTCGGGACCGCGCCAATAGGCAAGATCGTCGGCGACGTCGGTGGAGGGCTGTCGAAGCATCGAGTCTCCCACCTGCACGACGTAGCCGTCCGGCCGGGTGGCCCAGAGCAGGAAGCCGGGGATGTGGTTGCGGCGGTGGAGTGCAGCGCTGATGGGAAGACCAGCCGCTGACAGTTCAGCGATGGCGAGTCCCAGCTGCTTGTGGATGTAGACGGCGTAGTGCGGCGCCTGCTCGGCGACCACCCCTTGCGCGTCGACGTACGCAACGGCGGCTTCGTCCAGCCTGGCGCTGGCCACCGCCCCTAGCGACGGGTCGTCGAGCGCCCGGGCTGCCCTCAGGAGGGCGATGTTCTGGTCCAGCCCGTGGTTCCATGCGCCCTCGTAGTTCTCGTCTCGCGAGAGGTGGTCAGCGTGCAGGCGCAGGCTCTCCCGCACGGCGTCGTCGGTGGCGAACCCGGCGGAGAAGAGGTACGCGAGCAGGCCGGTGCGCAGACCGGTCGCGTGTCCGTGCCATGCGGGGGAGTCGTCCGGTGTCCCGCAGGCACGGATCCAGCGCAGGGCCAGCTCGCGGGCCTTTGTAGCGTAGGCGGGATCCCCTGTGGAGCGGTAGGTCTCCGTGAGCGTGTTGAGGAATGTCAGGCTGTGGAACCGGAAGGCCGCCGTGGACTCGTCAGTGAAGTAGCGCCAGTGCGCGTCCTCGGCCAAGGACACGGGCTCAAGCCCGGGTTCGCTGTACACGTCTGCCATGAGGAGCGGAACATGGTGGTTGCGGGCGACCTTGTTGGAGGGCTCCCAACCGGGATGCTCGGTGTCTCGGGAGGGGAGCGTCACGTGGTACCTCCGATGGGTGCGGAGCCCAGGATGTGGGTCATCCAGAGGTCGGCGATGCGAGCTGTGTCGAAAGCTGCTGCGTCCTTCTTGATCAACGCGGTTCTCCGTCGATGGTCCGACGCGTCCTGGGTGGCGCTGAGCACGCACTGTGCCATCGAGTCGATGTCGGCGAAGAGGTACTCGTCGCCGAAGATCTTGTCGACGCCATCACGAGGCCAGAACAAGGGCAGTGCGCCGGACGCCATCCCTTCAGCGGGAGCCAGGTGGAAGCTCTCGTGCGTCGACGGTGATACCACCCATCCGATTCTGCGGAGCCAGTTGGCCATGTCAGGGGAGAACGGGGCGAAGACCACCTTCTCCGACAGCCCGGGAGTCCGTCCGATCCTCGAGAAGAAGTCCAGATAGGGTTCGCGCTCCGCCGGCTTGGCCCAGATCCATGGGTACTCCCACGGCATCCTGCCCTTGATGTGGAGCGAGAACCGGTCGTCCTCGCGCAGGAGTGCCTCGAGCAGGTCGAGTGCCCGGTCGGGGCGCTTCAGGAAGGGGACGATCCCGACGAGGCCCAGCGTGTACTCGGCGCCGGGGTGTTTGGGTCGGTCCAGGTCCACCGCGTCCAAGGAGTTCGGGATGTGGTGGATCCTGTCGCATGGCCAGGGCTTGGTCTCCGCCACGAGCTCCTGGTAGTAGCGGGACACCGTGATCAGGGCGTCGACGTTGTCGATGTCGATGGTGTCGATCCACGGGGCGGTGAGTTCGAACCTGTGGAGCCGCACGAGCAGGCGCTGGTCGGGGCGCTTGCGCTGCGAGTACCAGACCGCGTTGTGGCCGGCCCACTCGCACACGATGACGTCGGCCCACTCCAGCAAGGTCTGGGAGGCATCGGCATCGTGTTCCCGCAGCGCCGCCCACCGGTCGATTCGCAGCTCGACGTCCGGCCGTGTCTCGAGGATGTCGATGAGTTCCCCGGCGAACTTCAGGTCGTGCCCGGCGACCACCACCCTGACAGGCTGCCCGCGGCGGGGGAAGGCTGCCAGGTTGGGCTCGGCCCGCTGGAAGTACCCCTCGAAGCGCCGGGCCGTGGCGGTGCCAGAGTAGGGAAGGACGGATTGCTGGGCGCGGCGCCGGATCAGGGGCAGGTGGTCTCGGGCCGCGAGCAGGGCGGTGATGACGCTGTCGACATCGTCCTCCACGAGCAGCGGGTAGTCCGATCCCAGCAGGGCCTCGTGCGCCGGGGTGCGGTTGACGAGCGGGGGAGTGCCTGCCGCCGCGTACTCCAGCAGCTTCGTCGAGATCTCGAGGCTGGTGTCGAGGGCCGTTGAGCGCCAGCTGAGCCCCACGTCGTGGGCGGCTACTTCCTCCAACGCCCGTTCGCGTGGGAGCCCCCCCTTCCAGGAGACGCCCGTCCCGGGCGACTCGAGGGCAGTCCGCATGGCCGTGACCCAGGCGGCGTCGTTGGACTGGAACTTGTCCCCCAGCATGGTGAGCGAGGCGTTGAGGCCCCGTCGCTCGAGCTGCTCCGGCAGGGAGGTGATCTCCAGGGTGCGCCAATCGGGGTGGAGCTTCCCTGAGTAGACCAGACGCAGCTCCCGCTGGGGCTCCTCCGCCGAATCGAGGTCCACGAAGAACTCGTCCGGAACGATGGGCGTCATCAGGAGGCACTTGCCGGCGGCCTCGGGAACGATCGACTCGACGTACTCCCGGGTCTCCTCCGTCTGCACCAGCAGACGCCGGGAGTGCCCGGCGATCCGCCGCATTCGCGCCAGCTGCACATCGCTCACGAGGGTGACGGGGAAGGGGAAATCGGTCACGTAGCTCCACAGCCTGGGCGCCAGCACGGTGGACGAGCTGCAGGCCTCGGCCAGTTGGCTGCCTCGGACGATGACGACCGATGCGTCCACTTCGCGGGCGACGTCCTCCAGCCGGGCCACGGCCTCGGCCGGGCTCATGGCGGGGGAATCCTCCGCCGTGGCGGCAGGATGCACCACGACGTTCGGCACGTCAGTGATGCGGGTGAGCAACCGGTCGGTGGTGATGTGGGCCTTGAGTACCACGTGGACCGTCGAGCGGGTCAGCGCGAGTGTCTCCGCCAGGGAGACGAGCCAGATGGCCGAGCCGTCGATGATGTTGAGGTTCACATCGCCGTAGATGACGACGTCGCGCCGCGTCACTCGGAGGCCGCCTTCGAATCGGAGTGCTCCAGGAGGATGTCGAGGAGTGGTGCCCGCCCTCCGTCCTCACCCCTGACCGACTCCGCGACGACCATGGCCTCGGCGCGAAGCGCGGGCGCCCCCAGGCGCGCCCTGCGGCCCGGGATGACATAGCAGATCCCGTCCGCGTCGCGGATGGACTGCTGGGCCTGCCGGATCTCGGTCAGCAGCGCCGAGCCGGCCGGATCCAGCGCGCCCGCCCACGGGCCCCCATCCAACGAGTCCTCCTCCACCACCAGCGTGGCGGGCCGTGCGTGTGCCAACTCCGCCGCGCTCACGCGAGGATGCAGGCGTTGGACGGTGAACCGGGAGCGGAGACGCTCCGCCAGTGCGTCGGACCCCACCAGGGCGATGCTGCGGGGGGTGACGTCGGACACGTCGGGTGATCCGAAACCGGTGGTGGCGGCGAAGAGGCGGAAGGGGGCGTCGGGATCGGCCGCGACTTGCGCGGCCGCTCGGCCCTGGGTGGCCGAGTACGTCGTCTTCGGTGGCGTCCACACGCCCACGCGCCGGAGCTTGCCCCCCGGGTCGGGCGACACCTGGGGGGCGGGGGACGTGGTAGCTGGCCGCCGTCTGCCGGACTCGGACTGCCCGAGCCCCTGACGGAGGCGCTGGAGGGAGACGATCGTGGCCTGCTGCTTCCACAACATCACGCCCACCACCGGTCCCAACAGCACTGTACCCACGGCGGCGAGGATGTGGCCGGCCAGCAGGAGTTCGGCCGCGATCAGCAGGACAGCCGCTGCGGTCAGCGCCGCGGCGGCAGCGAGCAGCGGGGTGATCCGCTTGGTCATGGGGTCCTTCCGGATCAACGCCACAAGCCTCGGCTGTCAATCACGACCTTGCCCTCCACGCGGGTCTTGGGTACGGACGTGAACGCGTCGTGGTCCACAAGGACGACGATCACGTCGGCCTCATCCAGGGCGGGATCGAGCTCACAGAGGGTGAGGTTCGAGCGTCCGCGGAGGCTCGTCGGGAGTTCGCTGACGTGTGGCTCGACGGCCAGGACTCGGGCCTGGGGGAGGCCCTCGGCCAGGTCTCGGGTGATCGCCAGCGCGGGGGACTCGCGGAGGTCGTCGATGTTGGGCTTGAAGGCGAGTCCGAGCGTGGCGATGGTGGGGGCGTCGATCCCCTGCACGGCGCGGCGCACCCGCTCGATGACGTGGCCGGGCTTGCTGTCGTTGACCTCACGGGCGGTGCGGATCAGCCGGGCCTCCTCCGGCGCCGCTGCCACGATGAACCAGGGGTCCACGGCGATGCAGTGGCCGCCCACCCCTGGTCCGGGTTGCAGGATGTTGACCCGGGGGTGGTGGTTGGCGAGCTCGATGAGCTCCCAGACGTCGATGCCCAACCTCTCACAGATGATGGACAGCTCGTTCGCGAAGGCGATGTTCACGTCCCGGTAGCTGTTCTCCACCAGCTTGGCCATCTCCGCGGTGCTGGCGTCGGTGAGGAGGATCTCGCCGCGGCAGAAGGTGCGGTACAACTCGGCGGCCGCCTGGGCGGACTCCGGGGTGAGTCCTCCCACGATGCGGTCGTTCTCCACGAGCTCCGTCATGACGCGCCCCGGCAGCACCCGTTCGGGGCAGTGGGCGAACTTGAGCGCAGCGCCGGCCAGGTCGGGTCGCTCCTCGAGCACGGTGTCCGCCATGTGCTGCGTCGCCCCCGGCGGGGAGGTGGATTCCAGGACCAGCAGCTCGTCGCCCCTGAGGTAGGGGGCGACGGCGCGGGCTGCGGATTCGATGTAGGAGAGATCGGCACTCTTGTCCTCGCGGAAGGGTGTCGGGACCGCGATGATGAAGGCGTCCGCCTCGGCGGGAGTCAGCTGGGCGTGCAAGAGGTTGCTTTGAAGCGCGCGCAGGATGTAGGTCTCCAGGTCCGGCTCCACGAACGGGACGCGACCCTGGTTGATCGCGTCGACCGAGCTCTGCTTGACATCGACCCCGATGACCGAAAGACCGTGGCTGGCCAGGATGGCCGCGGTGGGCAGCCCGATGTAACCGAGCCCGACGACGCAGACCTGTGAGATTCTCATGATGGAATTGCCTTTCGCTGCAGGGCTGCCGAAGCCGGATGGACTCTACCACGAGGGCGGAACTCGGTTACCAAGCGAGCTGAGCGGCACTGGCTGGTCGGCAGGTCGAGGGACGGGCCGATGGTCGTCCCACAAGCTGATGTGCACGAAACCTTCATCCTGAGGTCGAGAGTTTCGCTCGTCTTTGGAGTTGTGTTATGTCTGTCGGTGTTGGAATGCTAGAGTCCTCGACGTTGGCGTAAAAGCTCACCAACGCAAACCCAGAGTCTCCATTTCAGGAGAAAGGAACCAGCATGAACCTTAAGGTTCGTAATCGTTTCGCTGTCGCGGCGGTCGGTGCTCTTGCCTGCTCGCTCGCTTCAGCTCCGCTCGCCTCCGCAGCACCCGACGCCGAGGGCAGCACCTCGGACGAAGGTGACGGCCTCTCCATCGTCACCGGGGATTACCACGGCCGCATCTCCGGCCAGAGCCGCTTCGGCACCGCCGTGGCAGCGTCCAAGGCAGCCGAGGACATCGGCAACACCGTCATCCTGGCCAATTCCACCGCGTGGTCGGACACCTTGGCCGCCACGCCGCTGGCTGACATCCTCGACGCGCCCGTGTTGTACACGTACCGGGACAAGCTGGAGGACGTGACGATCGCAGAGCTGCAGCGCCTCCAGGACGAGGGCGTGACCGATGTCGTGCTCGTCGGTGGCGAACTCGTGATCCAGCCTGCCGTCGCGGCGCAGCTCGCTGCCATGGGCTTCACTGTCGATCGTATCGGCGGCACCAGCCGGTACGACACCGCGCTCCTGCTCGCGGCGGAAGCCGTGGACTACTACGAGGACGGTATCGGCCACCTCGCTTCGGACCGCGCTGAAATTGCCCAGCTGAAGGCTCTGGAGGCCGCGTTCCAGGCTACTCTCGCCAAGTGGGAAGCAGCTCGCGGCGTCACGGACGCCCGTTTCAACGATGTCCTTTCGGCCCAGGAGGTCCTGGACGAGCTGAATGCTGACCTGGCCGAAGCCACCGAGGCCATCCAGACCGTGCCGTCGGTCGTCATTCCGGGCGTGGGCACGGTGGACAGCCTCGACGCCTACAACAACCTCCTCGCGCTGTGGCAGAACCGTGCCTCCAACGCCACCACCCTCCAGGCGTTCGTGGCCGACCGTCTGGTCGAGTACGTTGCTGTCAACTCGGAGGACTTCCAGGACGACTCGTGGAACGACGATGTCGTGCCGTTCTTCGGCGCCACCGAGTTCTCGATCACGCTCAAGACCGGCGCCGGCGAACCGGTGACCTACACCGGCACGCTGACGGAGCTCCAGGCCCAGATCCTGCTGCTGGACTGGTCTGTCGACCTGTTCGGTGATGCCGACACCGTGAAGATGGTCCAGGAGGACCTCGAAAACGAAGTGGACTTCTCCAACGGGCAGGCAGCCTCGGTGCGCGACAGCTACGCACAGATCGTGCAGCGCATCCAGGAGCGCCTGGAAGCCCAGGAGAACAACGCGGCCCTGATGGCGGAGATCCGTGCCATCCAGGACGACATCGACGACGCCGAAGTGGCGCTGGACGACGCCGTTGAGGCCTTCGACGAGGCAAACGCTGCCGAAGCTGTCGCCAAGGCCGCGTTCCTGGAAGCGGCTGAGGAGCGTCCCGATGGTGAGCGGATGTCCCACTCGCAGCTTGAGTACGAGACCACCCTCGCTGGTGTCATCGACGACGGGACGAAGTACCCGGCCTTCCTGGCCACCGGTCTGGACTTCCCGGACGCTCTCGCCGCCGGCCCTGCTGCCGCTGCCGAGACCGGCGTGATCCTGCTGACCCGTGGTACCGCCGTCCCGGACGCCACCCAGCGTTACCTTGACGAGGACCCGAACACCGTCGCTGTCGGTGGCCCCGCCGCCGCGGCCGTTGAAGCGGATGTCGAGTACGTTGGCTACTCTCGTTACGAGACCGCCACCGAGATCGCCGCCGCGTACTTCAACGATCCGAGCTACGTGGGCCTCGCCTCCGGTGCTGTCGCAGCGGACGCAGTGATTGGTGGTGCCCTCATGGCCAACGTGGACGGCACCCTGGTGCTGACGCGTCACAATGCCCTCCCGGACACCACGCGCGACTTCCTCTCCTACGAGGTGGATGAGCCGCACCTGGTTGTCTTCGGTGGCCCGCTGGCCATTTCCGAGGCTGCCGAGCAGGCAGCTGTGGAGGCTCTGGGGAACTGAGCCTAGGCGAGGCGTAACACACGCCGACCCGACTCTCAACAGGAAGGCCCCGGCGGGAAACCGTCGGGGCCTTCCTGTTGCCGTCTCAGGTGGTGGTCCAGCCGTCATGACACTGGGGGCGCCATCCCCGCAGGGAAGGCGCCCCCATCGAACAGGACTAGTGTCAGTCGGTGCCGGTGTCCATGGCTGAACGGAGCGTCGCGGCTTCCACGTCGTCATCGAGGGCCGGGGATCCCAGGTCCGTGATGCTGGCAGCGCCGCCGGGCTCCAGCTGGCCGATGAGCTCGACATGACCGGCGTCCAGGGTCCCCTGCTGCGCGTACAGCTCCAGCTTCTGGCGCGAGTCCGCGATGTCCAGGTTGCGCATGGTCAGCTGCCCGATCCGGTCCTGCGGCCCGAAGGCGGAGTCCACTACCCGCTCCATGGAGAGCTTCTCCGGGTGGTAGCTCAGGCGGGGGCCGCGCGTGTCGAGAATGGAGTAGTCCTCACCGCGTCGCAACCGCAGCTCCACCTCTCCCGTCACGGCGGAAGCCACCCAGCGCTGAATGGACTCACGCAGCATGAGCGACTGGGGATCCAGCCAACGCCCTTCATACAGCAGGCGACCGAGGCGCAGCCCCTCAGAGCGGTAATTGGCGAGGGTGTCCTCGTTGTGGATAGCGGACAGCAGGCGCTCGTAGGCGATCCACAGCAGCGCCATCCCCGGCGCCTCGTACACCCCACGGGACTTGGCCTCAATGATCCGGTTCTCGATCTGGTCACTCATGCCCAAACCGTGCCGACCCCCGATGGCGTTGGCTTCCATCACCAGCTCGACGGGGGAGTCGAACCGGCGACCGTTGATGGCCACCGGACGGCCCATCTCGAAGCGGACGCACACGTCCTCGACCGGGACCTCCACGGATGGATCCCAGAACTTCACACCCATGATGGGTTCCACGGTCTCCAGGGACACGTCAAGGTGCTCGAGCGTCTTGGCTTCGTGGGTGGCTCCCCAGATGTTCGCGTCCGTGGAGTACGCCTTCTCCTGCGAGTCACGGTAGGGCAGACCACGCTCCGAGAGCCACTGGCTCATCTCCGTGCGGCCCCCCAACAGGGAGACGAACTCCTCGTCAAGCCACGGCTTGTAGATCCGCAGTTCCGGGTTGGCCATGAGACCGTAGCGGTAGAAGCGTTCGATGTCGTTCCCCTTGTAGGTGGATCCGTCACCCCACACGTTGACCCGGTCCTCGGCCATCGCCCGCACCAGCAGCGTACCAGTGACGGCCCGGCCGATGGGCGTGGTGTTGAAGTAGGCACGTCCGGCGCTGCGGATGTGGAAGGCGCCGCACGCCAGGGCCGAGAGTCCCTCCTCGACGAGCGCCAGCCGGCAATCCACCAGGCGGAAGATCTCAGCGCCGTAGGTCTGGGCCCTGGCGGGAACCGATGCGATGTCCGGCTCGTCGTACTGCCCGATGTCGGCGGTGTAGGTGCAGGGTATGGCTCCGGCCTCGCGCATCCAGGCCACCGCGACGGAGGTATCGAGACCACCGGAGAATGCGATGCCGACGCGTTCGCCGACGGGAAGGGACGTGAGTACTTTGGACACGCCCACAGACTAGTCGGTCCCGGCGGATGGCTGCGAGGCGGTTCCGCCCCGGTACGGGAGATGGCTACGCTGAGGGCACCAGCGACGGAAGGCAGCCATGAAGAAGGTTATGGTCATCTACGGGACCCGCCCCGAGGCCGTGAAAATGGCTCCCCTTGTCCGGGCTCTAGGGGAGTCCGACACCCTGCGCCCGGTGGTGGTGAGCACCGGCCAGCACCGCGAGATGCTGGACCAGGTCAACCACTGGTTCGGCGTCACCCCGGACATCGACCTGGAGGTGTTCCGTGACGGGCAGTCCCTCACGGCGCTGGCGGCCCGCATCCTGGACGGGCTGCCGCACGTGGTCGACGAGGTCCGGCCCGACGCCGTGGTGGTCCAGGGCGACACCACGACGGTCGCCATGGCGGCCATTTGCTGCTTCTACCAGCAGGTCCCCGTCGTGCACCTGGAGGCCGGACTCCGCTCGGGTGACATCCACTCCCCGTTCCCGGAGGAGGCCAACCGCAAACTGGCCGGGCAGGTCACCGCGCTTCACTTGGCGCCCACCGCCGCCGCCCGCGACAACCTGCTGCGCGAGGCGGTCGACGCCACCACCGTGACCGTGACCGGCAACACCGTCATCGATGCCCTGAACTGGACGGCCGAACAGCCGGTCGCGTTCGAGGATCCACGGCTGGCCGAGGCCCAGGCCGCCGGGCGCCGCATGGTGCTGTTGACCACCCATCGTCGCGAGAACTGGGGCGAGCCGATGGAGCGCATCGGCCGGGCGGTCGCGGAGCTGGCGGGACGGTTCCCCGATCACCTGATCGTGTTCCCGGCCCACCTCAACCCGCGAGTGCGCGCCGCCGTCGAGCCGGCGGTGGAGGGCCTGGCGAACGTGCTCGTCGTTGACCCGCTCGACTACCCGCAGTTCGTCCACGCCCAGCGATGGGCCGAGGTCATCCTCACCGACTCCGGGGGTGTGCAGGAGGAGGCCCCGAGCTTCGGACGGCCGGTGCTGGTGCTGCGCGAGAACACCGAACGCCCCGAGGCCGTGGACGCCGGGACCGTGCGACTGGTGGGGACCAGCAGCGAGCGGATCGTCGCGGAGACCGCCCGGTTGATCGAGGACCCGGCCGCCTACGAGACGATGAGCCGGGCGGTCAACCCCTACGGCGACGGGAGGGCGGCCGAACGCTGCGTGGCGGCCATCAGCGAACTGCTCGGCGTCGGGCAGCGCCTCCCCGACTTCACGGTCGCTCCCTGACCTGGTGCGCCAGCCGCGCCAGGACAGCGAGCGTCGCCGTGAAGTGGCCCACGGGTGACTCGAAGGCGAATCCGCCGATGCTGTGCAGCGTCGACCCCTCCTCGGTGACGGCCCAGATCCTGCTGGTGGTGCCGCGGTAGTCGCTCCACTTCGACGGCAGGAACGGGTTGCCGCCCATGCCGGCCGGCGTCTGCGCGTCCTGCAGCAGCAGCACGTCCATCTGGTCCGCTGCGTTGAGGAAGTCCAGGAACGGCAGGAACGGGTGCACCGCCGTGCAGTGTGCGATCCCCAGGTCCTGCACCGCTGCTCGCAGCGGCGCGGGGTCCGAGGTGAAGACGTGGAGCTGCAGGCGTTCCGAGAGCCGCCGGTCGAGTGCCGCGAGGGCCCGCAGCACCATGTCCAGACCCCGGCTGGCGTACAGGTTGCCGAAGTAGCCGATGTGGGTCCGTCCGGGGGTCAGGTCCAGGCCGGCGCTGCCGAGGTCGTAGAAGGACCGCGGCAGCGTGGGATGGGCGCTGACCTCGCACTTCGCGGCCACCTCGTCGGCGAGCGCGACATCCACGCGGGAGAGCATGAAATCGCGCTGGCGGTCGTTGGTGAACACCACGCGGTCCGCCATCGCGAAGGTCATCACCTCGCACCACTCGAACAGGTTGCCCGACGTCGGCGTCCGGTGGCCCGCCGCCTGCACGGCCCGGCGCAGGCGGTCAAGGAGGGGGGACTCGTCCACCGGTACGTGTCGCACGCGGCCGGCGACGTCGTGGGACAGCGGGTCGGAGAACTCCGCCGTCCACCGCAGATCCGGGCGTGCCGCACGCAGGCTCGCGGCCAGGAAGTGGGACGCGGCGAAGTGGGCGCGTGAGTACACCTCGCGGTACGGGCCGTCGATGTCCTCCCACCGTGTGGCGACGCTCGCGCCCTCCTCGGCGTAGGTGGACACCGAGCGCCAGCTGGCGAAGGCGGACGGTGTCTGGAGCACGGCGTAGCGGTCCACCAAGTGGCCGCAGATCGCGGACAGCGACGGGTCGGTCCGCCGCATCCGGTCCATCGCGACGGTCACGACGTCCACGCGCTCGCCGCGCTCCCGCACCCGTTTGGCGGCCACCACGCCGGCGGTGTCGCTGTAGGGCGGGAAGCAGTAGGCGCTCACCAAGGTCCGGTGCCGATCCATGCAGACCCCTAGCAGGTGACGTGTTGCTCGGCGGGACCGTAGAAGCGGAGCTCGGAGGATCGGGCCAGGATGTGGTCCGCCGAGACCGTCCAGGTGTGCTCTGCCGAGTTGGTGCTGCGGCGGCTGACGAAGTTGAATCGGTCGCTCGAGTAGACGCGGCCGTCCTCCCGGTGCACCTTCTCGAGGAACGTGGTGTCGACGCGCCGGGGGAGAGGCTCGAAACGCAGCCCGGTTGCCACCTCGCGTGGGGTGATGATGGTGCCGCCCTGCACCAGGCGGGTGTAGCGGTGCTCGGAGTCGGCGAAGCGCAGGAGGGTGGGGCCGGAGTCGTCGCCGATGTGGACGTAGTGGGCCCACTTCCCGACCACCAGGGCATCGGTCCAGGAGAAGGCCCTGACCAGGTCCCGCAGGTAGTGCTCCGCGTAGTAGTTGTCGTCGTCCATCTTGGCCACGTAGCGTCCGGACGCGGCGTCGACGCCACGGTTCATGAGCGTCCCCAGCGGCAGCCGGGCGTCCGCGGCCACGACCTCGACGGCGGTCAGTGGCCATCGGGCCTGCAACTCGGCGACCCGGGTGCTCCCGATATCGAAGCCGTGGGTCACGAGCACCAGCTGGACGTCGGGGTGGCTCTGGCGGTGCATGAAGCGCCAGACGTTGTCCAGCTGGTCGGGGCGCATGGTGGGGACGACGGCGGAGACGGACCGGTCCTGCTCTGGGGCATCGACGCCGATGGTTCGCAGCACGGTGGCCGCGCGGTGTTCGTAGAGGTGCTGGTCGTGGACGCGGCGGTGGGCACGTAGGGCCTGACGATCCCGCAGTTCCGCGTGCGCCAGCAGGTTGTGCAGCACCTCGTCCGCCGCCTCGGGGGTGCTGACAATGGGGATCGTGTCGCCGAAGAACGGCTCGATGGAGGCGGCGGGGGCGCTCACCACGGCTGTCTGGGCCGCTGACAGTTCGAAGAGCCTGCGCGAGCACATGCTGGGCGACCGCGTGACGGAGTTGACGTTGAGGAAGACCTTGTAGGCGGAGTAGGCGGCGAGCATCCGGTCGTAGGGCAGCGAGCCCACCACATGGGCGGCGAGGTCCGGCGGGAAACGGTAGCGGGGGTCCTCGAACTGCATGCGGGAGAAGATGTGCAGGCCGTGGTCCAGCGCGGGCCGCAGCAGCATGTCCACCTGGGCGCGCCGTTCCGGATGCTTCTCCGTGAAGTAGGTGCCGGCGAACGCCACGTCGTGGGGGCGGGTGGCGCCGGAGTCGTCGTGGCGCACGGGGTTGTGAATTCGAGGCTGGGCGGCGAAGGGCAACAGGTGCACCCGGTCATGGCCCAGGTCGTGCTGGTAGTCGGGGATGCGCTCGGCGTCGACCGTGAAGACGTGGTCGAACAGCCGGGCCGTGGGCAGGAAGCGTTGGTAGTTGGGGGGGTCCTCCTTGTTCCAGAAGACCGTGGGTATGTGTTGTGATCGGCACCACGAGACCAGGTCCACGAGCTCCGGCGCCGGGGCGCCCTCACCGGACATCGTGTGTTGCCAGGCACCGGCGTTGCCGCGCCAGGCGGACTCCACGAACAACAGGTCGGGCCGGCGCTCGGCGAGCTCGGATCGCCAGGTGCCGGGCATCACGCGAACTTGTTGCCATTCGTAGCGCAGGGCCATTTCGGAGAACTCGTCCAGGATCACTGCCGCGCGGACCTGCGGGCGGTTGAGGGGGCCGGCGGGCAACTCCCCCCGTGGCAGCCGCACCCGGGTGGGGGTGACACGGCGCCGGAGTCGGCGCGCCGAACGACGCAGGCGGCGACCGGCGCCTGTGATCACCTTGCGCCGCACGTCGGGATCCAGTGGGAGCGCCCGGAGTGTCGCCAGCCGAGAGGTCCACCGTCGGGTCCGTGGCTCCGGGGTCTTGTCGTCGCTTCCGTCTGGCACATGCTCACGCTACAGGATGTGACTCGCACGGCTGCCCGACTGGGTGACGCCACGGGGCGTGAGAACATGGACAGCGTGGCAGAAGAGTTGCGCGCAGCGAGCGGCATGGGATCCGTTCCCGTCGGAATCCGGGTGCTGCGCAATGCGCCCGCCGCTGTATCGGTTCTCGCCAAGTTCCTCGTGGGAGGGCGGGTCTCGGCGGCGTCGGCCTTGTTGAGGGTGGCGCCAGGGTGGCTGCTCGGCGCGTGGGGACGCAGTCGTCGCTTCCCTGTCCTCGCCGGACTGTCGCTGGCGGCGCTGGGCCGACCCGACGCAGCAGCCGAGCGACTCGTCAGTCTGGGGTCGAGAAGCCGCGGACGCGGCGCCGCCGTGGACGCGCTGGTGGCGCTGCACCGCCCGGACCTCGCCCGCGCGATGGTCGATGGGGCGCCCGGTGTCGTGGACGCCCGGGCGCATGCCCGCCTACTGGTCGAGGAGGGCCACTACCACCGTGCCCTCCTCGCGCTTGGGCCGTCCCCACGCCACCGCCTCCTGCGGCAGGCCATCGAGGGCGAGTTGGCAAGCCTTGACCCGGGACGCAGGGTCCCGTCCGCCCGATCGGCCACGAGGTCCTCGCCCGATCTGGGGCGTGTGGTCCACTTCGTCACCACCTCGCTGCCGGAAGCGCAGACCGGCTACACCATCCGCACCCACGGCATCGCGGCCGCCCAGGTCGCAGCCGGCTGGCAGACGGAGGTGGTCACCAGGCTGGGGTTCCCGGTCGACCGGGGTCGTCTCACGGCCAGGCAGCGGCAGGTTCACCAGGGCGTCTCGTACCTGCGCGACGTTCCGTGGGGGCCGCTGCCGTTGGACTCCGGTGCCCGGTTGGACCTGGCCTGCCGCCGCGCGCGGGAGCGGCTCGAGAGGCGATCCCCGGCGGTCCTGCACGCCCACTCGAAGCACGACAACGCGCAGGTGGCGCTGGCAGCGGGCAGATCACTGGGCCTACCCGTCGTGTATGAGGTCCGCGGGGCGCTGGAGGAGACATGGCGTGCGCGTGGCGGGGATCCCGCCAGCGAGCGCTATGTGCGCTCCCGCGACGCCGAGACCGCGTGCATGATCGCGGCCGACGCCGTGGTCACCTTGTCGCGGACGATGCTGCTGGAGGTCATCTCCCGAGGCGTCGCGCCCGAGGCGGTCTTCGTCGTTCCGAACGCCGTCGAGGCGGCGGCGCTCGCTGAGCCGATGCCCCCCGCTGCGGCACGCCGCCGTGCCGGGCTGGGGGAGGGGGACATCATCGTGGGAATCGCGGGCACGCTCAACGCGTATGAGGGGTTCGAGACGGTGATCCGGGCGGCGGCAGGACTCCACGATCCCCGCGTGTCCCTGCTGGTGGTGGGTGACGGCCCGGCGCGCCGCGACTGGGAGAGGGTGGCTGGCGAGGCCGGGGTACGGGCGCGCTTCACCGGCCGGGTGCCGCATCGGGAGGTACGCGATTTGGTGGCGGCCATGGACCTGTTCTGCGTTCCGCGACGCGACACCGCCGTCACGCGGTTGGTGCCGCCGCTCAAACCGTTGGAGGCGGCGGCCTGCGGAGTCCCCGTCCTGATGAGCGACCTGGCGCCCCTGCAGGACCTCGTCGACGAGGGCCCGATCGGGTGGACGGCCCCCGCCGGCAGCATCCCGGGGTGGACGGCCCAGCTGGAGCAGCTACTGTACGATCGTTCCGCTCTGCGAACTGTCGGGGCACAGGGACGGGCCTGGGTGCTGCAGAACCGCACCTGGCCGATTGTCACCGAGCGATATGGCAGTGTCTACGAGTACGCGGCGGCGCGCGCTGCCGGATGGGGAAGGTGAGGGGAATGGACTCGAGGATCCCCCGGCCGGAGAGCCGTAGGCAGGGGCAGCGGTGATGGGTGACGGCACGGCCGAGTTGCCGTACGACCAGGTCTGTGCCCGAGCCACCGCCGCCGGCCTGCGGAAGGTCGGGACGCGACCCCCCTTCCGCGACTATGTGGTCGACCTGTGGACCCGCCGTAACTTCCTCTGGGCACTGTCGTCTGCCAAGAGCTTCGCCAAGAACGAAGGACAGCGACTGGGGCAGCTGTGGGCGTTCGTGAACCCGCTGCTCCTCGTGGCCACTTACTTCTTCATCTTCGGATACCTGCTCAACACCGGCCGGGGCATCGACAACTTCATCGGCTACCTGACCATCGGGATCATCCTGTTCAGTCTGTCGGCCTCCACCGTCACCGGTGGGTCGCGTGCCATCCTCAACAACACCGGGCTGGTTCGAGCGCTGCACTTCCCCCGGGCGGTGTTGCCGCTGTCCACCGTGCTGACCGAGGCCATCGCCCTGCTGCCCGGTCTGCTGGTGATGGTCGTCGTCCTGCCATTCACGGGTGAGCGGCCCACCTGGTCCTGGCTGCTCTTCCCGGTGGCGGTGGTCCTGCAGGTCCTGATGCAGGCGGGCCTAGTTCTGATCCTGGCCCGAGTCGTCAACGCCAGCGTTGACCTGTGGAACCTCATCCCAGTGGTGGTTCGGGTGCTGCGCTATCTCTCGGGGGTGTTCTTCTCCATCTCGGTCGTGACGGCGAACAACGAGGTGTTGGGGGCCATCCTGGAGTACCAGCCGTTCGCGCTCCAGTTGACCCTCGCGCGACAGGCGCTGATGCACGAGTTCCCGATGGAGCCGCTGGCGTGGGGCGTCGGCTTCTTCTGGGCGCTGCTGTTGCCTGTGGTGGGTCTGTGGGTCTTCTGGGGAGATGAGGCGAGGTATGGCCGTGGCTGACCAGAGGGCGGAGGCGGACCCTGCCGTCATTGCCTGGCATGTGAACGTCACCTACCAGGTCTACGGGAGCAAGCGGCGTGGCGCAGCGACGGGGCAGAGCGAGAACCTGGCCCTCAAACGACTCCTCCGACGCGACCGCCAGATCGGTTCGGTGCGCTACGTCGAGGCCGTCAAGGACGTCTCCTTCACCGCGCACCGGGGCGAGTCGATCGGCATCATCGGCAAGAACGGTTCCGGCAAGTCCACCCTGCTGAGGGCGCTGGCGGGTCTGCTGCCACCGACCACAGGGCACGTCTGGCTGCAGGGTCAAGCCTCGCTCCTGGGCGTCAACGCCGTTCTCCTGAACGAGCTCAGCGGAGAGCGCAACGTCTACATCGGGGGACAGGCGCTGGGTCTCACGTCGGCCCAGATCCGTGACAAATACGATGACATCGTCGCCCTCGCCGACATCGGCGAGGCCATCGACCGCCCGATGTCCACCTACTCGTCGGGTCAGGGGGCAAGGCTCAGGTTCGCGATCTCCACCGCAGCCCGGCCTGACATCCTCATGATCGACGAGGCCCTGGCCACGGGTGACGCTGCGTTCAAGGAGAAGTCGCTCGCGAAGATCCGGGAGATCCTCGGCGAGGCCAGCACGGTCTTCCTCGTCTCCCATTCGAACAGCACCATCAGGGACATGTGCTCCCGGGCGCTCTGGCTGGACGAGGGCAGGCTGGTGATGGACGGGCCCGCAGAGGACGTCGTCTCCCAATACTCTCAGGGGAAGGTCCCGGACTAGCTGGACGCCTCCGGGTCCCGTCCCAGCAGCACGCGCCGGTAGGCGCGGTCGTGGGCGGCAAGGGGGAACCGGGCAGCGACACGATTCCGTGCCGCCTCCGCCGCTGCCGCCCACTCCGACGGGTCATCGTGGGCGAGGATGCGAGCCTCCGCCTCGTCGAGGGACTCCACAGTCCAGTCGTCGCCGAACAGTTCGCGGGCCCCACCGAGCCCGCGGTAGGTCGGCCAGTTCCGGATGACCGGTACGGCGCGGGAGGCCGCCATTTCGAGTACGCCGATGTGGAACGACTCCCTGAGGCTGGAGCTGATGGCGAATCCCACACCGTCGAGGTGCTGCTCGAGGTGAGGGGTGTGGGCAACGAACTCGATGGCGCCGCAGACGTCAGGTGCCGCTATGCGCTCACGGAATTGCTCGGCGTAGCCGGCCTCCGAAGCCCGAGCGGGTTTCTCGGGGAAGTCGTGTCCGATCAGCCGGAGGCGCCATCCGGGGTCGCGGCTGCGCAGCCGGGCCAGGAGCTCCACCGTCCACAGAGGATCCTTGACCCGCTGTCCCCAGCCCACCATTCCGAGCCGCCGGTGAGCGGCTCCCGTTGGGGGGCGATCCAAGCGGCCGACCTCGACGGCATGCGTGATGGTGTGCAGCCGGCAGTGGGCGATCCTCTGGCCCAGCAACTGCTGCACCGCGCGGCGGAGGTGGTCGCTGACGAACACGATGTCCGTGACCCGGCCCCAGTCCACAAGGAACTGCCAGGGCGAGAGCGAGTCCACCCCGTGGAACCGGACGACCAGCCGCGTGCCGGGGCTGGCCGCCCGGCTCACTGCCACCGTCGCCTTGTCCACCCAGTCAGCGAACACGACGTCAGCGGACCGCAGGAGGGCCGAGACCGGGTCATCTCCGCCCGGCCCCTCGTGGGCTGGTTGGAGGCGGGCGGCCACGTCAGGAACGGACATGCCCATCGTGGCCCAGCTGCGCGGGACCTCGTCAGGGTCAACCACGGTGAGGTCTGCGTGATCTGCGACGGCGGAGAGCGCTGGTCCGGTGAACTTGGGATAGGCCCCACGGAACACGACAAGTTTCGGGCGTCCCTGGACTGCGGTCACGGTGGCGCGAGCCGAGTCGCGTGTCAGCGCCTCCCAGGTACGGCACGAGAGAAGCGGGCCCACGACGGCCTCCGGTGTTGCCGCCAGCAACGGGACGCCCTCCGCATCGTCGCTATCGGGGTGAAAGAGATAGGCCAGGGACCAGGTCAGCAGCGCGGCGGCGCGCGCGTGGTCCCCGTTGGCCATGGCGTGGTCGACGGCTTGGAGGGTTTCCCGCACCACGGTCTCACCCTCGCTGGGGCGGGCACCCCCGGCACGGGCGACCTGCAGGAGGCACTCCAGCATGGCTGTCCCAGCGTCGGTGACAGCCAGGGGGTGGCGCGCACGGCTCAGGGCCAGAACTTCCTGTGCGGCGGCGTACCGGGAGGAGTTGATCAGTCGCCACGCGATCATCGAGTAGACGCGGGCGGGTGCCGGCGATCCCCCGAGCCTCGGGTTGCGGCGGGCCACGGTCGCCACGGCGCGGGCCAGGTGGTGGGGCACCGGCGTGAGCCCGGTTGCAGCACTCATCACCAGGCCTTGGAGTGCAAGCTGGGCGTGGTCGTCGGTAGGGGATTGCGCGGCCAGCAGCCTCCCAGCCCGGTCCAGAGGGATCACGGTCCCCGACAGGGGGGACGTGCCGGTACGTCGCAGGCTTCGGGCTGCCAGAGGGGTGGCCAGGAGGGCCGGGGCGTGGCGTGACGCGGTACGGGTGCCAGCGCCGTACACCCGGCGCAGCGCGGTTGTGGCGCGGCGGGCAATGCGTGGCCCGGATCGTCCGCCGGGCGAGGGAATCGTGAGGGCGTCGGCGTCAGGTCCCAGGGGCAGCCGCTCGTGGGGCAGCGCGGACAGGACCTCGGGCAGGCTGCCGGTGACGAAGACCAGGCTCACGCGGGTCCGGTGCGCAAGCAGCACGATCTCGTCCTTGACGGCAGCGAGTGCGGATGCGCTGCCCGCGACGATCGTGAGGGGCCCCACGGCGCTCGAGGGGTCATGGTCGGTGACCTGGTCGAACGATGGCCACCCAGGGATCCGGTCGTCACGCCACCCCAGTTCTCGAAGCAGATGCAGGGTGAGTGGCGCACGTTCGGCGGGCAGCTCCGGTCGGGCCAGCAGGCTGGCTATGGCTCGCTGCTCCTCCTCGACGGTCGGTGGACGTGTCTCCACGCCGCGGAGAAGGGCGCCGGCGCTGCCCGGGATCGAGTCAACCTGCGCGAAACGATGGCGGTAAGGGGCGAGGACACCGGTCAGGAACACCGCCGGGGCCAGCGGACCCAGCTGCGGGTCGAACCGGGCTCCGCCGATCCAGGACCGGGGCAGCAGCAGGAGCCCGGGATGCCTGAGCAGCGCAGCCGTGTCAGCCAGGGACGAGAATCGGGGTTGGCGGGTGGACTGGGGGAGCCCACGTCGGGAGTCGCTGGCGGCAGCAGGAAGGTTGCGCCCGTCTGCCACCGTGCAGAGCTCTCGCAGGTAATTCGGCGACGGGGCCTCTCCCGACCGGAGGAAGAGGATGTGCGTTCCGGTGGCCAACTCGAGGCATGCGTTCCAGCCTTCGGCCGTGGAGGTCCCTGTGTCGAGGGTGATCAGCTCCAGGCACGGGTGGCGACCCTGGAACTCCTGCAGGGCAGAGCAGGACGCGGTGTCGCCGGCAGGGACTGCAACGATGATCTCGGTGGCGACGTCCGGGTGCTGGTGCTGGAGGGCGTCGAGGGATCGGGCCAGCCTGGCAGGTCCGTGGGTGGCTGCGAGCGCAACGGTCACGACCGGGTCTTGCGTCCGGGAATTCGTCCTCGGGCTGGCTGGGGACACGCCGACAGTCTAGGGCCTGTCAGCGCCGGTACTCTGCGTGGTTGATTCCCGCCAGCCCCGCCAGTGACCCGAACCCCGAAATGCACCGTCGGAGGCCCTTGATGCGGCTCCGGCGATGGCCAACGCCGATGACCAACAGGAACCCGCCGTGCAGCAGACGTGCCAGGCCGAGCAGCAGGGACGTTGCCCAACCCCGTCCGCCCGGGTGGATCAGGCGGCGACTGATGGTGTCCCCGGCGCCGGACCGGAACGCCCGCCGCACCAGCCAGGACAGCCGTGCCCGCTCGGGGGGGATCACCTCCTCGATCACGGCCTCGTCGTCCCAGATGATGACGAATCCGGCGGCGGCGACACGCAGGAAGAAGTGCAGGTCACTGGAGCCTGTGTAGCGGAAGGCGGGGTGGAAGGCCGGGGTAACGCGATCCAGTACGGTCTGGCTGACCAGGGTGTTGTTGGTGTAGGCCCGGGAGATCCTGTCGCCCGTTTGATGGCGCCCCCGGCTGTCGTAGACATCGGACACCCGAGCCCACCCGGGCGCCTCCGGCGGCAGGAGGCCTCGCACCGGTCCGGTGACGACGTCCGCGTCGGTCTCCCGCCAGGTGCTGAGGAGTCGTTCCAGCCACCCGGGGGGAGCGACCTCGTCGTCGTCCACGAACACCAGCGCGTCGGCCCCAGCGCAGAACTCCACGGAGCGCTGGCGCGCGAAAGGGATCCCTGGTTCCGGTTCGATGACGTAGTCGATGGGGAACCTGCCTCTGCATCGCTCCACGACGGGGCGGGCCGAACCATCGGCGGCGTTGTCCACCACGACGATGCGGATCTCATCCCCCTCGCTGACCTCCTGGGACTGCAGGCTCGCAAGGAGGGCCGCCAGCAGGGCGGGGCGGTTGTACGTGATGACCGCGATGCTGATGCGACGGGATTCGGGCACTGGTCAGTGCACCAGAATGATCTTGCCGACGTTCTCGCCGCTCTCCAGGAGTTCGTGCGCACGGCGCACCTCCGCGAAGGGTATCCGGGTCTCGGGGGCTGGCCTGATCCGGCCGTCCTCCACCATGGGCCACACGGTCTCCGCCACTCTGGCACAGATCGCGGACTTCTCCTCCACCGAACGGAAACGCAGCGACGTGGCGTGGATGGAGCCCATCTTCTGCAGCAGCAGTCCCAGGTTCAAGGTCCCCTTCACGCCGCCCTGCAGACCGATCACGACCATCCTGCCGCGTTTCGCGAGTGCCTTGACGTTCATCTCCAGGTACTTGGCGCCCATGATGTCGAGCAGCACGTCGGCTCCGTGGCCGCTGGTGGCGTCCTTCAGGGCGGTCACCCAGTCCTCGTGGTAGTTCAGCGCGATGTCTGCGCCGTGATCGAGACAGTGATCACGTTTGGCGTCGCTGCCGGCCGTGGTGGCGACGGTGCACCCGATGGCCTTGCCGTACTGGATGGCGAACGTGCCGACGCCACCCGCGCCGCCATGGACCAAGAGGATTTCACCGCTCCGGAGCCCCGCCACGTCCATGTTCGAGACGACGGTGGCAGCTACTTCCAGCAGTCCCGCGGCCGTCACGAGATCCACTGACGTGGGAGGGGGCACCAGCTGCCCCTGGGGGGCCAGGAAGTGCTCGGCGTAGCCGCCGCCGGACAACAGGGCCACCACCTCGTCACCTTCGACCCAGCGGGAGACGCCGTCGCCGACCGCCTCCACGATGCCCGCGGCTTCGAGCCCGATGGTCTCCGTGACACCATGTGGTGGTGGATAGTGGCCCCGACGTTGGAGAAGATCCGCCCGGTTCACACCCGAAGCAACCGTCCGCACCAGCACCTCCCCCGGGCCGGGCGAAGGCGTGGGCGCCTCACCCATCTCCAACGATTCGATGTCTCCAGGCTCGGCAACGGTGACGACTCGCATGCCGTCAACCTTGCCATACGGCCAACGCGCGCCGACCCTATCCCCCGTCGGAGGTGCCCGGCCACGTGAGACAGCGACCGGAGGTGAATTCGCGACGGGCACCGTCGACCGGATCGTGGAAGCTCAGTCGGTGAGCCAGGAGCTGCATCGGGGTGGAGAAGTCGTCGACGTCGACGGTCGTGATGACGGGATAGAGGGGATCCCCGGCGAGCGGAAGCCCCAGGGAGTGGAAGTGGGCCCGAATCTGGTGGGTCTTCCCGGTGCGGGGAGTCACCTCGTACATCGCCCAGGGTGGCCGGGAGTCCAGCAGTTCGATGTCAGTCACGGCATTCGGCGTACCTGGCAGGGTCTCCGCCTGCAGGGTGCCGACCCGCTTGGTCAGGCGGGACTCGACACGTCGGGGGAACGTGAGGTCGTCCCGGATGGGAGCGATGGCGCGATAGGTTTTCTGTGTCCGCGGGTCGCTGAAGACGGAATGGTACGCCGCCCGCCACCGCTTCTCGGTGGTCATGAGCAGCACGCCCGCCGTACCGCGGTCCAGTCGGTGCGCCGCTGACAGCTCGGGGAGGTCCAGCAGCTGACGGGCCTTCACCACCACGCTCTGCAGCACATGGCGGCCGCGGGGGATGGAGGACAGGAAGTGGGGCTTGTCGATGACGACGATCCGCTCGTCCTGGTGCAGGATGACGATCTCTCCCGGCACGGGCGGCTCGTCGCGCAACTCGCGGTGGAACCAGACGAACGTGTGCGGACGGTACGGCTCCTCGCCGCTCCACGGGTGACCGTGTTGATCGACGAACTCACCTCGAGCGAGCATCCCGTCCACCGCTTCTCGTGCCGGACCGATCTTGGCGAACAGGAAGTCGCGCATCGTGGCCCACGGCATCGGGACGTCGGGGTCTCGGTCGGGTGTGCGTACCCAAGCAGCCTGCAGGCCATGGCGGGGAGGGAGCGGCGATTTCGGGGGCACGTCTCCCATTGTCCACCGGATTGCGGCGCGGTGTGCGAGCGCTACGATGTGGGGACTGTCCAAGAGGCCAGTGGCGAGGTCGCATAGTGGACTAGTGCAGCCGCCTTGAAAGCGGCCGAGTGGCAACGCTCCGTGGGTTCGAATCCCACCCTCGCCGCACTGTGATGTCACCGGTGCCCCTTCTCCACTCCCATGCGACCGGATGACCATCTCGCCGCCCCGGGATGTCGCCCTCTGCTGCTGGCTTCTCGTCAGTAGGGTGCTCCCATGCCCGAGAGTCGCTACGTCCTCAAGCCGCGCCCGCCGATCCGGGCCTTCCTGATGGCTGCAGGTGTGAGCATCGTGGGCGCGATGCTCCTGGTTCTCTCCCTGGCCAATGAATGGTCGGCTGTCGTGGGCGTCCTGTCTGGGTTCCTGCTGGCGCTGGGGGTCGTCGTCGCGGTGCTGGCCCTCGTCATGATGCGTGCCTTGGCCGTGACCGTGACTCTGACGAGCGAGGGCTACGCCATCGAAGGCTCCTCCGGGCCCCAGCGGGGCCGCTGGAGCGAGGTGGGGCGGGTCAGCCGGTCGTCCGATGGGTCGATTGTCAACATCTACGACCATGAAGGCACTCGGCGTCGGCTGGCCTTCGCCAACCCCGCGGATCCGCAGATCGACGACCTCCTCGCCGACGTCGCCCAACGCCTCGATGACTCCCGCGGCTACACCGGCTATGGGACGGGGTTGTAGGCGCAAGCGTCGGTGACTTCCTGGGCGCCGTCCACCAGGACCGGGGCGCTTGTTGACGCCGTATCGTCCGGGTCGGCGGGGGTCTGGTCCGCGCTCTGCGTTCCCTCAGGCGTGGCGGGGGCGCTCGACGTCGACTCGCCGGTGGGGGCGGGATCGGCGGTATCCGGGCTGGGTTTGATCGCGTCGTCAACGGAACGGCGCATCTCGGCGAAATCGGGATTGTTGTAGTCGTAGCCGTTCTTGCCGGGTGTGAACACCAGGCGCTCGATCGTGGCGTCCTTGACGTCCAGGGACAGGTCGATGAGTGGCTCGAGCGCCTGGCGGGGGATGTCGGTCATCACCATGTCCGACGAGGCCCGTGCAATCGCTTCGTACGACGTGAGCATGGTCGACGGACTGGCCTGCTTGATGATCGCGTCGATGAGGCAGGACTGGCGCGCCATGCGGTCGTAGTCGCTGGTGGTGGATCGGCTGCGGGCATACCACATGGCGTGGTGGCCATCGAGGTGCTGGTCCGGTCCCTGCTCCAGCCAGCCGGTCGGCGGGCGGCCGGAGGTGTCGCCGCCGATGGGGAGGCGTTGGTTGATGTTGACCGTCACCCCGCCCATCGCGTCGATCAACTCTCGAAGTCCATCGATGTTGAGTAGAACGAAGTAGGCGATCTTGAGACCGGTGATTCCCTGGACGGCCTGCTTGAGGGCCTCGGCGCCCCGATACGTCTGACCCCTGAACAGGTCGGGACGCCCGGCCTCGACGTGGTTCCAGACGTTGTTGATGAGGAACTCCCCGGTGCTGCCCTCGCCCCGGAAACCGTCGGGGAACTCCTGCGCCATCTCGGAGCCCGCCGGGAAGGGTGCGTACTGGACGTTGCGCGGGATCTGGATGAGCGTGGTGTTGCCGGAGTGGGTGTCGATCGAGGCCACCATGATGGTGTCCGTCCGAATTCCCAGCGAGGCATCCCGGCTCTCGGCGCCGTCGCCACCCAGCAGCAGGATGTTGAGGCGGGGAATCTTCTCCCACGGGTTGGCCGCCTCATGGTCGACAGTGGGCCGGGAGGTGGACTGGATGTCGCCCTCATCGGCGAAGATCGTCTCCACCAGTTGCTGCTGGTCGAAGGTGTAGCGCGACGCGACGGCGAGCGGTCCGAAGATTCCAAGGCTCAGGACGCCAACCAGCACGGCGCCGATCAGCTTCCGGGTTGACGTCATCCCGGCCGGGCGCGTCATGAGGTGAGTCACGAGGACCAGTACCACCCAGAACAGCGCGAAAAGGAGCAGGACTGTCCTGAGGGTGGCGAGTTGGCTGGTGTTGCCGCTGAAGCCAGCGAAGCGACCCAGGTCGATGGCGGCGGACACAGCCACCCAGAAGAGGCCACCCACGACCGTCAGAGGCACCACGACGCCGACGGTTCGAGCCAATCTGTTGCTGGTTCCCAGCAGTCCGATCCCCGGGATCACGGCGCTGGCGACGGTCAGGAGTAGGCTGCGCCTCAGGCTGCCCCGGCTGCTCCCTCGCGGGGCAGCGCGCCTCGGGTTCCACACCGGCCAGATCTCCTCCGACAATTCCTCGTCAGGGTGGACCTCGTGGGCGCGTCGGGGTAGCTTGCGAGCTGACTGGTCCATGGCTGCCCCTTCCTCCGCTTCCCATTCTAGAACCATGGGACATTTCAGTCCCATTGCCGTTTTGCGGCACTCGTGAGCCCTCGGCTAGGCTGCTCATCACGTGGAGGCGTCGCCTAGTCCGGTCTATGGCGCCCGCCTGCTAAGCGGGTTTGGGGCTTCAACCCCATCGCGGGTTCAAATCCCGCCGCCTCCGCCAGTAAGTGTTCCGGGACGTCAGGCGATGCCGGCCCCGGCTCCGGGGTCGGCGTCGTTGGCGTCCTCGAGGCCGTCTGAGGATTCTGGGTCGGACTCAGATGGCGGAGAGCCGGCGGAGAAGGAGATGACGGTGACACGTCCATCACATGCCGCGCGGCCGCACCGGCTGCTGGGAGTCTCGCGATGACGAACTCCCCACCCGGCGTCGGTCCAGACAACCGCATCCCAGCGCAGGCGCGCACCCTGAGCGGCTTCATCTCCAAGGCTGTCATCTGGGGAACGGTGGTCCTGTCAGTCCTCCACATCGTCCTTCACCTCTGGAACGGGCAGCTTGAGGAGCTCTGGGGGAAGCACATCACCCGCTGGTTCGACCTGAACGCCGAGACCTCCGTCAGCACCTGGTTCAGCGTGGGGCTCATCCTCCTGCTCGGCTGCTCCGCCGGCGTCGCGGCCGCGTCAGCCAGGTCTCGCGCGACCTCCGTGGCGTGGGGAGTCCTCGCAGTTCTCTCCCTTGCCCTGAGCCTGGATGAGAAGATCTCCATCCACGAGGCCCTCCCCGACCTGCTGGGCAGGGAACGGGGTGCGGGCATCACTCACGAGTGGCTCCTACCCGGGGTGATCATCGGCGGTCTTGCGGTCCTCACAGCCGGGTGGTTCCTTCGCTCCCTGGATCGTGTGGTCAAGCGCGGCCTGGTGATGGCGGCAGGTCTCTTCTTCGGCGGCGCGGTAGGGGTTGAGCTCTTGAGCGGCATGGCGATCCGTGTCCTGGGGCCGGAGCACCTGCTCTCGCGTGCCATGCCCATATGGGAGGTGATCGAGGAGTCCCTCGAGCTGCTGGGCGCAGGACTGGCGCTCGTGGTCGTCCTCCGACACCTCGAGGATCGCCGTGTCGTTGACAGCACCCGTTGGCGTGTCCGATAGACCCGTGCCCTCGCACGCCACCCGGCGTCCGGCAGGAGGAAGGGTTGGGTCAGCGCTTCTCGAAGTGGTGCCAGTCCCATCCGGAGAGCCACTGCCAGCCGCGCGCCTTGAATGCCTTCACCGGGGCGCTGTGGGAATACAACATCCCCTTCACCCCGGCGGGCCGGTAGCTGCTGTACCGAGTGGAGGGCCACCACTTGCCGGTCGGGTCCCGGTACGGGTTCTGGGCCGGGTTGATGTCGACGGCAATCCCGCGGGCGTGCGGTGACCACACGTTCGGGTTGCCGACCACCTTGCGGCAGTTGAACCCGGAGGTGTTGTTGGCGGCCATCATCTTCGGATCGTTACCACCGAACTTGTTGGGATTGACCATCTGGTGGATCGGGAACTTCTTGTTGAAGGCGTCGGTGAACACCGCCGCCACATCGTTCGCGCGGCTCTTGTGGACGATGATCTCGCCACGCACCACCTTCCAGTCGAAGTTCCAGTGGTTGACGCGGATCGTGCGCAGGTCATTCGGCCCGACGGGGCAGCCGGACCGATAATGCCCAGACACCTCAGCCAAGGTGGTTTGGGTGATGACAGCATTCGCGTCCAGGGTTCGCCTGTAGGTGACCTGCGGGGTGTACTCGACGCCGGTGGGACGCTGAGCGGCGACCCGCCACAGCTGCGCAGCAGTCGAGTTGGCGCCGAAGGTCAGTGGGATCGTGTAGGCGCCGCCGACCGAGGCAGTTTCAACCGAGGCGGTACGCGACCAGCGATTGACGTCCGCGCGCCACACCTCACCCCACACACGAACCGGGTTGCCGTCGGTTTTGAAGGCGCCGGTGAGTTTGCCTGCGGCAAGGATCGGCTTGGGTCCGTCGTGGTGGATGGTGGCCTGGTAGGAGCGGGTCAGGGTGACGGTTGCGGAGTACTCGCGGGAACCGTCCGGCCAGATACCAACAGCCCGCCACTGCTGGGTGCCTGCGGCTTCGGCGCCGTAGGTCAGTTTCAGGTTGAACGAGCCATCGTCGGTCGCGACAGGGGCAATGGATGACCACCGGTTCTTCGACGGCACCCACACTTCGCCGCGGACTTGCATCGGTTCGGCCGCGTTGAACGATCCGGTCAGGTAGGACGGCAACCCGACGGCCACGTCGTCGACGCGGACCGATGGCTGTTCCCGTGCCACAGTGACCTCGCCGCTGCGGACAGTTCTCCCGTCGGCGGTGGCGGACACCCGCCA
>CANMNB010000021.1 GCA_947499145.1 uncultured Arachnia sp.
CCGTCTTCTCCTGCGCAGTCCAACGCCCCATCATCGCCTCCCCAGTGACTCACACTCAGGATGACAACTACGGAGTGGTCGATCTTCCCCCGTCCACCTCCGAAAAGTGATCGCTGACTCGACGTTTTCGCCAGTTGCGCCGCCGTCCTGCGCCCGATCAGCTGACCCGGTGACGGCGGCTGCCTTGCTGCCACACGACGACCGATGGCGCACGAGTCCCCTCACCGTCACCGGGCCACTTCAACGACTACGCTGGCCCGCATGGACATCTCTCGCCAGGCGCTGGCCCGCATGATCGACCACACCCTGCTGCGCACCGACGCGACCCCCGCCGAAGTGAGCGCGCTGATCGCGGAGGCGAAGGAGCTCAACACCTACTCCGTCTGCATCTCGCCGTCGATGCTGCCCGTGGCCGAAGACCTCGGCGACGTCAAGCTCGCCACGGTCTGCGGATTCCCGTCCGGCAACCACACACCACAGACCAAAGCCTCAGAAGCCGCCGAGTCCTCGAAGCTGGGCGCCGACGAGATCGACATGGTCATCAACATCTCGCACCTCAAGGCGGGGCGTCCCGAGCGGGTCCTGGAGGAGATCGAGGCCGTCCGTGCAGCCACCAGCGGAGTGCTCAAGGTGATCATCGAGTCGGCTGCGCTGACCGACGAGGAGGTCGTCGAGGCGTGCCGTCAGGCCGAGGCAGCAGGGGCTGACTACGTCAAGACGTCGACCGGCTTCCACCCCGCCGGCGGGGCTACGGTGCGCGCCATCGAGCTGATGCACGAGACCGTCGGTGGCCGCCTCGGTATCAAGGCCTCGGGCGGCATCCGGGACTGGGCGAGCGCTCAAGCCATGGTGGCGGCGGGCGCGACCCGGCTGGGGCTCTCGAGCAGCCGCGCGGTACTCGACGGCGGCCAAGCTGAGGGCGCCTACTGATCCCTTGGGTCTGGACGGCCGCCGGAACACTTGGCAGACTGGCTGCCTTCATGCCGACGAAGGACGACGACGTCCGGAAGGAGCACCAGCCGTGCCATCCACCCCCCAGACCATCCACCGCCTCATCTGCGCCGCGCTGGCCACGACCGGAGTCATTGCCCTGTCCGGATGTGGTGAGCAGATCGCCGAACAGGTCGTCGAGCGCGGAATCGAACAGGCCGGAGAGGGCGGCGAGGAGGTCGACATCGACTTCGGTGACGACGACGAGCAGACCGTGACCGTCACCGACGAGGACGGCAACACTGGCACTGCCGTCGTCGGAAGTGATGAACTGCCCGACGGGTTCCCCGAGGAACTCATCCCGGACGATGCGACAGTCAACCAGGTCATGACCATGGACCAGGACGGCCAGACACAGCAGATGGTCATGTTCAGCAGCGACACCCCTCCCGGTGACCTCTACGACCACTACGTGGAGCTCATCCCCAGTCTGGGCTACGAGGTGACGGAGGAGAACAAGGTCGACCTGAACGGGATGGTCCAGTTCTCCGTGAATGGCGTGGGCAACGGCGAGGAGATCGGAGTCATGGGCCTGCCGGCCGACGAGAAGACGAACGGCACCGCCATGCGCCTGCTCGATGGGCCCGCGGAGTAGCTCACTCGGCGAACTGCCGGGCGTGCAGTCGCGAGTAGGTGCCGCCCTTGGCCAACAACTCCTCGTGGGTGCCCCGCTCGACGACCTGGCCGTCGTCGATGACCAGGATCTGGTCGGCTTCGCGAACCGTGGACAGGCGGTGGGCGATCACGATGGCCGTCCGGCCCTCCCGCGCCACGTCGAGAGCCTGCTGCACCAGGTGCTCCGAGGATGAGTCCAGGTGGGCCGTCGCCTCGTCCAGCACGATGACCCGCGGCGCCTTCAGCAGCAGCCGCGCGATCGCGAACCTCTGCCGCTCCCCGCCGCTCAACCGGTAGCCGCGCTCCCCCACCACGGTGCCGAGGCCGTCGGGGAGGCGACGGACGAGATCGGCGATCTGGGCGGATTCGAGCGCCGCCCACAACTCGTCGTCGCTGGCGTCAGGCTTCGCGTAGCGGAGGTTGGCGCCGATGGTGTCGTGGAAGAGGTGTGCGTCCTGCGTGACGTAGCCAACGGTCTCCCGCAGCGACTCCTGCCGGATCCGGCGCACGTCCACGTCGCCGACGCGCACGCTGCCGGAGTCGACGTCGTACATCCGGGCGATGAGGCTGGTCACGGTGGTCTTGCCTGCCCCGGACGGGCCGACGAGGGCCAGCGTCTGACCCGGTTCGACGTGGAAACTCACCCCGCGCAGCACGGGCGCGTTGGCGGACTCGACGGCGGCCGCGCCCGGCTCCAGCGACGCCAGCGACACCTTCTCCGCGTCGGGGTAGGTGAACCAGACGGCGTCGAACGACACGCTCGCCGAGGCGGGCACGTCGAGGGCATCGGGGGCGTCACGGATGGCGGGCTCGAGGTCCAGCACCTCGAAGACACGTTCGAAGCTCACCAGCGCGGTCATCACGTCGATGCGCAGGTTGGTGAGCTGCATCAGCGGCGCGTAGAGCCGGGCGAGCAAGGCGACGAGGGCGGTGAGCGTCCCGATCGTCATGTCCTCACGCACGACGGCGATGCCACCGAAGCCGTAGAACATCGCCGTCGCCAGTGACGCAACCAGGGCCATGGCGGTCATGAACACCCGGGAGACCATGGCGATCCTGACACCCGACTCAGCGACGTCCCTGGCCTGGGCGTCGAAGCGGGCGTGCTCGGTCGTCGGGTCGCCGAACAGCTTCACCAACAGCGCCCCGGAGACGGTGAACCGCTCCGTCATGGTGGCGGTCATCTCCGCCTGCTGCTGCATCCGGTCCTTGGTCAGACCGGCAAGACGGGTTCCGACGGCACGTGCCGGGGTCATGAACAGCGGTAGCAGCACCAGCGCCGCCAGGGTCAGCGGCCAGGACAGGATGAGCATCGACGCCACGACCATGATGAGCGTCGACACGTTGCTCACCGCCGATGACAGCGTCGACGTGAACGCCTGCTGCGCTCCCGAGACGTCCGACTGCAACCGGGACACGAGCTTGCCGGTGTTGGAGCGCGAGAAGAACGCGATCGGCATCTGCTGCACATGGTCGAAGAGCTGGGTGCGCAGCCGGTGGATCAGCGACTCCCCGATCCTGGCCGAGCACCACCGCTCCAGCACGCTGAGCGCGGCGGACGCGACGGCCATCCCCGCGACGACAAGTGCGAGCGTGACGATGAGCTCGGTGTCACCGGCGAGCACGCCGTCGTCGATGATCCGCTGGAACAGGAGAGCCGGAGCGACGCTGAGCGCGCTGCCCAGGACCACAGCGATGAGGAACACCGTGATGAGGCCCGCATAGGGCCGGCCGTAGCCCAGCACCCGCCGCACGATGCCGGGCGGCAGTTCGTGGGTCTTGATCGACGGGTCCGTGGCGAGGCCACCCATCATGCGTCCGCCGCCGACGCCACCGCCGCGCATCACTGGCCGGCCTGCTCGGTGCCCGGCACGCGTCGCCGCGACCGCATGGCGGTGCTTTGGGCTGCCAAGCGGAACAGCTTGGCGGTGGGAAGACCCACCGGGCGTGCGATCTGCGCGCCGAACGTCGATCCAGCCGCCAACGCGAGCGCCACCATGGTGGCCTCGCCGAGGTTGGTCTGTGCCTGCACCGAGAGCGGTTCGTCGAACGACTCGATCGCCCGGTACAGACCTCGGTACAGCGCCAGCCCCGGGACCATGGCGACGATGCCCGTTGTCACCAGAGCGATGAGGGGCACACGGAAGCGACCCACGATGAACTGCGCCAGGAACCCGACGACGACCGCACCGACGGCCGCCGCGCCGGGCCAGTTGCCGATCACGGGCAGGATGGCGAGGTAGGTCGCGAAGCCGATCGCTGCAAGCCCCGCGCAGTACGGCAGCACCGACAGGCTGACTTGGAAACTGAACGCCACCCCGACGGCGATCAGGGACGCCCAGATGATCTGCGTCGCGGAGGGGATCGCGTAGCCGGTCGTGGTCGGAGTGAGGTATCCCTCGACTCCAAGGGCGAGGCCCGCCCACAGGGTGATGACAACGCCCAGCACGATGCCTGCAGTCTGCAGCACCGCGTCGAACGTCCGGGCGCCGGCGGTGATGAGGTTGCCGTCCATCGCGTCCCGCGCCGCGCCAACGAATCCGATTCCCGCCAGCAGCGACACGATGCCGGATGCGACGATGAGCGACGGGGACACGTTCGCCAGCCAATCGACGCCATCCACCCGCGCCTGCATCACGGCCACCGCCATTGCGGTGGGCACCGCTGCACCGAAGGCTTGGATGAAAAAGACCGACAAGGCCGTGCGGCTCAACACGTACTGGACGACGTACAGGAGCGCGTTGGCCAGCGCCGCGAGCAGGATCTCGGTCATGTGTCCACCGAGGAGCGCGGCCACACCGCCGCCGGTCAGGGCCTGGCCGAAGGCGATGACCCAGCCCCGGTAGGGACGCCCCTCCTGCCTCAGCGTCTCCAGGCGCCGACGCGCCTCATCCAGCTCCAACTCCCGGTTGCCGATCTCGTCGATCAACCGGAGGAGCCGTGTGAGTTGGGTGTAGTCCGTGACGCGCTGCCGGACTCCGCGGAATCCGGTGATGGGTTCGGCACGGCCTCGGCGGTGATAGCTGATGGTCACGGAGGTCCAGGTGACGTCGACGTCGACCTCGAGTCCGTAGGCGCTGGTGACGGTGAGCGCGAACGCCGTCGCGTCCGAGGTCAGAGCTCCGGTCTGGACGGCCAGCTCCGCCACCCGCAGGGCCAGGTCCACGACGGCAGCCGCGTACCGGGCATCGACCGACGAGGGTGGTGCGGCAAGCTCCTTGTGGGCCTCCGAGAGGACGGCGGGGACCTCGTCGTCCGGCGCCGAGGCCGGCGGCCTGAACAGGTCGCCTACCATCCTTCGCCACAACACCACGCGTCACCACCTCCAGCCCCCACCCTAGTGGCCGCCGCGCGTGGGCCTATAAGCTGCGGCCATGCTTCTGAGCGATCGCGACATCCTGCACGAGGCCTCCACCGGGGGCATCCAGCTCGAGCCTTGGGAACCGGGCATGGTCCAGCCCTCCAGCGTCGACGTGCGCCTGGACAAGTACTTCCGGGTCTTCGAGAACCATCGCTACCCCCACATCGACCCGGCGCAGGAGCAGGCCGAGCTGACGCGGTTGATCGAGACGCCGGAGGGGGAGCCGTTCGTGCTGCACCCCGGCGAGTTCGCGCTGGCATCGACGTACGAACTGGTGACCTTGGACAGCCACGTCGCCGCACGTCTCGAGGGCAAGTCCTCCCTAGGTCGGTTGGGGCTCCTCACGCACTCGACGGCCGGCTTCATCGACCCGGGATTCAGCGGGCACGTCACGCTCGAGCTGTCCAACATGGCCACTCTGCCGGTGCTGCTCTGGCCGGGGATGAAGATCGGCCAGTTGTGCTTCTTCCGGCTGAGCTCCCCGGCCGAGTACCCGTACGGCTCGGAGAAGTACGGCTCGCGGTACCAGGGTCAGCGCGGCCCGACGCCGTCGCGGTCCTTCCAGAACTTCCACCGGACGCAGGTCTAGGCAAAGCGGGAGCGCCGCTCCCGACTCATCTGTCGCGGGAGCGGCACTCTGCTTGGTGTCAGTTGCCCGTCTTGGGCAGGCCGACAGGGCCGCTGGGCCGGTAGGTCGCGGTCGGCTTGACCGTCGAGGTGGACTTCACCGTGGGCTTGGCCGTCGGCGTGGGCTTCGCCGTCGGCGTGGGCTTGATGGTCGGCTTGGGTTTCTCCCTTGGGCTCGGCTCCACGGACGGGGTCTCACTCGACGTCACCGATGGGTCACGCTCGGAGTCCAGACTTCCACGGACAGGCCAAAGCCCGGACCACGAGGGACGCCATTCGTAGTCCGGGCAGGTTGGAAACCGGACAGGTACTGCCGGACGGCAGCCAGCGTCTCGTTCTTGAAGGAGTACCCACCGACTCGCGCACTCGAGGCGCGCTACTTCAGAGGGCCCGTACCAGTACGTCGTTCGACGGCAGTCACCGCTGCTGGGCGGGCTAGGCAGTCAGTCGCGGCGGCAGATCGTGAACCAGCGGTTGCCGTAGGCCACCTGCTGGCCATCGTCCACCCGAACCCGAATCCCCGCCGGGCAGTCCTCAAGCTCTCCGCCGCGCGCCACGAGCGCGGTGCCATTCGTCGAGCCGCGGTCGACGATCCATACGCCGTCGTCCGCTGCCTCGATGAGCACGTGGGTGCGGGAGATCATGCGTCCGTCCCCTCCGGAGGGCACGATGTTGACCTCGGGGTCACCCTGGGTGCGTTGCGGGTTCCGGCCCAACAGGACGGGGATCCCCAACCCCACCTCACGGCCGTCGTCCAGGCGCAGCCTCCACTCACAGGCGTCGTCCGCGCCCGGTGAGCGGTTCAGCTGGATCCATCCCTGGTTCACGCGGGGCGGGGGGGCTTGGCGCGGGTCCCGGGCGGGGGCGGACAGAACCAAGGGGGGCCCCGCGGAATCGGTATCGGCGTCCAAGTCAATTCCGGGTGAGGCTTGCACACCGCGGGAGACGGGCACAGCGGGGGTGGGACCGCTTCGCGGGCCACGACCCACTTCCAGGATTGGCTCGGCCCCCAGATCGGACCACCACAGGGGTGCGCCATGCCTCTCCTGCTGCTCCGGAATGGTCGCCGTGGGTCGGACCCGGTCGCGGTGACGCGCGCGCAACCGAAGGAGGAGCCACGCGACGCCCACTGCGGCCGACAGCACCACGGCGGTGACGCGCACCGACTGCGACGGGGATGCCACCACGACGATGACGGCCACCGCCATGAGCACGGCGGGGGGCAGCAGGATCTCCCACTCCGCTGGGGACGACTGGTGCCTGACCTCCTGCACGCGGGCAGGACGGGCGGCCGGACCCTGCTGAGCCGTCCGACTCCTGTTCTCGTGCATGCTCTGACTCACCGCCTCGGCGCCTCGATTCTCAGCGACATTTCGTCACCAAGATCAAGGATGGTACCCAACTCCACGCGCGCTGAGCGACCTTGGGCTAGCACAAACGCGTGATCGCGCGGAGGAACGACACGGGTTCCGTTGGTCGAATTCATGTCGGTCACCCGAACACCCCCGGGCTCTGCCGTGATCAGGAGGTGGTTGCGTGAGATGTCGCTGGAGGGGCTCGGAACACGGAAAACCTCCGCACCCTCCGGCGCCTTGCGCTGGTCCGGAGCACGCCCCACGAGGATGTGCGTCCTCAACTCGAGTGCGTCACCATGGCTGGCCTTCACCAGGGCGACTGCGTACTCGGGGGTATAGGGCGCGCCGTCGGATCCAGCTGGCTCGGGGGCCGGCACCATCGTCTCCGTGGGAGGCAGTTCGGTGTCGTCCGAATCCCACTGCTGACGAGTGGGTTCGGCGTCGAGTTCGCCTACCGGCGAGTTCGACTCCGGCGAGGCGGGCACGTCGGCCACCGGGTTGACGATGGGTGCGACGCCGGCGCGGCTGACGCGCACCGTCGCGGCCGTCACTGCGCCTTCGGCCAACGGGAGCCAGAGGACCTCACCGTCGAGGTCATCGACAACGATCGCGACGTCACCGGCCTCTCCCCGACGTTCGAAGGCGCCGGCGCCGTCGAGCAAGGAAGAGCCAGTGCTGGAGTCGACGACGTCGATCGCGCCTCGTGCGTGTCCCCGAATCTGCTCGTCGCCCAAGTGGAGGAGCGCGACGTCGGGCATGCGGTCCAGTCCGAACTCGACGAGCACCTGGTGCTGCTCGTCCAGGCTCGTGGCGGCGGCAAGGGCGCCCCACAGCGAGTTCACCACGTCGGAGAGGCGGGCAGGCACGGGCTGCAGGACCGCGACCATCGTGGGGCCGACGAGCACCAACCACGCACCCGGCGTGTAGGTGACCCGCCAATCAGCGCTGAGTTCGCTCATGCATCCTCCCGTACATACGTTCCAGACTAAGGGCGAGGGGGTCACCCCTTCAGGTGAGGCTGGCTGCCATTCGCGCCACGCCCTCGCTGATGATCTCAGGCGATGTCGCAAGGTTCACGCGAACGAACTGCGACGCGCCCGCTGCGAACTCCTCGCCGAAGTTGAAGCGCAGCCGGCCCCGCTCATGGAAGCGGCGTCCCGGGTGTTCGAGCCCGAGCGGCGAGCAGTCCAGCCAGGCCAGGTAGGTGCCGTCGGACGGCTCGTAGCGGAGCTCCGGGATCGCTCCGGTGAGCTCCTCGGCGAACTGGCGCTTGTGGGCGTCGATCTCCGTGGCGGCCTCCAGCACCCAGGCGCGGGCGTCGTCGAGCGCTGCACAGTGCGCCAGGACAGCGAAATGGCTGGCAGCTTCGTGGACGTGCGGTGGGAGGGTGCCCAGCTTCTCCCTGGCACCCTCGCCTGCAACGATCAGCCCGGCCTTCAGTGCGGCGAGGTTCCACGACTTCGACGCCGACGTGACGACGAAGCAGTCCCGCGCCTCCGGGATGGCGAGCAGAGGAACGTGGCGGTCTCCGGCCAATGGCGCGTGGATCTCGTCGGAGATGATCGTGACCCCGTGCTCCTGGGCGAGCCGGGCGAGGCGGGTCAGTTCCTCCCGGGTATGGATGGCGCCGCTGGGGTTGTGGGGGGAGCACAGGAGGTAGGCGCGGGGCCGGTTCGCGACGAAGGCGGCCTCGATGGCGTCGAGGTCCAGGCGGCCGTCGGTGGTGAGGGGCACGTCGATGCGACGACGCCCCGTGCGCGCCACCACGGAGTAGAACGGCGGGTAGATCGGCGGGTTGACGACCACGCCGTCCCCGGGCTCGGTCACCAGGAGAAGGGTCTCGCGCATGCCCTGCATCACGTCGCCGGCGAGGTGCACGTCGCGGCCGGGATCAACGCGCCAGCCCCACATCCACTCGGCGAAGCCCGCAAACGACTCCTGGTACATCGGGAGCTCGGGGTAGCCGGTGTCGCCGTCGTCGATGGCGCGGCGCAGTCGCTCGGCGATGGGCTCGGCCAGGTGCACGTCCATCTCGGCCACGAACATCGGCAGCACATCGGGCTCGAAGCGCGTCCACTTGATGGAGGTGCGGCGGCGCAGGTCCGCCAGGGGGACGGAGAAGATGGGCATGGGTCCATCCTGCCCAATATCCCGTCGTGACGCATGGGAGCGTTCACATCCGCGAGATCGCCGGATGGAATGATGGTGTGTCGCCGTCGCCAAGCGGGGGAAAATCGATCAGTGCTCGATTTTCCCCACGCCGCAGCGGCCATCCGGCAATTGCGACGGGTCAGCGATCACTTTTCGGAGGCGGACGGGGGAGAATCGACCACTGATCGATTTTCGCGCGGGCGGTGATCAGCTGGCACGGCTGGAGCTGCGGGCGGCGCGGGACGACCTGCGGGGGGCGCGGGAGTCCCGACCGGCGGGGGCGGCATCAGCGACGGTGCCGGCCCACCCAAGTGGAGATCAGGAGGCGACTCACACCCCACGTTCTGCATGACGAACCGCGGGAGGGTGCGTGCCCAGTCCGTCAGGTAGCGCAGGTAGCCGTCGACGTGCTCCGGCTGCAGGCGGCCTCGGACGGAGACGAGGATGCAGTCACCCTCGAACCACAACTCGCTGAAGCGGGGAGCCGGCTGGGTCGTCAGCCAGCGCATGACGCGAGGGTGCACGACGTCGTGGGCGAAGCGACGCTGCTCGCACGTGACGCGCCACTCGCGGTTGAACTCGGCGTCCTCGAACTCGATGTCGCTGAGGAACGTGCGGGTGCCCCAGTTCTCCCGCGAAATGTCCAGACGGGGGAAGCGTGCCCCCGGGATCCGGATGAAGGCCACGTGGTAGTGGTGGGTGCTGCGGTTCTTGCCCGAGCCCGTCGTGTACTGGTAGGCGAAACCCGCGGCGCGCGCACCGTCGAATGTGCCCTCGTAACCGTAGTTCGCGCTGCGGCTGCTGCCGACGCCGAACGGGCCGCCGGTGAAGGCTCGCACCATCTCCGGCCACTTGCCCCGGTAGGTCCAGCCGCGCGCGCGGGTCCAGGCGGTCCACTTCTCGGTGCGCTTCTTGTGCGACCAGTAGGCGAAGCCGAACATGGCAGCCACCATGACACCGAAGACGGTGAACATCCCGCCCTGGGCGAGGAACTCAAAGAACGCCACACCACCACGATAGGACAACCGGGGATATCAGGAACTGACGCGTTTGGCCGGGGCGGGCGGCCTCGCGCATACTAGGGAGCGTCGTCGCACGGCATTGATGGGGCCATCACCCCGGAGCTGCCGGAAGAACAGCCCACGAGGGCCCAGTAGAACCGGCCGCGAGACGAGATGAGCGGGGCGCTGTCGCGCCCAAGGGGGGTGGTACCGCGGGCCGTGAGGCTCGTCCCTTCAACCGGAGCACACTCAAGGCTGAAGAGGACCTGATGACCACCGCTGGGTACAACGCCGTCGCCGCCTCCATCGACTTCCCCGCCATGGAGCACGACATCCTGCGCTTCTGGGCCGAGCACCAGACGTTCGACAAGACACTCGACGCCACCGCCGGCGGCGAGCCGTGGACGTTCTACGAGGGCCCGCCCACCGCCAACGGCATGCCCGGCACGCACCACATCGAGGCCCGCGTCTTCAAGGACCTCTTCCCGCGCTTCAAGACCATGCAGGGCCGCCACGTCGAGCGCAAGGCCGGCTGGGACTGCCACGGCCTGCCCGTCGAACTGGCCGTCGAGAAGGAGCTCGGCTTCTCCGGCAAGACCGACATCGAGGCCTACGGTGTGGAGGAGTTCAACGCCCGCTGCCGTGAGTCCGTACTCCGCCACGTCGACGCCTTCGCCGAGCTCACCGAGCGGATGGGCTACTGGGTCAACATGGACGACGCCTACGTCACCATGACGCCGGAGTACATCCAGTCGCTGTGGTGGGCGCTGAAGCAGATCTTCGACGCCGGCCTGCTGCAGGAGGACTACCGTGTCGCGCCGTACTGCCCACGCTGCGGCACCACGCTGTCCGACCACGAGCTGGCGCAGGGCTACGAGGACATCCACGACCCGTCGGTCTACGTCCGTTTCCCGCTGACCTCCGGGCCGCTCGCCGGGGACGTCGACCTGTTGGTGTGGACGACGACCCCCTGGACGCTGGTCTCGAACACCGCTGTCGCGGCCCACCCGGAGGTGGACTACGTCGTCGCGTCACACCCGGACCAGAAGTCCCTCGTCGTGGCCGAGCCGCTGTTCGACACGGTCCTCGGTGAGGAGTGGACCCGCGGCCAGGTGATCCGGGGCCGCGACATGGAGCGCTGGACCTACCAGCGTCCGTTCGAGCTCGTGGAGTTCCCGGAGACCGACGGCGGCACCCACTACGTCGTGCTCGCCGAGTACGTGACCACCGACGACGGCTCCGGCCTGGTGCACCAGGCGCCCGCGTTCGGTGAGGACGACATGCACGTCTGCCGCGCCTACGGCCTGCCCTTCGTCAACCCCGTGCGCCCTGACGGTACGTTCGAGGCCGAGCTCGATTTGGTCGGCGGGCAGTTCTTCAAGGACGCCGACGTCGCTCTGGTCGCGGACCTCGCCGCCCGCGGACTCCTGTTCCGCAAGCTTGACTACCTCCACAGCTACCCGCACTGCTGGCGCTGCCACACCCCGCTGCTCTACTACGCCCAGCCGTCGTGGTACATCCGCACCACGCGCATCAAGGACGAACTGCTGCGGGAGAACGAGAACACCAACTGGTACCCCGAGAGCATCAAGCACGGCCGCTACGGCGACTGGCTCAACAACAACATCGACTGGGCGCTGTCCCGTTCCCGATACTGGGGCACCCCGCTGCCGATCTGGCGCAACGTCGAGGACCCGAGCGACCTCATCTGCATCGGCTCCCTGGCTGAGCTGGGCGAGCTGACCGGGCGTGACCTCTCGGACCTCGACCCGCACCGCCCGTTCATCGACGACGTCGAGATCGTCCGCGACGGCGCCACCTACCGGCGCGTGCCGGAGGTCATCGACGCGTGGTTCGATTCCGGCGCCATGCCGTTCGCGCAGTGGGGCTACCCCCATGCACCGGGCTCCGAGGAGAAGTTCCGGGCGAACTACCCGGCCGACTTCATCTGTGAGGCCATCGACCAGACCCGCGGCTGGTTCTACTCGCTGATGGCCGTGGGCACCCTGGTCTTCGATCAGTCGTCCTACAGCAACGTCGTCTGCCTCGGCCACATCCTGGCCGAGGACGGCCGCAAGATGAGCAAGCACCTCGGCAACATCCTGGCCCCCATCCCGCTGATGGACGAGCACGGCGCGGATGCGGTCCGCTGGTTCATGGCGTGTTCCGGCTCCCCGTGGGCGGCGCGTCGCGTCGGGCACTCCACCATCCAGGAGACCGTCCGCAAGGTGCTGCTGACGTACTGGAACACCGTCGCGTTCCACTCCCTGTACGCCCGGGCCGCCGGCTGGACCCCCACGGGCGACGCGCCGGCGGTGGCCGGGCGCCACGTCCTGGACCGCTGGCTCGTCTCCGAGACCCACCAACTGGTCGCCGGCGTGACGGAGGCCCTCGAGGCCTTCGACACCCAGCGCGTCGGCACGCTGGTCTCGGCGTACGTCGACGACCTGTCGAACTGGTACGTCCGCCGCTCACGCCGCCGCTTCTGGAATGCGGATCCGTCGGCGCTGTGGACGCTGCACGAGTCCCTGGAGACGCTCACGCGCCTGATGGCCCCGATCATGCCGTTCGTCACCGAGCGGGTCTGGCAGGACCTGTTCGTCCCGACGGTCGACGGCGCGGCGGCGTCTGTGCACCTGGCCAGCTGGCCGGTCGCGGATGCGTCCCTGGTGGACGGGTCCCTGTCCGAGGCCATGGCGACCACGCGTCGGCTGGTGGAGTTGGGCCGCGCCGCCCGGGCGGAGTCGAAGGTGCGGACCCGCCAGCCGCTGCGCCGGATGCTCGTCCCGTCAGCGGCCCTGGGCGGCTTGCACGACGAGCTGCTGGCGGAGGTGCGCGCCGAGCTGAACGTCGAGTCCGTCGAGAGCTTCACGTCGGCCGGGGACCTCGTCGAGTACTCCGCCAAGGGCAACTTCCGGAACCTGGGCAAGCGCTTCGCGAAGCGGACCCCGCAGGTGGCCGGTGCGATCGCCGCGACGGACGCCGCCAGGCTCGCCGCCGAGTTGCGGGAGCGGGGGACGACGTCGGTGGAACTTGACGGGGAGACCCTCGAGCTCGGGCCCGACGACGTGCTGCTGACCGAGCGGCCGCGCGAGGGGTGGTCGGTGGTCAACGAGCAGGGCGAGACCGTGGCGCTGGACCTGGAGCTGACGCCGGAGCTGGTGCGCGCCGGGCTGGCGCGTGAAGTGGTGCGGCTGGCGCAGGAGGCCCGCAAGCGGGCCGGTCTGGACGTCTCCGACCGGATCCGGTTGACCCTGCAGGCCGACGGCGACCTCGCCGCCGCCATCACCGAGCACGCCGGGCTGATCGCGAGCGAGACGCTCGCTGTCGCGCTCGAGCAGGCCGCCGTCGCGGAACCGACGCTGACCGACGACGAGCTCGGGCTGGCCGTGCACGTCGAGAAGACCGAGTAGGAGTTGGCTGCGATGGCTCGACTGCTGAAGCTGAACCTGTTGGTGAAGGTGCTGATCGCCATCGCGCTGGGCATCGCGCTGGGCGCTTTCCTGCCCGAGTTCGTGGTCCGACTGTTCGTGACCTTCAACGGCCTGTTCGGCAACTTCCTGGGGTTCATCATCCCGCTGCTCATCGTCGGGCTGATCACGCCCGCGATCGACGAGCTGGGCAAGGGCGCGGGCAAGTGGCTGGCGATCACCGCCGGCATCGCCTACGTCTCGAGCATCACCGCCGGCCTGCTGGCCTGGGGGGCGAGCTCGCTCATCTGGCCGCGGATGCTGGGCGACCGGGACGTCACCGACCTCGCCGACCCGGAGTCCGGGCTCGCCACCGCCTTCTTCACCATCGACATGCCGCCGGTGTTCGGGGTGATGACGGCGCTGGTGTTCGCGTTCGTCGTCGGTGTGGCGCTCACCGCCCTCGACGCCCCGGCGCTGCACCAGATGTTCAGCGACTTCCGCGAAGTCATCAACATCGTGATCAGCAAGGTCATCGTGCCGCTGTTGCCGGTCTACATCTTCGGCATCTTCCTGAACATGACGTTCGCGGGGCAGGTGTGGTCGGTGATCACGGCATTCCTCGGCGTCGTCCTGGTGGTCTTCGGCCTCACGGTGGTCTACCTGCTGTTGCAGTACCTGGTGGCGGGCAGCGTCGCGCGGCGCAACCCGCTGCGCATGATCCGCGACATGCTGCCGGCCTACGCAACCGCGCTCGGCACGTCGTCGTCGGCCGCCACCATTCCGGTCACGCTGCGTTCCGCCATCCGGATGGGGGTGTCGGAGAACATCGCCTCGTTCGTGGTGCCGCTGTGCGCGACCATCCACCTCGCCGGGTCGACCATCAAGATCACCGCGTTCGCGCTGGCGATCGTCGTGATGTTCGGCATCGACGTCTCTCCCGCCGTCATCCTGGGCTTCATCCTGATGCTGGGCATCGCGATGGTGGCGGCACCGGGCGTGCCGGGTGGTGCGATAGTCACCGCCGCCGCGCTGCTGGAATCACAGCTGGGCTTCACCCCGGAGCAGGTAGGGCTGATGATCGCCACCTACATCGCCATCGACTCCGTCGGGACCGCCACGAACGTCACCGGCGACGGTGCCATCGCGGCCGTCATCGACAAGCTGGCCGGCCACCCCGGCCACCGTGACCTCGGCCTGCACCTGCCGGCTGGGGAGGCCGAGCCTGTTTGAGTTCCGCGCCGCCGGGGGCTCAGACGTGGTCGCGCCAGGAGTGCTCGGGCTCGTAGCCGAGCAACCGGCGGGCCTTGTCGATCCCCAGGAGGGTCTCGTTGCCCTTGAGTCGCCGGGTCAGCTTCACCTGTGGGAACACCTTCTTCATCAGGTCGGCGCTGTCGCGTTCCATGACCGTGTCGGCATTGGCGACGATAAACGCCTCGAATCCCGTGAGGTCGGTCTCGAGTGAGCGTCGGACAGCCTGGGCGCCGTCGCGGCCGTCGATGTAGCCCCACAGGTTCCAGCGACGCTTGGCCGGGTCGTCCTGCCACGTCGGGAAATCCTCGTAGTTCTCGACGTCCATGACGTTGGAGAACCGCAGTCCGATGATGGAGAGCTCCGGGTCCCAGCGAGCGAAGTGGCGCGCCATCTCCTCCTCGACCGCCTTCCCCATCGAGTAGGTCGAGTTCGGCAGCACGGCGTACTCCTCGTCGACGGGCGCGTACGGCGGTGGGACGTCGAAAGGCAGTCCCAGCACGGTCTCGCTCGACGCCCACACGACCTTGGTGATCTGCGCGATCTTGGCCGCCTGGAAGATGTTGAACGTGGCGGGGACGTTGTTGCGGAACGTGGCACCCTGCGTGTGCTGGCCGGGTGCGGGAACCGCGGCCAGGTGGACCACGGCGTCTATTCCCTCGTGGCGCTCGTCGATGCCGGTGAGGAGTTCGATGACTTGGCTGAAGTCGGTGAGGTCCGCCTTCGTGAACTGGCCCGGCTGCCCCTCGGGGGGCAGTGTGGAGTCGGTGGTGATGAGGTCGTAGCCGTGGTCGGCCAGGTGTTGGACGACGTGGCGGCCCAGCTTCCCGCTGCTGCCGGTGACGACGACTCGGGTCATGGTGTACTCCTCCAGATTAGTGGCGGCGAGAGGGTCGCGCGATCGGCACGCGCGAGCTGGCGGTGGCACGGAGGGCGCCGAGCCCGCGACGTGGTCAGGTCAGGTCCGCGGACATGTCCGCCTCGTGATAGCTCAGTCCAAGCTGGGACAGGCATTCCTCCATCACCCGCATCACCTCGAGGGTGTCGCTCAGCAACATCGCCGGCGACTCGGTCTCCCCCGCCAACATGCGGGTGGTGACCTCACTGAGCTCGTGCGCGTAGCCCCGGCCCGTCATGCGGGCCTCGATCACCTTGGGCAGCACGCCGGAGCGGTGGACGGAGATCGTCGTGGGGTGGTGGAAGCGGGGTTCGACCTCCACCCAGCCCTTGGTGCCGTGGATGGTGAAGCGACCGGGGCCGTGGGCGTCGAATCCGCAGGCGAGCGAGGCCGTCCCCCCACCGACGTAAGCGAGTGTCATGGTGGCCGCCGAGTCGACGCCGTTCGGCGCCATTCGCCCCACACAGTGGATCTTGTCCGCAGTGCCGAGGTAGGACTGTGCGAAGGAGATGAGGTAGACCCCGAGGTCGAGGATGGCGCCCCCGCCGGTATCGGCCGCGAAGAAACGGCTGGTGGGGTCGAAGCGTCGATAGGCCAGCAAGTCACCCTGGACTCCGAGGACCTCCCCGATCCGGCCCCAAGCGACCACTTCCCGGGCCGCTGCAACGGCAGGCAGGAAGCGGGTCCACATCGCCTCCATGCAGAACGTGCCCTTGTTCCGCGCCGCGGTGACGACCTCCTGGGCCCCTGCGTGCGTCGCGGTGAAGGACTTCTCGACGAGGAGCCCCTTGCCGCGCTCGATGGCCGCCAGCGCGACGTCGCGGTGGTGTGGATGGGTGGTGGCGAGGTAGACGACGTCGATGTCGTCATCGTCGAGCAATTCGAGGTAGCTGCCGTAGTGGCGGGGCACTGCATGCTTCGCCGCCAGACCGCGGGCTCGTTCTCCGTCGCGTGAGGCGATGGCTGTCAACTCGGCGTTGGGCACAAAGGCGAAGTCGCCCGCCACGACGTCGGCGATCCATCCAGCCCCGATGATTCCCCAGCGAATCGTCTCCATGGTGGCAGGCTACTCGTCAGCGGGTGCCGCTGGGAGGAATCAGCGTCCGCCCACGACCTCTGGCCGCGCGACCACTCCACGATCGTCGACGACGTTGGCGTTCTCGGCCCCGTCCTCCAATGCCCGCCGGGCGTCGGCGGCACCGTCGGTCAGCTCCGCCATGACCCGCATGAGCAGGTCCATCTCCGTGTCGTCGAGCTGCTCGAGTCGGGCGCCGAGCGAGATGGAGAGCTGCCGGAACATGTCGCGGCCCATCTCGCGGCACTTCGGCGTGGGCTGGAGCCAGGTGGTGCGGCCGTCGTGCGCGACGGGGATCCGTTCGATCAAGTTGTGTCGCTCCAGGCGATCCAGCAATGCTGTGGTGGCGGCCGGCGACAGCACCAGACGCTTCGCCAGGCGCCCGGGGGTCATGGGACTCCCTGAATCCGCGGCCATGGAGATCGCACTGATCGCGTGGACGTCGTTGTGGCCCATCCCTTCGCGGCGGCGGGAGACCTCCATGTAGCGCTCGGCCTCCACCGTGAACGCCTGCAGGGCGCGCAGGGCCGCGCGGATCCTGGGGTCAGGGCCGGTCGACATGCCGCCATCATAGGCGCCCATACCGGGCGGGGGTTCTCACGGCCGGGGCGCTTACCCGTGCGCCGGGGACGGACGCACTATCGTGGGCAGGGCAGTCGTGAGGAGTGTGGATGGGACGCATCGTTCAGAAGTACGGCGGTTCTTCCGTCGCGGACGCCGAGTCGATCAAGCGTGTCGCCCGGCGGATCGCCCGCACGCGTGGGGACGGCCACGACGTCATCATCGTGATCTCCGCGATGGGAGACACCACGGACGAGCTGATGGACCTGGCGCTGCAGGTCTCTCCGCGCCCCAAGTCTCGGGAGCTGGACATGCTGCTCACCACCGGGGAGCGGCAGTCCGCGGCCCTGTTGGCGATGGCCCTGTCGGATCTCGGCGTCGACGCCGTGTCCTACACGGGTTCACAGGCGGGTGTCATCACCACCCCGACGCACGGCAACGCCAGGATCATCGACATCACCCCCGGCCGCGTCGAGACAGCACTCCAGGAGGGCAATGTCGCCATCGTCGCCGGTTTCCAGGGCGTGTCCCAGACGACGAAGGACGTCACGACGCTCGGTCGTGGTGCCTCCGACACCACCGCCGTCGCGCTGGCCGCCGCGCTGGGCGCCGACTACTGCGAGATCTACTCCGACGTGGACGGCGTCTTCACCGCAGACCCGCGCATCGTGCCGTCGGCGCGCAAGATCGACCAGATCGGCTACGAGGAGATGATGGAGCTCGCGGCGTCGGGTGCCAAGATCCTCCACCTGCGCTGCGTCGAGTACGCGCGGCGGGAGAACGTCACGGTCCACGTGCGGTCGTCGTTCACGGACCTGTCCGGCACCTGGGTGCTCCCCCAGGAAGAGGTAGAGAAGGGATCCCCCATGGAAGAGGCCATCATCACCGGCGTCGCCCACGACCGCGGCGAGGCGAAGATCACCATCGTCGGCGTTCCCGACCAGGTGGGCGAGGCCGCCGCCATCTTCAAGGCCGTCGCGGACCGCGAGATCAACATCGACATGATCGTGCAGAACGTGTCACGCCTCTCCGACGTCGCCACGGACATCTCGTTCACCCTTCCGATGGCTGACGGGCGCAAGGCCATCGAGGCGCTCGAGGAGATCCGGGACACCGTCGGCTTCAAGGAATTGCTCTACGACGACCAGGTGGGCAAGGTCTCGATCGTCGGTGTCGGCATGCGGTCTCACCCGGGCGTGACTGCCACGTTCTTTGACGCCTTGGCCAAGGAACAGGTCAATCTGCAGATGATCTCCACGTCGGAGATCCGCATCTCCGTGGTGGTGGGCGCGGACGACGTCGACCGCGCGGTTCGGGCTGCGCACACGGCGTTCGGGCTGGATTCCACTGACGAGGCGAAGGTCTACGCGGGCACCGGGCGCTGACTGCGTGCACGAAGGGGGCCGATTCGGGCCAGGCAAGGACACAGCGTCCACGCCGGCCTCGATTCGGCCCCCTTCGTGCACACGCCTCGCCACGCCACCTCCGGCAGCTACTCGGCGACCGTGTTGACCGAATCGTTCCCCGAGTAGGGCACGCAGTGCCCGTGTCGAGGGGAAACCACACGCCTCGACACGCCACCTCCGGCGGCTACTCGGCGACCGGGGGGACCGACACGTCGCTCAGGCGGCTACGCGGCACCCTGCGTCAGCGGCGGCGACGCGTGCCGAAGAGTCCACGGGCCACCTCAGCGGCGGCGGTCCGCATGAATTGCCGGAACGCGGAGGACTTCACGACCTGTTCCACCAGCCCCGGGTCCTCCTTGCGACGCCGCGATGAGGTGCTGCGTCCTCCTGAGCCGGACTCCCGTTCCGCCTCCTCATCCGCCCTGCGGGCGCGCTCGGCGTCCTCCTCGATGCGCTTGACGAGGATCTCGTGCGCGGACTCGCGGTCGATGGCCTGGCCGTAGGTGCCCATCAGCGGCGACGCGGCGACGTGCTGGCGCAGCACGGCCTCGTCGGTCGGCGACATTGAGGACGTCGGCGCCCAGACCCGCGTCCACGCCACCGGGGTGGGGGCGCCGTCGGGGTCCATGACCGTGACCACGGCCTCTCCCGTGCCGAGGCTCTGGAGCAACTCTCCCAGGTCGTAGCTGGAGCGGGGGTACGTGTCGACGGTCGCTTTCAGCGCCTTGGCCGCATTGGGGGTATGCGCGCGGAGCTGGTGCTGGACGCGGCTGCCGAGTTGCGCGAGCACGTCGTCGGGGACGTCCTTGGGGGTCTGGGTGACGAAGAAGACACCGACGCCTTTGGATCGGATGAGCCTCACCGTCTGGGTAATCGCGTCGAGGAAGGCCGTGGAGGCCCCGTTGAACAGCAGGTGGGCCTCGTCGAAGAAGAACACGAGCTTGGGCTTGTCAATATCACCCACTTCCGGCAGCGTCTCGAAGAGCTCCGCCAAGAGCCACATCAAGAAGGTGGAGAACAGCTCCGGCTGGGACGCCAAGTCCGGCAGTTCGAGCATGGAGACGACGCCGCGGCCGTCCGCGGCCACCCGCAGCAGGTTGGCCGGGTCGAACTCGGGTTCGCCGAAGAACACGTCGCCGCCGGATTCGGACAGCGTGACCAGGTTGCGGAGGATGACCCCGACGGTGGCGGTCGAGATCCCGCCGATCCCCTTGAGCTCGGACTTGCCCTCGTCGGAGATGAGGTAGCGCAGCAACTCGATGAGGTCCTTGAGGTCCAACAGCGGCAGTCCGGCCTTGTCGGCGTAGTAGAACACCAGCCCGAGCGAGGATTCCTGCACCTGGTTGAGGTCGAGGACCTTGGACAGCAGGACCGGGCCGAACGACGTCACCGTGGCGCGCAGCGGGACCCCGTGGCCCCGGCCACCCAAGGCGTAGAACTCGCACGGAAAGTCCGTCGGCGTGAACGGCTGTCCCTGAGCCTCCGCGCGGGCGAGCAGCTTCTCGCCGGCCTCAGCCGGGGTCGCCATACCGGAGAGGTCGCCCTTGATGTCAGCGGCGAACACGGGGACGCCGGCGGAGCTGAGGGCCTCAGCCATCACCTGGAGGGTCTTGGTCTTGCCCGTACCAGTGGCGCCGGCGACCAGCCCGTGCCTGTTGAACATGCCGACCGGGATCCGGATGGGTGCGTCGACGACGGGCCCGCCGTCGCTCATCAGGACGCCCAGTTGGATGCCTTCCGCCTCGAAGGAATACCCCTCGAGGATGCTGGACAGGAGTTCTTCGGAAACGCTCGACTCGGTCACGGGCACCAGCCTGCCACAGCCAATCGGGCCGCGGCAGGCCGGAAAACCGATTCCCGGCCTCGTGTAGCTTCCCACCGACGGCGCCGCCGTCGGTAGACTGCCCGCGTGATCTTCAAGCGAGTGGGCGAGGGGCGCCCCTATCCGGACCACGGCTACGTCCAGAAGCAGTGGGCCGCGATCGCGCCCCACCAGGTGCGGCTGGACGAGCTGGTCACCACCAAGCGCACCCTGGACCTCGAGATGCTCCTGACGGAGGACTCCACCTTCTACGGCGACCTGTTCGCGCACGTCGTCGCCTGGCGCGGTGAGTTGTACCTCGAGGACGGCCTCCACCGCGCCCTCCGAGCCGCCCTCCAGCAGCGCCAGACCCTCCACGCTCGCGTGCTGGAACTGAAGTAGCCGTCCATGTCCCCCGAGCGAGCCTGAGGCCAATCCCTGTGCGAGTCTTTCGATTAGTCGCGACCCCCGTACTGCTGCTGGGGCTCCTGGCGTTCCTGGTGTGGGGGGCGTCGTGGGGCTGGCGCAACCTCACGGCCCCCATCCCGGAGCCGGAGCCGACGCCCTGTGTGACGATGACGGCCGCAGCGGTGACGCCGGCGACAGTGTCCGTCCGGGTCCTGAACGGAGGATTCACCTCCGGGCTGGCGTACCGCGAGGCCCAACGTCTGGAGGGAGTCGGGTTCACGGTGATCCGCACCGGCAACACCGACGAACGCATCACAACCACGCTCATCCGCGGCGGCGAGGAGAACATGCCCGGGATGCAGCTGGTGGCGTCGTACTTCGCCGGCGCGACGATCGAGCCCGACGGGCGGGTCGACGGGACGATCGACGTCATGGTCGGCTCGGAGTTCGAGGGACCGGGACCCGAACCGCTGACCGAGATCGCCGCCGGTGAGGACGGCACCTACTGCGCGCCGCCCAGCCCGTCGCCGTCGGTCTCCGGCTCCGAGGCGCCCGCAAGCCCCGAGGGCACGCCCCCTGTCGAGGAGACCCCGGCAGAAGAGGGCTGATCCGCCCCTGAGGAAAGATGGCTGTCCATGAGCTCAGAACGCACCGCCTCCGCAGACATCGGCATCATCGGAATCGGCGTCATGGGCACCAGCCTGGCCCGCAACCTCGCGCGGCACGGCCACGCCGTCGCCGCCTACGACCTCGATCCGGAACAGGCTCAGGACCTCGTCACCGACCACGGCTCCGAGGGGACGTTCGTCCCAGCAGCCGAACTCGATGACTTCGTCGCGGCCCTGCGAGCCCCGCGCGTGGCGATCATCCTGGTCCCGGCCGGAGCCCCGACGGACGCCGCCATCGAGACCCTGGTGCAGCGCATGGACCCCGGGGACATCATCATCGACGGTGGGAACACGCTCTACACGGACACCCAGGCGCGCGGTGCCGCGCTGGAGGGCACCGGCATCCACTTCGTCGGGATGGGGGTCTCGGGCGGCGAGCAGGGTGCGCTGCTCGGCCCGTCCCTGATGCCGGGAGGCAGCGCCGAATCCTATGAGCGGATCGGTCCCATGCTGGAGTCCATCGCGGCGAAGGTCGACGGTGAGCCGTGCTGCATGCACGTGGGGCCCGACGGCGCCGGACACTTCGTCAAGATGATCCACAACGGCATCGAGTACGCCGACATGCAGCTGATCGCGGAGGCCTATGACCTCATGCGCCGGTGCCTGCGCATGAAGGTCCCCGACATCCGCGACGTCTTCGCGTCCTGGCGCGACGGGCACCTCGACTCGTACCTCATCGACATCACCACGGACATCCTCGGCCACACCGACCACGCCACCGGCAAGCCCTTCATCGACGTCGTCGCCGACGCTGCCGGCCAGAAGGGCACGGGCGCCTGGACGGTCAAGACCGCGCTCGATGTCGGCATCCCCGTACCCGCCATCGCAGAGGCGACATTCGCCCGCTCCCTGTCCGGTGCAGCGCTGGAGCGAGTCGCCGTCGAGGAGTTGGACATCGATCCTGCCGTCACCCCGGCGGAGGGCGATGTGGCCGAGTGGGTCGAGGCGATCCACAACGCGCTGCTCGCGTCGAAGATCTGCGCCTACGCGCAGGGTTTCGACGCCATCCAGCTGGCCAGCGAGGAGGAGGAGTGGAACATCGACCTGGACCACCTCGCCCGCATCTGGCGCGACGGGTGCATCATCCGGGCCGGCTTCCTCAACTACATCTCCGACGCCTACATCGCGGACCCGGAGCTCCCCTCGTTGGTGGGCGACGAGTGGTTCAGCGAGCGCGTCGAGGAGTGTCTGCCGGCGTGGCGGAAGGTGGTGGCGCTGTCGGCGAGTTCCGGTGTGCCGGCACCAGCCTTCGCATCGTCGCTCGCCTGGTACGACGCCCTGCGCGCCGGCCGCCTGCCGACGGCGCTGATCCAGGCGCAGCGGGACTACTTCGGGTCGCACTCGTACAACCGCGTTGACAAGCCGGGCCGGTTCCACACGCGCTGGGAGCTTCCCGAGCGACCCGAGGAGCAGTGGACCTGACGGGTGCCGGGAGACTCGCCCGAGTAGGGCGCGCAGCGCCACATGGCGGAGGTACCCATCAACTGCTCACCGCCTAGGGCACGCAGTGCCCGTGTCGAGTCTCGCTCCCCGAGTGGGGCACGCAGTGCCCGTGTCGAGGGGCAGCAGTCCCGCCTCGACTGCGGCTACTCGGCAAGCGCGGGACCGTCGCCAGACGCGAAGTGGGGCAGATCCCTTGAGATCTGCCCCACTCCCAGTTGGCGGTGACGGAGGGATTTGAACCCTCGGTGGGTTGCCCCACACTCGCTTTCGAGGCGAGCTCTTTCGGCCGCTCAGACACGTCACCGCGAAGAAGATTACAGGTTGGCCCGGGGTCGGGCGAAATCGGCGGACTCCTGGGGGACTTGTGCATGAAGGGGGCCGTTCCGCGAGCGCCGAGGACGTCGCGTCCATGCCTCCGCCGATTCGGCCCCCTTCGTGCACGGGGTCCGGACGCTGGCACCGCAACGGCGCCGCTGGCGTCCCGCTGATCAAGGCGCCGGACGCTACTGGACGTGGCCCCGCCACGGCGCAAGCTGCAGTGCAATCGTTGGGAATCTCACCATCCCTCTACAGCCAGCACTCGAGGTCGGGCGTCCGGGCCACTCGCTGTAGGGGGGATCCTGAATGGCGGACATCCCCACTACAGCTCGTGGTCGCAGTTCGGGGGGACGGGGCGGGGCTGGCCCAACGGCGCCAAACGCGACGGCGTCAGTCGCCCAGCGTCTTCTTCCAGTCGTCGACGGCGTCCTTGAGGGTCTCGTACAGGTCCTCGAAATCGTCCTTGCGGTCGGAGTCGCTGAGCGCCTGGTCCACCTTGGACAGGCCATCCGAGGCGATCTGGTCGTTGCCCTCCCGCAGTGCCTGGTCCAGCTCCCGCAGCCCCTGCTGCAGGCGCTGGCGCTCGTCGTTGCCGAACGTCCCCTCGGTGAACGCGTCCTGCACCGCGTCACCCATGGTCGACGAGGCTTCCGCAACAGCCGATTCCGCCGCATCCAGCGCCGGCCCGTCCGGCACGGGCTGCTCCTGCGCCGGCTCCTCCACGGGCGGCGCGGTCTCCACCGGCTTGTCCGTCTCCAGCTGGGTCGGCTCCGCCGCGATGGGGGTCTCCTCCGACGGAGCGGGCTCCTCCGACGGCGTCTCCTGCTCCGTCGTCTCAGGGGTGGTCTCCTCCGACGCCGTCTCCTCCGCCGTGGTCTCGGGGACCGTCTCCTCGGCCGTCTCCTCGACCGGGGCCGACGGCGACGGCGACGCGACCACCGCGTTGAGGGGATCCCACCCGTTCATCAGCGCATAGGCGCCGACACCACCCAGCGCCAGCACCGCCAGCAGCAACAGCCACGGGAGCGCGCTGCCGCGACGTTCCCGCGGCACCTGCGTGGTCGCCGTCGAGTAGTTCGCCGGAGGCGGTGCGGCTGCGGCTGTCCGGCCGGTACTCGCACCAGCCGCTGCTCCTCCGAGCGCCCCGGCTCCCGTTGCAGCGCCAGCAGCGCCGGGTCCCAGGACGCGGGTTCGCGCCGCACCACCCGCAACGGGGCCCCCGAGCGGCACGGTCGCCGCGTCACCAGACCCGCCGGCCCCCCGCAGGCGTGAGGCGACGGCCTCGGCGGGCTGCGGACGGACGTCAGGGTCCTTGGCCATCAGTTGCGTGACAAGGGCGACGAGGTCTGCGGGTGCGTCGGGGCGTTCCGAGGCCAGGTTGGGGATGGGTGCGGTCGCGTGCTGCATGAGGGTGGCGACGGGAGTCTCCCCGCGGAACGGGGGGTGGCCGGTCAGCAGCGTGAACAGGAGGCAGCCGAGCGCGTACAGGTCGCTGCGGCGATCCGCCGGCTGCCCTGACGCCTGCTCCGGCGAGAGATACTGCGCCGTGCCGATGATGTTCTGCGTCGCGGTCAGCGGACCGTGGGGGTCCTGGGCCTCGTCGACCAGCCGGGTGATGCCGAAGTCGAGCACCTTGATGCGGCCGTCAGCGGTGCGCGCGATGTTGCCGGGCTTGATGTCGCGGTGGAGGATGCCGCGTGCATGGGCGGCGGCGAGCGCGGAGGCGACCTGCGCGCCGATGGCGGCCACCTCGTCGGCGGGCAGGGCCCCGCGCGACTTCACCTCGTCGGCCAGGGTCTGGCCAGCGAGGAGTTCCATCACGATGAAGGCGTGGTCGTCGGTGAGGCCGGTGTCGAAGACCGTGACGATGTTGTCGTGGCTGAGCGACGCCGTGGTCCGGGCCTCCCGACGAAAGCGTTCGGCCGCGGCCGGGTCCTTCGTCGGTGCCTCCAGATCGAGGATCTTGACCGCGACGTCCCGGCCGAGCAGGTCGTCGGTCGCGCGAAAAACCGTGGCCATCCCGCCGCGCCCGATCCGCTCGACCAGGCGGTAACGGCCAGCGAGGATGCGGGCGCCGTCCATCGGCTGCGTGGGCTCGTCCATGCGGGAAACCCTACCCGTGAGGCGAGCCCGCCCGGATCATCGGCGGTCGACGAAGAAGCGATCGAGGACCTGGGCGCACTCCTCGGCGAGGATCCCACTGGTGACGCGCGGCCGATGGTTGAGGCGCGGGTCCCGCACCACGTCGAACAGCGACGACACCGCGCCGGCCTTGGGGTCGAAGGCACCGAACACGACGTGCTCGATCCGGCTCGCGACGATCGCACCGGCACACATGGTGCAGGGCTCCAGCGTCACCACGAGCGTGCATTCGGCGAGCCGCCACTCCCCCACCTCGCGGGCCGCGAGGCGGATGGCGACGACCTCCGCGTGGGCCGTCGGGTCGCCGTGAAGCTCTCGCTCGTTCCCGGCAGCGGCGATCACAGCGCCGTCCGGGCCCAGGACCACGGCACCCACCGGCACGTCGCCTCGTTCGCCCGCCAGACGCGCCTGGCGGAGCGCCAAACGCATTGCCGGGTCCCAGCGTGACTCCACGTCAGTCGCCGAAGGAGTCGACCGCCCCGTCGAACTCGTCGCCGATGCGGAGCTTGCGCGCGATCTGCACCAGGAGCTCGGAGGAGTCCTCGTCGTAGTCGGTGGCCATGGCTTCCAGCTCGAAGGCACGCAGCCCGCTGGCCGCGAACATCTCGAGGTCCCCGATGGGTGCGGAGTCGTCGTCCTCGTCCGGCAGTTCCTCGCCCAGGTAGTCCACGACGTCGCGGGCGATGGGCCAGTCGTTGGCCGCCGTGATGTCGCTCAGCAGCACCTCGACAGCGCGCCCGCGCACGCGGCAGATGACGAAGAAGTCCCCGGCCACCGAGACGAAGCCGTCCGCCCCGGAGTCACCTGGCAGGCGCTGCAGCTGGCGGATGAGCTCGTCGAGGTCGTTGGCGACGTCGAAGTCGAGCGGCACCGCCGTCGCCTTGCCGTCCTCGCGGTAGACGGCCACGACGAAATCGACGTCGTCCTCCGTCGCGTCCTCGAGCTCCTCCTCGTCGTCGAGCTCGTCGTCTTCCAGGTCGGCGTCGTCTTCCTTGAGGTCGAAGGGTTCGGCATCTTCATCGAAAACGTCCACGGCGCTCTCCTTGGTTGGGCCAGCAACGTCCATGATCCCAGACAAAGTCGCAGTCGTCAGCCCCCGGGCTCGACGTCGCGCCCATCCACCACCCCCGCGCCCATGTGTCCGGTCCTTGTGCCACAGTTGTGCCGTGGAGATTCGCGTCATTGAGCACCCGTTGGTGGACCACAAGCTGACCAAGCTGCGGGACCGGCACACCGAGCAACCAACGTTCCGGCGGCTCGTCGAGGAACTCGTCACCCTGCTCGCCTACGAGGCCACTCGCGGCGTCCGTGTCAACGAGTGCCAGATCGAGACCCCGGTTGCGGCCACCACCGGCACCAAGCTGGCACACCCCGCCCCGCTGGTCGTTCCGATCCTGCGGGCCGGGCTCGGGATGCTCGACGGCATGCTGCGGCTGGTCCCCACCGCCGAGGTCGGGTTCCTCGGCATGATCCGCGACGAGGAGACCCTCCAGCCCGCCACGTATGCCGAGCGGCTGCCGCAGGACCTCTCCGGCCGCCAGTGCTATGTCCTGGACCCGATGCTCGCCACCGGCGGCTCTCTCGGCGAGGCCATCAAGTTTCTGGTGGGGCGCGGCGCGGACGACATCACCGCCATCTGTCTTCTGGCCGCCCCGGAGGGAATCGAGAACATCCAGGCCCTGCTGGCCGACCTCCACGTCCCCTGCACCCTCGTCGTCGCCGCCGTGGACGACCACCTCAACGACGTGGGCTACATCGTGCCGGGCCTGGGCGACGCGGGCGACCGACTCTACGGGCTGGCCGATTGACATGAGGTGGGAGGCGCTCTACCCCCCGTTCGGGCTGGCGCTCCGGCTGGGGCCGGTCGAGCTCAGACCCGCGCGGCAGGAGGACCTCCCGGAGCTGCTGGAGTTGATCGCCGCCGGCGTCGTGTCCCCGGACGTGCCGCAATACCCCCTCTCGGCACCATTCGCGCTGGGTGAGGACTCCCAGGAGCGCCGCCTGCAGTCGCTGCGCTTCTGGTGGACGACGTGGGCCGAGTCGTCGCCAGCGGACTGGTGCTTCAACATGGCCGTCCGCCGCGACGGCGAACTCGTGGGGGTGCAGGACCTGTTCGCCTCGAACTTCGCGTGCAGCCGTTCGGCACAGACCGGGTCCTGGCTGGTGGCCGACCAGCAGGGGCGCGGGACTGGGACGCTGATGCGGCAGGCGGTGTGCATGTTCGCGTTCGACCACCTCAAGGCGCAGGAGGTGATCAGCGCGTCGTTCCACGACAATGCCCGCTCGATCGCGGTCAGCCGCAAGGTCGGGTTCCAGCCGAACGGTCAGCGACGCGCGCGGCGGGGCGACGGCTGGTTCGACGACGAGCTGGTGTTCCGTCTCACGCCGGAGCACCTCGTCCGTCCGGAGTTCCCGCTCGAGGTGGACGGTTTGGAGCGGTTCCTCCGGTTCCTCGGGCTCACGAAGGGCGCGGCGTCACAGCACCCAGCTCACCGCGCGACGGGCCAGTAGAGGTCCGTGCGCAGCTCGCTGGGCTCGGTGGTCTGCGGGTCGTCGACGTAGACCTCGAACACCGTCTCGCCCGGACGCAGGTCATCCTGGTCACGGATCCACGACTCGAGCCGCTGCCAGCTCTCGCCGAGGCCGTCGTAGGGGCCGGTGTGGGTGACCCGCGCGAAGTCGCCGCCCGGCAGCTCGCTGGCGACGACGTCGTCGCCGTCAGCCACGGGGCCGTCGGTGGTGAAGCCGACCTCGAGGTCGATGCTGTCCTGCCGCATCGCCGTGTAGAGGCCGAACGCCTGCAGCGGGGTGCGGCCCTGCGCCGCCAGGTGGCCGGCGACCTTCTGGTAGGCGCCGTCGTAGAAGCTCCTGAGGTCGGCCATTGCGACGGTGCCGGTCACGACGGCGGTGGGTACGGCCTCGCGGGTGATGATCTCGGGCGTGAAGTCGGTCACGGTTCCTCCTGCGCCGGTCCGGGATCCCGACCCTCGGGCCCGCCGGGCGCCACCCACGCTACGCCGTGGGCCGATCAGTAGTAGTAGGGGAAGGCCTCCCAGTTCGGGGGACGCTTCTCCAGGAACGCGTCGCGGCCCTCCACGGCCTCGTCGGTCATGTAAGCCAGGCGCGTGGTCTCCCCCGCGAACACCTGCTGACCCACCAGCCCATCGTCGATCAGGTTGAACGAGTACTTGAGCATGCGCTGGGCCGTGGGCGACTTGCCGCAGATCTTCCGTGCCCACTCCAACCCCAGCTCCTCCAGGTCCTCGTGGGCGACGACACGGTTGACCATGCCCATGCGATGGGCGTCCTCCGCGTCGTGGACGTCGCCCAGGAAGAAGACCTCGCGGGCGAACTTCTGCCCCACCTGGCGGGCCAGGTAGGCGGAGCCGAACCCGCCGTCGAACGAGCCGACGTCGGCGTCGGTCTGCTTGAACTTCGCATGCTCTCGGGAGGCCAGGGTGAGGTCGGCAACGACGTGGATGGAGTGCCCGCCGCCCGCGGCCCACCCGTTGACGAGCGCGATGACCGCCTTCGGCATGAAGCGGATGAGTCGCTGGGCCTCGAGGATGTGGAGGCGGCCGAGCTTGGCCTTGTCGACGGTCTCGGAGGTCTCGCCGTCGGCGTACTGGTAGCCGGAGCGGCCACGGATCCGCTGGTCGCCGCCAGAGCAGAACGCCCACCCGCCGTCCTTCTCTGACGGCCCGTTCCCGGTCAGCAGGACGCAGCCGACGTCGGAGGACGTGCGGGCGTGCTCGAGGGCCTGGCACAGCTCGTCGACGGTGTGGGGGCGGAAGGCGTTGCGCACCTCCGGGCGATCGAAGGCGATGCGGACCGCCGGCACGTCCTTGGCGCGGTGGTAGGTGATGTCGGTGAAGTCGAAGCCCTCGACCTCGTCCCAGCGCTCCGGATGGAAGGGGTTGCTCATGATCGTCTCCTAGCGGGGATCGGCCAGGACTTCCTTGGCGCGGTCGGGGAAGTTGGTGATGACGGCGTCGACGCCGAGGGAGGCAAGGTACCTGATCTCGCCGGGCTCGTCGACGGTCCAGGCGTGGGCTCGGATGCCGGCCTCGTGGCACAGCCACATGAAGTGCGGTTGCCTGAGGACGAGGCGGTGGGGGTGGAGGGCCCCGGCGCCGAACCAGAGGGCGTACTCCCAGGGGTCGAACAGCCCCTCGGCGTACAGCAGACCGAGGTTGCGTGGTTCGACGCTCTCGCGGAGGTTGGCCAGCCCGAAGTGGTTGAACGAGGAGATCACGACGCGGTCCTGCACCCCGAACTCCTCGACAGGGCGCCACACATCGAACTCGATCCCGGCATAGGGTTCGATCGTGTTCTTGAGCTCGATGTTGATGGCGACGCCCGTGGGGGCCAGCAGGTCCAGCACCTCACGCAGGGTGGGGATCTGGACGTTGCGGTAGCCGACGAAGCCGTTGGAGAAGTTGCAGCGGCGGAGCTGCTCGAGGGTGAGGTCGACGACACGGCCGATCCCGTTGCTCGTGCGGTTGATTGCCTCGTCGTGGATGACGACCAGTTCGCCGTCGACGGTGCGCTGCACGTCGAACTCGACCCCGTCCGCCCCTTGCTCGAGGGCGAGCTTGAGCGCGGGGATGGTGTTCTCGGGGGCGTAGGCGGACGCACCCCGGTGGGCCCAAACTTCAGTCATGACGTTCTCTCATCACCCCGATGGTAACCAGTAGGGCCCAGCGAGGATCAACCGCCCGCCAAAGCCCGACCCACCTCGTCCGAGAGGGCCAGCTGGCCACCGAGCAGGACGACGCGGGCAGGATCGCGCTCCGCGACCGTGGCGAGCACACTCGCGCCGATCGCTGAATGCCGCGAAAGGAGAATCGGCTCGCCTGTTTGAGCGGCGACGGGGGCCGCTGACAAGGCATCGACCATCGTGTGCCCGTTGGCGACGAACACTGAACCCGATTCGGTAGCCGGCAGCCGTCGGGCGACCTGAACCGATAGCTCGAATCGGTCGGATGCAGACAGCCGCTCGACGTGCGGCGCCAGGCGTGCGAGCTGTTCCTCGGCCGTGGGGGAGACGGCCAGAGGACCGCCGAGGATGACAATCCGGTCCGGTTGGAGACGGGTGATCTCGCCAAGCACACTGTCAGGGACCGACGCTTGACGGACGAGGAGGACAGGAGTCCCCTCCAAGGCAGCAAGTGGCCCCACGCTCAGCGCGTCTACCATTGAGTGACCATTGGCGATGTACACAGTCTTGACGCCTTCTCGGAACGACCTCGCCGAGACAACTGCCGACATGGCGAAACGGTCTGGGGCAGACCAACGTTGGACTGAGTCCGCGAGGGGACGAAGGAGCGATTCCACACGCTGGGAGATGGCCAGGTCTCCCCCCAGAACGACGATGCGCTTGGGGTCCAGACGGATCAGCTCCGACAGGACGACTTCGGGGACATCGTCTTGCTCGACCAGAAGGATCGGCCCGTTGACGCGGCCGGCGACGGGGCCCACTGTGAGCGAATCGACCATTGTCTTCCCATTGGCCAAGAAGACGGTGTCCGCGCCAGTCGGGAATCCCTGTCGAGAAAGCTCCGCAGATACAGAGAATCGGTCAGGGCCCTCCCAGCGCTCGATCGCGTACAGCGGCTCCGTCCACGAGACCTCAATGTGGCTGGAGTGGATGCGGGTCCCGGACTGAGTCGTCAGGTATGCCCGGTAGGTGTGGGATCCCTCCGACCCCTCCGTGCGTGCCAAGGGGAGAGTGAATGACCCGTCAGGGCCGACCAGCGCCTCAGCAACCGTTCGCCAGTTCGCGCCTGTGCGCTGTTGGGCGATGATCGTACTGCCGCCGTACCCAAGAGCGGAGCCAGAGAGAAAAGCTGGCTGCCCCACCAGGAGGGGCTCCACCGGGGACAACTCAATCTTGCCCAGCCTTTCAAGTTCAAACTCAGGGCTGGTCAATGTCTTCGACGTAGCCGCCTCGGCTACGACGCGATAGCGGACGAGTCCGGGCACATCACTACTCACACCCAGCGTGATGGAGAACTGCCCTCGAGGACCAGCTGTGACCTCCGTACCCTGGCCATCGACCCATCGACCATTGATCCAAGTCTGTGTCCGAACTCTGGCTCCTCCACCACCCGGGCTGACGAGACCCGTGGCCCGCGCCTCCGCGTTCGCAGCGACTTGCGTCTGAGGGCGTATGACCAATTCGGTCGGTCCCGTACTGGCGCGCGTGAGGTTGTACTGGTAGAGATCGTGCTGGGACATCAGGTTGATGACCTTGTTGGCGTACAGGGGATCGGTGGCATAACCACCAAGGTGGACTTCGACGATGAAGCGGTCCGGGTTGTCCGAGTGCTCGAAAGCCTTCGCATAGCGCGAGAGACGCTTCAAGAAATACCCGTGGTCCTTGAACGATCTCTCGGGATCATCGTAACGTCGAAAACTCGCGGTCGTGCTGCGCTTGCTGCCGTCCGCGTCATACTCTGTGGTCTGGATCGAATAGCAGCCGTTTTGCCAAGGACTTGGTGGGTCCCAGCACTTGATGCCGAACCAGTTGTTGGCCTCCTTGGTCAGACGGGACTCACCCATCCCCGATTCGAGCATCGCTTGAGCCAACGAGACACTCGCCGGCACCCCGAACTCTCGCTCCTCCGCCTGGGCCCAGCGGTAAGTCTGGGAGATGAACTCTGCCGCTTCAAGGGCATCGGCCCTCACAGGTGACTGAAACATGATGCCTGCCAGGGATACACCCAGCAGGAGAGCGGTGAGCCTTCGGAATCGACGCATGGGCTCATTGAACCGCAACTGGCGGAGAGTTTCTGCGGCCAACCCGAACTAGTCCAACCGACGCAGCGTCCTCAGGCTTCATGCCTGACCGTGATGCGGTTGGCAGCGGTGGGAGACCTTCCCCATCTCCCGCCCTGCAGATTCATCACACCTGACCGGCCAACCTGCCTCGGCATCACGCCTAGCGATAACTGAAGCGCTCGTGGGCGCAACTGGGGCAGGTGCAGCGTCTAGCCTGCCTGCAATAGCGGCACAACCTAGGGTTGGAGCCGTCGTCCCAGCGCCGCGCGTGAAACCGGATGTCTCCGTCCAGGGCAGCCAAAATCTCTGTTCCACCCATGCCAACACGGCCGCACTCGTGACACTGCACGATGAATGTTGTTGCGGGTTTCCCATCGGCGCCTGAGGGGGACTGCGGCTCCGGGTGCTGCTCGGCAACGGCCCATGCGCTCATGAACCCATATTAGCGATGGTCATAATACTCGCACAGGATGTCCACCTAACATCCCGCACCTTGAAGAGGCATGTCCTCCTCCATCACCGCGAGCTGTCGTGACGGCGGATTCTCATTGAGGCCGATCCGGTTCCCACAAGGCTGGTTGCCCCATGAACGCGAAAAGGGGCTCCCGAAGGAGCCCCTCCCGTCACCTACAAGCCTGTGACTTGCGGCGACGCTTGCGCGCTCGGAGGGACTCGAACCCCCAACCTTCTGATCCGTAGTCAGATGCTCTATCCATTGAGCCACGAGCGCACGCCGTGAGGCGATTGCCAACTATACGCATCGTCTCGCGCGTCGGCAAACCCACAACGAGCCTCACTCAATACCTGCGGGCCCACCCTCCACACAGAATTCGCCCGCGACGCCAACCACACCGACATGCACACCGGATGGATGGACCTTCACACACGCGATCCGCCACAACGCCCACACCCCTATCCGCGCCGCGTCCGAACTCCGCATGGCCCGAGCACCGGCTACCGTGACCGACATCGGCTGCGAGTTGATCAGCCACCGACTCATCGACCGGGTTGATCAAACCATCGGGAATTTGAAGAGCCACCGGTTGACCACGAAGTCCTCTACTACCATTCAGATCCAGCCCTGCGACCCGCAGTGCCCAACCACATGAGTCCCCGGGACATGCTGGGGCGATGGTCGTGGATTGTCCCTGGCCGGTCACGACCTCGAGCAGAACAAGGACGCTGCATGCCGCCCACCTCACTGCACCGAACCCTCGGCGCCGTCGCCCTGTCCGTGCTGACCGCCGGACTTCCCATCACGGCCTCCGCCGACGACCAAGGCGTCGAAACCGCCCCGACGCCCATCGTCACGGCCTCCCCGGTTCCGGCCACCCAACCCAGCCCACGTCCGGCACCGACGAGCTCCCCCAGCCCCACACTTGCCGCGTCCCCGACGGTGGAGCCGACACTTGCCGCGTCCCCGACGGTGGAGCCGACCTTCGCCGCGTCCCCGACGGTGGAGCCGACCTTCGCCGCGTCCCCGACGGTGGAGCCGACACTTGCCGCGTCCCCGACGGTGGAGCCGACCTTCGCCGCGTCCCCGACGGCGAAACCCACACCTGCACCAGCCCCAACGGTGGAGCCGACGCCGCCTCCCGCCCCGACCCTGACCGTCACGGTCAACACCCCCACAACCGTCCCCGTGGGCAGCCCGGTCGTCCTGACCGGCAAGACCGTCGGTGGCGCGCAGGTCCGCGGTGAAGTGTGGGACTCCAACGGAAGTCGCTGGTCCGCGACCGGACCGATCACCGCCGCCACTGACGGATCCTACGAGGTTTCCTCCACCTGGAACTCGACCTCCACCGTCGCGCAGCGGTGGCGGGTGTCCGCCACCGCCGACGCGAAAACTGTCCGCAGCGGCGAAGTCACCGTGGCACGGAAGCTGACGGAGCCTGCCGTCCAGGACCTGACCGTCACCGTCAACACCCCCACAACCGTCCCCGTGGGCAGCCCGGTCGTCCTGACCGGCAAGACCGTCGGTGGCGCGCAGGTCCGCGGTGAAGTGTGGGACTCCAACAGGAGCCGCTGGTCCGCGACCGGACCGGTCACCGCCGCCACTGACGGATCCTACGAGGTTTCCTCCACCTGGAACTCGACCTCCACCGTCGCGCAGCGTTGGCGGGTGTCCGCCACCGCCGACGGGAGAACTGTCCGCAGCGGCGAGGTCACTGTGGCACGGGAACAGCCATCGGT
>CANMNB010000022.1 GCA_947499145.1 uncultured Arachnia sp.
TCACTGGTGGTCTTCCCATGTCGGACTCTCCTTCAGGACCTACATAACAGCCCTGCCACTAAGTCTGACGCGCGACAACCGGACAGGTTGGTTGAGCGACTGCGATCCGGGGATCTGAGGGACGAGGGAGGGCCTCCGCTGGTTGAGTGGGACTTGTCGAAGGTTCCGCCAACCAGGAAGGCCCTCTTGTGTCCCACGTTGACGCAGCCCTGACCCCGCGCGCCCGGTTGAGGGTGGCCCAACTCGTCGGCGACGAGGGCTTCCCGATTACTAGTCGCGACCCTTCGTAGACGACGCGGGCGCTGTGCCCCATGACGCGCCGTCGTCTCCCTCGTCCTCCAGTTCGGCGTCTTCCTGCTCGTCGCCATCCTCCAGCAGGAACACGTTGGTACGAAAGTGCGCAGCCATGGAGTTGAACGGCTCCCCCTGCGTCACCTGAGTGACGCGAAGGTTGAGGTCACCGTTCAGCCGCTCCCAGTGATGAACGATGCCGTCGTCAACGACAACGCGACCTTGCGGCTCCCTCTCTTCGCTCAGCACGCTGTAGACGAGGTAGGTCTTTCTCTCAGCCATTGCTATCTCCCACCGTTAAACTTGCACAGCCCCATCTGAAGCTGCTCTGTGACTTGGCCGCATCCAAGAACGACACCCGCTGCTCCCAATCTTGGCAGCCGCTTCAAGGTGACGCCGCTCGTACTCGTCCATGTCGGGGAACTTCTTCAGCAACTCGCCAACCTTCTTCTTGTGATCGACGCGCTTGAACTTCTCCACGATCCGCTCGATGGAAGCGCCGATGTCCACGCTCCGGTCTGCTTGGTATGCCTTGTTCAACAGGTCGATGGCTAGGTTCTGCTTGTCAAGGAACATGTCACCCGAGAATGCGTTCTCGTTCCTCCAGTCCACGCATTTCTGGTTCTCCGGGGCTACGAGTCCTTTGGACTTGACCGCCCCATTCAGCGGATTACCGTACCCCTGAGCTCGGTACGCGTCGTAGGCGTGGAACCCCATTGCCATGGTCGATGGGACTTTGCGCAGCTCTCGTTCAAGGGTCCTCTTGGGCCTGACCTCTAGTCGCAGGATCGATAGCTTCTCACCGGGAAGGTACGTACACGCTCTTGCTATCTGCACAGATTCCTATACAGTTCTTGTCATGACCATCTTCGCTGACCTGCACCGCGAGCGGACTCTGTCCGTTACCGCAGCCTCTAGCCGCGGTGTCGCGGGCTTGGTCAAGGATGCGGAGCGTGGTGAGGACATCATCGTCGAGCGCCACGGGCGCGCGGTCGCTGCCGTTATCTCCGTGGAACAGTTCGACGAGCTCCACCGTGTTCGCTCTGACCTGATCGCCGCTTCCCTCGTCTTGTCGCGCGAGCTCTCTGACACTGGCAGCCGCACGAATCTGGACGACGCCATCGCGGCGTTCGGGTTCGACCGAGGGGACCTCGAGACCGAGCTCGACGCTGACCTAGCCACCGGCCGCGAGTGACAACGCAACCCCGGACCGGCCCCAGGCCGCCGGTTACGCATGGTTGAGAAGAAGAAGCACCCGGAGGTACCCGGGTGTCTAGTGCGCCTGACCGGGGATGCGGTCGAGGACCTGGAGACCCTGTTCAAGGCCGACCCGCAGATCGTGCGCTGGGCCTTGAAGAAGATGATCCAGATTGAACGCGACCCCAACGCAGGCGCCCCCTTGCTGGGCGGTCTCATCGGCTACCGCAAGATCACCGTCGGCGATCGTGACTGGCGCGTCGTATGGCGAGTCGTGCAGGACGACTCAGGAGACTTCCGAGTGGAGGTCGCGGAGGTTTGGGCAGTTGGGTACCGCAAGGACAACGAGGTCTACGAAGAGATCAGGCAACGCGTCGCTAACGCTGGCTCCTCACCGACGACCACTGCGCTCACGGAGGTTCTGGAGCTCTTCGCCAACCAGGCAAGCGACCTGACCGCGACCCCGGAACCGGAGAAGCCTGAGCCAGTCCCGAAATGGTTGACCGACGCACTGCTCTACGTGGTGCGCCTCCCGGCCTCCCAGGTCCAAGAGATGACACTCGAAGAAGCCGAGAGGGCTTGGACGAACCATATCTCCGGTGCGGGGTCGGGGGCGTAGCTGGGCCTTCTGGTGAGGCTGCCCTCATCGCCGCTTGTGCGAGTATTAACGATGAAGCCGCAGCGCGAATCTAGCGGCTAGGAGTATCCACGTGTTTTTCCACGAACGGGAATTGCAGTTCAAGGTCAAGCCGGAAAAAGCCTGACGGGGTGTTTGCCCGCAAGTTGCAGGAAGTGCTCGGGGGCCAATACGGCGAAATCACTGCGGCCCTTCAGTACCCGTTCCAAGGCTGTGGCAGGTTGCTGATCGTTGTGAACGGCGACAAGTGCAGCCCGCGACCGTCAGGCGGGCTTGAAGACAATTCTAGCGCCTGCCTGCATCGCCTCGAACATCGCCGATGCCTCGGCGCCGCGAACCTCACCGACGACCAGCCGCGAGAGGTTCTGCCGGAGCGCTTCCGGGATCAGGTCGGCGACGGACCAGGCGCCCGCCTCCCTCCCGCCGGTGACCTCGCCCAACCCCACCCGAGCCTGGAGCGCGAGCATGTTCCGCCGGCGGGGTTGAAGGTGGGTCAGCAGTTCGTAGTCCGTCTCGAGCGTCCCGAAGCGTTCGTTGTGGGGGATGGCCGAGATGAGCGCACGGAGCAAGGTTGTCTTGCCCGCGCCCTGGTCGCCGGAGATCACGAGCGACTTGCGCGCGAGGACAGCCGACTGGAGCAGCCTCGCCACCGGCCGGGGTAGCATCCCGCTCTCGGAGAGTTCCTCGAGCGTTACCGATGTCAGAATGTGCTGTCGAATGATGATGGACGGACGGAAGCTGAGGCCGAAGCCGATGGCGTGGAGCCGGAAGCGGTCGCCGAGTGCCAGCGTCATGGTGGGATGGGCGTCGTCGAAGGGCCGCGGTGGGCTGGCCGTCTCGCCCAGGAATCGGATGGCATCGACGAGCTCTTCGTCGGAGTCGGCGACGGCCGGGTGTTGCTCGCGACGACCATCGCCGTACTGCACCACCACCGAGTCGAATCCGTGGATCTCGATGTTCTCCGCATGCGGAATCTCGAACAGCGGTTGCAGGCGGCCGTAGCCGAAGATCGCGTTGTCGACGGCCGCCACGTAGCGGTTCTCAAGCTCCAGTGGCCACATCGCCGTACCGTCGTCGGCGAGCTTCTCGGCGTGCGCGTGGACCACCTGTCGGATGATGGCCCTGCCTCGCACTCGGCGGTCATCCGACGGCATCCGGGTGTGGTGCTCGGTCAGCCAGCGCTCCGACTCCGCGGAGATGAGTTCTGCTGCCGAGCGTCGCAGCCGCACGACCAGGCCCCAGTCGACCTCGAGGCTCGGTGGGGCCGACTGGAGGGGCGCGGAATCGTTGCTGCGGCGAGGAGGGGGAGGGGTGGGATGCCAATCCGCTGCGGCGAGCGAGGAGAACGCGCCGCCGAGTGACGGGACGTGCGGGCTGGGACTAGGCATTGGGGCGCCCCCTCACCAGCGCTCGCTCGTCCGCCTGTTGGTGCTCGATTCGCTCCGCCACGCGCAATCCGAGGGCGCGGAACTGGTTCATCAGGCTGCGTGAGGTGAACCTGCGGGGCTCGTCCGCGCCGTCGGACAACACAGCCGCTAGCGTGGGGCTCCACTCCAGCTCCGCCCAGCAGGGCAACCCGAATTGCGCGGAGATCTCACCACTGCTGTAGGGCCGGTTCGCCCCGACAAGCACCAGTCCCAGCTGCCTCTCGGTGGGGAGTTGGCGCAGCTGGTCAGCGACGATCGGCGCGTAGAGGCGGGTCGCCGCGAGTCCGCGCAGGCTGGTGCGTGTGACGATGCCGACGGCGTCGGCGCGGGCCAGGAGATCCATCGGCAGCCCATCCCGGCCGATGCGGCCGGCATCGACGATCACGTCAGTGCCGCGTCCCGCCAGCCCCGCCAGCGCGTCGGCGAGGTCAGCCCAGACGAGGTCGAAGAGGCGGACCGACGCGGGCTGTGCCAGTCCGGGAAGGTAGCGCCGCCGGGGTGTGTCGTCGGCTGTCAGGGGGACGGTGTGGCGCAGCAGGTCGGCGCCGATGTCTCGGTCCTCCCGGTGGAGGCGTGCGATGGCGGCCAGTCCGCGTCCGCCGTGGTCCATTCCCCGGAGGTAACCGGCTTGTACGGACTGTGATGGTTCCCGGTCGCAGTCTGCCAGCAGCACGTCGTGCGGCCAGGTCAGGGCCATCCCCAAGGCAGTGGTGGTCACGCCGGGGGAGCCCGGGCCGGCCGCCAGCACGAGGACAGCCATCAGATCGTCCCCACCGCGATCAGAGCCAACTGATCCGCTGCGGCCAGCACGGCCAAGGCATGTGCACGCTCATCCGGTACCAGGACGTCGAGGGTATATCCGGTCCCGTCGTCGAGGAGCAACGGAGCGGACGAGACGGCCGCGTCCGTGACCGACGAGTCCCCCTCGACGAGGCTCACCAGTTGAACGGCTGTCCCCGGGGGAAGCGGGGCGCTCGGCATCCGACCCGGGCCGAGCCGGAGACCGACGAGGGATTGGCCTGCCGGGATCGGTTCCTCGCCCAGCAGGCGAGCCGAGGGAAAGGCGCCGGCCGGCAGGTCGCTCAGCGCCGTCTGCCCCACAAGCGAGGCCATCTCCTCGGACGTCATGAACTCCACGTGGAGGTCCTGCGGGACCGACACGATGCCGAGGTCCTCCGGCTGGATCGTGTCGCCGCGCTGCAGGTCCCGGGTCATCACCACAGCGGAGACGTGATTGACCGTCGAGTTGTACAGCGCAGCGGCGCCGAGTGCACTGAGCACCACGCACAGCACGCCGACCGCGATCAGTCGCGGGCTGCGCCGCGCACGCAACTGGACACCGTCGGGACGGGCCGGGAGCGGCGGGACCTGCTCTGAGGATTCGTCGTTGGCGGGTCTGAGCACGGTTACCTCCTCGGGCCAGAATGTAAATGGCTCGCGGGGTCCCTGCCAAGGATCTGTCTTGAACTGTGGATAACTACGCGGGCGTCATTCCTGAGGAACGTCCCCGGCCAACACCCAGGCGAGGAATTCCTTCAGGTCCCCCGTCTCGCCGTCACGGCCGCCCTTGCCCACCTGCAGCGGTGGCAGAGACGAAGTGAGCTTGACGCCGCGGACGCGCTCCTTCCAGCCTCCGGGCACGGTCAGGACGTGGTACCCGCCGTCGACGTCGATGGCGATGGACTTGTTGCGGCGCAGGTACCAGCCGACCTTGTCGGTCTTGACGACGTGGCCGTCCAGCGTGGTGGCCTTGAGGGGAACCGGGGCCGGTCCGTTGGCCTTGGCGGTGGCGACGAACTCGTCGATCAGGATCTGGGCCCGGGTGGCCTCGAGCCGGGCTGCCTGCTTGCTTAGCTCGATCCGGCGCTGCGCGTCGGCGGCTCGTCGCTCACGGTCGTTCATGGCGCCTAGGCTACGGCGGACCGGGGCACGGGACCAGCGGTGGGTAGCCTTGGCCCATGACGAACTGGAACGAGCTGCAGCAGTCACTGTCGACCGCGATTTCCGGGCTGCCGGAGCGGGGCGCCGTCCTCGTCAGCAGGCAGGATCCGGAAGTCCGCATGCAGTTCGCGGTCCTCGACGGCAGCCTGCGCACCGAGGTCTGCAGCGACTCACCTGAGGACGAGCCCAAGTTACGGGAGCGAGGCTGGGAGCTCAGTGACGTGTGGAGCGGGGTCTGGGTGCGTGAGATCCCGTGGCCCGCATCCGGGGAGGACATCACCAAGGAGGTCGCGGAGGCGTCCTATGCGCTCCGGGGTGTCTGGGGGCAGGCGCGACTCGACTCGTTCGGCTACCACGCGTGGCAGGAGGCCGAGGAGGCGCCGTCGTGGATGTTCTGGAAGTCGAGCAAGGACCGCGTGTTGAGGATGGACGAACTCGGGTTGCCGCAGCGCACTCCCGTCGTCGACAAGTGACCCAGCGTTCGATTCTCGGAGGCGGACGGGGGAGAATCGACCACTGATCGATTTTCGGGGATGCGCGCCGAGCTGTGGGGCAGGCCTATAACTTTCTTAGGTCAAAATTTGTGTATTTCTGCGATGGACGCGGCACACTTGTTGTACGGACCGGGTCGCTGGGGGGTGGCCCGGTCCCCACACGTCCGGAAGCTTCGGCGTCGGTTCTCAGACGGTGATGTCGTAGCTCCGAAGCTTCGCCTGCGCCGCCTTGGTCGACGAGGCCTGCAACTCCAGCAACTCGGCGTAGATGCCGCCCGAACGCGCCAGCTCGTGGGGAGTCCCCACCTCGTCTACGCGGCCATCCCTGAGCGTGACGATCCGGTCGACGGTGGAGATGGTCGACAGCCGGTGGGCGATGATCAGGGTGGTGCGGCCGTGCATCAGCTCTTCAAGTCCAGCCTGGACCTGGCGCTCCGCCTTCGCGTCCAGCGACGACGTCGCCTCGTCCAGGACGAGGATGGGCGCATCCTTCAGCATCGCCCGGGCCACCGAGATCCGCTGCTTCTGGCCCCCGGAAAGCTTGACGCCGCGCTCACCGATCTCGGTGTCGAAGCCCTGGGGGAGCCGCTCGATGAACGTCAGCGCGTTGGCGCGTCGGGCCGCCTCGCGCAACTCGTCGTCGGAGATCGTCTCGCGGCCGTAGGCGATGTTCTCGCGGATGGTGCCGGAGAACAGCGACGCGTCCTGGAACACGACGCCGATCTGACTGCGCAAAGCCGCCGTCGGGACCTCGGTGACGGACCGTCCGCGCACCCGGATAGTGCCCGACGTGGGCTGGTACAGCTTCATCAGCAGGTTCACCAAGGTGGTCTTGCCGCCGCCGGACTCGCCCACGAAGGCGACCCGCTCGCCCCGGTCGATCGCCAGGGAGATGTTGCGCAGCACGAGGTCGTCGCCGTAGCCGAAGCTGACGTCGTCGAAGCCGATGACCGGGTCGGCGTCTGACCACGGCACGGAGGTCGCGGCGTGCTCCTCGGTGGGGTTGTAGGGCTCGTCGACCTCCTCCATCACGCGGAAGTACTCGTTGCTGCCGGTGATGGCGCGCTGGGTGGAGTCCACCAGGTAGCTCATGGAGGTGACGGGCTGCTTTGCGATGTTGATGAGCTGGATCAGCAGCACCATGGCGCCGATCGTGAACTCGCCGCGGGCGGTCTGGACGAAGATGATGAGGTAGATGCCGAAGAACACGACGTCGAGGGCGCCGCGGCGGGCCACGTCCATGGCGTGCCAGAACCGCGACTGCCGGCGGGTGAGGTCGACGGCCTCGGTGTAGTGGTCACCGAAGTGCGCCAGCTCGGTCCGCTCGGTGACGAAGGACTTGACGACGCGCAGCTGGCCGACGACCTCGGCGAAGCGGCCGCCGGCGATGTCGTAGTGCTGGTTCTTCTGGTTCTCCAGCACCTGCCACTGCTTGGAGGTCAGCGCCGTCAGCCACACGAAGGCCGGGTAGATGACGATGAGCAGCAGCGCCAGCCATGGGGAGTGCCAGGCGGAGATCACCAGCACCGCCCCCACGGTGATGAGCGTGGTGAAGAAGCTGTTGGCGAACATCTGCAGGAAGTCGGTGATCGAGGTGATCGACCGATTGAGTCGGGAGATGATCGTGCCGGTCAGCTCGGAGTCGAAGTACCGCTGGGGGAGCCGCAGGAGCTTGGCGTAGTAGCGCTGGGAGAGGATGACGCGCAGCCGTGTGCTCATCAGGTCGCCGAGATAGCCGACGACGTTGGTCACCACCGAGTTCGCCAGCATCAGTCCGAGGAGCGCGACGGCGAGCCAGACGAGCGTCGTGACGGTGGCGTCGCCGTCGCCGGCTGTCATGTCCACCACGATCTGGGTGGCGTCGGCGATCACGAACGGGGTCAGCAGGGACGTCGCCGCCGTGACGATCGCGCCGACGACGATGCCGAGGTACAGGGGCCACAGTTCGCGGGCGGTGGTGAGGATTCTCCAGATCGCGTTCATCGCCTTGAACCGTACCCCCGGGGTATCGGTTTCCGGCAATCGGTACGGCGTCGTCGACGGTGCCCGGCCAGCGTGCCAAGCTGGGCCGCGAGCAGGAGGTCACCGATGTACGTTGCCCGCGTTCGTCCCGTCCGGCGCACGGTCCAGGTCGTGATGGATCTCGTCGTCCTCGGCTGGGTGGTCGGGTGGTTCCTCGCCGCCCGCGCCGTTCGGGGCGTCGTCGCCGCTCTGGCCGAGCCGTTCCACGACCTGGGGGACACGGCCGAGCGCATCGCCGACAGCGTCGACGGTGCCAGCGCCCAGCTGGGCGAGGTGCCGCTCGTGGGGGAGCAGCTGTCCGCCCCGTTCCAGCCGGTTTCCGAGGCCCTCCGGGACGTGACAGCGCAAACCAGCGCACAGGCGCAGGTGGTCCTCGACACCGCGGACCTGCTCTTCTGGGTGGTGTGGGCCATCCCCACTCTCACCGTTGCCCTGCTCTACCTGCCGGCGCGGATCCGTCGCGCGAGGGAGGCAGCGGCGGCACGCGGATTCGTCGACGGCATGGCCGACCTGGACCTGTTCGCGCTGCGTGCCATGGCGCGGGCCCCGATGGCGGAGCTGGCGCGGATCGACCCCGACCCCGTCGCGGCCTGGCGGGCCAGGGACCAGCACACCATCCGGCAGCTGGCGGACCTGGAGCTCAGGCGCGTCGGGATCGGGGTCGTGGAGTACTCCGCGGAGCCGATCCGCGAGTGATCAGCGCTGGTCGATCGGCACGTAGGCGCGCTCCGGCTCGCCGACGTAGACCTGGCGGGGGCGGCCGATCTTGCGCGCCGGGTCCTGGTGCTCCTCGCGCCACTGGGCGATCCAGCCGGGCAGCCGCCCCAGCGCGAACAGTGCCGTGAAGTAGTTGGCAGGGAAGCCCATCGCCTCGTAGATCAGGCCGGTGTAGAAGTCGACGTTCGGGTACAGCTTCCGCTCGACGAAATAGTCGTCGTGCAGCGCGGTCTCTTCCAGCTCCAGGGCCATGTCGAGCAGGGCGTTGGACTTGCCGGACTCGCGCAGGATCTCGTCAGCGTGCGACTTGATGATCTTGGCCCGCGGGTCGTAGTTCTTGTAGACGCGGTGCCCGAAGCCCATCAACTTGACGCCGGACTTCTTGTCCTTGACCTGCGAGACGTAGGTCTTGGCGTCGAGCCCCTCTGCCTTGAGCTTGGCGAGCATCTCGAGGACCGCCTGGTTGGCGCCGCCGTGCAGCGGCCCCGACAGTGCGTTCACGCCGGCGGAGACGGAGGCGTAGATGCTGGCGTCGGAGGAGCCCACCATGCGCACCGTGGACGTGGAGCAGTTCTGCTCGTGGTCGGCGTGCAGGATGAACAGGGTCTCGAAGGCCTTGACGACGGCGGGGTCGACGTCGTACTCCTCCTGCGGCGTGCCGAACGACAGGCGCAGGTAGTTCTCGACGTAGGACAGCTTCTTCTGCGGGTAGAGGAAGGGTTCGCCCACCGAGCTCTTGTACGCGTAGGCGGCGAGCGTCGGCATCGAGCCGATGAGTCGGAGGCTGGCGGCTTCCACCTGGCTCGGGTCGTGGGGATCGAGGGTGTCGCGGTTGAAGGAGCCGAGCGCCATGACGCCGGCGGCCAGCACCTGCATCGGGTGGGCGCCGCGGGGGAAGCAGCGGTAGAGCTCGCGCATCCGCTCGTCGATCATCATGCGCTCGGCGACCTTGCCGGTGAACTCGTCGAGCTCGCTCTGGCTGGGGAGCTCGCCATAGATGAGCAGGTAGGAAACCTCGAGGAACGTCGACTCCTCGGCGAGCTGCTCGATCGGGTAGCCGCGGTAGCGCAGGATCCCCTCGTTGCCGTCGATGAACGTGATGGTCGACTGGCAGGAGGCGGTGTTCACGAAGCCCGGGTCCAGCGTCACGTTGCCGGTGGAGGACAGGAGACGGCTGATGTCGTACCCATTGTTCCCCTGGGTCGCCTCGACGAGGGGCAGGTCCAGCTGCTGGTCGCCGTGGGTGAAGGTGGCGCTGTCGGTCATGTGTGCTGAGGCCTTCCTGGTGCCGACGACGTCGTCGTCGCTGAGTCGGTGTCATTCCAAGTGGTGCTTGCCGGATTCACCATACAACCTTGAATTAGTTGATCGGAATCCTACAAGTGGTTGACTTTTCAACTAGGACGTGTCACGCTTGAAACGTCAGCAGCGTCCACCACCACCGAGGAGAACCCATGACCACGCTGAGCGAACTCAACGGGAACTACGTCATCGATCCCACCCACACCGCCATCTCCTTCGTCACCCGCCACGCCATGGTGACCAAGGTCCGCGGCCATTTCGACGCCGAGGGGACCGCCCACTTCGACGGCGCGAACCCGAAGAACTCCAGCGTTCGGGTGACGCTGGATGTCAACTCCGTGAACACCGGCAATGCCGACCGCGACAACCACCTGCGCACGTCCGACTTCTTCGAGCCGGAGAAGTACCCCACGATCACCTTCGTCTCCACCGACGTGAACCCCACCTCCGACGACGAGGTCGAGATCACCGGTGACCTCACCATCCGCGACGTGACGAAGCAGATCACCTTCCCGGTGGAGCTCACCGGCCGTGTCGTCGACCCGTTCGGCAACGACCGCGTTGGCTTCGAGGGCAAGACCACCGTCAACCGCTCCGACTTCGGGCTCACCTGGAATGCCGCGCTCGAGACCGGTGGCGTGCTGGTGAGCGACAAGGTCACCCTGGAGTTCGACGTCGCCCTGGTGGCCCAGAACGACGAGGCCCAGGCCTGATCGCTTCACAGCATGAAGAAGGACCCGGTCGGAATGGCGACCGGGTCCTTCTTGGGTGTGGTGTGGCTGTGGCTCAGAGGCCGTCGTGCGACTCGGACCGGGTGATGCGCTCGCCGGTGCCGGGGTCGTTGACGGTTCGGGTCTCCGTGACGCGGTTGCGCTGGGAGGCGAGCAGGGCCCAGATGAGGCCGATGAGTCCTGCGGCGATCAGGATGAAGCCGACCACGTCCAGGCTGACGTAGGGGATCTCGGCGTTGACCGCCCAGACCAGGATGGCGCCCAGGGCGATGAGGAAGACAGAACTACCGATTCGCATGTCATGTGCTCCTTGCGTGAGGATCTGCCCGTGCTGGGCGGTTTCACTGTAGACCGCGCGCGGTTCGCTCCGGTGGATCCCGTCCCGGTCGCGGGTCGCCGATTGGCCGGACCTCCACCCGATCAGGGTTGGTTCCGGCTACGTTGAGCCCGTGACCGGCCCATCTCAGCAGGACGACCCGCGCCTCGCGGTCCACCCCGTCATCGACGACATCCCGCTCCCCGCACGCGGCAGCCTCGGCACCCACAAGGCCACCAAGACCCAGGTCGTGAGCTGGGGTCTCTGGGACTGGGGGACCCAACCCTTCGCCACCGTCATCACGACCTTTGTGTTCTCGGTGTACCTGACCTCCGGCACGCTTTTCGGCACCGGGCCGAACGACGACGGACCGTCTCTCAAGCTGGGCTACGCGATGGCTGTTGCAGGCTTCTTCATCGCCCTGCTCGCCCCCGTTCTGGGCCAAGGCTCCGATCGCTCCGGCAAGCGCATGTTCAACTTGCGCTGGCAGACCTGGCTGCTGGCGGCGGTCTCGGCGTCGCTCTGGTTCGTCGCACCCGAGCCGTCCTACCTGATCCTCGGCCTGGTCCTGCTGGGCGTGGGGAACGTCGTCGCCGAGATCGCCAACGTCAACTACTACGCCTCCATCGAGCGCGTCGCGACGCCGGAGACCGTGGGGCGCGTCTCCGGCCTGGGGTGGGGCCTCGGCTACCTGGGAGGGATCGCGATCCTGTTGCTCGTCGTCGCACTCCGGGGTGCCGACTTCGAGCCGGACGACGTGCGCTTCGCCATGCTCGTGTGCGGAGTCTGGACGCTGCTGTTCACCATCCCGATCTTCGTGGCGCTCAAAGACACCGAGGTGGAGAACCCGCCGCCGCGCCAGTCGATCGCCGAGGCCTACAAGAGCCTGTTCGCGTCCATCCGTCGCATCTACCGGCAGTCGCCCAACACCATCTACTTCCTGCTGGCCTCGGCGCTCTTCCGCGACGGGCTGGCGGGCGTGTTCACGTTTGGAGCGGTGCTGGCGGCGGGCACTTTCGGGTTCAGCTTCGGCGAGGTCATCATCTTCGGCATCGCCGCCAACGTGACGGCGGGCGTCTCGACGATGCTGTTTGGCCTGCTGGACGACCGGTTGGGTCCGAAGAAGGTGATCATGATGTCCCTGGTGGCGCTCGTCATCCTCGGGACGGCCGTGTTCGTACTCCACGACCAGGGCAAGATCGCCTTCTGGATCTGCGGATTGCTTCTGACGCTGTTCGTCGGCCCGGCGCAGTCCTCCAGCCGCTCGTTCCTGGCCCGTGCCATCCCGGAGGGGAAGTCCGGCGAGGTCTTCGGTCTCTATGCGACCACTGGCCGTGCGGTGTCCTTCTTCTCGCCGCTCGCCTGGTCCGGCGCGATCCTGATCGGCCGCCAGGTCACGGGGGCGGAGTCGCAGTACTTCGGCGTGCTGGGCATCGTCGTGGTGCTCCTGGCCGGCCTCCTGGTCATGATCCCGGTGAAGGAGACCGGGCACAACCTGCACTAGGTCGTCGGCCCCGAGTCTCGGTCGCGGCGCGAGCCGCCCAGAGCCGTCGCACGCCTCTCCGAAAATCGATCAGTGCTCGATTTTCCCACGTCCGCTTCCGAGGATCGATCACCGACCCCTTGTTTTCGCCAGCAACCAGCCGGAGCGGGGGAAGATCGATCAGTGTTCGATTTTCCCCCACGGTGGGGTCCGGTCCACCGGCGGCCAACAGCCCCGCCCGACGGGCGACGCACGACGGCGTGGCGGTGGGGGCGGGTCTGGGCTCAGCTTTTGGGGCAGGTCCCGTCTCAGCTGTCCAGGTCCGGGAGCTGCTCCGTCTCGTCCTCGGGGGACTTGGGGTCCTTGGCCGCCGAGTTGTCCTCGGCGTGACTCGGGCCGGACGGGGCGTCGGCCTCGCGGCTGCCCGGGATCGGGACGTCGTGGGGCTGGTCGTCGGGCTGGTCGTGGGACTTGTCACTCTCGTGGTGGCTCATGCTCACTCCTTGTTGTGGTGCCCGACGTCGTCGGGTCGCTCACTCGAGCCTAGGAGCCGACAGGCTCACGCCGTCGCAGCCACAGGCTGTAGGGGGATTCCGGGCCCTCGCGCCTTTCCACTACAGCCAGCGGTCAGGGGACCGGCCCACGGGCTTGGCAGTAGTGCGAGTGTTCGCGAGGGCGAAACGCCACTACAGCTTGCGGTCTCGCCCGCCACGGATCGCGACGGTGGCGCGCCACACCCATTAGGCTGAGGTCAGCCGTCGGAAGGACTTGCTCCGTGAAGGGAATCGTCGTGTTCTCCGGGTCCGCGCATCCGGGGTTGGCGGACGAGATCTGCTCACGGATGGGCATCGAGCGAAGCGGCGTCCACATCTCGAGGTTCTCCAACGACTGCCTCCAGGCCCAGCTGCTGACGAACTGCCGGCAGCGCGACGTCTACATCGTCCAGCCCCTCGTGCCCCCCACGCAGGACCACCTCATGGAGCTCCTGCTCATGGTCAACGCTGCCCGCGGGGCCTCTGCGTCGTCGATCACCGCAGTCATCCCGCACTACGCCTACGCGCGTTCGGACAAGAAGGACTCCTCCCGCATCTCCATCGGCGGGCGACTGGTCGCGGACCTGCTGGCGACGGCGGGCGTCGACAGAGTCGTGACCATGGCCCTCCATGCCCCCCAGGTCCACGGCTTCTTCTCCGTGCCGGTGGACCACCTCACCGCGCTCGGCGTCATTGCCGACCACTACCGCGACCGCCACCTCACCGACCACGTCGTCGTCTCACCCGACCTCGGCAACGCCAAGCAGGCCACCCTGCTGGCACGGCTCCTGAACCTCCCCGTCGCGGCGGGCAACAAGCAACGTTTGGCCGACGACAAGGTGGTCATCGAGTCCATCGTCGGCGATGTCGCGGGCAAGCACGCCATCGTCCTCGACGACGAGATCGCCACGGGGGGCTCGATCGTCGAGATCGTCACACGACTGGTCGACTTCGGCGCCATCGACGCGTCCGTCGCCTGCACCCACGGCCTGTTCGCCGGCTCGGCCGTCGAACGCCTCACCAGCTCGGACTACATCTCCGAGGTGGTCTCCACCAACACGGTTCCGGCGCCGCCCGACTTCCCTGGCCTCATCACGCTCAGCGTCGCAGGCCTCTTCGCGGAGGCGATTGAACGCATCCACTCGGGACGGTCCGTCTCCAAGCTGTTCAACGACGTCGACCCGTCCTACGCGCCACCGCCCGAGCCACCCGGCCTGTTCTGAGACCTCAGCGGAAGCGACGGCCCCGGTAGCGTCCTGCCACCTCTCGCCAGGTCGGGACCGTCGTGCCGCGCTCGGCCATGAGCCGGCGCAGGCGCCGGCGGGAGGAGTAGATCCCCCAGAGGCCCACCGCGAAGAACGGGAAGTGGATGAGCATCGCGAGGTTCATCTGGCGGGCCGTGTAGTCGCCGGAGGGGCTCATGAGGTCGAGGACCATTCCCACGACCAGGACTAGGACCGTGCTGGCGCTGAAGGCGCCGGTGATGACGACGCCGTTGGCGACACCGAGCTGGTGCGGGGGCAGGTCGGTGCGCGGGAAGTCGAAGCCGACGCCCGTGCCCGGTCCCCCGATGGAGATGGCGACGACGAGCGCCACCAGGAGCCACATGGGCGCATAACCGGGCCACAGCAGGGTGAGCGCCCACAGCCCGGCGATGGCGTAGACGGTGGTCAGGGCAAGGTTGCTGCGCCTCAGGGGATGTCGAGCCGTCAGCCACCCGAAGATGGGTGCCATGGCCGCGCTGAAGAGCGCCGTGAGGCTGAACAGCACGGCTGCCTCCGCGGCGGTGCGGCCCTGGCCGATGATCATGTAGGGGACCCCCCACATCGCCACGAAGCTGTGGATCGGGAACCCGGCGGCCATGTGGATCCAGAACCCCAGCTGGACGGCGGGGTGGCCGGTGACCTTCCCCAGTTCTCGGGGCACGTCGCGCAGGGGGAAGCGGCTGACGACGCGATGTTCCCCGGGCGGCACGTCGCGCAGGACCGCGAACACGAAGATCGCCATGACGAAGCACGTCCCGGCAGCGAACGCCATGGTCGGGCGCCAGCCGTAGGTGAGCATGAGGACGGGCAGCGAGGCGACGGCCGCGATCTGACCCAACTGCCCGAGCAGGCCGGTGAGTTGGCTGAGGATCGGCACCCGCTGGGGATGGAACCAGAACGGGATCAGTCGCAGGATCGACGAGAACATGCAGGCGTCCCCGATCCCGAGCAGGATGCGGGTGGCCACCGCGAGGCGCAGGTCGTCGACGAGGCCGATGGACAGCTGGGCGAGCCCCATGACCAGGGCGCCCGTGACCAACATCACCCGCGAGCCGAAGCGGTCGAGGAGCAGGCCGGCGGGGATCTGCATGATCGCGTAGACGGCGACCTGCACGACGACGAACGTCGAGACGATCCCGACGGAGGTGCCGAAGTGTTCCGCGGCGGGTAGCCCGATGACGCCGAGTGACGTCCGCTGCATGATGCCGGCGGCGTAGGCGAGGACCCCGACGCCCCAGACGAGCCAGGCCCGTGGGTGGGTGCGCCGGGGCGCCTCAGGCGTCGAGTGTGGCGGCGTCGATGACATAGCGGTACCGCACCTTCGAGGCGACGACGTCGTCGTAGGCGCGGTCGATCTCCTGCCCACTGATGACCTCCACCCAGGCGCTCAGGCCGTGCTCGGCGCAGAAGTCCAGCATCTCCTGGGTCTCGGCGATGCCACCGATGTTGGAGCCGGCGATGGCGCGGTTGCGGTTGATGAGGCGGCCGAAGTTGACGGGCACGGGCGTGGGGGGCAACCCCACCATGACGAACACGCCGTCGGTCGCGAGGAGCGCCAGCAGCGGATCGAGGTCGAGGTTGTCCGAGACCGTGCAGATGATCAGGTCCAGTGAGTTGCGCAGGGGCTTCAGTGACGCAGGGTCCGAGGTGGCGTAGTAGGCAGACGCCCCGAGCTTTCGCCCGTCGGCCTCCTTGGACATGGTGCGGCTGATCACGATCGTCTCGGCCCCCAGCGCGGCGGAGATCTGTACGGCCATGTGCCCGAGGCCGCCCAGGCCGACGACGCCGACCCGCTTGCCCGGGCCGGCCCCGTAGCGCTTCAGCGGGCTGTAGGTGGTGATGCCGGCGCACAACAGGGGTGCTGCGCTCTCCAGGGACAGCGAGTCCGGGATGCGCAGGGCGTAGTCCTGCTCCACCACGAACGCCGTCGAGTAGCCGCCGACGGTAGGCTTCCCGTCGCGCCCGATGGAGTTGTAGGTGCCGATGCTCTGTGAGCAGAACTGCTCCTGGCCGGCGTTGCAGTCGTCGCAGTCGCCGCAGGAGTCGACGAAGCAGCCGACACCCACGCGGTCGCCGACGGCGAACCGGGTCACGTCGGAGCCGACCGCGGTCACGACGCCGGCGATCTCGTGGCCGGGGACCAGTGGGTAGCGGGCCGGGCCCCACTCGGAGCGAGCGGTGTGGATGTCGGAATGGCAGATGCCGGCGTAGGCGATGTCGAAGGCGATCTCGGTGGGGCCGGGATCCCGGCGCGTCACCGTCGGGCGCTCGAAGGATCCGGTGGGTGAGTCGATGGCGTAGGCGGTGACGTCGGGCACGGTGACCTCCGGCGGGTGCGGTTCTCGGGATGACCACGATCCTACGACCCGCGACCCGGGCGCGGGTCACTCGGAGACGAGTGCCTCCACCCAGCTGGTGTCCTCGTTCCCGGGCTGGGGCTCCGTGGCATCCGCTGCGGGGACGCTGCACTCGGGAGTGGTTCCGGGCTCCGGCCCGAACTCCTTGCCACCGAAGACCACATCGCGAGCGAACTCGTAGTAGGCGGTGTGCTCGCCCGAGTCGTACGGGTTGTCCAGCGCGCAGCGGCCGACGTAGTAGCCCACGACGTCGGCGAAGATCTCCGACGTCGAGCCGCGGGCGTAGTCCGAGAACCGGCCCTCGGCCCGGCGGAGGGCCTGGAAGTCCGACCAGTACTGGGCGGATCCGGAATAGCGGTCCGTGCTCCACGCGTGGGCGAGCTCGTGCACCACGAGGCGCACGAGACGTCCTTCGTCACCCTTGGCGAGGGCGGCCTCGAACTTGGCGAAGTCGAACGTGACGTGGTTGGCGCGGGTGAGGCTCCAGTCACCCCAGGCGTACCCGGAGATGCGGTCGGCGTTGAGTCCGATCCGCCCCTTGGTCTTGGCCTGGATCGTGGGGAGGTAGTCGGTGCAGTTCAGGGCGTCGAGGGTCTGCCACAGGATCTTGATGGATTCGATGTTGGCGCTGCTCCACTGGCGGCCGGCCAGAGCGAGGCCGAACGTCTCCGTCAGCTGCGCCGTGATGGTCTCGACGCCGACGTCGTCGCCCGGCCAGGGGTGCTCGCTGGGGCAGGGCTGAGGGATGCCCGTGACCGGCGCCACCGGCTCCGGGGCCACGGGGAGGGCGTGGGCTGTCTGGGTGCCCAACAGCGCAGCAACAGCGACGACGACCGCGCCGAGCCGGGCCCTGACAGAACGCACGTGTGTGATCCCCATTCCTGATATCCGTTGAAGAATCTCTCAGGCTTCTCAGGAAAGTCAAACGTATCCGCATCCCGGATGGTTCCCCGGGGTCCGCTAAGGGCGGTCCGGGCCCGCCCCGGCGGTGTGTGGTCCGCCGCCGGGACGCCCGGGTGCGGTGCACTACTCTGCTGCCCATGGGCCTCTTCCAGCTCCAGCGCAGCCAACACCCCACGTCGGACGACACGCGCAACGCCGCGCTCGCCGCCCCCGGATTCGGCAGGTACTACACCGACCACATGGCGGTGATGAACTACACCGAGGGCCAGGGCTGGCACGATCCCCGGCTCATCGCCACCGAGGCCTTCTCGCTGCATCCCGCCGCAGCCGTGCTGCACTATGGCCAGGAGATCTTCGAGGGCCTCAAGGCCTACCGCCACTCCGACGATTCCATCTGGCTGTTCCGACCCGAGCGCAACGCCCACCGGTTCGTCGGCTCCGCTGACCGGCTGCAGATGGCGCCACTGCCGCCCGAGTACTTCCTGGCCTCCGTGCGCGAGCTCGTCGAACTGGAGCAGGACTGGGTGCCCGAGGGCGTCAACGAGCAGAGCCTCTACATCCGGCCCTACATGATCGCCGACGAGCCCTACCTGGGCGTCCGCGAGGCCCACAACTACATCTACGCGGTGATCGCCACCCCGGCCGGCGCCTACTATCCCGAGCCCGTGAAGCTGTGGGTGACCCCCAACTTCACGCGCGCAGCCCCCGGCGGCACGGGAGCAGCCAAGTGCGGCGGCAACTACGCCGCCAGCCTGGCCGCCGCCAACGAGGCGCTGGAGCACGGCTGTGGACAGGTGCTCTACCTCGACGGCGCCGAGCACAAGTGGCTGGAGGAGTGCGGCACCATGAACTTCATGGTGGTCACCGCCGACGGCGAGCTGCTCACCCCGGCACTCGGCTCCATCCTCGACGGCGTCACCCGAAACTCGATCCTCACCCTGGCCCCCGAGCACGGGCTGACCCCTGTCGAGCGCGCCATCTCGATCGACGAGCTGCGCGACGGCTTGGACTCGGGCCGCATCGTCGAGGCCTTCGCCTGCGGCACCGCCGCCGTCATCACACCGATCATCGGCTTCAACGCGCCAGAGCGGGGCGAGGAAGTCGTGGGCGACGGGACGCCGGGGGAGAAGACCAGGGCCCTGCGGGCGCACCTGCTGGACATCCAGTACGGCCGTGCGGAGGACAGGCACGGCTGGATGCAGCGCGTCGTCTGACATGATGCGCGCGATCATCGGCACCCTCGGCTACGTCCGCCGGGCCGGTGAGGTGCTGCTCGTGCACCGGCAACGCGCCGGCGACGACCACCGGGGCAAGTACAACGGCCTCGGCGGCAAGCTCGAACCAGGTGAGGATGCGGTGTCCTGCCTGAAGCGTGAGCTCATGGAGGAGGCCGGTATCGAGGCCACGAGCGTCGAGCTGCGCGGCACCATCGCGTGGCCCGGTTTCGGCTCCGACGGCGCGGACTGGTTCGGGCTGGTGTTCGTGGTCGACGAGTTCCTCGGGGAGCCGCCGGAGCGCAACGACGACGGGCCACTCTCCTGGGTCCCGATCGATCGACTCGCCGAGCTGCCGATGTGGGATGGGGACCGCCACTTCCTGCCGCTGGTCCTCGACGACGACCCCCGGCCGTTCCACGCTGTGCTGCCGTACCGCAACGGCGTGCTGGTGACCGACGGTATCCGCATCAGTCGCTGACGTGCACGGTGAGGCCCGGGACCCGCCGCGACGCAGCAGGACCCGGCCCGTCGGTGCTCAGGCGTCCTGGCTGTAGACGAGCACGGAGTAGGGCGCGACGGAGATGTTCGCATGCGCGCCCATGCCGTCCTCGTCCTCCTCGAACGCGGTGACGTCGAAGCTGTCGAAGTCCCCGAACAGCGAGCTGTAGAGCTTCGCGTCGGAGTTGAAGCGCAGCTTCCACAGCCCGGCGTGCGGCATCCCGACGCGGTAGTCCGTCCAGGTGTTGGTGCTGAGGTTGACCACCACGACCACGTCGTCCCCGACGCCGTGCTCCATCCAGCGCTGGAAGGCGATGACGTTGTCCTCCTCGTTGACGTGGTAGACGTTCAGGCCGCGCCCGGTGAGCCCGCGGGTGACGCCGTGCCGGTTGAGCCTCAGGTCCACGAGGTCCTTGTAGAGCTTCGTGATGCCCTCGAACCGGCGGATGCGGTCCCAGTCGAGCGGGTCGTCGTCGCTGAACCAGCCGCCCTCGAGCGCTTCCTGGCCCTGGAAGATCATCGGGATCCCGGGACTGGTCATGACCAGCGCGCCCCCGATCGTTGAGCGCTTCTGGGCGAACCAGCCGTCGGCGTTCTCCGGATCGATCTCGTGCGGGACGCGCGCGGACCCATTCGCGACCTCGTCGTGCGACTCGGTGTAGATGACCCGGCGGAACGGGTCGCCGTCGTAGTTGTGGGAGATGGCGTCGGCGATCGAGGCGAGTGAGCGCTCCTCGTCCGTCATGGCCGTGATGGCGTGGCGGACGGGGTGCACGAACTCGGCGTCCCACTGGGCGTGGAAGCCGGCGCCGTCGTCCTCGAGGCCAACGATCGTGTCGTGCCCGTGGAGGTCCTCGGCGATGGAGATGCGGCCGGGGAACTCGTCGCGCATCGACTGGGTGATCCACCGCATCAGCCCGAAGCCCTCGGCGAGTTCGAAGCCCGAGCCGGAGACGCTTCGCATGTACGGCGTCATATCGAGGCGCAGGCCGTCGACATGGTAGTCACGTAGCCACATCATCGCGTTGTCGTGGATGAAGCGGCGCACCTCCTCACGGCCGTAGTCGGGGCGCGTGTCGCCCCACGGGGTCGCGGAGCGGTCGTCGTTGTAGAAGTAGATGCCACCCTTGTCGTTGTCACTCCACCCGTCGAACTGCCACAGGTCCAGGTCGGAGGGGCCGAAGTGGTTGTAGACGACGTCGAGGATGATGGCGAAGCCGTGCGCGTGGGCCTCCTTGATGAGGTTCTTGAAAGCGTCGGGGCCGCCGTAGGCGGTCTCCACGGCGAAGATGTGGGCTGGGTTGTAGCCCCAGGACTGGTCGCCGGCGAACTCGGCCACGGGCATGATCTGCAGCGCGTTGACGCCCAGTTCCTTGAGGTAGTTGAACTGGGCGATGACGTCGTCGAACCCGCCGACGCCGTCGGTGGGGTTGAAGGAGCCGACGTGCATCTCGTAGATCACGAGCTCGTGGTGGGGCGGGCAGTTCGCGGAGTCGCCGTCCCAGTCGAAGGCGGAGTGGTCGTAGATGACGCCGTTGCCGACGGAGTTGGTGACCTGGAGGGCGTAGGGGTCGATCCGGAACAGCTCGAGGTCGCCGTTGGTCAGGCGGTACTTGTATTCCTGACCCGCCTCGGCGCCGTCGATGAAGCCGTACCAGTACCCGTTGCCCTCGCTGCCCAGCGGGTCGGCGTCGGCTCGCCAGTTGTTGAAGTCGCCCATGACGGCGACGCTGTCGGCGTGCGGCGCCCACACGCGGAACGCGACGCCCCCTTCCGCCACGATCGCGCCCATCCCGGCGAGGGGCTGGTGTTCGGTCATTGCTGCTCCAAATTCTGTGAAGGAAACTGATTGAGTGTGCCCCACACCGGGGGCACACTGCCAGTCCTCAGTTGCCCGGAATGTCCCTCCGCGGGAAGCGCCAGAGGGCGAATGCCATCAGCGCGGCGGCGACGGCCAGCTGGACCAGCACCGGGACCAGCGCGAAGTCCTCCGCAGGCATGCTCGGCGTGTGCTCGAACGGGGAGATCTGGCGTGCCCAAGCGGGCACCTGCAGCATGTCGCCGAACAGCTCGATCAGGGCGCCTGCCACCACCGGGATCCAGGCGAACACGACGAACCGGGGCGCCAGCGCGTGCAGGGCAGCTGCCAGGCCCAGGACGATGAGGACCGACGGGATGCCCGCAGCGGAGCCGGCCACCGCGTCGCCGACCAGCGAGAAGTCGTCGGTCACCACACCCGCCACGACACCCGACACCACGGCCGTGACGAGCAGGAGCGCAGAGCTGACCAACCCCGCCACGAGCAGGTGTCCCGCCAACCACGACGCGGGGCGGACGTCCGTGGCGAGCACGGGCTCGGCGCGGCCCTCGGTCTCCTCGGCGGCCACCTTGGTCCACGCGATGACCGCGAAGATGGCGATGAGGGTTCGGAACATCGTGATGGTCAGGGTCGAGTAGCCCTCGAGCGCGGCGTCGGCCCCGCCCATCAGCTGCTGGAAGATCGACGGCAGGTCCTGGAAGGCGTCCACCATCGCCTGCGAGAACGATCCGTACATCAGGGCCGCCGCCGTCGCGCCGACCGCCCACCAGAACGACTGCGAGCGCTGGATGCGCCACGCCAGGGTCAGCGGACCGCGCAGCCAGGAGGGGGCCGTCGCGCGGCCGCGGCGCGGCTGCAGGATGCCTGCGCCCACGTCACGACGCGCGGACAGCAGGAAGCCGACTGTCCCCAGTACGGCAGCCGTGGCGAAGAGGAGCGCGACTGGCCACCACCGATCATCGACGAACACGCGCGTCTGCTGCGCCCACGCCAGGGGCGACAGCCAGGAGAGCCACGTGCCGTGCTCGCCCGGGCCGGCGGCCATGTCGCCGACGCCGCGGATGACGAACGACGCCGCCAGCACCGCCCCGGCCAGGCCGCTGCCGGCCGAGGAGAACGCGCTCAGCTGCGACGTCACAGTCGTGACGCCCGCGAAGACGAGCCCGAGGCCCACGGTCGCGACGCCGATGAGCGCGGACGACGACGGGTCGCTCTCGAACGCGATCAGCGCCGCCGCGGCAAGCGCTCCGACGATGACGTTGGCCACCACCGCGAGCAGCAGCGTCGACGTCAACGGAGCGAACCGACCCACGACGCTCGCGCGGACGAGCTCGGCGCGCCCGGTCTGCTCCTCAAGCCGGGTGTGGCGCGAGACCAGCAGGATGTTCATCAGCGCGACGAAGACCAGCAGGTACAGCCAGTAGACGCTGCCGAAGATGACCTGGTGGGTCAGCTCCTCCGGGGGCACCGTGGTGCCGTAACCCGGGCCGGTGAAGAGCGTGAGGGCCGGGTTCGCGAGCATCCCGGTGATGACGGTGAGGTCCTCCGGGTTGGCGAAGACCACCCGGTAGATCGACATCATGTAGGGCACGAACGCGGCCAGCGCGACCACCCAGATGGTGAGCTTCACCCGGTCTCGGCGCGCGGCGAAGCGCAGCAGCGACCCGGTGGCGGTCAGGGTCTGGCTCATCGGTCCGCGTCCCCGTAGTGGCGCAGCAGCATCTGTTCCAGCGTGGGCGGATGGGCGACGATCGAGCGCAGCCCCACCGTCGTCAGTCGCTGCATCACCGGGCCGATGTGTTCGCCGTCGACCTCCATCGTCAGGCGGTCCCCGGTGAGGTGCACGTCGTGGACGCCGGGCATCTCCGCGATGCCGTTGGGCGCCTCGGCGGTGGTGGCCTGCACCGTCGTGCGGCGCAGGTGGCGCATCGAATCGAGCGTCCCGGTCTCGACGATCGCGCCCTCGCGGATGATCGAGACGGTGTCGGCGAGCGCCTCCACCTGGCCGAGGATGTGGCTCGACAGCAGCACGGTGGCACCGCGGGCGACCAAGTGGCGCACCTCGTCCTGGAAGATCGCCTCCATCAGGGGGTCGAGGCCGGAGGTGGGCTCGTCGAGCACGAAGAGATCGGCGTTGCTGGCGAGCGCCGCGACGAGAGCCACCTTCTGCCGGTTGCCCTTGGAGTAGGTGCGGCCCTTCTTGGTGCGGTCGAGGTCGAAGCGCTCGCTGAGTTCGGCGACGCGGGCCGGGTCGGCGTCGCCGCGCAGGCGGGTGAGCACGTCGATGGCCTCGCCGCCCGTCAGCTGGGGCCAGAGTTCGACGTCCCCGGGCACGTATGCGATGCGGCGGTGCAGCTCGACGGCGTCGTGGATGGGGTGGCCGCCGAGTACCTGGGCCTCGCCCGAGTCGGGGCGCAGCAGGCCGAGCAGCACGCGGATCGTGGTGGTCTTGCCGGCCCCGTTGGGGCCGAGGAAGCCGTGCACCTCGCCGCTGGGGACGTCCAGGGTGAGGTTGTCGAGGGCGACGGTGCGGCCAAAGGTCTTGGTCAGGTTACGGATTTCGATGGCGTTGGTCATGGGGTTGCCTCTGGTGTGGATGGCGGTGGGGGACTGGGGGTGACTGGGTGGGCGGTTGGATCGGGGTCGGTGACGCCGTCAGCGGGCAGGTGGGCGCCGAAAGCGGCGCGCAGTTGCTCCAGCATGCGAGAGTCGGCGAAGAGGCCGTGGGTGAACAGCTCCGTGGTGGCCAGGGAGTAGCGCTGCAGCACGTCGCCGTCGAACATGGAGGCCCCACCGAGGCGGCGGGCCACCTGGGACTCCAGCATGGTGGCACCCAGGGAGAAGGCGACCAGCGTGGTGATGGTGGCCTCGAGGTCCTCGGGGGTGCGGAGCGTCCCGGCGGGGACGCCGACGGCGAACATGTCGCGGGTGAGCCGGCACATGGCGTCGAAGAGGCGCTGCGCGTTCTCCCCACCCTCGCTGACGGAGGCGGCGATGTAGGGGTAGAAGGGCTGGAACTCGGCTTGGGCCCGCATGGTCCACTCGAAGGCCTCCTCGCCTCCGAGGGCGGCGGTCTTTGACGCCGTGAGCCGATCCATCATCCACTCGTCGCAGGCCCGGCGCAGGCCGTCCTTGCTGCCGAAGTGGTGGATGACGAGGGCCGCCGAGACGCCGGCGGCCTCGGCGATCTGTCGGATGGTGGTGGATTTCACGCCCTGCTGTCCGAACAGCCGGATGGCCGCGTCGCGGATTCGCGCGTGCGCCTGCAAGTCGGCTGAACTCATATTCAATAGTCTGAACGTGTGTTCAGCAGCTGTCAAGGGCGACGCGCGTGAGCACGAAAGGGGCCGATTCCGGCCCGACGTGGCCCATATGTCCGCCCCGGGGCCGGACCGGCCCCTCTCGTGCACGCTCCGAGCCGCTCACCGTCCCTGATTCGCTATTGCGGCACGTCGAGACGTGGGACCCCCTCGACACGGGCACTTCGTGCCCTACTCGGGGACCGTGCGACACGGGACACGGGGACGCTTCGTGCCCTACTCGGGGACCGGGCGACACGGGGACGCTTCGTGCCCTACTCGAGGAACGTCGGAGCTAGTCGACGATGCCCTCCTCGGCGAGCCAGTCGCGAGCGATGTCTGCCGCGGGGAGCTCCTCCTCGACGCTGCGGGAGTTCAGGTTGATCAAGTCCTCGGCACTCATGGCGGAGCTGACCTCGTTGATGACCTCGGCGGCCTGCTCGTCGACGTCGTCGCTGGCCAGCGGAACGACGTGGGAGGCGAGGAAGAGGCCCTTGTCGTCCTCCAGGGAGACTAGGTCGTTTGCCTTGATCGTGGGGTCGGCGGTGTAGATGATGGCGATCTGGATGTCACCGTCCTCGAGTGCCTTGACCGTCAGGGGGCCGCCGCCGTCCTCGATCGGGGTGAAGCCGACGTCGATCCCGTAGGTCTCTTTCATGCCCTGCGGCCCGTTCGGTCGGTTCTCGGCCTCGGAGTTGGCTCCGAGCGTGAGGGGCACGTCGACCCCGGCCAGGTCGCTCACCGTCTCCAGTCCCCACTCGTCGGCGAAGTCCCTCGTCACGGTGTAGGAGTCCTGGTCCGTGGCGTCGGACTGCTCCAGCACCCGGAGGCCCTCAGGTGTAGCCCCTTCCAACTCGGAGTAGACGTCGTCCGCCAGGCGCGCCTCGGTCTCCGGCGTCCAGTACTGCAGCAGCGGGCCGCTGTACTCGGGGAACAAGTCGATGGCGCCGGACTCGATCTCCGGGATGTACGCCTCGCGCTGTCCGATGCGGAACTGGCGATCAACGTCGTAGCCCTCTGCCTCGAGAGCCTGGGCCCAGGCCTCGGCGATGATCTCGTTGGAATAGTAGTCCTGGGATCCGATCACGATGGTTCCGGAAGCAGCTGGTGCCTCGGAACCCTCGGGCGATTCGGTGAGGGGGTCGTCGCTCCCGCAGGCAGCGACGGCCAGGGTGGCCACGGCGCAGGCGGCGATCAGGCGTGTTCGGGTCATGATGATGCTCCTTGGGTGTGCAGGGTCGTGGGTGTGGCGCTGGCAGGATCGGCCTTGCGGGCGGCAAGGCGCTGGAGTGCCGCCAGCAGCAGCTCCAGCGCGAGCGCGAGGGCGATGACGACGAGCGCCCCGCCCAGCATTTGGGGGTAGTCGCGGCTCTTGAGGCCGGCGAAGAGGTACCGCCCGAGCCCGTAGTCGGCGGTGTAGGCGGCCAGGGTGGCGGTGGCGACGACCTGCAGGGTCGCGGCCCTGAGTCCGCCCAGCAGGACAGGCATGGCCAGGGGGACCTCTGCCTGGAGCAGCACCTGGCGGGGTGAGAGGCCGATGGCCTTGGCGGCCTGGGCTATGCCGGGGTCCACGGACTGGACGCCCGAATAGGCGCCCACCAGTAGCGAGGGCAGTGCGAGGACCACGAGCGTCAGCAGGGGCGCCTCGAGCCCGATCCCCAACCAGAGGCCGAAGAGCGTCAGAAGCCCGAGCGAGGGAATGGAGCGGGCGGCGCCGGCGACGGCCCCGACGAGTCCTGCGCCGCGACCGGTGTGGCCGACGACGAGGCCCGCCGGCACGGCGACCAGGGCAGCGAGGCCCACAGCTGCGGCCGTGACGAGGAGGTGCTCGAGGGTGCGGGTCGGAATGCCTGCCGCGCCGCTCCACTGGCCCGCATCGGTCAGCCACGCGATGGCGTCGGCGAAGAGGTTCATGCTGCCGCTCCCACCTTCGCGCGCCGGCTGGCGACGCTCCGACGCCAGGGCGTCAGCAGCCGTCCGACGGCCAGCAGGGCGGCGTCGAGGACCAGGGCCAGCGCGACGGTGAGCACGACTCCGGTGGCCACCTCGGCGACGATCCCCCGCTGGAAGCCATCGGTGAGCAGCGTGCCCAGACCGGGCACGCCGACGAGCGCGCCGATGGTGACCAGGCTGACGGTGGACACCGTCACCACGCGGGTCCCCGCCACGATCACCGGGACGGCGAGTGGGAGTTCGATACGCCAGAACACGCTGCGGGGGGAGTGGCCGATGGCGACGGCAGCGTCACGCACTGCCCGGTCCACGGAGGCGAAGGCGTCGGCCGCCGATCGCACGAGGAGGGCGACACCGTAGATGGTGAGGGCGATGATCATCGTGGCGGCTGACCTCAGCGGTGTGCTGAAGACGGCGGGGATCACGATCAGCAGGGGGAGGGCCGGGATTGCGTAGAGAAGGCTCGCGCCGCCCAGCAGCGCCCCGCCCAGCCGCGGACGGCGAAAGGCGAGGCGGCCAACCGGCACCGCGAGCAGCACGCTGAGGATGATGGCCGGCACGGAGAGCAGGAGATGGGCCCAGAGGAGCTCCAGGGCCCAGGTCCAGTTGTGGCTGAGCCACGTCACCGGAGGACCCCGATGGCCTTGCCGTGGCCGTCGACGACGATGCTGCGGCCGTCGACCTGGTCAACGCCGAGGCTGCGCTCGGCCCGATCGGCGCCGATGAAGTCGCGCACGAACTCGTCGGCGGGGTGGGCGAGGATGGCGGCGGGGGTGTCGAGTTGGGCGATGTGGGCTCCCGGTCGCAGCACCGCCACCTTGTCGCCCAGCCGGAATGCCTCGTCGACGTCGTGGGTGACGAACACGATCGTCTTGCCCAGCTCGGCCTGCAGCCTCAACAGCTCGTCCTGCAGCTCCCGGCGGACAATCGGGTCGACGGCGCCGAACGGCTCGTCCATCAGCAGGATGTTGGGGTCGGAGGCCAGTGCCCGCGCCACCCCCACTCGCTGCTGCTGCCCACCCGAGAGTTGGGAGGGGTAGCGGCGGGCGAGTGCCGGGTCCAGACCGACACGCTCGAGCAGGCCGGCGGCGTCCGCCAGTGCCTGGCGTCGCGGACGGCCCTGCAGGAGTGGGACGGTGGCGACGTTGTCGCCCACCGTTCGGTGCGGCATCAGGCCAGCGCTTTGGAGGACGTAGCCGATCGATCGTCGGAGCTGGACGGGGTCGCGGTCCCGGACGTCCTCGTCGTCGATGAGGACCCGGCCCGAGGTTGGCTCCACCATGCGGTTGACCATTCGCATCAGGGTGGTCTTGCCGCACCCAGAGGAGCCGAGGAGCACCATCGTCGTGTGGGACGGGATCGTGAGGGAGAAGTTCTCCACGGCGACGGTGCCGTCGTCGTAGACCTTCGAGACACCGTCGAACCCGATCATTCCCCGAGCTTATGCGGGGGCGGGGGTCGACATCGTCTCTTCCGTTCGACCAGCGGGACGCGTGGGGGTTGTTGCGGGGGGCGACGGGTGACAGCGTGGCCCCATGGACGTGAAGAGCAGGCTGGTCAGGCGCGTTCAGCGCGAACTGGAGTCGATGGTCTCCAAGGCGGAGGGCATCAGTGAGTACGACGCCCGCCGTCCCCTGGTGCCGAGCGGCTCCAACATCCTGGGGATCCTGCAGCACACCAGTGCCGTGGTGCTGGGATACATGACCGAGTGTTTCGGGCAGGACGCCGGCTGGGAACTGCCCTTCTTCGCCCCCGGGGCCGAGGACGGCGCGGACATGTGGGTGGCGGTCGACGTCCCACGCGAGCACGTCCTGGGGCTCGGTCGGCACACCGTGCGACGGGTCGGCGACATTGGGGAACTCCTCAACCTCGACTCCCCGGGCAGGGTGCCGTGGTGGAAGCCGGAGAACGCCGACGTCACCTTCGGGGAGTTGCTCGTCCACGTCCTGGCGGAGACCTCGCGGCACGCGGGGCACGTCGACATCCTGCGCGAGTTGGTCGACGGTTCCATCGGCGCCTTCCCCGGCGATCCGAACGTGCCCGCGTTGCAGGACGACGACTGGGTGTCCCACCGTGCTCGCATCGAAGCGATCGCCCGGCAGTTCCCTGCAACCCTTGACAACGTATAACCAAACGGTTGAAGAGGGCGTCATGACCGTGATCGACGAGGAACGGGCCGACGCCCTGTTCCAGGCCCTGTCGGACCGCACCCGCCGGGACATCCTGCGGCGCGTGTTGGCCAGCGAGCGGTCGCTCACGGAGTTGGCGAAGCACTACGACATGAGCTTCGCCGCCGTGCACAAGCACGTCAGGGTGCTCGAGAGGTCGACGCTGGTCTCCCGGCGGCGGCAGGGCAGGGAGTCCCTGGCCAGCGGCAACCTGGAGGCGGTGCGCAGCGTCAGCAGCATGCTGGACGAGCTCGAGAGCATCTGGCGGGGCCGCGTGTCCCGCATCGAGGACCTCATCAGCACAACCCCCCAGGAGGACTGATCCATGCCCGTCACCCACGTGACCAAGGACGTCGACAACCGTCGACTCGTCATGACCGCCCACTTCGATGCTCCGGTCGAGCGCCTGTGGGAGGTCTACGCCGACCCGCGCCAGCTCGAGAAGGTGTGGGGGCCGCCGGGATACCCGGCCACCTTCGTGGACCACGACCTGGCCCCCGGGGGCCGCATGACCTACTACATGACCGGGCCCGACGGAGACAGGTTCCACGGCTACTGGGACGTGGTCGAGGTGGACCAGCCTCGCTCCTTCAGCTTCGACGACGGCTTCGCGAACGACGACTTCACGCCCGACACCGCCCTCCCCGTGAGCCGGAACCGATACTCGTTCTCGGCGCACGACGGGGGTACCCGGGCCGTCTACGAGTCCGTCTACCCGAGCGCCGAGGCCCTGCAGCAGGTCCTGGACATGGGTGCTGTCGAAGGCGCGACGGCCGCCATCGGCCAGATCGACGAGCTGCTGGCGCTCTCGTCCTGACAGAGTGGGTCAGAGGCCAGCGAACAGGTCCTCGGCCGGGTGATCCGACTCCGGGAACGGCAGGCCGCCCGCGTAGAGGTAGGCCTCGCCCGATCCCTCGAGTCGGCGCATGATGTCGAAGAACCGCCAGAAGTCGTGCTGCGGGTCCACCTGGCTCCGGTGGGCGAAGAGCGCGGCGTGTGCCTGCTCCAGGTACTGCCCGTAGGGCACGACGGCGACGATCTGCGACGGGTCGGGGCCGAAGGAGCGCTCGTCGTCGGGCTCCTCCCCGAACAGGGTGACGCCCTGCTCCCTCGCCGTCGCCGCCGCCTGCTCCCACAGCCGGGTGTTGTGCGTTAGCCACAGGACGCGCTGGACCTGCCACGGTTCGCCGAGATCCGGCCGGTGCGTGGGGGCGGCGGCAAGCGCTGTGGCGTACATGGCGACCCGGTGGGCCTGGACGTGGTCGGGGTGGCCGTAGTTGCCGAAGGGGTCGTAGGTGACCACCACCTGGGGCCGACGATCGCGGAGCACCTCGACGAGATGGTTGCTGGCCTCGAGGAGGTCGGCGTCCCAGAAGGCGCCGTCCGGGCGCTCGGTCATGGGGCAGGCGTTGCCCTTCTCGTCGCGGTCCATCCCGCTGTCGTGGTAGCGGCCCGGCCCGCCGAGCCACACGTGGTCCTCGATCCCCATGATGCCCAGGGCCTCGGCGAGTTCCGAGATGCGGTGCTGGCCCAGCTCCGCGGGAGAGTAGTGCGCCCAGTCGGGCACGAGGATCTCGCCCATCTCCCCGAGCGTGCACGTCACCAGGGTCACCTGGGCGCCCTCCGCCACGTAGCGGCTCAGGGTCCCTGCGGACTGGCTCGACTCGTCGTCGGGGTGGGCGTGCACGAAGAGCAGGCGTCTATCACTCACGTGGGCAAGGTTAGTCGCAGCGGCCCCGGGCCCTCCCCGACGGCCACGGCCAGTCCATCCGAAACCAGTGACTGCGCGCAGCGGAGTCGTTGCTCCTCGTCCGGCCAGGTCACGCTGGCCACGTCCAGGGTGCTCTCCGCTCCACGGAGCGCGGCCATGATGCGGCCCCGGCATTGCCGATCCGTGCCCGCCCACGCCTGACCGGCTCGGCGTGGCTTCGTCGAGACGGGTCGCCCGGCGGCGAGCCAGGCGCACGAGTCGGCGACCGGACACGCGCCGCAGGCCGGGTTGCGCGCCGTGCAGATGAGGGCGCCCAACTCCATGACGGCGGCGGACCAGGCCGATGCCTCCCTGTCCCCCACAGGCACGGACGCACACGCGGACGCGCGCTCCGCCCGGGTCTGCGTCCTCGGGGCGGACTCGCTACCGTCCACATGGCGGGCGAGGACCCGTCGAACGTTGGTGTCGAGGACGAGGGATCGCCGGCCGTGGGCGAAGGCCATGATGGCGGCCGCGGTGTAGCTCCCGATGCCCGGAAGCGCCAGCAGGTCCTGCTCGCTGTCCGGCACCACGCCCTCGTGCTCGTCGACGATGCTGCGCGCCGCCTGCTGCAGCCGAAGGGCTCGGCGGGGATAGCCGAGGTTGCCCCACATCCGGAGTAGGTCGGCGGTGGGAGCAGCCGCGAGCGACGCAGGGGTCGGCCAGAGCGCCATCCACCGCTGCCATGGCTCGACGACCCGCGCGACGGGGGTCTGGTGGAGCATCATCTCGCTCACGAGGACTCCCCATGGCGTGACACCCTCCCCGCGCCAGGGGAGGGCCCGCCCGTTGCCTTCGAACCACCGCTGGACGGCACTCCACTGGTGCGCCCCGAAGCTGCTCATCGGACCATTCTCGCAGGACGGTTCCCACCCCTTGGGGTAGGCGAGCGTGACCCCCTCGCGGATTAACGTGATGAGGCGAACAGGGCATCCGCCCTAGCAGCCGCAGAATGATGGAGGGAAACCATGGCGTACCCCAATGAGACGCCCCACCAGGGAACTGGTGGGCAGGGCGAGTTCCGAGCCCCCCAGGCGCCGAGCCCCGCGGCCGGCCAGCACGACTCCAGCGGATGGGACACCCAGACCGGCGGTGACCAGTCCACGAAGGACCAGGCCAAGGACGTCGCCGCCCACACGAGCGACCGTGCCAAGGACGTTGCTGGCACCGCCAGGAGCGAGGCGGGCGCGGTGAAGGACACCGCCAAGGACGCCGGCGGACACGTCGTCGAGACCGCGAAGCAGGAGGGTGCACAGGTCCTCGACGAGGCCAAGTTCCAGGGTCGTCGCCTCCTCGACGAGTCCATGACTGAGCTGAAGACCCAGGCGGGGACCGGCCAGCACAAGATCGCCGAACTCGTCCGTTCGCTCGGCTCCGAGTTGAAGTCCATGTCGGACGCCGACCAGGACGGCATGCTCAGCGATTACGTCGCCCGCGCCCAGCGCTTCAGCGACGACGCCGCCAACTGGTTGGAGAGCAACGAGCCCGACGAGGTCATGGACTCCGTGAGGCGCTATGCGGCCCGCAACCCGTGGCAGTTCCTGGCCATCTCAGCTGGTGTCGGCTTCGTTGGGGCTCGCCTCGTGCGGGGTCTGCAGGGAGCCAAGTCCGACGAGGAGGAGCGCCAGTCGCTCTCCTCCCCGACGACCACCTCCGCCGCCGGCTACAACCAGGGCTACGTTGCCGCCCCGGGTGCCGTGCCGCGCCGCGAGACTGGTTACCGGGAGACCACCTTCGTCGAGCCGGGGACCGTGACCAGCACCACCGGAACTGCCGGGACCCAGGGACTGGGGGCGACGGCGGGAGCCGTCCGCGGCACCGGCACGCCGGGCGACCCGGGCTACCGCGAGGAGCCGGGCGTGCCCGACGTGGAGGCCGAGTCCCAGTACGAGGACGTCACGCGTGAGCGTCCGCAGCGCCAGGACCCGTGGGGGCAGGGGCTGCGATGACGTCTCCCTACACCGACCCGAACCGCGTGAATCCGGTTCCGACCGGCCGCGTGGGTGATCCGTACTCGCCGCAGGTGACACCCACGGCAACCCAGGAGGAACTGCAGAAGGAAGCGAGCTACGCGCGCTACCAGGCGGAGGACCGCTCGCTGGGCGAGATCGCCGGCGACCTCTTCGACAACGCCTCCACTCTCATCAAGCAGGAGGTCGAGCTCGCCAAGGCCGAGGCCAAGGACTCGGCGTCCAAGGCGGGCAAGGGCGTCGGCATGTTTGCCGGGGCTGGGGTCACCGCTCTCCTCGGAATGATCGCCGTCACTCTCGCCCTCTGGTGGGGCATCGCCATCCTCATCGGCTCCGACACCGACCCAGCGCTCGGGTGGAGCGGGGTGATCGTGGCACTGATCTGGTTCGTGATCGCCGCCATCCTTGCCTTGGTGGGCAAGAAGGAGTTCGAGAAGATGCGCGGTCTCAAGCAGACCACCCAGACCGTGAAGAAGATTCCCAACGCCGCCGCAGGCAACGAGGAGAAGAACCGATGAGCCAGAACCCTGATGAGATCCGTCGCGACATCGAACGCACGCGCGCGGAACTGAGCGAGAACGTCAGCGCGCTGAGCGACAGCGCCAAGCCCTCCAACATCGCCCGCGACAAGGTCGACTCCGTCAAGGAGAAGGTCGCCGGCGTGAAGGAGAGCATCTTCGGCAGCGACGATCCCTACGATCCGTATGACCGGGGGCGCGGGACCGAGCTCAAGGAGCGTGCGGGCGACGCCGTCACCGAGACCAAGCTGGCGGTACAGGACGCGCCCTACCAGGTGAAGTCCCGCACTCGCGGCAACCCGATAGCCGCCGGTCTCATCGCCGCCGGCGTCGGGGCCCTCATCGGCGGGCTGATCCCGGCCTCCCGGATGGAGAAGGAGCGGGCGACGCAGCTCAAGGAGGCTGCCGAACCGGCCATCGAGGAGGTCAAGGACATGGCTGCCGAGGCCAAGGAGCACCTGCAGCCCGTCGCCCAGGAAGCGGCCGAGAACGTCAAGGGCACGGCGCAGGAGGCCGGCGAGAACGTCAAGGCCGATGCGCAGGTGGCCAAGGACGAGGTCACCGAGCAGGCCCAGTACTCCGCGGAGAACGTGAAGTCGGACGCGCAGACCAAGGTCGACGAGACCAAGACCGAGGTCGACGACGCCCGCCACAACTGAGCCGAACAATCACGAGGGCCCCGCACCGGATTCCCCGGGCGGGGCCCTCGTCGTGCTCGTCAGTGACTGCCGCTGACCGACGCCTCACTGGCGGCCTGGTCTGCACGCGTGCTCGGGAGCATGCGGAGCATGATCTCGTCGATCGACAGGAGCCCGACCTCCCGATTGCTCTCCGTGACGACGGCAAGCTGGTTCCCGGTTTCACGCATCTGCCGCAGAGCCGAGTGGAGCTTGGTGTTGTTCGGCAGCACCAGCGCCGCCCTCGCCAGCTCTCCTGCGCTGAGGTGGGCGACGTCGTCGGTCAGGGTGTCCCGCACGTGGACGAGACCGACCGTCCGCCCCTGCTGCCGGACCAGGATCCGCCGATGGCTGCTCTTGAGGCTCGCGTGCTGGATCTCGACCACTGACGCATCTGGCGGGACCTCGGTCATTTCCTCGGTCACGACGACGTCCTTGACGCTCAGGTCCCGCAGGTCCAGGGCGCTCTCGAGCGTGGCGCGGTAACCCGCGTCGAGAGCGCCGACGTTCGCGGAGTGTTCCACAAGGTGCCTGAGCGAATCGGGGTCCTGCCCGGCGGAGAGTTCATCGACCACCTTGGAACCCGTTTTGTGAACCAGCCAGTTCGCCGCCCCGTTCAACGCCCGCAACAGGGGCCGGGTCAGCGCCATGAAACCGCGCATCGGGATCGAGAGCAGCATGGCGGACTTCTCCGGGTGGGCGATGGCCCAGGATTTCGGCGCCATCTCGCCCACCACGAGGTGGAGGAACGTGACGATGAACAGCGCCAGCACGAACGCTGCCACGTCCGCGACGGCCTCGTTGATCCCCAGATCCGCGATCAGTGGCGTCAGGGCGTGGTGGACCGCAGGCTTGGTGATGGCTCCGAGCGCCAGCGTGCAGACGGTGATCCCCAGCTGGGAACCAGCGAGCAGCAGGGTCAGTTCCGTGGAGTTCTTCAGGGCGGCCCGACCGGCGGCGGACTGCTGTGCCGCCTCCTCGAGTCTGTGCCGCTTGGCGGCCATGAGTGCGAACTCGGCCGCCACGAAAAAGGCGCTCAGACCGATGATGACCACGGTCCAGAAAGTGATCCACAACCCGTTCACGACTCGACCTCCTGACCGTTGGCGTCGTCCTCGTCGGGTAGCAACTCCAGCCTGATCCGGGACGGGACGTGGTGGTCGATCTCCAGCACGCTGGCCTCCAGGATGCGCGGTTGCGGGTCGTCCTCGGTGAGGTCCTCCACCGCCGGCGGCAGCTCGATGCGCGCCACGTCGCCCACCTCGGGCAGCCCTCCGAAGGAGTGGATGACCATGCCGGCGACCGTCTCGTAGTCACCCTGGGGCAGGTCCAGGTGGATGTGGCGGTCCATCTCGTCGACATGGACGTCACCGGAGACGATCCACATGTCGTCGCCCTGCTCCTCGATCTCCGGCGTGGGGACCGGGTCGTGCTCGTCGGTGATGTCGCCTACGACCTCCTCGGCCAGGTCCTCGATGGTCAGGATGCCGGCGAAGCCCCCATACTCGTCGACGACGCACGCGAGCTGCTGGTCCGCCTCGTCCATGACTCGGAGGGCGTCCGGCAGCGGCATGCTCTCCGCCACGACGAGGGGTACCTGCACGATCGTCTCGATCGGGGTGTCGGGATCGGTGTGCTGTGCGAGGACGTCAGTGAGGTGCGAGATGCCGACGATCTCGTCGTCCTCGTCCACCACGGGGTAGCGGGTGTGGCCGGTGGCCATGAGCGCCCGGACCTCACCGACCGTGGTGCCGACGCGCACGACGTCGACTCGCGGCCGGGGCACCATGGCGTGCTCGACGTCGTGGTTGGGGAAGTCGAGGATGCGGTCCAGCAACAGGGAAAGCTCCGGAGTGAGGTCGCCGGCCTCGCGGGAGGCGTCGATGAGGCGCTCCAGGTCCCGTGCCGTCGCCGAGTGCTCGACGTCGTGGACAGCCTGGATGCCGAGGAGCTTCAGGAGGCCTTCGGCCGCCTTGTCGAAGATCCAGATCAGGGGGCCGAAGATCGTGAGGTAGACCTTGGTGCTGGCCGAGAGCCAACCGGCCACCTTTTCCGAGTTGGCGATGGAGTAGTTCTTTGGGAACAGCTCGCCGAAGAGCATCTGGATGAAGGTGGAATACGCGATGGCGATCACCCCGCCGATCGCCACGGCGATGGCTGTGCTTCCCGGGATCCACGATCCGATGGCCTGTCCGATGAGTGGCTCGGCGACGTAGCCCACCAGGAGGCCGGTCACGGTGATGCCGAGCTGGGCGCCGGAGAGCATGAAGGACGTGCGCCGGGTGATGTCCAGGCTCCGGATCGCGCGGGTGTCCCCGGCGGCGGCACGGGCCTGGAGCCGCGAGCGGTCCACGGCCATGTAGGCGAATTCCTGGGCCACGAAGTAGCCGGTGGCCACGGTGATGAGCACGACGACGACGATGCCGACGAGCAGCGACACGAGCGGTGTCATGGGCGAGCCCCCATCGGTGACGGGGGCTTGGGACTATGGGAAGTCACAGTCCGGCCCCCCGGCGTGACGGGGGCTGGGGTTCAGACGGGCCGTCCATGAGACCTCTCTACTCAGGAAATGGAACTGGACCAGTGTATGCGCGATCGCCCCGAAACCGGTTGCGTTGCCTCAGGAAGCGGGTGACGGGGCCGTCGCGGCACGTGCGACGCGGGTGCGCCGGATCGTCAGCGATGCCCGGGTCAGGGCCGTGCCGGCCAGCACCGCGGCTGCACAGAGGATCGCAGCCGTGCCGACGCGGGGGGAGTACGGGGCGTCGGTGAGCCGGCCGATGGCGATCCAGACCAGACCCCACGCGATCCCGAGGGTGACGGCGAGGCGGCCGGAGAACACCGTCGTCAGCGCCACGCCGAGCACCGCCGACAGCACCAGCAGCCGGGTGGCCATCTGCTCGCTGAGGCTGGACATCGTGGGCCAGTCGGTGAAGCTCCCGATGACGGCGAGGTTGGCGAAGGAAGCGGCGAGGATCCAGCCAAGGTAGAGGCCGAACGTCCCGTCCACCAGCACCCACTCCCAGCGTGACGTCGACGGATGTCGGCCGAGCGTAAGCACCAGGAGCATCAGCACCACGGCGATCGAGACGATGAGGACGAACCCGATGGTGAGGGCGTCGAGCTGGGAGGCGAAGATCCAGCCGCCGTTGAGGAACATCGAGGCCCCCGCCCACCAGCCGATCGAACGCTCGCGCGGGGAGTCGGAGTTCCGGGGCAGCCACTGCCACACCGTGTAGGCGAGCAGGCCCAGGTAGATGACGCTCCAGATACGGAATGCCCCCTGTGCCGGGGCGAGGAGGGTGGCGTCGGCGGCGAGCGCCCCGTGGGCGGAGTCGCGCACCGCGGTTCCCAGGACGCCGAGTCCCATGAGAGCGCCGACGGACATGGTCACCGCGCCTGCGGTGACGAACGCCTGCCTGGCGCGATCGGAGCTGGTCATGTGGCCTCTCTGGCTCCCTGTCATCGTAGGACAAGGAGTAGTGGGATGGGGTGCCTCGCGCATCACGGTCGATTCGCCGTGGCCGGGCTGTCGTGGGGGTGTCCTAAGCTTCGGACATGCCAGTCAACCATGTGAAACCGCCCCGCGTCACACCCGTGCGGGTGGATGAGCTGGTGGCCGGCGACGTCGCACTGCTCATACCCGACAGCGATCTGGAGGGGCTCCGCTTCGAGGGTGTTCGCCGGGGACGGTTGGACGTCGGGCGCGGCTCCGACGTGTCCGGGTGCGTCTTCTCGGGGCTGGTCGTCGACGAGTTGGACCTCAGCGCTTCGCGGCTCGTGGAGACTCGGTTCGAGGGCGGCTCGATGACGTCGCTGTCCCTCGCGAGGTCCGCGTTGCGGGACGTCGAGTTCGACGGCGCCCGACTCGGAGCCGTCGAGGCGTTCGACCTGGACGTGATGAGGCTGGTGCTCGAGGGCTGTCGCGTGAACTACCTGAACCTTCGTGGCTCCCGGCTCCTCGATGTCGAGTTCCGGAACTGCCAGATCGACGAGCTCGACCTGGTCCAGGCCTCTGCCGAGCGAATCCGGCTCCAAGGGTGCCGCGTGGGAAGCCTCAACGTCCATGACGCCCGCCTGGTCGACGTCGACCTGCGTGGCGCCGAGCTGGGTTCCGTCACCGGCACCGCTTCGCTGCGGGGCGCCGTGGTCACGGAGCTCCAGCTCCAGCTGCTGGCCCGTCACATGGCGGCTGAGCTCGGGATCCTCGTCACCGACTGACGGGACGGACCCGCACGTCGCGGATCCTCGCCCGGGCGCGCTCCCCGAGCGCGTGGCCTGTCAGGCCCTCGACGTGCGCGGCCGCCGCGGCGAGGCCGTGGCGCAGAGCGTCCTCGTCCCCCCGGCCTTCCAAAAGCCCCCACGCGATCCCGGCGACGAGGGCGTCGCCCGCCATGACCGACTGCATGGGTCGCTCGACGGGACAGTCCATCGCCACGACGGCGCCGTCGCGCCACCACCGGAGGCCATCAGCCCCCATGCTGACGAGGGGGATCTGTACCCCTGCTGCGGCGAACATCCTCAGTGCCTGCTCCACGCGTTCGTCCGTGGGGAGGTCGCCCAGGCCGGGGAGTTCCCGGATCTCCTCGTCGTTGGGTTTGAAGGCGGTGATGCCGTCGATGTCCAGTGCGGAGCGGAAGGCCGCCTTCTGCGCATCGACGATGACGCGCGCGCCGCGGCGGATGAGGAAGCGAGCCAGGTCCGCCCAGGTCTGGTCCGGCAGCCCGTGGGGCGTCGAGCCATTGAGGGTGACCACGTCGCCAGGTTGCACGTCGGCCAGCACCGCCTCGACGAGGGGGTCGACGGCCTCCGGTTCAAGGGTGAAGCCGGCGGCGACGAAGTGGGCGGCCACGTGCTCACCCGTGGCGTCGACCAGGGTCAGGTTGTGGCGGGTACGGCCGTCGACGGCGACGAGGTGGTGGTCGATCCCCTCTGCGGCGAGGCTGGACGAGTAGTGCGCGAGGTCAGCCTCGCCCACGAGGGCATAGGCCTTGGTGGGGAGCCCCAGGGCGTGGGCGGTGCGGGCACAGCTCACGCCCTTCCCCGAGCAGACCGAGTGGAACTGGTGCATCCGGCCCAAACCACCCCAGTGCATGTCGCTGACGGAGTAGTAGTCGTCGTAGCCGGTGTTCAGGGTGACGGTGCGCAGGATCCCCACGCTTGGGAGTCTAGACGCCGCCCCACCGGCGCTCTCCCCTCACGAAAATCGAGCACTCCGTAGTTGTCATCCTGAGTGTGAGTCACTGGGGAGGCGATGATGGGGCGTTGGACTGCGCAGGAGA
>CANMNB010000023.1 GCA_947499145.1 uncultured Arachnia sp.
CCGGGACGGACGCTGCGGTGGACTGCTCGTAGTTGACGGGCGACATCATGCCAGCCGCGCTGTGGCGGCGCTGGTGGTTATAGAACCCGTAAGCCCAGTCGATGACGACCGCGCGGGCCTGGGCGCGGGTGTCGAACTCGTGCCGGGAGAGAACTTCCCACTCCAGGGATGAGAAGAACGCCTCCGCGGCTGCATTGTCGAAGCACGACCCCACCCGGCCCATCGACTGACGGATCCCCAGGTCGGCGCACAACGTGGTGAACGAGGTCGCCGTGTAGGTCGACCCGCGGTCGGTGTGGAACACGAGACGCTCGGCCTGGTCCTCTCGCCAGATCGCCTCCTTGCCGCCGCGGGCCGTCACGGCCATCCGGATCGCCGCGCACGCCAGCTCAGCGTCGGGGTGGGCACTGGTCGCCGCGCCGAGCAGCCGGCGGGAGTACAGGTCGATGACGGTGGCCAGGTACAGCTTGCCCTCGGCCGTCGGGATCTCAGTGATGTCACCGACCCACCTGCAGTTCGGCGCTGGCGCGGTGAAGTCCCGGCACAGCAGGTCCGGGAACGGCTTCTTGGTCTTGTCTTGCCTGGTCAGGCCACCGCGCCGCTTGATGACGCGGGCGACCAGACCCTGGCGGCGCATCGATTCGGCGACCGTCTTCTCGCTGATCTCCCAGCCGGCATCGCGCAGGTCGGCATGCAGGCGCGGGGAGCCGTGCAGCCCCTTGGCGTCCTTGAACGCGACCTTCACCGCGCGGTCGACGGAGTCGCGGCGCCGGTCGGTGTCGGTGAACAACCCGCTCGCGGCGCCCGGGCCGTTGGCGCGCTTGATCCACTTGTAGAACCACGCCAGGGAGACCCCTAGCAGGGCGCAGACGAGGGTGTGTGGCACGGCGTAGTTGGTCCTCTGGTCGGCGATGAAGCGTGCCACGCTCACTTCGTCGCCTCCTTCACCCACAGGACCACGGATCGCTTGAGGACATCACGCTCCATCCGCAGCTCGGCGTTCTCCGCGCGTAGACGCTTCAGCTCCTCGTGGTCGTCCTTGGACAGCTCGCCACGGCCCTCGCGTGCGGCGCGGGCCCGCTGGACCCAGTTGCCCAGCGTGCCCTCGTTCACACCGAGATCGCGGGCGACCTGCGCGATCGGCTTGTTCGTCTCCTCGACGATCCGGACCGCTCCCTCACGGAACTCCCGGTCGTACTTCTTCCTTGTCTCTGCCATCTCGTTCCTCATTGTGGATGCCTCTACGCTCCGGGGGGAACCTCA
>CANMNB010000024.1 GCA_947499145.1 uncultured Arachnia sp.
GAGCGGTCATCGTGGCGATGTCCTTTCGAGAGAGCTTTGCAAGGGTGAACTCGAAGGATCCCACGGTGACCGCGCTGACGTCCCTGACGGTCACGGCCACCGAGGGCTACACCACTATGAGGGACTTAACTCCGGAGGCGGCGTGTCGAGGCGTACGTTCTTCCGTTCGGGTGGTGGGGCAACGGGGGCCGTTCCTCCGAAGATGCGGCTCAGGTGGTGCCCCACGGGCTTGTTCGTGCTGCGGGGTTGGGTTTTAGAAGACTAGCTTCGGCGGACCGGCCCCCGTCGCCCCACCATGCGGGGACCCTTGGGTACTACTTCGCCGAGTGGCCGACTCTCACCCATCGTTCGCCGAGTAGCCGCCGGAGGCGGCGTGTCGAGGTGAACCCACCACCCCGGCAGCGTGATGTCGGCGGAGCTGCTCCCCTCGACGGATAGCGTCGGAAGCCCCCGATTCTCCAAGGAGGAGACATGGCACACGGCGACATCACCCACGTCGACATCCCCGTCAGCGACACCACTCGGGCCACCGAGTTCTACGGCGAACTGTTCGGATGGGACATCAACGAGTACCCCGGGTTCGAGGGGTACCCCATGTGGCAGGGGCCGAACAAGAGGAATGGCGGCGGCCTCGCCCCTCGCACCGACTCGTTCACCCAGCCGCGGGTCTACGTGGAGGTCGACTCGATCGACGAGACCCTGGAGAAGGTGACCGCGAACGGCGGGACGGTGGTCATGGGCAAGAGCCCGATCACGGAGACCAGCTGGTGGGCGTTCTTCAACGACACCGACGGCAACACCGTCGGCCTGTACGAGGGCACGACGTAACCCTGCGCCGTCAATGGGCATAGTTGTCCACGGACTTGTCCACAGGGGTGGATAACCACACGCGTGTAACTCAGCCCGGCACTGGGCTGGCACGTGGGCGGGGGCCTGATCGGGTATGAGCTGATCAGGCCCCCTGGTGATCCTCGGCGCGCGCCGCCGGTGGATCTGGAAGGTGTCCCAGGTATTCCCCGACCGCTGCGCGAGCGGCCCGGCGCATTCCGCCGGCGCGGGGAAGGAGGACTGGTCCTTCCGGTTTGTCCGTGGGGGACGACCCCGCGGACGGACAGGTTGGTGACCACCCGGCCACCTCGTCTCGGTGACCCCCGCCGAAGCGGGTGAGGGGCGGCATTACTCCCGTCCTTGTGGCGATGGAGAAGCGACTCCGTCGTCGAGGACGATCCGCCGAATGTCCACCCGCCGCTGTGCGGGTCCGCGACCCTGGGGCCTCGGATAGGACGTCGGTTGTGGCTGTCCTCCGCACTTCCGAAGAAGCGCGTATGAGAGTTCTACTCCTCTAGGCGAGGGGGCGCAAGGGATTCGGCGAAACTCGTCAGGAAATCTCCAGTCACGACGGCGTGTCGCGCCCGGCCGGAGCTTCTGCCTGCGCTATAACAAGCCCCGGAGTCCGGACCACGTATGAGGTGGTCCGGCCTTTGTGTGTCCGACTGGACCGGGTGAGCTCGTCGGCTTTCCCCAGAATTGTCCACAGGAGTGCAAAACTACAGCAGTGTAGTTCGCCCCCGGGACACAGATCTTCCTATGCGTGGCGATGTCCCCCATATGTCGACATCGGGACGTATGGACAGAATTGTGTCCCGGGTGGCCATCCCGTCGCGCCCGGGGCAGGACCTCTCAGGCGAGGATGCGCTCGATCTCCGCGACGGCACCCCGCGGCCCGGGTGAATCGACGAACGACTGCCGGAGGCGCTCCAGCCCGGGCGTGGGACCCGCCGCCAGAACCTCGTCCGCAAGGGCGCGCACACTGGCGGGGTCGACGTCGCGCCACGCCAGGACGCGCCCGGCGCCCAGCTCCTCCATGCGATGCGCGTTGAAGAACTGGTCCGCACCCATGGGGGTGAAAATCGCTGGTACCCCCGCCAGGACTGTGTCGGTGGTGCTGCCGAAACCGCCGTGGGTGAAGCAGAGGTCGGCCTCCCGGAGCACGTCGGCCTGCGGCACGAAGGAGCGCAGGATCACGTTGTCCGGTACCGGTCCCATGTCGGCGACGCTGCTCTCGCGCCCGGTGGTGACGACGACCAGGGCATCGCTGCCACGGAAGGCGTCGATGATCGCGCGGAAGTAATCCAGACGTCGGTTGAAGACCGTCCCGAGCGTCGCGTAGACCACGGGTCCGTCGTGATCCCGGAGCCGCTCGAGCGGGAACGAGTCGTCCGGGAGCGACGCCGTCGCCGTCGGACCGGCGAAGAAGCACGGAAGGCCGTCGAAGTCCTCGACGAACGGCTGGTAGTAGCGGCTGGCGGGCGAGATGTTGAGCACGGAGGACTGGGGACGCAGGAGGTCGAGAAAATCGTGCGGGTGGGCGCCCAGCAGCAGGGGGCCGACGATGCGCGCAGCCCGACGTCGGAGTGCCGGCGTTGCGAGCACCCGTCGGGCGGGACCTGGCATCGAGGTGCCGATCCCGGCGAGGTGTTGCATGACCCGTTCGTTCTGGAAGAAGACGGGCGTGAAGAAGATCACGGGAGCATCGAGACCCCGTTCCAGCTCCGGCACCTCGGGGTTGATCGCGCCGGGGATCATGACGTCGTAGTGGTGCGCGAGGTTCCGGATGCTTGCGCCCATGGCAGTGAACATCCTCCGGCCGTGGAGTGCCAGCTGTGTGGGCTGGGTCACTGCCACGTCGGGGCCGAATGGCACGAGCGACGCCCCCGTCGCCTCGACGCGTGAGCGGAACGCCTCACCCATGAGGTAGTCCACCTGGTGACCGGCGTCGACGAGCGCCCGTGCGAACGGGAGGGAGGGGTTGGCCAGGCCGTACGCGGGGAGACCGGCCATGAGAATGCGAGCCATAGCGGCCCCTTTCGTGGTGGCTCCGAGCCCACGCCTGCTGAGTGGGAGAAGTGGTGGCGTGGAGGCGACCAAAGCTCCCACTGAAGCCGCGGGCACGGCCGAAGCGGTCCGCGGTGCGGAGGCTGCGTCGGCGCTGGGGCTGTGAGTCACTCCCACACCGGACGACGTGGCTAGGCTTCCGGTGTGCAGTGGGGCAGCTGGGTGGTCGCGCGGGCGCGGGCATCCGCGACGCTGCTGCTGGCGCTGCTCGCGCTGGTGGCCCTAACCGCAACGATCCTGGCCCTGACGGGTGGGTTGGCGACGTGGATCGCCACCTCCGCGGCCCGGACGGTCCTGGAGAACTCCCCTCCGGGCCGGGCCGGAGTGCAGCTGCAGGCGAGGGTGGGCGACGACGCCGGCGCCCAGGAAGCCCTGGCGCGGCGCGCTCTGGCCGACGGCTTCGCGCCGGCCTCGGTCGACGTCTGGACCACTCTCGTCTCGGAGCCGGTGCGCGTCGACGGCGTCCGCGTCGTCGCATGGGCGGGCGACCACCTCGCCGACCATGCCGAGGTGGTCGAGGGGACCTGGCCCGCCGGAGCCGACGAGGCGGCCCTCCACGCGTCGGCCGCCTCGCTCGCCGGAGTCGAGGTGGGCGATGGGCTGGGGCTGGGCGAGCACGAGGTCACGGTGACCGCCCTGTGGCGGCCCGCCGATGCCGAGGACCCACGCTGGCACGGTGACGTCCTGGCCCTCGAGGGCGCGGACGGGCAGATCGTCGGCCCCCTGGTTGTCCCTCGCGACACGCTGCTGGAGCTGGTCGGTACCCCGTACCTGCGTTGGGTGGTGGTGCCGGACATCGCCGACGCCACCCGGGCTCAGTTCGAGGCACTCTCAGCCGGGGCGGAGGACGCCGCGTCGCTGGTCGAGGAGGCCGACGCGACCGGGCGCGGGGTGACGTCGGCCGGCTCGCTCGCCGAGACGGTGCGCTCAGCGGAGCGGGACTGGTCCGTCGCCCGCACGCTCAGCGTGGTTCCGTTGGGCATCCTGATGGTTGTCGCGGTGGTCGCCGTCGCGCAGGTGGCTCGCGTCCTGACGTCGGTCCGGGACCGCGAGAGCCGCTTCCTCGTCGCGCGTGGCGCCAACACCCGGCAACTGCTGTCGACCTCCCTCCTGGAGGCCTTGGTGGTCGTCGTGGTCGGGGCGGCTGCCGGGACCGTTGTGGCCGTCATGGTCCTGCGCGTGCTGTCGGGGTCCTGGGCCGAAGCGCCCCAGGCCTTCTTGGGTGGGGCCGCCGGAGCCGTGCTCGCGTTCCTGGTCATCGGGACCGTGGGGTGGATCCACCTGCGGCGGGTCACGGCCGACCCGTTCCAGGGGCAGCGTCGGGTCGGACTAGCGGTGGGAGGCGCTGCTGGTCTCCTGCTCGTCAGTGCGGCCGCGGCGGTCACCTCGTGGCAGTTGGTCAGTGGCCGGGGCGGCGAACCCGGCGACGATCGGCTGACCCTCCTGCCCGCCCTGGCGCCGGCTGCTCTGCTGGCCCTCGCCGGGCTGTTGGGCGTCGTGGCGCTGGTTCCGCTCGCCCGGCTCGTCGAAGCCTTGGGTCGTCGACTCTCGCGACAGGTCACAGCGTGGCTCGCGGCCGCGCATCTGGCCCGCAACCTGGGGCTCGTCGCGGTGCCGGTGGTGCTCACGACGACGGCGGTCGGCTCGCTGGTCGTCGCAGGTCTGTTCGCCGGCAGCAGCACCGCCCTGCAGCGCTCCGTCAGTGACCTCGAACGCGGCGCCGATGTGCGCGCCACCTTGTCCGCGCCGGTCGCCGCGACGGCGTCGGTGCCCCAGTTGCCGGCCGCATCCGGAGTGCCCGGGGTGATCGCAGCGGCCCCGGTGTGGGTCGACGAGAAGGCCGTCCTGGGCGACGTGGCCCTTGACCTGGTAGCGGCACCCGTCGGTACGCTGCCCGGCGTTGCCTCCCTCCCGTCCGGGGTCGAGCTCCCGGTCGCCGCGCTGGAAGATCCCGTGCCGCCCACCGGCATCCCGCTTCCGCCGGGCGCCCGATCCCTCACGATCCGTCTTGAGGGCGGACTCGCTCTGGACCCGTGGCAGCAAGCCCGGCTGGAGCTGCTGCCGGAACTCCACCGCCGCGAGGCGGCGGCGCCATGGATCGTCGGCGACAAGGACGAGGCAGCGCGGGAGCTCACCGAGGAGGCGTTGGACGACTACAGGCCGACGGCGTCCGTACGCACCGAGGTGGTGCTGAGGGAGCCGGACACGGGGATGGTCCACGTCGTCACAGGCCCCGAGCTGACCATCCCCGGCCTCGATCCGGTGTGGGACCGGGTGACGGATGACGTCACTGCTGCCCCGACGACAGCCTCGGTCGAGACCTCCGTCGCGCTGCCTGCCGAGGTGGACGTGGTGGTCGACGGCGTCGTGCTGCACCGCCTGGGACGTGACACGACGCCGCCGAGGTTGACGGTGGAGGTCCAGCTGGAGGCCGCGGGGACGGCGCTGGGCGAGCCGGGCTGGACGGCCGACGCCGCACTCCGCTCCGATCACGCCGCCCCGTACCTCGAGCGCCGCGAGGCCACCACCGTCGAGGCGTCGATCACGCAGCCCGAGGACCTACCCGTGCCGCTGGTCGAGACCAACCGTCCCACCACACCGCCGGTCCTCACGGCCACCGACGGCGGGTGGCGGCTCGAGGGCGACCAGACCGACGTGCGCGCGGTGCGGATAGGGCCCGGAGTCGGGTTCCTGGGCGACGATCCACTCGGTGTCGCGCCTGACGCAACGATGGTCTCCCGAGTTTCGGTCGCGCTCACGCCCGCGGCTGCGGAAGCGGCGCTACTCGCCCCGGGCGATGCGTTCGAGCTCATCGCGTTCCAGCGTCGTATCCCTGCCACCCTCGCCGCCCTCACTCCCGCCGTGCCGGGAAGCTCCGAGCCCAGGGGCGCCCTGGTCGACTCCGCCGCGCTCGGCCGCGTCCTGTCGTCGCTGGGGCTCACCTTGCCCTGGCCCACCGAGCTCTGGATGTCGGGCCCGGAGGTGGAGCCCCGTGATGTCGCAGCCCTGGCAGGGGTCGAGGCCGTCGCCGTGCCCATCGATCGCCCAGACACCGTCACCCTGTCCCAACTGACGTTCTGGATGGGCGCGGTAGGGACGCTGCTGCTCGCCCTGGCGGGCGCCGCGGCGACGTTCGTCGCCCAGCTCACGTCTCGACGCCCAGAGGTGGACGTGCTGCGACGCCTCGGGGTCGCCGGGCGCTCGCAGGGGTGGAGCCGGCTGGTGGAGCACGCACTGGCGCTCGGGCTGTCGGCCGTCGCCGGGGCCGCGGCCGGAATGTTGATCGGTCGTGTGGTGGTGCCCCCGCTCGCCCTTGCCGCCACCGGCAGCCCGCGGGACACGGTCGTCCCCCTGCACCTCGACGTCGGGCCGGCATCGATCATCCTCCTCGTCTGGTGGCTCGTGGTCGCCGCCGTGCTGGCGGCGGTCGCGCGCGCCGTGACCGCCCAGGCCCGGCGCCCCGCCGAGCGGGAGGTGGACCAGTGAACGTCCGCACGTGGCTGGGCCGCCAGTTCCGGGCGGATCCGTTGCCGCCGCTCCTCCTCGCGCTGGCGGCCGCGCTCGTCGCCGCACTGCTCGTGCTGGGCCCGCGGCTGATCGGCGACGTCGGCACCCGTGCGCTGACGGGCTCCCTCGACTCGCTCAGCGCTCTGCAGGGCGATGTCGCCACCCGCTGGCGAGGCGTTCCGACGGGACAACTCGGGGGCGACCCGCCGGGCGATACCTATCTGGCCGGCGCGGAAGCGCTTCGCGCGGCGCAGCCGGCCCCGTTGCGCGACCTCCTCACCGCGCCCCAGTTCAGCGCCGAGCTGGGCTCGCCCCGGTCGACGACCCCGCCGGTCGAGAGCGGGTACTACAAGCTCACCTTCGCGCTGCTCGTCGACCCGGCCCTCGACCAACACGCCACCCTCGTCGCCGGCTCCTGGCCCGCGGCCCCGGCGGTGGACGGGGAGGGGCCCGCCGAGGTGGTGCTCCTCCACGACGCCGCCGACCGCCTCGGGTGGGAGCCCGGCCACGAGCCGCTGCCGGGTCTGCGGTTGAGCGGCACCTACCGCCCGTCGGATCCCGACGCCTCACGCTGGCAGCACGTGCCGAGGATCGCCCGGTTCGCCGAGCTCAACGACCCGAACCTCGGCATGGAGCTGTCCGCGGCGCTGGTCCTCCACCCCGCCGCCCTCGACGTCGGCGTCGGCGGAGACCGGCCCCAGATCCTTCACCAGCTGTGGTTCGGGCTCGACGTCGCGAGCCTGCGGGACGGGGTGGACATCAACGCGCTCTCGCAGCACCTCACCGGCCTGCTCACCCGCACACATGACCTGTCAGCCCCCGGCGAGTCGGGTCCGCATGCCACCGCACGATTCTCCTCCGAGCTCGGTGGGACGCTCGACGCCGTCCGCGCCCAGCAGCGCACCTTTGTGGCCCTGTTCGTGGTACTCGCCTCCGGGCCGCTGGCCATCTCCCTGCTCTTGTTCGGTCTCGCCATCACTCTTCTGGTGGCCCGACGTGTCACCAGCACACGGCTGCTCACGGCCCGAGGTGCCTCGCGGTCACAACTCACCCGGGCGGCCGCCATCGAGGCTGCTGCCCTGGTCCTGCCGGGCGCCGCTCTCGGCCACCTTGCGGCCACACTCCTACTGCCCCGGGGCGGACTCGGATGGCAGTGGGGCGTCACGGCGTTGGCGGCTCTCCTCCTGGGGTCTGCGTTGCCGCTGGCGCAGAACCGTGTCGACTCCGGAGTGGGACGGTCCCGCTCGGGGGGATCCCGACTTCGCCTCGCCGTCGAGACGCTACTCGCGGGAATCGCGGCCGCCGCCACGTGGCAGCTCGTCAGTCGTTCCGGCGTTGTGGGCGGTGACGTCGACCTGCTGGGTGCCGCGGCTCCCGTCCTCCTCACCGTCGCGGCCGGGGCCGCGCTGTGGCGGCTCTACCCGTACCCGCTGCGGGCGCTGGCCCGCTGGCTGCGCGGTCGGCGGGAGCTCCCTGCGCTGCTGGGCGTGCTCCGTGCGATCCGGACCCCCGTCGGCGGGGCCGTGCCACTCGTCGCTGTCGTGTTGGGAACCTCGGTGGCGGTCCTCGGCTCGCTCGTCAGTTCCAGCCTCGAGGCCACCACCTCGGATGCCGCCTGGCGCAGCAATGGAGCCGAGGTCCGGGTCACGGGTCCCTGGATGACCGACGAACTGGTGGCCCGCATCCGGGCGGTCGACGGCGTCACGCACGTGGCCCGGATCCACCGCCTCTCCGACGGTCTCGCCCTCGACGCGGCCACAGGTCGGGAGCACGTGTCGCTCTGGGTGGCGGAACCCGAGCTGCTCGACGTCTATGCCACCACCCCCTACGCGAGTGCGCTGCCGTCCACCCTGTTCGGCGCCGAGTCCGGGCTGGTCGTCGGCGGAGCAGCGACCACTGAGCCGGGGCAGGCGACGCTGCAGGGCGTCGGGGACGTCACCGTCCTCGGGTACGCGGATGCGCTTCCCGGAGCCCCCACCCAGGAGTCCTGGGCCGTGATGTCCACCGATGCCGCCCGAGCCGCAGGCGTTGACCCGGGCTTCGCCACGCTCGCGCTCATCGGTGTGGAGCCGGGGGGCGACGCGGTCGCCGTCGCCTCGACCCTGCGGGACCAACTCGCAGCCGGAGTCGTCACGACGGCAGCCGACCAGCTGGAGGGGTGGCACGTCCCAGCCTCCCGTGCGTTCGTGGACCTGGTTTCCGGACTGGGCCGGCTGACGCTGGGCCTGATGGTGCTGGCCGCACTCGGCGCCCAGGTGGCCGACAGCCGGGCCCGGCGGCAGACTCTCGCGCTCCTGCGCACGCTCGGTGCCAGTCCTTCCCAGCGCCGCCGCGTCGTCGCCTGGGAGACCGGCCCCGTCCTGGCGATCGCGATGGTCGCGGGTTCCGCGCTCGGCTGGGGGCTGGCCGCCCTGCTCCTTGCCACCGCCGACTTCGGCTTCATCACGGGCACCTCGTCCGCCAGCCTCGCGGGGGACTGGCGTGCCCTGGCCGGGATCGCCGGCCTGCTCGTCGCAGCCTTCGTCCTCATCGTCGGGGGCGGGGCGTCGGCCCGAACCAAGGAGGACCCATGACCGAGAGCAGTGGACCCCGGCGCGGGGCCCCCACCGTCGTCCGGGACCACGCCGGCCCCGACATCTGGTGCGAGGACCTCGTGCGGATCTACTCGACCGAGGGGGTTGAGGTCCAGGCGCTGCAGGGCCTGAACCTGGTCGTCGACCCGGGCGAGGTGGTGGCGCTCGTCGGTGCCTCCGGGTCCGGCAAGTCGACGCTGCTCAACATCCTGTCCGGGCTCGACCGTCCTACCGGCGGCCGGGCGCGTGTCGCGGGGCACGACCTGACGACGATGCGGCACCGCCAGCGTGTGGAGTTCCGCCGCTACAGCGTCGGCTTCGTGTGGCAGCAGACGTCCCACAACCTGCTGCCGTTCCTCACGGCCGTCCAGAACGTCGCACTGCCGATGATGTTGACGGGCGGTCGGGAGCGCGATGCCCGCGCTCGCGACCTGTTGGAGATGCTCGGCGTCATGGACCTCGCTGACCGGCTCCCGCGGGAGCTCTCCGGAGGCCAGCAGCAGAGGGTCGCGATCGCGACGGCTCTCGCGAACACCCCCGCGGTGCTGCTGGCCGACGAGCCGACCGGTGAGCTCGACGACGAGAACTCCGCGGCCGTGCTCGACGCCATGCGCAACGTGTCCCGCGAGACGGGGACGACGGTGCTGGTGGTCACCCACGACCCCGCGGTCAGCGATCACGTGGAACGGACTGTCCAGATCCGCGACGGCCGCACCTCCACGGAGGTGGTGCGACGGTTCGGTGCCGACGGCTCGAGCGAGAGCGTCGAGGAGTACACCGTCATCGACCGCGCCGGACGGATCCAACTGCCGAGTACCCACGTCGAGGCGCTCGGGCTCCGGGACCGGGTGCGCCTCACCCACGACGACGACCACGTCAGCGTGTGGCCCGGCGACCAGGACGCCCGTCGAGGCGAGGAGGAAAAGTGAGTCACGACGTGGTGCTGCGGGGTGAGGGGCTCGGCCGTGAGTTCGGACGGGAGGCGACCCTCGTGCACGCGCTGGCAGGCGTCGACATCGCTGTCCCGGCTGGCCGGCTCACGGTGGTCACCGGAAGGTCAGGTGCGGGCAAGACAACGTTGCTCAACGTCCTGGGCGGCCTTGACCGCCCGGACCGGGGACGGGTCCTGCTCGGGGACGAGGACCTCGCCGCTGCATCGGAGGCCCGGTTGCTGGAGCTCCGGCGCACGCGCATCGGCTTCATCTTCCAGGACTTCGGCCTGATCCCCGTGCTGTCGGTCGCGGAGAACATCGAGGTGCCGCTCCGGCTGGTCGACGCCGACCCGGCCCAGCGTCGGGAGCGCGTCGACTACCTGCTGGAGCGCACGGGCCTCGCCCACCACGCCAAGCACCGGCCCTCCGAGCTCTCCGGCGGCCAGCAGCAGCGGGTCGGGATCGCCCGCGCGCTGGCCGGGACGCCGGACGTCATCCTGGCCGACGAGCCCACGGCACAGCTCGACGCCGACACGGCCACCTCCGTGATGCAGCTGATCCTCGACCTGACCGCCGAGCGGAACCTCGCGACCGTCGTCACCACTCACGACCCTCTGGTCGTGGAGCGGGCGGACCAGGTGCTGCACCTGGCGGACGGCCGCATCGTCGGCTGAGTTATCCTTGGGTTCGACCTGTCGTCCATCCGTCGAGGTGACATCGTGATCGACATCTCCGCCCCGGTACACCGCTGACCGTCGACGCCCTGCACGCGGGCTCCGGTCGGCTCACCCAGCCACCGATCGGAGATTCCCATGCCCGCACCCTCTGTCATCCTCGCCGACGCGTCCTTCCATTGGCCTGACGGCGCCACCGTCCTCGACCACGTCTCCGCCGCCTTCGGGCCGTGCCGGACCGGTCTCGTCGGTGACAACGGCGCCGGAAAGTCCACCCTCCTCCGCCTTGTCGCCCGAGAACTGGAACTGACCGGCGGAAGCCTGGCGACGGTCGGAGACGTCGCCCACCTACGGCAGGACCTGGTGCTGGGGACCCACGCCACCGTCGCTGACCTGCTAGGAATCACGCCCATCCGTCGCGCAATTCGGGCGATCGAAGGCGGATCGACCGACCCCGCCCACTACGACGCCGTCGGCGACGGCTGGGACATCGACTCCCTCGCCGTCGCAGAACTCGGCGCCCTCGGGTTGCCGCTGGGGCTGGAGCGGCCGGTCGGCACCCTGTCGGGTGGCGAGACAATGCTCGTCGCGCTGAGTGGGCTCCGACTCGGTGGGGCGGGCGTCGTGCTGCTGGACGAACCCACGAACAACCTCGACCGTGGCTCGCGCGAGCGCCTTCAGGACGTCGTCCGCAATTGGCGGGGCTCCCTGCTCGTGGTGAGTCACGATGTGGAGTTGCTTGACCTCATGGATGGCACCGCGGAGCTTCGTCGCGGCAGCCTGACCGTCTTCGGCGGGGGGTTCACGGAGTTCCGGGAGGCCCTGGAGCGGGAAGAGGATGCTGCCCGACAGGCCCTGCGCACGGCCACGCAATCGTTACGGACCGAGGAGAGGCAGCGCCGCGAGGCGGAGCAGAAGCTCGCCAGCAGACTCCGCAATGGCCGCAAGGACTATGCCAACCGACGCCTCCCCAAGGTCGTCGCGAACACCAGACGGTTAGAGGCGCAGGAGTCCGCAGGCAGGCTCCGTGGACACCTCGATGACCGGCTCGACCGGGCCCGAGAGCGGGTCGACGAAGTGGTGGCGAAGGTACGAGACGAGGATCGCGTACGGGTGCGCCTGCCTGATCCTGACGTGCCGGCGGGCCGACGGCTCCTCGAGCTGCACGGTGAGAGCGGCACCCACACGGTGATGGGGCCGGAGCGGGTGGCGATCACGGGCCCGAACGGGATTGGGAAGACGCGGCTCCTCGAGACGCTGTTCGACCCGGATCTCCGCGCCCGTGCGGCGGTCGGCGCGACGCCCCTCACGACTCGCATCGGGTATCTGCCGCAACGTCTCGACGGACTCGACGGCGCAGCCTCGGCGGTGGACAATGTCGCGGATGCCGCCCCCACACGCCTGCCGGGAGAACTCCGGGCAGAGCTGGCACGATTCCTGCTCCGCGGCGCCACCGCCGAGCGGGCAGTTGACACCCTCTCGGGTGGGGAGCGGTTCCGGGTGGCCCTGGCGCGTCTGCTGCTGGCCGACCCGCCCCACGACCTCCTTGTCCTGGACGAGCCGACGAACAACCTCGACCTGTCCACGCGTCAGGCCCTGGTCGACGCACTCACGGCCTACCGAGGCGCGCTGCTCGTGGTCAGCCACGACCGGCGCTTCCTGGCCGACGTAGGCGTTGACTACGAGGTGGTTCTCACAGGACCGGGGTCCTTCGATGTGGAGACCAAGGGTACGGTAGCGTAACCTACGGAAGCGTAACCCGTGTAGTCGGGTTTCCACTGTCCGAGGGGACCTTCTCATGACTGCCGCAGTCGTCCAGCCCGCCGATGTCGCCACCGCGCCACCGAGGCGTGCCCATCCCCCGATCATCCAGGGCGGCATGGGGGTCGCTGTCTCCGGTTGGCGCCTCGCTCGCGAGGTCTCGCGCGCCGGGCAGCTCGGCGTCGTTTCCGGCACCGCCATGGACGCCGTGCTCAGCAGGGTGCTCCAAGACGGCGACCCCGGCGGTCACTACCGCCGCGCCATGGCCGCCTTCCCGCACCCGGAGATGGCGCAGCGCGTCCTCACACGGTTCTTCGTCGAGGGAGGCAAGCCTGCGGGCGCTCCGTACCGCCCGGTCCCCAAGCTGAGCCTCAAGCCGTCGCAGGCCACGCAGGAACTCTCGGTGGTGGGCAACTTCGCCGAGGTCTGGCTCGCCAAGGAGGGCCACGACGGCGTCGTCGGGATCAACTGTCTGGAGAAGGTCCAGATGGCCACCCCCACCGCCCTGTTCGGGGCGATGCTGGCGGGCGTCGACTACGTCCTCATGGGGGCGGGGATCCCCCGCGAGATCCCCGCGCTTCTCCGCGCTCTCGCCGCGGGCCTGCCGGGCCGGGTGAGCGTCGACGTCGACGGCGGCACCCAGCCGCACCACGTCGAGGTCGATCCCGTGGCCCTCCTGGGGGACCACCTTCCGTCGCTGACCAAACCGGACTTCCTCGCGATCATCTCCGTCGACCCGCTCGCGCTGTACCTCAACCGCGACCCCGAGATCCGACCCGACGGCTTCGTCGTCGAGCGGCCCCCGGCCGGGGGCCACTCCGCGCCGCCGCGCGGCCGCATGCAGCTCGACGAAGGCGGCGAACCGGTCTACGGCGCCCGAGACGAGGCTCGGCTGGAGACCATGGCGTCGCTGGGCCTGCCCTTCTGGCTGGCCGGCGCCTACTCGACCCCGGACAAGGTCGCCGAGGCGCAGGCGGCGGGCGCCGTGGGTGTCCAGGTGGGAACCCTCTTCGCGCTCTCGAGCGAGTCCGGACTGACCGACGATGCCCGCGGCCAGCTGCTCGACGGGCTGCGCTCTGGGGACCTCACGGTCCGCAACGACCCGCGCGCCAGCCCCACGGGCTTCCCGTTCAAGGTGGCGGACCTTCCGGACACGATGAGCGAGCCCGACGTGTACGCGGCCCGGCCCCGCCTCTGCGACCTCTCCTACCTGCGCCAGCCGTACGAGCGCGAGGACGGTGTCATCGGGTACCGGTGCGCCTCGGAGCCGGTGGACATGTACGTGAAGAAGGGCGGCGACCTCGCCGGCACCGTGGGCCGCAAGTGCCTCTGCAACGGACTGATGGCCAACATCGGGCTGGGACAGCACCGACGCGACGGCTACGTCGAGGATTCGCTCGTCACACTCGGCCAGGACCTGGACGGGGCGCGGGAACTCATCCGCAAGCACCCGGACGGGTGGAGCGCCACCGATGCCCTTGAGTACCTCTTGGCCGGGATTCCCGCAGCCGCCGGGTCCTGAGTCAGTCGCGCAGCAGCTCCAGTACCGCCTCCTCGAGGCCGTGTTGCCGAGCGTTGGCGGTCCGGTAGCGCTTGCAAGCCGCGTCACCGATGGTCTCGCCGTTCTCGTAGTGGTCGACCACCCGCGGGTCCACATAGGACTTGCGGGCGACCGTCGGGGTGTTGCCCAAGTAGCTGGAGACTTCCATGACCGCCTGCCTGACGGCCCGGTTGCGGGAGGCCTTCGACTCGCCGGGCTCCTCCGAGAGCGCCAGCACCTCGGCCGCGATCACGGTGGCGTGCCAGGTCCGGAAGTCCTTGGCGGTGAACGTGCCGCTGAACAGGTCGCTCAGGTACTGGTTGACGTCCGCCGACGAGACATGGGTCCACCCGTCGTCGCCCTGGTAGGCGAGGAGTCGGTCGTCGGCGTCCCTGCGCGCCCGCATCTTCTCCAGCGCTGCCACCGCCGGCTCGTCGTCGACCGTGATCGTGTGTGCTATTCCGGACTTGCCGACGAAGCTGAACACCAGTTCCGAGCCCCGTCGGCGCAGGTGCTCCCGGCGCAGGGTGGTCAGACCGAACGAGCCGTTGGCGTCGGTGTACGCGTCATTCCCGATGCGGAAGTAGCCCACGTCCAGCAGCCGCACCGCCGTCGCGCAGGCCCGCTCCCAGGGCATGGCGTCGCCGGAGAGGTCCCGCGCGACTCGGCGCCGTACCGCTGGTAGGTGCGCGGCTGCCTCCTGGATGCGTTCGAACTTGGAGCGGTCGCGACGCGACCGCCAGTCCGGGTGGTAGAGGTACTGGCGGCGGCCGGCGTCGTCGGTGCCGACAGCCTGCAGGTGCCCGTTCGGGAGGGGGCAGATCCAGACATCCCGCCACGCCGGGGGGATGGCGAGGGACGTGACGCGCTCGACGTCCTCGGCGGCGAGGCGGTTCCCGTCGGCGTCGAGGTAGGTGAAACCACTGCCGGCGCGTCGCCGCGTCCAGCCCTTCATGCGCGGGGACGTGCGCCTCAGGCGTGCCATGCCGGAATGCTAGGGCGCGAGGGTGCCATCCGGGGCCGGGACGTCCTCGGGATCGGGTTCGATGGTGGGCATCGCGACCGCCGGGAGGCGCAGGGTGAACTTGGCGCCCTTGCCCGGCTGGTTGCCCGCGCGGACGGAGCCGCCGTGGGCCTTGGCCGTGTGGTCGACGATGGAGAGACCCAGGCCAGTGCCGGGTGTGTTGCGGGCCTGGTCGGAGCGGTAGAACCGGTCGAAGATGTGCGGCAGGTCGTCCTCCGCGATGCCGGGACCCTCGTCGACGATGGTGAGCACGCCGTCCTCCAAGACGACGTCGATCGTCCCGGAGACGGGGGAGAACTTGATGGCGTTGTCGAGCAGGTTGGTGATGGCCCGCTCCAGCGTGGACGCGTCGCCCAGCACGTGGGTCTCGTCGAGAATGGCGTTGAACGTGATCATGGGGCCACGGCGCTGGGCTCGCTCCAGGGCGGCCTCGACCACCTCGGAGAGGTCCAACAGCTCGTGGGGACGCTGCAGGTGGTCGTCGCGGGTGAGTGCCACGAGGTCGCCCACCAAGGCCGAGAACTCGCCCAACTGGGCGGACACGTCGTCGAGGATCTCCGACCGTGCACCCTCGGGCAGCATCCCCGTGCGGTCGTCGGCGACCAGCAGTTCGATGTTGGTGCGCATGGACGTGAGCGGTGTTCGCAACTCGTGCCCAGCGTCGGCGATCAGCTGGCGCTGCTGCTCACGGGATGTCTGCAGCGAGCGAAGCATCGCGTTGAACGACTGGGTCAGCTCGCCCAGGTCGTCGCGGCCGTAGATCCGGATGGGGTTCAGCTGGTCGGTCTGGGTGACGTTCTTGACCGCCTGGGACAACCTCCGCACAGGGGTCAGAGCGGCCTGCGCGACGAGCCGGACTGCGAGCGTGGTGGTGAGCACCCCCACCAGACCCGAGACGACGATGACCACCCACAGGCCACCGAGCGTCGTGTTCAGGGAGTCCAGCGGGCGGGCCAACATGAAGGCGTAGCGGGTGTCCTCCGCCGTGAGGGGGACAGCCACGACGCGGTAGGAGCGCCCGTCGATCTCCACGTTCTCCGCCGACGAGCCGGACTGCATTCTCGCGACAGCGATCTCGCGGGCGCCGGGGGAGAGCGTGGTGGTCTGGTCCGACGGCTGCGTCAGCTCGCCGGCGGCGGTCACCAGTCCGAGCAACTGCGAGCTGGTGTCCAGCTCGTTGCCCGTGACGGAGGCGAACGAGGACACATCGGCGGACAGGACCTCCGAGGCACGCTGCGCGGCGGCCAGCATCTCGCGGTCCATCTGCTCGAGCAGGGAGACGCGGGTACTGAAGTAGGCCGTCAGGCCGACGAGGAGCACCGCCATGGCGACGCTCACGCCGGTCAGGAGGGCCAGGCGGCCCTGGAGGCTCTGGCCGGTGATGAGGCGTTCGAGGCCGCGTCGGAACCGGAACCAGGCCGTGGAGATCACGGGGGCGTTTCGCGCAGCACGTAGCCGACGCCGCGCACAGTGTGGATGAGGCGGGGACGGCCGCCCGCCTCCGTCTTGCGGCGCAGGTAGCCGATGTAGACCTCAAGGGAGTTGGCCGTGGCGGGGAACTCGAAGCCCCACACCTCGTTCAGCAGGGTGTTGCGCTCCAGCACCTTGCGCGGGTTCTCCATGAACGCCTGCAGCAGGGCGAACTCCGTGCGGGTCAACGAGATGTGCTGGCCACCGCGGGTGACCTCGCGGTGCTGCGGGTCCAGGGTCACGTCGGCGAAGGTGAGGACCTTGGGCTGGTCGTCGTGGGCGGGCTTGGCCCGTCGCGTCAGGGCACGCAACCGGGCGAGCAACTCGTCGAGCGCGAAGGGCTTGACCATGTAGTCGTCTGCGCCGGCGTCCAGGCCGTCGACGCGGTCGCCCACGGCGTCGCGGGCGGTCAGGATGAGGATGGGGACGTCGTTGCCGCTCTCGCGCAGCATGCGCGTGGTCTCGAGCCCGTCGAGGCGCGGCATCATCACGTCCATGATCACCGCGTCGGGGGTGGCTCCGGCGAGCTTGGCCAGGGCCTCGACGCCGTCGGCCGCCGTGATGACGTCGTCGCCGGAGTACTTCAGCGAGCGCGCCAGCGAGTCCCGCACGGCTTGGTCGTCGTCCACCACCAGGATCTGCATGGCACCAAGCTTGCCATCTTCCACCGACGTCGTCCCGCAGCGACTCCCTCGCGGGCATCCCGCGGGCTCGATATGGTGGCCGCCATGGCTTCACTGGTGTTCGTGTGCTGGGGCAACATCTGCCGGTCCCCCATGGCCGAGCGCGTCGCTCGCCGCATGGCCGACGAGCGCGGACTCGATGTGGACGTCTCGAGCGTCGCACTGTCCGACGAGGAGATCGGCAACGGGATCGACCCGCGGGCCGTGCGCGTACTGCGCGGCCGGGGCTACGACGCCGACGGTCACCGGGCGCGACAGGTCACGGCCGACGTCGTGCGCGACGCCGACCTGGTCGTGGTCGCCGAGCCGTTCCACTTGGACCGGTTGCGTCGCCTCGCCCCCGAGGCCGAGAACCTCCACCTGATCAACGACTTCAATCCCGCGCTCGAGCCGGGCACGGCCCTGATCGACCCCTGGTACGGCGACGCCGATGGCTTCCACGCCACGCTGGCCGACATCGAGGCGGCGATGCCGGGAATCCTGGACGAGCTCGAGCGACGGTAGCCGCTCCGGACGGCAGGCCCACTGTGACGGGGGGCGGCGCGTCTTCCCGGTGGGCAGACCAATCGCGAAGGAGAGGGGCCGCCGTGGGAGACTGGGGCCTCCGATTTCAGAAAGGCCCGCCGTGACCCACCTCAAGGGACGCAGCTTCACCAAGGAGCTCGACTTCTCCGTCGAGGAGTGGCGCTCGCTGCTCGACCTCGCCGCCCGCCTGAAGCAGGAACGCAGGGAGGGTGCGGAGCGGCAGCGCCTGACGGGCAAGAAGGTGGCGCTGCTGTTCGAGAAGACCTCCACGCGCACCCGTTGCGCGTTCGAGGTGGCGATGATGGAGCAGGGTGGGCACACGACGTACCTGGACCCGGCCGGATCGCAGATCGGGCACAAGGAATCGGCGGCGGACACCGCCCGCGTGCTCGGACGCTGGTACGACGGCATCGAATTCCGCGGCGCCGGGCAGGACGTCGTCGAGACGCTGGCCCGCCACGCCGGAGTCCCCGTCTACAACGGGCTTACTGACGACTGGCACCCCACCCAGATGCTCGCCGACCAGCTCACGATCATGGAGCACACGACGAAGCCGCTGTCCGAGGTGAGCTACGCGTTCGTCGGGGACGTGCGCAACAACATGGGCAACTCGACGCTGATCAGCTCGGCGCTCATGGGCATGGACGTGCGGTTGGTCGCGCCGAAGCAGCAGCAGACGTCGCGGGAGGTGCGGGAGAAGGCCGAGGCGATCGCCGCCCAGACCGGGGCCAGGATCACCCTCACCGACGATGTCGAGGCGGGCGTGGAGGGCGCGGACTTCGTCGCCACCGACGTCTGGGTCTCACTCGGGGAGCCGAAGGAGCTGTGGGCGTCGCGGATCGAACTGCTCAGGCCGTACCAGGTCAACCAGGACATGATGCGTGCCACCGGAAACCCGCGGGCCAAGTTCCTGCACTGCCTGCCGGCGTTCCACGACCGCCACACCTCCGTTGGGGAGGAGCTGTACCAGGCGACGGGGATGTCGGCGCTGGAGGTGACCGACGACGTGTTCGAGTCCGAGGCGAGCGTGGTCTTCGACCAGGCGGAGAACCGGATGCACACCATCAAGGCGATCCTCGTGGCGACGCTCGCCTGACCGCCCGGACATGGCGACGAGAGGGAGCGGGCATTTCGATAAGCCGCCGCTGAGCTCGAGGGAGCTCGTGGCGCTGTTGGCTCGCCGGGGCCTCGACGTCGGCGACCGGGACTTGGCCGAGCGTGAACTGTTCCACATCGGCTACTGGCGGCTCGCTCCCTATGCGGCCGCCTTCGAGAAGCCCGGCCGGCCGCACGAGTTCGTGGCCGGGACCACGTTCGACGACGTGCTGGGGCTGTACGGCTTCGACCGGGAACTGAGGTTGCTGGTGCTCGACGCGCTGGCCCGGATCGAGGTGGCGTTCCGGGCAGCGCTCAGCGAGGTCATGAGCATGGCCGACGGCGACGCGCACTGGTACACCCGCCCCGGCTATTTCACGGATGCCAACGACTTCAAGGTGTTGCAGGGCAACGTCGCACAGGCGCTGGAGCAGCCGCTGCCAGTCCTGGCCGACTACGTCCGGCGCTACGCGACGCCGGAGCTGCCGCCGTCGTGGCTGATGGTGGAGGTGTTGAGCATCGGGCAGCTGAACCGGGTGCTGCAGTCGTTGAAGAGGCCGGCGCACCGGACAGCGGTGGCCAAGGCGCTGGGCCTGAACGACGGCCTGCTGTCTTCGTGGCTCGAGGTCTTCGTGCGCGTCCGCAACATCTGCGCCCACCACGAGCGTTTCTTCAACGTCCGGCTTGCCTCGTACCCGACCGTCCCGAGCGGCGGCGTCGCCTGGCCCGAATGGTGGGGACGCTTGCTCGAGGAGGCGTCGGACACGCTCTACTGCGTGTTCGCGGCGATCCAGTCGATGCTGACGACCATCGCACCGGACAGCCCGTGGGCGCTGCGACTGTCAGAACTGCTCGCAGCGCATCCGACGGAGGCTGAGGTCATGGGCTTCCCCGCCGACTGGCGGGACGACCCCTTCTGGCACCGCGCCATTCGCGACGGAGACGTCGCCGCCTTCTGAAGTCCTGCGAACCGAGCTGTGGGCTCCGGACCACCCGTGGCCGGGGCGGCGGGGTTGGTGCCGACCCGCCCGCCCCGTCGTGAAAATCGATCAGTGATCGTTTGTCGGAAGCTGACAATGGAAAATCGATCAGTGTTCGATTCTCTTGCCTCAGCACCCCCTCTCCGAAAATGGATCATTGCTTGGTCAGTGCTCGATTCTCGGAGGTGGACGGGGGAGAATCGATCACTGATCGATTTTCGGGGATGGGCGACGGGGCCCGTGGTGGCCCACAGCAGCGACCTACGGTGGCGTAGGCTACGGATCCGTAACTTCGTCGGAAGGTAGACATGCGCGGACAGAGCGACCAGATGGTCCAGCTGCTGGCGCCCGACGGCACCCGGGTCCAGCACGACGAGTTCGAGTTCAGCGGCGGCCCGGAGGATCTGGTCGCCCACCTGCGCGACATGACGTTCGCCCGTCGCTTCGACACCGAGGCCACTGCACTGCAACGACAGGGCGAGCTGGGACTGTGGCCGCCGTCGCTGGGCCAGGAGGCCGCCCAGGTCGGGTCGGCTCGGGCCGTCGCGGAGCCCGACGTCGTCTTCCCCAGCTACCGCGAGCACGGCGTCGCCCACTGCCTGGGTGTCCCGATGAAGCAGATCCTCGCCCTGTTCCGGGGCGGTGACGCGGGCGACTGGGAGATGCTGGAGAAGTTCCGCAACTACCAGATCGTCATCGGCGCACAGACCCTCCACGCCACCGGCTACGCCATGGGACTGCAGTTCGACGGCATGGTCGGCAACGAGGACCCCTCGGACAACGCCGCCGTCATCGCCTACCACGGCGACGGCGCCTCCTCCCAGGGCGACGTCAACGAGGCCTACGTGTTCGCCGCCAGCTACAACGCGCCCGTCGTGTTCTTCTGCCAGAACAACCAGTGGGCCATTTCTGAGCCCATCTCGCTGCAGTCCCGCATCCCCCTGTTCGAGCGGGCCCGGGGCTTCGGGTTCCCCGGAATCCAGGTGGACGGGAACGACGTCCTCGCCGTCGAGGCCGTCACCCGCTGGGCCATGGAACGAGCCCGCTCCGGCGAGGGCCCCACCTTCATCGAGGCCTACACCTATCGGATGGGTGCCCACACCACCTCGGACGACCCGACCAAGTACCGCGCCGACGACGAGACCGAGCAGTGGCGGGGCCGCGATCCCATCACCCGCCTCGTTCGACACCTCAGGGCAACCGACGTGATCGACGACGCGCACCTGGCCCAGCTCGACGCCGACGCCAAGGACTACGGCGCCGAGATCCGATCCTGGGTCAAGGAGCTCCCGGTACGCACGATGGACCAGTTGTTCGACAACGTCTACGCGGAGAACACCGTCGCACTCGAGGCCCAGCGCCGCGAGTACGCCGAATGGGCCGCCGGCTTCGAGGAGGTCGCCCGGTGACCACCATGACCATGGCCAAGGCACTCAACGAGGGCCTGAGGCGCGCGCTCGAGGCCGATCCGAAGGTACTGCTCGCCGGCGAGGACATCGGCAAGCTCGGCGGGGTCTTCCGCATCACCGAGGGCCTGCAGGCGGACTTCGGCGAGAACCGCGTCATCGACTCCCCGCTGGCGGAGGCCGGGATCATCGGCACCGCCGTCGGACTCGCGATGCGCGGCTACCGACCCGTCCTCGAGATCCAGTTCGACGGGTTCGTCTTCCCCGGGTTCGACCAGATCGTCTCCCAGGTGGCGAAGATGCACGCCCGTACGGCGGGCCGCGTGCCCATGCCGATCGTCATCCGCATCCCGTACGGCGGAGCCATCGGCGCCATCGAGCATCACTCGGAATCGCCCGAGGGCTATTTCGTGCACACCCCGGGCCTCAAGGTCGTCACGCCGTCGAACGCGCACGACGCGTACTGGATGATCCAGCAGGCCGTCGCTTCCCAGGACCCAGTGGTCTTCCTCGAGCCCAAGCGCCGCTACCACGCCAAGGGTGACGTGGACCTCCACGCCAAGCCCCTCGCCATGCACCAGGCCCAGATCGTCCGGCATGGCCGCGACGCCACCCTCCTCACCTACGGTCCGATGGTGCGCACCTGCCTCGACGCCGCCGAGATCGCCGCGGAGGAGGGACGCTTCCTCGACGTCGTCGACCTCCGCACGCTCAGCCCCATCGACTGGGTCACCGTGACGGCATCCGTGCGCCGCACCGGCAGGGCGGTCGTCGTCCACGAGGCCCAGCGCACCCTTGGGGTCGGCGCGGAGATCGCAGCCCGACTGCACGAGGACCTGTTCTACGAGATGGAGGCCCCCGTGTTGCGGGTCACCGGCTACGACATGCCCTACCCCCACTCCCGCGTGGAGACCGAGTTCCTCCCCTCCGTCGACCGAATCCTGGACGCCGTCGACGCGTCCCTGGCCTACTAGGAGTCCCCATGAAGCGCCAGTTCCTGCTCCCGGACCCCGGAGAGGGCCTCGTCGAGGCCGAGATCGTCGCGTGGCGTGTCACCGAGGGCGACGCCGTGGAGGTCAACGACGTCCTGGTGGAGATCGAGACGTCGAAGTCGCTGGTGGAGCTGCCGTCGCCATTCGTCGGTACCGTCACTGCACTGCTGGTCGCGGAGGGCACCACGGTTGAGGTGGGGGCGCCCATCGTCGTGATCGACGACGGCGAGCCGGAGGCTGGGGGCTCCCCGGACGAGTCGGGGCCCAACCTCGTCGGCTACGGGGCCTCTGACGCCCCGGCACGCCGCCGCCGCCGGGGCGGATCGCCGTCGAGGAACCAGGAGAGGGTTCGGGATGCGGTCAGTGCCGCATACGAACCGCATGAGCCGGGCCGCCGCTCCGACGAGGTCAGCCCCGCCGAGCCCGTGCACGCCACCGCCACTGGCGACCCGCTGCCGGACCCGGGGGAGGCGCCCACGGAGTCGCAGCTGGTCCTGGCCTCCGACTCCAACGGGGTGAGGGCCAAGCCGACCGTCCGCAAGCACGCCAAGGACCTCGGGGTGGATCTGGGGCAGGTGCGCGGCACCGGCGTCGGCGGCACGGTCACCCGCGGCGACGTCGATGCCGCGGCTGATGAGCGCCAGCCCGCCCAGGGCCGGATCGTCAACGACCACGCCGCTTTCCAGTCATCGCCGCGCGCCGGCGCGGAGGGTGGCAACGGTGCCTTCGGGATCCCCGGCGCCGATGAGTACGAGCCCCAGCCGGGCACGGGCGAGCGTCGCGTCCCGATCAAGGGGGTGCGGAAGGTGACCGCCGAGAACATGGTGCGGTCCGTCAACACCCATGTGCACGTGACCGAGTGGATCACCGTCGACATCACCGGGACCATGGACTTCGTCGAGACGCTCAAGCAGCGCCGCGAGTTCACGGGTCTCAGGATCTCCCCGCTGCTCATCTATGCCAAGGCCGTGTGCCTGGCGATCGGGCGCAACCCCGACCTCAACACGTCGTGGGATGAGGAGAACCAGGAGATCGTCTACCACGGCGACGTCAACCTCGGTATCGCCGCGGCCACCCCGCGCGGCCTGATGGTGCCGAACATCAAGGGCGCCCAACGACTCAGCCTCCTCCAACTCAGCCAGGCCATCAACCAGTTGGTCGCGGTCTCACGGGAGGGCAAGCTGCAGCCGAAGGACTACAGCGGCGGGACGTTCACCATCACCAACGTCGGTGTGTTCGGCATCGACTCCGGCACCCCCATCATCAACGGCGACGAGTCGGCGATCTTCTGCATGGGCTCCATCCAGCGACGGCCGTGGGTCGTGACGGAAGGCGGGGTCGAGCAGGTGGTGCCCCGATGGGTCACCACCATGTCGATCACCTTCGACCACCGCATCATCGACGGCGAACAGGGCTCCCGTTTCCTGCATGACGTGGCCGAGATCCTCGCCGAGCCGGCCCTGGCCCTCCTGTTCTGATGGTCAGGACCACCGGCCCGGGATGGCAGAATGTGCGCCATGTCTGACTCCCAGTGGAAGCCGTCGTCGGAGAACCAGTGGCAGCCGCAGCGCTCCGCGGGCGACGGCGCGGCGGTCAAGCCGGCCTCGGCCGCGTCCGGCAACTCCTACGGCGGCTGGTCCTCCGTGCAGCCCCCGCGCCAGCCCCAGGCGTCCAGCTCCGGCTCGCAGGGCAGCTCGGGGACGGGGCCCATCTGGTCGGGACCCTCGTCGCAGCCCACCGCCGAGTGGACGGGGCAGCCGGCCCCCGCCAGCCACGACGACCACCCCGCAGGCGTCCTCGAGGACCTGTTCGACTTCAGCTTCTCCCGGCTGATGCTCCCGGCCGCGGGCGGGAAGCTCTTCATGCTGGTGGTGATCATCATCGCCGCGGGCTGGCTGTTCGGGCTGCTGAACGCCGTCGTCGCCAACCCCGCCGATGCCGGGACGCTCATCTTCTACCTCCTGTCCACCGGCGCGCAGGCGCTGCTGTGGATCGTGCTGGCTCGGGTTTTCATCGAGGGGATGACCGCGCTGGCGAGGCTCGCGGACAAGTCCGGTCGCTGAGTGAACCCCACCGAGGCCCGTGTGGACCTGGGGGCCATCAACAACAACCTTCGCGTGGCCCGAGAACTGGCCGGGGAACGAACCGTGCTGGCGGCGGTGAAGGCCGACGCCTATGGCCACGGACTCGTCGAGGTCGCCCGGAGCATCCAGGAGACCGGGTCCGCTGGCTGGCTGGGCGTGGCGCTGGTCGCCGAGGCCCGGCAGCTCCGCGACGCCGGGATCACCCTGCCGATTCTCAAGTTCTCCCCGGCGTTCCCCGAGGAGCTCGACGCGGCGGTCGCCGCCGACCTGGTCCTCACCGTCGCCGATGCGGCATCGATCACGGATGCGGCTGGCGCGGCGGAGCGAGCGGGCCGGCGGGTCCGGGTCCACCTGAAGGTGGACACAGGCATGCGTCGAATCGGGGCGGAGCCGCGCGACGCCGTCGCGCTCGCCCGGCGGGTCGCGGAGGACCGCTGGCTCGAACTCGACGGGGTTTATACCCACCTGCCGATCTCGGACGTCGAGGAGGGCAGAGACTTCACCGTGGCGCAGCTCAAGCGGTTCGAGGGGATCGTGGCTGAGGTGCGGGACGCCGTCGGTGACGTCCCGCACGTGCACGCCGAGAACTCGGGCGCGTTGCTGACCGGGTCGCTGGGGGCAACCACCATGGTGCGGCCCGGCATCATGGTCTACGGGCAGTATCCGGACAGCGAGACACCCCACACGCGGCCATTGACGCCACCTCTGGAGTGGGTGTCCCGCGTGTCCTTCGTCAAGCGTGTGGCTGCGGGCGAGACCGTGGGGTACGGCAGATCGTGGACGGCTCCTCGGGACACCTGGGTGGCGACTGTCGCCGTCGGCTACGGGGATGGCTACTCGCGGCTGCTGTCCAACCGGGGCCGCATGCTGGTTGGCGGCCGCTCCTGCCCGATCGCAGGAAGGGTGTGCATGGACCAGACGATGCTCGACCTCGGCCCGGAGGAGCCCGACGTGAGCGTCGGCGATGAGGCGGTCCTGGTGGGACGCCGGCGGGACGAGGAGATCACGGTCGCCGAACTTGCCGACCTGATGGGCACCATCACCTACGAGGTCACCTGCCTCATCACCGCCCGAGTGCCACGGGTCTACATGGGAATTCACTGAAAAACGCACAACAGCGGCCAGTCAAGCCCTCAGATCAGGGGTAGAGGGGCGTCTGTTGTGCGTTTTTCAGTGTTGGGGGCCCGTGCGTGGAGTTGTCCACAGGCAGAGGAGCAGATTCGGGCTGCTCGCGTCAGGGCGCTGAAATGGTGTTGTGCGCGCACAGATCGATGAGGTTCTTCACGCGGACGGCATCCTGAGTCGGCGTCGGCGCCCCGATCTCGGGAGCGCGATTGACGCAGCCGTGCGGAGCGGCCAGCTCGTTCCCCTGCTTCCGGGGACATACGCGCGTGCAGTGTCCTTTGAGGCATGGTGCCTGTCCGTGGCGGCCTGGGATCCGGACGCGATCCTCGTGGGATCCTCGGCGGCCCGCCTCTCCTGGTGGCCGGAACTGAACGAGGATCGTGTGCTCGCGATCACGAAGCGGCATTCTCGACGCAACATCAGTGGGGTGGAGCTCCGCCGAGGCAGCCTGGTCCCGGACCTGGTCACAGAGCGTGCCGGCCTGCGGCTCCAGGTCCCGGCCGCCAGCACCCTTGAGCTCACACGATCCCTCGGCGGCTACGCCATAGATGAGTGCTTGCGGCGCGGTGCGGCCGATCTGCCCGCGCTGCACGCGGCGGCAGACGCCATGTCGGGTCGGCCGGGGAACGCGGCTATGAGGCGCCACCTTCGGGAGTCGAGGGACATGCCGTGGTCGCCACTGGAACGAGACGCCCACCGGCGCCTCCACCGCGCAAGGATCACCGGCTGGACGGCCAACCTCAGGGTGGAACTGGCGGGCCGCTTCGTCTACCTCGACATCGGGTTCCGGGATGCGAAGCTCGCCGTCGAACTCGACGGGTGGAAGTACCACTCGGGTCGTGACATGTTCGTCGCCGATCGGGCGCGCGACGTCGAGCTTCAACTCGCCGGCTGGACGGTCCTGAGGTTCACCGATTCGACGATCGCCTCCATGGTCCCCGCCATCCGTGCCCTTGTCGGCCGCTCGGCGCGGAGGAGGTGAGGGGCTCAGCTCACTGCTCGGCGCCTCGACACGCCGCCTCGCGGCGGCTACTCGGCGATCGGGGTCGGGGTGGCTACTCGGCGATCGGGGTCGGGGTGGCTACTCGGCGAGCGGTGTGATCCACGTGGTCCGATTCGTTGAGTAGGCCGCGGAGCGGCCGTGTCGAAGCGAGTGAGGGGCGCGGCGGCTACCAGGCGAGGGGGCTGTGGCGGTTACTCCGACGAGCGGGGCGGCTACTCTGCCCGCGCTTGGGATGGCTACTCGGCGATCGGGCTCTGCTGCCAGCCGACCTTCGGCCGGCGGCTCGGAAACTCCTGCAGCGCGTACATCGCGATCGAGCGCGTCGCCAAGCCGTCGACGGCCAGACCGACGCCGCCACCGACGAAGGGGATCTTCTTGCCGACCCAGGCGCCGAGCCGTTTCCCGCTCAGCTGGTTCATCACCGACTCCACCAGCGCGGTTGAGACCGCGCCGTCGAGTTCTGCGTCAAACACAGGGGCGGTGGCCACCGCCGACGGTGACGTCGGCAGCACCCCGCGGCCCACGGCCGACGGGCCGAGCATCACCATGAGGATCGCAGTGCGCACGCGAGGATCGGAAAGTTCGTAGCCACGCAGGTGCGCCACGCAGGCCACCATCCGGGCCTGCACGAATGCAGCTGCTGCCACGTTGGCCGGGATCGTGACCAGCGAGACAAGGAAGCCGCTCCAGTTGGTCATGAAACCCTGGCCCCCGGCCAGGGCGATGTGCTGGTTGACCAGCGACGAGATGGCCGCTTCGGGGCTGCGCTTCTTCTCCATGACCCGGCGGCACGCGTGCTTCGCACCGGGCAGTCTGCCCCTCCCCGTGATCGCCAGGTCGAGGAGTTGGTGGAACGCGTCCGCCGTAAGGTCCTCGGCCGCCTTGGCCACCATGCGCTGCTGCTGGTTCATCGCTACCTCCTGCTCCGTCAAGAGTGGCACACCCCACCAAGCACCGATCCCGGGCAGACCCTGTCCATGGTCGGTGTGGGCTGCCAGACTGGGCGCATGTTGGAGACGCTGTTCGGGCCGCCGGAGGAGTGGCCGCACCAGGACCTGGTGGCGTTCTCCGACGAGTTCGACCCGGCCATCGCCCTCATGGCGTACCGCTGCGGCGTCTTCCCCATGCCGCTGGGCGGCGCCGACTGGGGCCAGGAGATGGGGTGGTGGTCGCCCATGCAGCGCGCCCAGCTGCCCGCCGAGTCACTGCGGGTGCCGCGTTCGCTGAGGCAGTCCGCCCGCCGGTACACCACCACCGTGGACCGTGCCTTCGCCGAAGTGCTCGCGGCCTGCGCGGACCCCAACCGCCCCGACGGCTGGATCGACGACCGCATCATCACCGCCTTCACGGTGCTGCACCAGCTGGGCTACGTCCACAGTGTGGAGACCTGGGATGCCGAGGGCCGCCTCGTCGGGGGGCTCTACGGCGTCCACGTGAACGGGCTGTTCGCTGGCGAGTCGATGTTCCACCACCCGGTGCACGGCACGGACGCCTCCAAGGTCGCCCTGCTGCGACTCGTGGTGGAGTTGGATCGCGTCCAGGTGGGCCTGTTGGACGTGCAGTGGCTCACCCCCCACCTCGAGTCGATGGGTGCCGTCGCCACCGACCGTCCCGACTACCTGGAGCAGCTCGCGGCCGCCTTGGAGGAGCCGCACGTCAATGCCTGGTCTCGCGGCGAGGAGTCCCGACTGGGCGGCCAGGAGTTGCTCGACGCACTGGAGGAGGTCTGGAATGCCTGAATCGCCGGAGGTCCACGCGCTCGCGGAGTTCCTCGCGGAACGAATGAGCGGCAAGGTCATCACCCGCGGCGACCTCGTCGACTTCTCCGCCCTGAAGACCTTTGACCCACCGCTCGACGCCCTGGCCGGCCTGGAGGTCGCCGACGTCACCCGGCACGGCAAGTTCCTCGACATCGACGCCCAGGGCGTCCATCTCGTCGCCCACCTCGCGCGGGCCGGCTGGATCACCTGGCACGATGCCGTGCCGACGTCCCTGCCCCGGCCCGGGAAGTCCGGGCTGGCCTTCCGGCTGAGCCTCGACGACGACACCGGGCTCAGCCTCACTGAGGCGGGCAAGCAGCGCAGCCTCGCCCTCTACGTCGTCACGGATCTCGACGCCGTGCCCGGGGTCAGCGCGCTCGGCGTCGACGCGCTCGCCGAGGAGTTCACCCCGGAACACCTGCAACGGGTGCTCCAGGACGCCGGCCGCGCCCAGCTCAAGACCGTGCTGCGTGACCAGAAGGCGATCGCCGGGATCGGCAACGGCTGGTCGGACGAGATCCTCCACGCCGCCCGGCTCAGCCCGTTCACGCCGGCCTCGTCGCTCGACGAGGACGCCGTCGCAGCCCTCCACGCCCACGTCCTCTCGATCCTGACCGAGGCGGTGGAGGCGATGCGCGGCCATTCCCCTGGCGAGCTGAAGGCCATCAAGCACGACCTGATGCGCGTCCACGGGCGCACGGGTGAGCGTTGCGAAGCGTGTGGGGGGACGATCGCGGAGGTGTCGTTCGCGGACTCGTCGCTGCAGTACTGCCCCACATGCCAGACGGGCGGCCAGAAGCTCGCCGACCGCCGCATGTCCAAGCTACTGAAATGACCTAGCCGAGCTCGAGTTCCTCGATGATGCGACGCTGCCGCTCCAGCGATGCGCGGCACGACTCGCGGCTCTCGCGGTAGGTGCTGGTGGCCTGCCCGTCCCACTGATCGAGGGTCCCGGCCAGCTCGTCGCGGAGCTGGTCCAGCAACGAGTTGAGGTCATCGAAGGCACCACGGAGCGTCGTGACACCTTCTTGGCGCGCAGCCTGGTCCTCGTCGCTCATGCCGTTGTCCTTCCGCCGCTGCGCTGGCCCTCCACCAGCGCGCTGTGCACCTTGTCGAGGTCCTGTTTGATCTTCTCGATCTCCGTGTCGAACTGGGAGTAGCTGCGCTGGAAGCGGTTGGACCCCGACCCGGTCCAACGGGCCGCGAGGTCGCTCAACTCTGCCTGCAGGCGACTCTGGATGTCGTGGATCTCCTGCGTCGTGTGCTCGATGTGCTGGGCAGCCTTCGCCATCGCTTCGCGGTCGGAGGACTGGTCGACCATCGTTGCTTCTCCTTCGTCTCGCGAGGAACGGGCGCGACGCCCTGCTTGTGATCCGACGATAGGTGGGGAGTGGGTCACCCCTCCGGGCGTGGCTGCCGAGCCCGGCGTCGACGTCCATGGAATAGCCTGAGACCCGTGCTCGGATACTTCGGCCCCGCAGGAACCTTCACGCACCAGGCGCTGCTCACGGTGACCAGCGAGGACGCCATGGCGTTCCCGAGCGTCGCCGAGGCGCTCGATGCCGTGCGCGACGGCCAGGTCGACGGCGCCGTCGTGCCGATCGAGAACTCGGTCGAGGGTGGCGTCAGCGCCACGTTGGACAAACTCGTTGCCGGCTCGCCGCTGATGATCGTCCGGGAGATCGTGATCCCCGTCCAGTTCGGCCTCTACGCCCGGCCGGGCACCGGCCTCGACGACGTCCGCAGCGTCCTCACGCACGGCCACGCCGCCGCCCAGTGCCGTGATTGGTTGTCGGTGATGGTCTCGCAGGCCACCATCGTCGAGGCCGGTTCCACGGCCGGCGCCGCGCAGGAGGTTGCGCGGCCCGACTCACGGCACGACGCCGCTGTCTGCGCCCGCATCGCCGGTCAGCTCTACGGGCTCGAGGAGTTGGCGCACCAGATCGAGGACAACCCCGGCGCGGTCACCCGGTTCGTCCAGGTCAGCCGCCCCGGGCCCGTCCCGCCGCGCACCGGCGCGGACAAGACCACCCTCGTGGCGTACATGCACGAGGACCACCCCGGCGCGCTGCTGGAGATCCTCGAACAATTCGCGGTCCGCGGGGTGAACCTGTCACGGATCGAGTCGCGGCCCACGAAGACGTTCCTCGGCAGCTACTGCTTCAACATCGACGCCGAGGGCCACCTCCACGACAGGCGGATGGCCGAGACGCTGATGGGACTGCACCGGATCTGTCGCGACGTCGTCTTCCTGGGCTCCTACGCCCGCGCCGACGGGGTCGAGCCGGATGTCCGTTACGGCTTCCTGGACGCCGACTTCGACGAAGCCCGAGGCTGGCTCGAGCGCCTGGAGCACCCCGACCGCTGACCCGGGGCCACGCGCGATAGCCTGCCCGGGCAACCGTGAGACAGGGGAACCCGTGAACGCCGTCCTGATCGCCGTCGTCGTCATGCTCGTCCTGGCGCTGGCGCGCGTCCACGTCGTGCTGGCCCTGTTCGTCGGAGCCCTGGTCGGCGGCCTCGTCGCCGGCCTCGGGCTCGACGGCACCATGGTCGCGTTCCAGGACGGCCTGGGGGCAGGCGCCAAGATCGCCCTCTCCTACGCCCTGCTCGGCGCGTTCGCGATGGCCGTCGCGCACTCGGGCCTGCCAGCCCTGCTGGCCAACTGGATCGTCCGCAAGCTCGGCGACCCGGAGCAGCCCAACCACCGCGCCGCCGAGTGGACCAAGTGGGGCATCGTCGCCGGCACGCTGGCGATGGCGATCATGAGCCAGAACCTCATCCCCGTCCACATCGCCTTCATCCCGTTGCTGATCCCGCCGCTGCTGGGCATCTTCAACCGCCTGAAGCTCGACCGCCGCCTCATCGCCTGCGTCCTGACCTTCGGCCTCGTGACCACCTACATGTTCTTGCCCATCGGCTTCGGCCAGATCTACCTCTACGACATCCTGCTCGGCAACATCGAATCAGCCGGCCTCGACGTCGCGGGCATCTCCGTCATGGCGGCCATGGGGATCCCGGCCCTCGGCATGGTCGCCGGCCTGCTCGTCGCCGTCTTCCTCACCTACCGCAAACCTCGCGACTACGACCTGGGGGCCGTCGTCGACGCAGAGGCCCCCTCCGTCCAGGCGATCTCGCGGTACAAGATCGTCGTCTCGCTGGTCGCGATCGTGGCAGCCTTCGTCATCCAGGCCGTCATGACCGCCATGGGCACCGAGGCCGACCCACTGCTCGTGGCCGCGCTCGTCGGCCTGGGGCTGTTCCTCACCACGGGCGTGGTCAGCCGCAACGACGCCGACCGCGTCTTCACCGGCGGCATGCGGATGATGGCGATGATCGGGCTGGTCATGATCACCGCGCAGGGATTCGCCTCGGTCATGAACGCCACCGGCGACATCGACACGCTCGTCGCGCGCAGCTCCGAGATCTTCGGCGCCAACCGCCCGATCGCCGCGCTCGTGATGCTCCTCGTCGGGCTCGTGGTGACCATGGGCATCGGCAGTTCCTTCTCCACGCTGCCGATCATTGCCGCCATCTACGTGCCGCTCTGCCTCTCGCTCGGGTTCTCGCCGCTGGCGACCGTGAGCATCATCGGCACGGCCGGAGCGCTGGGCGACGCCGGGTCACCGGCCTCAGACTCCACGCTCGGCCCCACCGCCGGCCTCAACGCCGACGGGCAGCACGACCACATTCGCGGCTCCGTCATACCGACGTTCCTGCACTTCAACCTCCCGCTGCTGCTCGCGGGATGGGTGGCCGCCCTGGTGCTGTAGAGGGCTCAGCGGCCCCGACGGGGGTGCACATGGTGCGCGACGGGCACCCGTAGTCGCAACGCGCCCTGCTGCACCTCGAAGCACAGCTCGCTGGTCTCGCCGATGACATCGCCGTCGAGCTCGTACATCTGGGGCTCGCCGAGCTCGATGCGCACCGTGCGGCCGGTCTTGCGCACCAGCGAGTCCGGCGCGTCCGACTGGGCGACGACCGCCGCGGCCATCTGCGCGAGCTCGCCCTGGTTCCTCGGTGACGCGACCAGCACGTCGAGGATCCCGTCGCTGGCCGTGGCGCCGGGCATCAGGGTGAGGCCCGCCTGGAGATCGGAGACGTTCGCGACCATGGTCAGGGAGGCGTCGCGCTCGAACGGCTCGTCGTCGTCGATGGTCACGGTGGTCCGCACCGGATTGACCTTGACGTGCTGGAGGCCTGCGACGACGTAGGCGGCCACGCCGATCTGGTTCTTCAAGTCCTCGTCGGTGTCGTTGAGCAGGGCGGCGTCGGCGCCGACTCCGCACATCACGACGGCATAGTCGTCATCGCGTTCGGGCACCTGCACCTTGAGGACGTCGATCTCGGCGACGTCGCCCTCGAACGCGACGCCGAGCGCGCGGTCGGCGTCGAGGGGGATGTCGAGGTTCCGGGCGAGCAGGTTTCCGGTTCCCGACGGCACGATCGCGACGTCCATGCCCGTGCCGGCAAGCTGTCCGCAGACGACCCGGACAGTGCCGTCACCGCCTGCCACGAGCACGAGGTCCACGCCCAGGTCGACGGCCTGCTTGGCCATGGCGTAGCCGGGATCGTCGGCGGTGGTGGACAGCCAGATCGGCGGCTCCCAACCCTCCTCCTCGATGCGGCGTTCGATGAGGCCGCGGAAGATGGTGGGGTCGACGACCTTCGTCGGGTTGTAGATGACCGCAGCCTTCTTGCCCTCGGCGCCTTCCCTGCGTTCGGCGGGACGCGGCTCGTGGACGCCGCACACCAGGTTGGCCAAGCTGACGGCGAAGCCACCGAGCAGGACACCGCCGACGACATCGGAGACGTGGTTGGCGCCCATGAGCAAACGGTCGAGCGCAACGACGAGCACCAGCAGCGGGCCGGCGATGCGCCACGCGAGGATCGTCGCCTTGCCGCGCCGCGCGGTCGTGACCAGCACCAGCATGACCATGACCGCCGCCGTGATGGCGACGACGTGGCTGGAGGGGTACGCCGGACCCTGTTGGGTGACCAGGTAGTCCCACGGCGACTCAGGTCGGTCGCGGTCCACGAGGTGCTTCACGACGACGGCAGAGCTGAAGCCGAGCGCCGCCGACAGGACCACGGAGGCTGCCAGGGCCGTCAGCTGCCGACGCGACGCCCACCATGCGGCGATCAGCAGCACCGGGTACAGGACTGCCGACGCCGTCGCGAACGAGATCGCGGAGCCGATCTGACCGAGCCAATGCTGGGCCGGCGGCGGGTCGAACCGCCACCACCCGTCGATCCCGTCCAGGACGGGCACCAGCAACGTCCACGCCAAGAACGCGAGACCGAAGCCCACGGCGGGGAGGATGGTGAAACGGGATCGCTGCTCAGCCATGGCCAGATTCTGGCACGTCACGCGGACGGAGGACGGGCAACGCGGTGGGCTGCGGCATACTGGGGACCACAAGTGAACAGCCACCGAGCCGCGGCGGGAGAGTCCCGCGGGTGCGGGCGCCGAAGGAGCAACCTCCCCGGGAATCTCTCAGGCCCCAGGACCGCCGCAGGCAAGGCGCCTCTGGAAAGCAGCCCCTCGGGGTTCACCCACGGTGCAAGCAGGCCCCAGGCCTGCGGAAGCTCTCAGGTTCCATGACAGAGCGGGGATTGGTACCCGCTCGCGCGTCCCCGGACGCGCTCGTCACAAGGAGCTCCCGTGGCCCTGACCGTTCCCACCCACATCCCCCTGTCCACGACGGTCGCCGTTCCGCGCATGGACCGCCGCCTCGGTGTCGTTGCGATCCTCGTCTCCGCGACGGCCATGGGTTTCGCCGGCCTGTTCGGGCGCCTGGCCAGTCCGACGGGCGCCGTCATCGGGGAGGCCCTGACGCTGGGCCGCATGCTGTTCGGGGCCGTCGGCATGGTGCTGGTGCTCGCTGCGACGGGACGGCTCGGCTGGCTGCGACGCACCCGCCTGTCGTGGTCGGTGGTGCTCGGAGGTGTGTTCCTCGGCCTGTCGCTCGCAACGTACCTGTCCGCCACCGTGCTGACGACCCTCTCCCTGGCCGTCGTCCTGCACCTGCTCGGTCCGGTGCTCGCGACGGTGCTGGCACGGGTGGTCCTGGGCGAACGCCTCCCGCGGCTCGGGTCGCTCTCGCTGGTGGCGAGCGTCGCGGGCATGGTGCTGGCCTCCGGCCTCCTGGAGCCATCGTCGGCTGATGTGCCCGATGGTCACTCGATGGGCGTGCTCCTCGGAGCCCTCTCGGGACTCCTCTATGGCGTGGCGCTGCTGTGCTACCGCCGCCGGGGCGACATGCCCTCCGATGTCCGCAGCTTCTGGAACTTCGTGTTCGGCGCGCTGGGGGCGGGGGCCATGGTGGCCATCACCCGACCCGACCTCTCCCGCATGAACGCCGTGCACTGGGCTTGGGCGGGCGCCTTCTTCCTGGTGTGTGGCCTGCTTGCGCTCGGATTGCTGGTCGTCGCGGGCAAGCACCTGCGTGCCGTGGAGCTCTCCGCGCTGTCGTACTGGGAGGTGGTGGTGGCTGTCGGGGTGGGAGCGGTGGTCTACGGCGAGGCCCTGTCGGGGCCGGCGCTCCTGGGGACGGGGCTGGTCGTCGCCGGCGCCGCCGTGCACGTGGTGGTGCGGCCATCGGGCCGGGCCGGCGGGAGGCCGAGTCGGGAGTCGACGCTGGCCTAGACTCGCGCCGTCCCCGAGCCCCAGGAGCACCACGATGTCAACGCAGGGTCACGAGCCTCACCCCCAGCCGCTGGCTGAAGGCGCCGCCAGGGTCGTCCAGGTCGGCGTCGGCGGGTACGGCCGGTGGCACCTGGAACGACTGGCCCGACTCCGGGAGGAGGGACGTGCGCAGCTGGTGGGAGTCGTCGATCCACACGTCGCAGCGAAGGATGTCGACGTCCCCGTCTTCGGTGACCTCGCCGCGGCACTGTCCCAGGGCGGCGTCGACGTCGTGTCGATCGCCGCACCCACCGGCCTCCACGCCGAGCTCGCCGAGCAGTCGCTGCGGGCCGGTGCCGACGTGTACCTCGAGAAGCCCCCCGCCGCGTCGCTGGAGGCCTTCCATCAGCTGGTGGACGTGTGCGAGAGCGCCCCAGGATCTGTTCAGATCGGTTTCCAGGCCTTGGGCTCGGAGGGGCTCGCCCGGATGCGACGAGTCATGGCGGAGCAGGAGCTGGGGCGATGCCGACGGGTCGTGGCGACCGGGACCTGGAGCCGCAGCGTCGCCTACTACGCACGGAGCCCTTGGGCGGGCCACCGATTCCTGGACGGCGTGGCCGTCGCGGACGGAGCGGTCGCCAACCCCCTCTCCCACGCCGTCGCCATGGCGCTGGCGGTCGCAGGTGCGGCCACCGTCGCGGATGTGGCCTGGGTGGAGACCGAGCTGTACAGGGCCCACGACATCGAGACCGACGACACCTCCTGGGTGCGCGTGCGGACTGCCGGGACGGACGTCGAGGTCGTCGCCGCCCTGACGTTGTGCGCGTCCCCGTCCAGCGGCGACCCCTCGCCCATCGTGTCGCTCCAGTGCGAGCGGGGCACCGTCGAGTTCCACTACACGACGGACGAGCTCCACTGGGAAATGGAGGGGGAGCGTCGGGTGGAGCGCGTGGGTCGCACTGATCTCATGGAGAACCTCCTGGACCATCGCTCCACGGGGCAGCCACTGCTGGCCCCGGTCAGCGAGACGGGTGCGTTCATGGCCGTGCTCCAGGCGTGCCAGGTCTCGCCGCCACCCACGCCGATCGCTGGCGAGGCGGTGCAGTGGTGGGGCAGTGGGCAGAACCGCTCCCCCGTCGTCCGGGACGTGGAGGAACTCATCGGGAGGATGGCGCGGACAGGGCGCTCGTGGTCCCAGTCCGGCGCCGCCTGGGCCACGTCCGAGCCCCACCGGTGGGTGCCCCCGGCGTCGGTCGGCACGTAGGAGGCGTCCGCGGCACGGATGGTCGGCCGATGGGAGCGCCCCTCGCCGTCGGATGGTTCCCGCTAGTCTGGCGCGGGTGCCACGTGGACGTGGCCCTTGGGCGCCCGGGCGTCCGCGACGACACAAGGAGTCAAACAGTGACACGGAGACACCTCGGAGCCGGTCTGGCGCTCTCGCTCCTCATCCCGTTGGCCGCCTGCGCGGGAACGACCGAGGAGGGGGCCGACGGTGCGACCTCGAGCGGCGAGCCGCTCCAGTTCTACCTCTCGGGCGACACCTCCCAGGGAGGGGGTTACGCCAAGCTCGCGGAGGAGTACGCGGAGGAGACCGGGGTCGAGGTGGAGGTGGTGGACATCGCCTACGCGGACTTGCCGGTCAAGATCAAGAACGCTGCGCAGGCCGACGACCTCCCCGCCCTTGCGCGGATGCCCTCCATCGACCCGGTATGGATGGACCAGTTGGCCGACCTCTCCGACATCGGTGAGGAGCACGGGGTCATGATGGATCTCGCGGCCGTCACCGACGACGGCGAGGCGCTGTCCCTTCCCAGCGACGTCACCGCTGTGGGCCTCTTCCTCAACAAGACGCTGTGGGAGGAGGCGGGGGAGACCTGGCCGCAGTCGGCCGACGACATCTGGACGTGGGACGAGTACGTGGCCGCCACCAAGCGCGTCCAGGAGGCCACCGGAGCCCGTTACGGGATGGTCATGGACCGATCATCGCACCGCCTCAAGTCGTTCCTGTTCCAGTTCGGTTCGGAGCTGTGGCTGCCCGACGAGTCGGGCGAGTACGTCACCAATGAGGCCACCAAGCCTGCCCTCGAGTACTTCAAGTCCCTGAACGATGACTCGTTCATGCCGCGCGCCGTGTGGCTGAGCGCCGACGACCCGGCTGCGCTGTTCAAGTCCGGCAACGTGGCCTCCTACTACTCGGGGTCCTGGCAGATCGCGTCGTTCGAGGCGGAGATCGAGGACTTCGAGTGGGTCTCGGTGCGCATGCCCGCCCAGCCCGTGAGGGCGACGCAGTACGGCAACGCCGCCGACGTCGTGGTGTTCGAGGGGACCGGGCAGACCGAGGAGGCCAAGGCGTTCGTCGACTGGCTCTACACCCCCGAGAACTACACCCGGCTCATGGAGTACTCGGCCATGCTCCCGGCGTCTACGGGCATCGAGCCCGAGTACGAGTCGAACCAGGAGGCCTTCGCCCTGTACAACGAGGAGATTGCCGCCTCGCCCGAGATCGTCGCCCGTGTCAAGCAGAACGACTTCCGCGTGGCCGTCTCCGGCCGGTCGGTCGAGGGCGATCCGATCCGCGACGAGACGGTGAAGTACCTGAACGACGAGGTGACGGTGGACGAGGCCCTGGACAACATCTCCACCCTGCTGAACGACGCCTTCGGCGGGGAGTGACGGGGACGTCGGCAGTGGGGGCAGGACTGCAGCAGGGACGGCGCAGGAGGGGGCTGCCGCAGGTCGCGCCCCTCTCCTTCACCGTCGTCACCATGGTGCTGTTCGTCCTGTTCTTCGTGTGGCCGGCCGGTCTGGGGCTCTACTACTCGTTCACCGACTACCGCGGAGTCGGTACCCCGGAGTGGGTGGGGACGCAGAACTTCGGCGAGCTCTTCCGCGACGAGGACTTCTACAGTGCGCTGCTGCGCACGCTGACGTACACGGCCCTGGTCGTGCCTCTCGGCTACGTGGTCGCCCTCGGCACGGCCTGGCTGGTGACGCATCCCCGGACCCGTGGCGCGGGGGTGGCGCGGGTCATCTTCTTCCTGCCGTGGCTGGTCTCCCCGATCGTGGCGGGCATCATCTGGCGATGGCTGTTCGGGGAGAGCTTCGGGCTCGTGAACTACCTGCTGTCCCTCGCGGGGCTCGAGAGCGTGCGCTGGCAGTCCGACTCCAACCTGTCGCTGTCGGTTGTCATCATGGCCGGGATCTGGGGCGGGACCGCGTTCAGCATGCTGCTGTTCAGCGCGGCGCTGAAGAACATCCCCACCTCGTACTACGAGGCGGCCAGCATCGACGGGGCCTCAACGTGGCAGCAGTTCACCCGGATCACCTTCCCGCTGCTGCGGCCCACGTCGTTCATGGTGGTGCTGCTCGGAACCATCGGGGCGATGAAGGAGTTCGCCCTGATCCAGGCGCTCAACGGCGGTGGTCCCGGGACCACCAACTACCTCATGGTCCAGTACATCTACTCGACCGGTTTCGAGCGCGCGCGGATTGGCTA
>CANMNB010000025.1 GCA_947499145.1 uncultured Arachnia sp.
CGAGGAGGTGACCGAACCCCTCGCCCTCACCGCCTAAACGAAGGAACCCCCGCTACACCACTCCACGGGACTTGACCTGGGCAACACCTGGGCGAGGCTGCTGGTTGCTGTTGCTGTTGCTGTTGCTCGTCTTGTCGCAGGACTCTGCGCACGATCGGTTCGTTCGAACATGTTCGGCACCCCGGAGGACACAACCGGATCGCGTCGACCGCTCACCTTCGACGAAGCGGCCATGCCCACTCGTGCACCCCGGCAACCTGCAATGCGAAGAGTGACTCGTTGCAGTTCGCAGGAGCCACCCCTTGGTGTCCGAAGTCTCAGGCCACGGAGTGAGCCACCAACCTGGCCGTTCTACTTTCGCCTCCACGATGGTGCAGCCAGAACTCGCGAAGCCGTGACCTGGAGGCGCTCAGAAGTGCTGCGTGGACTTCGAGTCTCACCCCGGTCAGAGCCCGCACAGCGCGCTGCACGGAAGGAAACAGGGCGAATCAGTTGCTGTCTCTATCTTTCCGTCAGACCTATCGAGGTTCACCTGCGACGGTCAGCGATCCAAAGGTTCCAGAGGTCGCGGCCTGCGCCGGAGCGGAGCCGTCCGAACACGCGACCCGTAGCCAGGTATTCCTGTCTGGCCACAGTTTGTGTCACATTGGGGTATGGAGATGCACCAGCTGATCACCCCAGCCTCCGTCGTAGACCTCGGCATGTCCCGTGCCGCCCTCTATCGTGCCGTCCGAGACGGGCAGCTGACCCGGATCGCCAGAGGCATCTACTTGCCGGCCGACGACGTCGCCCAGCCTGAGTGGATCGAAGCTGTCACCCGCCGCCCCGAAGCCACGATCTGTCTGCTGTCCGCCCTGGCCCTCCACGACCTCACCGACGACATCCCCGCCGCCCTGGACATCGCCATCCCCCGCCGGGCCCGCACCCCCGCCGGCACCTCCGCGATCACCTGGCACCGCTTCGACACCGCCACCCTCGACCTCGGCCGCGAACACACCACCATCCCGGGCACCGACCTCACCATTGGCCTCTACAGCCCCGAAAGGTCCATCGTCGATGCCTTCCGACTCCGCGGGCACGTCGGCTACGAGGTCGGCCGCGATGCCCTCAAAGAGTGGCTACGGCGGGGAGGGAAACCTGCCCTGCTCATCGGGCTGGCGAAACAGCTCCCGAGGGCGAGGACGCCTCTCCTCACGGCTCTCGAGATCCTCTCCTGACGCGTCTAGGTCTGGGTCTGATGGCCCGGCGAAGCGCCCTACTCGCCGACCGATACCCGCCTCCATGGAGCTCAAGCACCCCTCAACCCAGCATGATGGTGCGTTGACGAGCGTCACATGACGGCGAGACGCAGCTCCCTGGGATCCAGACCGCACGCGGCCCGAGGACATAGATGCGTGGTGATGCAGGCGGGTGCCAGACGATCCCCATCGATTCGCCTGAAGACCGCCTTGGCCATGCCCTATGCGACTTCGCGCTGGCATGGGTATGAAAATGCAGAGCTGGGTCCCTGTGGCGCGCCAAGGGCGCGGGCTCATACCGCTGCGGGTGAGAGCCCGGCCCTGGGCGAGGTCGTTAGCTAGCCAGCGTGGTTGGGTGTGTCCGACCGTTCCAACCACCTCGGTTGCGCAGGGCGGCGGCGATGCTGTCGAACTCGTCGATGGTGACGGCGAAGATGTTCGGTCGACGAGGCATCACGAAGAGTTCGAAGTCACTCAGCGCGGGGAGGCTCTTGAGGAGTGTGCGGGACAGGAGCAGCTCTTGAGAGACGAGGATCAGTTCGACTGTCGCGCGTCAGACTTAGTGGCAGGGCTGTTATGTAGGTCCTGAAGGAGAGTCCGACATGGGAAGACCACCAGTG
>CANMNB010000026.1 GCA_947499145.1 uncultured Arachnia sp.
CGAGGAGGTGACCGAACCCCTCGCCCTCACCGCCTAAACGAAGGAACCCCCGCTACACCACTACACGGGACTTGACCTCCGCATCCGCAACTGCGGCGGCTGTGACCAAGCCGATGGCCTGGCCGTGGGTCAGGATCAGCGTCAGCGGAACGGGATCACCGCAGAGACGGGCACCCTTCGCGTGGAGGGCCGCGTCAATGCAACTCACCACCCACTCGGTACCCATGCGGTCCGCAACATCTGAAAGCATCCGGTCGTAGTCCATGCCTCTACGGTGTGTTGTCTCCCCGCCTCCGCGACCCCCATCTGAATAGATCGCGGGTCAACTGGAATACACGACGACCACTACTCCGGGCGCCACCTCATCGCCCATCCCAAGTCAATCTTTCGTGGCATGCTGACGCGCCAGCCAGCCCGCTGCTCGTCCGCTAGGCGCACCGCTCTCAACGAATTTCGCCATTGTCGAGCCACCCATGACACGGATGTGCGATCACCGGTCAGCCACTTGGTCCATAAGAGAAAGCTCACTCCCTGCGCGGCTTCGCCGCTTGCTCGTTCGCCTGTGTCATCGCGTCGGGTGGGCTGTTCGTTGCAGTGCTTCTCTTGATCGTCTCCTTGCGCTCTTTGATCGGATCGTTGCGGCCTTGAGTGATCGCTGCCGTCTGGCCTGGCGCAGTGATCCCGCCGCGTCGAGCGATGTCGCCTCGCTGCCGCTTCACGTTTCTCGTACTGCCTGCACGCACCTACTGTTAGCGCCTGCATCGCGTCCCGGCCGCTGGCCCGTTTCATCGTTCGCGACGACCGGCCGCCACGCCGCCGACCCGTCTCGGCTCCTGGAAGATGACCGCGTCGCTTGTCCGGCGACACCACACTCCTCGACCCGCGGGCCCCGGCCTTCAATGGCCGTCTGCCCCCACCCGCCGAACCCATTTGGCGCCAGCTCTAGCAGCGCGCATCCTGATCCGCGGACACCTCCTCACCCATGCGTTGTTTCGGCCTCCGCAGGCTCCCTCCCCCACCATGACTCTGCAATCCAGCGGCCTCTAACCACACGCATTCTCTACCCTTGACCCCGTCCGGCCCCTGTGCTTCGCAGGCCGACTTCCGACCCGTGCGTGCTGATTGATTCGAACCGAGCGGAGCGAGGAAGAAGGGGGAGGGTTCAAGGCTGCGGAATCACTGGCCGCTTACCGCCGAATTCCGTGAACGCCCTTGGCGCATGCCGAAGGAAAACCTCGGTGCCTTGCCGCCGACCAAGTAATGATTGCGTTCTTCTTGTGTTGTCCTCTTGTCTCGCCAAAGGGGTGGGTTAGTAGTTCTTGGAGATGTAGTCGTAGGCGTCTTCGAATAGGCCGTCGATGGTGTGCATGCCGTGTTTGCGGAGGACGGCGCGCACGTTGCGGCGTACGAGCCGGTCGCCTTCGTGGGTGATGGCCCAGCCGTCGTAGCTGATGTGGCGGACGATGGCGTCGATGTCGAGGACGACCCGTTCGATCAGTTCGGGGGTGCCGTCGGGTGCGGTCTCATAAAAGATCTGCGTCAACGCCCCTACCCGCGGATCCGGCAACAGATCCAGCCCGGCCCGGCCAGCTTCCCGTTCCACCCGCTCAGCCTCTGTCAGGTCACCGGCGACCTGGAACGCCTCACGCAGCCAGTCGATGGACTGCTGCGCCGCAGCGAGGGTGCGTTCCCGTAGCCGCGCCAGCCGCTCCGCCAACGACTTGTAGATGGGGTGGTCGCCGGTGTCCCCGTCGAGCTTCTTCTTCAACCTGGCAGCGATCGAGTCGATCACATCCGCGGCGGTCTTCCCCGCCAACTCCGCCTCCGACTCGATCAGCCCCTCGTCGACCAGCTTCTGGGCGGTTTCGGCGTCGGCGATCACCACCTCTCTTGCCTGGGTGACGACGATGTCGGACATGTGGTCGTGGACCAGTTGGAGGGTTTTGGCGCCGAGGCGGTGCCACAGCAGTTCGGTGGCCTCGGGGCCGCCGCCGGCGGGTTGCAGGGAGGAGTAGACGGCCGCCAGGAACCGGTAGGTGCGGCGGTGCGGCATCAGGTCGGGGTGGGGATGGATGGCTTCCCAGATGCCCTCGAGCATGGTGAACTCGGCCGCGAACTGGTTCTGCAGCTGCGGGCCGGGGATGCGAGCCTGGGCGTCGATGAGGGTGGTGGCGTCGGCGCGGCTGGTGTCGATGCCGGCGAACCGTTTCATGGTGTCGGCGAGCTGCGCCTGGAAGGCGTCGAGGAGGCCGGCGATGTCGACCTGTTGGGCGGGCTGGTCGCCGTCGGCGGGGGTCATGGCGCGGGCGAAACCTGCCCCTAACCCGACGTAGTCGACGACGATGCCGTACCGCTTGGACTGCCCGGTCTCGGGGTTGCGCCAGTTCCGGTTGGTGCGGGTGATCGTCTGGAACAGCGTGTGTTCCTTCAACGGCTTGTCCAGGTACATCACCCCCTCGATCGGGGCGTCGAAGCCGGTGCCCAGTTTGGAGGTGCAGACCAGGAACTTCAGCGGGTCGCCGGGGGTGCGGAACCGTTTCAGCAGCGCCGCCTCCTCGGCGTCGGTGAGGTTGAACCGTGCCCAGTCCTCGGGGTCGCCTTTGCCTCCGGCGGTCATGACAACCGCCACCTCATCCCGCGGCCCCTCCCCGGTGTGGCGTTGCTGGAGGAGCTGGTTGAGTTCGTCGCCGTAGGCGACGCAGGCGGCACGGTCCACCACCACGATCTGGGCTTTCATGCCCAGCGGGTCGACGGTTGTGTAGAAGTGGTCGATGATGTCGGCGCACACCGCCGCCACCCGCTCCGGGTTCGCGAAGAACGTCGACGTCCGGGCGGCGCGGCCGGTGATGAACTGCCGTTCGGTCTCGTCGAGGTCCTCGTCTGCGGCGAACGCATCGAATGCTTCGTCGAGGGCGTCGGTGGCGAGGTTGAACTCGACCTTGCGTGGGGCGACGTGGATGGGCACGGTCATGCCGTCACGAATGGAGTCCTCGCTGCTGTAGGTGTGCAGCGTCTTGCCCGGGTCCTGGTCGTCGCCGAAGGTGGCGAAGGTGTTGCGTTTGAGTTTGACGATGGGGGTGCCGGTGAACGCGAACAGGTTCGCGTTGGGCAGGGCGGCGCGCATCGCGATGCCCAGGTCGCCTTCCTGGGTGCGGTGGGCCTCATCGACCAGCACAACAATGTTGGAGCGCTGGTTGAGGAGTGGGGCTGCGGCGAACTTGTGGATGGTGGTGAAGATGATGCCGCGGCGGTCCTGGGTGAGCATGTCGCGCAGTTCGCCGCTGGTGTCGGGGACGGCGAGGCGGGGCATGTTGGTGGTGCGGAACTGGTCCCACATCTGGGCGACGAGCTGCACGCGGTCGGCGATCAGGATGATGGTGGGGTTGTTCATCGCGGGGTCGCGCAGCAACTTCCCGGCCGCGAACACCATCGCCAATGTCTTCCCGGAGCCTTGGGTGTGGTAGATCAGGCCCTTGGACTGGTCGGGGTGGTGGACGCGGTCCACGATCAGTTTGACGGCCTCGTACTGGGTGTAGCGGGCCACGATCTTCGTCAGCGTCGCCCCCTCGTTGCTGTCGGGGGTCTCAAACAGGGTGAAGTCGCCGAGCAGGTCGAGCAGGGTGTGCGGGTTGAGCAGCGACTGGGCCTTGCCCAGGACGTCGGCGAGGCTGGGGGTGTCGAGTTCGGGGCCCCAGGTGTGCCAGTGGTCGACGGGGGCGCCGATGCCGGCGTAGCGCAGCGACTTGCCTTCGGTGGCGAAGACGACGGTGTTGGCGGTGAAGAACTGCGGCCAGCCCGGCTGGTAGACGCCGGTCAGGTCGAGGGCGCCGGTCAGCCACGAGATCTTCGGGTTGGTGGGGGTCTTGAGCTCACCGACTGCGAGGGGGAAGCCGTTGACCCACAGCACGATGTCGAAGCGGGCCTTGTGTCCGGGCACCCCGAAGGTGACCTCGTCGGACACCACGAGCCGGTTGTTGGCCGGGTTGGCGTAGTCGATGAGGTGGACGATGGTGGGGTCGTCGGTGCCGAGGAATTGGTGGGTGCGTAGTCCGCGGAGCCAGGCGGTGAGGTCGCGGTTGGTTTCCATGAGGCCGGTGTCGGCGGCTCCGATGGAGATGGCCCGCAGCTGCTGCAGCACCTCTGTGGCGCGGTCGGGGTCGTCGGCGATGACGGGGTTGAGCCGGGTGAGGGCGTCGGTGATGTCGGGTTCGATCCACGGGGAGTCGTCGGATCGTGCGAGCTGGTAGCCGGGGATGTGGGTCCAGCCGGCCTCGACCAGCGCCTGGACGAGGGGGGTTTGCAGGCTGGTGATCTCGCCAAGCTTCGCCATAGCTATGCCGCCTCCAGATGGGTGTCGATGACGTCGTCGTAGCTTGCAGGGATCTCATGCTCACCCGACAACAGAGCAGAGAGCAGGTTCGAGCGGAGGTCGGTCAATGCCTGGGCCTGACTCCATATGGCTGCTCGCGTGCCTGCCAGTTCTTCGAACATGTCCGCCCACTGTTGCATCGTGGACGGGTTGTTGTCGGGGACCTGGATTGACATCAACTCGCGGCGGTTGATCTTGGGCATCTTGGTGCGGCCGGATCGGCTGACAGCGATCTCGGTGAACTGGTTGGTGAGAAGAAGCTGTTGGAGGTATCGCCGGGGTATCCCTGTTGCAGGGAGGAGGGGATAGGCGTCGGCGCTGCACAGTCCTTCGAAGTCTGGCAATGCAACCTTGCGCAGGTTGGGGCGGATCTTGGAGTAGATGACGTGCTTCTCGTTGAAGCGGTACTTGCCGCTCGTGACGCCGTCGGCTAGCGCGCTCTGTACCCCACGAAGCTCTCCGGTCCCGGACTGGATGCGATCAGTGCCGACGTGGGGCAACTCAGCCATGCCTCCCGACGGATCAACCAAACTCCCGTCTACGGCGCAGAGCGATGCAAGATCCGTGCGGTCAGCCGTTGACCACAGCAGTGAATCGCGCGCGATGTCTACCGCACGGTCGGCCGCGCTGAGGGACTCGTTGGCGGCCCCGATGGTGTCGTCGAGTGCGGCGATCAGGTCCACGATGCGCCGCTGCTCCACCAACGGCGGCAGCCAAACCGGGAAGGCTGCAAACATCGACTCCTTCCAGCGAAGTCGCGACTTCGTAGTCCCCACGCACTGCTCGGAGACCTGAGCCCATACATGCCGTTGCTGGAAGATCAGAGCCAAGTACGCGGCTGCAAGAACGTCAGGGTTCACGTCGAAGACCGGGAACTCGTTCGAAGCCACAGCCTCTGCGTCCTCGTCCCGGACCAGCGCGAACGATCCCTCAGTTGCGAACAGCCGGTTATAGACGAACTGGCCAGGACGCACCTTGAACAGCTTGGAGGCTTTGATCTGCTGGCCCAGCTTGGGCTCCCGCAGGAACGTCCCTTGGGCATACCACTTGACGCCGAGGTTTGAGTAATAGCTCTCCGGCTCGAGATCCACGGGCTCAATGCTTTGGCGGGTGACCTCTCCCAGCGTCACCTGCTGCCATCCGTCACGCATCGTTGTCGATATCCTCTCCCGCCGAGATGTAAGCGGCGCGCACGTCAGTCATCCGGACAGCAGACCCATCCCGCTCCAACGCCCAGAAATCCCAGCCGTTCGTGCTCCGCCCCAGCCGAACCGCGCTCGCCGCAGTCGACAACGACGAATGGGTAGCGCCGTCGAAAACCACACACCCCGCGGGGTCGATGTAGGCGACCGCAGGCCATGCCCGACTCGTCGACACCAACAGGTCACCGGCCTGCACCAGCCCGGCATCAAGCAGGTTCGTAAGCTCCACCTCGTAGCGGGCAGGCGCTCCCCTGCCCGAAGGCTGTTTGAGAATCCCGAGGTGTTCCCTGCGCAGATCATCGAGGCTCACGTCGCCGTGGGGTCCTTGGAGGTTCCAGAAGTGCCAGCCGTTGGTGTTGCGGTCCCCCTTGACCGCTTGGGCGGCTGTGGACGGGGTCTGGAACATGTCCTTGCCGACAGTGATCGTCCCGTCGTAGCCGATCAGCGCCTCAGCACGGAGGTCCGGCGCCGCTGAGGTGAGGCGGTCACCGCCGCGCAGCAGCCCGGCCTCGAGGAGGTCGGAGATGGTCACGTTGAACTCGGTACGCGGCTTGCGGCTCCTGGCAGAGCGCAGCGACACATGCCGGGCCGCCAGGACCTCGCCTGCGGGAGGTACCCACTCGGTTTCGGTCTGCGGCGGCGTGACGTTGTCGAGATGGCGCTTGCGTAGCGTCGAGAGCCGAGTCGCTCCGCCGTCTGATTCGGTCGCCCAGAAGTCCCAACCGTTGACCGGGGTTCCCTCGCACACAGCCGAGGCGGCAGCGGATGCACTCGGGTAGCGCTTGTCGTTCCATGTGATCGTGGCGTCGGCATTGACGGTCGCCGTTGCCGGCCAGGCGTTACTGGTCGACGACAGCCGTTCGCCCGCGCCGAGCAGCCCAGAGGCCATGAGATCGGCGATGGAGACGTTGTAGGCGGTTCGCGAACGACGCTTCGCCACTACCTGCGCCGCCGGCTGTTCCGTGGGTGTCTCGGCCGCGATGTCGGCGGGTGCCTCTACGGTCTCGGGGGCGCTTTCGGTTTCGTAGCCGAGCATCCGCAGGACCCGGATGATTGGGTCGCGAAGGGAGCGCAGCATCCGCAGTTCGTAGGGCGGGACGGTGTCGTCGCGTGGTGTCTGGACATTCTCGACGGCCGCGAGCTGCGCGGTGGAGAACAGGTCATAAAGGTCACCCTCCAGCCAGCCGGCGTGGGAGGAGGTGAACCCGTGCAGGACCACTCGTCGGATCAGGAGTCCGCGGGTCCAGGTCCGGCTTCGGCCATGCTCCATGAGGCGGTTGCGTAGCCCCATCGGTGACTTCCCGACGTAGACGTTGTAGCTGCCGTCGGCGGCGACCGGGCCGAGGAGGATGTAGACGCCGACTGAGTTCCAGTCCTCGCCGAGGGCTTGGACGCTGGCCTTGTCCACCAGCGCCATGACGAGACCCACCTCGTTGTCGTGGATCTCCAACGGCTTGCGCGGACCGTCGGGAAGCAGCACCGTGAACGGTTGGCGGGCGTCGCGCGTGGAGCTATGCATTGAACCCGGCCGCCTTCAACTTCTCGTCCAACACGTCCTCCGCCGCCCGCAACGCCTCACGCGACTCCAGATACGCCACCAACGCAGCCTCCACATCAACCTCTGCGGCGGTCTCGGTTTGGATGTAGCGGCCGATGTTCAGGTCGAAGCCGTTGGCCTCGATCTCGGTGAGGTCGACGAGCCGCAGATGCAAACCACCCTCCCCGTCCACGTCCTGGCCGGCGGCGTAGGCGGTGTGGATGGTGTCGATGTCGTCGTCGGACATGACGTTCTGGTTCCGGCCCGCCCTGAACCGCGAGCTCGCGTCGACGAACAACACCTTCCCCTGCCGCTCCGCCGTCTTGGTCTTGCGGAAGATCAGCAGCGCGACGGGGATGGAGGTGGAGTAGAACAGGTTGTTGGGGAGGCCGATGACTGCCTCGAGGAGGTCCTTGCGGAGCAGGCACTCCCGGATCGCGCCTTCCTTCCCGCCGCGGAACAGGACACCGTGGGGCATGACGACGCCAACGCGGCCGGTGTCCTCCTTGACGGTGGCGATCATGTGTTGGATCCAGGCGAAGTCGCCGTTCTTGGCGGGCGGCACCCCACAGAACGCGCGGCCGTAGGGGTCGTTGACCCACCGGTCGGCTCCCCAGTTCTGCAGCGAGAACGGCGGGTTGGCGATCACCATGTCGAACTGGTCCAGGCGGCCTTTGGTGACGAATCGGGGTTCGCGGAAGGTGTCGCCGCGGCGGATCTCGAAGTCCTCCAGACCGTGCAGGTACAGGTTCATCTTCGCGATGGCGGTGGTGGTCAGGTTGATCTCCTGGCCATGCAGCCGCAGCGTGCGGTGGTCCCCGCCGGCGGCCTTCACGGCATTGACGGTCTCCACCAACATCCCACCCGACCCGCACGCCGGGTCGATGATCGACTCGGTCCCCTTCGGGTCGAGGATCTTCACCAGCAGGTGTACGACGTGGCGGGGGGTGAAGAACTCCCCGGCCTTCTTCCCGGAGGCTTCCGCGAACTCCCGCAGCAGGTATTCGTAGGCGGCCCCCAGCATGTCGCCTTCGACGTGGTCGGGGTCGAGGCGGACACCGTGGAAGGCGTCCAGCAGCGCCGCCAGGGCGGATTCTGGCAGCCGGTCGGTGTTGCCCCACTTCACGTCCCCGAACACCCCGGCCAGGCCAGGGTTGGCGCCCTCGATGCGCTGCAGCGCATCGTTCAGCTTCACCCCGAGATGGTTGACCGTCTGGTGCACATCCGACCAGTGGCAGCCGGCGGGGATGGTGAACGGCTGGTAATCCTCGGCCTCAATGTCGTCGGTGAGGTCATCACCCCACTCGGCAACGGCGATGGCATGCCAGTAGTCCCAGGTGTCGGAGATCCACTTGAAGAACATCACCGGGAACACATACGCCTTGAAATCGCCCGGGTCGACCGGGCCGCGCAGCGCGTTCGCCGCCTCCCACAACACCGATTCCAGCCGCTGCTGAGTCATCTTCACCAAGGCACTACATCCACTTCTGTCATCATCGCCAGTCACCCCTCGCCGCCTACCAGCGGCTCACAAGGCTCGGTCTCACCGGATTCTCTCAGAGATCCCCGACACTTACATGACTTCGACTGATATCAGTCAGATTCTAGCCGCGCGCTATCGCCTATACAGGCACGGCGACACGGCAAAACAATGCGCGAATGCAGTTAGTGATATCAGTCACAATGCGGCGAAATGTAATTGTTGCTAGCACCAGTCTTGCGGATATTGAGATTGCGGTTACGGTGTGTTCGTGACTAAGAGACGAGAACGATCCGACCAAGGCTCGCATACCTTTTCCTTGCGTATCGAGGACGAGTTGTATCGACGGTACAAGGCGTTAGCCAAGACGCTCGACGTCACGATGAGCCTTCTCTTCATCAAAGCGCTCACCTATGCGTTGGGGGACGGGACTGTCGTCCCGCAGTGGTGGCAGGACCGAGCTGCCACTGACAGCCCCGGGGACAGTAGCGGACCCGCGGAGGGCCCCGCCCATGTGCGCTGAGGCCACGGCGGTCGCTTTGGCCAACCTAAGATCCCGCGGCCTGCCGCCTCCCCTGCCCCGGCGCGACGGGGCACGAGGTGGGCCGGTCTTGGCGGCGGTTCGTAGCCCGATCAGGTCGGCGGACTTTTCCAGCTCGCGTCCGGTCAGCGCTCGGTCGCCGGACTGGATGCTGCGGTAGTCACCTGGGTCGGTGCCGATGGTGTCGGCGGCCTGGGCTGCGGTGAGGTGGCGGGCTTCGCGGGCGGCCCGCAGCCGTACCCCGAGCTGGCGGTGGTCCATCGTCGTCTCCTCCGGTTGGCGTCGTCGTCCGACGGTGTGCCGCAACACCCCCAACCCTGACCCGAAAAGCGGCCCTCAGAGCCTCTGGAAGCGCCGCCGACGACCAAAGACCTGTCCCGGACCCTGCCCTGGGCTGTGGCGGCCGCACAGCCCCGCACGGGACCCTTCCCGGCCCCGCCTCGGGAAGCAGGTGGGGAGGGCAGCCCCGGCCCTTGCGAGTGGGCGGGGTCGCAGCAACCTGCCGGGTGGTCGAGGTCTGGCGGGGGTCATTCACGCCCCCACCCGTCGACACGACCAAGGCCCACGGCCCCGGTCTCTCCCGGCTCACCACAAATCCCTTCACGGCGACACGCCGCCCCCGGCGGGCGCACCCGGCCAGGACACCACCAGCGACCCCGGCAGCCGGCCCGCACCCGACCGCCATCCGCCACCTCGACGCCTCCTTCCAGCCGGCCAGCCAACGACGGGGAGACTCCCCCGGACACTGCCTCGCAGGTGCCTGCCAGGGGCCCGGCCAGGACCTGGCGCCGACCCGATCCGCGTCGCCGATGTCGTCGACGAATGGGGTGCAGCGACCCGCGAAGGACGTGTTGTCGATGCCTGGCGGGGTGTTGTCGAGGTCGATGACGGTGTTGTCCGGGGTGCTCGAGGTCGCCCGTGGGTGTCGTCGACGTCGTGGTTGGTGGCTGTCTGGGTGCGGGTGAGGGGCCGTCGAGGGTGTCTGAGGGGGTGTTGTCCCAGTTCGGTGGGTCAAATCTGGGACAAGCGATGTGCCTCTGACAAGGGGTTGTCCCAACTGTCCCAAATCCATCTTTCAAATCTGGGACAGGAGAACCGGGCTCTGACTAGGGCCTTTCTACTACTACTACTACTTTGTCCCATATATGTAAGTAACTAAGTAACTACGTGTGCGCGCGTGCGCGCGCGTGGGCGCGCCCGCCTGCATGTGTGGCTTCATAAAATCTGGGACAACTGGGACAAACCCCCGATTTGGGGGACGAAACCGCATCTGACAAGCATCGACGTCGAGAAATCTTGTCCCAGATCCGTGTTTCAAATCTGGGACAAACCCGCGCAAATCTGGGACAAACCTGCAAAACGCCTAGTCAGAGGGCCATTCGAGGCGGTTTCAAATATGGGACAAAACTGGGACAAGCCCCGAGCGCCCTCACCGCCAAGCACGACACCTCCACGGTGCCGCTGGTTCCGCATCCGCTGTTGAGTTGTCCGAACCCCTCCGGCGCCGAACCCGTCCCGGCCAGGAAACCGAAATTGGTCCCCGTCAAGATCTGCGGCACCCACACGGGGTGTGCCCCCAGCATCCCACACCGTTCCCGGCCAGCCGGGGGAGCGAGCACCCCTCAGGGGTGATCTGGCCCACAAGGTGTGCGGGCACCCGCCGCCAACCCCGGCGCGCGGCACACCGTCACCGGCATGAAGCAAACCCAGGCCCCCGCCCCGGCGGCCCGACTGTGCTCCTGCGGCAACACCGCCACCACCAACGCCTACGGCGACAGCTGCGACCAGTGGCCGCTGTGCAGCCCCGCCCCGCCCCGACCGAGGAAACCTCATGACCGCCCACACCCTCGACGTCCCCACCCCCGCAGCCCCCGGCGCCCTCGACCAGGTCGCCGCCCACGCCGTCACCACCCGAGCCTGGGCGGCCTGGCCGTCAAACGTCGCGACAGGTTCGGTCGCACTGACCACTGCCACCGTGCAGTTGCCGCGGATCGATCGACAACTTCGAAAGTCACCAGCTGCAGCTGCTGGTCCGGCGATGGCGGTCACGGACACGCAGATGCCATCCCCTCCGACGGCCCCGTCGTTCGACCCGGCGAACACGCCGTCAAGTCATGAGGCAGTCCCAAGCCGTATCAGTTGCCAAGCGAGTTCCCAGCAACACAACACACCATTCGGGCAGCAACTTCAATCAGATCGGAGAACAGCATGAGTACATCAAGCAACACGAAGACCGGGGAGCGGCGTCGCCATTCGGGGGTGAGCACCCGCCGCAGCACTGATCGGCCCGTGACGGTGACGATCCATCCCCAGGGCCCCACCGAGGTCAGCAACATGCCTCGACTCCAGGGCTCCGGCAACTTCGACCTCATCAGGGCGGCCATCGCGCAGACGCGTCGCAACACGGTCGAGTACGACAGTTCCGTCTTCACGGTCGCTCGGGAACATACCTCCAAGCTCATCGATGGCCTCGCCGCGCACTTCGGCCGCGTGCGGGTCATCCACTACATCAGCGTGAGGAGTCGCTGCACCTCCGAGTGCTGGACGGCCAACCCCAACACGGTCAGCAAGTGCAAGTGCGCCTGCGCCGGAATGAACCACGGGTCCTACGAGCCCCTCGGCCGCATCGTCGGCCACTCCCGTGCCGGGGATGTCTCCGTCCGTGAGGCAACGAAGAAGCACGTGTACTTCGTCGAGGGCTGACCACCATCGCTTTGATGTCGCGTGTGAGCAGCCTCGCAACGACGCACCGCAGGTGGAAGGTCACGGCACTGTCCCCGTGCGCGACACAAAACCCGCCCAGACCGGGGTGTGGATGCGGCGGCCAGCGCGAACCCGGTGAGCCGCTCATGCCGAACCTGCTGGGGGCAGACAAGGGGTAGGAGGCAGGGAGTCGACGCCTGCCGGGCCGTGTCGTTGCGAGGCGCTGCCGTCGCCGCACACCTATGGGACGTGAACCGAGGAAGGTTCAGTGCCTGGCCATCCAACAAAGGTTGCGCATATGCATCAAGTGAGGGTCGCCGCCGCGACATCGAAGGCCGCTACGGGAGGAGGCAACATGGCTGCAGGGAAGGTGGGCAACAGTTAAGTCCCTCATAGTGGTGTAGCCCTCGGTGGCCGTGACCGTCAGGGACGTCAGCGCGGTCACCGTGGGATCC